>NZ_JAUTBO010000001.1:2702500-4508481 GCF_030819335.1 Rhodococcus sp. SORGH_AS_0303
CTCCATTGCTGACAAAAAAGAACCGGTCCCTCCCCGACGGGAAGAAGGAGAAGAACCAGCAAACCAAAACAAAATATTGGCACTGACATTCATCGACACACTGTTGAGTTCTCAAAGAACACGCACACACCACCACCACCCACACGAAGCAGGAGGATCCGGGGCAACCGTTCCAGCCTAGCCAGCCGCACGGAGCCGAGTCAAGACTCGAACTCTTCGGTGACCAGGATGCCAGATGATCTACGGAGCCGGTGATCGAGGCCTTGCGGTCTCGGTCCGTGTCCGTGTCGCTCTGACTCGACAAAAGTTACGCGACGGATAACAGTGCGTCAAATCCGCAGGTCGGCCACACGACGGGCTTGCGACCATGCAGGTCAGCGCGCCGCTCCGGCGCCTCGCGGGCCTTCGAGTGCTCGAACCCCGACTGTGACCCCGCGCACGCGTGGCTCACACCGAGCGCCGTACGCCGGCCATGTTCTTCTTACCCCGACGCAGCACCAGCCACTCACCGTGCAGGAAGTCGTCCGCGGAGGGAGTCCAGTCCTCGGCAGCGATCTTCTGGTTGTTGACCGACACTCCCCCCTCCTTCACCACACGACGGGCGGCGCCCTTCGACTCGCACAGCGACGTGTCGACAAGAAGGTCGACGATCGTGCGCTCCTCCCCTGCCGGCAGCTCGGCGACGTCGGTCTCCGACAGCGCGGCCGACAGTGTCCCCGCGTCCAGGTCGCGAAGCTCTCCCCGGCCGAACAGGGCGGAGCTGGCAAGTTCGACGGCCGCGGTGTTGTCCGCGCCGTGCACCAGCGTCGTCATCTCCGCCGCCAGTCGCTTCTGCGCCGCGCGGGCCTGGGGTCGTTCTGCCGTCGCCGCCTCGAGTTCCGCCAGCTCGTCACGATCGAGGAACGTGAACCAGCGCAGGTACTTCACGACGTCGGCGTCGGCCGTGTTCACGAAGTACTGGTACCAGGCGTACGGCGACGTCATCTCGGGGTCGAGCCACAGGCTTCCGCCACCGGTGGACTTACCGAACTTCGTGCCGTCCGCCGCAGTGACCAGAGGAACGGTCAGCCCGTGCACGGCGTCGCCGTCCATACGTCGGGTGAGATCGATGCCCGCGACGATGTTGCCCCACTGATCCGATCCGCCGACCTGCAAGGTGCATCCGTGCTGCCGATGCAGGTGTAGGTAGTCCTGCGCTTGCAACAACATGTAGCTGAACTCGGTGTAGGACATCCCGTCCGATTCGAGGCGCTTCTTCACCGTGTCCCGCGCCAACATCACGTTGACGGAGAAGTGCTTGCCGATGTCGCGGAGGAAGTCGATGGCCGACAGCGACGCGGTCCAGTCGAGGTTGTTCGCGATGACCGCAGCGCCGGCACCCTCGAAGTCGACGAAGCGAGAGAGCTGACCCTTGATGCGATCGGCCCACTCGGCCACCGTGTCGCTCGAGTTCATGACGCGTTCGCCGACGTCACGCGGATCACCGATGAGTCCGGTGGCTCCGCCGGCCAGCACGATCGGACGATGACCCGCACGCTGGAAACGTGACAGGACCAGCAGCGGAACGAGGTGCCCTGCGTGCAAGCTCGGTCCCGTCGGATCGAATCCCGCGTAGAGGGTGATCGGGCCGTCCGCGGTGGTCGCCGCTGTCAGTGCCTCGATGTCTGTCGACTGGGCTATCAGTCCACGCCAGGTCAGGTCCTCGATGATGCTCACACCGCTGATTCTTTCGCATGCACGCACGTCACCCGACGGCGCCCTCAGGCCTGAGTACCGGGCTCCCCGGCGGGGTCTGTCGGAGCTCGCGGGTTCCGTCTATAGGCAGACACGGCCACCGAGGGAATCCAGAAACGCCACGGACGGTCGGGAGCGGTGGACACGCCGACACGAGGACCTGACTGTACCGGTGATGCCGTCTCGTCCGACAGCGTCACCGACACTTCCGCGCTCTCGGCGAAGACACGAACACCGTTGTGGGCCAACGACAGTGCGAGAACACTCCCGACGTTGCCAGGTCCGCGCGCCATACCGAACTCCGGTGCGCGGGGCCTCCGCGTCCTGGCGACCGCGAGACCGTCGACGACCTCACCCGCGCGGATCAGGACGGCGCCGGCCGTTCCGTCAGGACCACAGACGATGTTCGCGCACAGATGCATCCCGTAGCTGAGATAGACGTACAGGCGACCGGGCGGCCCGAACATGACCGAGTTGCGCGGTGTGGGGCCTCGGAACGAGTGCGCCGCGGGGTCGGGCCAGGGTCCGCCGGGATCTCCGCCGTACGCCTCCACCTCGACGATGCGCAGCGTGACGCCGGCGCAGGTCAGACTGGCGCCGAGCAGACGCGTCGCCGCGTCGACGGGAGTCGCGGACCCGAGAAGTCGTTCGGACGGCAGTACGGGGCCGGTCATGTCGGCGATCGACGAGTCGCAGTCGCTCCCGTCACTCCGCGATCGGAGCGGGCGCGGTCGCCCGGGCCAGAATGTCCTCGTGCTCGGCGTCGGTGGCGTCACGCGCATCGTCGATGAGCAGCACCGGAATGCCGTTCTCGATGGGGTAGACACGGCGCAGCCGGGGGTTGTAGAGCAGCTCGTCCTGGATCAGCAGAAGCGGACCCTTGTCCTGCGGGCAGGCGAGAATGCTGTGCAAGCGAGCATCGACGCTCAAGAGGACTCCTCGTTCCGTCGTCGCGTCGGTCTTCCGACGCGGTCTCACCCTACTGATGCGCGGTGAAGCGCTCCGCCGCCACTGCCTTCGTCATGCGCTTGTACTCGCCGGACGTCGACGCCAGATACCAGGTCTTGACCCCCGGACCGGGCAGTCCGGCAGCGCGCAGCGTGTCGTCGAGTGGTCGGAACGCGCGGCTCAGCGGGATGTCCGCGACCACGTGCACGACGTCGGGTCGCTCGGCCGGATCCAACACCAGCAGCGCGTCCGACACCATCGATGCCGTGAGGTTCTGACCCGCCCGCACGGTCACCGCGCACACCGACCACTGGTCACCGTGCTCCCCGATGCCGTACGCCACGGCCAAGTCCACCGGCTCCGCCTCGCCGATCGCGTCGGCTATCGGCTGCGGGTAGACGGGTCCGCGTGCGGTGGTGATCACCGAGCGCTTGTGCCCGAGCAACCAGTAGTCACCGCCCTCGTCCCGGCGGAACAGCAGGTTGGTCGGAGTCCACACGTCGCCGGCACTGAAGACACCACGCATGAACGCGCCGCTGGAGTCGTCCAGTCCGGGGCGGCCGAGCAACAGGCCGGGTTCGCCGGTCTCACAGTGTCGGACGAATCCCTGCTCGTCCACGAGGTACCGACCCGAGACGGCGTCGTATGCCGCGAGTTCCACCCGTGCACTGCCCGGCAGCGGGCGACCCTTTGCCCCGATCTTCGTTCCCGCCACGTTCGCGAGGACGACGTCGCCCTCGGTGGACGCGTAGAACTCGAGTACCCGCGCAGGTGCCAGTCGTTCGAGCGTGTGCCGCCACAGGTTGGTGGGCATGCCCGATCCGATGAGGAGCCGTACGGCGTGCTGTCCTCGGTGCGGAAGGGACTCCGACGTCAGGATGTCCCGCATCATGGTCCACGTGTAGGACACGACCGTGACGCCGTAGCGCTGCACCTCGTCCGCGAAGCGCTCGGGCTCGACACCGCGCGACAGCGCGATGCGGGACCCGCCCGCCAACGCGCCGCCCACCGCCACGAGCAGTCCGGCCGAATGGTGCAGCGGCGCCAGGCAGTACACGGTGTCGCCGCGGGACAGACCTGCGGAGCTGGCCGTACCGAAGGCCGACAGAGCCCAGCGGTAGTTGGTGATGAACTTGGCATCCAGGGTGTCGTCGTTCCCGCTGAACAGCACGAAGGCGAGTTCCCGTGCGCGCCCGGGGTTGGGGACGTACCACCCCGGCAACTCCACCGTCGACGGGTCGACCTGCTCGAGATCCACGACCAGGTCGGAGTCCTCGATGTCGAGCGAGCGGGACTCGCCGCCGCCCAGGACCAGCACGTCCAGTCCGTGGTCGACGGATCCGGCCAGATTGTCGGGGTCGACGATCAGCAGTTCGACGCGCCCGAGTCGCAGCGACGCCGAGAGATCGCTGGTGGGCTGCAGCATGACGGCCACCGCACCGATGCGGGACAGTGCGGCGACGGCGGCGAGTGCGCTCGGACGTGTCTCCATCAGCACGCCGACGTGCATCGCGGGGCGTACACCGTTGACGATCAGGCCGCGCACCACGTTGTCGATGCGCTGGTCCACGGCGGCGTAGGAGTACACACGGTCGTCGAACACGAAGCACTCACCGGCACTCGCGCGCCGAGCCTGCTCACCGAGCAGACGACCGAGGGAGACCTGCGAATGAGGTTGCAGCTGGCCGAGTCTGGCGAGACGGGGCAGTGTGCGAGCGGCCTCGGACGAGATCTCACGAGACCCCTTCACGGCCCCGGCCGCCGCCGAGGCGATGCCGCGACCGAGACCCAGGCCGACCTCGGCGATGGTGGCCGCGGTGTGGACGAGACGATTTCCCACCGACACGCCGCTCTCCGAGGCCGGGTGCTCGTCGTACCCCATGGCGTGCACCTCGACCGGCCGCGGCCCCAGGCCCTCGCGCCACCGGATCCACCCCGCCGTGCTCGGCCACGTCTGCGTGGCCGCGGTGCTCCCCACCACCAGTCCGAAGTGCCCGGCGCGGAGCCCTGCTTCGTACACCTTGGCCCGCGGAGCCGCCTTGCGGATGCCGCGCACCGCGAGCGGTTGGCCGATGTCGTCGACCTCCCCCACGAACGCGAGGATCGGCATGGTCAGTTCCGCGAGCGAGACGACCTTGCCGCGGATGGAGAACCCACCCGTCATCATGCGGTTGTGCACGACGAACTGCGTCAACAGTTCCGCGACCGCCGGGCCCGACCAGGCGACCCACCCGTCCATCGCGAGGAACCGGCGCTGGGACTCGCGGGGCAGGAGCGCGTCCCGGTCGTGGAGCTGGAGCAGGAAGTCGATGCTGCGACTTGACGGTCTTGGCCGGGTCGAGCAACTGGAACCCGGTGCGGGCCATCCAGTCGGTCACCGCGAGACGCGTGAACACGTGCTCGGCGAGGAACTCGGCACCCTTGGTGGCCACGTTCGCCGGGATCCCGAGAGGGAGCGCCGCGAGGGTGTCCACCGGACTGCCGAACGTGATGATGCTGGCGATGTCGCGACTCGAGCGGTACGCGGCGGCCTGGTAACAGAACATGCCGCCCTGCGAGTACCCACCGAGGTGGACCTCGCGACCCGTCCGCTCGGCGACGATGTCGATGATCTCGCTGATCGCGACGATGTGGTCCGCCAGCGTCCGGTTCCACCCGCCCTCCTCGGTGGCCGGCGAACCGAAGTCGACCACCCAGGGGTCCATCCCCGCCTCGTGCAGGATGCCGACGCCGCCCTGGTCGCGGGTGACGTCGTAGACGTCGGCCGACATCATCATCGGCGGTACGAGCACGACGGGCGGACCCGTCTGCTCGGACTCCGGGAAGTACCGACGCAGCCGGTACATACGGTCGCGCGCGACCACCGAGAAGGGAGACGGAACGGCATCCGTCTCGAGTCCCCCGAGACGGATGACCTCGAGCCCGTTCTGCGCCGTGGCGACCACACGCCGCAACGACGTCGCGACCGACCCGGTGTCGATTCCCAGCAACTGCACTCCTCGAAGGCGGCATCGATTCGGTCGGTGTGGTCCACGACTCGTCGACCGATGAGGACACAGCGTCTCACATCACTCCGACCGCTCGGATCGGGTCGTCCCGTCAGGCCGTGATCCACGTCCTGAGCTCGCCCGCGGTGCGCTGGACCACGATGATCTGCTCCGCCACCCGCGCGGGCGCGGTACCGCCGCGGCTGTCCCGCGAGCCGATGGAACCGTCGACGGTGAGCACCGAGCGGACCTCCGGCGTGAGCGCCGGGTCGATCGTCGCGAACTCCTCGTCGGTCAGTTCGTCCAGACCCACACCGCGCGACTCCGCACGTCGCACGCAGTCGCCTGCCACCTCGTGGGCGTGCCGGAACGGCACACCGTTGCGGACGAGCCACTCGGCGATGTCCGTCGCCAGCGTGAATCCCGCCGGCGCCAGCTCGCGCAGCCGGTCGGTGTGGAAGGTGAGGGTGGACACCAACCCGGTCAGGGCGGGCAGAAGCATCTCGAGCTGGAGCACCGAGTCGAAGACGGGCTCCTTGTCCTCCTGCAGATCACGGTTGTACGCGAGGGGCTGAGCCTTGAGCGTCGCGAGCAGACCGGTGAGATTGCCGATCAGTCGCCCGGTCTTGCCGCGCGTGAGCTCCGCGACGTCCGGGTTCTTCTTCTGCGGCATGATCGAACTGCCCGTCGACCATGCGTCGGCGAGTGTCACGTAGCCGTACTCCGGGGTGCTCCACGACACGATCTCCTCGGCGAGACGCGACAGGTCCACGGCAGTCATGGCCAGGACGAACGCCGCCTCGGCGGCGAAGTCGCGCGAACTCGTCGCGTCGATCGAGTTCTCCGCGGAACCGTCGAACCCGAGCTCCGCGGCGATCTTCTCCGGGTCGAGTCCGAGCGACGAGCCCGCCAGGGCGCCCGAACCGTAGGGCGACACCGCGGCGCGGCCGTCGAAGTCCCGGAAGCGCTGCACGTCCCGCAGCAGCGGATGGGTGTGTGCGAGCAGATGATGCGCGAGCAGGACCGGCTGCGCGGCCTGCGAGTGCGTCTTGCCCGGCATCGCCGCGTCGGGATGTGCCTGCGCCTGCGCGGTGAGGGCCTCGACCACGTCCAGCACGCCCGCCGACACCCGCCGCACCGCGTCCCGCAGCCACATCCGGAACAGGGTCGCGACCTGGTCGTTGCGCGACCTGCCGGCACGCAACCTGCCGCCGAGCTCGGGACCGACCCGGTCGATCAGCCCGCGCTCGAGTGCGCCGTGCACGTCCTCGTCGGACTCTGCGGGACCGAACGCACCCGAGTCGACGTCGGCGGCGAGCTGATCGAGGGCCGGTGAGCATCGCCTCGAGATCGCCCGCCGTCAGTAGGCCGGCCGAGTTGAGCACACGTGCGTGAGCCTTGGAGGCACGGACGTCGTACGGGGCGAGCACCCAGTCGAAGTGGGTCGACTTGCTCAGCGCCGCCATGGCTTCCGCGGGACCCGACGCGAAGCGCCCACCCCACAGAGCGCCCGCGTTGGTGCCGTGAGCGGGTGACGTCACAGGTCCGACTGTCCCTGCGCCGCCACCGCGCCACGGTCACGGCTGGCGGCGATCTTGGACGACAGGCCGTGCAGCTGCACGAAGCCCTTGGCCGACGACTGATCGAAGGTGTCGCCCGCGTCGTAGGTCGCGAGGTTGAAGTCGTACAGCGACTCCCCGCTGCGACGACCGTTCACGACGACGGTGCCGGCGTGCAGCACCAAGCGGATCTCGCCGGACACGTGCTCCTGGGTGTGCTGGACGAAGGTGTCGAGTGCACCCTTGAGCGGCGAGAACCACAGGCCGTCGTAGACCTGCTCGGCCCACTTCTGGTCCGTGTGCCGCTTGTAGCGGCCGAGCTCGCGTTCGAGGGTGACGTGCTCGAGCTCCTCGTGGGCACGGATCAGGACCATGGCGCCGGGAGCCTCGTAGACCTCGCGGCTCTTGATGCCGACGAGCCGGTCCTCGACCACGTCGAGGCGGCCGACACCCTGCTTGCCCGCACGGGTGTTCAGTTCCTGGATCGCCTGCAGCACCGACACCGGGCGGCCGTCGATGGCGGTCGGACGTCCCTTGTCGAATGTGATGACCAGCTCGTCCGGCGCGTTGAAGTTGGCCGTCGGATCCTCGGTGTAGTCGTAGACGTCCTTGGTCGGGGCGTTCCACAGATCCTCGAGGAACCCGGTCTCCACGGCGCGACCCCACACGTTCTGGTCGATCGAGAACGGCGACTTCTTGGTGACGTTGATGGGGATGCTGTTCTCCTCGGCGAAGGCGATGGCCTTCTCGCGGGTCCAGGCGTAGTCGCGCACGGGGGCCAGCACCTCGAGCTCGGGCGCGAGCGTGTTGAAGCCGACCTCGAAGCGGACCTGGTCGTTGCCCTTGCCGGTGCAGCCGTGAGCCACGACGGTGCCGCCGTGCGAGCGCGCATTCTCGACGAGGTGCTTGACGATGAGGGGACGGCTGATGGCCGACACCAGCGGGTAGCGGTCCATGTAGAGGGCGTTCGACTGGATGGTCGGCAGGCAGTACTCGTCCGCGAACTCGTCCCGAGCGTCGACGACGACGGCTTCGACAGCGCCGCAGTCGAGTGCGCGCTGCCGGATGACCTCCATGTCCTCGCCACCCTGGCCGAGGTCGATCGCCACGGCGACCACCTCCTTGCCGGTCTCGCGGCCGATCCAGCTGATGGCGACAGAGGTGTCGAGACCGCCGGAGTAGGCGAGGATGACGCGTTCGGCCATGGGGTGTGTGCTCCTTCGTGTGATTCGGACGTTCTGGGATTCGGACTGGTGGTTCAGCGCGCGAGATTCTCGATGCGGTCGGCGAGCTCGCGTCCGGACAGCGGATCGCGGGCAATCACGAAGATGGTGTCATCCCCCGCGACCGTTCCCACAATCTCGGGCAGTGCCGCCCGGTCCAGTGCACTGGCGAGATAGTGCGCGGCTCCGGGCGGCGTGCGGAGAACGGCCATCGTGGAGCTGGCGTCGGTGGAGACGAGCAACTCGCCGAGCAGCCGGGAGAGCCGATCGGTGCCGCCCGCGACCCCTCGGACCGGGCTGCCGTCCTCGGGAACGACGTAGACGCCCGCACCGCCGTCGGCGGCGCGAAGTTTGACGGCGCCCAACTCGTCGAGATCGCGGGAGAGAGTGGCCTGGGTGGCCTCGATCCCCTCCGCCGCGAGCAGCGACTGGAGTTCCTGCTGCGATCGGACCTGGTGGGTGGAGAGCAGGGCCACGACGCGCGCCTGGCGCCCGGCGCGCGTCGACGACGTCACCGGGCCCTGCGACTCGGCGATCACGGCGTCCGTCGTCCCGATGCCGCCTGCTCGAGTAGCCACACCAGGACGGCCTTCTGTGCGTGCAACCGGTTCTCGGCTTCGTCCCACACGACGCTGCGAGGGCCGTCGAGCACCGTGTCGCTGATCTCCTCGCCGCGGTGGGCCGGGAGGCAGTGCAGGACGAGTGCCTCCGAGTCGGCACGGTCGAGCAGCGACTCGTTGATCTGGAACGGGCGGAGGGGTCCGACGCGGTCCAGGCCGTCGTTCTCCTGTCCCATCGATGTCCACGTGTCGGTGACCAGCACGTCGGCTCCGGTCGCGGCGGCGATCGGATCGTTCGTGACGGTCACGCTCGCTCCCGTCCGCTCACCGCGCTCCTGCGTGGCAGCCAGCACCGACGGGTCCGGCACGAAGCCCTCCGGGGCGGCGATCGTGACGTCGACGCCGGCGGTGACGGCGCCGAGCATGAGGGAGTGCGCCATGTTGTTGGCACCGTCGCCGAAGTACGAGAGGCGCAGACCTCTCAACGATCCCTTGCGCTCGGCGAGCGTCTGGAGATCGGCCAGCACCTGGCAGGGGTGGAAATCGTCGGACAGCGCGTTGACGATGGGCACGCTCGCCCCCGTCGCCATCTGCTCGAGGCGCTTCTGCCCGAACGTGCGCCATACGACGGCGTCGACGTAGCGGGACAGCACGCGCCCGGTGTCCTGCAGCGTCTCCTCGCGTCCGAGCTGCGTGCTGCGGCCGTCGACGACCACTGCGTGGCCGCCGAGCTGCGCGATGCCCATCTCGAACGAGAAGCGGGTGCGCGTCGAGTTCTTCTCGAAGATGACGCCGACGCCGCGCGGACCCTCCAGCGGGCGCCGCGAGAACGGTGCCTTCTTGAGTTCGGCTGCGAGAGCGAGGATCTCGGCCTGCTCCTCGGGGGAGAGATCGTCGTCTCGAAGGAAGTGCCGCAGTGTCACGAGGTCGCCTCTGCTGTCGGCCGCGCCTCGTCGAGGACCGCGGGAAGTGCACGGACGAACGATGCTGCCTGCTCGTCCGTGATGATCAGGGGCGGCGCCAGACGCAGGACGTTCGCCTGCGCCGCGTTCACCAGGAAGCCTGCGTGGCGGGCCGCGGTCTCGACATCGGCCGCCACCGGCTCGGTGAGGACGATGCCCAGCAGAAGGCCCGCACCCCGTACGTGATCGACGAGGGGATGTCCGAGCGCCTCGATGTCGTGTCGCAGGATCTTGCCCAGCCGGTCGGCGTGCGAGAGCAGATCCTCGGACGCGAGAGTGCGCAGCACCGCCAGGGCCGCCGCCGAACACACCGGGTTGCCACCGAACGTGGTCCCGTGCTTGCCCGGGGTGAGCATGGCGGCTGCCGGGCCGATGCCGATGCAGGCGCCGATGGGCAGTCCCCCGCCCAGCCCCTTCGCCAGGGTGATGACGTCCGGGACGATGCCGAACCGCTGATGGGCGTAGAACCACCCCGTACGGCCGATGCCCGTCTGGACCTCGTCGAGGATCAGCAGGGCGCCGTGGCGCGCAGTGATCTCGCGCGCTGCGGGCAGATAGCCCTCCGGCGGGACGACGACTCCGCCCTCACCCATGATCGGTTCGAGGAAGACGGCGGCCGTGTTCTCGTCGACCGCCGCCTCGAGCGCGGCGATGTCGCCGTAGGGAACGTGCGACACACCGGCGGGCATGGGCTCGAACGGAGCCCGCTTGTCCGCCTGCCCCGTGAGCGCGAGGGCTCCCATGGTCCGACCGTGGAACGCGTTCTCCGCCGCGATGATGTTCGGTCGACCCGTGAGACGCGCGATCTTGAAGGCGGCCTCGTTCGCCTCGGTGCCGGAGTTGCAGAGGAACACCCGAGCATCGCCGCCGGCCGCGTGACCGAGGTGCTCGAGGAGGTGCTCCGCCAGTTCGATCGACGGCGGCGCCGCGTAGAGGTTGGACGTGTGGCCCAGCGTCGTCAGCTGGGCGGAGACCGCCTCGACGACGGCAGGATGTCCGTGGCCGAGGATGTTGACCGCGATCCCGGCGAGGAGATCGAGGTACTCCTTGCCGTCGGCGTCCGTCACCACGGCTCCCGAACCGCCGACCAGCGCCACGCGCGGCACGCCGTAGTTGTTCATCAGCGCATTCGAGAAGCGTTGCTGCAGTTGCTCCGTGCTGGTCATGCCCGTCCTCTCGTACTGCCGTCGTGCACCATCGTGCCGATGCCCTCGCCGGTGAACAGTTCCAGGAGCACGGAGTGCTCGAGTCGACCGTCGATGACATGGGCGCTGGGAACTCCCCCGCGCACCGCGCGCAGACACGCCTCCATCTTGGGGACCATGCCGGCGTCCAGGCCGGGCAGCAGTTCGGCGAGGACGTCCGCCTCGATCTCCGAGACGAGCGACCCGCGGTCCGGCCAGTTCGTGTAGAGCCCCTCGACGTCGGTGAGGACGACGAGCTTCTGCGCGCCGAGCGCCTCCGCGAGGGCCGCGGCCGCGGTGTCCGCGTTGATGTTGTGCACGACGCCGTCCGCGTCGGGAGCGATAGTCGAGACGACCGGGATGCGCCCGGCCTCGATGAGGTCGTGCACCGCAGCGGGATTCACCGTCGTCACGTCGCCCACCAGACCGATGTCGGTGGCGACACCGTCGACGGTCACGGTGCGTCGAGTCGCCGTGAACAGGTGCGCGTCCTCGCCGGAGATGCCGACAGCGTAGGGGCCGTGCGCGTTGATCAGTCCGACCAGCTCGCGACCGACCTGCCCGAACAGGACCATGCGCACGACGTCCATCACTTCGGGCGTCGTCACGCGGAAGCCGCCGCGGAACTCCCCCACCAGTCCGAGTCGAGTGAGCATGGCGGTGATCTGGGGACCGCCGCCGTGCACGACCACCGGGTGGATACCGACGGTGCGCAGGAACGCCATGTCGGCCGCGAACGCGGCCTTGAGTCGATCGTCGATCATGGCGTTGCCGCCGTACTTGACCACGACGACCTTGCCCGTCCACTGCTGGAGCCACGGGAGGGCGCCGGCGAGGATGCGTGCGGTGTCGTGTGCGGACACGGGCTCGGACGACGTCATGACGAGTACGCCGAGTTCTCTTCGACGTAGGCGTGCGACAGATCCGTGGTCCTGATCGACGCCGACGCGGAGCCGACACCGAGGTCCACCTCGACCGTGATGTCGACGGCCGAGAGATCGACCTCACGAGCGCCGGGCACACCCATGCTGTCGACGCACACGGGATTGCCGTTGAACGACACGACGATGCGATCGGGATCGAGCGCGACCGGCGCGATGCCCACAGCGGCGAGAACGCGGCCCCAGTTGGGATCGGAGCCGAACAGCGCCGTCTTGACGAGGGAATCGCGTGCGATGGTTCGCGCAGCCATGAGTGCGTCCTGTTCGGACTCGGCACCACCGACCCTGACGATGATCCGCTTGGTCACGCCCTCCGCATCGGCCATCAGCTGATCCGCGAGGTCGTCGCACACCGCGAGGACAGCGGCGTCGAGTTCCTCCTGTGTCGCCTCGATGCCGCTGGCACCGGACGCGAGGAGCAGCACCGTGTCGTTCGTGGATGTCGCGCCGTCCACGTCGAGTCGGTCGAAGGACTGTGCCGTCGCGTGCCGGAGAGCGCGATCGAGCTGATCGGCGCTCGCCACGGCGTCCGTGGTGACGACACACAGCATCGTCGCCAGCGAGGGCGCCAGCATGCCGGCGCCCTTGGCCATGCCGCCCACGTTCCAGCCGTTCTCGTGGTGGATCGCGGCCTGCTTCGGCCGGGTGTCGGTCGTCATGATCGCGTAGGCCGCATCGGTGCCGCCCGAAATGCCTCCGGCGAGCTCGTGCACCACCTCGGTGACACCGCCGAGCACCTTGTCCATGGGCAACCGGTCGCCGATCAGTCCGGTCGAACACACGGCGATCTCGCCGGCGCCCGTCTCGGTTCCCCAGTCGCTGAGGGTCGATGCGAGGTGCTCGGCGGTACGGTGCGTGTCCTGGAATCCGGGCGCGCCGGTGCAGGCGTTGGCGCCGCCCGAGTTCAGGACGACGGCGCGGAGCCGACCGGAGGTCAGCACCTGCTGCGACCACAGGACGGGCGCAGCCTTGATCTTGTTCAGGGTGAAGACACCGGCCGCTGCCAGATCGGGGCCCTCGTTGACCACGAGGGCGACGTCGAGGCCCCCCTTGGCCCGGAGACCGGCCTCGACCCCGGCGGCCCGGAATCCCGCTGCCGACGTCACACCCTGTGTGCGGACGAGAACCCCGGGAGCGCGCGTGGGGGCGCCGGGAGAGGACTGGCTGTGGTCGGTCATGGTGCTGTTCCCACCGTGGAGAGTCCGGCGCTCTCGGGGAGTCCGAGAGCGATGTTCATCGATTGCACCGCGGCACCGGCGGTGCCCTTCGTCAGATTGTCGATGGCGGCGAGGACCACCAGCAAGCCCGCGTCCTCGTCGACCGCCACCTGCAGGTGGACCGCGTTGGACCCGAGCACCGACCCCGTCTGCGGCAGCTGCCCCTCCGGGAGAAGGTGGAGGAAAGGTTCGTCGGCGCAGTACTTCTCGTAGACCGCACGCGCCTCGGAGGCCGACACTGTCGTCGGAGCGGTGCACGTCGCCAGGATGCCGCGCGGCATCGGAGCCAGCACAGGAGTGAACGACACGATCACGTCGGTGCCGGCGATGGCGGAGAGGTTCTGCGTGATCTCCGGCGTGTGGCGATGCGCGCCGGCGATGCCGTAGGCACGGACCGACCCCATGACCTCGGAACCCAGCAGGTCCGGCTTCGCCGCGCGACCGGCGCCGGAGGTGCCGCTCACGGCCACCACGGTCACGCGGGGCTCGACCATGCCGGCAGCGAACGCGGGCGCCAGAGCCAGCGACGAGGCGGTGGGATAACACCCCGGGACCGCGATGCGCGTCGCTCCGACCAGGGCGTCCCGACCACCGGGCAACTCGGGCATGCCGTAGGGCCAGTGTCCGGCGTGCTCCCCGCCGTACCAGCGATCCCAGGCGGCGGCGTCGGTCAACCGGAAGTCGGCACCGCAGTCGATGATCAGCGTGGAGTCCGACAGCTGTTCGGCGAGGGCGGCTGACTTCCCGTGCGGGAGCCCGAGGAACACGACGTCGTGCCCCTCCAGGGCCGCGGCGTCCGTGTCCACCAGCACGCGGTCCGCGAGCGGAACGAGATGCGGATGGTGTTGCCCCAGCGTGGTTCCGGCGTTTCCACCGGCCGTCAGGGCGCCGATGGTCATCCGGCCGTCGAGCACTGCCGGGTGTCCGAGCAGCAGACGCAGGATCTCGCCACCCGCGTAGCCACTGGCGCCCGCGACGGCCACCCGGGTGCCCGTCGATGTCGATGCACTGTCCATACGATGATTATGCATGACGGTGCAAGCTCATTCAAAAGCGGCGCACCGTCAGTGTCGGAGCTCGGCTCCCACCGCCGTCGCCGCTGCCGCGACGGCGGCATCGCGAGCGGCACTCGCCTCGTCCTCGGTCAACGTACGGTCGGCCGCTCGGAACCGCAGGGCGAAGGCCAGCGACTTCCGGCCGGAACCGACCTGATCGCCGGAGAACACGTCGAAGACACGAATGTCCTCGAGGAGTGGGCCCGCCCCCGACATCAGAGCCGACTGCACGGCGGCGGCCGGGACGGACTCGTCGACGACGACCGCGACGTCCTGCAGCACGGCGGGGAACGGCGAGATGGACGGCGACGGCAGCGGCTCGCGGGTGGGAACGCGATCGAGGTCGATCTCCACCGCGCAGGTCCGCGGCGGCAGACCGGCGCGCTCGAGGACACCGGGATGCAGCTCACCCGCGTGCCCGACCACGACACCGTCGACAACGACTTCGGCACACCGGCCCGGATGCCACGGAAGGTATTGGGCGGACCGGAGTTCCACCTCGACACCGGACGCGCTCGCGATGGTCCTCGCTGCGCTGAAGGCATCGGTGGCGTCGGCAGGACGGCCGGCGCCCCACGGCCCGGGTGCCGTCACCGCACCGGTCAGCACGACGGCGGCGTGCAGCGGCTGCACCGGCAACGACTGCTTCAGAGCGTCGATCTCGTCCTCGGTGGGACGACGGTCGACGGCGAGCGCATCGATCGGGCGCGTGCCCTCGCCCGGTTCGACGACCTGCGCGACGGCGAACAGCGCCAGATCCCGCTGTCCGCGCGAGACGTTGCGCTGGGCGATCTCCAGGAGACCCGGGACGAGAGTGGTCGCCAGTTCGGGTCGGTCCGCCTCCAACGGATTGAGCACCCGCGTGGTCACCCGGCGCGGATCGTCCGCGTCGAGTCCCCAGACGTCGAAGACCCCGGCCGGCAGGAACACGGGAGCGAGGACCTCGACGTGCCCCGTGTAGGCCAGTGCCCGACCCACCGCCCGGCGACGACGCTGGGCGGCGGTGAGTCCGCGGCCCGCGGGAGCGTGCGGCAGGACGGACGGAATGGACTCCAGTCCCTCGAGTCGCAGCACCTCCTCGACCAGGTCGGCGGCCTGACGAAGGTCGGGACGCCACGTCGGCGGCGTCACGACTGCCACCCCGCGCCCGGCCTCGGACACGTCCACGACGACCTCGCACCCGACCTGGGTGAGGCGGCGCACCGCGGTTCCGCTCGGATAGGTCACACCCGCCACCCGGTCCGGCAGGTCGAGATCCATGGTCACGGTGTCGGACACCGTCGGTGCACCGATGTCGGTGAGCAGCGGCTCCACCCGGCCGCCCGCGATCGAGGCCAGCAGTGCGGCGGCACGGTCGAGCGCGCGCACCGGGAGAGCGGAGTCCACCACTCGTTCGTAGCGACGGCTGGCCTCACTGGGCAGCCGGTGACGGCGCGCGGTGCGGAACACGGCGAGCGGGCTCCAGATGGCCGCCTCGAGCAGGATGTCGGTGGTCTCGTCGCCCACCTCGGTGGACGCGCCACCCATGACACCGGCCAACGACACCACGCCGGACTCGTCCGCGATGACGACGTCCTCCGGGTCGAGGGTGCGCACGGTGTCGTCGAGGGTGCGGAGCGTCTCCCCCGCCTCGGCCCGGCGGACCACCAACCCGCCCGAGAGCGCGGAGGCGTCGAACGCGTGGAGCGGTTGGCCCAGTTCGAGCATGACGTAGTTGGTGACGTCGACCGCGGGCGAGATGGGTCGCACCCCGGACAGCAGCAGCCGCCGCTGGATCGTCCAGGGGGTCACCGCCGCCGGATCGATGCCCACGACGCGGCGCGCGGCGAAACGGGTGGCACCCGACTCGGAACGGACGTCGACGGGCCACGCCTCGCCCTCGGAGGCGGCCGCGGACACGACGGGCTGCGGGGCGTCGGCGGGATCGACGAAGTCCACGTCGAAACCGCACGCCAGTTCGCGGCCGAGACCGCGCACGCTCAGGGCGTATCCGCGATCGGGCGTCACATTGACGTCGAACACGGTGTCGTCCATGCCCAGAACGGCGAGTGCGTCGTCGCCGGGCTCGGCCGTGCCGGCAGGCAGCACGAGAATGCCGGAGTGATCCGAACCGATACCGAGCTCGGACACCGAGCAGATCATGCCGTCGGACGTGCGCCCGTACGTGGACCGCGCGGCGATGGCGAACCCGCCGGGCAGAACGCTGCCGGGAAGTGCGGCCACGATGAGGTCGCCCTCCGCGAAGTTCCGTGCACCGCACACGATTCCGCGGGGCTCCGCCTCGCCCACCTCGACCAGGCAGAAGCGGATCGGCTTCTTGAACTCGGTCAACTCCTCGATGGACTGCACACGGCCGACGACCAACGGGCCCGTGATCTCCGGAAGAGGGATGACGTCCTCGATCTCGAAGCCGACGGACACGAACCCCGCGTCGAGCTCGTCAGCAGTGACGCTCCACTCGGGAGCGGCCTTCCGGACGACCTCGGTCAACCAGGACTGGGGCACTCGCACGACTTCTCCACTCTCTCTGTCTGAATGCTTGTCTGCAGGGGCCGAGCGTCAGCCGGCCACGCCGAAGGGCAGGCTGAACCGCACGTCGCCCTCGACGATGTCGCGCATGTCGGGAATGTCGTTGCGGAACTGCAGCGTTCGCTCGAGGCCCATACCGAAGGCGAACCCGCTGTAGATCTCCGGGTCGACGCCACAGGCGCGCAGCACGTTCGGATTCACCATGCCGCAGCCACCCCACTCGACCCAGCCCGCTCCACCCTTCTTGCGGGGGAACCACACGTCCACCTCCGCGGACGGCTCGGTGAACGGGAAGTAGTTGGGGCGCATACGGGTCCGCGTCTCCGGGCCGAACAGCGCACGCGCGAACGCGTCGAGCGTGCCGCGGAGATTGGCGAGCGTGAGCCCCTTGTCCACGGCGAGTCCCTCGACCTGATGAAAGACGGGCGTGTGCGTCGCGTCGAGTTCGTCCGTACGGAACGTACGCCCGGGGCACACCACGTAGATCGGCAGGTCGCGCTCGAGCATCGACCGCACCTGCACCGGCGAGGTGTGCGTGCGCAGCACCTGACGAGACCCCTCGGGCGCGACGTGGAACGTGTCCTGCATCGTCCGCGCGGGATGGTCTGGCAGGAAGTTGAGCGCGTCGAAGTTGAAGTGCTCGGTCTCCACCTCCGGGCCCTCGGCCACCTCCCACCCCATCGCCACGAAGACGTCGGCGACCTGATCGGCGATGACGGTGATGGGATGGCGGGCACCCACCGGGCGGCGGACGGACGGCAGGGTCACGTCGATCGCCTCGGCGACGAGCACGGCCGCGTCACGTTCGGCGAGCAGCACCTCACGACGATCGTCGAACGCGATCCGCACGCGGTCACGCGCCACCTTGACCCGCTTGCCGGCGTCGGCCCGCTCGGTCTTCGGCAGCGAGCCCAACGCGCGCTGTGCGAGCGCGAGGGGCGCCTTGTTCCCGATGTGGTGGATCTTGGCCTCGGACAGAGCGTCGATGTCGGACGCGGCGGCGAAGGCGGACTCGGCCTCGGTGACGGCTGCGTCCAGCGCCGCGTCGGTCAGCGCCTCCGCGTCGGCAGCGGCCTGATCGGCCTGCGCTTCACCCTCGTTGCGCTCCACGTCCACACACTCCATCGTCTCGATCGGCGAGCACCTCTGTCGCGGTGCTCCTCGCGGTCGCCGGGCAGAACCCGGCGGGGAAAGCCTAGGCGGTGCCCCCGCGGCGCTGCACCCGCGCACCGGCGTACAGACACACGGCGGCCGCGGTGGCGAGGTTGAGACTCTCGGCGCGGCCGTGGATGGGAATGCGCACCCGGTGATCCGCAGCAGCCGCGACCTCGCGGGACAGCCCGTGCGCCTCGTTGCCGAACACCCAGGCGGTGGGCCCGGCCAGCGCGTCGTCGGCGTCGTCGAGGTCCAGTTCACCGTCGACGGTCGTCGCCAGCAGACTGGCGCCGGTCGCACGGACCGCGTCGAGTACCGCCGTCACCGAACGCTCCCGTGCGACGGGGAGATGGAAGAGACTTCCGGCGGACGCGCGGACGCTCTTGCCGTTCAGCGGATCGACACTGTCCCCGGCGAAGATCACAGCGCCGGCGCCGGCGGCGTCCGAGACGCGCAGGATGGTGCCCGCGTTGCCCGGCTCGGAGATGTCGACGACGACCGTCACGAGTGACGGGTTCGCGGCCAACGCCTCGGCCAGGGAGACGACGACGGACGTGCACACGGCCACGATTCCCGGCGGCGTCACGGTGTCCGACAGCGATTTCGCCGCGCGCTCGGTCATCAGCTGCGGCTGCGCACCGGCCGCGGCCGACGCCTCGAGCAGTCCGCGGTGCTCGTCGAACCAGCGCTCGGTGGCGAACACCTCGCGCACGACACCGGCGGCGACCGCCTCGGTCACCGCGTTCTCGCCCTCCGCGAGGAAGAGGCCGGTTCGCCGACGTTCGACGCCGCGCTGCAGCTTGACAGCCGAAACGACCCGCGGAGTCCGCTCGGTGAGCGGCGCCGCGGGTCGTGACGGAGTGTCGTCGAAGCGCCTGATCAGGCTGCTTCTCCGGCCGGTGCGTTGATGTCGGCAGGCAGTGCCGCCTTGGCGATCTCGACGAGTGCGGTGAACGCCGCAGCGTCGGAGACCGCGAGCTCGGCGAGGATCTTGCGGTCGACCTCGACCTCGGCGATCTTCAGACCCTGCACGAAACGGTTGTACGTGATGTCGTTCGCCCGAGCTGCCGCGTTGATACGCGTGATCCACAGCTTGCGGAAGTCACCCTTGCGAGCGCGGCGATCGCGGTACGCGTAGGTGAGCGAGTGGAGCTGCTGCTCCTTCGCCTTGGTGTAGAGACGCGAACGCTGCCCGCGGTATCCGCTGGACGCCTCGAGAATCGAACGACGCTTCTTCTGGGCGTTGACCGCCCTTTTCACGCGTGCCACTGGTGAATCCTGTCGTAGTGGGGCCTAGGGCCCGAGTGGGAAAGAGATCAGAGACCGAGAAGCCGCTTGACGCGGGGAACGTCGTTGGGGCTGACGACGGCCTTGCCGTCGAGGCGACGCGTCACGCGCGAGGACTTGTGCTCGAGCAGGTGGCGGCGGCCGGCCTTCTGGCGCAGGATCTTTCCGCTACCGGACACCTTGAATCGCTTCGCGGTGCCGCTGTGAGTCTTCGACTTGGGCATGAGTCCTCAGTTCTGTTACTTCGGTCGGTGGTGCTGGTGGATCCGAACGCTCAGGCGCTCGGTGTGGCTGGTGCCTGCGGCGTCGCCGGCGTCTGCGGAGCAGCGGGTGCCGGCGGTGTCGCCTCGGCGGCGGGTGCAGCAGTCGGCGCGGAGGCCGGCGGCGGCACGGTGGCGCGCGGTGCGTTGGACGCCTCCGCTGCCTTCGCCCTGGTCTTGGCGCCCTTGTGCGGAGCCAGGACCATCGTCATGTTGCGGCCGTCCTGCTTGGCCGAGGTCTCGACGAAGCCGTGCTCGGCGACGTCGGCGCCCAGGCGCTGCAGGAGGCGGTAACCGAGTTCGGGCCGCGACTGCTCGCGTCCACGGAACATGATGGTCACCTTGACCTTGGACCCGGCCTCGAGGAAGCGGACGACATGGCCCTTCTTCGTCTCGTAGTCGTGGTCGTCGATCTTGGGACGAAGCTTCTGCTCCTTGATGACCGTGAGCGTCTGGTTCTTGCGCGACTCACGAGCCTTCTGCGCGGCTTCGTACTTGAACTTGCCGTAGTCCATGATCTTGCAGACCGGCGGACGGGCGTCGGGTGCGACCTCGACGAGGTCGAGATCGGCTTCGACAGCCAGGCGGAGTGCATCTTCAACACGCACGATCCCCACCTGTTCACCGCCAGGTCCGACGAGTCGGACTTCGGGAACTCGGATGCGATCGTTGATGCGGGTCTCAGTGCTGATGGGGCCTCCTCGGTAGTGCGGTGACGGATGGTGGTGCTCGACCCGATGCGGTGCGCCGTCCTACGCGCTCCACACCGGCGCTCGTGCTCTCCGTCTACCTCGACACCGTGGCCACCCGATTTGTTCCCGCGGGAACCTTCCGAACGACGAAAACCCCGTCGCTCACGATCGAGATCGCGAGCAGCGGGGTCCGGTACCGACCGGTCGACGGATGTCACCATCCGCGGGCCACCTCGTCTCGTCGACGAAGCGCACCACTTCCCGATGTGGCTGGGAAGGACCGGAACCACTGCCCGGCGAACCGTGCGGTGGTGGGAGTCGGACTCCACTTGCTGCCTCCGGGTTCCGCATCCGTGCCCGGCACTCACGCGCCGACACGGACACACCTGAAGGCGGTCGTGGAAAAAGAATAACACCAGGTGCCCTCGCGGACCGAATCCGTCCGGTCACGCACCGGGCGGGGACGTCGGTGTCGGCGCATCGTGGCATCGTCTGATGTCATGACGACCCCCGATGATGCCGTTCAGGCCGGTGCTCCCCAGGTGGAGGGCGATGCGCCGCAGCTCGAGCCGGACGTGCGTGAACTGGCCGACGTCCCTGCGATCGAGGTCATCAGCCGCGCCGCGGTGATGCTCATGAGCTCCGCCGCCGAGAAGCTGGGACTCTCCGACGCGGATCCGTCCGACAGCCCCCACCTCGACCTCGACGAGGCGAGACGCGTGATCACCGCACTCGCCGGACTGGTCACGGCCTCCGTGGAGTACCTGGGGCCGCACGCCGGCCCCATCCGCGAAGGGCTGCAGGCACTGCAGAAGGCGTTCCGCGAGCAGTCGGCACACCCGGACGCGCCCGGCGCCGGGCCCGGCGAGAAGTACACCGGGCCCGTCCACTGACCGTCACGCGACGGCCCGGTCAGGAGACCGCGACAGGCTTGCGCTTGCGGGTCCGCTTGACCGGGACCGGTGGGGTCGAGGCGGCGTCGAGAGACTCCTGCAGGAACTTGCCGGTGTAGCTCTCGGGCACGGCGGCGATCTGCTCGGGAGTGCCCTCGGCCACCATCGTTCCGCCGCCGGATCCGCCCTCGGGTCCCATGTCGATGACCCAGTCGGACGTCTTGATGACGTCCAGGTTGTGCTCGATGACGATGACGGTGTTGCCCTTGTCCACCAGACCGTTGATCACCAGCAACAGCTTGCGGATGTCCTCGAAGTGCAGACCCGTGGTCGGCTCGTCGAGGATGTACACCGTGCGTCCCATGGAGCGCTTCTGCAGCTCTGCGGCCAGCTTCACACGCTGCGCCTCGCCGCCGGACAGCGTGGTGGCCGGCTGCCCCAGACGGACATAGCCCAGGCCCACCTCGTTCAGCGTCTTGAGGTACCGGTGGATCGAGGTGATCGGTTCGAAGAAGTCGGCCGCCTCCTCGATGGGCATGTTCAGCACCTCGGCGATGGTCTTGCCCTTGTAGTGGACCTCGAGCGTCTCCCGGTTGTACCGGGCACCGTGGCACACCTCGCACGGCACGTAGACGTCCGGCAGGAAGTTCATCTCGATCTTCAGGGTGCCGTCACCCGAGCACGCCTCGCACCGGCCGCCCTTCACGTTGAAGGTGAACCGACCCGGCTGGTAGCCGCGGATCTTGGCCTCGGTCGTCGCGGCGAACAGTGTCCTTATCTTGTCGAACACCCCGGTGTAGGTAGCCGCGTTGGACCGCGGCGTACGGCCGATGGGTGACTGGTCGACCCGGACCAGCTTGTCCAGCTGGTCGAGGCCGTTGACGCGGGTGTGCCGACCGGGTACCTGACGAGCGCCGTTGAGCTTGTTCGCCATCACCGTCGCCAGGATGTCGTTGACCAGCGTGGACTTGCCCGATCCCGACACGCCCGTCACGGAGGTGAGCACTCCCAGCGGGAAGCTGACGTCGATGTCCTGCAGGTTGTGCTCCCGGGCACCGATCACGGAGATCTTGCGCTTGGGATCGATCGGGCGACGTACCGCCGGGACCTCGATGGCCGAGCGACCCGAGAGGTACGCCCCGGTGAGGCTCTCCGCGTTGGTGAGAAGCGTCTCGTAGGTTCCGCTGTGCACGACACGTCCGCCGCGTTCACCGGCGAGCGGGCCGATGTCGACGACCCAGTCGGACGTGCGAATGGTGTCCTCGTCGTGCTCGACGACGATGAGCGTGTTGCCGAGGTTGCGCAGCCGCGTGAGCGTGTCGATGAGCCGGCGGTTGTCCCGCTGGTGGAGGCCGATGGACGGCTCGTCCAGCACGTACAGAACTCCGACGAGACCACTGCCGATCTGCGTCGCGAGGCGGATGCGCTGCGCCTCGCCGCCCGACAGCGTTCCTGCCGCGCGCGACAGCGTGAGGTACTCGAGTCCCACATCCAGCAGGAAGCCGAGGCGGGCCTGGATCTCCTTGAGCACCTGGCCGGCGATGGCCTCCTCACGCGGACCGAGCGTCAGCGTGTTGAGGAAGTTCGAGCACTCCGAGATGGACAGTGCACACACGTCGGCGATGGACTTGTCCCCGAAATCGCCCGCGGCGATGGTCACGGACAGGATCTCGGGGCGCAGGCGGGCACCCTCGCACACCGGGCAGTCGACCTCCCGCATGTAGCCGTCGTAGCGCTCTTTCATCTGCTCCGACTCGGTCTGATCCATCCGACGGTGCAGGAAGGGCATGACGCCCTCGAACTCGGCGTAGTAGGACCGGGTGCGTCCGTACCGGTTCTTGTAGCGGACGTGCACCTGATGCTCGCTGCCCTCGAGGACGGCACGCTTCACCTTGGCCGGCAGCTTCCGCCACGGGGTGTCGATGTCGAAGCCCATGGCGTCGGCGAGCCCGGACAGCAGCCGGCCGAAGTACTCGGACGTCTGGCCCATGGACCACGGCGCGATGGCGCCGTCCGCCAGGCTCAGATCGGGGTCCGGAACCACCAGTTCGGGGTCGACCTCCTTGCGGATGCCGAGTCCCGCACACTCGGGGCACGCGCCGTAGGGCGAGTTGAACGAGAACGCGCGGGGTTCGAGTTCGTCGACGGACAGCGGGTGCCCGTTGGGGCACGCCAGACGCTCGGAGAACCGGCGCTCACGGTCGGCGGCGTTCTCCTCGCGGTCGACGAAGTCGAGCACCAGGATGCCGTCGGCGAGGCGCAGCGCGGTCTCCACCGAGTCGGTGAGCCGCTGCTTGGACGACGCCTTGACGGTCAGGCGGTCGACCACCACCTCGATGTCGTGCTTGTCCTGCTTCTTCAGCTTGGGCGGATCGGTGAGCTGGTGCACGGTGCCGTCGACGCGGATACGAGAGTAACCCTGCGTGTTGAGCTGCTCGAAGAGATCGACGAACTCGCCCTTGCGGGTGCGCACGACAGGAGCGAGCACCTGGAAACGCAGGCCCTCCTCCATCGCGAGCACCTGGTCGACGATCTGCTGGGGCGACTGCTTGGCGATGCGCTCACCGCACTGCGGGCAGTGCGCCGTGCCGGCGCGTGCGTAGAGCAGGCGCAGGTAGTCGTAGACCTCGGTGATGGTGCCGACCGTGGACCGCGGGTTGCGGTTGGTCGACTTCTGATCGATCGAGACCGCGGGCGAGAGGCCCTCGATGAAGTCGACGTCCGGCTTGTCCATCTGGCCCAGGAACTGGCGCGCGTAGGCCGAGAGCGACTCGACGTAGCGGCGCTGACCCTCGGCGAAGATGGTGTCGAACGCCAGGCTCGACTTGCCCGACCCGGACAGACCGGTGAACACGATGAGACTGTCCCGGGGCAGATCGATGTCGACGCCCTTGAGATTGTGTTCGCGTGCGCCCTGCACTACCAGGCGATCCGCCACGGTTGTCCTCTCCTTCGTCACGGCCCACGGCCGTGCAACGTGCTGCGTCGACTCTCTCGTCGACCGCGTGAACTGCCCACTCTTCGTCGGACATGTCGTGTTCGGACACGACAGGCTTCGACGACCATATGCCCGAGGTCCGACAGACTCGACCGGCCGACGGGCTCCGCGCCCGGCTCACGACCGGTCGTCGTGGGTAATCTCACGCTCATGACCGAGAATGCACCGACGATCTCCGACGACTACACCGGCGAGGTGTCCGTGGGGACGGGCTCGCAGCGCCGGACCCTGTCGCACGCCACGATCGTGAAGACCTCGGTGGGCCCGATGGACAACAACGCCTACCTCGTCATCTGTTCCCGGACGGGCCGATCGCTGCTCGTCGACGCCGCGAACGACGCTCCGACGCTGTGCGCCGTCGTCGACCACGTGGCACCCGAGGTCTCGCTGATCGTCACGACGCACCAGCACTTCGACCACTGGCAGGCACTCGAGGACGTCGCATCGGCGACGGGCGCCCCGTCGGCGGCACATCCGCTCGATGCGGAACCGCTCCCCGTCGCCCCCACCCGCCTGCTCGACGACGGCGACTCCGTGCAGGTCGGCGACGTCACCCTCGACGTGATCCACCTCCGCGGCCACACTCCCGGGTCGATCGCGCTGGCGCTCACGGACCCCGAGAGCGGCGTCGTGCACCTGTTCACCGGCGACTCGCTCTTCCCCGGCGGCGTCGGCAAGACCGACGGAGAGGCGAACTTCGTGTCGCTGCTGGAAGACGTGGAATCGCGGATCTTCGGTCGCTACGACGATCGAACGGTCGTCTACCCGGGCCACGGCAAGGACACGACGCTGGGCTCGGAACGTCCTCACCTTCACGAATGGCGGACCCGCGGCTGGTGATCCGTCACCACGATCCGGTCCCCCGCCCGCCCCGCGATTCAATCGCCGGGGCGGGGGGTATGGATACAGTTCGAGAGCGTCACATGCATGTCATGGGCGTGAACAACCGCACTCGTGCAGCCAGAGCAGTCCCCCACACCACAGCCGCAACGCAGGAGGCTCAGTGATTGTCCGCCGGATCGCCCGACCGATGCTCGCATCCATCTTCATCGCAGGAGGCGTGGATGCGCTGCGCAACCCCGCCGGAAGGGCTCAGGCCGCGAAGCCTCTGATCGAGAAGAGCCAGGACGCCCTTCCCGACGAGGTGACGCAGAACGTTCCCTCCGACCCCGAGACGCTGGTCAAGATCAACGCCGCGGTGCAGATCGGCGGCGGATTCCTTCTCGCGACCGGTCGGGCGCCGCGCCTCGCGTCCACCGTGCTCGCGGGCAGCCTCGTCCCGACGACCCTCGCGGGTCACTCCTTCTGGAACGAGACGGACCCGCAGGCGAAGGCGCTGCAGCGCACCCAGTTCATCAAGAACGTCAGCCTCCTCGGCGGCCTGCTCATCGCCGCCGTCGACACCGAGGGCAAGCCGTCCGTCGCCTGGCGCGGTCGCAAGGCGGCCAAGTCGGCCAAGGTCGCCGTCGCCGGCGCCCTCCCGCTGGTGTCCTCCTCGGACAGCTCCGAGACGCTCGCCCACGCCGGCGAGCGCGCCAAGGAGCTCGCGGGCGTCGCCGCCGAGCGCGCACAGCCGCTCGTCGAGATCGCCTCGCAGCGTGGCGCCGAGCTGGCGGACGTCGCCCAGGATCGCGGCGGCAAGCTCGCCGAGCTGGCCAAGGAGCGCAGTGCCAAGTGGGCCGATCTGGCCGCTGCACGCGCATCCGAGTTCGCCGACGTCGCCCAGGATCGCGGCAGCAAGTACGCCGAGATAGCCGCGTCCCGCGGTGCCGAGCTGGCCGAGAAGGCCAAGGCCGACGGCAGCGACCTGGCGGACAAGTACGGCAAGAAGGCTCGCAAGCAGGCCAAGAAGTCCGGCAAGGACGCGCGCAAGCAGTTCGACGCCGCACGCAAGGAGTACAAGAAGCAGTACAAGTCCACCAGCAAGGACGCACAGAAGCAGCTGCAGTCGTCGCTGAAGGACGCCGAGAAGCGCGCCAAGGAGGCACGGGCCCGCGTCGAGGGCACGGTGCACCAGTACCTCTGACCTTTTCCCACAGCACACGGCCGGTGTTCCCGAGAGATCGGGGGCACCGGCCGTTGCCGTCGGGAGCCCGTAGACTTTTCTGGCGCTTCCGTGCGCCGACGAGAGGTGCACGACCACCCTCGTCACCCCGCCCCACTCGCGTACAGGAGACCATGTGCCGGATCAGGGCACCCCGACAGATCTGCACGACGCCGACCTCGATCAGGAACAACAGCGCGTCACCCTGCTCTACGACCGCCTCGACGCTCTGCGGACCTATGCACGGTCCCGGCTGAGCGCCGTCCTGCTCCAGACGGGCGGGACACCGCAGGCGCGCAGCGAACGCGAGTCCTACTCGGCTCTCTACAACGACGACATCGCGAAGTACGACGCGTCCGAGAACGGTCTGTGCTTCGGCCGGATCGACGTCGAGGACGACGCGCCGCGCTACATCGGTCGTGTCGGCATCCTCGACGAGGACGACGACTACCAGTCGTTGCTCTACGACTGGCGCGCCCCGCTGGCCCGCCCGTTCTACCTGGCCACGCCCGCCGCCCCCGAGGGCGTCGTACGCCGTCGCCACATCCGGACGCGCAGTCGTCGCGTCACCGGGGTGGCGGACGAGTACCTGGACCTGCGGACGGCGCAGGACGCCGGCGTCGCCACCGGGTCGGACGGTGTGGCCGGAGAGAGCGCTCTGCTGTCCGCGCTCAACGCCGCGCGCACGGGACAGATGAACGACATCGTCGAGACGATCCAGCGCGAGCAGGACGACATCATCCGGTCCACGCATCGCAGCGTCCTGGTGGTGCAGGGTGGTCCCGGTACCGGCAAGACGGCGGTGGCCCTGCACCGCGCCGCCTACCTGCTGTACACGTACCGCAAGCAGCTGGACAAGAGCGGCGTGCTGATCATCGGACCGAACAGCACCTTCCTCGACTACATCGGCCAGGTGCTGCCCTCCCTGGGCGAGACGGGGGTGCTGCTGTCGACCATCGGGGATCTGTACCCGGGTGTCGACGCGAGCCGCGAGGACTCCGCGCGCGCGGCGGAACTCAAGGGCTCCCTCGACATCGTCGACGTCCTGATCGCCGCCGTGCGCGACCGTCAGGAACTTCCGTCGGAGCCGGTGTCGGTCGACTTC
Organism: Rhodococcus sp. SORGH_AS_0303; assembly: GCF_030819335.1. Classification (NCBI taxonomy): domain Bacteria; kingdom Bacillati; phylum Actinomycetota; class Actinomycetes; order Mycobacteriales; family Nocardiaceae; genus Rhodococcus; species Rhodococcus sp. SORGH_AS_0303. Next base: position 2,729,834 of record NZ_JAUTBO010000001.1, read on the forward strand.
GACACCTACACATTGCGGATCGACCGCAAGATGGTCACGCGCGCACGGGGACGAGCGCGGTCCTCGCGTCGACCCCACAACCTCGCTCGACCGATCTTCGTGTCCACCATGATCGATCTGCTCGCCGACCAGTTCGCCGCCATCGTGGGCGGTGACGTGCTCGACGGGTCGAATCTGCTGAGCCGTGACGACATAGCCGATATCCGCGACGAGATGCGGGAGAGCCCCGAACTGATGGGTGCGATCGGCGCGCTGTGGCCGGAGCTGTCCGCCCAGGACGTTCTCGCCGGGCTGCTGGCCTCGGCCGAACGGCTGCGGACGGCCGCACCGGGGTGGGACCCCGAGGACCGTGCCGCCCTCGAACGGTCGGACGACGGACGCTTCAGCGGTGCCGACGCTCCCCTGCTCGACGAGCTCGCCGAGCTCCTGGGTATCGACGACGCTGCGGAACGCGAACGGGAACAGCGTCGCTGGCGCGCCCAGATCGAGGACGCCCAGGGCGCTCTCGACATCCTGACCGGATCGGCACCGCAGGATCTCGAGGACGAACTCGATCCGGAGATCCTCATGGCGTACGACCTCATCGACGCCGACAGACTCGCCCAGCGTCAGGGGCACGGACGCCGGTTGACGGCGGCCGAACGCGCGGCCGGCGACCGCACGTGGACCTACGGCCACGTCATCGTCGACGAGGCGCAGGAACTCTCGCAGATGGCGTGGCGGATGGTCATGCGCCGCATACCCAATCGATGGATGACCCTCGTGGGCGACGTGGCCCAGACGGGCGACACGGCGGGTGCCTCGTCCTGGCAGGACGTCCTGGGCCCCTATGTGGCGCAACGGTGGAAGCTGACCGAACTCACCGTGAACTACCGCACCCCCGCGGCGATCATGGAGATCGCCCGGCGAGTTCTCTCGACGCTCGACCCGGCCGCATCGATCCCGCGGTCGGTGCGGGACAACGGTGAGACGCCGTGGGCGCATCGAGTCACGGAGGACGATCTGGTGTCGGCGGTCGAACGCCACGTCGCCGCGCATCCGCGCCCGGGGATGTCGGCGGTGCTGGCACCCGCGGACATCGCCGCGCGGCTCGCACACCTGGGGGCCGACGACGTCCGGGTGTGCACGGTGCGCGACGCGAAGGGACTCGAGTTCGACTCGGTGCTCATCGTGGAACCCGCACGGATCGTGGACGACTCGGCCCGCGGCCTGAACGATCTGTACGTCGCGCTCACGCGCGCGACACAGCGGCTGGGAATCGTCCACACATCGCCGCTACCGGACGTGATGGGACCCATCGCCCCCGTGACGCAGTGATGCCGTCACGGCACGAACGGATCGTGCCGTGACGGCATCCAGCGGTGGTTCGAGCGTCAGTGCGTGGTGTGCACGATCAACACGTCGCAGCGCGCCTTGCGAGCCGCATCGGACGGAACCGAGCCGAGCAGGCGGCCGGTGAGCGAGTTCAGTCCACGGTTCCCCACCACGAGCAGATCCGCCTTCACCTCGCCGACGAGCTCGAGCAGCGAGTCGACGGGGTTGCCCACCACGGGACGCTCCTCGATCGACGAGGCGCCGGCCGCCACCGCACGCTCCCGCGCGACACGCAGAATCTCCTGTGTCGGAGCGGATCCCGTGATCTGGTACGCGTCGTCCTTCAGTGCGTCCGCGTCCTGCGAGGACGCCTTCGAGTCCGCCGGGTAGTACGCACACGCGATGTAGAGCGTCGCGGCGGAATCGCCCGACAGCGCTGCCGCCTTCTCCACGGCCCGCAGTGACGAATCGGAGCCATCGGTTCCGACGACGACGTTGCGGTAAGCGCTCATACATTCCTCCAGTGGTCATGTCCCGACGATCATCGAGTGTCGATTCGAGACATTAGTCGCAGCGGCGACCGCCCGACGCGGCTTCCGGTCGAAAGCACGTGTCTCTCCCCTCGCATACATTGAAGTAATGCCACGACCCCGATTCCGGTTGCCCGGACGCGCCTCGACGCTCGGACGACCGGTGATCGTCGTCGTCGCGGTGCTCGTCGTCCTCGCCCTCGCCGTGGCGTCGTTCGCACTTCTGCGCGACTCGAACGGTTCCGCGTCGTCGGTGCGGACCGAGGACGCCGTCCGCACACTGCCGGAGAGTCCGGGCAGCAGTGCCACCGTCGACATCGACACGACGCTGTACCTGCCGGACACGGACGGGCCCGTACCGGCGGTGTTGTTGGCCCACGGCTTCGGCGGCGACAAGAACTCGGTGGCCGCCCAGGCACGGGATCTCGCGTCGCGAGGGCTCGTCGTCCTCGCGTACAGCGCGCGCGGCTTCGGCCTCAGCACCGGCAGCATCGGCCTCAACGATCCCGATCGTGAGGTGGCCGACGCTCGCGGGCTGATCGACTACCTGGCCACTCGCCCCGAGGTGCAACTCGATTCCCCGGGTGACCCTCGGGTCGGCGTCGCCGGTGGTTCCTACGGCGGCGCGCTCGCGCTCATGGCGGCCGGAACCGATCCTCGCATCGACGCGGACGCCGCCTCGATCACGTGGAACGACCTGAACCAGTCCCTCTTTCCCAACTACTCGGTGGCCGAGCCGTCGTCGCAGGCACCGACACCCGCCGTGTCCGAGGGCAGCGACGCCGGCGTCCTGAAGCGCGGCTGGGCCGGCATCTTCTTCGGCGCCGGTGCGGCCCCCGTTCCCGGTGGAGCCGGCGACGCTCCGACATCGACCGCCCCCGCTGGAGCATGCGGCCGGTTCGCCCTCCAGGTGTGTCTCGCGTACGCGGAGTCCGCGGTGAGCGGACAACCGTCCGAGGCCACCAGCGAACTGCTGCGTGCGCGCTCGCCCCGGTCGTTCGCCTCCTCGATCACCGCACCCACCCTGCTCGTGCAGGGCCAGCGCGACACCCTCTTCGGACTCGACCAGGCCGACGCCACCGCGCGGCAGATCGCGGCGGCCGGTGGCTCGGTCCAGGTGCGGTGGTTCGACGGCGGCCACGATGCCGGCGGGACCGACTCCACCGCGGACGGTGCGGTCGCGGACTTCCTGGTGCAGCATCTGATCGGGGACGGGACCGACTCCCCGCGCGCCGATTCGGCGTTCACGTACGCGTTGGCGGGCGATCCGACCGACCAGGGCGATCGGGCTCGCGAGCTCACCGCCGCCGCATATCCGGGGCTCTCGGACGCCACTCCGACCGAACGCCAGGACTTCCCGCTCACCTCGGCCACCGGCAACGACACTCAGACCGTCGTCCGGCCGCCCGGTGGGTCCCCGGCTGCTCTCACGTCTCTGCCCGGGGTCGGCTCCGCCTCGGTCCTCGGCGGCGCCGCGGCCGGGCTCGGCGGGGCCGCGAGCGCACTCCTGACGGGCGACATCCCGGGACAGACCGCGTCGTTCGTCACGGAGCCGCTCGACTCGTCGTACACGATCGTCGGTACGTCGTCGGTGTCCGTCACCGTCGGTCCGACCACCTCGCCGAGCGGCACCGTGCTCTTCGCCAAGCTGTACGACGTGTCCGACGACGGTCGACGCACTCTGCCCAACGGCCTGGTGTCCGCGGTGCGGGTCCCCCCGTCCGACCAGCCCTCCGCGGTGAACGTCACGTTGCCGGGCATGGCATACCAGGTCGCCGCCGGGAATCGCGTCGAGGTGGCGTTCTCCACCACCGACCAGGCCTACGCCGTCCCGCTCGAGCCCGCGGCGGTGTCGGTCACACTCTCCGACGCCACGCTCGCGCTGCCCGAGGTACCCGCCGAGAACGCGGAGTCGACGTTCCCGTGGGTCCCCGTCGTGGGCATCGCGGGGCTCGCCGTGCTGGTCGCCGCCCTCGTCGCTCTCGCATCGTTCATCTCCCGGCGTCGCACCGTCGCCGAGGTGGACGAGTCGCTGGTGGACGTCCCGCTGGTGATCACCGATCTCGCGAAGAGCTACTCCAACGGCTTCCGCGCGGTGGACGGCGTGTCGTTCCGCGTCGGCGCGGGGCAGGTGCTCGGGCTCCTCGGCCCCAACGGCGCCGGCAAGACCACCACGCTGCGCATGCTGATGGGCCTCATCACGCCCTCCAGCGGCGAGATCCGGGTCTTCGGGCACCTGGTCTCTCCGGGGGCGCCGGTCCTGTCCCGACTCGGTTCCTTCGTCGAGGGGTCCGGATTCCTTCCCCATCTCTCGGGGATGGAGAACCTGGACCTGTACTGGAAGGCGACCGGCCGACCGGCGGAGGACGCCCATCTCGAGGAGGCACTCGAGATCGCCGACCTCGGCACGGCGATCCACCGCAAGGTCCGGTCGTACAGCCAGGGCATGCGGCAACGGCTCGCCATCGCGCAGGCGATGCTCGGACTCCCGGACCTCATGGTCCTGGACGAACCCACCAACGGGCTCGACCCGCCCCAGATCCGCACCATGCGTGACGTCCTCATCCGCTACGCACAGACGGGACGCACGGTCCTGGTCAGCAGCCACCTGCTGGCGGAGGTCGAGCAGACCTGCACGCACGTCGTCGTCATGAACAAGGGCGTCGTCATCAGCTCCGGGACGGTCGACGATCTGATCGGCGCGAGCGGTCCGCTGGAGTTCCGTGTCGATCGGCCCGCCGATGCCGTCTCGGTGCTGCGAGGCATCGACGGCATGGGCGAGGTCGTCGAGGCGGAACCGGAGGGCGCGATCAAGGCGCAGCTCGGAGTGCTCGATCCCGCGATGGTGGTGCGGACGTTGGTGGGCGCCGGTATCGGCGTCTCCTCCGCGTCGCGATCGACACGACTCGAGGACGTCTTCCTCGACCTCGTGCACGACGACACCGACCGACTCCGTCATGCGGCGGAAGCATCCTCGGGGAACGGAACGACCACATGAGCGCCGACAGTCGACCGACGACCACCACCGCGGCGCATCCGGACGGCCGGGTCGCGGGGTACACCCCCGCGGGCACGCTGTCGCTACGGACCGAGCTGACGCGGCAGTTCACGCGGCGGAGAACCCAGTTGTCCCTGGGCTTCCTCGCGTTGCTGCCCGTCATCATGGCCATCGCGTTCACGGTGGGCGGGTCGGACTCCGACACCGCCAGCGGGAGCCTCATCGACCTGGGCACGCAGAGCGGGGTGAACTTTCTCGTCTTCGCCCTGTTCGTGTCGGTGGGATTCCTGCTGATCGTGGTGGTGGCGCTGTTCTTCGGCGACGCGATCGCCAGCGAGGCATCGTGGTCGAGTTTGCGCTACCTGCTCGCGGTTCCTGTTCCGCGAGGTCGGCTGCTGCGACAGAAGGCCCTGGTGTCGGCGATCCTGTCGCTCGCCGCGCTGCTCACGCTCGTGGGGGTGTCGCTCATCCTGGGCAGCGTGCTGTACGGCCTGGGGTCGCTGGTGTCACCCTTCGGCGATGCCCTGTCGTTCGGGCTGTCGATCGGGAGGCTCGCGATCGGCGTCGTCTTCATCGCGATCAATCTGACGTGGGTGGCCGGGCTGGCACTCGCCCTGTCGGTGTCCACCGACGCGCCCCTGGGCGCGGTCGGCGGCACGGTGATGGTGTCGATCGTGGCCCAGATCCTCGATCAGATCACGGCACTGGGATCACTGCGCAACCTGTTGCCCGGCCACTACTCGACGTCGTGGACGGGCGTGCTGTCACCGACGCTGTCGTGGAACGACCTGCTCGACGGCGCCTTCTCCTCGCTCGCGTACGCCACGATCTTCGGCATCATCGCGTGGCGACGATTCGCGACGAAGGACATCACGAGCTGACGACGAGGCCCGGCACCGTGTCCGTCGGTGCCGGGCCTTCTCGTGTGCGAGGACGGGTCAGGACAGGCCCGCGGCGTCCATCCCGCGCAGCTCCTTCTTGAGGTCCTGGATCTCGTCGCGCAGACGGCCTGCCAGCTCGAACTGAAGTTCGCGCGCCGCGTTCATCATCTGATCGGTGAGCTGCTTGACCAGGTCTGCCAGCTCGGCGCGCGGCATGGTCGAGACGTCGCGCCCCTCCACGACACCGCTGCTGCCGGCTCGTCCCGCCTCGCCGGGCGCCCGCCGGCCACGGCTCGCGTTGCGGCCCGATCCACCGATGTCCACGGTGGCCTCGGTGTCCTCCGCCTCCTCGTACACCTGGTCGAGGATGTCGGCGATCTTCTTGCGCAGCGGCTGCGGATCCACACCCATCTTCTCGTTGTAGGCGATCTGCTTGGCGCGGCGACGCTCGGTCTCCTCCATGGCGTACTGCATCGAGTCGGTGATCTTGTCGGCGTACATGTGCACCTGGCCGGACACGTTTCGGGCCGCACGGCCGATGGTCTGCACCAGGCTGGTCCCGCTGCGCAGGAAGCCCTCCTTGTCGGCGTCCAGGATCGCGACGAGGGAGACCTCCGGGAGGTCCAGACCCTCACGGAGCAGGTTGATGCCGATGAGCACGTCGTACTCGCCGAGCCGGAGCTGACGTAGCAGCTCGACGCGTCGGAGAGTGTCGATGTCGGAGTGCAGGTAGCGCACCCGGATACCGAGCTCGAGGAGGTAGTCGGTGAGATCCTCCGCCATCTTCTTGGTCAGCGTGGTGACCAGGATGCGCTCGTCCTTCTCGGTGCGCTGGCGGATCTCGTGCACGAGGTCGTCGATCTGGCCCTTGGTGGGCTTGACGACGATCTCGGGGTCGACCAAGCCGGTCGGGCGGATGACCTGCTCGACGACCTCACCGCCGCTCTGTCCCAGCTCGTACTTGCCGGGGGTGGCCGACAGGTACACCGTCTGCCCGATGCGCTGCGTGAACTCCTCCCACGTCAGGGGGCGATTGTCGGTGGCCGACGGCAGCCGGAAGCCGAACTCCACGAGGTTGCGCTTGCGCGACATGTCCCCCTCGTACATGGCACCGATCTGGGGCACCGTCACGTGGGACTCGTCGATGACGAGCAGGAAGTCGTCCGGGAAGTAGTCGATGAGTGTGGCCGGCGCAGTCCCGGCAGGTCGCCCGTCGATGTGGCGCGAGTAGTTCTCGATGCCGGAGCAGAAGCCGACCTGCTTGATCATCTCGAGGTCGTACTGCGTACGCATGCGCAACCGCTGGGCCTCGAGCAGCTTGCCCTTGCCCTCCAGATCGGCGAGCCGCTCCTCAAGCTCGGCCTCGATGTCCCGCACCGCACGCTCCATGCGCTCGGGCCCGGCGACGTAGTGGGTCGCCGGGAAGATGCGCACGCTGTCGACCTGGCGCACCACGTCGCCGGTGAGGGGGTGCAGGAAGTACAGCGCCTCGATCTCGTCACCGAAGAACTCGATACGGACGGCGAGTTCCTCGTAGGACGGGATGATCTCGACCGTGTCGCCGCGCACACGGAACGATCCGCGGGTGAACGCCATGTCGTTGCGGGTGTACTGCACGTCGACGAGCAGCCGGAGGAACTTGTCGCGCGGGACCTCCTGCCCCACCTCGAGATGCACCGACCGGTCCACGTAGGACTGCGGTGTGCCGAGACCGTAGATGCACGACACCGAGGCGACCACCACGACGTCGCGACGGGACAGCAGATTCGCCGTCGCCGAGTGACGGAGCCGCTCGACGTCGTCGTTGACCGACGAGTCCTTCTCGATGTAGGTGTCGGTCTGGGCGATGTAGGCCTCGGGCTGGTAGTAGTCGTAGTACGAGACGAAGTACTCGACGGAGTTGTTGGGCAACATCTCTCGCAGTTCGTTGGCCAACTGCGCAGCCAACGTCTTGTTGGGCGCCATGAGCAACGTGGGCCGTTGCACCTGCTCGATCAACCACGCGGTGGTGGCCGACTTTCCGGTGCCGGTGGCGCCCAGGAGCACGATGTCCTTCTCGCCCGCCTGGACCCGCTTGGTCAGCTCCGCGATGGCCGTCGGCTGATCGCCCGCAGGGCTGTACTCGCTGACCACCTCGAAGGGACGATCGCTGCGCTCGATGTCGCCCACGGGACGGAACTCGGAGTGCGCCAGGACGGGTTGTTCAGCTGCAAAAGCCATACCACCAGAGTAGGCCCGACCACCGACACAGTCGCCGTTCGGCGGGTCACACGACCCGGCCGCGGGTACACCGACCGTCGCTGTCGGACCTGCGCGTCACAATGGGCCCATGCTGCTCGCACGCGTCGTCGAGACCTCGGCCACGGTGGCCGCCACCCGGTCCCGCAAGGCCAAGGTCGTGGCGCTCGCCGCGCTGCTGTCCGAGTGCGCTCCCGAGGAGGTCGCCCTGGTGACGCTCTACGCGTCCGGCACTCTGCGTCAACGCCGTACCGGCCTGGGTTGGCGCAGCGTCGCCACTCTTCCCCCGGCCGCCGACGCACCGACGCTGACGGTCGCCGCCGTCGACGCGGCGTTCGACGCCGTCTCGACGATGGCGGGTCCGGGATCGCAGGCAGCACGCGCGGCGGCGGTGTCCGCTCTGTTCGGCGGCGCCACCGACACGGAACAGACTTGGCTGCGCGGCGTGGTCACCGGTGAGGTCCGCCAGGGTGCGCTCGACGCGCTGGTCCAGGAAGCCGTGGCGGCCGCGGCCGACGTCCCGCTCCCCGAGGTGCGCCGGGCCGCGATGCTGTCGGGATCCACGGTGACGGCCGCGACGGCCGCGTTCACCGGCGGGTCTGCGGCACTCGCGGAGCTGGGACTGACCGTGGGCAGAGCAGTGCTCCCCATGTTGGCCTCCAGCGCCCCCACCGTGGCCGAGGGTGTGGCGAAGGCGGCCGGTGGCGCCGCCGGCGCCGTGGCGCTCGACACCAAGCTGGACGGCATCCGTGTGCAGGTCCACCGTCGCGGTGGAGACGTCTCGATCAGCACCCGCAGTCTCGACGACATCACCGCACGCCTGCCCGAGGTCGTCGAGTTCGTGCGCGCCCTGCCGCTCACCTCCGTGGTGCTCGACGGCGAGGCACTGGCCCTGGACGAACAGGGACGTCCGCGGGCCTTCCAGGAGACGGCGTCCCGCACAGCGCAGTCGACGGGTGTGGCCGTGACGCCTTTCTTCTTCGACATCCTGCACCTGGACGGTGAGGACCTGCTGGACCGTGCGCTGCACGAGCGGCTGGCCGTTCTCGACGCTCTGATCCCGGAGGGCAACCGTGTGCCGCGGCTGGTGACGGCCGACCTCGAGGCCGCGGACTCGTTCGCGGCGTCGGCGGTCGCGTCCGGTCACGAGGGTGTGGTCGTCAAGAACCTCGATGCGCCGTACGACGCGGGACGGCGCGGCGCCGCCTGGGTCAAGGTGAAGCCGGTGCACACGCTCGACCTGGTGGTGCTCGCAGTCGAGTGGGGATCCGGTCGCCGGTCCGGTCTGCTGTCCAACATCCACCTGGGCGCAGTGGATCCTGCCGGCGGGTTCGTGATGCTGGGCAAGACCTTCAAGGGCATGACCGACGAGATGCTCGCCTGGCAGACGGAGCGGTTCCTGGCTCTCGAGACGGGACGGACCTCGCACGTGGTGCACGTGCGGCCCGAGCAGGTCGTCGAGATCGCGGTCGACGGACTGCAGCGTTCCTCGCGCTATCCGGGCGGCATCGCACTCCGATTCGCGCGCGTGGTCCGCTACCGCGACGACAAGGTGGCTGCGGACGCCGACACGCTCGACGGCGTGCGCAGCATGTTCGCGCCGCCCGCTCCGTGACGGTGCGCGGTACGGTGCGGACCATGACGGGTCTGGCACACGTGCACCCACCGAAGGTCGAGGTGTTCGACGTCGCGGGACGCACCAACACCGATCCGAAAGGTGTCGTCCGCCCGGTCGACGTGTACGAGACGACCGACTGGGGGCTCTACATGGCCCGTCCGTCGGACCATCCGTCCTTCGACTACCTGGAGTCGTGGATCGTCCCCAGCCTGGGTATCCGCGCGTCGATCTTCCACTACCTGCCCACGCATGTCCGCGACCAGAATCACTACGTCGACATCGGCGAGTTCGTCCGCGACGGGAACGTGTGGCACTCGGTCGACCACTACCTCGACATCGTCGTCCGTACCGGCCGCGACGCCGAGCTCCTGGACGTCGACGAGTTGCTCGTCGCGCACAGCACCGGGGTGCTCGACGCGCGGACGACGGAGGCCGCCATCCGTCGGGCGTCCGACGCCGTGGACGGAATCGCGGCGGCGAACCACGACGTCGACGGATGGCTCGCCGCTCTCGGCATGACGACCCACTGGGCGGATCGCTGAGGAGCGATCAGTCGGCTTTCCACCCCGTCCGAGCCGCCCATTCCACGACCTCGGGATACACAGTGTCGAAGTACGGCGCCTTCTCCCCCACGTACGCCTCGATGGCCTCCACGTACTCGCCGTGTTCCGCGGCTCGCGAGGCAGCACGGGTCTTCACGTCGAGGTACGCCTCCCGAGCGCCGGGGTCGGCGCGAAGCCGGTCTCGGAACATGAGCGCGAAGACCTGTCCGGGGTACCCGTCGACCCGGAGGTGGATGTTCACCGGTCTGCCCGGGTCGGCTGCGCCGTGCAGACGCTTCTCCCACAGTGCAGGATCGGCTTCCCCCGGCACCGCCGACGGCTTCGGGTCGTCGGCCGTGATGTGTTCGATGCGCGGAAAGGTGGCCGCCGTCAACGGATCGCGCAGTGCGTCCGCGGTGGCGAGATCCGCCACCGTCACCTGGATGTCGAGGACGTCCTTCGCCGGGAAGTCGGGAACCGCGGTGGATCCGATGTGGTCGATCCGTAGCGCTCGGTTGCCGCAGGAGAGGCGCACACGATCGATCACGCGCTGTGCCTCGGCGGGCCACATCGGGTCGGCCGGCACCACGCGGGGGGCGGTCCGGGCCACGGTCTCCGAGCGGAGGTTGGCCGCGAAGAGCTCGAGACGATCGGCCCAGAGTTCACGGACGGTGGCCTCCAACGCCTCCGGTGTCCCGGAATTGTCGAGCCACACGTCGGCGGCGGCGCGGCGCTGCTCGTCCGTCGCCTGGGCTGCGATGCGGGCGCGGGCGTCGTCCTCGTTCAGTCCACGCGAGGCCACCAGCCGTCGCACCCTCTCCTCCGCCTCGACGTGGACGACCACGACGAGGTGAAAGGCTGCGGCGGTGCGAGATTCGACGAGCAACGGGATGTCGTGCACCAGGACGCAGTCCGGCGGAGCGCTGTTCACGAGTTCGGTCGTGCGCTGCCCGATCAAGGGGTGCAGGATGCCGTTCAGAGCGAGGCGGGATTCCTCGTCCCCGAAGGCCTTGGCCGCCAACGCCGGTCGATTCAGGCTGCCGTCGTCAGCCAGGATGTCCCCGCCGAAGCGCTCGACGAGGGCGGCCAGTCCGGGCGTGCCCGGTTCCACGACCTCGCGCGCGATCTTGTCGGCGTCCACCACCACGGCGCCGAGGTCGGCGAGGGTGCGTGACACCGTCGACTTCCCCGCGCCCATTCCACCGGTCAATCCGATTCTCAACACGCACCCAGTGTCGCCGAGTCCGGCGCGCAGCGCATCAACACGCCGCGAATCACCAGTCTCAAATGCACCATGTTTCCCAACCTGTCGGTTATCTTCGAGGCGCACAACAGGCTTTCGTATTTTCTCCGGAAGGCTCCGCGAGACGGTACTCGACAGGTAAAGGACGGGCATGAACACCATTGCGGGAGAGGGAGTCGGTCGGATGCAGTCCGGACGGCACCGCCTGGGCATGTCCGACGGCGTCCACTGCATCCTGATCCCTCAGGTCGCCGATGCGCTGGCGGAACATCGCCGCAACTGGTTCACCTCGCTCATCAGCCCTGCTCGCCACAGCTTCGCGTCCATGCGCAAGCGCGGCGTGCAGATGGGCACCGGCTGGAGTGCAGCCGCAGCGAGCTGACCCACCGCACCACCGACCACACGAGAGAAGGCCCGATCCTGCGCGGATCGGGCCTTCTCTCGTGTGTGGAGCCGGTCGGGTGCCGGTGCCACGAACGGGAGAAGCCCCGAACCTGTGCGGTTCGGGGCTTCTCTCGTTCAGCGGTCGATCAGCGGATCATGCTCCGCCGGGTCGGCGAATCAGGCTCCGCCGGGTCGGCGAATCAGGCTCCGCCGGACAGCTTCTCGCGCAGAGCGGCGAGCTGAGCGTCACTGGCGAGCGATCCGCCGGTGGACTCGGGAGCTGCTGCCGCCGGTGCACCCTGTGCGGACGGGGTACCGGTCTCCGAGGAGTAGCCGGCCGCTGCGTTGGCAGCTTCCTGCGCCTCGTCGGCTGCGGTCTTCTCCATCTGCGCGGTGTGCATCTTGTGGCGACGCTCCGCCTCGGCGTAGCGGCCTTCCCACTCCTCGCGCTGCTTGTCGAAGCCCTCGAGCCATTCGTTGGTCTCGGGATCGAAGCCCTCGGGGAAGACGTAGTTGCCCTGCTCGTCGTACGAGTCGGCCATGCCGTACTTGGACGGATCGAACTCGGCGCTGTAGTCCTCGTTGGCCTGCTTCAGCGACAGCGAGATGCGGCGACGCTCGAGGTCGATGTCGATGACCTTGACGAGCGCGTCGTCGCCCACGGTGACGACCTGGTCCGGGACCTCCACGTGGCGCTCGGCCAGCTCGGAGATGTGGACCAGGCCCTCGATGCCCTCTTCGACGCGCACGAACGCACCGAAGGGAACCAGCTTGGTGACCTTGCCCGGGACGATCTGACCGATCGCGTGGGTACGGGCGAACTGACGCCACGGGTCTTCCTGCGTCGCCTTGAGCGACAGGGAGACACGTTCGCGGTCCAGGTCGACGTCGAGAACCTCGACCGTGACCTCGGTGCCGACCTCGACGACCTCGGACGGGTGGTCGATGTGCTTCCAGGACAGCTCGGACACGTGGACCAGGCCATCGACTCCGCCGAGATCGACGAACGCGCCGAAGTTGACGATGGAGGACACGACGCCCTTGCGGACCTGGCCCTTCTGGAGCTGGTGCAGGAACTCGCTGCGCACCTCGGACTGCGTCTGCTCGAGCCATGCACGGCGCGAGAGGACGACGTTGTTGCGGTTCTTGTCGAGCTCGATGATCTTGGCCTCGATCTCCTTGCCGACGTACGGCTGGAGATCGCGGACACGACGCATCTCGACGAGCGACGCGGGAAGGAAGCCACGGAGACCGATGTCGAGGATGAGTCCACCCTTGACGACCTCGATGACGGTGCCCTTGACGGCCTCGTCCTTCTCCTTGAGCTCCTCGATGGTGCCCCAGGCGCGCTCGTACTGTGCGCGCTTCTTCGACAGGATCAGACGACCCTCTTTGTCCTCCTTGGTGAGGACGAGAGCTTCGACCTCATCGCCCACGGAGACGACCTCGTTGGGGTCGACGTCGTGCTTGATGGAGAGCTCGCGAGAGGGGATGACGCCTTCGGTCTTGTAACCGATGTCGAGCAGGACCTCGTCACGGTCGACCTTGACGATCGTGCCCTCGACGATGTCGCCATCGTTGAAGTACTTGATCGTCGCGTCGATCGCGGCGAGAAAATCCTCGGCGGAGCCGATGTCGTTGACGGCTACCTGCGGCGAGGTGACGGTGGATGAGGCCATGTGGTGAGTTGCTCCGGACGGGTTGGGGTCGGTGGATGGATGTTCGGTCGGACAGACTCGTTCTTCCTGCGGACAGGACACGCGTGCTGCCGTATCTTGAGCGCTGGGAGACGAGACACGACGCAGTCCCCCCGGACACGCCACGGACCCTCGCCGACGAGCGGGAATCCGACCACGTGCACGCGAAGACAGACATTCGCGTATCGAAGACTACTCGGTGCCCCGCGCACCGAGCAAACCCGGTTACCGTGTTGCGCGTGTCCACAGAAACCCCCGGCGATCTCGGTGTTCCGGCACGTCCGACCGGGTCCACGCCCGGCCACGCTCCGGCCGCCGACGCGGCCCCCGCGGAGCCGCTGCCCGGTCGCCGCCGCGTCGACTCCCGATCCTCCGAGCGGGCGTCCCGGTCCTGGTGGGACCAGGATTCCGACGAGTACCACCGCACCCACGGCGACTTCCTCGGCGTGACGAGCGAGGCCGGCGAGTTCGTGTGGTGCCCCGAGGGTCTGCACGAGGGTGACGTGCACCTGCTCGGTGACGTCGAGGGGCGCGACGTGCTCGAGATCGGATGCGGATCCGCACCCTGCTCGCGCTGGTTGGCCAGTCACGGTGCCCGCGCGACGGGCCTCGACATCTCGGCCGGAATGCTGGCGCACGGCGCTGCGGCGATCGCGGCCCGCGAGGCATCGTCCCCCGGCAGTGCGTCACCCGCACTGATCCAGGCCTCCGCGGAGAACCTGCCGTTCGCCGACGCGTCCTTCGACGTGGTGTGCTCGGCCTTCGGCGCGATCCCGTTCGTCGCCGACTCCGCCGGAGTCATGCGTGAGGTCCGGCGCGTGTTGCGCCCCGGCGGACGGTGGGTGTTCTCGGTCAACCACCCGATGCGGTGGATCTTCCCGGACGATCCGGGCCCGGCCGGGTTGACCGCCACCATCCCCTACTTCGACCGCACGCCGTACGCCGAGTTCGATCCTGACGGCACCGCCACCTACGTCGAGCACCATCGCACGGTGGGCGACCGCGTTCGCGAGATCGTCGCCGCCGGGCTGACTCTGGTCGACATAGTCGAACCCGACTGGCCGGAGTGGCTCGATCGCGAGTGGGGTCAGTGGTCGCCGTTGCGTGGAGAGCTCTTCCCCGGCACCGCGATCTTCTGCTGCACCGCCTGACCTGTCAGAGACCACGCACCACGTGGGCGTCGACCGTCTCGAGGAACTCGCTCGTGGACGCGAGTCCCCCGATGTCCGCGGTACCGACTCCCGAGGCGATCGTCGCCTCGACCGCTGCGCGGATCCGCTCACCCACCCGTGCGTGATCGGCGGGCCCGGGTCCCGCCGCGAGGTGCTCGAGCATCGCGGCCACCGACAGCAGCAGCGCCGTCGGGTTGGCGCGGTTGCGGCCCGCGATGTCGGGGGCCGCGCCGTGGGCGGCCTGAGCCATCACCTTGGTGTCCGAGGCATTGATCGACGGTGCCGTCCCGAGCGACCCCGCCAACTCGCCGGTGAGGTCGGACAAGATGTCTCCGAACATGTTCTCGGCCACCAGGACGTCGAAGGTCTCCCCCGACCGCACGAGCTTCGCCGTGAGGGCGTCGATGTGCTCGTGGTCCACCTCGACGTCCGGGTGCCGCTCGGCCACCTCCATGCACACGTCCTTGAACAGCCCCGTCGTCAATCGCAACACGTTCGTCTTGTGCACCACGGTCACGTGACGCCGACGAGTCTCCGCGAGGGCGAACGCCTTCTCGGCGATGCGTTCGCACGCTCGACGGGTGAACACCGCCACGGCCAGGGCGACGTCGGGAGTGGGCATGAACTCCCCGGATCCGACGGCCATGTTGCGGTCGGCGTAGAAGCCCTCGGTGTTCTCCCGGACGACGACCAGGTCCATGTCCGGACTCGTCGCCCGCACGCCCGGCAACGCGCGTGCCGGCCGGATGTTCGCGTACAGATCGAACTCCTTGCGGATGCGACCACCCGGCGTCAGCTGCCCCCGCGTCTCCTCGGGGTAGGACGCGCTGTCGTGCGGTCCGAGGATCCAGGCGTCCAACTCTGCCAACGCGCTCAGGGTGCGCGGCGGTACCGCGTCGCCGAACTCGTCGAGTGCCGCACGACCGAAGGGCAGCTCCACCCACTCGACGGGCGTGGCACCCAGGGCCTGCACGGCCGCATCGACTATCTGTACGGTCCCGGGCATGATCTCGGTGCCGATGCCGTCGCCGTGCAGGACACCGATGCGGTGCGGTGCGCGGCGCGAACCGGCACCGGAGTCGTCGGACCGTGAGGCCCCGGGATGCGCTGCACTCGTCATGGCCGCCATCATTACCCATCATGGTGCAGTCGGTGGAACTCCTCCTGGACGAGCGCAGCGACGATGCGATCCGGCGCGAGTGGAACTACCTCGCCGAGCTGGGCCTGCCGAGTCAGGCTCGGCACGCGGGGGCGTCCAACCGTCCGCACGTCACCATCGCGGTCGCGTCGAGGATCGACGACGTCGCCGAGCGCCGGCTCGCCGCTCTGATCGCCGACGGACGAGACGCCGGGTCGTGGCGGTTCCCCGAGTCGGTACGCCTCGGCGGGTTGGTGGTCTTCGGCGGATCGCGGGCGGTCCTGGCCCGCTCCGTCGTGCCGACCGCGGCTCTCCTGGATCTGCACGCGCGGGTGTACGAGGCGCTCGCCGACTCGCCCGGCATTCCCCCGCATCTCGAACCCGGGCACTGGACTCCGCACGTGACCCTGGCGATGCGCGCGCGTCCCGAGGACATCGGTTCCGCAGCATCGCATCTCGTGACCGATCTTCAGGACGTCGACGCCGAGGTGTCGGCCGTCCGTCGCTGGGACGGCGACGCGAGAGCCGACTGGCTCATCGGGTGACCGGCGGCGCGGCCACCGAGGCGGCTCGGCGCCTCGTCGTGACCACCACCCCGACGATGATGAGCGCGGTACCGAGCACCGCGTTCGCGGTGACCGACTCGTCGAGCACGAGGGCGCCGAGCGCGATGCCGACGACGGGACTGAGGTACGTCACGGTCGACGCGGCGGACGGTCCCCATCCCGTCACGACGTTGGTGTTCCACAGGAAGGCCAGCCCGGTGCCGGCACAGCCGAGCGCGAGCATCGACGCGACGACGGGCACGTCGAGACGCACCGCGTCGCTCGCCACCACGGGTGCCGCGACCAGCATCATCATCGCGGCGAGACCGATCTGCATCGTCGCCACCGCCAACGACGGCACACCCAGCGGGATGACGAACCGACGCAGGTACACCAGCGCGACACCGTAGGACGCGGTGGCGCCGAGGCACGCCAGCTGCGCACGCGGGCTGCCACTCAGACCGCTCTCCCACGGCGCGAACACCACGACGATGCCGGCGAAACCGATCAGGAGGCCCGCGGCGCGCAGCAGAGTCGGCCGTTCGGCGGGAAGAACGGCGAAGGCCAGCACCGTCGTCATGAGCGGCGTCGTCGCGTTGACGATGGATGCCGTGGCCGAGTCGATCTCCTGCTCCGCCCACGCGAACAGCAGCCACGGGAGGATGCACTGCACCACCGCGAGGAACGTCGAGTGGAGCCACACGACTCCTCGCCGCGGGAGTCGAACATGCATGGGACGCAACAGGATCAGCAGTGTGGCCGCACCGAGGACGAGTCGCGCCAGCACCACCTGGACGAAGCTCAGCCCCTCGAGGCCCACCTTCATGAACAGGAAGCTCGCGCCCCACACCGCTGCGGTGGCCAGGAACTGCAGTACGAGCACGATCAGAAACGGTAGTCGCCGTGGCGGGTCACCTCGGCATGGGTGTCGGGTGTCCGATCCGCGAGTGCGAGGGCGGCCAGGACAGTGAGGAGGAGCAGGACTGTCGCGAGAACGAGGAAGAAAGTCATGCGAGAAATACGCCGTCGCAGCGGATTCCACCAACAGTGGCAGTAATGACATATTTCGTCGTTTTCCTGCCATACTGGGCGACATGCTGACGAAGGTGGTCGTCCCGCTCCTGCCGTTGACCGAGGCGTTCGAACTGGGTGTCGCGTGCGAGGTCTTCGGATTCGACCGGTCGGACGACGGACTGCCGGTCTACGACTTCTCGCTGATCGCGGCCGTCCCCGACCCGATCCGCACTCGGTTCGGCTACTCCATCGACGTCCCGTACGACCTCGATCGACTCGACGACGCGGATCTGATCATCATGTCCGCGGGTGGTACCGCGACGGCGCCGGACGGCACGTTCGCCTGCGGCACCGGTGACGGCCACGACCTCGAGCCGCTGGCCGAGAAGTTGCGCGCTGCCGTGGCGAGAGGCGCGCGCGTCGCGAGCCTGTGCACCGGCGCCTTCGTTCTCGGCGAGGCGGGACTGCTGGACGGACGTCGATGCACGACCCACTGGCGCCATGCGGCGCGCCTGGCCGAGCGCTTTCCCGGCGCCACGGTCGACTCGAACGTGCTCTACGTCCAGGACGGCAACGTCTACACCAGCGCGGGAACCGCTGCCGGGATCGACCTGTGCCTGCACATCGTGCGGTCCACACAGGGCGCCGCGGTGGCCAACGGCATCGCACGACGCATGGTGGTGCCCCCGCACCGTGACGGCGGCCAGGCCCAGTACGTCGCGGTGCCCGTCCCCACCTGCGACTCGGACACCCTCGCCCCGCTCATCGACTGGATCGCCGAGAA
The DNA here is from genome assembly GCF_030819335.1 of Rhodococcus sp. SORGH_AS_0303. Lineage (NCBI taxonomy): Bacteria > Bacillati > Actinomycetota > Actinomycetes > Mycobacteriales > Nocardiaceae > Rhodococcus > Rhodococcus sp. SORGH_AS_0303. The sequence continues at coordinate 2,747,932 of NZ_JAUTBO010000001.1, forward strand.
CCTGCGCGAGGACCTCACCGTGGACGTCCTGGCAGCACGCGTCTCGATGTCGCCCCGCACCTTCGCTCGCCGATTCCAGGCGGAGACGGGCACGACCCCGGCACGCTGGATCAGCGATCAGCGCGTTCTCGAGGCGCAGCGACTCCTCGAGTCAAGTGACCTGTCGGTGGACGCCGTCGCGGACACCGTGGGATTCGGTTCCGCGGCGGTGTTGCGCCAGCACTTCCTGCGGCTACGCCGCACCACACCGCAGTCCTACCGGCGCACCTTCCGGGCGGCGCCCGTCTCGGTCTGATCGAATTCGGGAATGACGGCGCGGGTCCGCCTGTTGACGGTGGACAGAACACCATGCCGGAGCCCACGCGAGGTGGGTCGGCACTCACGACGAAAGGATCCTCGTGGCAACGCAGACCCTCACCCAGCAGAACTTCGACGAGACCGTCACCGGTAACGACGTCGTTCTGGTCGACTTCTGGGCCGACTGGTGCGGACCGTGCAAGCAGTTCGCCCCGACGTTCGAGAAGTCCTCGGAGCAGCACCCCGACGTCGTGTTCGGCAAGGTCGACACCGAGGCGGAGCAGGGACTCGCCGCCGCCGCGAACATCCGCTCGATTCCCACGCTCATGGCGTTCCGCGAGGGCGTCCTCGTCTTCGCGCAGCCCGGCGCACTTCCGCAGGCGGCGCTCGAGGACCTGGTCGGCCAGATCAAGGGCCTGGACATGGACGACGTCCGCAAGCAGATCGCGGAGCAGCAGGCCGCGGCCGAGTGACCACCGCGGGCTGACACCCGCACCACGACGGCGGGCGACGGAAGAGATTCCGTCGCCCGCCGTCGTCGTCGTGTGGTCGCCTCAGTGTGCGGCGTCGTCCCAGGTGCGACCCGTTCCCACGGAGACGTCGAGCGGCACCGACAGCTCGATGGCGTGCGCCATCTTGTCTCGGACCAACGCCTCGACCTCGGCGCGTTCGGACTCGACGACCTCGAGCACCAGTTCGTCGTGCACCTGGAGGAGCATCCGCGAGGTGAGCCCGGCCTCGACCAGTCCGAGCTGGACGTCGATCATCGCGACCTTGATGATGTCGGCCGCGGTGCCCTGGATGGGGGCGTTGAGGGCCGCGCGCTCGGCGACCTCGCGGCGCTGACGATTGTCGCTCGTGAGATCCGGCAGGTAGCGGCGACGTCCGTAGAGAGTCGAGGTGTAACCGACCTTGCGCGCCGCCTCCACGACCTCGTGCAGATAGTCGCGCACCCCACCGAACCGGGAGAAGTACGCCTCCATCTGCTCCTTGGCCTCCTCGGTGGAGATCTTGAGCTGCTGGGAGAGGCCGTATGCACTGAGCCCGTACGCCAGTCCGTACGACATCGCCTTGACCCGGCGGCGCAACTCCGGAGTCACCTCGTCGATGGGCACCCCGAAAGCGCGCGACCCGACGAAACTGTGCAGATCCTCGCCGGTGTTGAAGGCCTCGATGAGCCCCTCGTCCTTGGAGACGTGCGCCATGATCCGCATCTCGATCTGGCTGTAGTCCGCCGTCATCAGCGAGTCGTAACCCTCGCCGACGACGAAGCCCTCCCTGATGCGACGGCCCGCGGACGTCTTGACCGGAATGTTCTGCAGGTTGGGCTCGGTGGAGGACAGCCGACCCGTCGCGGCGATGGTCTGGTTGAACGTGGTGTGGATGCGCCCGTCGTCGCTGACCGACTTGAGCAGACCGTCGACCGTCACCTTGAGCCTCGTGGCGTCCCGGTGATCGAGTAGGTGCCGGAGGAAGGGATGCTCGGTCTTCTCGAACATCGACTGCAGCGCTTCGGCATCGGTGGTGTAGCCGGTCTTGGTGCGCTTGGTCTTGGGCATGTCGAGCTCGTCGAACAGGACCACCTGCAACTGCTTGGGTGACCCGAGGTTGATCTGCTTGCCGATCACCGCGTAGGCCGCCTCGGCGGCGACGCTCACCTCCCCGGCGAACTGGCTCTGCAGGTCGTGCAGATGATCGAGATCGATCGCGATGCCGGTGTTCTCGACGGTGGCGAGCACGCCGAGCAGCGGCAGCTCCATGTCCGAGAGCAGCGGCGCGGACTCGATCTCGTCGAGCTCACGGTCCAGCGCGTCCGCGAGATCCAGCACCGCCTGCGCTCGCAGGATCTCCCCCTCGGCCACCGCTGCCTGCGTCTCGTCCTCGCTGTCGAGCAGGGACAGCTGGGCGTCGCCGGCGTCCTCGATGCGCAGCTCGCGCTTGAGGTACCGCAGCGACAGGTCGTCGAGCGCGAAGCTCCGCTGCCCCGGGCGGACCAGGTAGGCCGCGAGTGCGGTGTCGCTGGTCAGCCCCGCGACGGGCCATCCGCGACCGCGCAGCGCATGCAACGCCCACTTGGCCTCGTGGAGAGCCTTGGGCCGCGACTCGTTCGCGAACCAGGCCGCGAGTGCCTGCTCGTCCTCGGCGGTGAGCCCGATGGTCTCGACGTAGGCGCCCTCCCCGTCCGCCGACGCGAACGCGACGGCCGACGCGTCACCGTCGAACGGGGACCGCGTCCCCACGACGGAGAGCCCGGTGCGGACACCGTCCTGCGTGTGCGCCTCGAGCCACTCGGCGAGCTCGCCCGGTTCGAGCGCGCGGCCCCGCACCTCGAAGCCCTCCTCCGCCTCCGGCTCGGTCGACGAGAGGGTGGCGAAGAGCCGATCGCGCAACACACGGAACTCGAGATCGTCGAACAGCGCGTGCACGCGCTCGCGGTCCCACGGCGCCAGCTGCAGCTGATCCGGTGTGTACGGCAGAGGGACGTCGCGCACCATCTCGGTGAGTTGACGATTGAGGACGACGCTGGAGAGATTGGCGCGCAGCGCGTCGCCGACCTTGCCGCGCACGGTGTCGACCTTGTCGACCAGGTCCTCGAGGCTGCCGTACTCCCGGATCCACTTGGTGGCGGTCTTCTCACCTACCCCCGGGATGCCGGGAAGATTGTCGCTGGGGTCTCCGCGCAGCGCCGCGAAGTCCGGATACTGGGCCGGGGTGAGTCCGTACTTGCTCTCGACCTCCGCCGGCGTGAACCGCGTCAGGTCGGAGACGCCCTTGCGCGGGTAGAGGACGGTCACCTGGTCGTTGACCAACTGCAGCGAGTCCCGGTCGCCGGTGACCACCAGCACCCGGTACCCCGCCGCGACCGCCTGCGTGGTGAGGGTGGCGATGATGTCGTCCGCCTCGAAGCCCGGCTCCGCCATCACCGGGATGCCCAGTGCTCCGAGGACGTCCTTGGTGATGTCGATCTGGCCCGCGAACTCGTCGGGGGTCTTGATGCGGTTGGCCTTGTACTCCGGGAACTTGTCCGCTCGGAAGGTCTGGCGAGAGACGTCGAAGGCCGCGCCGACGTGCGTGGGCGACTCGTCCCGCAGCAGATTGATGAGCATGGAGGTGAACCCGTACACCGCGTTGGTGGTCTGCCCGCTGGTGGTCTTGAAGTTCTCGGCGGGCAGGGCGTAGAAGGCGCGGTACGCCACCGAGTGACCGTCGATCAGCATCAGGAGGGGCGAGGACTCGGTTACTGGACTCACGCAGGTCAGTCTAGGGAGGCGTACCGACACGGGCGTGGTCGGCGGTCGACCGCTTCGAAACAAGACTGAAACATCGAAGAAATCGAAGCGGCCGTTCTCGATACCCGGAGCCCGATAGAGTCCGACAATTGCAAGCAGAGCCGAGATTCCTCGGCGTTAGTCGACCGTCCGAGAGGACCCCCGTGCCCCCCTCGAGTCCTCGACGGCCCGGACGAACGACGGCCACCGCCGCCCTCGTCCGCGCGCTCGTCGTCGTACTCCTCGGCCTCATCGCCGCAGCCACCTTCGGTGGAACGGCCCTGGCCCAGGAACCCACTCCGTCCCCCACTCCGAGCTCGAGCTCCCCACCCGCGAGCGGCTCCGAGTCCGACTCCGCTCCACCCGCCGACGCGGTGAACGTCAGCGGCAGCCTGAACAACGCCGGTGAACGCCTCGTCGGCGTCGACGTCGTGGCCCTCGACTCCGGAGAGTCCGAGGTGGCTCGCACCACGTCGGAAACCGGTGGGCGATGGACACTTCCGGTCTCACCCGGCAGTTACACGTTCCGCGTCGACCCCGAGACCCTGCCCGACGGTGTCTCCGTGCAGGGCGACGTCGAACGCACCGTGGAGGCAGGTCGCGCCAACACCGTCATCTTCAGTTTCGGTGAGGAACGCAGCGCCACGGTCGTCCCGTTCTACGAGAAGTTCCTGCGCACCACCATCGACGGGCTGCGCTTCGGACTGGTCATCGCGCTCGCCGCGATCGGTCTGAGCCTCATCTTCGGCACCACCGGGCTCACCAACTTCGCCCACGGCGAGTTGGTCACGCTCGGCGCCGTCGCGGCATGGGTCTTCAACCAGAAGCTCGGGATCCAGCTGATCCCGGCGACCGTCCTGGCGGTGATCGTCGGTGTGGCGGTCGGCTGGGCGAACAACGCCGGACTCTGGAGACCGCTGCGCAGACGCAAGACCGGCCTCATCGGCCAACTCGTCGTCTCGATCGGTCTCGCGATCGCCCTGCGGTACCTGATCCTCATCTTCTTCTCCGACCGCGCCGAGCCCTACAAGGACTATCAGGCGCAGGTGCAGCGTGAGTGGGGGCCGTTCGCCATCACCGACGTCAACCTCGCCTGCATCGTCATCAGCGTCGTGGTGCTCGTGCTCGTCGCGCTCATGCTGCAGAAGACCCGTATCGGCAAGGCCATGCGCGCCGTCGCCGACAACCGCGATCTCGCCGCGTCGTCCGGCATCAACGTCGAGCGCGTCGTGACCTTCGTCTGGTGCATGGGCGGCGGTCTCGCCGCTCTGGGCGGCGTGCTGTTCGGGCTCTCCGAGCTCGGCGGACGCGTCCAGTGGGAGATGGGCTTCAAGCTCCTCCTGCTCATGTTCGCCGGCATCACCCTCGGTGGCCTCGGTACGGCGTACGGCGCCCTGCTCGGCTGTGTCATCGTCGGTCTGCTGGTGCAGTGGTCGACGCTCGTGATCAACCCCGACCTCAAATACATCGGAGGATTGCTCGTCTTGATCGTCATCCTCATCGTCCGGCCGCAAGGCATCCTGGGCTCGCGGCAAAGGATCGGCTGACCATGGACATCATCGGAGCAATCCAGGTATCGCTGGCCCAGCTCGTCGGGCCCTCCGCGATCTTCTACGCACTTCTCGCCATCGGACTGAACCTGCACTTCGGCTACGCAGGACTGCTCAACTTCGGTCAGATCGGCTTCGCCCTGCTGGGCGGATACGGCGTCGGCATCATGACCATCACGTACGAACAGCCGCTGTGGCTCGGCATCCTCGTCGGACTCGCGGCAGCCGGTCTCCTCGCGCTCGTGCTCGGTATCCCCACCCTGCGACTGCGGGCGGACTATCTCGCCATCGTCACCATCGCGGCGTCGGAGATCCTGCGACTGGTCTTCCGGTCCACCGCGTCGAACGGTGTCACCGGATCGACCAACGGCCTCTTCGGTTTCGCCGATCCGTTCACCAACCTCAGCCCGTTCGACTCGGGCAAGCAGTACTCGTTCGTCGGCGTGAAGTTCTACGGCGACGACCTGTGGGCCATGGTGGTCGGATGGTCACTGGTGCTGATCCTGTGCGGACTCGTGTACCTGCTCACGCACAGCCCCTGGGGACGCGTCCTCAAGGCGGTGCGCGAGGACGAGGACGCCGCCCGCTCGCTGGGCAAGAACGTCTTCGTCTACAAGATGCAGGCCCTCGTCCTCGGTGGCGTCATCGGCGGTATGGGCGGCGTGTTCAACGCTCTGCAGACCAAGTCGATCAACCCCGACTTCTACTCGACGGCGCAGACCTTCTTCGCCTTCGGCGCACTGATCCTCGGCGGTGCGGCCACGGTCTTCGGTCCGGTCGTCGGAGCCATGCTCTTCTGGTTCTTCCTGTCGATCCCCGACGTGCTGCTGCGTCAGGCCGCCGCCGGCGACGACCCGCTCATTCCGATGACCGAACAGCAGGTCGGCGCCACACGATTCGTCCTCCTCGGCATCCTCATCGCGGTGCTGATGATCTTCCGCCCGCAGGGACTGCTGGGCAACAAGCGGGAGGTACAGCTCGATGCCAAGTAACACCATCGCGGCACGCAAGCCGCTCAGCGCCGAGGTGCGCGCGGCGTTGTTCGCCGACGTCGCGAACACCCCCGGCGTCGCCAAGCCCGACCCGACCATGGTGGTCGACGGCGTGTCCCGGACCTTCGGTGGCCTCAAGGCCGTCGACGTGGCACACCTCGAGATCCAGCGTGGCTGCATCACCGGTCTGATCGGCCCGAACGGCGCCGGCAAGACGACCTTGTTCAACCTGCTCACCGGGTTCGACCAGCCGGACACCGGGTCCTGGTCGATGGACGGCAAGTCGCTGGGCAGGATGACGCCGCACCAGGTGGCGCGCCACGGCGTGGTGCGCACGTTCCAGCTGACGAAGGCACTGTCGAAGCTGACCGTGCTGGACAACGTCCGGCTCGGTGCCACGGGACAGAAGGGTGAGCGGATCTTCAACACGCTCATGCCGTGGACGTGGAAGGCGCAGGAGCGGGAGGTGACCGAGCGTGCGCGGGAACTGCTCGCGCGATTCAAACTCGACGCGAAGTCCGAGGACCTCGCGGGATCCCTCTCCGGCGGACAGCGCAAGCTGCTCGAGATGGCGCGAGCGCTCATGACCGATCCCGCCGTCGTCATGCTCGACGAGCCCATGGCCGGCGTGAATCCCGCACTGACGCAGAGCCTTCTGGGCCACATCAAGTCGCTGCGCGACGACGGCATGACCGTCGTCTTCGTCGAGCACGACATGGACGTCATCCGCGACATCAGTGACTGGGTCGTGGTCATGGCTCAGGGCAGCGTCATCGCCGAGTCCGCGCCCGCGCAGTTGGCGGACAACGAGGCCGTCGTCGACGCGTACCTGGGAAGCCACCACGATCAGGCGCTCGAGTTCGACGCCGACGGAAATCCTGTGGGCGCCACGGCAGAACTGGCCGAGGCGCTCGAGCAGGCCGAGGTCGAGACACTCGAGTCGGGCGGAGATCTCTCCGCGGCCGAACCCGAGATCGGGACGGACAAGAGGACCACGACATGACCGAATCCGGAGCGACCACATCCGGGGGAACCGGGCTCACCGCAGCAGAATTCGCGGCGACACCGGACGAACACCGCCGCCTGGCCACCGACGCGCTCGTGCGTGCCGACGACCTGGTGGCCGGATACATCCCCGGCGTGAACATCCTGAAGGACTGCAACTTCTATCTGAACGACGGCGAGATCGTCGGCATCATCGGCCCCAACGGTGCCGGCAAGTCGACGTTGCTCAAGGCACTCTTCGGTCTCATCCCGATCCGCAGCGGATCCGTCACGCTGCGCGGCGACACCATCACCTCCGCCGAGGCACACGTGCTCGTGACGAAGGGCGTCGGTTACGTTCCGCAGACCCAGAACGTGTTTCCCTCGCTCACCATCGAGGAGAACCTCGAGATGGGGATCTACCTGCGGCCGAAGAAGTTCCAGGAACGGTTCGACTTCGTGAGCGAGCTTTTTCCCGCTGCTGTCGGAGCGTCGCAAGATCAAGGCGGGCGCACTGTCCGGTGGCGAGCGGCAGATGGTCGCCATGGGCCGCGCGCTGATGATGGAACCGTCCGTGCTGCTGCTCGACGAGCCGTCGGCCGGACTGTCTCCGATGTTCCAGGACGAGGTCTTCATCCGCTGCAAGAAGATCAACGCGGCAGGCGTCTCCATCATCATGGTGGAGCAGAATGCTCGCCGGTGCCTCCAGATCTGTGACCGCGGCTACGTGCTGGATCAGGGCAAGAATGCGTACACCGACACCGGCACGAACCTGATGAACGACCCCAAGGTCATCGAGCTGTACCTCGGCACGTTGGCGGGGAGCAAAGAGAAGAAGTAGTACCCGCGCACACCGACAGGGGCGCTCCGAGTTCGCTCGGGGCGCCCTTCTCGCTGTCTGCGGCCCCTCACCCTCGGCGAGTACGTCCGAAGTGCCGTGCAACGAGCCGTATTCACAGCACTGTCGACGTACTCGCGGACGGGGAGCCCCGAGCACGACAGCAGAACGGGCCCGACTCCGGTGGAGTCGGGCCCGTTCCGGGTTACTGCAGATCAGCCGCCGACGACGATGTAGTCCTCGGTGGTGAGCTTGTTGTCCGGTCCGAAGACCAGCTTGCCGTACGAGCCGACGGACGGCTCACCGCCGTCGGTGAACGCGAGCTCACCGGTGACACCGTCGTAGTCGATGTCGGTTCCGGCCTTCACCAGCGGCAGGCACTCCTGGAACGTGGTGCACTTCGTTCCGTCCTTGGTGACGGAGTTGATGTTCGCCGCGATGTCGACACCCGCGGTGGACTTCGCCTGCTCCGCGGCCAGGGCGGAGATCACGACGGCGTCGTAGGACTCACCGGCGTAGTTGAAGTCGACCAGAGCCGGGTTGACGGCCTTGAGACGGTCCTGGAAACCGGCGCCCACGTCGGTGAGCGGCGTGGTGCCACGCATGGTGTCGAGCAGGCCGGGTCCGACCGACTCGCCGAGGGCGTTGCCCATGTTGCCGTCGACGCCGTAGACGGCGGTGCCGTCCGACGGTCCGATGCCGATCTCGTGCATACGGGTGATGATCTTCGCCGACTCCTCGAAGCCGATGATGGCGACGGCGTCCGGGTTGAAGTTCTTCACCTGGTCCACCTCGGCGTTGAACGACTGCGCGTTGGGGTCGTAGATGATCTTCTGGATCTGGTCGGACGCGATGCCGGCGTCCTCGAGGTTGGTGACAGTGTTGCTCGCCAGGCCCGTACCGTACGGGTCGTTGAGCGCGAGGATGGAGACGCGCTGGCCGCCGTCCTCGGCGATGAGCTGCGAGAGCGCCTGTGCCTGAAGCACATCGGTCGGTGCCGTGCGGAAGTACTGGCCCTTGTCCGCGTAGCAGACGAACTGGTCGGAGGTGTTGGCCGGCGAGATCTGCACGACGCCGGCGCTGGCGATCTTGTCGATGACCTTGAGGGACACCGAGGACGACGCTGCACCCAGGATGACACTGACGCCGGCCGCGAGCTCGCGGTCGACGGTGCTGTTCGCGGTGTCCGTGGTGGTGTCGCCCGAGTCGCCGGGGATGAGCTCCATCGGCTGGTCGAGAACGCCACCGGCGCCGTTGACGTCGTTGACTGCGAGCTGCACGCCGGCGACCTCGGGCGGGCCGAGGAAGGCGAGGCTACCGGTCTCGGGAAGCAGTGTGCCGAGCTTGAGCGGAGTGGTCACCGGCGTCGCGCCGGCAGTTGCCTGCTCGGGTGTGCAGTCGGTGTCCACGGTGGCCTCCGCAGCTGCGGAAGAGCCGCCGGCAGCGCTGGTTTCGCTGCCGGAACTCGAATCGTCGCTCGAGGAACAGCCGAACAGGGCGAGCGAAGCGACGCTCACCACCGCAGCCGTCCGAACGATGGTTCGTCTTGCCATCTGTCGTCTCCTAGAAATATGTGCGTCACGCACCCGATACCGTGACGCTCGTGAAGGAGAACCTATCGCTCCCCGACGGTTCGCGACCCGTGGAACAAGCCCTGTGACCTTACTGTGACGTCTACGCAGCCAGTTTTAACGCAGCCGTAGCCTGGCACAGTCTTCGAGGCCGGATCACGGCACTCGGTGTCACGCGACGGGGGCGTCTCCGAGCGTCTCGATGACGACGGAGGCGACCGCTTTCATGGTGGTGCGTCGGTCCATCGCGGCCCGCTGGATCCACGTGAAGGCCTCCGGCTCGGAGAGCGACTGGGACGTCATCAGCAGACCCTTGGCGCGCTCGATGAGTTTGCGCGTGTCGAGGCGGTCGTGGAGATCCGCGATCTCGGTCTCCAGCGCGGAGATCTCGGTGAACCGGCTGGCGGCCAGTTCCACGGCGGGCACCAGGTCCGCCTTCGTGAAGGGCTTCACCAGATACGCCATGGCGCCGGCGTCGCGGGCCCTCTCGACGAGTTCGCGCTGGCTGAAGGCCGTCAGGATCACGACCGGAGCCAACCGAGCCGCGGCGATCTCGGAGGCCGCGTCGATACCGTCTCGACGCGGCATCTTCACGTCCATGATCACCAGATCCGGAACCAGGGCGCGGACGAGGTCCACCGCTTCCTGACCGTCCGCGGCCTCGCCGACGACGTCGTACCCCTCCTCGCGCAACATCTCCACGAGGTCCAGCCGAATGAGTGACTCGTCCTCCGCGACCACCACACGACGTGGCTGTGACGGTGCCGGTGTGTTCACGCTGACTCGCCCTCCCTCGATGCACTGCTCCCCCGCGGCGGCGCCGTTCTCGACGCTGCGCCCGGGCCGTCGTCAGGGTACCGGTGCACCGCATCCGGCACCGATCTTCTACACTCGGTGACCGCACCAGCTCGCCCCGCGAGCGGTTCGCCCTCGTATCCCAATTGGCAGAGGAAACGGATTCAAAACCCGTGCAGTGTGAGTTCGAGTCTCACCGAGGGCACCAGTACATCTCCCCCGCAGCCGCTCAGGCCATCGATCGAACGTCCAGCGAGAGCGCGAATCCCGGATCGGCCGCCCCCGTCGTCAGGCGCAGCACGTGGCGCCCCACCCGTCGGCATGCGAAGGAGATCGGGAACGCCACAGCCTGCTGCTCCCCCTCGAGGTGACCGGCGACGGGCAGTTCGAACACGTGCAGAGGCTCGTCCTCGCCGTCCGTGATCTCCACCCGTACCCGCTCACCCGACACGTCGTCGGGGCCACGCTGCAGCAGGACCACCAGGTAGGCCTCGACGGGCTGCGCGAGGGACGGGACCACACACCAGTCCCAGATGCCGCCGAGCACGTCGAGCTTCTGGTCCGACTGGCGCGCGTAGTCGGCGAAGAAGGCACTCGTGACGATCATCGGACGACCCCGGCGGTGGGCACCGTGATCTGATGGGACGACAGAACCGCCGCATCATCGAAAGGCTCCGTCGTGTCCGTTCTGCTCTCCGCCGCCGTCGTCGCGGCGGGTGTCGGTTCCGCTGCGGTGGCCGGCGTCCTGCTGGCCTTCTCCATCGCCGTGATGCCGGCGCTGGGCGTACAGCCCGCGTCCGCCGCCACGGCGGTGATGACGCGCGTGAACGTGGTCATCGTCGCTCCCGTCTTCATGGTCCTGCTGTTCGGTACCGCGGCGGCATCGGTCCTCGCCGCCGTCACCGCGTTCCTCGAGCCTGGCACACCCGCCGTTCTCGTCGCAGCGGCGGCGGCGCTCTACGTCGCGGGCTGCCTCGGCGTGACCGTCGCCGTCAACGTGCCGCTCAACGATCGGCTCGCTGCCGCGGAGGACGTGTGGCCCGAGTACCTCACTCGGTGGACCCGGTGGAACCACGTCCGCGTGGTCGCAGGACTGGGTGCGTCGGTGCTGTTCGTCGTCGCCGGTGTCGCAGCATGACGGTGGTGCACGGCTTCGCCCCGCTCGTCGGCGACTCGCCGCACACGCTGGTGCTCGGTTCCATGCCGGGGGTCGCGTCGCTGACGGCCGAGCAGTACTACGCCCATCCGCGGAATGCGTTCTGGCCCATCATGACTCACATCTTCCACCTACCCGGGGATGTCGGTTACGCGGAGCGCGTGCGCGCACTCACGGCCGCGGGCGTCGCGGTGTGGGACGTTCTCGAACTGTGCACTCGCGAGGGCAGTCTCGACTCGGCCATCGAGAGCGACACGGTGGTGCCGAACGACATCGACGCGCTGCTCACGGCCCACCCCACCCTGGACCGCATCGTGTTCAACGGCGCCGCGGCGGCGCGGCTGTTCGCTCGCCACGTGGCGCTGTCCCGGCCCGTCGAGACGTTCCGTCTGCCGTCCACCAGCCCTGCCCATGCCGCCCTGAGCGCGGCGGCGAAGGTCGACGCCTGGCGCATCGTCGCGAGGGAAGACCGGTGACCGCGACGGCCTCGAGTCTGCGCTTCGCGCTCCTCGTCACCGCTGCGAGCGGGTTCCTCGATGCCTACACCTACGTCAGCCGAGGCGGCGTCTTCGCCAACGCGCAGACGGGCAACGTGATCTTCCTGGCGATCGAGGTGTCGCGGACGCACTGGCGGGACGCGGCCCAACACCTGTGGCCGATCCTCGCGTTCGTGGTCGGTGTCTCGATCGCCAACGTCATCAAGACGGGACGCGCCGAACGCCGAGTGCACCGGCCGATCCGGTGGTCCATCGCGGCGCAGGCAGCCATCCTCGCCGTGGTGGGCTTCGTACCCGCCACGGTGCCGAATGCGCTGGTCACCGTGCCGATCTCGTTCATCGCCGCGCTGCAGATCGCCCTGTTCCGGAACATCGGCGATCTCAACTACATCGCGATCGCGATGACCGGAAATCTGATGCGCGTGACCGAGGCCGGCTTCGCTGCGATCGTCGACCGCGACTCCGCCGGCCGACGGGCGTTCGGTGTCTACAGCGCCGTGATCGCCGTGTTCGTCCTCGGCGCACTGGCCGGCGCCGCCGCGACCGGGTCCGTCGGCGTCCGCGCCGCGTGGATACCGGCCGCGGTGTTGGCGGCGACGCTCGCGATCTTCGTCATCGACGAGCGCACGCCCTGAACACCCCGGTCAGTCGTGGCTCACCGGTGACCCCGATGCGACCATGCCCCGCGCCAACTCGAGTCGACGTCGGACGGCCGTGATCAACTCGTCGTCCGTCAGCGCGGCGGCGCTGGCGGCCAACTCGATCGACGCGTCGACTTCTCGAGGCTCGAGGTAGCGCGCGACGACGAGCGCCTCCACCGGATTCCGACCGAAGTGCCGTGCGACCGCGATCACGCGATCCGCACTCGGCGTGTTCTTCCCCAGTTTCCATCTCGAGACCGACGCGGGGTCCACCCCTGCAGCCCGCGCGATCTCCACTTGTGATGCTCTGTCTGTGACGCGGTTCAGATACTCCCACCACGTCTCCCCCACCCCGGACGTCTGATCCATGGCGCGAACACTACTGACACGGACGCAAGTTCACGCGCAGTGTGTCGATTGCCCGCCCGCCAGTGCATGTGTACCTTTCGTCTCGTGCGCGCAACGAGCGCGACACGATCGATCACCGGGGGGAATCGATGGCGAATCTCGAGCTGGACCGCGACGGGCTGGAACGACTACGGCGCTTCGCTCACATCACGACCGACGGGCAACTGGCCGAACGCATCGGGGTCGACCCGGCCACGGTCTCCCGCATTCTCAGCGGGAAGTGCGCGCCCGGAACGAAATTCATCGCCGGCCTGCTCTCGGAGTTCGGGACCGACCGCTTCGACGACGTCTTCGTGGTGACCGACGACCGCGTCATCGTGCCGGGAAATGGCGGATGAGCCCTTCCTGCACCACGGTCGCCACCAATTCTCCTCCGCGCGAGAAGAATCGGCCGGTGGCCAGTCCGCGGGACCCCGCGGCGACCGGCGACTCGGTGGCGTAGAGCATCCACTCGTCGAAGCGGAACGGACGGTGGAACCAGATGGAATGGTTCACCGTCGCGGCCACGATACGGTCGAAACCCCAGGACAGGCCGTGTGTGGTGATGATCGAGTCGAGCACCGTCGTGTCCGACGCGTATCCCATCGTGGCGACGTGCAGAGCGGGATCGTCGGGCAACGGTCCGTCGGACTTCATCCATACCCTGTTGTGGTTCGACCGTTCTCCGGTGCCCTTCATGATCCAGGCCGGATCATTGGCGTACCGCATGTCGATCGGCTTCAGCGCGTCCACGAACATCTTCAGACGGTCCTCGTACCCGTCGAAGTGGTTGCCCAGCGGCGGCAGCGATTCCGGGTACTCCACCTCGGGCCACTCGACGCTGTGCTCGAGGCCGCCGCGCGAGTCCTGGTAGGCGGCGAGCATGACGAACAGCTCCTCGTCACCCTGGTAAGCCGTCACCTGACGGTTGGCGAAGGCGCGGCCGTCACGATGACGTTCCACGCGGAAAGTGATGTCTCGCTTGACATCTCCGCCGCGAATGAAGTGTGCGTTGATGGCGTGGATCGGCCTCGCCCCGCTGACGGTGCGGCCGGCCGCGACCAGCGCCTGGGCGACCAGCTGTCCGCCGAACGTTCTGCTCCCGACCTCTGCCGGGTGCCGGCCGACGTAGGTGTTCTCGTCGACCTCCGTGAGGTCGAGGATGTCCAGCAACACGTCGAGGTCGCGTGAGCGCCCCGCCGTGGCGAACGGCGCGTCCCCCCGACGCGCCGATTCCGGTCTGTCGACCGTTCCCCCCAGTTCGGTCACTTACCGGTCCTCTTCTCCGATTCGGTGCACGTGGATCAAGTTGGTGGAGCCTACAGTGCCGGGAGGCGCACCGGCGACGATCACGACCTGGTCGCCGCGGTGATAACGGTCGAGCTCGAGCAACGACTTGTCGACCTCACGCACCATGCCGTCGGTGGTGTCGACGAACGGCACCAGGAACGTCTCGGTGCCCCAGGTCAGAGCGAGCTGACTGCGCACCTCGGGGATGGACGTGAAGGCCAGCAGCGGCAGCCGCGAATGCAGACGCGCCATGCGCCGCACGGTGTCACCGGACTGCGTGAAGGCGACGAGAGCGCGTGCGTCGAGCCGCTCTCCGATGTCGCGAGCCGCGTAGGAGATGACGCCGCGCTTGGTGCGCGGAGTGTGGGTGAGCGCCGGAACCGCGTCGCCCTCCATCTCGACGGTCTCCACGATGCGTGCCATCGTGCGCACCGTCTCCATGACGAACTTGCCGACGGAGGTCTCGCCGGACAGCATGACGGCGTCGGTGCCGTCGAGCACCGCGTTCGCGACGTCGGACGCCTCCGCGCGGGTGGGACGCGAGTTCTCGATCATCGACTCGAGCATCTGCGTGGCGACGATGACAGGCTTGGCGTTGGCGCGCGCGATCTGGATGGCGCGCTTCTGCACCAGCGGCACCTGCTCGAGCGGGAGCTCGACACCGAGGTCACCACGCGCGACCATCACCGCGTCGAACGCGAGGACGATGGCCTCGAGGTTGTCGACCGCTTCCGGCTTCTCGATCTTGGCGATGACGGGGACCCGGCGGCCCACCCGGTCCATGATCGCGTGCACCAGCTCGACGTCGGCCGGCGACCGCACGAACGACAGTGCGATGAAGTCGACTCCCAGGGCCAGAGCGAACTCGAGATCCTCGGTGTCCTTGTCCGACATGGCGGGAACCGACACGTCCATGCCGGGGAGGGACACGCCCTTGTTGTTGCTGACGGGGCCGCCCTCGGTCACGCGGCAGAGGACGTCGTTGCCCTCGACACCGGTGACGACCAGACCGACCTTGCCGTCGTCGACGAGGAGGCGATCGCCTTCCTTGGCGTCCTGCGCGAGTTCCTTGTAGGTCGTGGAGACCCGATCGTGGGTGCCCTCGCACTCCTCGACCGTGATGCGGATCAGCTCACCGTTGGCCCAGGTGGTCTTGCCCTCCTTGAACCGGCCGAGCCGGATCTTCGGACCCTGCAGGTCGGCGAGGATGCCCACGGCCTTCCCGGTGGCGTTCGACGCCGCACGCACCCGCTTGTAGTTCGCCTCGTGGTCGGGGTAGTCGCCGTGGCTGAAATTCAGCCGAGCCACATCCATTCCGCTCTCGACGAGTTCCTTGATTCTCTCGTCGGTGGCAGTCGCCGGTCCCAGGGTGCATACGATCTTCGTCCGTCGGGTCACGGGCGCAAGCCTAGTCCCCGCCGGACCCGATTCCTATCGACGACGCCGCTCTATGTCCTGACAATTGGGCTACTGGCCAGTAGTTAACCGGGAGGTCGTTCAGGGTTTGAGAAGTCGGCCGTTCCCGTCGCGGACCTTGCTCACGAGCATCACGATGCCGTCGGCGAGGCACCACAGCCAGACGGCCGCGTAGAGCGGGATACCGATCAACGCGCCGATGATCGTCACGGTCAGCAGGACGCTCACGATGAACGACACGAGCTGCGCGACGCCGAGCACCGTCGAGCCGATGTAGAACCGGCCGATGCCGAGCGGCAGACCGAAGAGCAGCGGGGCCAACTGGAGAACGCCTGCCGTCACCTTCGACTTGTCGCCGAACGGTTCACCCGTCCCCATGTCTCGACCGAACGGCGCCATCGGATCGACGCCGTGGCCGCCCGCGAACGGTGGCTGCCCGTACTGCGGCTGCTGACCGTACTGGGGCTGCCCGTACTGCGGCTGGGCGTACTGCGGCTGGGCGTACTGGGGCTGACCGTACTGGGGCTGGGCGTACGGGGTGTCCGCGGCCGGCCGTGCGGACCAGTCCGTCGACTCGGGCTCACGATTCCAGGAGCCGTACTCGCCGACCGGGTAGCCGAAGGCAGCCGTGTCACCGGCCGACGGTTCGGGGTACGTCCCGGGCGACGGGTAGGACGGGTAGGCGCCGGAACCCGGACCCTCGCCGAAACTGGCGTTGGTGTTCCACCCCGGACCGGGAGTGCTCCCGGTGACGTCGTCGGACCCCACGGGGTCCGAGCCGGTCGACTTCTTCGTCAGGTCAGGCTTGTCCGGATCGGTCACGTCCCTCGTCCTCACTCGTCGTCGGGGTGGTCACCTCGTCGGTGGATCGGTCCTCGTCCTTCGCCGGAGCATCGGCGTCCGCCTCGTCCGTCACCTCGCCGTCAGGCTCGACCTCGTCGGTCCGGGTGCGCAGCGTGGCCGGTTCCTCACGACCCTTGGGCGCGAGGACGACGTACGCCAGCGCGAGCAGGAAGACGATGCCGGAGGTGAACGAGTTGACGCGGATGCCGCCGATCAGCGTCGCGAAGTCGCTGCGCATCAGCTCGATGACGAAGCGTCCGGCGCAGTAGCCCGCGACGTACAGGGCGAAGATGCGGCCGTGTCCGAGGCGGAAGCGACGGTCGACCAGCACCAGGAGCACGACGACAACGACGTTCCACAACAGTTCGTACAGGAACGTCGGATGCACGACCCGCTCGACGATTCCGGTGGAGACGCCGGCGAGGGAGTCGACCCGACCGTTGGCGTCGACGCGTTCGTAGATCTCGAGGCCCCACGGCAGGGTGGTGTCGCGTCCGTAGAGCTCCTGGTTGAAGTAGTTGCCGATGCGGCCGATGGCCTGCGCGAGGAGGATGCCCGGCGCGACGGCGTCGCCGAAGGCCGGGAGCGGTATCCCGCGTCGCCTGCAGGCGATCCACGCGCCGACACCACCCAGGAAGACGGCGCCCCAGATGCCGAGACCGCCCTGCCAGATCTTGAGGGCGTCGATCGGATTGCCACCCTCGCCGAAGTACGTCGGCGCGTCGGTGATGACGTGGTAGAGCCGACCGCCGATGAGACCGAACGGCACGGCCCACACGGCGACGTCGAGGACGGTCCCCTTGTCGCCGCCGCGGGCGACCCAGCGGCGGTCACCCCACACGATCGCGACGACGATGCCGACGATGATGAAGAAGGCGTACGCCCGCAGTGCGAGCGGCCCGACGTACCAGACGCCCTGCGGCGGACTGGGGATGTAGGCGAGCACGGCGGTGTTCGCCGCGAGCATCACGACGCGGCCTTCGCCGACCGCACGCCCTCGGCGAGTTCTGCGGTGAGCGCGGAAACGGCGCCGACACCCTGGTCGACGGCGGAGACGAGCGCGGATCCGACGATGACGGCGTCGGCGTACGCGGCGATCTCCGCGGCCTGGGCACCGGAACGCACCCCGAGGCCGATGCCGATGGGGATGTCGGAGTGCACGCGGATGCGGGACACCAGTGCGGGCGCGGCAGAGGACACCGCATCGCGGGCACCCGTCACGCCCATGGTCGACGCGGCGTAGACGAAACCGCTGCTCGACTGCACGGTGCGCGAGAGACGCTCCTCCGTCGACGACGGTGCGACGAGGAAGATGCGATCGAGCCCGTGCTCCTCGGAGGCGCCGAGCCAGTCGCCGGCCTCGTCGGGGATCAGGTCCGGCGTGATCATGCCGAGGCCGCCCGCCGACGCGAGATTCGCGGCGAACTCGGTCACGCCGTACTTCATGACCGGGTTCCAGTACGTCATGACGACGGCCTTGCCACCGGCGTCGGCGATGGCCTCGACCACGGTGAAGACGTCGCGGACGCGGGCGCCGTTGGCCAGGGCGCGCCCTGCGGCGGCCGCGATGGTGGGGCCGTCCATGACGGGATCGGAGTACGGGACGCCGACCTCGATGATGTCGCAGCCGCTGTCGACGAGCGCGCGCACGGCGTCGATCGACTCGGGCACCGTCGGGAACCCGGCGGGCAGGTAGCCGACGAGGGCCGCGCGGTGCTCACCGCGGGTGTGGTCGAAGACCGGGCCCAACCGCGACGGACCGGAGTGCACCGGGATGGGGGTGGGGGTGCTCACGTCACGTTGCCCTTCTCGTCCAGGATGCCGAACCACTTCGCGGCGGTGTCGACGTCCTTGTCTCCGCGACCGGAGAGGTTGACCAGGATCATGGCGCCGTCACCGAGTTCACGGCCGAGCTTCACGGCACCCGCGATGGCGTGCGCGGACTCGATCGCCGGGATGATGCCCTCGGTCTTGCACAGCAGAGTGAAGGCCTCCATGGCCTCCGTGTCGGTGATGGGTCGGTACTCGGCTCGCCCGATGTCGTTGAGGTACGAGTGCTCCGGTCCGACGCCCGGGTAGTCGAGCCCGGCGGAGATGGAGTGCGAGTCGATGGTCTGACCGTCCTCGTCCTGCAGCAGGTACGAGAAGGCGCCGTGGAGGGCGCCGGGCGAGCCCGCACCGATGGTCGCGGCGTGGCGACCCGTCTCGATGCCGTCGCCGGCTGCCTCGTACCCGATCAGCCGGACGTCCGCGTCGTCGATGAAGGCGTGGAAGATGCCGATGGCGTTCGACCCGCCGCCGACGCACGCGGCGATGGCGTCGGGAAGCCGGCCGTGATCGTGCAGCATCTGCGCGCGTGCCTCCATGCCGATGATGCGCTGGAAATCGCGGACCATCATGGGGAACGGGTGCGGTCCGGCGACGGTGCCGAAGCAGTAGTAGGTCTCGTCCGCGTTGGTCACCCAGTCGCGCAGCGCCTCGTTGATGGCGTCCTTGAGTGTGCGCGAGCCGGACGTCACCGCGACGACGTCGGAACCGAGGAGCTTCATCCGGGCGACGTTGAGGGCCTGACGCTCGGTGTCCACCTCGCCCATGTAGACGAGGCACTCGAGGCCGAGCAGCGCACAGGCCGTGGCCGTGGCGACGCCGTGCTGGCCGGCGCCGGTCTCGGCGATGACGCGGGTCTTGCCCATCCGCTTGGCGAGCAGCACCTGGCCCAGCACATTGTTGATCTTGTGCGAACCGGTGTGGTTGAGGTCCTCGCGCTTGAGGAAGATGCGGGCCCCACCGGCCTGCTTCGACAGATTCGCCGCCTCGAAGATCGGCGACGGGCGACCGGTGTAGTCGCGCTGCAGACGATCGAGCTGGTCGAGGAAGTCTCGATCTCCGCGCGCCTTGGCGTACTCGGTGGTGACTTCCTCGATGACGCCCATGAGCGCCTCGGGCACGTAGCGGCCGCCGTACTTACCGAAGTGTCCGCCGAGGTCGGGGTCGTGATCGGTGCGATCGGTGATGCCGTCGCTCGAGTTCGGAAGATAGCTGGTAGTCACGGTGTCGAGTCTGCCCGATGACACACCGGGACGACGAGCCGGGTGGAGCCTGAAATCAGCGCGCAGGCTTCGGGCAGGAGGGGTGCGTTCCGGCCGCGACCAGGTCACGCACCGCGGACCGCGGGTCGCCGCTGGTGACCAGTCCCTCACCGACGAGAACCGCGTCGGCACCCGCTCCGGCGTAGGCCAGGAGATCGGCGGTGCCGCGGACGCCGGACTCGGCGACCCGGATGATGTCCGACGGCAGGCCGGGCGCGATGCGGGAGAAGGTGTCCGGGTCGACGTCGAGTGTCTTGAGGTTGCGGGCGTTGACGCCGATGACCTTGGCGCCGGCCTCGAGCGCGCGGTCCGCTTCCTCCTCGGTGTGCACCTCGACCAGCGGGGTCATGCCGAGCGACTCGGTGCGGTCGAGCAGGGACGCGAGGGCGTCCTGCTCCAGAGCCGCGACGATCAGCAGGATCATGTCGGCGCCGTGGGCGCGAGCCTCGTGGATCTGGTAAGGCCCGACGATGAAGTCCTTGCGCAGCACGGGGATCTCGACGGCGCGACGCACGGCGTCGAGATCGTCCAGCGATCCGCGGAAGCGGCGCTCCTCGGTGAGCACGCTGATGACGCGCGCTCCGCCCGACTCGTAGGCACCCGCGAGCACGGCGGGGTCCGGAATGTCGGCCAGCGCACCCTTGGAAGGGCTGGCGCGCTTGACCTCTGCGATGACGGCGATGCCCGGCTCGATGAGCGCGGCGGCGGCGTCGAGAGCCGGCCGCGCGGCGGCGGCGGCCTTCTTGACGGAGGCGAAGTCCACCACGGATTCACGGGCCTGCGTGTCGGCCCGTACACCGTCGAGGATCGAATCGAGAACGGTCATCGGTGTCCCCCGCGTCCTTCCGCCAGAGTGGTGAATGTCTGCTCGACATCGCAGTGGATGTGTGGCGCTGCTCATCCGGTGCGCTCAGAGTAGAGGCCGGAGTAACACCACCGACTAGCGGGTCTCACCGCCGCGGGGTCGGTCGTCGACACCGGTGGCGTCGTCGGTCACGGTCGGGTCGGCACCGGAGTCCAGCGCGTCCCAGATGGCCCGCTCGCTCGGTTCCTCGTCGGCGTCCACGGCGGCAGACCGAACGTCCTGTTCGGCGCGCTCACGGCGCACCGCGGGACTGTCGTACCGGGCCGACAGGCCGGCCTTGGAGCGGGACGTGCGCGCGACCACGACGGCGGCGGCCAGCGCGAGCAGACCGCCCAGGAGCGCGAGTGCGGCGGGCGCGCGGCTCGCCTCCGCGGAGAGGACCTCGGCACGACCGGGTAGTTCCGCCAGCGCGCCGGCGCGCTCCGGATCCACGCCCGAGACGATCAACTGCACCGCGGGAACGGCGGCTCCGACACCGACGAGCGCGACGAGCACCGCGAGCAGCACCGTCCACCGTCCGCGGATCGCGAACAGAGCCGCCACCGCAGCGATGGCCGCGATGGCCAACGGCGTGGTCGCCGCGGCCCACGTACCCCCGACGAGCGAGGACGTCTGCTGCTCCCCCAGCCCGTCCGAGCTGACGACCCGGACCCAGGTCATCCGCGACGACGCCCACAGCGCCAGCGCCGCGAGAGCCAGGAGCAGCGCGGCGAGACCGACGCCCCCGCGTTTCACTCGGCGCCTCCGACGGTGGTCACCGTCTCCGCTGCGGCCACCGCGCTGAGCACCGCCATCGCCTTGTTGCGCGCCTCGGTGTCCTCGTACTCGGCGACCGAGTCGGCCACCACGCCGGCACCCGCCTGGACGTACGCGGTGCCGTTCTTGATGAGGGCGGAGCGGATGCAGATCGCCGTGTCGGCGTCCCCGTCGAAGTCGAGGTATCCGACGATGCCGCCGTAGACGCCGCGGCGGGTCGGTTCGAGTTCCTCGATGAGCTCCATCGCCCGCACCTTGGGAGCGCCCGACAGCGTGCCCGCCGGGAAGCAGGCGCGGACGGCGTCGAGTGCGTGCCTGCCCTCGTCGAGCCGACCCGTCACCGTCGACACCAGGTGCATGACGTGGCTGTAGCGCTCGACGTGGCGGTACTCGGTGACCTTGACCGTGCCCGGCTCGCAGACCCGCCCGAGATCGTTGCGTCCGAGGTCCACCAGCATGAGGTGCTCGGAGTTCTCCTTCTCGTCCACGAGGAGGTCCTTCTCGAGCAAGAGGTCGTCCTCCTCGGTGGCGCCGCGCCACCGGGTCCCGGCGATCGGGTGCGTCGTCGCGACACCGTCGGCGACCGTCACGAGGGACTCGGGGCTCGACCCGACGATCGAGAACGCGGTCTCGCCGTCCGCGCCGGGGACGTGCATCAGGTACATGTACGGGCTGGGATTGGAGCGTCGGAGCATGCGATAGACGTCGAGCGGCGTCGCGGTGGTCTCCATCTCGAAACGCTGGGACAGCACCACCTGGAACGCCTCGCCCGCCTCGATCTCCTCGACCAGGCGGTGCACGTCGGCGCCGAACCCCTCGGAGGTCCGCTGGCGCCGGAACTGCGGCTCGGGTCGCGAGAACGACGCCACCGTGGACTCCGCGGCGGACGACAGTGCGAGGGTCATGCGGTCGAGCCGTGCCACCGCGTCGTCGTACGCCTCGTCGACCCGCTCGTCGGTGCCGTTCCAGTTCACCGCGTTGGCGATGAGGGTGATCGCACCCTCGTGGTGGTCCACCGCGGCCAGATCGGTCGCGAGGAGCATCACCATCTCGGGGATCTGCAGATCGTCCTCGGTGAGTTCGGGCAGTCGCTCGATGTGGCGCACCGCGTCGTAGCCGAGATACCCCACCATCCCGCCGGTGAGCGGGGGCAGGTCCGGCAACCGTTCGGAGCGGAGCAGCTCGATGGTGGCTCCGAGTGCGTCCAGCGGATGGCCACCCGACGGGGCACCCGCCGGCGTCTCCCCCATCCACGCGGCCTCGCCGTCCACGACCGTGAGCGCACTGGGGCTGCCCGCACCGATGAACGACCACCGGGACCACGACCGCCCGTTCTCGGCGGATTCGAGCAGGAACGTGCCGGGCCGGTCCCCGGCGAGCTTGCGGTACGCCGACAGCGGAGTCTCGGAGTCCGCGAGAACCTTGCGGACGACAGGGACCACGCGATGGACGGCGGCCAGTTGGCGGAACTGCTCCCGGGTGGTGGTTCCGGGTGCCGGGTCCTTCTGCGAATCCATGGGTGTCATCTTCCCGGGTGCCGTCCCGCCGGGTTCGGGAGGTGCCGAACGCGGTGGTCGCACGGGCGGTGGGACACTCGACGAGTCGGAAACCGAACTGGTCGGTCGTGATCCGGCACGAGGAGAGGAACGCGCACCCGATGACCGCGACACCGCCGTCCGAGACGCAGCCGGATGAGATGCGCTGGCTCACACCGGCACAGCAGGACGCCTGGCGCGTGCTGGTCGCCTTCGTGACCCGGTTGCCCGCCGCGCTGGACACCCAGTTGCAGCGTGACTCCGGACTGACGCACTTCGACTACTTCGTGATGGCGACGCTGTCCGAGGCTCCGGATCGTCGGCTGCGCCTACGTGACCTCGCGGACTTCGCCAACGCGTCGCTGTCCCGGCTGTCGCACGTGATGACCAAGCTCGAGCGCGCCGGATGGGCCCGGCGGGAGAGCATCAGCGGCGGCCGCGGCTCCCACGCCGTTCTCACGGACGAGGGGTACGCGAAGGTGGTCGCCACGGCTCCCGGCCACGTCTCCACGGTGCGGTCACTCGTGTTCGACGGGCTGGACGACGAGCAGGTCGAGACGATGCGAGCGCTCGCCGAGGTCATGGTCACCAACCTCGACGCCGGCATCGCCCGCGACGGCGGTGGCTGACCGCCGGTACTCACGCGGTCGGGGGCTCGCTCAGCAACACGTCGGCGTCGAAGCACGAGTGATCACCGGTGTGGCACGCGCCGCCGGTCTGATCGACCGTCAGCAGGATCGTGTCACCGTCGCAGTCGAGGCGGACCTCGTGGACGTACTGTGCGTGTCCGGACGACTCGCCCTTGACCCAGTACTCCTGCCGTGACCGCGACCAGTACGTGCCCTTGCGCGTCGCGAGCGTCATGGCCAGGGCCGTGTCGTCCATCCACGCGACCATGAGCACGTCACCGGTGCCGCGTTCCTGCGCGACGGCGC
Source organism: Rhodococcus sp. SORGH_AS_0303 (assembly GCF_030819335.1). Classification (NCBI taxonomy): domain Bacteria; kingdom Bacillati; phylum Actinomycetota; class Actinomycetes; order Mycobacteriales; family Nocardiaceae; genus Rhodococcus; species Rhodococcus sp. SORGH_AS_0303. The sequence continues at coordinate 2,771,638 of NZ_JAUTBO010000001.1, forward strand.
ACACCAGTCCGTCGTCGGTGCGCTTGAGACGGTCGGCGATCGCCGGATCGAGAACGGGGGCGCTCATCGAACCTCCACACCGTCCGCGCGCAGAGCGCCCTTGACGTCGCCGATGGTCATCTCGCCGAAGTGGAAGACGCTGGCCGCGAGAACGGCATCGGCACCCGCGGCCACGGCGGGCGCGAAGTGCTCGACGGCGCCGGCGCCGCCACTGGCGATGACCGGGACCCGGACGGCCGCGCGGACAGCGGTGATCATGGCGATGTCGAAGCCGGCCTTCGTGCCGTCCGCGTCCATCGAGTTGAGCAGGATCTCGCCCACCCCGAGTTCGGCCCCGCGGTGTGCCCACTCCACGGCGTCGACGCCGGTACCGCGGCGGCCGCCGTGCGTGGTCACCTCCCAACCGGACGCCGTCGGCGCCTCGCCCTCGGGCACCGTCCGGGCGTCGACCGACAGCACGATGCACTGCGATCCGAATCGAGAGCTCAACTCGCGCAACAACTCCGGTCGCGCGAGCGCTGCCGTGTTGACGGACACCTTGTCGGCGCCCGCTCGCAGGAGCGTGTCCACGTCCTGCACGGTGCGGACACCGCCGCCCACGGTGAGCGGAATGAACACCTGCTCCGCGGTGCGGGTCACCACGTCGAGCATCGTGGCGCGACCACCGGACGACGCGGTGACGTCGAGGAAAGTCAGCTCGTCGGCACCTTCGGCGTCGTACTTCGCGGCGAGCTCGACCGGGTCACCCGCATCGCGCAGATCGGCGAAGTTGACACCCTTGACGACGCGACCGGCATCGACGTCCAGGCACGGGATGACGCGTACGGCGACACTCATCTCCGGACTCCTTCCCGCGCGCGCGATGTCGGTGTGTACGTGGACGGCTCGCCGACTCCGGCGAGCACCTGCAGCAGTTCCTCGTGCACGCCGGGGGCTGCGGCGAGCACCGACGTCGAGGTCACCGTCCACGGCTCCCCCGCCAGATCGGTGACGATTCCGCCGGCGGCGCGGACCAGCATCGCTCCGGCGGCGTTGTCCCACGCATGGTGGCCGAACACGATCGACGCACCGAGTGTTCCCGCCGCGGTGTACGCGAGGTCCAGTCCGGTCGACCCGTGCATCCGGATGCGAGACGAGACGCGGCTGATGTCCGAGAGCACCTGTACCCGATAAGCGCCGGGCAACCGGCCGCGGCTGTCGATGTTGAACGCACCGAATCCGACGATGGAGGAGGCGAGTGCGGAGGTGGGCAGCGCGGGGAGCGCCTCCCCGTCCCGGTGCACGGGTCCGCCCTCCACCGCCCAGAAGCGTTGGCCGATCAGCGGAAGCCACGTCAGACCGATGACCGGGCGCCCGTCGACGAGCAGCGACAGCAGGGTGCCCGCCGTGGGCAGCCCGAACGAGTAGTTGAAGGTCCCGTCGATCGGATCGAGCACCCACACGGTGCCGGACTCGACGGGTGGCCCGCCGAACTCCTCGCCGTGCACGGGGATCTGGGTCTGCTCCTGCAGTTCCTCGACCAGCCGACGTTCGAGCTCGAGGTCGACCGCGGTGGCGAAGTCGTCCGGCCCCTTGGCCACGGCGCTGGGCGCGCCGGTGCCCGCGACGAACCGCTCGTGGGTGCCGTCGAGCAGGGTGCGCGCGGTGGCCGCGAGAGCGTCCAGGTCCACGGCGGTCACGTCGCCGACGATGCGCTGTCCGCGACGGCGGCGAGGGCCTCCGGCAGCGTGAAGCGGCCGGCGTAGAGGGCCTTGCCGACGATGGAACCCTCGACGCCCTTGTCGGTCAGCGTGGCGATGGCGACCAGATCCGCGACGGTGGACACTCCGCCGGACGCGATGACCGGCGCGTCGGTGACAGCGCAGACCTGTTCGAGCAGTTCGAGATTGGGGCCGGTCAGAGTGCCGTCCCGCGTGACGTCGGTGACCACGTATCGCGAGCACCCGTCGCGGTCGAGCCGCTCCAGCACCTCCCACAGATCGCCGCCGTCACTCACCCAGCCGCGACCGCGCAGGCGGTGCTCACCGTCGACGATGCGCACGTCCAGTCCCACGGCGACACGATCGCCGTACTCACCGATGGCGCGGCGGCACCACTCCGGATCCTCGAGTGCGGCGGTGCCGAGGTTGACGCGCGCGCAGCCCGTCGCGAGCGCTGCCCGCAGGCTCTCGTCGTCGCGGATGCCACCGGACAGCTCGACCTTCACGTCGAGTTCCCCCACCACGCTCGCGAGGAGGTCGCGGTTCGAACCGCGGCCGAAGGCGGCGTCCAGATCTACCAGATGCACCCACTCGGCGCCGTCGTTCTGCCAGGCCAGCGCGGCGTCGCGCGGAGAGCCGTAGGCGGTCTCGCTGCCTGCCTCTCCCTGCACGAGACGAACAGCTTGACCATCGGCGACATCGACTGCGGGGAGAAGTACCAGGCTCACGTTCGACGAGGTTACCGGCACGATCCGCGGCGACACCGGGCAGGGCGGCGCGTCAGTCGGACGGCTCGGACCCGTCGGGCTCCTCGCCGAAGGATCGGCGAACGGACGCCTTCGCCACCAGCGACGCGCAGACGCCCGTGGCGACGAGTCCGACGGCCACCACCAGCAGCCCCACCGGACCACTCGGCTGCAGCAGCCAGAGGACGAGGGTGGTCGCAGCGAGCATCAGGGTCGCCGCACCGAGGACGAGCCCGGTGTGGCGACCCAGTGAGAACTCGCGGGGCTCGCTCATCCGAGGGTGCGGAGCCAGTTCTCGAGCAGCGTGGCGCCGGCGTCGCCGGACTTCTCCGGGTGGAACTGTGTCGCGGACAGAGGGCCGTTCTCCACCGCCGCGAGGAACTCGCCGCCGTGATCGGCCCACGTGAGAACCGGAGCGGCAAGCGACTCGCTCGGTGCCATCTCCCAGTCCTGCACGCCGTACGAGTGCACGAAGTAGAAGCGCGTGTCGGGGTCCATGCCCGCGAACAGCACCGAGTCCTCGCCCGGGCGCACCGTGTTCCAGCCCATGTGCGGGAGCACCTCGGCCTGCAGCTTCTCCACGGTGCCGGGCCACTGGCCGCAGCCGGTGGCGGGCACGTCGAACTCGACGCCGCGGTCGAACATGATCTGCATGCCGACGCAGATGCCGAGCACGGGGCGGCCCCCGGCGAGCCGCTTGTCGACGAGCTCGTCGCCGCGCACCGACAGCAGACCGTCCATGCATGCGCCGAACGCGCCGACACCGGGCACGACCAGTCCGTCGGCCTGCAGCGCGACGCGGTGATCGGACGTCACCGTGACGTCGGCGCCCACACGTTCGAGTGCGCGCTGCGCCGAGTGCAGATTCCCCGAACCGTAATCCAGCAACGCGACAGACTTGCCAGCTCTTCCCGGCCGGCCTCCGGCCTTCCCGCCGATCTCCGGCCGGCCTCCGGCCTTCCCGCTGCTCACAAGCTTCCCTTCGTCGACGGCACTCCCGTGACCCGCGGATCGGGCTCGACGGCCGCGCGGAGGGCGCGAGCGACGGCCTTGAACTCGGCCTCGGTGACGTGGTGCTGGTCGCGTCCGTACAGCACCCGGACGTGCAGGGCGATACGCGCGTTGGACGCGATGGATTCGAAGACGTGGCGGTTGATCACCGTGGCGTACGGGGTTCCCGGGTAGCCGCCGATGATCGCGTGCAGCATGTGCTCCGGTTCCCCGGTGTGCACGCAGTACGGCCGACCGGACACGTCGACCGAGGCGTGTGCCAGCGTCTCGTCCATCGGAATGAACGCGTCACCGAAACGGCGAATTCCCTTCTTGTCGCCGAGTGCCTGGCCCAGCGCCTGTCCGAGGACGATAGCGGTGTCCTCGACCGTGTGATGCGCCTCGATCTCGATGTCGCCCTTCGCGTGCACCGTGAGGTCGAAACTCGCGTGCGTCCCGAGCGCGGTGAGCATGTGGTCGAAGAACGGCACACCGGTGGACACGTCGACGATGCCGGTGCCGTCGAGATTCAGCTCCACCGTGATGGACGACTCCTTGGTGGTCCGCTCGATGCGCGCGATGCGGTTCGGGGTCATGATGCTGCTCACTGGTCGGATCCTCTGTTGGGGTTCAGGTGGCGGGGGCGGACGAGTGGACGACGTCCTCGGACAGGTCGGCGCTGACCTCGAGGAACCGATCGTTCTCGGCCTCGGTGCCGATGGTGACGCGGAGATGCCCCGCGATGCCGACGTCGCGGATGAGTACACCCTGATCGAGGTACCGCGACCACACCGCGGGCGCATCGTCGAACAGGCCGAACAGCACGAAGTTGGCGCTGCTGGGCACCACTCGGTAGCCCAGGACGGCGAGCCGGGCGACGACGCGATCACGCTCGGCCGCCAGCTCGGCCACCGAGGCCAGCGTGTCGTCGGCATGGCGCAGTGCGGCGCGCGCAGCAGCCTGCGTGAGCACCGACAGGTGGTACGGCAGCCGCACCAGGAGCAGTGCGTCCACGACAGCCGGAGCGGCCACCAGGTACCCGAGTCGCCCACCCGCGAACGCGAAGGCCTTGCTCATGGTCCGGCTGACGACGACTCGGCTGGGGAACTTGTCGATGAGGTCGACCGCGCTGGGCGCCGCCGAGAACTCGCCGTACGCCTCGTCGACGACGAGGATCCCGGTGGTCGCGGAAGCGAGACGCCGGAGGTCGTCGAGCGAGAGACTGTGTCCCGTCGGGTTGTTGGGGCTGGTGACGAACACGACGTCCGGCGTCATCGACTCGATCGCGGCCACGGCCGCGTCGACGTCCAGCGAGAAGTCGTCACGCCGATGCAGATCGAGGAACTCGGTCTGGGTGCCCGCCGAGATGATGGGGTGCATCGAGTACGACGGCACGAATCCCAGCGCCGTGCGTCCCGGCCCCCCGAATGCCTGCAGCAGTTGCTGCAGGATCTCGTTCGATCCGTTCGCGGCCCACAGGTTGTCGACGGTGACGGGCACCCCCGTACGGGCCGCCACGTACGCGGCGAGATCCGTGCGCAGTGCGACGGCGTCCCGATCGGGATAACGGTGCAGCGACGCTGCCGCCTCCCGCACGGAGCGGGCGACGTCCTCCACGAGCGCTGCCGACGGTGGGTGCGGGTTCTCGTTGGTGTTGAGCTGCACCGGCACCTCGAGCTGCGGCGCACCGTACGGAGACTTCCCGACGAGCGAGTCGCGCAGCGGCAGGTCCGACAGTGCGGTCCCGGCGCCGGGGGCGGCCGTCACGATCGGCTCTCGAACCGCACGCGGACGGCATCACCGTGCGCCGGCAGATCCTCCGCGTTCGCGAGGGCGACGACGTGCTTCGCGACGCCGTCGAGAGCGTCGCGCGAGTAGTCGACGATGTGGATGCCGCGCAGGAACGTCTGCACCGACAACCCGGACGAGTGACGGGCGCATCCGGCCGTCGGCAGGACGTGGTTGGACCCGGCGCAGTAGTCGCCGAGGCTCACCGGCGACCACGGTCCGACGAACACCGCTCCGGCGCTGCGGATGCGGCCCGCCACCTCGGAGGCGTTCTCGGTCTGGATCTCGAGGTGCTCCGCGGCGTAGGCGTCGACCGTGCGGATGCCGTCGGCCAGCGTGTCCACCAGCACGATGCCCGACTGCTCACCGGACAGCGCCGTCGCGACGCGTTCGGAGTGCTTGGTGGTGAGCGTGCGCTCGGCGACCTCGCGCGTGACGGCGTCGGCCAGGGCGACCGAGGTGGTGACGAGCACGCTCGCCGCCAGCACGTCGTGTTCGGCCTGCGAGATCAGATCGGCGGCGACGTGCACCGGGTCGGCGGTGTCGTCGGCCAGGATGGCGATCTCGGTGGGCCCGGCCTCGGAGTCGATGCCCACCGCTCCACGGCACAACCGCTTCGCCGCGGTGACGTAGATGTTGCCCGGGCCGGTGATCATGTCCACGGGCTCGAGCGGCGCTCCGTCGGTGTCCACGCCGCCGTAGGTGAGCAGTGCGACGCCCTGGGCACCGCCGACCGCCCAGACCTCGTCCACGCCGAGCAACGCTGCCGCCGCCAGGATGGTGGGGTGCGGGAGGCCGCCGTAGTCCGCCTGCGGCGGCGAGGCGACGACGAGGCTGCCGACGCCGGCGACCTGCGCGGGGACAACGTTCATGACGACGGACGACGGGTACACGGCGTTGCCGCCCGGTACGTACAGTCCGACTCGCTCGACCGGGACCCACTTCTCGGTGACGGTTCCACCGGGGACGACGGTGGTCACGGTCTCGGACCGACGCTGATCCTCGTGCACGATGCGCGACCGCTCGATGGACACCTCGAGTGCCGCCCGCACGTCAGGATCGAGCTGGTCCAGAGCCTTCTCGAGCTCGGCGGCCGGGACTCGCACGGAGTCGGGACGCACGCGGTCGAACGTCTCGCTGTACTCGAGCGCCGCGTCGGCGCCGCGCTCACGCACCGCCTCGACCACCGGGGTGACCAGATGCAGCACCGAGTTCACGTCCACTCCACCCCGTGGGAGAACCGCGCGCAGCTCGGCGGTGGACGGAGAGCTGCCGCGTAGATCCACGCGTCGCAACTCGGTGCGGGCAGTCATGGGTGATCCTCTCGGGTCGAGCAAGGGCGCGCCGGTCGGCGCACGTCGATTATCGCTCGAGCCCCGACCGGCGCCCCGAGGGGGACGATCCAGCTGGTCCCACCGACCGGCCTCCGGCCTGCCCGCACCATGGTCTCAGGAGTAGCGGGCTGCCAGCTTCTCCAGCGTCTTCGTGATGCCGTTCGCGTTCTGTGCCGTCTGCTTGGTCACCTCGAGCATCTTCGGGATCTTCGCCGTTCCGTAGACGAACGATTCCGTCACCTCGGTGGACGAGGGGCCCACCGCGACGAACTCCCAGCGCCACTTGTGGCCCAGCGGGTGCTGCCACTCGATCACCTTGGTGTCCCCGGTATCGGTGAACTCCGTGACGGTGCTGGTGATGCGGTAGGGCACGCCGAACTGCTTCATGCCCACCGAGAACTTCGCTCCGCGCGAGAGCGTCGTCGGACCCTTCACCGTGTCCTTCACCGTTCCGGAGCCGTCCAGCTCGCCGTGCCGGTGCGGATCCGCCACCTGAGCGAAGAGGTCGTCGGCAGGGGCGTTCACGGTCACGCGGCGGGCGATGACCCGATCGCCGCGGTCCACAGTGCTCACAGATGTCATGTGCGGTCCTGTGCCCGGATCCCGCTCACGCGAAACGTCACTCGAAGTCGAGCCCCAGGTCGAGCACCGTCACGGAGTGGGTGAGCGCGCCGACCGCGAGGAAGTCCACACCGGTGCCCGCGTACTCGGCGGCCGAGTCCAGGGACAGCCCGCCGGACGATTCGAGCTTCGTCGCGGGAGCTGCTCGATCCCTACGTTGCACCGCCATCTGCGTCTGCCACAGCGGGAAGTTGTCGAGCAGCACCAGGTCGACGCCCTCGGCCAGCACGTCGTCGAGCTGCTCGAGAGTGTCCACCTCGACCTCGCACGCGATGTCCGGCGCCGCGGCTCGGACGGCGCGCAGAGCCGCCACCACCGAGCCCGCGGCGACCACGTGGTTGTCCTTGATCAGTGCCGCGTCGCCGAGGCCCATGCGGTGGTTCTGCCCGCCGCCGGCACGCACGGCGTACTTCTGCAGTGCACGTAGCCCGGGCAAGGTCTTGCGACTGTCCCGTACGACGCATCCCGTGCCGGACACCGCGTCGACCCACGCCGCGGTCGCGGTCGCGATGCCGGACAGGTGGCAGAGAATGTTGAGCATCGTCCGCTCCGCGGTGAGCAGGGCCCTGGTCGGTGCCTCCACCGACAGCACCACGTCACCCGGCTCGACCCGGGTGCCGTCGGCGATCCGGGAGAGCACGACGTGGTCGCCGATCACCTCGTCGAGCACCGCCAGCGCGGCGTCGAGGCCCGCCACGACGCCGTGTGCCCGCGAGACGACCGCGGCGCGGGTGCGCGCGCCCTCGGGCACCGTGGCGAGGCTCGTCACATCGGGCCCGTATCGGAGGTCCTCCTCCAGCGCGCGGCGCACGACGAGGAGGATCTCGTCCCGATCGACGGGGTCGAGAGCAGCGGCGGGTGTGGTCATGAGACTCCTATCGGGCCGACCTGGTCGGCGCTGCGGGCATTCCGCACGATCGCGAGGCTGCCGTCGTCGGCCAGCCGGAAGACGGTGCTGCGGCGCTGTGCGTCGTCGGACCGGGGGTGATCGGCGCGGGTGTGCGCACCCCGCGTCTCGGTGCGGGCGAGAGCTGCCGAGGCGGTCGCGGACGCCAGCAGTGTCAGTGCGGCGTCCTCGACGTCGTGGGTCGACGTGAGCTCGCGCGGGACAGCGGCTCCCACGATCGCCGCTGCCTCGCGCAGACCCGTGTCGTCGCGGACGACGCCGACGTGACGGGTCATCGCGGACTGGAGGACGTCCCTGTCGAGTCGGGGCGCCCGGTGTCGCGCAGACGGATCGCCGGACGTCAGGGAGCGGACGGACACCCGGTCTCGGGCGCTGCGAGCCACTCGGGTCCCCAGCACCACGCCCTCGAGCAGCGAGTTCGACGCGAGACGGTTCGCTCCGTGCAGTCCTGTGCGGGCCACCTCGCCCGCGGCGTGGAGCCCGGCGACGCAGGTGCGGCCGTACTCGTCGGTGACGACACCGCCGCATGCATAGTGCGCTGCGGGGGCCACCGGGATCGGCTGCTCCGTCGGGTCCACGTCCTGAGCGAGGCAGGCCGCGGTGACGGTGGGAAAACGCAGGGCCATGTCGGGCACGGACCGCGCGTCGAGAAAGACGTGATCGGCGCCGCTCTCGGCCAGCCGAGCAGCGATCGCCCGGGACACGACGTCGCGGGGAGCGAGATCACCCAGCGGGTGCACGCCCGCCATGATCGAGCGGCCGTCCGCGTCGACGAGACGCGCGCCCTCACCGCGGACCGCCTCGCTGACCAACGGGAGCCGCCCGCGGCCGCCGGGGCGGAACAGCACGGTCGGGTGGAACTGCACGAACTCGACGTCCGCCACGTCCGCGCCCGCCCGCAGTGCGAGAGCGAGGCCGTCGGCCGTGGCGCCGGACGGGTTCGTGCTGGCCGAGTACAGCATTCCGGTGCCACCGGTGGCGATCAGCACGGCGGGTGCGTGCACCACGCCGAGGTTCGCGTGGAGATCGTCCGGCGAGAGCGAGACGAGCACGCCCGCCACACCGCGGTCGCCGACCAGGACGTCGAGCACGGTCGCGCCGTTGACCGTCGCGGGCGCCGCGGACGACAGAGCGCGCTGGATCTCCCGCCCCGTGGCGTCGCCGCCCGCGTGCACGATGCGGCCGACCGAGTGGCCGCCCTCACGGGTGCGGGCCATGGAGCCGTCCGCGCCGCTGTCGAACCGAGCACCGATGCCGGTGAGCACACTCAGCGGCGTCGGCGCCGGCCCCGACGATCGAGCGCACCGCGGCCTCGTCGCACAGACCGGCGCCCGCGACGATCGTGTCGCGCACGTGGGCCTCGATGTCCTCGCCGATCGCGACGGCCATGCCGCCCTGGGCGTACTGCGTCGCCGTACCCGCCGCGTCCTTGCTCAGCACCAGCACGCTCAGCCCGGACCGGGTCGCCTCGATCGCCGCGGCGAGACCGGCGACTCCCCCGCCGACCACGACGAGATCGGCCGCGGCCTCCCAGCCCGGAGCGACACTTCCGCCCGGAGCGGCAGCGACACGTGCGCCCGGAGTGGCCGCAGTGGTCACTCGCCGCCGCCGGGCGAGCCGATGGCGATCATCCGCTCGACGGACGCGCGTGCGCGTTCGGCCGTCGCGACGTCGACGTGCACCTCGTCCTTGCCCTCCGTGAGGCACCGGAGCAGCGCCGCGGGGGTGATCATCTTCATGTACGGGCAGGACGCGCGGTCGTTCACGGCCTGGAAGTCGACACCGGGCGCCGCCTTGCGCAGCTGGTGCAGCATGCCGATCTCGGTGGCGACGAGAACCTGCTTCGCACCCGTGGTGCGCGCCGCGTCGAGCATGCCGCCGGTCGAGAGGATCTTGACGCGGTCCTCGGGCACGAATCCCTCGCCGGCGAGGTAGAGCGCGGACGTCGCGCAGCCGCACTCGGGGTGGACGTAGAGCTCGGCCTCGGGGTACGCCTGCGACCGTGCGGTGAGCTCGTCGCCGTTGATGCCGGCGTGGACGTGGCACTCACCGGCCCAGATGTGCATGTTGGTGCGACCGGTCTGCCGACGGACGTGGGCCCCGAGGAACTGGTCCGGCAGGAAGAGCACCTCGCGGTCCGGGTCGATGGACTGCACGACCTCGACCGCGTTGGACGAGGTGCAGCAGATGTCCGTCAGTCCCTTCACCTCGGCGGTGGTGTTCACGTACGACACGACGACGGCGTCCGGGTGCTCGGCCTTCCACTCGCGCAGCTGGGCCGCGTCGATGGAGTCGGCGAGAGAGCAGCCCGCCCGCTCGTCGGGAATGAGGACCGTCTTGGACGGCGCGAGGATCTTGGCCGTCTCGGCCATGAAGTGCACGCCGCAGAAGACGATGGTCTCCTCCTGCGCCTCGGCGGCGATGCGCGAGAGCGCGAGCGAGTCGCCGACGTGGTGGGCGATGTCCTGGATGGCGGGCAGCTGATAGTTGTGCGCCAGGATCGTCGCGTTCTTCGCCTCTGCCAGGCGCAGGATCTCCTCGGCCCACTCCGGGCCGGCATCGACGCCGGCGTAACCCGTCGGTCCGTCGAAGACCGCGGAGTTCCCGCCGAATCGCGTGGTGGTGATCGCCATGTCGTGCTCCTCGCGTGCGTCCAGCGCTCGCGTGCGCCGGTGCCGATCCGCCGGAATGGACCCGACGGGGTTTTCGACTTATGATCGAAAACGTGATTCATCGTAGCACCGCCGCCGACGGACCGACCGGAAGTGCCCCCGATCCGGCCACCCGACCGGTGCACGAAGTGCTGTCCGTCGTCTTCCAGGTGCGCGAGCTGCAGCCCCGCGAGCCTGCCGAACTGTGCGTGCTGCTGTGGCAGCGCGCACTCGCCCCGGCGCGCGGAACCTGGTCACTCCCCGGCGGGCTCCTCCGGAACGACGAGAACCTGACCGACTCCGCGCGACGTCAGCTGGCGGAGAAGGTCGACGTGCGCGAGGTACGCCACCTCGAGCAGCTGTCCGTCTTCTCCGATCCCGGGCGCGTCCCCGGCGATCGCCGCATCGCCTCGACGTTCCTCGGTCTGGTCCCCATCGTCGGGGACCCGCGACTTCCCGTCGACACCGCGTGGCACCCGGTCGCGACGCTCCCCGAGACCGCGTTCGATCACGGCACGATGGTGGCGCACGCCCGCGCGAGACTGGCGGCCAAACTGTCGTACACCAACATCGCCTTCGCGCTCGCGCCCGTCGAGTTCAGCCTGTCGACCTTGCGCGACATCTATTGCGCTGCACTGGGTTACCAGGTCGACACCACCAATCTCCAACGGGTGCTCACCAGGCGGGGCGTCATCGAGTCCACCGGCCACACCGCTCCCCCGGGCCCGTCCGGAGGACGTCCCGCCGCGCTGTACCGCTTCCGGGACAGCGCACTACGTGTGACCGACGAGTTCGCCGCGCTCCGACCACCTACGTGAGAGTGCCGTAGCCGACGACGGCATCGCCGCCGTCCGCCTTGGCGGAATACATCGCTCGATCGGCACAGATGAGGAGCACCTCCACGTCGTGCGAGGTGACGACCCGCTCCTCGCGAGCGACCCCGATGCTCAGACTCGACTCGTGGTCCGACCGCGCCGTGTAGGCGCTGCGCAGCCGCCGCGCCCGGTCGAGCACCTCGTCCATCGGCAGCGCGGTCACGACGGCGAATTCCTCCCCGCCGGTGCGGGCCGTGATCGACGGAGACGGGAACATCTCGTCGATGGTGTCCGCCGTCCGACGGATGACGAGGTCACCGTGGTGGTGTCCGAAGCGGTCGTTGATCGACTTGAAGCGGTCGATGTCGATGACCACCGCGACGAGACCGTTCCGGGTGCCGAGCAGTTCGCCCGCCGCGACGGTGAGTCCCCGCCGGTTGCGCAGGCCGGTCAGCGGATCCACGTACGCGGCGGTGACGTCGCCGCGTTGCAGGAACTGCAGGCGGTAGATGGAGATCGGTGCGAGGAAGAGAACCATCACGATGAGCAATCCGTAGGTGACGGCGAGCGAGGTGCGCGCCGCTCCGAGCACGGACTCCGAGCCGATCGCTCGGACGAACAACCCGACGCACACCACCACGGTGAGGGAATGGTGGACGGCGAACACCCGCGGCGTGTGGAACGTCGCCACGTAACTGCTCGCGACGCCGAACAGGATCGCGCAGGGCAGCACGGCGAGCGGGTCGGACAGCGAGAGAAGCACCACGGAGAGTCCGACGTCTGCGTACACGACGAAGGCCGTCGACATCCGGCGTGAGGGCCACGGTCCGCGGATCCAGGCGAGCCCGACGCCGGCGGTCCCCACCGCGTTCACGAGCACGATCGTCAGTGCTGCTCCCGTCGGCGCGGTCGGCGGGGCGAGTCCGGCGACGACGTACAGGACGGAGAACAGGAGGCAGGACAGACCGATGAGGACGCGGGTCGAGCCGAGCGCGGTGTTCGTCTCGAAGTAGTGGACGGTCCACGCGTAATCGACGGGTCTGGTCAACCACCGCCGAATGGTGTTCGCCACGTCCTGGAGACCCTCGCCGTTCGAAGAGGTCGGCCCCCGCCCGCGGCCCGTCGTGGGCCGCCCTGAGAGCGCTCATTCAAGCAGACGAATCCGGCGTCCGAGACCCGAACGGATCACTCCTCGGGGGACTCGTCCCGACCCAGATCGTCCGACGGCGACAGCGCCGTGACGAGAACGAGCGTGACCGCCGCAGCCAGAGGTTGCGCGAGCAGAGCCAGCCACGTCGAGACACCGGGGGCGAGTGCGACGACATCGCCGCGAAGGGCGCCGTCGGCACTCGGATACCGCACCGCGCCCACGGCGAGGCCGGCACCGATCGCCGCGGCGGACGCCAGCGCCGACGCCACCACGATGTCGAGGACCAGACGCGGTCCTCGCTCGGCCACGCGAGCCCAGACGGCGACCGTGGTCAGCACCCCGGCCGCGGCGGTCACGCAGAGGAACAGAGCCAGTGCGTCGAAGCGATGATCGCTCTCGCCGGTCAACACGATCGCGCGGCCGTCACCGACGGCGGCGACGTGCTCCACGGGCGCGAGCAGAGCCCACAGGATCCCGAGGACGGCACCGACCACCGCGGTCGCGAGCACGATCCGGATCGAACGCCGGGTGAACGCGCCGCGCGACGGCCGACCCGCATCGCCGATCCCGGGTGCGGTCGAGGCGAACCCCGTCGTGTCGACATCACTCACGTCGGCCAGCCTAGGCTGTCGCTGCGTGGCCGACGGGCCCGCGACACGAGTCGGGAGAGGTGCGGAATGCAGTTGCGCAGAGACGACGTCGTCGACGGCGCACTGACCATTCTCGACGACTACGGTCTCGCCGACCTCACGATGCGCCGACTGGCAGGCTCGCTCGGTGTCGCGCCGGGCGCGCTGTACTGGCACGTCGCGAACAAGCAGGCGCTGCTCGGCGCGGTGTCCGATCGCATCCTGAGCCGCCTGGACACCGTGCCCGCTGCCGTCACCTCCGATGTGCTGGACGCCGTGCGCGGCCGCGCTCACGGACTTCGAGACGCTCTCCTGGCTCACCGGGACGGCGCCGAGGTGGTCGCCTGCAGCCTGGCCGCCCGCACGGTGACGCACCCCGTGCGGACCACGGTCGTCGACGATCTCCGCGCCACCGGGCTGACCCCGGAGGACGCCGGACACGCCGCGGACGCCCTGCTCTACTACGTGCTGGGTGCGACGAGCGACGAACAGTCCCGGCTGCAGATGGAGTCCGCGGGTGCGCTGGCCGCGGATCGACACCTCGACGACGGTGACCTCGATCGAGATGCCACCGCTCGGTTCGATTTCGGCCTCGAACTCTTCGTCGACGGCGTTCGGAGCCGCGTCCGTACGCTGAACGAGTGACCTCCTCGACCTCTCCCGTCACCGTCCTCGGAGCCGGTATCGCCGGTGCCGCGTGCGTTCGCGTGCTCCGCGACGCCGGTGTCCCGTTCGTGCTGCGTGACCGGGGCCGCGCCGTCGGCGGTCGGATGTCGTCCCCCGAGTTGCACGGACGCCGAGTCGATGTGGGCGCCGGCTACTTCACCGTCCGCGACGACGGGTTCCGGGACGTCGTGTCCGACTGGGCCTCTCGCGGTCTCGTGCACGAGTGGACAGACACCTTCACGGTGGTGCGGGCCGGGGCGGAGCCGGAACAGAAATCGGGACCCACGCGGTGGGGAACGCCGGCGGGCCTGCGATCTCTGGTCAAGGACCTGCTGTCCGGCATCCCTGTCGACGCCACCGAGGCTCGGGCGTTGCCCGACGGACACGTGGTCCTGGCCATGCCCGACCCGCAGGCCTCCCGCCTGATGACCGTGCCCGACGCCGTCGACTACGACCCCGTCGTCGCGGTGGTCCTCGGGCTCACCGACGACGACGCCGCCGGACTCCCCTTCCCCGACGCCGCCTTCGTGTCCGACGACGCGGACGTCGAGTTCCTCGCGCGCGACGGCGCACGCCGGGGCGACGGAGCCGCGGTCCTGGTCGCCCACACGTCCGCGCAGCGCGCCCGGCGACACCTCGACGATCCCGCCGGTGCGATCCCCGCCGTCGTCGACGCCGTCGCCGCGCTCACGGGCATCGGCACTCCGATCTGGACGCACGCCCACCGCTGGACCTTCGCCAAGCCCGCCTCCCAGCACGACGCGAGCCACGACATCGTCTCGCACGGAGACCGTCTGGTCGGCTTCGCCGGGGATCAGTGGTGCCCGGAGGGCTCGCCCCGCGTCGAGAGCGCCTGGCGATCGGGCACCGACCTCGGGCACGCGCTGATCGCACGACTGGGCTGAGCCCGGGCGGCCGACGCTCCGGCCTGCGACGGACCTCGCCGACAGGTGTCCTTCGCCGCTGCCGGGATAGGGTTCCGAGCATGTCCGTCGACCATGCACACGAACCATCGATCCAGGTATGGCCCGGCAGCGCGTATCCCCTGGGCGCCACCTACGACGGCGCCGGAACCAATTTCGCGCTCTTCTCCGAGGTCGCCGAGGCCGTCGATCTCTGCCTCATCGACGCCGACGGTCACGAGACCCGCGTCCGCCTCGAAGAGGTCGACGGGTACGTCTGGCACGCCTACATCCCCCAGGTCCAGCCCGGCCAACGGTACGGCTACCGCGTGCACGGCCCGTGGAATCCCGGAGCGGGACAGCGGTGCGACGCGAGCAAGCTGCTGCTCGACCCCTACGGCAAGGCGTTCGTCGGATCGTTCGACGGTGACCGCTCGCTCTTCAGTTACGACATCGACATCCCCGAACGTCCCGTGCCCGCAGCGCAGGAGAGCGACGACGCCGTGCATCCCGGCGAGGCGCACGTCGCCGGCCCCGCGGGATCGGCCACCGCATCGCGCACCGTCGACGCGACCCGCGCCAACGTCGCGACTGCCAGAACCGTTGCACCCGAGCCTGATCCAGAGCCCGAGCCCGAGCCCGAGAACCACTTCCCCCAGCACGACTCGCTGGGACACACGATGACGACGGTCGTCGTCAATCCGTTCTTCGACTGGCAGAACGACCGCTCGCCGCGTCGCCCCTACAACGAGACCGTCATCTACGAGGCCCACGTCAAGGGCATGACGATGACCCACCCGGACATCCCGGAGGATCTGCGCGGTACGTACGCCGGTCTCGGCCATCCGGCCGTGATCAGCCACCTGGAGAAGCTCGGCGTCACCGCCATCGAACTGATGCCGGTGCATCAGTTCATGCAGGATCAGACATTGGTGGACAAGGGACTTCGCAACTACTGGGGCTACAACTCGTTCGGTTTCATGGCCCCGCACAACGAGTACGCGTCCTCCCCCATGGCCGGTTCGGCCGTGTCGGAGTTCAAGACGATGGTGCGCTCGTTCCACGAAGCCGGCATCGAGGTGATCCTCGACGTGGTCTACAACCACACCGCCGAGGGCAACCACATGGGTCCGACCATCGCGTTCCGCGGCATCGACAACGCCGCGTACTACCGGTTGGTCGACGACGACCCGTACTTCTACATGGACTACACGGGCACGGGTAACAGCCTGAACGTCCGTCACCCGCACACCCTGCAGCTGATCATGGACTCCCTGCGCTACTGGGTCACCGAGATGCACGTCGACGGCTTCCGCTTCGACCTCGCATCGACCCTGGCCCGCGAACTGCACGACGTGGACAAGCTGAGCGCGTTCTTCGACCTGGTCCAGCAGGACCCGGTGGTGAGCCAGGTCAAGCTGATCGCCGAGCCGTGGGACGTCGGTGAGGGCGGCTACCAGGTCGGCAACTTCCCCGGTCTCTGGACCGAGTGGAACGGCATGTACCGCGACACCGTCCGCGACTACTGGCGCGGTGAGCCGGCGACACTCGGCGAGTTCGCGTCGCGGCTCACCGGATCCTCCGACCTCTACGAGGCGACGGGTCGCCGCCCCGGTGCGAGCATCAACTTCGTCATCGCGCACGACGGCTTCACGATGCACGATCTGGTGTCCTACAACGACAAGCACAACGAGGCCAACGGCGAGGACAACAACGACGGCGAGAGCCACAACCGGTCCTGGAACTGCGGTGTCGAGGGGCCGACGGACGACCCCGAGGTGCTGTCGCTGCGCGCCCGTCAGATCCGCAACATGCTGGCGACGCTCATGCTCAGCCAGGGCACGCCGATGCTCGCGCACGGCGACGAGATGGGCCGGACCCAGCAGGGCAACAACAACGTCTACTGCCAGGACTCCGAACTGGCCTGGATGGACTGGTCGCTGGCGGAGACGAACGCCGATCTGGTCGAGTTCACGTCCCGCGTGATCGCACTCCGCAACGACCACCCGGTGTTCCGTCGACGACGCTTCTTCGAAGGCCGGCCGATCCGCAAGGCGGAGCAGACGCGCGACATCGCGTGGCTCACCCCGACCGGCGAGGAGATGACCGAGGAGGACTGGGACAGCGGCTTCGGCAAGTCGCTGGCGGTGTTCCTCAACGGCGAGAACATCCCCGAGCCCGACAACCGGGGCAACCGGGTCGTCGACGACACGTTCTACCTGTGCTTCAACGCCCATCACGAGCCGATCGACTTCACCACACTGGACGGCA
Source organism: Rhodococcus sp. SORGH_AS_0303 (assembly GCF_030819335.1). Lineage (NCBI taxonomy): Bacteria > Bacillati > Actinomycetota > Actinomycetes > Mycobacteriales > Nocardiaceae > Rhodococcus > Rhodococcus sp. SORGH_AS_0303. The sequence goes on from NZ_JAUTBO010000001.1 coordinate 2,788,808, forward strand.
AGTACGCCGACGAGTGGACCGTCGCGCTCGACACCGCCTCGGCCACCGGAGCCGACGATCGAGTCATCGTCGCCGGCACCGCTGTCGAGGTGCAAGCACGGTCACTGTTGGTGCTACGGAAAACGGGGTAAGGAAGCGACATGAGCCACGCGATCACCTCGACCTATCGATTCCAGCTACGGGGTGATCGCTTCACTCTCCGCGATGCCGCGTCGCTGGTTCCCTATCTCGCCGAACTCGGTGTCTCCCACGTCTATCTGTCGCCGATCCTGACGGCGGCCGAGGGCTCCACCCACGGGTACGACGTCACCGATCCGCGCACCGTCTCCGAGGCACTCGGTGGTCGAGCCGCTCTCGAGGACCTCGTCGCCGAGTGCCGGTCCCACGGCCTGGGCGTCGTGGTCGACATCGTGCCCAACCACCTCGGTGTGGCCACGGCGCGGGAGAACCCGTTCTGGTGGGACGTGCTGAGACACGGACGCGCATCGCAGTACGCCTCGTGGTTCGACATCGACTGGGCCGGTGCGGAGCGCATCGCGCTCCCCGTGCTGGGCGACGATGCCGACGTGAACGAACTCTCGGTCGACCGGTCGGGAGACGAGGCCACGCTGGCCTACTACGAGAACCGCTTCCCGGTGGACCCTGCGACCGACGACGGCGGGGACGACGCGAAAGCACTGCACGACAAGCAGTCCTACGAACTGGTCGGATGGCGCTCCGGGCGCATCGGGTACCGCCGGTTCTTCTCCGTCAGCGACCTGGCCGGTCTCCGTCAGGAGGACCCCGCGGTCTTCGCCGCGACGCACGCCGAGGTCGGCAGCTGGTTCCGCGACGGTCTCGTCGACGGTGTGCGCGTCGACCATCCGGACGGGCTCACCGCACCGGCCGAGTATCTCGCTCGCTTGCGGGGCGTCGTCGGACCCGACTCGTGGCTCGTCGTCGAGAAGATCCTCACCGCCGAGGAGCCGCTCGACGTCACCCTTCCCGTCGACGGAACCACCGGGTACGACGCTCTCGCCGATCTCGGTGGGGTGTTCCTCGACCCGTCGGGCGAGGAGCCGCTGACGCGACTGTCGTCGGACGTCACCGGCCACGCGGGGGACGCACACTGGGTGCACGAGGCCGAGCGGACCATCAAGGCCGACACGGCGAGCACACAGCTCGCTCCCGAGGTGCGGCGCCTGGTAGCGGCGATCGCCCGCGACACCGGAACGTCGTTCGACGCCGACCTCGCCCGCGAGGCCGTGACCGAGATCGTCGCCCGCATGCCGGTGTACCGCTCCGACTACGCGCCGCTGGCCGGCATGCTGCCCCGCCTGCTCGGCGACGTCGCCGCGGATCGCCCCGAACTGGTTCCCGCCCTCGATGTCGTCGCGGCCGCCGTGGCCGCACGCGGCGAGGCGTCGGGACGTCTGCAGCAGGTCGCGGGCGCCGTGATGGCGAAGAGCGTCGAGGACTGCATGTTCTACCGCACGTCGCGGCTGGTCTCGCTCCAGGAGGTCGGCGGTGACCCGTCCCGCTTCGGTCGGTCGGTGCCGGAGTTCCACCTCCGCCTGTCCGAGCGGGCCCGGCTGTGGCCTGCCGCGATGACGACCCTCTCGACACACGACACCAAGCGCGGCGAGGACGTTCGGGCGCGCATCGGCGTGCTGTCCCAGGTGCCCGACCTGTGGCGCGCATGCCTGAGCGACTGGGAGGAGCAGGCTCCGTCGCCCAACGGGTCCACCGGACTCTTCCTGTGGCAGAACATCGTCGGCACCTGGCCGACCGACGGCGTGGTCACGGACGAGTACCGCGAGCGACTGCACGCCTACGCCGAGAAGGCCATCCGCGAGGCGGGCTCGTACACCGGCTGGAACGACGTGGACGAGGACTTCGAGACTGCCGTCCACACGTGGATCGACGGCATCGTCGACGGAGCGGTGGGTCCCTCGCTCACGACGTTCGTCCAGCAGATCGCTCCGCACGCGTGGAGCGATTCGCTCGGACAGAAGCTCCTCCACCTGGCGGGTCCCGGCATCCCGGACATCTACCAGGGCACGGAGCTGTGGGAGGACTCTCTCGTCGACCCCGACAACCGCCGGGACGTGGACTACGACGCCCGCAAGGCTCTGCTGGACATCGACGGGACGCCGGCGCTCGACGCGAGCGGCGCCGCCAAGTTCCACGTGACCCGGTGTGCCGCACGGCTGCGTCGCGACCGTCCGGACAGCTTCGTGGGCGGGTCCTACGTTCCGGTGTTCGCGACCGGCGCCGCCGCCGACCACGTCGTGGCGTTCGGTCGTGGACCTGCCGACGGTGATGCCGACGTCGTCGCCGTCGCCACGCGGTGGTCGATGCGCCTCGGCGAGGCAGGATGGGGTGACACCTCGCTGGCGTTGCCGGACGGTGAGTGGACCGACCTCGTGAATGGTGGGTCGTTCAGCGGAACGGTCACCGTGTCCTCACTGCTCTCCGCGCTCCCGGTCGCGCTCCTCGTCCGACGGTGACCTGATCTCGAGGTGAACCGGTCACGCGCGCAGACCACCCCTCCTCGGGGCTGCGTGCGTGACCGGAAGTCGGGCCCGCTCAGGCCTTGCGGGGCGGGAGCGGAACGAAGTAGCTGGTGCGCTGCTGGTACTCGCGATATCCGGGCCGCTCCGCCATGTGCTGCTCGAGCAGCCGCGCACCCGTAGCGAACACGAGGAAGTACGTCATGGCGACCGGCGAGAGCACGGTCAGCACACCGGGCCAGTGCGCCGCGGAGACAAGGAAGATGCCCCACCAGACACAGGCGTCACCGAAGTAGTTGGGGTGGCGCGTGTACCGCCACAAGCCCCGGTCCATGATGGTGCCCTTGCGGGACGCGTCCGCCTTGAAGGCGTCCATCTGACGATCCCCCACCGTCTCGAAGACGATGCCCAGGACCCACAGAGCGACGCCCACCGCAGTGACGACGCCGAACGATCCGTCGGACACGGCGGCGACCTGCACCGGCAGCGACACGAACCACAGCGCGACACCCTGCGTGAGATAGATCTTGCGGATCGCGTACACAGCGGGGCTGCCCGACGCGTTCGACAGCATCTTCTCGTACCGCGGGTCCTCGCCCTTGCCCCGCGAGCGGCGGAACATCGAGACCGCGAGACGGGTGCCCCAGGCTCCGACGAGCACCAGCATCAGCACTCGCCGCCACCCGTCGCCGGACCCGGCCAGTGCTGCGGCGATCGCCACCGCGACGAAGCCTGCTCCCCAGCTCACGTCGACCACGTTGTGCCGACCGATGCGGAAGCCGACGACCGCGGTGACGGTGAGGACAACGACCACCGCCAGCAGGGAGACCGCCGACACGACGGCCAGATCGGACCAGGAGAAGTCCGTCATCCGTGTGTCCGGACCAGCGGCATCGAGGACACGCCGCGGTCGTCCGGGCGGACGGACAGGATCTGGTCGACACCCATCCGGCCGTCGCGGAACGCCATTCCGCCGCCCACGAGGTACAGGCGCCACACCCGCGCCACCTCGTCTCCGACGAGTGCGACCAGATCGTCCCAGCGGCTCTCGAAGGTCGCGTACCAGGCGTCGACGGTGCGGACGTAATGCTCGCGCAGGGCGTGCACGTCGCGGACCTCGAGACCCGACTCCTCGATCATGGCGACCGTCGCACCCACGGGCCGCATGTACATGTCGGGGGCGATGAACGACTCGATGAAGGCACCGCCGCCCGGGTTGTCCCCCGCCTTGCGCGACATCTGCTGCACCAGCACCCGGCCGCCGGGCACCACGTTGTCGTGCAGCGCCTTCGCGTAGATCGGATAGTTCTTCTCGCCGACGTGCTCGCCCATCTCGATGGACGCGACGGCGTCGAAGGGGCCGTCGGGCACCTCGCGGTAGTCCTGGATGCGAATCTCCACCCGGTCCTGCAGGCCGCGGTCCGCGATGCGCTTGTCGATGAAGGCCTTCTGCTCGCGGGAGATGGTGACGCCGACGACCTGCGCGTCGAAGTGTTCCGCCGCGTGCAGGCTCAGCGACCCCCATCCGCACCCGACGTCGAGGAACCGCATTCCGGGGCGGCCGAGGCCGATCTTGCGGCACACGAGGTCGAGCTTGTCGCGCTGCGCGTCCTTGAGGCCGTAGTCGGGCGAGTCCGACGTCCAGTAGCCGCTCGAGTACGCCATCTGCGGGTCGAGCACCATCTCGTAGAACTCGTTCGACAGGTCGTAGTGGTGGCTGATCGCCGCGCGATCGCGCACCAGCGAGTGCAGCCGACCCTTGATGACCGCCTGCGAGGCGGGGGCGGGAAGAGGGCGGGCCTGCTTCACCCCGACGACACCGAGCGACGCCGCGGTGCGGACGAGCTCGACGATCGCCTTCGGGCTGGGCCGCACGGCCGTCAGCCGACGGGTGCGCACCACGTCCCACACGTGCGTCAGCGCCTCGTCGAGGTCACCTTCCACGTCGAGTTCACCGGTGACGTACGCCTGAGCAGCACCCAGTTCCCCCGGGCTCCACAGCAACCGTCGCAGGACGTTCGGGCTGTACAGCGTCACCTTCGGCGCGTCGGTGGGGCCGGCGGTCGAGCCGTCCCACGCAGTCAGGTGCACCGGCAGCGCGCCGCCGACGAAGGGGGCGATCAGGTCTTCGAGCCGTGCGGCCACGGTGGGGGTGCCGGTCATCGGTCGCTCCTTCGTTCGAGCAGGATCTGCTGGACATCGATGTAGCCGGAGCCGAAACCGGCCTCGGAATAGCAGAGGTAGAAGTGCCACATGCGGGCGAACACGTCGTCGAAGCCCAGCATCCGGGCCTCCTCGGCGTGCGCGTGGAAGCGCTCGTCCCACAGGCGCAGGGTGCGGGCGTAGTGATCGCCGATGGACAGACGCTCACGCACGCGCAGCGTCGTCTCCTTCTCGGTGATGCTCTCGATCGCGCGGATCGACGGGAGGAACCCGCCGGGGAAGATGTACTTGTGTACCCACGTGTACGTGTTGCGCGTGGCCAGCATGCGCTCGTGCGGCATGGTGATGGCCTGGATCGCCACCTTGCCTCCGGGGGCGAGCAACGAGTCGATGGTGCGGAAGTACTCGCCCCAGTACTGGTGTCCCACGGCCTCGATCATCTCGACGGACACGATCGCGTCGTACTCGCCGTCGACCAGTCGGTAGTCCAGGAGATCGACCTGGACCCGGTCGGCGTGGCCGGCGGCGTCGATGCGCTTGCACGCGAGTTCCAGTTGCTCGGTGGACAGGGTCACCGACCGCACCGTGGCACCGCGTTCGGCGGCGCGGATGGCGAGTTCGCCCCAGCCCGTGCCGACCTCCAAGACGCGTGTTCCCGCGGTCACCCCGGCGCGATCGAGCAGTCGATCGATCTTGGACCGCTGCGCGGCGGCGACGTCGTCCCATCCGGGCTGCGGGGTCAGCGACGGGAACAGCGCGCTCGAGTAGGTCATGGTCTCGTCCAGGAACAGTTCGAACATCTCGTTCGACAGGTCGTAGTGGCGCGAGATGTTCGAGCGCGTGTTGCTCGTGGTGTTGGTCTCGGAGACCGGCTGCTTGGGGATGTACAGGCCGCGCAGGCGTTGCAACCACTTCGGGATGAGGGTCGCCATGCGTTCGGCGAAGACACCGAGTGCCGCCGTGAGGTCGGGCGCGTCCCAGTCGCCGGCCATGTAGGCCTCACCGAATCCGATGAGCCCACTCTCCCCCACGCGCGCCGCGAAGTCGCGTGGGCGGTGGATCGTCATCACCGGGGCGGTGGGATCGTTCGCGCCACCTCCGATGACGACGCCGTTCGGCATCTCGACCCGGATCGCGAGATGTTCTGCCGCCCTGCGGAAGAGAGCGTCGGCGACGGGCGCGGCGAGGCGCGCCTTGACGGTGACCGGCGCCGTCGCGATGGAGGGCCAACGTTCGGCGTCGACGGTCGATGCCACGGCGTACTGAGTCATCCTGGTGCCTTCTGATCGAGGGGGTACTGCCGAGCCGAGCGGAGTGGAGAGCGGACCGTGCCGGTCCACCACGGCGGGTACGTCGCCGCGCACCGGCGGACGCGTAACCGTGCGGAGCCCACGCGCCCACAACCCGATTCCCTGACGCCGGATGCGCGCGGTGACCACGTGCGGGGCGAGGGGGGCTCGTGCGAGAACGCCCAGGACGCGGCCCGTCGTCGCGGGGCGTCCGGTGCCGGACATGACCGCGACGAACGGGGGGTGCCCGTCCCGGAGCAGCGTGATCGACAGGGCGAGGGAGCCGTCGGGCTCCGGGAGCCGCATCGCGTACTCCCCGCTGACGTCGTTGAACGGCGAGACGTAAAACTCCTTGGGTGTGCGCGCCGCCCCGCGCGCGTCCGTGTCCAGCAGGTAGCGGTGACGTTCGCCGTAGGTGTTGTGCACCTCGGCGACCACGTGCTCGACGCGGCCGGTGCCATCGTGCAGCCAGTAGACCGTCAGGGGGTTGAAGACGTACCCGAGAACACGAGCGTTGGTCAGCATCGTGATCCGCCCCGCGACGGGTACCCGGCCGTGTGCCCGGAGGAAGTCGTCGAGGTTGGCCCGCAGCGTCGCCGACGGATCGCCCACATGGTCGGCGGCGTCGATCTTCGCGAACGGCGCGAGCGGACCGGGCAGCGACGGGAGTGCGTCGATGTCGACGAACCACGAGTAGCTGCGATACGTGAACTCGTTCTCGATCGGCTCGCGCCGCACGTGCCTGATGGAGGTCTCGTAGATCATGGCGGTGCGAGTACCGGCAGCGGCGCGGGTGTCGACGGCGGTCATGCCCAGACCCCGCCCAGACGTTCCGCCGCGCGCAGGCCCGAGGCCGCACCGTCCTCGTGGAAGCCCCACCCGTGGTAGGCGCCCGCGAAGGCGACCAGGTCGGTGTCGAGCTCCCCGAGTCGCGCCTGCGCGGCGACCGACTCGGACGTGTAGAGGGGATGCTCGTACCGCATCGTCTCGAGCACGGCGGACGGGTCGAGTGCGGCACCCTCGGCCGTGGGATCGTCCTCGTCGCCCAACGTCACGAGGTACCGGGAGCCGGTGTCGGGCAGCCGCTGCAGCCGTGACATGTCATAGGTGACCACCACTCCGCCCGGCGCCGCATCGCACGCCGGCATGCGGTAGTTCCACGAGGCGCGGGCACGCCGCAGACGCGGGAGCACGCTCTCGTCGGTGTGGAGCCGAGCAACGTTGGGCGAGTACGGCATGGCACCGAGAACGAGGTGCTCCGTCGAGGTGGGCTCGGCGAGCATCTTCAGCGCCTGCTGGGGATGCGTCGCGACGACGACGGCATCGACCGTCTCCGTGTGCCCGGAGGCGTCCTCGATCTCGACCGACCGGTCGCCCCGACGGATGGCGGCCACCGGTGTGCCCGAACGGATGTCGGCGATCGTCTCGGCGACACGCTCGACGTAGCGGGCGGATCCACCGGTCACGGTGCGCCAGGTCGGCGAACCTCCGACGCCGAGCATCCCGTGATGCTCGAGGAACGAGAAGAGGTACCGGGCCGGGTAGTCGAGGGCCCGAGACGGCTCGCACGACCACACGGCGGACACGAGGGGCGTCATGAAGTGCGATTCGAAGTACTGCGAGAACTCGTGCCGGGCAAGCACATCGGCGACCGTCGCATCGTCGTCGCCGGACGCGAGCAGCGCACGGGCGACACGGTGAAAGCGGGTGACCTCGAGCAGCATCCGCAGGTAGCGACCGCGGACCACGCTGCCGGGGCCGGGGATCAGCCCGGAGAGGCCCTGCCCACCCGAGTACTCGAGCCCGCATCCGTCGCAGCGGATCGACATGCTCATGTCCGATTCCTGTGTCGGAATGTCCAATTCGCGAAACAGTCGCTGCAGTGTCGGGTATGTCCGGTCGTTGTGGACGATGAAGCCCGTGTCCACGGGCAGATCACCCTGCGGGGTGGACACGACGTGGGTGTCCGCGTGACCGCCGAGACGGCCGTCGGCCTCGTACAGCGTGACGCGAGCAGTCTTCGACAGCACGTACGCTGCCGTGAGGCCGGCGACGCCGGCGCCGACCACGGCGATGCGCCGGTCGGTGTGAGCATCGTGAGCCATGTGTCTTCTCCCTACGTGATGCGATCGGCCGGCCGCTGTGCGTCGGACCGCTCGCAGTGTCACTCGGGTTTCGTAGACGACACCTCGCGCGATTGGTCGACGACGAACTCCCGTACCCGCCGCGACCATGTCCGCGGTGATCGAAGCATGAAGTGACCCGCTCCCGCCATCGGAACGAACAAAGCGTCGACACCGCGCGCGGCGGCGCGTTCGGTCGCGGCGCGGGACGCGACGGGGTCGGTCCACCACGCTAAGACTTGTATGGATCCTCGGGACCGCCGATATCCGCCCTTTCGTCGGGAAGGCTGAGCCCGAATGGTCTTTCGAGTTTGTAGATTCGTCGGGCGTTTGACCAAATCCACCGGCTCGACAGCAACATTAATTTGGGGCCCACAAGATATAAGGCTCCAACCACGCCGGCTCGGGACTTTACGGACAGAGGAGTCGAAGTCTTGAAGGTGTGCGTACACTATTGACTGACAGCATCGCAGATACTTCAACAACCGCGGAGTTTGAATGGAAATCTCGTCGAAAACCCGGAATATTCGCTCATGCTTCCTTGAGTGCCTATATGAAATACCGAACTTTCAAAGACCATACAGCTGGGGAAACGATCAATTAGAAGACTACTGGAATGATGTTGCGCTCGGGGGTAGCGACTTTTTCTTCGGCACGACCGTGACCTGGGTGAGCGCGAAGCGTGAACTATTTCGGAACACGTTCTCACTTATAGATGGGCAACAACGCATTACTACAAGCGCAATCGCGCTGTCAGTAATCCGCGACTTTTTTAGCCAAATCGAGAAGGGTCTTGATTTGACAGAAGGTGCGGAGCACAAGCAAGCGGTCAGGGAGCAAGTCTCCACCACACAAAACTATTTGGTAGCAAAGGACGACGACTCAAAAGAATACGCCGTGCTTTCCCACACCGAAGAGAAGTTCTGGGAAGTCATACAAAAACCGGGATCAATACCATCCGGCGTCGATTGGGGCAGCAATGGATTCTTGGTCGGCGCTGCACGCAGCTTTTTCGAGGAGAGAATTCAACACCAACTGATCGAAGACGACGCGACTGATACAAAAGTGGAAAAACTCAAAGCGCTCAGAAACAACATTCTGCAAGCGCGGGTGATTCAGGTAGAACTAAGCTCTGAAGAAGATGCCTTCCTAATCTTCGAAACCTTGAATACCCGAGGAGCCGATCTACTTCTATCAGACCTAGTCAAAAACATGCTCGTACGTGGGATATCTGAAGATCCCACTGACCGAGTCGCGGTCACTAAGCGGTGGCTGACCGTAGTAGACGATGTCACCGCCAAAGGCATCAATTCCGACGCCATGAACAGATTTATCTGGCAATCCTGGAACTCGCGTAGAGACGCAGTCAAGGAGCCTGAGTTGTACAAACAACTTAAAGTCTTGGTTAACAACACTCAGTTGACACACGCAGAATATCTTGCGGAACTGGAATTTGACTCCCGCGTTTACACCAACCTGGAAGCCGATTACAAGCAGTTTCCGCCGAAGATGTCCAGGGTACGCAACGCATTGTCGATACCGGAGGTGCAAGACGCAATCAATGGCCTGAATATCTTCAAGGTAACTGTTGCTAACTCTGCGATAATCGCCCTAGTAAGAAAATTCGATAATACAAACTTGATTACAGAGCGACAAGTAAAGCGTACTATTCGAGCTATCGAGAGTTTCCATTTTCAGTTCAATGCAATGGCCAATAGTGGTTCAACAGGAGGGACGCGCGGACGTTACAACCGGTTTTCCGTCTCTCTAGAGAAAGCCTCGACCAAAGTGGAAGTAACCGCCGCAATCGACGACTTCGTTGCGCGGCTAAGGGGTAGCTTACCAAGTCGAAATACGGTGGTTGATGCATTCAGCGGTTTGGCGTACGCACCAAAGCTTAAATTGACCAATGCTCAGCGTAATAGTGGTTCAACGGATTTAATTCGGTACATCCTAGTCACAATCGCGCAAAGAATGGGCCAACTTCCTCCCGCGCAGCACGCATCAAACTGGACAATTGAGCACATCGCGCCGCAAAGTACGGCGACTTCATCGTTCGAGGATCCGCTGTACTCCATCGGTAATTTAACGCTCCTAAGCGAACAGGCTAACTCAAGCCTAGGAGACGAGGCGTTTCGCAAGAAGAAAAGTGTCCTGAAAAGATCGGCTGTTCCCAAGGACGCGACGTTAGAATCTTGGACACGTAAGGCGGCGGGATTTGAGCCAAACGCCAATGATGTCGTTAAGCGCGCTAAAGCACTAGCGGAACTCGCAGTCACCGAAACCTGGAAAATTCTGTAATTTATCGATCAAGCAAGGACGGTAATGCCTTTCGCTACTCACGCTGAAAGTGGTCGACGAACTCCCGTACCCGCCGCGACCATGTCCGCGGTGATCGAAGCATGAAGTGACCCGCTCCCGCCATCGGAACGAACAAGGCGTCGACACCGCGCGCGGCGGCGCGTTCGGTCGCGGCGCGGGACGCGACGGGGTCGGTCCACCGGTCGACGGTGCCGTGCAGGACCAACAGGCGCTGATCGGCGCGCAGGGTGTCGGTCTCCCTGCCATCGGGCCACCACGGCGCCAGCGCGACGAGAGCCACCACGTCGGGGTGCCCCGCGATCGCTGCTGCCGTGCGACCGCCCATGGAGTGACCGAGCACGGTGATGGGAGTTCCCGGTCCGTACGTGTCGCGGATCTGCTCGCACGCCCACCACGCGTCCGCGACGGGACTGCGGTCGGCGCCGTTCCAGCCGCGATACCGGTACTGCAACTGGGTCACCGCGACCGATGGCCCCGTCGCGCGCCGGAGCATGCGAGTGAAGGGGACCATGCGCAGGGCCGACAGCTGCCACGGACGGGCACGGTCGTGGCTGGTCACTTTGCCGCCGTGCAGAACCAGCACCGCGGAGTCTGCGGGCCCGGACCGGAGCCCGTGCAGAGTCGGGGCCGCGACGTCGTCAACACTCATGGTTCTTGATTCGGGGCGCTCCGGCCGCTGGATGCCTGGCAGTGGCGAACGTCGCGCCCTCACTGCCGGACGTCAGGGGGGTGACACGACGACGGCCGGACACCTGATGGTGTCCGGCCGTTCGGTGGAGCTGCCGGGAATCGAACCCGGGTCCTGTGTCGGTTTGCCAGGGCTTCTCCGTGCGCAGTCTGCTAAGTCTCTACTCGGATCTCCAGATCTCGCAGACAAGCCTGGATGACGATCCCAGCCACTGTTTGATGTCCCACATCACTCCGTGACCGAGTGACCAGGTGAGCCCTCTAGCTGATGCCAGTACCCGACCCGAGGGCAAGATCGGACTGACAGACACGCAGTCGCTACTTAGGCAGCGAGTGCGTAGTCGCGCTGATTGGAATCGGCGCTTATATTTTTGCGATGACGCTTGCGGTGGTCTCTCGCCTGCACCGGCACGCTTCCCCTGACTAGACGCACACAGTCGAAACCGTTCAGCCCCTTTCCTCCGCTGTGGCGAAGTCTCGTCCCACCGGTCTTCCCGGTGGACACATCAGTCTAACGTCATCCGACGCGGGTTTCATCCCGTTTGTCACCGGTGTCGGCCGCGCGTTCGGCCTTGCCCGTGATGTTCTCGAGCATGCCGCGGAAGATCACACCGTGGAACGGCATGATGGCGAACCAGTACAGCCGTCCGCCCAGCCCCCGCGGGAAGAAGATCGCGCGCTGCTCGTAGCGGGAGCGGGTCCCGCCGTCGCGCGGAAGGACGCGCAGTTCCAGCCAGGCACCGCCCGGCGCCTTCATCTCGGCGCGCAGACGCAGCAGCGACCCGCGCTCGATCTCCTCGACGCGCCACCAGTCGAGCGCCTCGCCGTTGACCAACCGACGCGGATCCCGACGGCCGCGCTTGAGTCCCACGCCCCCGACGATCTTGTCCATCCAGCCGCGGATGACCCAGGCAGCGGGGAACGAGTACCACCCGTTCTCACCACCGATACCCTCGACGACGTCCCACAGCAGTTCCGGTGGCGCGTTGCAGTCCTGCGCGCGTTCGTCGACGTACACCACCTCGCCGGCCCAGTCCGGGTCCGACGGCAGCGGATCCGATGGGGCGCCGGCATCGGTCGCGTTGGACCACGTGGTCTCCACCTCCCCGTCCTCGATGCGCCGCAGCGCGAGGTGCACGGAATCGGCGAAGGTGGTCAATCCACCCTCCGGCGGTGGGACGACCGTGTCGATGTCCTGTTCGTGGGCGATGGCGTCGTACTGCAGTGACTCGATGAGGGGCATGGCCAGTCCGCGTGGGATGGGCGTGACCAACCCGATCCAGTGACCCGCGAGTCGGGGCGTCAGCACCGGCAACACCAGCATGCGACGCTTGCGCAGACCCGCCACACTCGCGTACTCGTTCATCATCTCGCCGTACTGCAGGACGTCCGGCCCACCGATGTCCCAGGTACGGGACGTCTCGAACGGAGCGGTCGCCGACTCGATCAGGTAGTGCAGCACGTCGCGGACGGCGATCGGCTGGATCTGGTTGTGCACCCACTTGGGGGTCGTCATGACGGGCAGTCGATTGGTGAGGTGCCGAATCATCTCGAACGACGCGGATCCGGAGCCGATGACGACACCCGCCTGCAGCACCACGGTGAAGACGCCGGACTCGATGAGGATCCGGCCCACCTCGGCCCGCGATTCGAGGTGCGGGGACAACGCGCCGGTCACCGGGTGGAGGCCGCCGAGATACACGATGCGCTGCACTCCGGCGGCCTTCGCCGCTTCGGCCACGTTCTCCGCACTTCGACGCTCCGCCTCGGCGAAGTGGTCGGATCCCCCCATGGAGTGGACGAGGTAGTAGACGACGTCGACGTCCCGGAACGCATCGTCCAGCGACTCGCGATCACTCAGATCGCCCTGCACCACCTCGACGTCCGCAGCCCACGGCACGTCGCGAAGCTTCTGAGGCGACCGGGCGAGGACGCGAACCCGGTAGCCGGCCTCCGTCAGTCGCGGGGCGAGTCGACCGCCGATGTAGCCCGTCGCTCCGGTGACCACGACACGGGCGCCTGCTTCGGTGTTCATGCATTCCATTCGTAGCAGAGGAGCACCTCGAGTGTGGCGCCCACCCGGAGCGCGACCACCGCCAGGTGGTCAGGCACCCGCGGTGATCAGCCCGACCGCGCCCAGGGCGATGACCATGCCGACGATCTGCACCTTGGCCACCCGCTCCCCCAGCATCACCATGGCCAGCAGCACGGTCGCGGCGGGATACAGCGAGGCGATCACGCTGACGAGGGACAGCAGCCCACCCTGGAAGGCATAGAGCAACGCGGCGTTGGCGGCGACGTCCAGAAGAGCGATCCAGGCGGCCAGCTTCAGAACGCCGCCACGGGGGAACGAGAACATGCCGGTGCCGAGGGCGACCGCCCACACGAGGGCGGTGGCGGTGACCCGGTTTGCCAGCAACGGCCACAGACCCGCGTCGTCCTCCCCGGCCCGGTCGAGAAAGATGAACGTCAACGCGAATGCCAGACCGGAACCGACGGTCAGCCATGCCACCCGGGGCGTGAATCGCAGAGTCCGTCCGCCGGCCACGTCACCTGCGGCGTCGTCGGGTGACTCCTTGCTGACCATGAGCACGGCCACCAGCGCCAACGCGATGCCGATGTATGCCAGGACGCCGGGTCGCTCGCCCAGGACGAGCCCGACGCCGACCGGTACACCGGCCACCAGAACGGCCGTGATCGGCGACACGACGGCCATCGGCCCGGCGGCGAGTGCCAGGTAGAACCACCACACGGCGACACCGCCGGCCAGTCCGGACAACGCACCCCACACCACGGACGACGCGGTGAGAGTGCCTCCGACGAACGGCATCACCGCCGCCACGACGAGTACCGAGACCGGGTACGAGACGATCACCACGCGCAGCGCGGCGACGCGTCGGGACGCGACTCCTCCGACGAAGTCGCTGACGCCGTACCCGAGCGCCGCGATCAGCGCGAGGACGATCGCGGTCAGCGCATTCCCTTTATGCGACGACCGAGTTCACGGGTGACCTCGCGTTCCGCCGTTCGGCGAGCCAGGTCCTGACGCTTGTCGTAGTCCTGCTTGCCCTTCGCCAGGGCCAGCTCGACCTTCACCTTGCCCTCGTTGAAGTACATGGAGAGCGGTACCAGCGTCATGTTGCCCTCACGCGTCTTGCCGATGAGGACCTCGATCTCCCGCTTGTGCAGCAGGAGCTTGCGGTTGCGCCGCGGCGCGTGGTTGGTCCAGCTTCCCGCCATGTACTCGGGAATGTGCAGGCCGCGCAGCCACACCTCGCCGTCGTCGACGGTGGCGAAGGCATCGGCCAGCGACGCCTTCCCGTCACGCAGGCTCTTGACCTCGGTGCCGACGAGGGCGACTCCGGCCTCGTAGACGTCGAGGATCGTGTAGTTGTGTCGCGCTTTGCGATTGGTCGCAATCGCCTTGCGACCTTTCTCCTTCACAGCTGGAACTCCTTCGGGCGCGGGTGGACGTGACTTCTGACAACCATAAGGACTCCGTCCACCCGTTTGTTCCGGGTGCCGGGTGCGCTACTGCCGGACGTACAGGCGCAGGGTGATGTAGGAGGTGATCGTGGCCATGCCGACGCCGACCAGAAGCAGGATCGGCGAGACCAACAAGACGTCGCTCGTCGTCACCCGAGCCAGGATGTTGGCCTGGTACAGGTCGTCCAGCACCGAGTCGATGAACGCCGCCTTGGCGGTGAACAGTCCGGCGATGGCGAGCACCGCACCCACCAGCGATGCCGCGATGGCCTCGAGCAGGAAGGGCAGCTGCGTGTACCACCGCGTGGCGCCGACCAGGCGCATGATGCCCACCTCGGTCCGACGGGTGAACGCGGCGATCTGCACCATGTTGGCGATCAGCAGGACCGCCGCGACGGCCTGGACCACAGCCACCGCGAACGCGGCGTTGCGGACGCCCGCGAGGACGCTGAACAGCCGGTCGACCAGTTCGCGTTGGTTGAGCACGCTCTGCACACCCGGCCGCGCCCCGAACTCGTCGTTGATCACGCCGAACCGCTCGGGATCGCTGAGCTTCACCTTGAACGACGCGGGGAAGCTCTCGGGTGACACCAGGGACGCCAGCTCCGGCTGATCCTTGAAGACGCGATCGGTGGCGTCGGCGACGGCGTCCTCCCGGTTGAGGTACTGCACCGACACCACGGACGGCGTCGATTCGAGGTCCGTGCGGAGGCCGGCGCAGATGCCCGAGGTGCAGTCCGGGTCGGTGGTCGAGATGTCGTCGGTCAGGAAGATCTGGACCTCGACGCGATCCAGGAAGATCTGCTGCGTCTTCCCCGCCATCTGCACGACCAGCAGGCCACCACCGAACAGACCGAGGGAGATGGCGGTGGTCAGCACCATCGCGATGGTCATCGTGATGTTGCGGCGCAGTCCGGTGAGAACTTCGCCGAGAAGGAAACTAGCGCGCACGGTTCACACACTTTCTTCGAGAGGTCGTTGCGCCGAGGCGCGAGGAGGGGACGGAGCCGAGAGCGGGATCTAACGACCCACGCCGTACACCCCTCGTGCCTCGTCGCGGACCACCCGGCCGTTGTCGAGCTCGACGACGCGGCGACGCATCGAGTCGACGATGTGGTTGTCGTGAGTGGCCATGAGGATGGTGGTGCCCGTGCGGTTGATGCGCTCGAGCAGCAACATGATGTCCTGGCTGGTGTCGGGGTCCAGGTTGCCGGTGGGCTCGTCCGCGAGCAGCACGAGCGGCCGGTTCACGAAGGCGCGGGCCACGGCGACTCGCTGTTGCTCGCCGCCGGACAGCTCGGACGGCAGACGATCCGCCTTGCCGGACAGGCCGACCAGCTCGAGCACCTCCGGCACCGTCCGCTCGATCACCCCGCGCGGCTTGCCGATCACCTCGAGGGCGAACGCGACGTTCTCCGACACCGACTTGTTCTGCAGCAGGCGGAAGTCCTGGAAGACGCATCCCATGCTCTGCCGCAGCTTCGGCACGCGCCGCCCGGCGAGCTTGTTCACGTGGAAGTCCGCCACCGTGATGTCGCCCGAGGTCGGCATCTCCTCGCGCAAGAGCAGGCGCATGAAGGTCGACTTGCCCGAGCCCGACGGCCCGATGAGGAAGACGAACTCGCCCTTCTCCACCTTCACCGACACCTTGTCCAGCGCGGGTCGAGTCGAGGACTTGTAGGACTTCGAGACGTTCTCCACGCTGATCACGGGTCGCCAGTGTAGCCGCGCGTCCCGACGGTGCCGCTACAGCGACGCGCGGGTCAGTTCGTTCCGCTCGGCAACGGCAGACCGGGGATGGTCGGCAGCTGGAACCCGGGCGCGCGTGTCGTCGTGCCGGTGGTGGTCGTGGGCGCCGGCGCGGTCGTCGTTACACCGTCCTGCGGCGAGGCCGGATCGGTCGTGGTCGGCACGGGCGTCGTGGTCGACCGGAACGTGTTGGTCGTCGGGGCGTAGGTCTCCGCCGGGGGCGGCGCCTCGGACGACGACGGTGCGGGCGGAACGTACACCGGCGAGTTCTCGTTGAGGGTCGGGTCGAAGCGCACGTTGTTCCACAGCACCAGTACTGCCAGGAAGGCGAGCACCATCACCACGGTGGTCGTGCGGAAACGGCCGAGGATGCGCGCCGGTATGCGCGACATCCACCCGGGGCGGAACGTCGATCGCGGAGCGTCCGGGTGCTCGGTCGCCGGGCTCTCGGGTTCGTTCGAGGTCACTGTTCGCCTCCCACGGGACGGTCGGCGGAGAGTTCGGGCGAGACGGTGATGCCGTCGTTGCGCAGTGTCAGAGCGATGCGCGCCCGGAGCTCGCGTCCCACCTCGAACTGCTTGCCCGGCAGGGTGCGGGCGACGAGGCGCAGGTTGACCTGGTCCACCTCGATGCTCTCGACACCCATGACGGTGGGCTCGTCGAGCAGCAACTCGGTGAGCCGACCGTCGCGATAGGCCTCCTCGCCCACCGACTTCAACAGCTCGGTGACGCGGGACAGGTCCGCGGACGGCGGCACCGGTACGTCGATGACCGCGCGCGCCCAGTCCTTCGACAGGTTGACCGCCTTGACGATCTGCCCGTTGGGCACGGTGATCACCTCGCCCTCGGCCGACCGCACCCGCGTGACGCGCAGCGTCACGTCCTCGACGGTGCCGATCGCGTCGCCCGCGGTGCCGGTGATCGCGAGTTGGACCACGTCGCCGTACCCGTACTGACGCTCGGTGATGATGAAGAACCCGGACAGGATGTCCTGGACGATGCGCTGGGCACCGAAACCGAGCGCGGCACCGAGCACGGTCGCCGGAGCCACGAGGCTGGTGATCGGGAAGCCGAGGCGCTGCAGGACCCGGATGGCGACCAGCACGTAGATGAGTGCCACGACCACCCAGGTGACGACCTGCGCCACCGAGTGGCGGTGTTTCGCCGCCTCGGTGCGCACGAGCGCGTCGGTCTGCTGGTAGGTCCGGTCGATGCGGCCGGTGATCTTGCCGCCGGCCCACCCCACCGCCCGCGCCGCGAGCATGCCGCCGAGGATCCACAGGATCATCTCGAGGAAGTTGTTCTGGAGCCAGAAGACGAAATCGGGAGGCAGTGGCCAGAAGGCGCTCACCTGTTACTCCTGCTCTGCACGCATACGCCAGCGGATGCCCGACTCGATGAAGCCGTCGATGTCACCGTCGAGCACCGAGGACGGGTTGTTGACCTCGTACTCGGTCCGCAGATCCTTCACCATCTGGTACGGGTGCAGGACGTACGAGCGCATCTGGTTACCCCAGGAGCTGCCGCCGTCGCCCTTGAGGGCGTCCATCTCGGCGCGCTCCTCCTTGCGCTTGACCTCGAGCAGCTTGGCCTGCAGCACGCGCATGGCGGACACCTTGTTCTGCAGCTGCGACTTCTCGTTCTGGCAGGTGACGACGATGCCGGTCGGAATGTGTGTGAGCCGCACGGCGGAGTCGGTGGTGTTGACGGACTGACCACCCGGTCCCGACGAGCGGTACACGTCGACACGGATGTCGTTCTCGGGGATCTCGATGTGATCGGTGGTCTCGACGACCGGCAGCACCTCGACCTCGGCGAAGGACGTCTGGCGGCGACCCTGGTTGTCGAAGGGGCTGATGCGCACGAGACGATGCGTGCCCTGCTCGATCGACAGAGTTCCGTAACTGTAGGGCGCCTTCACCGCGAAGGTGGCGCTCTTGATGCCGGCCTCCTCGGCGTACGAGGTGTCGTAGACCTCCACGCCGTATCCGTGCTTCTCGGCCCAGCGGATGTACATGCGCATCAGCATCTCGGCCCAGTCCGCGGCGTCGATCCCGCCGGCGCCGGACCGGATGTTGACCAGCGCGTCACGCTTGTCGTACTCACCCGACAGCAGGGTCCGCACCTCGAGCAGCTCGACGTCGGTGTGCAGGGAGACGCGCTCGGCGTCCGCCTCCGCGAGCGCCTCGGCGGCGGCCTCGCCCTCTTCCGCCTCGGCGAGCTCGTACAGCACCGGAAGATCGTCGAGCCGCTGGCGCAGCGCCTCGACCCGCCGCAACTCGGTCTGCGCGTGCGACAACGCGCTGGTCACCTGCTGGGCGTGGTCCTGGTCGTTCCACAGCTCGGGGTCGGCAGCCTGGTGTTCGAGCTCGTCGATCCGGCGACGGAGTTCCTCGATGTCGAGCACCGACTCCACGGTCTTGAGGGTGGTGTCGAGTTCGGCGATGTCAGCGGATACGTCAGGATGCACGCGCCCGAGGTTACCGGCAACGACCGACGGGCCCGCACCGCAGTAACGTCCTGTGCCGTGACCGACCTCGCCGACGATCTCACCCTCGCCCTCCGTCTCGCGGACGCGGCCGACGCCATCACCACGGCGCGATTCCTGGCCGTGGACCTGCGCATCGAGGACAAGCCGGATCTCACACCCGTCTCGGACGCGGATCTGGCCGTCGAGACCGAGATCCGGCGGCTGCTCGGCGAGGTCCGACCGGGCGATGCGGTGTTGGGCGAGGAGTTCGGCGGCGACGCCGTCCTCTCCGGGCGTCAGTGGGTGCTCGATCCCATCGACGGCACCAAGAGCTTCGTCCGCGGTGTGCCGATCTGGGCGACGCTGGTCGCGCTGCTCTCCGACGGCGTGCCGGTCGTGGGAGTGGTCAGCGCTCCCGCTCTCGCGCGGCGATGGTGGGCGGCCGACGGGCTGGGAGCGTTCGCACGCTTCGGTGCCGGCGAGCCGCGACGGTTGTCGGTGTCGTCGGTGGCGTCTCCGTCCTCGGCGAGCCTGGGATTCTCCAGCCTCAGCGGGTGGAAGGACGCCGGTCTGCGAGAGAACTTCCTGGATCTGACCGACGAGGTGTGGCGCGTCCGCGGCTACGGCGACTTCCTCTCGTACTGCCTGGTCGCCGAGGGATCGATCGATGTGGCCGCCGAGCCCGAAGTATCACTGTGGGACCTGGCTCCGCTCGACGTGCTGGTACGGGAGGCGGGCGGCCGTTTCACCGCTCTCGACGGTGCGGCGGGGCCGCACGGAGGCAGTGCGGTGGCGTCGAACGCGCTTCTGCACGACGCCGTCCTCGGGCGCCTGACGCGCCGACCTTACTCGACGGTAGACACCGAACTTACTGGCGAGTAAGATAGGTCCCGTCCACGACCGAACACCGAGAACAGCTGGGTGATCATGACGAAGAACGACAGCGCCCCCACGACCAAGACCGATGCGTCTCGGCGCCCGGTGCGCGACACGTCAGCGGTCGGGCTCAACCCGATCCGACGCGACGCCATCGGAACCGCGATGCGCGTGCTCACCAAGCTCTCCGGCTCCGACCTGGCCGAGAAGTACAACCTGCGCCAGACGATCGACCGTGTCACGTACGAGAGCACGAAGACCGGCTTCAAGACGCTCGGTGCCGCCACCCGGACCTTCTCCAAGGTGTCCGGCGGAGGCAAGCCCGAGCGTCTGCCCGAGTCCTCCACCAAGGGACTCGACTACTTCGACCTGACTCCCGACGACGAGCAGAAGATGATCGTCGAGACGGTGCTCGAGTTCGCCGAGGAGATCATGCGCCCGGCAGCGCACGACGCCGACGAGGCCGCGGCATCGCCGGACGACCTCGTCGCTCGCGCCGCCGAACTGGGCATCACCCTCATCAACGTCCCCGAGAACCTCGAGGGCGCGGCCAGTGAGCGCGGCGCCGTCACCAACGCCCTCGTCGCCGAGGCGCTCGCGTACGGAGACATGGGCCTGGCCCTGCCGATCCTCGCCCCCAGCGGCGTGGCGGTGGCGCTCACGCAGTGGGGCACCGAGACTCAGCAGAAGACGTACCTGCCGTCCTTCACGGGTGAGAAGGTGCCCAGTGCGGCTCTAGTCGTGAACGAGCCGCGCGCGCTCTTCGACCCGTTCGCGCTGCAGACCAAGGCGGTCCGCTCCCCCAGCGGCTACAAGCTCACGGGCGTCAAGAGCCTCGTGCCGTCGGCCGCCGCCTGCGAGCTGTTCATCGTCGCCGCCGAACTCGACGGCCGTCCCGCGCTCTTCATCGTCGAGTCGGACAGCGCCGGGTTGAGTGTCGAGGCGGACCCCAGCATGGGTCTGCGTGCAGCGGGCATCGGTCGACTGCATCTCGACGGCGTCGCCGTACCCGAGGCCAACCTGTTGGGCGACGGCGACGCGGACGCCCACGTGTCCGACTACACCGACGCCATCCGGCTCGCGCGTCTCGGCTGGGCGTCCATGGCCGCCGGCACGTCGAAGGCCGTCCTGGACTACGTGGTCCCCTACGTCAACGACCGCACCGCGTTCGGCGAGCCGATCAGCAACCGTCAGGCCGTCGCCTTCATGGTAGCCAACATCGCGATCGAGCTCGACGGTCTGCGCCTGGTCATCCAGCGTGGTGCGTCCCGTGCGGAGCAGGGACTGTCCTTCGCACGCGAGGCCTCGCTCGCCCGACGACTCGCGACGGACAAGGGCATGCAGATCGGCCTCGACGGTGTCCAGCTTCTCGGCGGACACGGTTTCACCAAGGAGCACCCGGTCGAGCGCTGGTACCGCGATCTCCGCGCCGTCGGCGTTGCCGAGGGCATCGTCCTGATCTGATCCGACACCCCACCTTTCGATTGGAACTCTCATGATCAATCTCGAACTTCCTCGCAAGCTCAGGGCGTCGGCCAACCAGGCTCACCAGGTCGCGGCCGAGATCATGCGCCCCGTGTCGCGCAAGTACGACCTGGCGGAGCACGCCTACCCGGTCGAGCTCGACACCATGGCCGCCATGATCGAGGGCATGAGCGACGCCGGCGGTGAGATCGGCGGCGCCAAGGGCGGCCGTGAGGCCAAGGGCGACGCTCCGAAGCCGAGCAAGACCGCGAATGCCAACGGCGGCAACATGTCCGCTCTGGTCAACGTCATCGAGACCTGCTGGGGCGACGTGGGTCTGACCCTGTCCATCCCCTACCAGGGCCTCGGCAACTCCGCCATCGCCGCCGTCGCCACCGACGAGCAGCTCGAGCGCTTCGGCAAGGTGTGGGCCTCGATGGCCATCACCGAGCCCTCGTTCGGTTCCGACTCGGCCGCCGTGAGCACCACCGCGGTACTCGACGGTGACGAGTGGGTCCTGAACGGCGAGAAGATCTACGTCACGGCCGGCGAGCGCTCCACGCACATCGTCGTGTGGGCCACCGTCGACAAGACCAAGGGCCGCGCCGCGATCAAGTCCTTCGTCGTCCCGCGGGACGCGCCGGGCCTGTCCGTCGCACGCCTCGAGCACAAGCTGGGAATCAAGGCGTCCGACACCGCAGCCCTGCTCCTCGACAACTGCCGCATCCCGAAGGACAACCTCCTGGGTTCCCCGGACGTCGACACGGACAAGGGCTTCGCCGGCGTCATGCAGACGTTCGACAACACCCGTCCTCTGGTCGCCGGCATGGCCATCGGAGTCGCCCGTGCAGCGCTCGAGGAGCTCCGGTCGATCCTGACCGACGCCGGAGTGGTCATCGATTACGACGCTGCCACCTACAGCCAGTCGGCCGCTGCTGCGGAGTACATCCGGCTCGAGGCCGACTGGGAGGCTGCTTACCTGCTCGCTCTCCGCGCTGCGTGGATGGCGGACAACAAGGAGCCCAACTCGCTGCAGGCGTCGATGTCCAAGGCGAAGGCAGGCCGTAGCGCCACCGACATCACGCTCAAGGCGGTGGAACTGGCCGGCACGCTCGGCTTCTCCGAGCACCTGCTGCTCGAGAAGTGGTCACGCGACTCGAAGATCCTCGACATCTTCGAGGGCACCCAGCAGATCCAGCAGCTGATCGTGGCTCGCCGCGTGCTCGGGAAGACGTCCGCCGAGCTGAAGTGACGGTCACACGACCCTGAGAAAGGCCCGGCACATGTGCCGGGCCTTTCTGCTGTTCTGGCAAGCTGGAACGGACGAAGCACGGCGAACACGAGGGAGACTGCCATGTCGGACTGGGCGAAGAAGATCGAGGACAAAGCCAAGGGCCTCGTCGCGGAGGCCGAGGTGGGCCTCACCCACCTCGAGGGTGCGGACGCCGTCGATCTGGACGGGACGGACGACTCGGGGGACCGTACGGACGCCGGCGGGGACGTCGACGAGAACGACGCGCCCAGCACGGGCATGACGTCGGCGGATCCAGACATCTCTCACTGAGCACGAGGCACCGACGTCGCTCTGATCCGATCGAGTCGACGCCGGTGCCCGCGGCAACGCGAAAGGCCCGACAGTCTGAGACTGTCGGGCCTTTCGTGGTGGTAGCGGGGACAGGATTTGAACCTGCGACCTCTGGGTTATGAGCCCAGCGAGCTACCGAGCTGCTCCACCCCGCGTCAGCATCGAGAACCTTTCGGCTCCGTCTGCGGTGCAAGCTGTACTGCGTTCTTGCTGAACAAGAAGTTACCGGACGGCGTCGGTGAATTGCAAATCGCCTGCTGAGCAACGAGATCGAGCCTCGGAGGGTGACCGCGGTCTCTTTTCACCCGTGTTCCCCCTCACATAACGATGGGGTCACGAAGAGGACACGAGACGGTTGTCATCCGTCATGACCTGCAGAGATGTCACGAACCCACCATCTCGCCCGTTTCCGACCTCACCAGAGGGCCGGGTGACGGCTCGTGATTGTTTCGTTACCGTCGCGCTCGGCCCGAAACAAGGGCCAGGCCGACCCGCCGCTGGATTCTTCTGCCCCGCGGGATCGGAGACCCGACTCGATGGGGGCAGGGATTCGAGCGAATGCAGGCGTCACTCGCCTGCGCGCTCACGTCGACCAGCGCTGAGAGGATCTACCCCGCATGACCACTGCACGTAACTTCACCACCCGCGCGCTCGGATGGGCCGCCGTCACCGGCGCCGTCGTCGCCGCACCGCTCGTCCTGAGCACCGGAACCGCCTCCGCAGCACCCGCCCACAACTGGGACGGCGTCGCACAGTGCGAGAGCGGCGGCAACTGGGGCATCAACACCGGCAACGGCTACTACGGTGGCCTGCAGTTCTCGCAGAGCACCTGGGCGGCCAACGGCGGCTCCGGCACCGCGTCCAGCGCCTCCAAGGCCGAGCAGATCCGCGTCGCCGAGAACGTTCTCGCGACCCAGGGCGTCGGCGCATGGCCCACCTGCGGCCAGTACCTCTCGTCGGGCACCACGTCGGTCGCCGAGGCGCCCGCACCGGCACCCGCTCCCGCGCCTGCTGCACCCGCCGCACCGGCACCCGTGCAGTCCGTCGTCGAGCAGGGCGCAGCACTGGCCCAGCAGTACGGCGTCGGCCAGCAGTACCAGGACTTCGTGGCCGCCAACTCCGGCGTCCTCGCGGGACTCGCTCGCTAGAGCATCCTCTCGAACGTCCGAAGCGGGCGCACCCGATCACCGGGTGCGCCCGCTTCGTCGTGTGCGGTGGGTGCGTGCTGTCGCGCCACCACGCACCGGCACTGCACGGGGTGTGCACACCCCCTCCGCGCACCGCACACCCCCAGCAGCCGACTAGAAAGGGTGTGCGGCCACCACAACAGGTGTGCGCTCGGCCGGATCGGGCGGCGCGCCCTCGCCGAGCCGCCGCGCACCGGCACTGCACGGGGAGCACATACCCCCTCCGCGCACCGCACACCCCCAACAGCCGACTGGAAAGAGTGCGCGGCGACCACAACAGGGTGCGCGCGCAGCCAAGCCGCCACACAGCGACGCCCCGCCCTCGTGAATCGAGGGCGGGGCGTCGCGTGGTGCAGAGCCGACTAACCGCCGGTGCTGTTGTACTGGTCGATCGCGCGCTGCAGGTTGTCGAACGCGGTACCGAGCTGGGCGAAGTCACCCGACTGCTGCGCGGTCCGCACTGCTGCCAGCGCACTGTTGAGGTTGTTCACCGCCGCCGTCCGGTCGACGGGCGCAGCGGGTGCGGCCGACGTGGACGGAGGCGTGGTGGCAGACCCCTCGGTGGGTGCCGGGGTGGTGCCGGTCGACGAGCCGTTGTCCGGCTGCGGCTCTGTCGCCTCACCGCCCGGCGCGGTCGCCACGCTGCCCGTACCCGAGCCGAACACCTGGTCCAGTGCCTCGGCCAGCGTCGCCGCGTACCCGACGCGGACACCCCCGCCCGCACCCGGCTCGCGATAGCTCACGAGTACGCGGGACAACTGCGGGAACGTTGAGGTGTTCGTCGTGTTGCGCTCGGTGTACAGCGGCTCGACGTACAGGATTCCGCCGTTGGCGATGGGCAGTGTCAGCAGGTTGCCGTACTGGATCCTGTTGGACTGCTGCAGCAGCGTTCGGTCCGACGCCACACGGGTGTCCGACGTCATCGAGTTCTGCGCCTGCTGCGGACCCTGAGTCTGCGTGTCGGTGGGCAACTGCAGCACCGTGAACTCGCCGTAACCCTCCGGATCGGAGCGCACGGAGATGTACGCGGACAACAGCTCTCGGTTGAAGCCCACCATCGCACTGGTCAACCTGAACGACGGCTGGCCCGTGTCCGGATCACCGATCAGGACGTAGTACGGCGGCTGGTTGAGGTTGGTGCCACCCTCGACGGTCGGGTCGCTGGGGACCGACCAGAACGCGTTGTTGGTGAAGAACTCGCCGGGATCGTTGACGTGGTACTTGGCGAGCATCTCGCGCTGGACCTTGAACAGGTCCTCGGGGTAGCGGAAGTGCTGACGCAGTTCGTCGGAGATCGCCGACTCGGGCTGGACCGCACCCGGGAACGCGCCCATCCACGCGGCGAGGACGGGATCGTTGTCATCCACCTGGTACAGGTTCACCGACCCGTCGTAGGCGTCGACGGTGGCCTTGACCGAGTTGCGGATGTAGGACACCTCGTCACGCGGAAGCAGTCGACCGGTGTTGGCGTCGATGCTGTCCTGCACCAGTCCCTCGAGCGAACTGCGCTGCGCGTAGGGGTACTGGTCCAGCGTGGTGTACGCGTCGACGATCCAGACGATCTTTCCACCGACCACGGCCGGGTAGGAGTTGCCGTCCGCGGTCAGCCACGGTGCGACCTTCTGCACGCGCTCACGAGGATCGCGGTTGAAGATGATCTTCGAGTCGTCGCCGATGGCGCCCGAGAAGAGGATGTTGCGTTCGGTGTACTTCGCCGCGAACGCCAACCGGTTGAACCAGTTGCCGATGCCGACGCCACCCGAACCGGTGTAGGTGTAGCGCGAGGTGTCGGTGTCGTACTCGCGGCCGTCCGAGCCTTCGCTGCCACCAACGATGGCGTAGTCGGGGTTGGACGACGCGATGACCTCGCCGTAGTAGATGCGGGGCTGCTCCACCGGAATGACCTGGTCGTCCGCGGCCTGCGACGCGAGGTCGCTGACGGTGTAGATCGGGTACCCGGAGTTGCTGTTCGACTCGGTGCTCGTCGCGTCCTGCACGGCGGCGTTCACGCGGTTGGCCGGGGCCGCCACGAAACCGTTGCCGTGCGTGTACACCGTGTGGCGGTTGATCCAGTCGGTCTGGTTACCGGTGAGGCTGTTGGGGGACAGCTCACGCGCCGCGACGATGTAGTCCTGGAGCTGCCCGTCGATCTCGTAGCGGTCGACGTCCAACGTGGACGGGAACCCGTAGAAGTTCTTGAGCTGCTGCTGCTGGGTGAAGGTGCGCGAGAGCACGTTCGGATCGAGCAGACGGGTGTTGGCGATGGTGGTCTGGTCCGCGGGGACGTCCCGAGGCGATGCGGAACCGACGCCCGTGTAGTCCTCGTAGGTCACGGTGTCGTCCGTGATGCCGTAGGCGGCTCGGGTGGCCTCGATGTTCCGTTCGATGTACGCCCGCTCCTTGTCTGCAGCGTTGGGTCGCACCGAGAACTGCTCGACGACCAACGGCCAGACGGCGCCGACGAGAATCGACGACAGGACGAGAAGCGCAGTGGCGAGTGCCGGGATCCGCAGATCGCGCAGGAAGATCGCCGCGAAGAAGGCACCCGCACAGATGACAGCGATGGCCAGCAGGATGAGCTTCGCGGGCAGGACGGCGTTGATGTCGGTGAAGCCGGGGCCCGTGAACGTGGGCTCCTTACGGCTGCTCGACAAGAGTGCGTAACGATCGAACCAGTACGCCACCGCCTTGAGGACGACGAAGGTGCCGGCGAGCACGGCCAACTGGATGCGCGCCGACTTGGTCAGCGCACCCTCGCGGCCGCTGAGGCGCAGGCCGCCGAAGATGTAGTGCGTGACCAGTGCCGCGAAGAAGGCGATGACGACGGCGACGAAGAGCCAGTTGAGGATCGACCGGTAGAACGGCAGATCGAAGGCGTAGAAGCCGACGTCCAGGTTGAACTGCGGATCCTGCACGCCGAAGGATCCACCGTGCAGGAACATCTGCACCGTGACCCAGTTGCCTTGTGCGACAAGGCCGGAGAGCAGGCCGATGACGACCGGGATGCCGATACTGAACACGCGCAGACGCGACATGACGGTGGTGCGGTAGCGAGCGATGGGATCGTTCGGTCCGGCCGTGGGTACGAAGACCGGACGCGACCGGT
Organism: Rhodococcus sp. SORGH_AS_0303; assembly: GCF_030819335.1. Classification (NCBI taxonomy): domain Bacteria; kingdom Bacillati; phylum Actinomycetota; class Actinomycetes; order Mycobacteriales; family Nocardiaceae; genus Rhodococcus; species Rhodococcus sp. SORGH_AS_0303. Next base: position 2,815,807 of record NZ_JAUTBO010000001.1, read on the forward strand.
AGGCGACGGTGAGAGCACCGAACACCGTGCCGCCCACCAGCAGAGCGACGACGAGGAACGTGATCACGCGAGTGAGGAGCACCGTCGTGAAGACGTTGCGGAAGCCGACCTCCCCGAACCACAACCAGTCCGTGTACGTGTCCACCAACCGGGGACCGATGAGCAACAGCGCGGCCAGAACCAACGCCAGGACCAGTAACGTACGGCTCCGTCTCGACAACGACGGTAAACCGGTTGGGGGCCTCATGCCCACGTGCCACACTCCAAGATCTCGCGCGCCGTCGCCTCGTGACACCACCGTGACGACACCACATGTCCGTTTTCGACCACTGTACGGACACCCTCGAACGCGGAGTGTCCCGCCGTGGCGACGTCCACGACTCTAGCCCTCGATGCGAGGATGGAGCGGTGAGTGACAACGAGGATGCATCGTGACCGGGAGCGAGTGGTTCGATCCCGAATCCGGGGACGCCCGCGCCGAACGCGCCCTCGCCCGCTGCGTGCGCGAGGTCGTCGACTACGTGGACGCCGGCGGGTGGGACCAGGGGCCTCAGTTGTTCGCGTTGGTCCCGACCGAGGATCTGGCGGCCGCGGAGCCTAGCCTGCTCGACCAGCTCGAGGACGGCGCCGACCTGACCCCTGTCGCCCAGGAGCGGCTGCCCGCCGACGTCGCGGGCGGATCGCACGCGCTCGACGAGTTCCTCGGCACGACCACCTGGCCGGCCTCGGTCGCCGGGTGCGCACTGGTCGAGGAGATCGTCGTTCTGCCGCCCGAGGCCGAATCGGATCTCGACAGCGCCCTCGCTCCGCTCCTGGCGGATCGCGACGCGGCGGACCAGGCCGCGCGCCTCACGGCCGAGGAGCACCCCGACCGGCGCGACGGGCGGCTCATCGTCGCCGTACTTCGGGACGGTCCGTCCATCGCCCTGCTGCAGCTGCGTCCCGAGAACGAGGACGACAGCAGTTTCGACGAGGCGCCGGATCTACTGACCTACGAGAACCTGGCGCCGAACGTCGTCGCGGCGCTGCACGCCACGCTCGACGCGGATCCCGAGGACGAGGACTACTGACGTTCGCACCCGGATCGTCACGAGCAGGACGGGGCGTCTCCCCCACCGGCCAGAGCGTCGAGCGACCCGATCGCATCGTCCAGGCTCGTGACCTTCACCAGGCGTAGCCCCTCCGGCGTCCGCGGCGCCGCCTCGGCGCAGTTGTCCGCGGGAACGAGGAAGATCGTCGCGCCGGCCTCGCGTGCGGCGACCAACTTGTACGGGATGCCGCCGATGGGACCCACAGCGCCGTCGGCGTCGATCGTTCCCGTGCCGGCGACGAAGGCACCGCCGCTGAGGTCGCCGGGACTGAGCTTGTCCACCACCGCCAGCGAGAACATCAGTCCGGCGGACGGGCCGCCGACGTCGGCGAGATTGAACTCCACGGTGAACGGCACGTCCGGTGTCTCCTCCGGGGTGATGCCGAGATAGCCGCGCTCGGCGTCGTCCGGACGGGCGGCGACGGTGACGTTCTCCGTCGTCGTCGCGCCGTCCCGCGTGACGTCCACCGAGATGGTCCAGCCGGGATTCACGGCACCGACAGCCTTCTGGACGTCGGCCACAGTGGACACGGGCGCGCCGTCGATCGCGGTCACTCGGTCACCCTCCTCGAGGACGCCCGCCGCGGGGCTGTCGTCGCCGATCTGCGCGACCGTGAGCACCGTGGGCAGTCCGAGGTGATCCAGGGCTGCGAGTTCCGCACTGTCCTCGGATTCCGCGAAGTCGGCCTGGTTGGCGTTCTCGACCTCTTCTCGGCTGCGATCGGGCGGGTAGATCTCGTCGCGCGGGACCAGCCCCTGCCTGCCGCTGAGCCAGAGGCCGAGGGCGTCGAACACCGTCAACTCGTCCCGCACCGCCACGGTCGTCATGTTCAGGTGGCCGGACGGCCGATCGACGTCGGTGCCCTGGACGTCGACGACGGGCTTGCCGTCCACCTCACCGAGGGTGTCGAACGTCGGTCCGGGCCCGAGGGCCGCGAACGGAACGGTGACCGCAGATCCCAGAACTCCGAGGACGACCACCGGCAACAGAGCGACCAGGAGCGTCGCGATCCTTCGATTCACGTCACCACAGTAGAGAACGACACCGTCAGCGCTGTCGGGGAGACGCGTCGACGTCGCCCGTGGCGTCGCTGTGTTCGCGCTCGGCGCACGCGGCATCGCCGCCGAACCCGTGTTCGGCTTGTACCGTTGAACCATGACCAACACGCCTTTCGGATTCTCCAATTCCGACGACGACCCGGACAAGAACGAGGGGTCGAGCGGCGGCTCCGGCACGCCCGGAGGTGGTGCCGGCGGATTCGGTTTCGGCGCCGAGGGTTTCGATCCGGCGGCGCTCGGCCAGATGTTCACGCAGATGGGTCAGATGTTCAGCGGGATGGGTTCCGGTGCCACGTCCGGACCGGTGAACTACGACCTGGCGAAGAAGCTGGCCCTCCAGCAGATCGGGTCCACCACCCCCGTGCGGGAGGGATCGAAGTCCGCCGTCGTCGACGCGGCGCACCTGGCGGAGCAGTGGCTGAACGAGGCCACCATCCTCCCGGCCGGCGCGGTGCGCACCGAGGCGTGGACTCCGCAGGAATGGTTGGACAACACGCTCGACACGTGGAAGCGGTTGTGCGATCCCGTCGCCGAGCAGATCTCCGGCATGTGGACCTCCGCGTTGCCGCCGGAGGCGCAACAGATGGTCGGTCCGATGATCGGCATGCTCGGTCAGATGGGCGGCATGGCGTTCGGCTCCCAGCTGGGCCAGGCATTGGGCCAGCTGGCCAAGGAGGTCCTCACCTCGACCGACATCGGCCTGCCGCTCGGCCCCTCGGACACTGCGGCGCTGCTTCCCGACGCCGTCGCGGTGTTCAGCGAGGGCACCGAGCTGCCCGAGCGCGAGGTGCTGGTGTTCCTGGCCGCGCGAGAGGTCGCCCACCACCGTCTCTACTCGCACGTGCCGTGGCTGCGTCAGCGCGTTCTGGCCACCGTCGAGGAGTACGCGCGCGGCATTCGGATGGACTTCGGTGCCATCGAGGAGGCGGCCCGCGGTATCGATCCGTCCGCGCTCACCGACCCGAGCCAGCTGGAGAAGATCCTGCAGCAGGGTGCGTTCGAGCCGCAGACGACCCCGGAGCAGAAGGCGGCCCTGGAGCGCCTCGAGACACTGCTGGCCCTCGTCGAGGGGTGGGTGGACACGGTGGTGACCACCGCTCTGGGCGAGCGGCTGCCGGGAGCGTCCGCGCTGTCGGAGACGATGCGGCGCCGTCGCGCGTCCGGCGGCCCGGCCGAGCAGACCTTCGCGACGCTCATCGGCCTCGAATTGCGGCCGCGCAAGGTGCGTGAAGCAGCCGATCTGTGGCGTCGACTGACCGACGCTGCGGGTATCGACGGCCGCGACGGTGTGTGGGCCCACCCCGATCTGCTGCCCGACACCGCGGACCTCGACGACTCGTCGTCCTTCATCGATCGCATCGTGGGCGGGGACACCGGGTCCTTCGACGACCCCATCGCGCAGCTCGAGGAGTTCGAGCGCAAGCGCGCGGCCGAGAAGAAGGCCGAGGGAGACGACGAGGGCCCCGCCCCCGTCTGATTCCGCCGACCTGGGACTTCCCGGCGCCCGCGTGACTGCGTCGCAGCTCTGAGCGTCGTACGCCTGTGGACAAACGGCCCGAGACACCCCCGTCCGCAGTGTGGGGCGTGCCATCGTCTGCGGATGACGGAGACACGCCACGCGAGCTCGCCCGAGATCGCCCGCACGCGCGCCGACCGGGACGGCCTCCCGCACCTGGCCGAGTCGGTCACGCTCCTCGTGCGCCGAGACGGTCGGCTGCAGGTCGGCTGGCATCCCGAGCGCCGGGTGGTCCTCACCCCGCCGGACGGCGTGACGCCGGCCGTCATGGCCTCGGTGCTGCGTCTCCTGGACGGACGACGGTCGATACCCGACGTGTACTGGCGTGCAGCCGAACTCGGCGTGGACGCGGCAGTGCTCACCGCGGTGCAGGCCGAACTCGAACGACTGGGCGTGCTCGGACGTCGTCGTCCGCGGTCGTCCGCCGTCCGCACGGTCCTCGTTCTGGGACGCGGTCCCCTGTCGGATGCGGTGTCCATCGGGTTGTCCCCGACGGGCCGCGTCCAGCGCCGGCACGTGTCGCTCCCCCACAGACACGCGGACGTCGACTGCGTGGTCGTGGCGGACACCGTGCTCTGTGCCCCCGAGGTCTCCCGGGTGCTCATGGACGACGGCATCCCGCACCTTCCCGTGCGGCTGCGCGACGGCGTCGGCGTGGTGGGTCCGCTCGTCCTGCCCGGACACACGCCCTGCCTCGAGTGCGTCGAGCTGACGCGGTGCGACTACGACCGGGAATGGCCGCACCTCGCCGCGCAGCTACTCGGCACCGTCGGGTCCGCGAGCGGCGCCACCATCGCCGCCACCGCGGCGTTCGCGGTCGCACAGGTCACCGAGTTCCTCGACGCACACGCGGACTCGCCCGCACCGATGACCGTCGGGCACAGCCTGGAGGTGGACCTCGTCGCCGCGGCCACCCGCCGTCGACGATGGCCGCGTCACCTGTTGTGCACCTGCGCTCGTCGGTGACGGACGGTGTGACGTGTCACGGATGCGCGGCCGGGTCTCGGCCGTCGCGGCGCGTCGGCCGATCGTCAGACATGATGGAGTCATGCCCGACATCCCCCGCAGCAGTTCCGCCCGGACAGCCAAGCTGGCCAGCATCCCCCTCGGGATGGCAGGCCGCGCAGCGATGGGCTTCGGACGCAAACTCGCGGGCGGAAATCGTGCGGAGATCGACGCCGAACTCAGCGCCAAGGCCGCCCAGCAGATGTTCGCCGTCCTCGGCGAACTCAAGGGCGGAGCGATGAAGTTGGGGCAGGCTCTCAGCGTCATGGAGGCGGCCGTACCCGAGGAGATGGCAGAGCCCTACCGCGAGGCGCTGACCAAGCTGCAGGCCGAGGCGCCCCCGATGCCGATCGCGACGGTCCACCGGGTGATGGATCAACAGCTCGGCACCGGGTGGCGCTCGCGCATCTCCGACTTCGACGACACGGCCACCGCGTCGGCCTCCATCGGGCAGGTGCACAGAGCGACCTGGTCCGACGGTCGCGACGTGGCGGTCAAGATCCAGTACCCGGGTGCGGACGAGGCACTGAAGGCCGACCTCAAGACGCTGTCGCGTTTCGTCGGCATCCTCGGCACCATCGTGCCGGGTACCGACGTGAAGGCCGTCCTCGACGAGATGTCGGCGCGCACGGAGGAGGAACTCGACTACCGGATCGAAGGCGAGAACCAGCGTGCGTTCGCCGCGGTCTACGACGGGGACGAGAGATTCGCCGTGCCTCGTGTCGTGGCGAGTGCTCCCAAGGTGGTCATCACGGAGTGGATGGAAGGAACGTCACTCTCCTCCGTCATCGCCACCGGAACCGCGGAGCAGCGCAACACCGCCGGCGAGAACCTGGCCCGCTTCCACTTCGAATCGGCGGAGCGCGTCCGCCGCATCCACGGCGATCCGCACCCCGGCAACTTCAAATTGCTCGCCGACGGCAGGCTCGGCGTCATCGACTTCGGTGCGTGCCTCACTCTCCCCGACGGTCTGCCCCCGGAACTCGGTCGGATGGTGCGACTCTCGCGCGACGAGGAGTTCGACGAGCTGACGGAACTGCTGCGCGAGACGGGATTCGTGATTCCCGGCCGCGAGGTCACCGAGCAGGAGATCGCCGACTATCTCCGCCCCTTCACCGATCCGATCAAGACCGAGTCGTTCCACTTCACTCGAAAGTGGCTGCAGGGCACGGCAGGCAAGGCCGCGGACTTCAACGGTCCGCAGTTCCGTACGGCCCGGTCCCTCAATCTGCCGCCGCGGTACGCGGTGATCTTCCGCGTTCTCCTGGGATCGGTGGGCATCTGCGCCCAGCTCGACGCGAATGCTCCGTACATGGCGATTCTCACCGAGTGGATGCCCGGGTTCGCCGAGTAGCCGGGCGACACCCGCACCGACCGTCAAGCACAGACGACGGACGGTGCGGGTGTGACCGGGTACTTGCGGGGACGGCCGCGAGACCGCTTGCGCGCGATGACGACTCCCTGATCGAAGATCTCGCCGCCCCACACTCCCCACGGCTCGGCACGATCGAGCGCCGCGTCGAGGCACCCCGACCTGATGGGGCAGTGTGCGCACAGCTGCTTGGCGCGTTCGAGACGGTCGGGCGACTCGGCGAACCAGAGATCCGGATCGGCTCGGCGGCACGGCAACTGATCTGCGACGAAGTCGTCGATGGCGGCCACGGACCGGTCGGTCGTGGTGTCGTCGGTGCGGCATGTCGTCCGGGTGGTGGCGGGTGACACGTCGTTCTCCTCTTCTGCTGCGTTTCACGGTGGTGTCGAACTCGACAGATCTGGCGAGATCCGTGAACGGCGTCGAGGGGTGTCCCACGACGAAGGCCACGGTTCGCAGGTGCGAATCCGTGGCCTTCGACGAAGGAATGCTGTGCGGTGCCTATCGAGTGATGTCCCGATCGACTCCGGTGCCCACGGATGCGCGATGCGCCCAGTGCTCGCGGTGACGGCGCGGCAAGGGTGCCACTCCGAAACCGGTCGTGCTCAGTGCGATTGCTTCGGCGACTGCGCCTGCGCCGGCTTTGTCCATGCCGGTGCTGCAGACGGCAGACTTCTGCTGCAGAAGCGCTGCGGTGGTGTAGATCTCCACGGGTGACACCTCCTTCGGCGGCGAGTCGGAATCGAGCAGGTCACGCACCGGAAACCCTCACGGGGCGCGCGGTACGAAATACACAGTAAACGGCTGCCTCAGACCGCACAACCCTTTTTCGACCTGCGGAGATGCGCTCACTCGGTGGCGGAGAGACGGGCGTCGACGAGCGCCAGGACGTCGGCTCCGAACCGCTCGAGCTTCTTCGCCCCGATACCCGGGATCGCGACGAGCCCGCGATCGTCGCGTGGCCGTTGCTCCGCGATGGCGGTCAGCGTGTTGTCGCTGAAGACCACGTAGGCAGGAACCTTGAGCGCCTTCGACGTCTCCGACCGCCAGGTCCGCAGGGATTCGAGCAGAGCGATGTCGACGTCGGACGGGCAGTTCTCACACCGGCCGAGCATGGTGGCCACCGTGCCGATGACGGGCTTGCCGCACACACGGCAGACCGGCCGCTTCTTGTGGACGGTGGGTGCGGCGATGCGCGATGCGGGCGACGACTCGGGAACCAGGTCGACCAGGAACCGCGAACGCCGACGCGACTTGCGACCGCCCTCGTTACGGGCCAGCGCCCAGGACAGTTCGAGGTGCTCCCTGGCGCGCGTCACACCCACGTACAACAGGCGACGCTCCTCCTCCACCGCGGCCTCGTCGGGCGACGAGTTGTTGTCTCCCAGAGCGTGACTGATGGGCAGCGTGCCGTCGGTGAGACCGACGAGGAAGACCGCGTCCCATTCGAGTCCCTTGGCGGCGTGCAGTGACGCCAGCGTCACCCCCTCCACCACCGGAGGGTGCCGAGCCTCCGCGCGCATCGCGAACTCACGCACCAGTCCCTCGAGATCGAGATCGGGTACCTGGACGACGAGATCCTCGGTCAGCGCGACGAGAGCCCGCAACGCAGCCCACTTCTCCCGCGCCTGAGCACCGTTGGGTTCCGTCGCCGACAGTCCCAGTGGAGCCAGCACCGCCTCCACGAGCCGCGGCAGGCCGGCCCCGCTGCGTGCGTCGGACGGCAGGTCGTCCCGGGCGGCGCTCGATCGAACGGCGGCGACGGCCGACCGGACGTCCTGCCGCTGGAAGAAGCTCTCGCCGCCGCGGATCTGATACGGAATTGCCAGATCCGTCAGCGCCTTCTCGTGCGCCTCGGAATGAGCGTTGATGCGATAGAGCACAGCGATCTCGGACGGCGCCGTGCCGGTACGGATCAACCGTTGAACGGTGCGCGCGACTCCCGCTGCCTCGGACACCTCGTCGTCGTACTCCACGAAGGTGGGGTCCGGTCCCGCCGCGCGCTGTCCGATGAGCTGGAGCCGTGTCCCCGCGATGCGCCCCTTCGCCGCGCCGATGACCTTGTTGGCGAGCCCGACGACCTCCGGCGTGGACCGGTAGTCGCGCTCCAGGCGCACCACCGTCGCCTCCGGGAACCGCCGCGAGAAGTCGAGCAGGAACCGCGGTGTGGCCCCGGTGAAGGAGTAGATGGTCTGGTTGGCGTCGCCGACCACCGTCAGGTCGTCCCGATCGCCCAGCCAGGCGTCCAACACACGCTGCTGCAGTGGAGTGACGTCCTGGTACTCGTCGACGACGAAGCACCGGTACCGCTCGCGGAACTCCTGTGCGACGGACGGGCTGTTCTCGAGCGCCGCCGCCGTGTGCAGCAGCAGATCGTCGAAGTCGAGGAGCACAGCATCGGGATCGCGGTTCTTGAGTTCCTCGTAACCCTCGTAGACCGCGGCGACACGATCCGCGTCGGTCGGCGTGTCGCGGTGCAGCCGTGCGGCGGCGGCCGGATAGTCCTCGGGCGCGATCAGCGAGGCCTTGGCCCACTCGATCTCACCCGCCAGGTCGCGGACACTGTCGGTGGACGTCGAGACGCCGGCAGCGGAGGCGGCCTGCCCGACGACGCCGAACTTGCGATCCAGCAGACGCCAGTCCGTGTTTCCCACGACCTGCGGCCAGAAGTACTTGAGCTGCCGCATCGCGGCGGCATGGAACGTGCGCGCCTGCACCTGCCCGTCGGACGACTGCCCCCGGATACCGAGGACGCGGAGCCGTTCGCGCATCTCCCCCGCAGCCCGCGCGGTGAACGTGACGGCGAGGACCTGACTCGGCTTGACGTGCCCGTCCGCGACGAGGTGGGCGATGCGACGGGTGATCGTCCTGGTCTTGCCGGTTCCTGCACCCGCGAGCACACACACGGGGCCTCGCGGAGCGAGCACGGCGGCCGACTGTTCGGGGTCGAGACCCTCCACCGCATCCCTGTCGTTCACGTGGCCATCATGTCAGCCCGCACCGACACCGCCGGCGCGCCCACCGCCCGATCGGAACAACCGTCGATGACTCCGCGTTGAGAGTTGCGTGACCACAGCACAGCAGAAAGACACAGCCCACGTGCCCGCAGTGACGATGTACTCGACGACCTGGTGCGGCTACTGCCGACGTCTCAAGACGCAGCTCGACGAGAACGGCATCGCCTACACGGAGATCGACATCGAGAAGGATCCCGCGTCCGCCGAGTTCGTCGGGAGCGTCAACAACGGAAACCACGTCGTGCCGACTCTGAAGTACGCCGACGGTTCCACTGCGACCAACCCCAGCCTCGCGCAGGTCAAGAAGGCCATCGGCCTGAACTGAGGCGTGGGCGCTCGCGTTCGTCAGGACTCGAGCGCCGCCCACGACTCCACCATCGCGCGGGCGATGGAGATGCTTCCCGGAAGCAGGAGCGGAGCGTCCTCCGAGGCGCTCCAGTCCCCGGCGGCGAGGGCGGTGCGCACCTCGTCACGGGTGAACCATCGCGCCTCCGCGATCTCACCGTCGTTGAACGACAGCGGTTGTGAGGCGTTCGCGCGCGCCGCGAACCCGATCATCACCGAGCGCGGGAACGGCCAGGGTTGACTGCCGAGATAGGTGATGTCAAACACGTCGAGACCGACCTCCTCGCCCACCTCGCGGCTCACGCACGTCTCGAGCGACTCCCCCGCCTCCACGAAACCGGCGAGCACCGACATCCGACGCTCCGGCCACATCGGCTGGCGTGCGAGGAGGACGCGGTCCGCCCCGTCGTGCACGAGGACGATGATCGCCGGGTCGGACCGAGGCCACTCCTCGTGGCCCGTGAGGGTGCTGGTGCGGGACCACCCCGCCGACGAGAGCACGGTCGGTGATCCGTCGCGCGCACTGAACGCCGCTGACCGGTGCCAGTTCAACAACGCCACCGCCGTCACGACCAGCCCCGCCGACGACTCCGTGAGGACGTCGCCGAACGACCGCAGATCCGTCACCTCGCCGGTGAGTGCGGAGACGGAGACCGCCCAGACGTGGTGGTCGTCGACGACTCCCAGGAACACCGCGTCCTCCGGCGGCGAGTCCGCCGTGTCGACGGCCGGTACGAGCGCCACTCGACCGTCCTCGACCGGCACGCGACCCTGACTGTCCACGCGCAACAGCCGTGCGGTGGGCCACCCTGCGGCGAGTGCCGCGTAATCGCGACGCAATTCCTCGGCGCGGTCGATCGGGGAACGCGAGAGCATGGGCTCGGACAGAAGTCGGAAGGACACGTCACGACCCTACTGACCGGGTCCGACGGCGGCAGATCCGGTGCACCGCAGTGCGGCTGGTCAGTTGGAGACGCGTCGGATGTAGAGCAGTCTGTCGTCCGCCTCGATCGCATCGACCTCGGGCGAACCGACCCGCACCAGGCGACCGTCACGGACCACACCGAGCACGATGTCCGACAGGTGGCGGGGCGATCCGCCGACCTCGTCGCGTTCGACCTCGCGCTCGGCGATCGCGAAGCCCGCCTCGGGGGTCAGCAGATCCTCCATCATCTCCACGACGCTCGGCGTGGTCGTCGCGATACCCAGCAGTCGCCCGGCGGTCTCCGAGGAGACCACCACGGAATCGGCGCCCGACTGGCGCAGGAGATGCACGTTCTCCGCCTCGCGCACCGCGGCCACGATCTTCGCCTTGGGCGCGATCTCCCGCGCCGTGAGCGTCACCAGCACGGCGGTGTCGTCCCGGTTGGTCGCGACGATGATCGACGCGGCGTACTGAGCACCGGTCAGGCGCAGGACGTCCGACCGGGTGGCCGAGCCCTGCACGGTCACCAGGCCCAGGTTGCTCGCCGCGTCCAGGGACGACTGATCGGTGTCGACGACCACGATGTCCGAGGCCGACACCCCGTCTCCGAGCATCGCGGCGATCGCGGTGCGACCCTTCGTGCCGTACCCGACGACCACGGTGTGATTGCGCACGTTGCGCCTCCATCGCTGAATCTTGAACGCCTGGCGCGAACGTTCGGTGAGCACTGACAGGGTGGTGCCGACGAGCAGGATCAGGAAGAAGACGCGCAGCGGCGTGATGACCAGGATGTTCACCAGGCGCGCGGACGGGGTGATGGGCGCGATGTCGCCGTAGCCGGTGGTCGACAGCGACACGGTCGTGTAATAGAAAGCGTCGAGGAAGGACAGCTGATTGTCCTGGTTGTCGGCGTACCCGTCCCGGTCCACGTAGACGACCATGGCGGCCACGAAGAGCGTGGCGAGCGCGATGATGATGCGCTGGTAGATCGCCCGCCAGGGGCTCTGCTCGAACTCCGGGATCCGCAGGACACCCACCAGTGCGAAGTCGGGGCGATCCGTGAGTCCGGTGTCGGTGTTCAGCAGCCGATTCCGCAACCGTCCTGCCATGAATGTGGTCCTCGTCCGTCGCTCGTGGTCGTCGATCCGCCTCGTCGGCTGCCGTGACTGTATCGGAGCATCGAGCCGCCGACCCCCATCAGTCGCTGCAGAACTCCGGTGCTCCACCGTCCTGTTGGCAACGAGCAGACGATGGTGCAGGCTGCGACCATGACGCTCCGCACCCTGCCGCTGCTCGATTCCGTTCGACTCCCGTCGCGCCGACGGGCGGCGGACAGGGCGGCGCAGCGACTCGCGGTCCTCCTCGGCGGAGCCGGTGTCCTGCACTTCGTCACACCGGCGCCGTTCGATTCCCAGGTGCCGCACGTGCTCCCCGGATCACCGCGGACGTACACGTACGTGTCGGGAGTGGCGGAGCTCGGACTGGCGGCCGGACTGATCGTTCCCCGCACTCGTCGCCTGACCGGCGCCGCGGCCGCCGCCTTCTTCGTGGCCGTGTTCCCGGCCAACCTGCAGATGGCCGCGTCGTGGTTGCAGAGCGAGAAGACCTCGACCGCGATGAAGGTGGGGGTCGTGGCTCGACTGCCGCTGCAGATCCCGCTGATCACGCAGTCCTGGAAGGTGTACCGCGACGCGCGCTGATCACGTCGCCGGGTCCGCGCCCGCCGTGGAGATGATCTCCGCCAACCGTTCCGCGTCCGGGAGATCCGTCGGAGAGACGGTGATTCCCGATCGCACGTAGTGGAAGGCCGCCCGCACCGTGGTGAGGGGCACCGGCTCGGAGCGGGTCGCCGACATCAGCTCCGCCCAGGCGAGCCGGTAGGCGGCGAGCTGGATCGCCACAGCACGTTCCTCGGCCGGTGTCGGCTGCGCGCCGGTCTTCCAGTCCACCACCGTCCAGCCACCGTCGGAGTCCGCGAACACGGCGTCCATCCGTCCCCGCAACACGACTCCACCGACCGACGTCTCGAACGGGACCTCCACCTCGACGGGACTGCGCAACGCCCACGGTGACGCGTCGAACGCACGCTGCAGCTCCTCGAGGTCCGTGTCGGCGGCCGAGGCGCCGTCCGCCGCGCCGGGCAGCTCGTCCAGGTCGAGCAGGCGGGTCGCCCCGAAGCGTCGTTCGACCCAGGCGTGGAACGCGGTGCCGCGACGCGCCAAGGGGTTGGGCGCGAACGGGACCGGTCGCCGCAGCGTCGATGCCAGGGCGTCCGGATCCGCGACGAGGTGGACCACCTGGCTCACCGACATGGTGTCGGGCACGACGACGTCGGTTTCCGGCCGCGACACCGCATCACGTTCGGCGAGAAGCAGTTCGACGTCACGCGCCCACCCGTCGGGATCGTCGTCGTCCGGATTCTCGGACGACGATTCCTCGACCGATGCCGACTCGACGAGTGCGGCGCGCACGGCTGCAGACCCCATGATCACGTCCTCACGGCGGGCACCCAGCGGATCGGCCGGCCAGAGTGCCGTCAGTTCGACTGTCGCGTAGGGGTTGTCGGCTCCGTCCGGCGGAGTGGGTTCCCAGTGCTGCACGGTCCCGATCTCCGCGCCGCCGATCGCCGAGGTGGTCTCGACGAGGCCGTGCAGTTCGGCGAGGAACGACGAGGGACCCTTCGGCGACGAGGCGCCGGGAGCCCAGTGGTGCGCCGAGACCAGCAACACCCGCTCGGTGCGCGTGAGGGCGACGTAGAACAACCGTCGGTCCTCGTCGAGTCGGCGACGTGCGAGCGCAGCCTTGTGTTCGGCGACGGCGTCGGCGATGTCGCCGCGGTGAGTCGCGCCCTCGAGATCGAGAACGGGGACGCCCCCGGCGTCGTCACCCGGAATCGCCCTGTCACCGCGCAGGGACGGCGGTAGCTCGGCCACCGAGCCCAACCAGGACGCGGACGACCTGGTGGACGGGAACACGCTCTCGCAGACGTGCGGTACCGCCACGACCTCCCACTCCAGACCCTTCGCGGAGTGCACGGTGAGCACCTGCACCCGGTGCGGGTCGACGTCGACCTCGCCGGGCGCGAGGCCGTCCTCCACGGACTCGGCGGCGGACAGGAAGGACAGCAGTCCGGTGAGAGTCGCCGTTTGCTGATCGCCGTACTCGGCGACCACCTCGGCGAAGGCGTCGAGATGCTCGCGCCCGCCCGCGTCCCCCGACGGACGACGCGCCCCCGCCTCCACGTCGATCCCGAGCACTCGCTCGACGTCGGCGACCAGATCGGGAAGTGGCTGACCGAGCCGGTGGCGCAGTGACTGCAGTTCCCCGCCGAGGGCGAGGATGCGCCGATGTCCCGCCTCGGAGTAGCGCGACGGGTCGCCCGGATCCGCCAGGGCGTCCACCAGCCCGGACTGTTCCGATCGCTCCCCGGGCATGCCGTCCTCGAGCGCGCGCCCCAACTCCTCGGCGTCGGTGACCGTGCCCGTCCGCCCGCGGCCGGTGTGCGCCGCGATCTCCCGCGCTCGCCTCCACAGGGCACGCAGATCGGCGGCACCCAGTTGCCAGCGCGAGCCGGTGAGAACGCGCATGGCGGCGCTGCCGGCCAGCGGGTCGCTCACCAGCCGCAGCATCGCCACGAGGTCGGCGACCTCGGGCGTCCGGAGCAGCCCACCGAGTCCGACGACCTCGACCGGCAGGCCTGCGCCGCGCAGAACCTCGGCCATCGGCCCCGCATCGGCGTTGCGCCGCACCAGGACCGCCGCGGTGGGCGGAGTGCGCCCGTCCTCCCGCGCCGTGCGGTACTCCCGCGCGATCGCCTCGGCGATCCACCGGCGCTCGTCGTCCACCGTGGTGGTCAGCGCGAGCCGGACATCGCCGGGCACCGCACCGGGACGCGCGCGCAACTCGTCCACCGCGACACCGCGCATGCGCAACGGGGCAGCCACCGCATTGGCCAGCACGAGCGCCTCGGGCGGGTTGCGCCAGCTGGTCGACAACTGACGCACCGGGGCCGGGTAGCGCGCCGAGCGTGGGAAGTCGGTACCGAACCGGGGCAGGTTGGCGGCGGACGCACCGCGCCAGCCGTAGATCGACTGCATCGGGTCGCCGACGGCCGTCACCGTCAGAGTGGAGTCACGGCCACCCCCGAACAGCGAGGACAGCAGGACGCGCTGCGCGTGACCGGTGTCCTGGTACTCGTCCAGCAGCACCAGCCGGCACCGCGTGCGCTCGTCGCGGCCCACGTCCGGGTGGTCCGCCGCGACACGGGCGGCCAGGGACATCTGCCGCCCGAAGTCGAGCAGTCCGTCACGGGTCATGACCTCGTGGAGCCGCGCCACCAGGGGCAGCAGATCGAGCCGGTGTTCCTGCACCTGCAGTATGCCCAGCAGGTCCTTGGTGGGACCGCCGCTCTTCTGCTTCGGGCCCGGTGGCAGATGGTGGATCAGCTTCTCGAGCTCTGTGTGGGCCTCTCCCAGGTCGCCCGGTTCGACCAGGTGCTCGGCGAGCTGACCGGACAGGGCGAGCACGGATTCCGTGATCGACGCCGGTGCCCGGTCCAGTGGGACGTCGCCGTCCCATGCGGCCACCACGCGGTGGGCCAGCTGCCACAGCTCGGTCTCCGACACGAGGGTCGTGGACGGTTCGAGCGGCAGCACCATGCCGTGGCGTTGGAGTAGTCGGCCCGCGTACGAGTGGTACGTGCTCACCTCGGGCTCGCCCGACAGGACGGTGCGCCGCAGCTCACCGGACGCATCGAGACGCCGCAGCAGGTCGGACCCGGCCAATCGGGCCAGCCGTTGGCGAATGCGCGTGGTGAGCTGCTGGGCGGCCTTGCGCGTGAAGGTCAGGCCCAGCACCTCCTCCGGCCGGACCAGACCGTTGGCCACCATCCAGACCACTCGCGCCGCCATGGTCTCCGTCTTGCCGGCGCCGGCGCCGGCGACGACCAGCAACGGACCGCGCGGAGCCGCGATGATCTCCGACTGCTCGTCGGTGGGCGGGAACTGGCCGAGAGCGACGGCGACCTCGGCGGGGCTCACTCGGGCCACGTCTCTCATCCTTCGGTCACCTGCCTGCCTCTGTCCTGTGCCGGGCAGGACGACGCTATCGGGCAGTGCCGACAGCCGTCGTTGACGCGAGCCTCGAACACCGGGCCCCGCGTGGCACGCGCCGCGTCGACGACGACGGTGCGCCACTGCTCGAGGGTTTCCCCCGTGAGTGCTGCCTGCGCTCGTTCGGTGGCACCGGTCCTGGTGTGCGGCTTGGCGACGTAGACCAACCGCCCGCCGCCGGGACTGCCGGCCGGTTCGCCCTCGACCGCACCGGCGGCGAGTGCCACCTGATACGTCGCGAGCTGCGCGTGCTCGGCCGTCGCCGCGGCCGTCGCCGCGTTCTTACCGGTCTTGACGTCGACGACCACGGGTCGTCCGTCGGGGTCACGTTCGAGCCGATCGATCCGTCCGCGCAGCGCGACGGCGGGCTCGTCCGGCGTGCGCGGTTCCAACACCCCGTCCACCGGCACCTCGACACCGGCCTCCGTCAGCTCGCCGCGTGAGCGTGACATCCACTCCTGGAACGTCTCGATCATGGTGGCGGTACGTGCGAGCTCCTTGCGCGAGAACCACGCAGACCCGAGATCGACTGCCACCCAAGCTTTCTCCAGCTCTCTGCGCACCTCGTCCGGCGGCACCCGACCGGCCACTGCCTGCACCAGCGTGTGCACCAGCGTTCCGGTGACCGCGTGCACGGTGTCGCCGTCGGTGCCCCCGTTGCGTTCGAGAGCCCACCGCAGCGGGCACGCGGTGAGCACCTCGACCGTGGACGGCGACAACGACACCGGCCCGTCCGCCGGATCCCACAGCGGCATCTCGGTACTGGTTCCGGACAGCCCGTACCACTCGTCCGGGTGGGCGCCGCGCACCCCTTCCCTCGCCAGTCGCGCCAGGTGCCGTGCGGCGCGCGCATGGCGGTCGGGGTCGTTCTCCGCGACACGACGGTCGCACACGACCGCACGCAGCTCGGCGACCAGAGCGGGCAACGCGAGCACCCGGCCGAGAGGCGCGGTGGGGCCGGCGCCGGAGTCGCTCTCCTCGACGTCCGAGTACCGCACGGCATCGGACGCGAGCAGGTCGTCCACGAACCTCGACCGCACGGTGTCCGCGCCACCGGTCACCGAGTCGACGGCGGTGACGAGCAGGCTCGACCGTGCGCGGCTGCACGCCACCAGGAACAGGCGACGTTCCTCCGCGAGCAACGGTGCGGTCCGCGAGACCCGATCGTCCAACTCGCGATCGCCGTCGGAGACACCCGCGGCGAGATCCACCAGGGCCTCGACCCCGAGCAGCGATCCGCGCGGGCGCAGCGCGGGCCACAGTCCCTCCTGTACGCCCGCCACCGCGACGACGTCCCACTCGCGCCCGACCGCGGCATGGGCACTCAGAATCCGCACCGCGTCGGGAACGATCGCGGGACGCCGCCCGTCGCCCACGGGAACCTCCTGGTCGGTGACGTACTCGACGAACCCCTCCAGGGTGCCGCGCGGGAGTGCGTCGACGTACGCGGCCGCGGCGTCGAACAGCGCGACGACGCTGTCCAGATCCCGATCTGCCTGCACGCCGAGAGGCCCACCCCGGGCGGACGACGCCACCCACCGGCGTTCGAGCCTGGTGGCACGCCACCCGGCCCAGAGTGCGTCCTCGACGCGACGACCGGCCGGGCCCACCGCCTTCGCGATGGCCGTGACCACGGCACGGACGCGGGTGAGCGGTGCCTTCTCGACGTCGGACAGACGTGCGACGAGCGGGTCGACCGAGGAGCCGATCATCGCGGCGCGCAGCAGCACGGACGAGTCCCGCTCGCCGCCCTCGGCCACATCGCCCCGCCGTAGCCCGCGACGCAGTCTGCGGACGGCGAGCGGATCCGCCCCTCCGATGGGACCTTCGAGCAATGCCAACGCAGCGTCGTCGGAGAACACCGCCGCCGACCGCTCGGGCGCGCACCGGGCAGCGGCGACCGCACGCATCGCGAGCAGCAGGGCAGCCGCACCACGGTGCCGATGCAGGGGCACGGCCGTGGCGGACGACACCACCGGCACCCCCGCGGCGTGCAGCGCGCGACGCAGGGACGGCAGCGACCGCGGAACGGAGCGGACGACGACGGCCATCTCCGACCAGGGCACGCCGTCGGCGAGATGCGCGCGGCGGAACGTGTCGGCGATGGCGGTGGCCTCCTTCGCCGTCGAGGACGCGACGACCACCCGCACCGGCGGAACCGCGCGGGTCTCCTCCTCGGCCGACGGGTGTTCGTCCTCCGCCCTGTCGTCGCGGAACTGCGTGCCGACACGGTGTGCGACCCGACCGGACAGGTGCGCGGTGATCGCCCGCTGCACCGAGCCGACACCGGAGTCCGAACGGTGGTTGCGGGACAACACGACACGACGACCACCGTGCCCGTCGTCCAGATCGGTGAGGAAGTGCGCGTCCGCGCCGCGGAAGGAGAAGACCGCCTGATCGGGATCGCCGGCGACGACGGTGGACGACGCACCGGCGGAGAGCAGCCGCACCAGCTGGGCCGCCTGCGGATCGAGGTGCTGGGCATCGTCCACCAGCACGTGGCGGATGCGGCGACGTTCGGAGACGAGCAGGTCCGGATCCGTCGCGAACGCCGTGAGCGCTGCACCCACGAGCTCGGCCGCGTCCAGCCCGGGCGACGTGGCCTCCGGAGTCTCGACGCCGACCGATCCTCGAAGCAACATCGCCTGTTCGTACTGTGCGGCGAACTTGCCCGCAGCTACCCACTCGGGCCGAGAGTGCTTCCGCCCCCACGCGATCAGGTCCTCCGGACCGAGCCCGCGTTCCGCGGCGCGCAGGACGAGATCACGGAGCTCGGACGCGAAGCCCACCAGTCCGAGCGCCGGGCGCACGCGCTCCGGCCACCGGGCGGCGCCGTCCGCGATCTCACCGCGGAGCATCTCGCGGATCACGGAGTCCTGCTCCGCGTTGGTGAGGAGACGCGGCGGCGGATTGCCGTAGGCGGACGCCTGCAACCGCAGCACGGCGAAGGCGTACGAGTGCACCGTGCGTACGAGTGGCTCGCGTGTCGCGCGGGGCTCGGAGGACACGCCCAACAGCCCGGCGGTGATCTGCTCGCGCATGTCGACGGCCGCCTGACGCGAGTGCGTGAGCACCAGGACCGACTCCGGATCGCTTCCCGGCGCCGTCATCCGCGCCACCGCCACATCGGCCACGAGCGCGGTCTTCCCGGTGCCCGGACCGCCCAGAACCTGCCACGGCCGGGAGTCGCCGGGCTCACTCGGCGCGACCAGCGGCGCACACTCCTGCGGCCACGTGCGCACCTGCGCGACACGGTGCGTCCGGCGCACCAGCCGGATACCGCCACGGGTGACAGCCGCGTCTCCGGTGGTGCCCGCGCCGTCGTCGTTCATGAGGCGCATTGCATCATGGGAGTCCGACACACCCCCAGTTCCCACACAGCCCCCTCTCCGAGACCGACTCGGTTCCGCCACCGCGTCGACACTCGACCGCTCAGGAGACCCCATGCCGACGACCTCCGAATCCCCCGCCCCCACGACGGATGCCGACGACGTCGCCGTGTACGGCCCGGCGTCCGGACCGGTGGTCCTGGCGATCCACGGCATGACCGGCCACGGCAGGCGCTGGCAACGGTGGAGCGAGCACCTGCCCGAGGCCCGCGTCGTCGCTCCGGACCTGGTGGGTCACGGCAGGGCACCGTGGACTCCGCCGTGGTCGATCGAGCGCCAGGTCGATCGGCTGGCCGCCGTCCTACGGGCCCACTCGGCCGGGCCCGTCGTCGTGGTCGGCCACTCCTACGGGGGCGCGCTCGCGATCCATCTCGCGAGGTCGTTCCCGTCGCTCGTCGCGGGACTGGTGCTGCTCGATCCCGCCATCGGCCTGTCGCCGGACTCGATGCTGGAGACGGCGCAGTCGACGGTGCTGTACGACGACTACACCGATGCCGCGGAGGCACGCTCGGAGAAGCTCCACGGCGCGTGGTCCGACGTCCACCCGGCTCTCGTCGACGAGGAGATCGCCGAACACCTGGTGGACACCGACGACGGGCGAGTGCGATGGCGGACGTCGACGGCCGCCGTCGTCGCGTCGTGGGGCGAGCTCGCGCGCCCGTTCGTGCTGCCGCCCAGTGACATTCCGGTCACCGTCGTGCGCGCCGCGCGGGTGGACCCGCCGTACCTCACACCGGAGTTCCGGGACGCACTCGTCCGCTCGTCGCCGGACGTGCGGATCGTCGACCTGGACTGCGACCACATGGTGCCGCAGGCGAAGGGTCCCGAATCGGCCGCTCTGGTCGACGAGATGATCCGACGCGTGACGACGTCGTGAGCCGCATCACCGACGAACAGGTCGAGGCCGTGCGCGCCGTCGTGGCCGCAGTCCCCCCGGGCAGTGTCACCACGTACGGCGACATCGCCCGGGTCGTCGGACTGCCCAGCCCACGCATCGTCGCGTGGATCATGCGGACGGACTCCTCCGATCTGCCGTGGCACCGGGTCATCCGTGCCGACGGCCGCCCGGCTCCCCACCTCGTGACACGTCAGCTCGCGGCGCTGGCCGAGGAGGGGGTGTCGTCCGTCGACGGCCGCATCGCTCTGGCCTCGGTCCGGTACCGCCACGAGCCCTGATCGAGTGTCAGACCATCGCTTCGGGGACGGCGTGCGACGGAACGCTCTCGCGGGGCCCGGCATCGACTCCCGCTCCCACCAGTTCCGCCAGGACGGCGACCGCGTCCTCGATCTCCTCGGGGCTGCGGGAGAACGGGATGCGTTGGCACTCGTCGAAGGCGTATCCCGTCCCGAAGCGTGACCCCGGGGGCGAGCAGCAGTCCGCGCCCGCGGGCCGATTCCACCAGGTCCGTCGACCGGACACCCGGTGGCAATGTGCACCACAGCGACAGTCCGCCGCGCGGCCGGTGGAAGGTCCAGCCCGGCAGCGACCGCGTCACGGCCGCCATCGCCGCGTCGCGACCCGCCCGCAGCTGATCGGCGCGGTGCGTCACCACCGCGTCGTACTCGCCGAACAGTTCCACGGCCGTGTACTGATCCATCATCGACACCGAGAGCTGCCGCCTCGCGTAGGTCGTGGCCACGCGCGCCAGGTGCACCGGGTCCGCGCGCACCCACCCCACCCGCAGCCCGCCCCAGACGGTCTTGCTCAACGATCCGACCGTGATGCAGGCGCGGTCCGGGACCGGTGCGCCGAACGGCTCGACGTCGGCGTCGCCGTCGAGACGGAGGTCGGCCGACGCCTCGTCCACCACGGTCACCACGGCGTGCCGATGCAGCGTGGCCGCGAGCCGACGCCGGGACGTCTCGGGCAACACCGCTCCGGACGGGTTGGAGTGGTCGGGCATCAGGTAGGCCAGTACCGGATCATGTTGCCGCGCAGCCCTGTCCATGTTCTCCACGAACGTGTCGGGATCATCCGGATCGATGGCCACCGGAACGCACTTGCCACCCACGGCTCGCACCATGTCGATGGCACCCGGGTAGGTCGGGTGTTCGGTCAGCACACGATTGCCCTGTTCGACGAAGGTGTCGATCACGGCGTGCAACGCATCGCTGGCGCCCGCGGTCACGAGAATCTGGTCGGCGGTGGTGGGAAGGCCGCGGGCGGAGTAGTACCGGGCGATCGCCTCGCGCAGTCGGCCCACACCGGTGGGCACGTAGCCGACGTGCAGGCCCGTCGTGCTCAGCGCGCGGGCAGCAGCGTCGTAAGCGGGTCCCAGCAGGGCCGAGGCCGGCGGTGCGGCGTTGACGAACTCGAGCACGCCCGGTTGGGTGCCGCGCAGGATGCCGCCCCACGGCTGACTGTCCCCGCGCGGAACGACGAAGGTGCCCGCCCCGTGCACCGACACCGCGATGCCGTGCTCACGGAGTTCGCGATAGGCCGACGCGACCGTCACCCGGCTGACCCCCAGCACCGACGCGAGGACGCGTTCCGCGGGCAGGCGGGCATCGGCGGCCACCGCGCCTTCCTCGACGAGACGGTGCAGTTCCTGCGCGAGTCCGAGGTACAGGGACCGACTGTCCCTCGCGACGGCGGTCATGTCGATCGCGGCAGCGAGTGCGCGCGCCGACAACCCGTCGCGCAGCCGTGCGGGAGTGGATGCCATGCCGCCACTATGCCACAGTCCACTCGAGTCCAGTGGACTGCTCTATCAGGCCTTTCGCCGGTCGAGACTCTGTCCATGATCGTCATCGGAACACTTCTGGCCCTGTCCACTCTCAGCATCGGGTTCGGCGCCGTCGCCGTCGCGGGCGGCGGTCGCCACTCTCTCGAGGGCCCACCGCGCAGTCGGCCCGTGTCCACCACCGGTCGATGAGGCTGCCGCGTCGCCTCCACTACTGTGGATCACATGTCGGGACGCACAGCGCGCACGGACGCGCTGATACTCGCCGGCGGACGCAGCTCACGGATGCAGGGAATGACCAAGCCTGCCGCGCTCGTGGACGGAGTCACCCTCGTCGATCGGGTGCTGGGAGCGACGTCGTTCTGCACGGTCACCGTCCTCGTCGGACCGGACGACGTGACTGCCGACCCGCCGGGACCGAGGCGTGTCCGCCGCACCCGCGAGGACCCGCCGTTCGGAGGCCCGGTACGTGCGTTGGCGGCCGGGCTGGCCGTCACCGTCGACAACGGTGACGGTCCGCGGGAGAACGACGTCGTGTTGACCCTGTCCGCCGACCTGCCGTACATCACCGAGCCTGCACTCCGACTGCTCGTGCGAGAACTGCTGCGAGACACGACAGTCGAAGCAGTGTTCGGAACCGACTCGACCGGTCGCACCCAGTACCTCGTGGGCGCCTGGCGTCGCGACGCCCTCGTTCGAGGCGTCACCGCCGCGCTCGCACGCTGTCCGGCGGACGCCGAGCGCGGCCCGTCCATCCGCGACGCCCTGCCGGACGTCGTGGGCACCGTGGCGCTCACCGGCATCGACGACGTGGACACGCCCACCGAACTCGCGGCCGTCCGCACCGCGTCGAGACGCCCCTCCGTCGAGGTGGCGCGCGTCCTCGTGGGGAGCAGACTCACCGCGATCACACCTCGTACCGCGTCCCTGGCCGACAGCCTCGGCGGCACGCTCGCGGAGCCGCTGATCGCCGCACGCCCGTTTCCGAGCTTCGTCACGTCCGCGATGGACGGCTACGCCGTGCGCGGCGACGGACCCTGGCACGTCGACGACGCCGTGGTGGTCGCCGGCGCCACCGACGACGTCGTCCTCGACACCGGCCACGCGGTGCGCATCGCCACCGGCGCAGCGGTTCCGGCGGAGGCGGGCGTGGTACGCGACGAGTTCGTCGTTCTCGACGACGACGGTCTGCTCCACCGGTCGGATGGCGCACCCGTGCGCGACGACGCCCGCAGTGTCGCCGAGGACTGGGACGGCGGAAGCGAACTCGCGCCGGCGGGCACCGTCATCTCCCCCGCCGTCGTGTCGGCCGCGCTCTCTGCCGGCGTGATCCGGGCGTCGACGCGCCCCGCCCCGACCGTCCGACTCGTCCTCACGGGCGACGAGATCGGCGACGACACCGCGCCGGTGGCCGGGCGCATCCGCGACACCATCGGGCCGGTCATGCCGACGTACCTACGGTCGTGCGGGTTCGCACTCGCCGACGTCGCGCACTGCGCCGACACCGACGATGCCTTCGACGCGGCGATCCACGGCGGTGCGGACTCCGCACCGCCGGACGTCGTCGTCATCATCGGCGCGACCGGCGGCGGCGCCGCGGATCGACTGGACGACGCACTTCGACGTGCCGGAGCACACCGTGTCGTCGACGGACTCGCCTGTCGCCCCGGCGGTTCCGCCTCCGTCTCGGAGCTGCCCGATCATCGCGTGGTCCTGGGTGTTCCCGGCAATCCGTATGCCGCCGTCACCACGGTGATGCTGCTCGGGCCCGCCATCGCCGCGGCCTTGACCGGACGGTCCGTCCCGATACCGCTGACCGGAACACTGGCCACCGAGGTCGATGCCGGTGACGTCACTCGAGCCCTGCCCGCGTCCTACCTCGGTGCGGGTACCTGGCGGTGCGAGAGCTCCGTGCGTACAGCACATCTCGCGGCGCTGGTGGGCCGTGACGGCATCGCCGTCGTCACTGCGGGCCGGAGTCCGGGCGCTCCCGTCGAGATCGTGCCGCTGCCGCAGAGATGACGTCGGCACCCTCGCGGTAGCGATCGACGAGCAGCTGCACCACTCCCCCGTGCAGCCCCAGCGGTTCGGTGACACCGTCCGCTCCAGCGGACTGCAACCTCGTGTGAAAGAGGCCGGGCGCCAACAGGTACGAGGCGACGAAGACCTTCTCCCCGGTGGCCTTCAGAGTGGGGACCAGGTCCGCCGCGCGCGGCTCGCCCGTGGCGACGTAGGCGACGGTGACCGCCGATCCGGTGACGGCGGCGAGCTGATCCGCCGCGGTGTGCACGTCGTCGAGGGCCCGCACGTCGGAGGAGCCCGCCGCGGCGAGGACGATGCGATCGCCGGTCGTCCATCCGATCTGCTCGAGCCTGTCACGCAGTACCCGCGCGAGGTCGAGATCCGGGCCCAGTGCGCGGGTGACGTGGACGTCGTCGTGACCGCTCTCGGCGATTTCGCGGGGCACGTCCGCATGCACGTGATAGCCCGAGGCCAGGAAGGCGGGCACGACCACGACGGGACCGTCGACATCGCGCAGAACCTCCGACGGAGTGGGTCCGAGCACGTCGACGAAGGCGACCCGCACCGGGCCCACGTGCGAAGCCACGGCGTCGGCCAGCGCGGCGATCACCTCGACGCCCGCGGGGTTGCGCGTGCCGTGTGCGACGAGGACGAGTCGAGGATCGCTCACGACGCCTCCCCCGTCCGGCCGAGGCCGCCGCCCGGAACACTCGACACGGCGTCGATCAGGTCGTCCGCGCTGTCGTCGACGGCGAGGCGGTATCCCCGCTTGACGACGGTCTGAATCGCTCTGGGTGCGCCGAGCGCGGACCGCACTCGCGCCATGGCCGTCTCGACGGCATGGGTGTCGCCGCCCCCACCCGGCAGAGCGGCGAGCAGGTCCTCGCGGGAGACCACCTGTCCGGGACGGCGAGCGAGAGTCTTCAGCACGGCCATGCCCGCGGGTGACAGAGCCTTGGGTGTGCCGTCGACGACGACGCACGCGCCGAGAACGCGCAACTCGTGACCGCCGGCCCGGACGATGCCCGCTCGACGCGGAAGTTCGTCGGCGACGTGGCGCACGAGAGCTCCGACACGCGCCCGCGCGGGCGCCGTCGTGGGAACACCCAGTACGTCGAGCGGAGCAGAGGTCACGGGCCCGACGCACACGGCGAGCACCCGATCGCGGAACGACTGCAGCATCGGTTCCAGCACACCGTTCTCCTTGGCGCGCATCAACATCGAGGCCACGGCGGGGGCACTGGTGAAGGTCACCGCATCGAGGTCACCACATAGCACGGCCTCGATCATGCGGTCCATCGGTGCCGAGTCGTCGGGTTGCACCCAGCGGTAGACCGGAACCGGGATGACCGTCGCGCCGGCCTGCCGCAGCACCTCGCAGAAGTCCGGAACCGGCTCCCACTCGGTGGTGGCGCCGTGCAGTTGCACCGCGACGCGGACGCCGTCCACGCCCTCCGCCAACAGATGTTCCAGCACCTCCGCGGACGACTCGGACTCCGGTGACCACTCCTCGCGCAGACCTGCTGCACGGATGGCTCCCTTGGCCTTCGGTCCACGGGCGAGGATGCGGGTGCCCTCGAGAGCGCGAGTGAGCTCCTCGGCGTCACCCCACCCGTCGGCGGCCTCCATCCAGCCACGGAAACCGATGCCCGTGGTGGCCACGGTGACAGCCGGCGGAGACTCGATGATCTCGCGGGTACGACGACCGAGCTCCGCATCGTCCGACAGCGGAATGATCCTGATCGCCGGGGCGTGCACGACGTTCGCTCCGCGCCGTACCAGCAGCGAGGCCAGTTCGTCGGCGCGTCGAGCCGCGGTGACGCCCACGGTGAACCCCGCGAGGGGAGCGTCGGACGAGGTCGGCTGATCGATCACGGGGATGTCGTCTCCGTTCCACTTCTCGGCCGGACGGATGTGCCCGAGGTCTGGGTCGATGCGCCCGAGGGCTGGGCGGACACTGCGACGACGCCGTCGATCACGGTGACCTCGTGTACCGCCAAGGTCGTGTCCGGGTCGTCGAGGCAACGGCCGTCCACCAGCGAGAATACCTGCTTGAGCAACGGCGACGCGACGGTCGGCTCGCCGCCGCGGTCCCCGACCAGTCCGCGCGACATCACGGCGGCCCGTCCGAAGGGGTCGATGTTGCTCACGGCGAACAGCTCCTCGTCGCTGGTGCGGAACAACGCCACCTGCGCCCCGGAGGGCAGCAACACGGCGACTCCCCGACCCGGAGTGAGTTCCGAGAGTGCGAGCGCGGTGATCCACTCGTCGGTGTCGCCGCTGGTCACGGTCGTGGAATGGCGAGGTGCTGAGTCGATGACAGTCATGATGGTCCTCCCTGGGGACAGTTCTACGGGGCTGGTGTTACTCGGCCGTTACGGCGACATGACGGGCCACATCTCGGCCGGCCTCCGGCCTTCCCGGCCACATCTCGGCCGGCCTCCGGCCTTCCCGGCCACTCACCCGACCGGAACGGACGGCATCCCCATCAGGACCGGAACCTTGCGGGCACCGGACTCGTCGAACGAGACGGTGGGGTCGGACTCCTCCGGGGCGTTGACGAACGAGACGAAGCGCGCGAGCTTGGTCTCGTCCTCCAACACACCCCGCCACTCGTCCCGGTAGCCCTCGACGTGCGACGCCATCGCTGCCTCGAGGTCCGCGGCGATACCCAGGCTGTCCTCGCACACGACGGCGCGCAGGTGGTCGAGTCCGCCCTCGAGACTCTCGACCCACGGCGCCGTGCGCTGCAGGCGGTCCGCCGTGCGCACGTAGAACATGAGGTACCGGTCGATGTACCGGACGAGGGTGGTGTCGTCCAGCCCCGACGCGAGGAGTTGCGCGTGCTTGGGCGACTGCCCACCGTTGCCGCCGACGTACAGGTTCCACCCACTCTCGGTGGCGATGATGCCGACGTCCTTGCCGCGCGCCTCGGCGCATTCGCGGGCGCAGCCGGACACACCGAACTTGATCTTGTGCGGGGACCGCAGACCCCGGTAGCGCTTCTCGAGGTCGACGGCCATGCCCACGGAGTCCTGCACGCCGTAGCGGCACCACGCGGACCCAACGCAACTCTTCACGGTGCGCAACGACTTCCCGTAGGCCTGACCCGACTCCATGCCGGCGTCGACCAGTCGCTTCCAGATGGCGGGGAGCTGCTCCACGCGCGCGCCGAACAGGTCGATGCGCTGACCACCCGTCACCTTGGTGTACAGACCGAAGTCGCGTGCCACCTCACCGATGACGATCAATTGTTCGGGAGTGCACTCCCCACCCGGCATCCGCGGCACGACGGAGTAGGTGCCGTTCTTCTGGATGTTGGCGAGGAAGTGATCGTTGGTGTCCTGCAGGGCAGCCTGCTCACCGTCGAGGATGTGTTCCGAGGACGTGGACGCCAGGATCGAGGCCACGACCGGCTTGCAGATGTCGCAACCGGCGCCGCGGCCGTGAGCGGCGACGAGACCGGAGAACGTGCGGATGCCCGCGCCGGCGACGATCTCGAACAACTCGCGCCTCGACTGGGAGAAGTGCTCGCACAGGGCCTTCGACATGACCACGCCCGACGCGGCGAGCAACTGCTTGATCGTGGGAAGACAGCCACCGCATGTGGTGCCGGCGTCGGTGCAGGACTTGACCGAGGCGATGTCGCAGGCGCCCCGCAGCGATGGCCGAGCAGATGGTCCCCTTGTCCACACCGTTGCACGAGCACACCTCGGCATCGTCGGGAAGCGCTCCGGCGCCGAGCTTCTCGCCGCTCGGCGAGATCAGTGCAGCCGGATCGCCCGGGAGTTCGCGGCCGACGAGCGGGCGCAGCGTCGCGTACGCCGACGCGTCCCCCACCAGGATGCCGCCGAGCAGAGTCCTCGCGTCGTCCGACAGCACGAGCTTGGCGTAGGTGCCCTTCGCGGCATCGTTGAGCACCACCTCGAGTGCGCCCTCGGTGGCGCCCATCGCGTCTCCGAAACTGGCGACGTCGACACCGAGCAGTTTGAGCTTGGTCGAGAGGTCCGCGCCCGGGAACTCGGCGGTACCGCCGACGAGCCGATCGGCGACGACCTCCGCGCTGGAGTACCCCGGAGCGACGAGGCCGTAGCACCGGCCCTCGATGGCCGCACACTCGCCGATGGCGTAGATCGCGGGATCCTCGGTACGGCAACCGATGTCGGTGAGGATGCCACCACGCTCGCCGACCGGGAGGCCGCTTGTACGGGCGAGAGCGTCCTGCGGGCGGACACCCGCCGAGAACACCAGCAGGGCGGCGTCGATGACGCTGCCGTCCGCCAGAGTGACGTCGATGCCGTGATCGTTCTCGGCGATGGCCGAGGTGCCGACACCGGCGTGGACGGTGACACCGAGCTCGGTGACGAGCTTCGCCAGGACCGCACCGCCGCCCTCGTCGACCTGCAGCGGCATCAGTCGCGGCGCGAATTCCACCACGTGCGGCGTCATGCCCATCTGCTTCAGGGCGTTCGCGGCCTCGAGACCGAGCAGGCCGCCGCCGACGACCACTCCCACTGCGCCGGGGCCGGCCGCGTCGGCGCAGGTGCGGATGCGATCCAGGTCGTCGATCGTGCGATAGACGAAGCAGCGATCGAGGTCGTGCCCTGCGATGGGCGGGACGAACGGGTAGGACCCCGTGGCCATGACCAGCGCGTCGTACGGCACCACCGCACCGTCCGAGGTGGTGACCACCCGAGCGTCGCGGTCGATCGACTCGGCCCGCACGCCGGTACGCAGGGTCACCGCGGTGTCCCCGACATAGTCGTTGCCCGCCAACGCGAGTTCCTTGTGGTCCCAGGCGCCGACGTAGGACGAGAGCCCGACGCGGTCGTAGGCGGGGAGGGCCTCCTCGCAGAGGACGGTGACGGACCACTCGCCGGCCGTGTCGCGTGCGCGCAGCGCCTCGACGAACCGGTGGCCCACCATTCCGTGTCCCACCACCACGGCTGTGCGGTGAGCGGTCTGGTCGGTCATGACAATCTCCTCGGGAAACGGTGAACGGGTGGTGTGACTCGGGTCGGTCATGCGGTGACCGGGAAGGCCGGAGGCCGGCCGTTGTCGGGAACCGGGAAGGCCGGAGGCCGGTCGTTGTCGGGGACGGGATCCGCTCGGTGCAGCCAGTCGCAGAGGCCGTCGACGACGCCCACGCAGCTACCGCAACCGGTGGTGGCGCGGGTCTTCTCGGCCATGGCCTCGGGGGTGTGGGCACCGCCGCGCCACGCGCTGACCAAGTGCTTCTTGGTGACGGTGTTACAGCGGCAGATCACGGCTGCGTCGGGCATGGTCGACGGGTTGGCGCTCTCGGTGGGGCCACCGACGAGGTGCCCGAGCAGCAGGGTCATACGGTCGACGGGGACCAGCGATCCGCCGTCGAAATACTGGCTGAGCGTTCCGACGACTTCCGGGTTGCCGAGCATCACCGCGCCGACCAGGCGGTCCTTGCGGACGACGACCTTCGCGTACCGGCCGCGGGTGGGGTCGCTCATGACCAGGACCTCGGACTCGGTGTCGTTCGGGTCGACGTCGATCTCGCCCATCGAGGCGAGGTCGACGTCGTGCGCCTTGAGGCGGGTGATCTGCGCGGTGCCGTGGTACTCGGCGCGGGACGCGCTGCCGCACAGCTGGTCCGCGACCACCCCGGCCATTTCCCAGGCGGGCTGGACCAGGCCGTAGACCTCACCGCGGTGCTGGGCGCACTCGCCGATCGCGCGGATGTGCGGGTCGGAGGTGCGCAGGTCGTCGTCGACGACGACAGCGCGGTCGACGTCGAGCCCGGCCGCGACGGCGAGGTCGATGTTCGGACGGATCCCGGCCGCGACGACGACCAGGTCGGCGGGCAACGCGCTGCCGTCGGACAACACGAGTTCGCGCGTGCCGTCGGGCGCGGTACGCAGAGCCTCGGCCCGAGCGCCCAGCGCCACGTCCATCCCCAGCTCTCGCAACACTCGGGTCAGCACGGCGCCGCCACCGGCGTCCATCTGCTTCTCCATCGGATACGCGCGGGGGTGGACGATGGTGACGTCCGATCCGCGCATGAGGGCGCCGCGTGCGGCTTCGATGCCGAGAAGCCCGGCGCCGATCACGACGACGCGGGAACCGGGTCCCGTTGCTGCGGTGATGGCGTCGCAGTCGGCGAGAGTGCGAAACGCCACCACACCGTCCGCGGGGTGACCGTCCGCATCGGTCATGCCGGGCGCGGGCGGCAGGAAGGACCGCGAGCCGGTGGCGAGGACGAGCGTGTCGTAGGTGTCCGTGGACCCGTCCGAGCGCGTGATCGTGCGGCGCTCGCGATCGATCGACGTGACCGCGACCCCGATGTGCGTCTCCAGACCGTTGCGCTCGCACCAGTTCTCGGGCTTGATTCGAGTGTCCCTCGGGGTCAGGTGCCCGGCGACCACGTTGGAGAGCAGGATGCGGTTGTACGCGGCGTGATTCTCGTCGCCGTAGACGACCACCTGGACGCGGGCCGCATCCGAGTCGCGTCGGTGGATCTCCTCCTGCAACCGGGCACCGGCGAGGCCGTTCCCGACCACGACGACGCGATGAGGTGCACTCATGCCGTCTCCCCGTCCGTCGCGCCGACCAGGTGCGCGGCGATGCGCACCGCGCAGACCTTGAACTCGGGCATCCGGCTGGTGGGATCGAGTGCCGGGTTGGTCACGAGGTTGGCGCGCGCCGCATCGGCGAAGTGGAACGGCAGGAACACCGTGTCGAGCCGCATCGACGCGTCGCACCGCACGCGGGCGACGACCGTTCCGCGGCGCGAGACGACGTCCGCGTCGTCGCCGTCCTCGAGCCCCGCGCGACCGGCGGTGTCCGGGTGGACCTGGACGAACATCGGGCCTGCCGCCTCCGACAGGGACGGCACGCGCCGGGTCTGCGCACCGGACTGGTAGTGCGTGAGCACCCGCCCCGTCGTCGCGAGGAGAGGAAAGTCGGCGTCGGTGGGTTCTGCGGGCCCGACCTGGTCGACCGTGACGAAACGCGCTCGCCCGGTGGGTGTCTCGAAACGATCCAGGAACAGTCTCGGTGTGCCGCCGTGCGTCTCCGACGGTACCGGCCAGTGCAGCGCCTCCCCGGCGTCGAGACGCTCGTAGGTCACGCCCGAGTAGTCGGCGATGCCACCGCGGGACGCTCGGCGCAACTCCTCGAACACCGTCCGTGCGTCGCGGGGGAAGCGGTCGGCGGGCTGGCCCAGGCGAACGGCGAGATCGGCGAGGATGTCGAGCTCCCCGCGCGCGCCCTCGGGAGCGTCCACGGCCCTGCGCCGGCGCAGGATGCGGCCCTCGAGGGAGGTCATGGTGCCCTCCTCCTCGGCCCACTGCAGCGTCGGCAGCACCACGTCGGCCATCGCGGCAGTCTCGGAGAGCACGAAATCGGTGACGACGAGCATCTCGAGTGAGGCGAGCCGATCGACGACGTGACCGGCCCGCGGGGCCGAGACGGCGATGTTCGAGCCGTGCACCATGAGCGCGCGGGGACCACCGGGGGTGCCGAGGGCGTCGAGCAGTTCATAGGCGCTCAGTCCCGCACCCGGGAGTGCGGACTCCTCGATACCCCAGAGGGCGGAGATGTGTTCACGCGCTGCGGGATCGGTGATCTTGCGGTATCCGGGAAGCTGGTCCGCCTTCTGCCCGTGCTCGCGTCCGCCCTGTCCGTTGCCCTGGCCGGTGATGCAGCCGTATCCGGTTCCGTGTCGTCCGCACAGCCCCAGCACGAGAGAGAGTCCGATGACGGCCGAGACCGTGTCGGTTCCGGACGCGTGCTGTTCGGCTCCACGGGCGGTGAGCACGTAGGCGCCCGTACCCGCGTCCCGTGACTGCGCCAGCAACCGCACCGTCTCCCGCAGGCGAGCGACGGGAACGCCGGTGACGCGCTCGGTCCGCTCCGGCCACCACTGCGCCGCCGCCGTCCAGAACTCGTCGAAACCCTCGGTGCGTGAGTCGATGTAGTCGCGATCGGCGTACCCCTCGACCACTGCCAGGTGCACCAGGCCCAGTGCGAGGGCCAGGTCGGTGCCCGGCGACAGTTGCAGGTGCACTCCGCCGGCGGACACCGCCCGGTCCACCGTCGCGGTGCGCCGTGGGTCGGCGACGATGAGCCCGCCCGCGTCGGCGGCGGTCCGGAGATGCTGCACGAAGGGGGGCATCGTCTCCGCGACGTTGCCGCCCAGCACCAGCACGGCCCGCGCGGAACCGATGTCCGCCAACGGGAACGGCAGTCCTCGGTCGATTCCGAACGACTTGTTGCCGGCGGCCGCGGCCGACGACATGCAGAACCGCCCGTTGTAGTCGATGTTCGACGTGCCCAGCGCGACACGGGCGAACTTGCCGAGCATGTAGGACTTCTCGTTGGTCAGCCCGCCCGCCCCGAAGATCCCGACCGCGTCGGCGCCGTGCTCGGCCCGGACGCGTCGAAGCGTCGTGGCCACCGCGTCGAGTGCGGCGTCCCAGGTCGTCGGGACGAGTTCCCCGTCGACACGCACCAGTGGTGTGGTGAGCCTGCCGGGCACTCGCAGCACCTCGGCGGCGGTCCACCCCTTCTGGCAGAGACCACCCTTGTTGGTCGGGAACTGGCGGGCCTCGATCCCGGCGCTCGCTGCATCCGTGCCGGTGACGGTCATCGCGCACTGCAGCCCGCAGTACGGGCAGTGCGTCGCCGTTCCTGCTCGGGTGGCCGGTGGCCGAAGGGTCTCCGGCACGGATGCAGCGACGGTCATACGGTGACCACGTCCTGCTCGTTCGCGGTACGCGCGCCGGATCGGCGGAGGTACACGGCCCACGTGGCCGCGGCGCAGAGGACGTAGAAGACGAGGAAGACCCAGAAGGCGGACGTCGCCGACTTCTCCGCGCCCGAGTACGACGCGCGCAGGACCAGGTTGATGCCCACTCCACCGAGCGCGCCGATCGCACCGGCGATACCGATGAGCGCACCGGACATCCGGCGGGACCACGCTGCCTGCTCGGTGGCCGACATCCCCACCAGCAACGTCGACTTCGACGCGAAGATCGCCGGGATCATCTTGTAGACGGAGCCGTTACCGAGCCCCGAGAGCACGAACAGCAGGATGAAGCCGACGACGTAGAACACCATCATCGATCCGGTCGCCGCTCCGGCCGTGGCGTCGTCCGTCATCGACGTCGCGACGAGGATGCCGGCGGAGAAGATCATCGCGACGAAGGTGTACATCGTGATGCGGCCGCCGCCGACGCGGTCGGCGAACTTGCCGCCGATCGGTCGGGACAGGGAACCGAGGAGCGGGCCGATGAACGCGATCTGAGCGGCGTGCAGGGAGGCCTGTGCCTGCATGGCCGGGGTGACCGCACCCCCGTCGGCCAGACCGGCGAGGAAGTTGATCTGCAGGATCTGCCCGAACGCGAAGCTGTAACCGATGAACGACCCGAACGTACCGATGTAGAGGAACGCGATCCACCACGAGTCGGAGAAGCGCAGCACGTCGATCATGGAGCGGCCGTTGGTCTTCTGGTTGTCCAGGTTGTCCATGTACAGGGCCGCGCCCACGGCGGCGACCGCGATCAGGACGAGGTAGACGGCGCACACGATCTCGGGTGCGGTGTTGCCCACCGTCGCGATGACGAGGAGCCCGATGAGTTGGATGACGGGGACACCGATGTTGCCGCCGCCTGCGTTCAGTCCGAGAGCCCACCCCTTCTCACGCTGGGGATAGAAGGCGTTGATGTTGGTCATCGAGGAGGCGAAGTTGCCGCCGCCCAGTCCCGCGAACGCGGCCACGACGAGATACGTCGTGTACGAGGCGGGATTCATCATGAAGTACAGCGTCAGAACGGTCGGGATCAGCAGCACGAGGGCGCTGAAGATCGTCCAGTTACGGCCGCCGAACTTCGCGGTGGCGAACGTGTACGGGATCCGCAGGATGGCGCCGACCAATGTCGGCACGGCCACCAGGAAGAACTTCCCGGCCGGGTCGATGCCGTACTGCGCCATCGGCATGAAGAGCACCATCACGGACCAGATGGACCAGATGGAGAAGCCGACGTGCTCCGCGACGACGGACCAGATCAGGTTGCGGCGGGCGATGTGCTTGCCGCCGGCCTCCCAGGCCTCGACGTCCTCCGCGTCCCAGTTCGTGATGTGGTGCTTACGAGCGACTGCACCGGGGGCACCGGTGGGCGCCGTGGCAGCGCCGGTATCCGACAAGCTGGTCACGAGTGGCCTCCTGATCTCTGGGGAAGCCCAAAGATAGGAAAACCATGTTGCGGGGGCGCTGCACGCTGTGACCCGTGCGTGAACTTGACCTCACGTCCGTGTTTCCGGGTTGGTGAGGGTCTGCTTCGTGAGGGTCAGGGTCGCGACCGAGCCTGGCGGACGGGCCCGTCCTCGAGGACGCGCGGACGGCAGGCGGCCTTGGCGGCGACCAGCAGCACGGCGATGCCGCACGTGAGGAACGCGAACGACCACTCCCAGCCCCCGGTGTTCTCGTGCAGCACACCGAAGAGAATGGGGCCGGCGCAGGCGATGGTGTACCCGACTCCCTGCGTGAAGCCGGACAGGGATGCCGAGCCGACGGCCGTGCGCGTGCGCAGATTGATGAGCGTGAGCGACATCGGGAACGTCGTCGGACCTGCACCGACCAGGATCAGCCACAGCACCGTGCCCGTCGCGGGCGCCCACAGCAGGCCCGCGAAGCCTGCGAGATAGCAGACCGCGCAGCCGATGACGATGGGATAGGGGTCGACCATCCGACTGGTGAAGGACGGCGCGAGCAGGGAACCTGCGAGACCGACCGCGGCGAACACCCCGAGCGAGGCACCGGCGGCACCCTCGCTGATGCCGGCCTCGACCAGGAGGGAGGGCAGCCACGTCAGCATCGAGTACGTGACCATGGACGTCATCGCGAACATGCCGGCCATCCCCCAGCCGAGCGAGGTGCGCCAGACCGGGACGGGCGGCGCCACCGGCTGGGCCGACGGCTCGGTGAGCGGCCCGTCGAGCTCGGCCTCCACGGCGGCGTCCTGCGCCGGAGCCTCCGCACCGCGCACCGCGGGGGCGGCGGGGCGAGTGCGTCGCGTCAGCACGATGGCGGTCCACGGCACCACGGCGGCGACGGCGGCCACACCCCACATCGCGAGCGACCAGCGCCACCCGACCGCGTCGGCGACGGGGACCGCCGTGAGCGACGGGACGATCGTGCCCAGCTGCAGGAGGCAGATGTAGACGGTGCTCATCATGGCGAGCCGGTCGGAGAAGTAGCGCTTGACCAGCGGCGGGATGACCACGTTGCCGATACCCATACCGGCCAGGGCGACCGCCGAGAGCAGCGCCAGCGACCCGAGCCCGGGGGCGAACGCCCGCGCGAAGATGCCGACACCGGTCAGAGCCGCCGCGGCGAGTGCCGTCCGCTCGAGTCCGAGACGAGTCGCGATGACCGGGGTGAGCACGCCGAACAGCGCGAACATCGCGGTCGGGAGCATCCCGAGGAGCCCGATGGCGCCGGCGCCGAACCCGAGGTCGTCGCCGATCCGGGGAAACAGCGGCGACACCGAGGTGACCGCTGCCCGAAGTGTGAACGCGGACAGGATGAGTGCCGCGAACACCAACAGCCGTCCCTGCAGTGTCGAGCGTGACCCGGGCTCGGCAGTGGTGGCGGTCGCAGTCATGGGACGAATCATAGGATGATCCGACCTGTCTGGCAAAGGACTACTAGACTGGCCGAGACCGACACCACACGAGAGAAAGACACTGACGTGCAACCCGTACGCCGACAGAGCCTCATCGGGCAGGTCACCGACCAGTTACGAGGCGAGATCGAGTCCGGGACGTGGGCCGTCGGTACGCGGATACCCACAGAACCGGAGTTGACCGAGCTGACCGGCACGGGACGCAACACCGTTCGCGAGGCCGTCCAGGCGCTGGTGCACGCGGGCATGCTCGAGCGGCGCCAGGGATCGGGCACCTACGTGCTCGCGTCGTCGGAGATGCCGTCGGCCCTCGGCAAGTACTTCTCGACCGCGCGGCGACGCGACGTCCTGGAGCTGCGGCGGGCGCTCGACATCACCGCGGCCACACTGGCCGCCGAGCGGCGGACCGACGAGGACGTCCGGATGCTCGAGGACACCCTGGCGCATCGGACCGCACTGTGGGACGTCGACCGCACCCGGGCCCTGCATCTCGACGTGTCCCTGCACCGTGCCATCGTCGCGGCCAGCCACAACAGCATCTACCTGGAGGTCTACGACTTCCTGCTCCCCAGTATCGAGGAGACCATCCTCGACCACGACGCCGATTCCGACCGTGCGTTCCACGAGGAGCACGCGGCCCTGGTCCGAGCGGTCGTGTCCGGGGACGCCGACGCGGCGGCCACCGCCGCACGCTGCTTCTTCACCGAGCTCGCCGCGGACGGTGCCGATGATCGGGACACCGGCGCACTGCCGACCGACTAGAGGATCAGGCGCACCAGATCGGCGGTACGGGCCAGACCGGGAAACGCCTCGGCGGTCGAGCGCGGATGCAGAGCGTGCACCGCGAGGCGGAACATCACCGCCCGCAACAACATCTGCGGCCACTCGGGGAGATCCTCCCAGCGGCCGATGAGCCCGTCGTCCGCGCCGCCCCAGGAGAGCGCGTCGACGACCACCACGGCCGCGGCCCACGACGCGGGGCGCCAGTACGGGGTGATGTCGGTGATACCGGGAGCCTGCACGCCGTCGAACAGCACCGTGCCGAACAGATCTCCGTGCACCAACTGGTCGGGCTCGCGCACCGGCCGACGCAGGGTGGCCAGCTGACCGATCACCTCGACACTGCGCACACCGTCCGGCGACGTCGGCTCCACCGCTCCCCCGGCACGCGCGGAGCGGAACGGAACCTGTTCCCACGCAGCACGATCAGCGGCGACGAACACGTCCACGTCACTCCACGGCGCGACCGGCGTCTGGGTCAGGAACCGCGGCTTCTCGAGCTGCGACGTCGCGACGTGCAGCCGGGTCGCCAGCGAGACGACCTCGTCGTGGCGGGGTTCGGGAACCCCCTCGATGTACGTGTCCGCGCGCCATCCGGACACGACGTAGCGGCCGTCGGTCGACCGCACCGGTCGCGCGAGCCGAACCCCCTCCACCGCAAGGGTTTCGCGCACCTTCGCCGACCAGGCACCGCGGGCGTGATCGGCCACCGGGGACAGGACGACGTCACCGAGGCGCCAACCGCCGTCCCAGTCCGCTCCCAGAGCCACCGGCGCGACGTCTCGGAGCCCGAACGTGCCGATGACGTGCTGGGGAGGTTCCGCCGATGTCATGACGGCCACCGTACCGCCGCCGCGGTGCGAGTCCGCAGACCCCGGTGAGCGCGTGTCCCGGCACGCGTGACCGAACCCGGTGTCAGTACGTCGGGACGGTGGGGTCGACGTCGCGCGCCCACGCCTCGAGTCCGCCGCGCAGGTGGTGGACGTCGGCCATGCCGGCGGACCGCAGGACCGCGAGTGCCTCGGCCGAGCGGACACCCGTCTTGCAGTAGAGCACCACCGGCCGGTCCGTCGGCAGCGACGCGACCGCGTCACCGGCCAACACCGTCGGCAGAGGCATCAGCGTTGCGCCGTCGAGGTGCACGATGTCCCACTCGACCGGATCCCGCACGTCGATCAGTGCCACCGGGGCACCGCCGTCCAGCAGCGCGCGCACGGCCGCCGGATCGAGGTCGCCGTCCACCGAGTCCACCGACGGCAGGGGCGAGGCCACACCGCAGGACACCTCGTAGTCCTCCTCCACCTCGGACACCCGCACGCGACCGGGGTCCCGGCGCAGGGTGACCGTGCGGAAGGTCATGGTGCGCGCGTCGTAGACCAGCAGACGCCCGAGCAGCGTGTCGCCCATGCCCGTCACCAGCTTGACGGCCTCGGTCGCCATGATCGAGCCCACGACCCCGCAGAGCACGCCCAGCACGCCGGCCTCCGAACACGACGGCACAGTGCCCGGCGCGGGCGGATCCGGGTAGAGGTCCCGGTAGTCGACGCCGAGACCGCCGGGTGCGGCGTCCCAGAACACGGACACCTGCCCGTCGAAGCGATAGATGGATCCCCACACGTACGGGATGCCGGCGACGGCGGCCGCGTCGTTGACGAGGTACCGCGTCGCGAAGTTGTCGGTGCCGTCCACCACCAGGTCGTACTGGCGGAAGAGGTTCACCGCGTTGCGGGGCTCGAGCCGGACCTGGTGCAGCCGGACCTCGATGGTGGAGTCCACAGCCCGGATCGACTCGCGGGCGCTGACCGACTTCGGCCGACCGATGTCGGCCTCGCCGTGGATGATCTGTCGCTGCAGGTTGGAGGCGTCCACGTCGTCGAACTCGACGATGCCGAGGGTGCCCACGCCCGCCGAGGCAAGATACAGCAGCACGGGCGAACCCAAGCCGCCGGCACCGATCACCAGGATTCTCGCGTTGCGCAGACGCCGCTGGCCCAGCACTCCGACGTCGGGTAGCAGCAGGTGTCTGCTGTACCGAGCGACCTGCTCGCGGCTCAGCTCCGGGCCCGGTTCCACCACCGGGTCGACGATCGTCATGCTCCTCGTACCTCCCCGGTCAGGCCCTGGGGTACGGCCAGGGGTTGAAGCGACAGGTCTTGCCGTCCATCGGCACCACGCCCGCAGGATCGAGTACCGCGATGTCGTCGTTCGCCGTGCCGAAGGTCTGCTGCATCATGATCGGGGCCAGGCCACCGTCGGTCTCGCAGGGCTGGTGCGCCTGGTACCCGATCGCGTGGCCCACCTCGTGGTTGATCTGGTACTGCCGATACGACCCGATGTCGCCCTGGAACGCCACGGCGCCGCGAACCCAGCGCGGCTCGTTGAGCACCACCCTGCCGATACCGGGGTTGTAGCAGGACACCTCGAGCTGGATGTCGTACCCACACGCGTCGCGGATGGTCATCTGCGACGTCAGCGAGACCCGGAAGTCCGGATCACCGGTGTCGACGCGGCGGAACGCGAAACGCTGATCGTTCGTCCAGCTCTTGGGATTGGCGAGAGTCTGGTCGACGAGGCGACCGAACGACTCGTCGCCTCCGAAGCCCGTCGTGTCCACGCCGTCCTCGATCTCGACGGTGTAGGTGAACGTGCGTTCGGTGCCCTGGCCCACCTGGTCGGTGACTCCCGGCACCACGCGCCACGTGCCTGCGCCCTGCACCCGCGAACTGACCGCCGTCGGGCAGCTGACCACTGGACACCGTCTCGGCGAAGTTCCCGTCGGCCTGCGGCGGGACACCGATGATGCCGGTGTCGTCGGTCGTGTTGCTCAGCGCGGGGAATCCGGGTGCCGAGTCCGTCGTGGACGCGGTTCCGGGATCGCGTATCGCGTCGACGACCACGAGCACCGTCACGACCGCGAGGATCGGGATCGCGTAGGCGCGCCAACCGTAGGTCGACGTGAACCGCCCCAGCCGGCTCTGCTTCCGGGCGCTGCGCTCCGGCCGTGCGGCGCGTGTGCGTCCGGGATCGACCGCGGTGGGATCCCACTGGGCGCGCAGAGGCTGATGCGAGCGTCGCGCACGGTCGTCACGCGTCGCAGGCTCTCTCTGCGGTTGCCGTCGGTCACTCACCGATCCAGGTTCTCACACGCGTCTGCGGCCTCCGGTCGGCGCGCCGGGGTATCGTCGTCACGATCCGGAAGAACTTTCATGCCGCGTAGTTCCGATGTCTGAGTGATCCTCGTCCACCGGTGTCGCGGCGGATGGGACACACGAAACACATGACAGACGTCGCCGACCGAAGCTCCTCCGTGGGCGGGACCGGGAGTGGCCGGCGCAGTGCTCGACTGCCCCGTGATGCACGCCGCGCCCAACTCCTCGCCGCTGCCGGGGAGATCTTCGTCGCCCGCGGGTACCACGCCGCGGGGATGGACGAGATCGCGGAATGCGCGGGCGTCAGCAAACCTGTTCTGTACCAGCACTTCCCCGGCAAGCTCGACCTCTACGTCGCGGTGCTGCAGAACTACGTCGACAGCCTCATCTCGGGTCTGCGCCAGGCGCTGCGGTCGACGACGGACAACCACAAGCGCGTCCGGGCCGCCGTGCTCGCGTTCTACGATTTCGTCGACAACGACAGCCAGGGATTCCGCCTGGTGTTCGAGTCGGACCTCATGGGCGACCCTCAGGTCCAGAGCCGCGTCGATCAGGCCACCGAGGCCTGCGTCGACGCCGTGTTCGACCTCGTCAGCCACGACTCCGGACTCGACCCGCACCGCGCCCGCATCCTCGCCGTCGGCCTCGTGGGCGCGAGCCAGTTCACCGCCCGCTACTGGCTCGAGGCGGATCGCCCCATCACCAAGGAGGAAGCGGTGGACACCACCGTCACCCTCGCCTGGGGTGGACTCTCGCACGTCCCCCTGCAGTCCCAGTAGGCGACGCACCCCGGTCTCACGAACCACGACGGCCCCGCACCAGCAGGTGCGGGGCCGTTCCTCGTGCGCGGTGGGCGCGTCGGTCAGGCGGTGCCGGACGACGCGAAACCGACCCGACGACTGTCGGACGGACCGATCTCCACGTACGCGAGCTTGCCCGCGGGCACCAGGAACTTGCGGCCCTTCTCGTCCACCAACGACAGCACACCCTCGCCGCCGAAGGCCTTCGAGACCAGGGTCTCCACCTCGTCGGGCGTCTGCGCGCTGTTGATGACCAATTCCCGTGGGCTGTCCGAAATTCCGATCTTGACCTCCACGGCCGACCTCCGAAACGTTGTCGCGAACCTGCTGTCCACTTCAGGTTAGAGCAGCAGCGGCCGCCGGTGAGTGCGTGACGCACACGCCCACAGCGAACACCGACACGAGTCAGACGAGGCCGAGAATCGCCATCCGCTCGGAATGCCGGACCTGCATGCGGTCGAACAGCGCCACGATGCCGTTGAAATCGCCCGACGCCGTCATGACCAGTTCGGTCAGCTCCTCGCGCTGCGCCAGGACGAACTGCGCCTGGGTGATGGCCTCCCCGAGCAGGCGGCGTCCCCAGAGCATCAACCGGTCCTTGTCCGCGGCACTCGCCGCGACACGCGCCACCACCTCGGTGACGACGAACTCCGAGTGGCCCGTCTCGGCGAGCACCTCGCGCACGGTGGCGGCGATGTCGTCCGGGAGGCTGTGCGCGATCTCGCGGTAGAAATCGGCGGCGAGGCCGTCGGCGACGTAGGTCTTGACGAGCACCTCCATCCACGTCGAGGGCAGCGTCGAGGCATGGTAGGCGTCGAGAGCGGCGGCGAAAGGCTCGGTGACCGACAGGACGTCTCGCCCGCGCTCCGCGAGGGCCGCCTCGAGCACCTCGAAGTGGTTCATCTCGGCGGCCGCCATGCTCGCCATGGCGATGCGGTCGCCGAGCGTCGGAGCCATCCGAGCGTCGTCGACCAACCGGTAGAACGCCGAGATCTCGCCGTACGCGAGAACGCCCAGGAGACTGATGATTCCGGGGTGATCACCCGGCACGGTTCCCCCGGTCGCAAGGCCCTCGTCGGACCCGGACGGGACGTTCGGAGTGGACCCGCCGTGCTGTGGATCCGAATCTGTTCGCATGGCTGCCGAGACTACCGTCGACACGGCTCGCGCGAGCGGAACCGCGGCGTCGGGTGCCGACCAGGTAGAATAGGTCGCGAGCACGCCCCCACCCGGTGCCGGCAGCAGGGACCGTGACGGTCCGCACGCCGGCCCGACGCACCGTGGTCACCTCCGTCGGAGACGATCGCGGCGAGCACCGGGAGCCGTGCTCACGACATTGTGCGCGCACCTGATTCGTGTCTGCCGCCGATCGTGTCGCCGCAACCGCGGTCGACCCCGATCGCGCCTGTCGACGAATCGAGGGCTTCGACATCGGCCGCGGAGCGGCCTGGCCCTCGTCGTGCGTGCGAGGCGAGAGACGAGAAAGGCCGAAACACTGAGCAAGATCACTGTGGACCACGAGACCGACGACGTGGCGGAGACCACCGTCTCGGCCACCCTGGACACCACCCACACTCCCCCGACCTTCGCCGAGCTGGGCGTTCACCCCGAGATCGTCCGTGGGTTGACCGACATCGGCATCGAGCGCACGTTCGCGATCCAGGAACTCACGCTTCCCCTGGCACTCGCGGGCGACGACCTCATCGGCCAGGCCCGCACCGGCATGGGCA
The DNA here is from genome assembly GCF_030819335.1 of Rhodococcus sp. SORGH_AS_0303. Classification (NCBI taxonomy): domain Bacteria; kingdom Bacillati; phylum Actinomycetota; class Actinomycetes; order Mycobacteriales; family Nocardiaceae; genus Rhodococcus; species Rhodococcus sp. SORGH_AS_0303. The sequence goes on from NZ_JAUTBO010000001.1 coordinate 2,857,461, forward strand.
AGACGTTCGGCTTCGGCGTCCCGCTGCTGCACCGTCTCGCCACCGGTCCGGCCGACGGCTCGGGCACCACGGTCCTGGACGGCACCCCGCGTGCGCTGATCATCGTTCCCACGCGCGAGCTGTGCGTCCAGGTCACCTCCGACCTGGAGAACGCGTCGAAGCACCTGCACTCGGCCAACGGTCGCGTGAAGGTCATGTCGATCTACGGCGGACGGCCCTACGAGGCCCAGATCGAGACCCTGCGGACCGGCGTCGACGTCGTCGTCGGCACCCCCGGACGACTTCTCGACCTGGCCAAGCAGGGCCACCTCGTCCTGGGCAAGGTCGGCGTCCTGGTGCTCGACGAGGCCGACGAGATGCTGGACCTGGGCTTCCTCCCCGACATCGAGCGCCTCATGAGCATGGTGCCGGAGAAGCGTCAGACCATGCTGTTCTCGGCGACCATGCCCGGGCCGATCATCACGCTCGCCCGCACGTTCCTCACTCGGCCGACGCACATCCGCGCCGAGGAGGCCGAGTCCTCCGCGATCCACGAGCGCACCGCCCAGCACGTCTACCGGGCACACGCACTGGACAAGGCGGAGATGGTCGCGCGGGTGCTGCAGGCCGAGGGCCGCGGCGCCACGATGATCTTCACGCGCACCAAGCGCACTGCCCAGAAGGTCGCCGACGATCTGGCCGAGCGCGGATTCTCCGTCGGCGCCGTCCACGGTGATCTCGGGCAGGTCGCCCGCGAGAAGTCGCTCGCGGCGTTCCGCTCCGGCAAGATCGACGTGCTCGTCGCCACCGACGTCGCGGCGCGCGGTATCGACATCGACGACGTCACCCACGTCATCAACTACCAGTGCCCCGAGGACGAGAAGACGTACGTCCACCGCATCGGACGTACGGGTCGTGCGGGCCGCACCGGTATCGCCGTCACGCTGGTCGATTGGGACGACATCCCCCGCTGGCAGCTGATCGACAAGGCTCTCGGCCTGGACATCCCGGACCCGGTGGAGACGTACTCCAGCTCCGAGCACCTGTACGCGGAGCTGAACATCCCGCACGGCACCACGGGCAGCATCTCGAAGCGCCGGGCCGAGACTCCCGCCGCAGAGAAGACAGAAGCACGCTCGAGCCGGGGTGGGAACTCCGACCAGCCGTCCGACGGTGAAGCGGCCACGTCGTCGCGCCGCAGCCGGTCGCGCCGTCGCACCCGCGGCGGAGGCCACGCCGACGCTGCCGCCACCGCGGACAGTTCGGCCACGACAGGTCCCGCCGAGGCGTCCGGTGACGGATCCGCGTCGGACAAGCCCCGTCGTCGCCGTCGACGCCGGTCGTCCGCCGGGTCCGCGGCGCACGCCGGTGAGAACGGCGCGTCGGCGGAGGCCTCGTCGTCCGCCGGTACGTCCGACTGACCGTCACGTACCTGACGTGCTCGCTCCCGAACGGCGCACCCGCGTCGACGTGATCGCCGCTGTGGTGATCGTCGTGGTCGTCCTGGTGGGCGCCTCGGTGATCTGGTTCCGCAGCGACGCTCGCGGCACCACGTCCGTGGTCGCCGACGTGCCTCTCACCGCCCCGGCGTCGGCATTGTCGGTGCCCGAGTCGTTCTCGGAGATCTGGCGCGCCGACGACACCGGAACCGGGGCACCGACCACCGTCGGCGGAGCCGTCGTCGTCTCCACCGGCGACGCGGTGACCGGACTCGATCCCGCCACCGGCTCGCCGTCCTGGTCCTACACGCGTGACCGGGCCCTCTGCTCGGTCGTGGGGGCGTGGGACGCGGCGGTGGCGGTGTTCCGGGACGGCCGGGGATGCGGCCAGGTCACCGAGCTCGACGGGTCCACCGGAGCGCGCGAGGACCAGCGCACCAACGACGCCGACGACCCGGTCCGGTTGTCGTTCGACGGCACGTACGTGACCGAACTCGGCGCCACGCGCCTCGAACTCTGGCGCTCCGACCTCGTGCGCACACTCGAGTACGGGCGTGTCGACGCCCCGGTCAACCCGCGCAGCCAACCCCGCACCGGATGCGACCTCGTGTCGAGCGCGTCCGCGAGCACCCGCCTCGCCGTGCTGGAACGGTGTCCCGGTGAGGAAGGCCTGCGCCTGACGTCGATGAACCCCGCACCGAAGGACAACACGGTGCCCGACGTGTACGGCTCGACCATCCTGGCCGACGTCCCCGCGGACGCAGCGGCAGCACGCGTCCTCGCGGTGGTCGGGGATCGCCTCGCGGTCTACCTCCCCCCGGCCGGGAGCGAGGTCGCCCGGGTGGCACTCTTCGACGGGTCCGCCAACTTCGTCTCCGCGCAGGCCGTGACCGCCGACGTCACCACACCGTCCGCCGACGCCCTCGCATCCGACATCGTGCGTACCGGTTCCGTCGTCTCCTGGTGGACGGGCGCCGACACCGTCGGCTTCACGCAGTCCGATCTGTCACAGCGCTGGGTTCTCGCCGGAACTCTCGGCGCGGGTGCTGTGATGGCCGGTCAGCTCCTCGTCCCGGTTCCCGGCGGTATCGCGGTGGTGGATCCGGAGAACGGCGTCGCCTCCCGCACGATCGCGGTGGACCGCGGCGAGTACACCGGACCGGTCGCACTGTCCGTCCTCGGCACCAGCGTATTCGAGCGCCGCGGTGCCGAGACCGTCGCCCTGGGGTGATCGTCGGCCTGGCCTGAGCGTCGGCCGGATCGCATTCGATGATCCACTGGCGGCCAGTACACCTGGCGTGTCACGATGTCGGTCACTGTAAAGCACACTTGACAGCGAGGCGACGACGATGCACGACGGCACGGATGGACACGACATCACCGATTCTCGATCACGTTGGGGGCGAACGACATTTGACGACGGACGCTATCCCGCCCTGTGGGCGGCGGCACCGTTCGGAGCGGTTGCCGCACTCGCGATCGCCGCGGCCCTCGTCCTCACCGACAGTGCCGGACCGCGTCCCGCCGTAGGCGCTGTCGCGGCGTTCGTGGTGTGTCTCTGGCCCTGCGTCGGTCTGGCATGGGTCGTTCTCGTCGACCGGAACACCCTCCGCGGGGCGCCCGCCGATCCCGAGCACTCCGTGGAGTCCGCGTGGTACGACCGCGCGGCCGGTGGCGCGTTCACCGATCTGCTGCTGATCACCGGCCTCGGTACCGCGGGGCTCGCGATCTCCGGCACCGACGTCTCCGCCGTGCCGGCGCTCGGTCTCGTCCTCGTCGTCGCCATGGGATCGTTCGGTCTGCGCTACCAGCTCGCGCGACGGCGGGTCTGAGCACCAAGTGCGCAACACCCTTCCCGATCTCCGGCGTGAGCGCGGATGGTCGCAACAGCACCTGGCCGATCGACTGGGGGTCTCGCGTCAGACCGTCATCTCGCTCGAACGAGGTCGGTTCGACCCGTCACTCCCCCTCGCCTTCCGCATCGCCCGCGTCTTCGAACGCCGCATCGAGGAGATCTTCGACGACGGTGACGATCAGGCGTCCGCGTCGTAGGTGGCCAGCGGTGCGCCCTCGGTCCAGTGCGCGGCCAGGTTGTCGGCGAGGTCGCGGTACGCCTGAGCGCCCTTGTTCTTACGTCCCGCGATCACCGAGGTGCCGGACGCCGACGCCTCCGCGAACCGCACGGTGCGCGGGATCGGCGGCGCGAGCACAGGGATGTCGTACCGACCGGACACGTCCGCGAGGACGTCACGGCTGTGCGTGGTGCGGGCGTCGTACAGGGTCGCGAGAGCGCCCAGGAGAGTCAGATCGGGGTTGGTGATCTGCTGGACCTCACTGACCGTGCGCAACAGCTGACCCACGCCGCGGTGAGCGAGCGTCTCGCACTGCAGCGGGATCAGCACGCTCGTCGCGGCCGTCAGCCCGTTCAGGGTGAGCACGCCCAGTGAGGGCGGGCAGTCCAGCACGATGACGTCGTAGTTCTCGAGGAGGGGCGCGAGGGCGCGTTTGAGGGTGTACTCGCGGCCTGGACGCATGAGCAACAGCGCCTCGGCGCCGGCCAGGTCGATGGTCGCCGGGAGCAGGTCCACACCCTCGTCCGTGCCGAGCACGGCGTCGCCCACGGGAACCCCGGCGGTGAGGACCTCGTGGATCGAGGTCTCCAGCTTGTCGGGGTTGTGCCCCAGCGAGAAGGTCAGACTTCCCTGCGGGTCGAGGTCCACCACGAGTACTCGTCGGCCCAGAGCGACGAGCGCCGCTCCCAGCGATGCCACGGTGGTCGTCTTGGCGACACCACCCTTCTGGTTGGCCACTGCCAGGATCGTCGTCACAGCACGATCTTGGCATCACTCGGTGTGTCGAGCGACGTTCGGCCCGGCGTGGCGTGATGCCGCACCGGGCCGAACGGGGTGGAACGGAGGCCGAGCTCAGTGCAGCATCGCACCGCGCGCGACGGCGTCACCCTGGTCTGCACGCTGAAACTTCTTGCGCGGCAACAGAAGCGCGGGCACGAAGGTGAACGCGACGATGATCGTGGCCACCAGGAAGGTGCCGCCGAACGCGTCGGCTGCCTGCGCCAGTCCGGCCTGCACGGCATTCGGCCCGATCTGCTCGGCGATCGCCGGGTCACGCTGTGCCGCGATGGCGGGTCCCGCAGCCGCCCGGTCGAGCAGCTGGTTGGTGAGCACCACCGAGATCACGGCCGTACCGATCGACCCGGCCGACTGCTGGATGATGTTCATCAGCGACGAACCGCGGGCGACGGACGCGTCGTCCAACGTCTGGAGCGCGGCGGTCATGATCGGCATCATCGTCGCGCCGAGTCCCAACCCCATGACGAACAGGGCGCCGAGCAGGACGACGTACGAGGTCGAGGATCCCACCTGCGTGAAGACGGCCATGCCCAGCGTCACGAACACCATGCCGGTGATCACGATCTTGCCCGGCCCGATCTTGTCGGCGAGCTGTCCGGCGATGGGCATCGACACCATCGCCCCGAGTCCCTGCGGGGCGAGCAGCAGGCCGGCCATGAGCGTGGTCTCCCCGCGGACCTGCAGGAAGTAGCTCGGGAAGATCAGGCCCGCGCCGAAGAACGCGATGGCGAACAGGCTCATCGCGATCACCGCGACGGACAGGTGACGGTTGGCGAACAGCCGCAGGTCGATCAGCGGGTGCTCGGTCCGCAGGGCGTGGCGCACGAACGCCGCGACCAGGACGAGCCCGACGACGGCGGAGACCAGTACGCGAGCCGACATCACCGTTCCGGTCTCGGGGATCGAGGAGACGCCGAACAGGAAGAGCGCGAGGCCCGGCGACAGCAGCAGCATGCCGACGAAGTCGAAGGACTGCGAGGGCTCGGGTGCGTCCTTCGGGAGGATGACCCACGCGGCCACGAGCGCCACGGCGCCGATGGGCACGTTGATCAGGAAGATCCAGTGCCAGCTCGCCGCGTCGATGAGCCACCCGCCGAGGATCGGGCCCGCGATCGGACCGAGCAGCATCGGTACACCCAGGACGGCCATGACACGACCGATGCGCTCGGGACCGGCGGCGCGGGTCAGGATCGTCATGCCGAGCGGCATGAGCATGCCGCCGCCGAAGCCCTGCAGGACGCGGAACACGATCAGCGACGTGATGTCCCACGCGACGCTGCACAGCATGGATCCGGCGACGAACAGGATCAGCGCCAGGATGTAGAGGCGTTTGGTACCGAACCGGTCCGCGGCCCAGCCGGTCAGCGGGATGACGGTCGCGAGAGCGAGGGTGTAGCCGGTCATGGTCCAGGCGACGTTGGCGTAGGACGTCTGGAACTCGAAGGCGAAGGTCGGCAGCGCCACGCTCACGACGGTCACGTCGAGGATCGACATGATGGCGCCGATGACGATGACGGCGGCGATCTTGAGGACGGCCGCGTCCAGCCCCTGACCGGTGTCGACACCACCCTGCGCGGGGGTGTTCGGGGACCCCTGCGCGCCCTGCTCGGTGCTCTGATCGGTCATGCGGAGTCTCCTGGCTGATCTGTATCCGCCGGCATCGAGGCCGGGTGTCGCGTGATCGGACCAAGGAAGTAAACACCCCACCGGCGGCGATCACCAGCGGATTTCGCGAGACCTCCGTCACCGGGACGACCTCCGTCATCGACGCGGCGCGACCCGGGAGCATGATCGAGCCATGGCAGACCCCGACCCCCGTGACCCGGCACCCGCATCGTCCGGAGGGTCCGGGACGTCGCCGCGGCGCTCCGATGCCAGACTGGTGTTGATCCGTCACGGTCAGACGGAGTGGGCGGCGAGCGGTCGACACACCGGACGGACGGACATCGCTCTCACCGCCGACGGGGAGGACCAGGCCCGCGCCGCCGGGGACCGCATCGCGGCGCTCGGGCTCGAACGTCCCCTGGTGGTCAGCAGCCCCCGATCGCGGGCGCTGCGGACGGCGGAGCTGGCCGGACTCACCGTCGATCGGGTGTGGGACGCGCTGGTCGAGTGGGACTACGGCGACTACGAGGGCCTGACCACTCCGCAGATCCGGGAGACCGCGCCGCACTGGACCGTCTGGACGCATCCGTCACCGTCCGGCGAGACCATCGACGCCGTGTCCGCACGGGCCGATCTCGTCCTGTCCGTCGTCGTTCCCACCCTCGCCGAGCGCGACGTCGTGCTCGTCGGGCACGGCCACTTCTCCAGGTCGGTCATCGCGCGGTGGGTCGAGCAACCGGTGACCGAGGGAAAGCGCTTCGCGCTGGCGCCCGCCGGCTTCACCGTGCTGGGGTACGAGCACGAGTACCGGCAGATCCACACCCACAACGTGGATCCTCGCCTCGGTTCCTGAGCTGCCCGGCGTCGGTCGGAGAGCCGCTCAGGCGTCGTCGGTCTCGACGTAGTCGTCGGCGAGCCACCGCGTGGCGGGGCCGCTGAACAGACAGACCAGGACGCCGATGACGACGATGCCGAGCAACGAGCCCAGCACGGGCCGCCCGGAATCGGTGAGGAGCGACCAGACCACCGGGAGCAACAACAGCTGCGCGACGATCGCGATGGCGCGGCCCCAGCGGTGCCCGAGGATCAGGGCGATGCCACCGGTGAGCACGGCGCCCCCGAGTGCGGCGAACCAGATCGCGGTGCCGAAACCGTTGATGACGCTCTCGTCGGCGCCGGCGGCGCCGCGGATCACCAGGACGAGTGCCACCACGACCGCCGTGGCGCCCTGCACGGACACCAACAGGCCCGCGGCGCGCACCGGTGCCGGAACACCGGAATCGGGCAGCTTCGGACGCACCAGGCCACCCTAGAGCACACGCGCGAGGTGGCCGACGGTCACGCGCCGGTGGTCGTGAGCCGCCGCCGCTCGCGTCTACTCTGAGTGATCGTGCGAGCCATCCTCATCGTCAACCCGAACGCCACGTCCACCACGGCTGCCGGCCGAGACCTGGTGGCGCATGCGCTCGCGAGCAGGGTGTCGCTCAGAGTGCTCCACACCACGCACCGTGGACACGCGAGCGAACTCGCGACCGAGGCCCGCCGGGCCGGTATCGATCTGGTGATCGTGCACGGCGGCGACGGAACGGTGAACGAGGTGGTGAACGGACTTCTCGGTGTTCCTGCCCCGACCTCCATGCAGTCGGTCACCGTGGGACCCGTGCCGCTGCTGGCGGTCGTCCCGGGCGGATCCGCCAACGTGTTCGCTCGCTCGCTGGGCATCGCGCGGGACCCGGTCGAGGCCACCAACCAGCTCATCGATCTGCTGGAGTCGGGAACGAGCAGGCGTATCGGCCTGGGGCACTGCGACAAGACATGGTTCCTGTTCAACGCCGGCCTCGGATGGGACGCGGACGTGTGCGACGCGATCGATCGAGGCCGCAAGGGCGGCGAGGCGGTCACGCCCTCGCGCTACGTCCGGACCGCGGTCACCACGTTCTTCCGCCGCAAGCGTCGCGACCCGCACCTCACCGTGGAGACCGACACCGGCGAGGCCGTGACGGGCGTTCACTTCGCGTTCGTGACCAACTCCGATCCGTGGACGTTCCTCGACGCACGTCCGGTCCGAACGAACCCCGGCACCTCGTTCGACAGCGGACTCGGCATATTCGCAATGCGATCCACGAAGGTGTTCACGACGTTGCGAGTGGTCGTGCAAATGCTGTCCGGAACGTCCGGTCCGCATTCACGGGCGCTTCTCCGAGAGGACGACGTGAAATGGATTCGCGTGCGTTCGGTGGAACCGACCGGCCTGCAGGTCGACGGCGACTACCTGGGAGAACGCACCGAGGTCGAATTCGCGTCCGCACCGGATGCCCTCGCCGTCGTGGCGCCTTTACCTGGCGATACCCCGTAGGCCAAGCTACTGTGTTTCACATCTCCCGATCCGGGTACCAGACGTCGGGTGTGAAACCAAATCGGGTCCAGTGAGCTTGGCCACCCGCACCGCGTCATCTCTTGACTTCTGCTTGGTTCGTGAAAGCATTCACAAGTAACAGTGCGGAAACATTGGTTGCCGCGCTCGCGAACTGCAGGACAACAAGCCCACGATCCGGACGTGAGTCCAGGATCAGTTATTCGACAGCGCCGTCGTGCGCTCAGTGAGGAGTAAGAGGATGGATTGGCGCCACAAGGCTATCTGTCGCGACGAGGACCCGGAACTGTTCTTCCCGGTGGGAAACAGCGGCCCGGCACTCGCACAGATCGCTGATGCCAAGGTCGTGTGCAACCGGTGCCCCGTCACCGCGGACTGCCTGTCCTGGGCTCTCGAGTCCGGACAGGACGCGGGCGTCTGGGGCGGCATGAGCGAGGACGAGCGTCGCGCGCTGAAACGTCGTAACGCGCGTACCCGCGCACGCTCGTCGGTCTGACACAGTTCGCAAGACGCACGCAGGCCCGGCACCGCATGGTGTCGGGCCTTTTGTGTGTCCGACGGGCAGCCAGTGTCAGCCGCGTGGTTCTCGGCGTCCGAGCGGGACGAGGAGCTCGGCAGCGGTGCCCCCGTCCGGCCCGGCCGCGACGCTGATGGTGCCGCCCAACTCCACCGTGACGAGTGTCGAGACGATCTGCAGTCCCAGCCGGTCGGACGCCGACGCGTCGAAGTCGTCGGAGACTCCACGGCCGTCGTCGCGCACGGTGACCTCCAGCATGCGTGAGGACCGTCGGGACTCGATGGTCACACGGCCTCGCGCACCCGGATCGAACCCGTGCTCGAGCGAGTTCTGGACCAGCTCGGTGAGCACCATGACCAGCGGGGTCGCCCGTTCGGCCGGGAACACGCCCAGGCTGCCCTCGCGACCGACGGTGACGTCCGCGGACAGCGAGCCGATGTCGACCATGACGGGAACCAGGCGGTCGACCACCTCGTCCAGGTCGACGACCTCGTCCACCGACGTCGACAGCACGTCGTGGACGAGGGCGATGGAGGTGACCCGGCGGACCGACTCGCTCAGCGCGACCTTGGCCTCCTCGTTGTCGGTCCGGCGAGCTTGCAGACGCAGGAGAGCAGCGACGGTCTGCAGGTTGTTCTTGACCCGGTGATGGATCTCGCGGATGGTCGCGTCCTTGCTCAGCAGCGCGCGATCGCGACGCTTCACCTCGGTGACGTCCCGGACCAGCACCAGAGCGCCCACGGACGTGCCGGCCGGGCGCAACGGAACCGTGCGCAGCAGCACGGTGGCACCGCGAGCGTCCACCTCCATCCGTCGTCCCCCGGCGGACGTGACGGCCGCTCCGATGGTGGCGGCGATCTCCTCCGCGTCGAAGGGATCGGTGACGAGCGACCGGGTCGACGCAGCGAGGTCGTGGCCGGGGAGATCTGCCGTCAACCCCATCCGGTGGTAGGCGGACACCGCGTTGGGGCTCGCGTAGGTGACCATGCCGGCGGTGTCGAGGCGGATGAACCCGTCGCCGACGCGTGGGCTCGAGTTGACGTCCGCCTTCTCGGACGGCGAGGGGAACGACCCCTCCGCGATCATGTCGGAGAGGTGGTGGGCGCAGTCGCGGTACGCGGCCTCCAGCAAGCTCGGCGGTCGGCCGGAGACAGGCGCGGAGTCACGCGTCAGCACGGCGACCACGCGGCCGTCGACGCGCACGGGAACGGCGTCGTGGGGCGGACCCTGATCGTCGGGGAGGCGACCACCGCCCGCGCACGATCGACGCCGTGCGCAGGCACTCCGCGACCTCGGGATGTTCGGTCTCCCCGACCACCGCACCGACCGTGTCCGACGGGATCACCGTGGGGGCCGTCGTCGGACGACACTGCGCGACGCACACCACCGTCGCCGTGTCCGACGACGTCACCGCACGCGATCCGGGATGGTCGACGGGCACCCAGAGCAGCAGGTCCGCGAAGGAGATGTCCGCGAGGATCTGCCACTCCCCCACGACGCGTTGCAGATGATCGACCGCCGTACCCGGCAGGTCGGTGTGCTCGGCGAGCATCTCGGACAGCGTGGACACGACGAATCACCCTGTCCCGGTGCGGCGTCGGCTGATCAGAGTGGTGACCGGATCAGGAGATGACGGCGATCAGGTCGCCCTGCTGGATGACGTCGCCCACGGCGACTCCGATGGACGTCACGGTGCCCGCGGACTCGGCGAGCACGGGAATCTCCATCTTCATCGACTCGAGCACCACCACGGCGTCGCCCTCGTTCACGTGATCACCCTCGGCGACGACGATCTGGAACACCGTCGACACCATCTCGGCTCGGACGTCCTCGGCCATCACGGTCCCCCTGTTCCGTTCCGCTCGTCTGCACGCGCGTGTCGACTCGTTCGGTGAACGGACCACGCCGGAGGCACGGCCGCTCGTCGTACAGCCAACCACACGTGAGAAACTGGGTGGAACAGGAAGGAGATCCACCATGGGCAAGCGAGGACGCAAGAAGCGCAGCCGTAAGGGAAATGCAGCCAACCACGGCAAGCGCCCCAACAGCTGATCACGAGCACCACACGACGAAGGGCCGGGACGCACAAGCGTCCCGGCCCTTCGTCGTGTAGGCGGTCAGTCCTCGGTGGCGGTGATGGTCACCGACCGCCGGATCTCCAGCGTCAGGCGCTCCCGCAGGCCTTCCGGAGCCCGCTCGCCGCCGCACTTGCGGCCGACCAGAGACTTGATCTTCTCCTCGATGCCGTACTGCGCGAGGCACGAACCGCAACTGTCGAGGTGACGCTGCACGCGCTGCCTGCTGGCCTCGTCGCACTCGTTGTCGAGCAACGTCCACACGTCGGCGATGACGGCCGAGCAGTCCAGGTCCTCGAACTCGTTGCCGCTCATCGTGCTACCTCCTCGGTCGCCGCGGCGGACCGGTTGAATCCACGGTCGCGAGCGACCTCCGCCAGTTCGTTGCGCAGTTGCTTGCGGCCGCGGTGCAACCGCGACATCACGGTGCCGATGGGCGTGCCCATGATCTCGGCGATCTCCTTGTACGGGAAGCCCTCGACGTCGGCGTAGTACACCGCCATGCGGAACTCCTCGGGCAGCGCCTGCAGCGCCGCCTTGATGTCGTCGTCGGGCAGGGCGTCCAGCGCCTCGACCTCGGCCGACCGTAGACCGGTGGACGAGTGCTCAGCGGTGGCCGCGAGCTGCCAGTCGGTGATCTCGTCCGTCGGGTACTGCGCCGGCTGGCGCTGCTTCTTCCGGTACGAGTTGATGTAGGTGTTGGTCAGGATCCGGTAGAGCCACGCCTTGAGGTTCGTGCCCTCGCGGAAGCTCTTGAACGCCGTGTACGCCTTGACGTACGTCTCCTGGACCAGGTCCTCGGCATCGGACGGGTTCCGCGTCATCCGCAGGGCCGCGCCGTACAGCTGGTCGAGCAGCGGGAGCGCGTCACGCTCGAACCGCGCCGTCAGATCCGCAGCGTTCTCCCGCGAGCGGATGCCGTCCTCTGTCTCGAGGATCGCAGGATCGACGGCGCCCGTCGTGGTGCCGGTCTCGGTCTGTGGCTGATCCGTCACGCTGGCCCCTCTCGTGTGCCCCGCGGCGACCGCCCCGTCCTCCGAGGTGTCGACCTCGGACGTCCGGGAACCGGTGAGCTCACCGTGGTCGTCCGGACTCCACTTTACCGATGGGATCACCACCACATTCGTCAGCGTCGCCGAGAGCCTCTCGGCTCCGGAGCGCTCCGGTGCAACGACGTTCACACGCCCTCCTCCGTCGAGCGGCGGCGCACAGTGCGCGCCGTCCTGATGCTGCGTGCAACAGCCGTGGCCGCCGTCGTGTTCCCCCCGCTGCCGGACCGTCTCCGCGAGTACGGCCAGAATGTCGTGTATCAGCAGCCGATCACGACGTTCTCGACGTACTCGCGGGGCGGGTGATCACGGTGGGAAAGGGACCACGACGCCATGGCCGGATCGGCTACTCCCGCGACGACGATGCTGACGCGGCTCGGAATCGAGTTCACCGTCCACACCTACGAGCACGACCGCGGCACCGAGCAGTACGGCGACGAGGCGGTCGGCGCGCTGTCCGCCGGACTCGGTGTGTCGGCGGATCGGGTGTTCAAGACCCTGGTCGTGTCGACGGGCTCCTCGTTGGCGGTCGCGGTTCTTCCCGTGCCGGACATGCTCGCCCTGAAGTCCGTCGCCGCCGCCCTCGGGGCGAGCAAGGTGTCGATGGCCGATCCCGCAGCCGTGCGCCGGTCGACGGGCTACGTCCTGGGGGGCGTCTCCCCGCTCGGTCAGCGCACGCCCCTGCCCACGGTCGTCGACACGTCGGCACTCGGGCACTCGACCCTCTTCTGCAGCGGCGGTCGGCGCGGCCTGGAGATCGAACTCTCCGCACAGGATCTCGTCCGGGCCACCGCCGCGACCGTCGCGGACATCCGACGCGCGTCCGCCAGTGAGAGACTGTGACCGTGACGTCCTGGATCGCGCCCCTCGCCCCGCAGCCCGTCCGTGCGACCGTCGACCTCCCGGGGTCGAAGTCGATCACCAATCGCGCCCTGATCCTCGCGGCGCTCGCGGACGGACCGTCGACGGTGACCGGCGCTCTGCGCAGCCGTGACACCGATCTGATGATCGATGCGCTGCGCACCCTGGGTGCCGTCGTGGAGTCCCCCGACGACGGCGGGACGACGGTGCGGGTCACCCCCGGACCCGGCCGCGGCGGCGACGTGGACTGCGGGCTGGCGGGCACCGTCATGCGCTTCGTTCCCCCCGTCGCCGCAATGGCCACCGGTCGCTCGCGCTTCGACGGCGACGAGCACGCCCGCTCGCGCCCGCAGCAGACCATTCTCGACGCGCTCCGCGCCCTCGGTGTTCCCGTGAGCGGGGACCGGTTGCCGTTCGTCGTCGACGGCACGGGCCGGGTCCGCGGGGGCACGGTCCGACTGGACGCGTCCGGGTCGTCCCAGTTCGTGTCGGGGCTCCTGCTCTCGGCGGCGCGGTTCGACGAGGGCCTCGTCGTCGAGCACGTCGGTCCCCCGGTGCCGTCGATGCCTCACATCGACATGACGGTGGAGATGCTGCGCGAGAGCGGGATCGAGGTGGAGACTCCCGAGGACTCGGGCGTTCCGAACCGGTGGCGCGTGCATCCCGGCGCCGTGGCTCCGGTAGACCGTGTCGTGGAACCGGACCTGTCCAACGCGACCCCGTTCCTCGCCGCGGCGGCCGTCACGGGCGGTGAGGTGACCGTGCCCCGGTGGCCTGCCCGGACGACGCAGCCCGGTGACGCGTTCCGCGACATCCTCACGTCGATGGGGGCCGAGGTGCTGCTCACTACCGAGTCGCTCACGGCGCGGGGGCCCGAGAAGCTCGAGGGCGTCGACGTGGACCTGCACGACATCGGCGAGCTGACCCCCACGGTCGCGGCGATGGCGGCCCTGGCCGGGTCCCCCTCGCGCCTGCGCGGGATCGCCCATCTGCGCGGGCACGAGACGGATCGGCTCGCCGCACTCACGGCGGAACTCGGTGCTCTGGGCTGCGGTGTCGAGGAGACCGAGGACGGCCTGATCATCGAGCCGGCGCCGCTGCACGGCGGACCCTGGCGGGCGTACGCCGACCATCGCATGGCCACGGCGGGCGCCGTGATCGGTCTGGTCGTCCCGAGCGTCGAGGTCGACGACATCGACTCCACCGCCAAGACGCTGCCGGGGTTCGCGACCCTCTGGAGCGCCATGCTGGCCGGAGGTGGTGCACGCTGATCCGGCGGGTGTACGACGAGTCGGACGTCCGCGTCCGGCCGGGCAAGGGCACGCGCCCACGAACGAAGACGCGGCCCACCCACGCCGATGCCTCGGACGCGATGGTGGTGTCGGTGGATCGCGGCCGGTGGGGTTGCGTGATCGACAACGATCCCGAGCGCCTCGTGGTCGCCATGCGAGCGCGCGAGCTGGGCCGGACCCCAATCGTCGTCGGTGACGCGGTGGGCATCGTCGGCGACGTCTCGGGACGCGTCGACGCCCTGGCCCGCATCGTCCGCGTGGACGAACGACGAACGGTGCTGCGGCGCACCGCCGACGACACGGATCCGTACGAGCGTGTCGTGGTGGCCAACGCGGACCAGCTGCTGATCGTGGTGGCGTTGGCCGACCCGCCACCCCGCTCGGGCTTCGTCGAGCGCGCGATGGTGGCAGCGTTCGTGGGTGGTCTCCGACCCGTGCTGTGTCTGACGAAGGACGACCTGGCGTCGTCCGACGAGTTCGCCGCCGTCTTCGCCGACCTCGACGTGCCGGTGGTGCTGGTGGGCCGGGACCGTCCGCTGGACGAGCTCCTGGCGATGATCACCGGGAAGTCGTCCGCGCTGATCGGCCACTCGGGGGTGGGCAAGTCGACCTTGGTGAACCGGCTGGTGCCGGAGGCACATCGCGCCGTCGGCATCGTCTCCGGCGTCGGCAAGGGACGGCACACGTCGACTCAGTCGGTGTCGCTGCATCTTCCGGGTGGAGGCTGGGTCATCGACACTCCCGGTATCAGGTCCTTCGGGCTGGCCCACATCTCGCCGGAGGATGTCGTCGCGGCGTTCTCGGACCTCGCCGTCACCATCGAGGACTGCCCGCGCGGCTGCACACACCTCGGGCCGCCGGCCGACCCGGAGTGCGCTCTGGACACCCTGACAGGACAGCAGGCGAACCGCGTCGCCGCGGTTCGCCTGCTGTTGGTGGCCGTGATGTCGAACGACTCCTACTGACGGAGCTCCGACCGATCGATCAGCGCGAGAGCAGCTTTCGCAGTCCCGTGCCGCCCTTACCCTGCTTGATCGCGCTCAGTAGACCGGAACGACGTCCGGTCACCGGGTCGACCGTCGAGGTGACGTTGCCCCCGAACTTGCGCTCGGATGCCGTCTCCGGTGCGTCGTCCGCCGTGGCCTTGAGGTACTTGTCGGGGAGCGACAGCTTCGCGATGGTGCGCCAGGACTTGCCGTACTGGGCGAGGAAAGGCCCTGTGGTGTACGGCAGGTCGTACTTCTCGCACAGTTCGCGGACCCGCACACTGATCGCGGCGAGCCGGTTGCTCGGCAGATCGGGGAACACGTGGTGCTCGATCTGGTAGCAGAGGTTGCCTGACATGAAGGCGAGGGTCGGTCCGGCGTGGAAGTTGGCGCTGCCCAACATCTGTCGGAGGTACCACTGCCCCTGCGTCTCGTCCTGGAGGTCGTGGCGCGTGAACTTCTCCGCACCGTCCGGGAAGTGACCACAGAAGATGACGGCGTTCGTCCAGATGTTACGGATGACGTTCGCCATGATGTTGGCGGTCAACGTCTTCCGGTAGGACGCGGCGGGCGACAGCGACGTGATGGCCGGCGTGATCGCATAGTCCTTCAGCATCTGGCGGCCGACCTTGTCGCCGACCTCCTTCAGCTTGCGTCGCGTCTCCTCCTTGGGCACACGGCCTTTCACGGCCTTGCCCAGCTCGAGATGCTGTACCGCCACGCCGTACTCGAACAGGAGCATCAGCAGCGTGTTGTACACGAGGTTGCCGGCATTGAACGGGACCCACTTGCGGTCACGCGTGACGCGGATGAGGCCGTAGCCCACGTCGTCGTCCATGCCCAGCACGTTGGTGTACTTGTGGTGGATGTAGTTGTGGGTCTGCTTCCAGTGCTCGGACGGACCGGTGTTGTCCCATTCCCACGAGGTGGAATGGATCTCCGGGTCGTTCATCCAGTCCCACTGGCCGTGCATGACGTTGTGGCCGAGCTCCATGTTCTCGACGATCTTCGAGACACCGAGCATCGCGCTACCGGCCCACCACGCGGCGCGGTGGTTGCTGGCGAGCATCGTGGTGCGGCCGAGGGCCTCGAGGGAGCGCTGGAAACGGATGGTGTTGCGGATGTACCGCGCATCCTTCTCGCCGCGCGACTCTTCGATCTCCCGACGCAACGCGTCGAGTTCATGGCCCAGCGCCTCGACGTCGGCCTCGGTGAGGTGGGCATATTCCTTGACGTCGGAAATCGCCATGTGGTCACTCCTCGGCAGGTGGTCGATGCCCGTGTGGGCCTGACCGTGGTTACCCTACCGGAAGTTACGCACCCGTAGGTTACGCCGTCGTATCTGTGACCCGCTTCACTGCCTGACGCGCCTCGAGCCGCGCCTCGTGCAGGGCCGACCGCAGTCCGCGCTTGCGACCGGTGACCGGATCGAACCGCACCCGGTCCACGACGGAGGAGCCGGAGCTCTGGAAACGGCGCTCCGAACTGGTCTCCGGCGCATCGTCCGACGTGCGACGAAGCAGCTGGTCGGGCAGCGACAGCTTGAAGATGGTGCGCAGCGCCTTCCAGTACTGGGTCGCCAGGTTGCCGGTGGTGTACGGCAGGTCGTACTTGTCGCACAGGGCGCGCACCCGGACGGCCACCTCGGCGTACCGGTTGCTCGGCAGGTCCGGGAACAGGTGATGCTCGATCTGGTAGCAGAGGTTGCCGCTCATGAACGCCATCGTGGGGCCGGCCGTGAAGTTGGCGCTGCCGAGCATCTGCCGGAGGTACCACTCCTCGTGGGTCTCCGTCTCGAACTGGCCCATCGTGAACTTCTCGGCGCCGTCCGGGAAGTGACCGCAGAAGATCACGGCGTACGCCCACAGGTTCCGCACCACGTTGGCGGTGAGGTTCGCCCCGAGTGCACGACGCCACGCCGGACCCGCGAGCAGCGGGAAGAGCACGAAATCCTTGCCGACCTGCGACGCGACCTTCCGAGCGAACTCCTTGTTCGGCTCCGAGAGCAGCTGCGTCGCGGGAACACCGGCCTCGAGCTTCGCCGCGTCCAGGTCGTGCAGAGCGATGCCCCACTCGAACGTCAGTGCCAGCACCAGGTTGCCCAGGGGCTGCACCAGGTTGCGTGGCCGCCACTTCTCGTCGCGGGTCATCCGGAGGATCCCGAAGCCCACGTCGTGGTCCATGCCGACGATGTTGGTGTACGTGTGATGCGAGTAGTTGTGCGCACGCTTCCAGTGCGCGGACGGACCGGTCTGGTCCCACTCCCACGAGGTGGAGTGGATCTCCGGATCGTTCATCCAGTCCCACTGACCGTGAGAGACGTTGTGGCCCAACTCCATGTTCTCGATGATCTTGCTGGCCGCCAGCAGACCTGCGCCCACCAGCGCGGCCGAGCGCCAGCGGGAACCCATGATCGCGAGCCGTCCGCCGACCTCGAGCGCGCGCTGCAGCGCGATGGTGCGGCGGATGTACTCCGCGTCTTTGCGTCCTCGGGTGTCCTCGACGTCCCGACGGATGGCATCGAGTTCACGACCGAGGGACTCGATGTCCTCGTCGGTCAGATGTGCGAACTCCAAGATGTCCGTGATGGCCATGCTGGTCTACTCCCCGGATCGCGGTATGCCGTTCCTCGCACCGATTCGGTATCGGCGGGCAGGCCTTTCCGAGAATAGCGGACGAGCCTGTGCGCAGGGTGTGTGTGCGATCACCCCTGCGGCGCGACCCGGGGCCGACGAAGTCAGAGTTCGAGCGTGCAGTCCCCGGCAGCCGCGGAGATGCACGTCTGGATCCGCTCGCCGTGCGCATGCTCCTTGCCCGAGCGCAGATCTCGGACGTGACCGTCGGTCAGCGGCACCACGCACGTCTGGCAGATACCCATGCGGCAGCCGAAAGGCATTCGCACACCGGCCTTCTCACCGGCCTCCAACAACGTGGTGGCGCCGTCCACCGCCACCGTGCGGTCGGAGACGGAGAACGTGACCGTGCCGCCGTCGCTCGGCGCGCCGGTGCGCACGATCTCGAAACGCTCGGTGTGCAGGTTCTCCGAGATGCCTGCCTCCCGCCACACCCTCTCGATGTCGTCGAGCATCGCCGCCGGACCGCACGCCCACGTCTGCCGCTCGCGCCAGTCCGGGTAGTGCTCGTCGAGCGAGCCCAGATCGAACTTGCCGTCCGAGCGGGTGTGCTGCACGTGGGACACGACCGAGTCGTACTTCGCGTCGAGCGCCGCCAACTCCGAGGCGAACATCACGTCGTCCGCCGTGGGAGCCGAGTGCACGTGCACCACGTCGGGCATGTGGCCGCGCGAGTCGAGACTGCGCAGCATGCCGATCACCGGTGTGATGCCGCTGCCGGCCGTGACGAACAGGATCTTGGCGGGTGGCGGCTCCGGAAGGGCGAAGTTCCCCTTCGGCGCGGCGAGCCGCACGATCGTGCCCGACGGCACACCGCCGACGAGATGCGAGGACAGGAAACCTTCCGGCATCGCCTTGACGGCGATGGAGATCTGCTTGTCCTTCCAGTCGGGCGGCGACGTCAGGGAGTACGACCGCCAGTGCCACCGACCGTCGACGTGGAGGCCGATGCCGATGTACTGCCCCGGCCGGTAGTCGAAGTCGAAGCCCCATCCGGGCTTGATGACGATGGTCGCGGCGTCGCCGGTCACCTTCTCGATCCGCACGATGCGGCCGCGCAATTCGCGCGCGGACCACAGCGGATTGGCCAGGTGCAGGTAGTCGTCGGGAATCAACGGCGTGGTGATGCGCGCGAACGCACCGCGCACCACGTTCAGCGACGGCCGCCGCGGGGACGACACACTCGCGGCCGGGGCTTCGAGCCAGTCCTTGATTCCCATGTCACATCTCCTCGGTCGAGCGGCCACCACGGACGCAGTCGACGACTGCGACGAAACAGGGCGGTGTCGGAGCGGTTCCGGTGTCAGAGCAGTTCCGGTGTCAGAGCAGTTCCGGTGTCAGAGCAGTTCCAGGAGAAACGGTATCTCCTGCGGTGCGTACCAGGCGAGTTCATGATCCTCGACGTCGCCCAGCACGAACTCGGCGTCAGGATCCCCCAGGTCGGCCGCGTCCACCGCGGCGACAGCGGCGCTCACGGCGGACTCGGCCGCCGCGAGATCGACGTGGACCGCCGCCACCTCCGTCAGGGAGAGCGGCGCCGGCAGGCGGACCACGGCGTCGTCGAGATCGGGACGCAGGGTCACCGGATCGACGTCGGCGGCGATGACGACGCGGCGGAAGCTCGGAGTGGCGTCGGCGACCTCGTCGGCGTCCCCGTCATCGTCTGAGTCGAGTTCCGGCTCACCGCCGATCAGGCGCAGCGACGCCCGCGCGGCCTCCCGCAGCGCGACGTCGGCCAACTCGTCGTCGTCACCGGAGACGTACGCCTCCCGCAACGTCGGCGTCACGGCGAAGGCCGTCCGACTGATCGGCGAGAACTCACCCTCGTCCACCAGTGTCTGCAACATCCGCATGGTCGCCGGAACGAACACCCTCACCTGCGCCTCATTCCCTCACCGTCGTCAGCGGACGTTCTTGTCGTCGCGCGCCGCGTCGACCAGTTCCTCGAGTGCCTCGTGCAGCAACGTGGTGATCACGTCGATGTCCGGCATCGCTGCCCGGTCCGCGTTCACACCGTAGTAGACGTTGCCGTCGTACGACGTCAGGCCGATGCTGAGCGCCTGATTGCGCACGAGCGGCGGCACCGGATACATCTCGAGCATGCGTGCACCGCCCGCGTAGAGCGGGAACTGGGGGCCGGGGGCGTTGGTGACGATGATGTTGAACATGCGCTGCGACAGGCTCGACCCGACGCGCGCACCCATCGCGTGCAGCGTGGCCGGCGCGAACCCGGACAGCGTGATGAGGGTCGACGCCGTCACACCGCGACTCTGTCCCAGGTGAGCCTCCGTCGCGTGCGACACGTGGGACAACCGCACCACGGCGTTCGGTTCGCCCACGGGCAGATCGATGAGGAAGGACTCGACCTCGTTGGGCGGCACGTCGCCCTCGTCGCCCGTCCCCGTGGCGGCCGCGTGCACCGACAGGGGCACCATCGCGCGCACCGTCGTGTACGGGCCGATGGGCTCACCGCGCGAGAGCAACCAGTTCCGCAGAGCACCGGACACGACCGTCAGCACGACGTCGTTGACCGTCCCCCCGAACTTCGACCGCACCATCCGGTAGTCGTCGAGATCGGTCTTGGCCACCGAGTACCGGCGGTTGCGGGAGATGGTCGTGTTCAGTGGACTCGTCGGTGCCGTCTGCGCCGCGGTGCGGACCACCGCCGCGAACTTGCCCACGGCGCGTACCGCCTCGCCGGCGGCGCGGGTGACGTCACCGACGGCTCCGCGCACCGCCTCCACGCCCTCCCCCGGCCGCGACACCATCTCGGCGAGCGCCCCGGCGACCAGCGCCTTCTCCGACGGTTCCCGCGCGGGCATCCACAGCTCCTCGGCCATCGGAGTCGGAGCCTTGGTGGCGTCCAGGATGACCTGACTGATCTCGAGCGCCTTGTCGCCGTCCACGATCGACGAGTGCGACTTGGTGAAGATCGCGAACCGGTTCCGTGCCAGACCCTCGACCAGGTACATCTCCCACAGCGGACGCGTGCGATCGAGAGGGCGTGAGGTGAGTCGCGCGACCAGGTCGTGCAGCTGTTCGGTGGATCCCGGCTTGGGCAGCGCGGAACGCCGGATGTGGTACGTGATGTCGAAGTCGCGGTCGTCGACCCACACGGGGCGAGCCAGGCCGAAGGCCACCTCGCGCACCTTCTGGCGATAGCGCGGAACGAGAGCGAGCCGGCTCTCGACGAGGGTGAGCAGTTCGTCGTAACTGAAGCCCCCGCGCGGGAGCCGGAAGATGGCGAGCGACCCCACGTGCATGGGAGTCGTACTGGCCTCCAGGAAGTAGAAGGACGCGTCCTGAGTGGTGAGTCTGGTGGCCAACGCGCGAATCCCCTCGGTCGAGTGTGACGGGTCCCAGTCTCGCACGACAGATGAGACCGACCACGCTCACGATCGTCCTGGTGGTCCGCGCCGTGTCGGTTCCCCGTCGTCCTCGTCGGAATTCACCGACCCTGACGGGCTGCGGTGTGACGACGCCCCGCGTCTGCCTCGACGGGCCGGAACCGCGTCCGTGCGTGCGACACTCGCCGCACACCGGCCGTGGCCGCACAGGTACGAGCATGGAGGGGAACGCATGACATCGGAGGTCGTTCACGTGGCGCGGTTGCCGAGATCCGAGCCACCCGAGGTCGGCTCGACTCCCACGCGTGCACGCCCGACGACCCGGTCCGCGGGCCGAGCGCTCTCGTCGCCGCGCCCCGGCCCGCACTCGGGACGATCGACCTCGCGACCGACCCGGCCCGTCGTCGGACCGTCGGAGGCCGACGCGCGCACCGCCGCCGCGGCGCGGCACGTCGCCGATCGCGTCCTGCGTCTGACACTCGAGGTGGTGGACCGCCGCCGACCCGCGGCGTCCCTGCGCGCGGTGCTGTCACCGGCCATGGTCGGAATGGCGACGGCCCTGTCGACGGCGGCCGTGCCGGGCCGAACACTCGGTGTCGCCGTCGTCCGGACCGTGCACGTGCGCGCCGCCGGTCCGGTGCCCGACGGCGCCGGGCACGGCGACGTCGAGGTCTTCGGCACCTACTCGCGTGGTGACCGCGTGTTCGCCGTCGCGGCACGACTGACGGCACGGCGCAACACCACCGGTCCGGCCTGGGTGCTCACGAGCCTGCGCCTGTCCTGAGGCGGCGGTCGCCGCCTCCGGACGAGCAGATCACTTGCGCCGCTTGGCCTTCGGTGCGCGCTTGACCGGCTTGACCCCGGCCCGAGCCGCCTCGCGGCGCTCGCGTCGAGTGCCGGAGCTCGACTCGCCCGTCGGCGACCCCGACCCGGCGCGGCGGACCGAGGTGCCGCCCGTCTCGTCGGGACCGGAGTACGTAAGGCGACCGGTCGACTCGTCGTCCAGCCCCTTGGCGCGCAGCGCGGCAGGTGCGGCGGGCCGCGGTTCGGGCGCCGGTTCCGCAGTGGGTTCGGGTCGACGCTGCGCCGGCGCCGCGGGGGCGGCCTGCGCTGCGGGGGCGGCCTGCGCTGCCGGCGCCGGTCGGGCTGCGACGGGCGACTGCAGTCCCGCGCCCACCTGCAGGCCCGCGGAGGCCGCGGGACTCGGCGCCGCCGCCTCGACCTGCAGGTTGAAGAGGAACCCGACGGACTCCTCCTTCAACCCGTCGAGCATGCCGGTGAACATGTCGTAGCCCTCGCGCTGGTACTCGACGAGGGGATCGCGCTGCGCCATCGCGCGCAGACCGATGCCCTCCTTGAGGTAGTCCATCTCGTAGAGGTGCTCACGCCACTTGCGGTCGAGCACGGACAGCAGCACCCGTCGTTCGAGCTCGCGCATACCGCCCTCGCCCGCGATCTCGTTGATCTCCGCCTCACGCGTGGCGTAGGCCGCGCGGGCGTCCTCGAGCAGCGCCTCGCGCAGGTCGTCCCGCGACAGGTCGCCCTTCTCGCCGAACTCGTTCTCCGCTGCGAGGTCGGTGTGCTGCACGCCCACCGGGTAGAGCGTCTTCAGCGCGGTCCACAGCTGTTCGAGGTCCCAGTCCTCGACGTAGCCCTCCGAGGTGGCGCCGTCGACGTACGCGGTGACCACGTCGGTGATCATCTGCTCGACCTGGCCCTCCATGTCCTCTCCGCGGAGGATGCGGCGACGCTCCTCGTAGATGACGGTGCGCTGCTGGTTCATCACCTCGTCGTACTTGAGGACGTTCTTGCGGATCTCGAAGTTCTGCTGCTCGACCTGCGTCTGCGCGCTCTTGATGGCCTTGGAGACCATCTTGGCCTCGATCGGGACGTCGTCCGGGAGGTTGAGTCGCGTCATGATCGACTCGAGAGCGGCACCGTTGAATCGGCGCATCAGCTCGTCGCCGAGCGACAGGTAGAACCGGCTCTCCCCCGGGTCGCCCTGACGACCCGAGCGTCCTCGCAACTGGTTGTCGATACGGCGTGAGTCGTGCCGCTCGGTACCGAGGACGTAGAGACCGCCCGCGTCGCGGACCTTGTCCGCGTCCTCGCGGACCTGGTCCTTGACCTTCTCCAGCGTGGGCTCCCACGCCGCCTCGTACTCCTCCGGCGACTCGACGGGATCGAGCCCCTGCCCGCGCAGCGCGAGGTCCGCGATGATGTCCGGGTTGCCGCCGAGCACCACGTCGGTTCCTCGACCCGCCATGTTGGTGGCCACCGTCACCGCGCCGGACCGGCCGGCCTCGGCGATGATGGTCGCCTCCTGCTCGTGGAACTTGGCGTTGAGCACGTTGTGCGCGACACCGCGCTTGGTGAACTGCTTGGACAGGTACTCCGAGCGCTCGACACTGGTGGTACCGATCAGAACCGGCTGACCCTTCTCGTGCCGCTCGACGACGTCGTCGACGACGGCACTGAACTTGGCTTCCTCGCTCTTGTAGATGAGGTCGCCGTTGTCCACACGCACCATCGGGCGGTTGGTGGGAATGGGGATGACACCGAGCGAGTACGTCTGGTGCAGCTCGGCCGCCTCGGTCTCGGCGGTACCGGTCATGCCGGAGAGCTTGTCGTACAGACGGAAGTAGTTCTGCAGCGTGATCGTGGCGAGGGTCTGGTTCTCGGCCTTGATCTCCACCTTCTCCTTGGCCTCGATGGCCTGGTGCATGCCCTCGTTGTAGCGGCGCCCCACCAGGATGCGGCCGGTGAACTCGTCGACGATGATGACGTCGCCGTCTCGGACGATGTAGTCCTTGTCGCGCTGGTAGAGCTCCTTCGCCTTGATGGCGTTGTTCAGGTAGCTCACCAGCGGCGAGTTGGCGGCCTCGTACAGGTTGTCGATGCCCAGCTGGTCCTCGACGAACTCGACGCCCGCCTCGTGCACACCCACCGTGCGCTTCTTGATGTCCACCTCGTAGTGGACGTCCTTCTTCATCATGGGGGCGATGCGGGCGAACTCCGGGTACCACTTCGACGACGCGTCCGCGGGGCCCGAGATGATCAGCGGGGTACGGGCCTCGTCGATGAGGATCGAGTCCACCTCGTCCACCACGGCGAAGTTGTGTCCGCGCTGGACCAGGTCGTCCAGCGAGTGCGTCATGTTGTCGCGGAGGTAGTCGAAACCGAACTCGTTGTTGGTGCCGTACGTGATGTCGGCCGCGTAGGCGGCGCGCCGCTCGGCGGGCGTCATGCCCGAGAGGATCACGTCCACGCTCAGTCCGAGGAAGCGGTGAACGCGGCCCATCCACTCCGAGTCACGCTTGGCCAGGTAGTCGTTGACCGTGACGACGTGGACGCCGTCACCGGACAGCGCGTTCAGGTACGCCGGGAGGACGCAGGTGAGGGTCTTGCCCTCACCGGTCTTCATCTCGGCGACGTTGCCGAAGTGCAGCGCGGCGCCGCCCATGACCTGGACGTCGAAGTGGCGCTGGGACAGCACCCGCTTGGACGCCTCGCGGGCGACCGCGAACGCCTCGGGCAGCAGTTCGTCGAGGCTCTCGCCGTCCTGGTGCCGCTTCGTGAACTCGTCTGTCTTCGCACGCAGTTCGGCGTCCGTCAGGGACTCGACGTCCGGCGACAGGGACGACACGTGGTCGGCGATGTGCTTCAGCCGCTTGACCATGCGACCTTCACCGACACGGAGCAACTTGGACAACGACAACGTCGGCACGGGCTATTCGTCCTCAATATCGGGTACGTGGGGCGTGAACCGAGCCCGTCCACACGGGGGGGCGCAGTTCGATGCGAAGAGACCTCGTCGGTCTCCCGGCGGAACCATCGTAGGCGTCGAGCCTGACAGCGCGCTGTGAGGCACACCGGATGTTCCGCGCACGACACCGGGCGCCCGCCGGAGCGGACGCCCGATGTGGTCGGCGCGGCGGTGCGAGCGTCAGGACAGACGCAGCAGTCCGTAGTCGAACGCGTGGCGGCGATAGACGACCGACGGCCGGTCGGACTCCTTGTCGTGGAACAGGAAGAAGTCGTGGCCCACGAGCTCCATCTCGTACAGGGCGTCGTCGACGGTCATCGGCACGGCCGGGTGTTCCTTGACGCGCACCACGGTGCCCGGGCCCTCGGTGGCGTGGTCGTCGACGGCGGGCGCCTCCTCGACGGGGGCAGTGACGGCCTCCTCGACGAGCGCGGCGGTCGCCTCGGCCACCGACACGGGCCGCTTCTCCCCGTAGTGGACCTTGCGGCGGTCCTTCGTCCGTCGGAGTCGGCTCTCGAGCTTGGTGGTCGCCGACTCGAGGGCGGCGTAGAAACTGTCCGCGCAGGCCTCGGCACGCGCGACGGGGCCCTTGCCCCGCACGGTGATCTCGACTCGCTGGCAACTCTTGGACTGACGACGGTTGCGTTCGTGGAACAGCTCGACGTCGAACAGATGGATGGTGGGATCGAAGCGCTCGAGGCGAGCGAGCTTCTCGGAGACGTACAGGCGGAAGTGGTCGGGTATCTCGACGTTGCGACCCTTGACCACGACCTCGGCGGCGGGTTCGGCGCTCGAGCTGTCGTCGGCCGGGACGGCACTGGGTGCATCGTCGAAGTAGACGGAATCCGCAGTGGAGTCGGTCGAGTCGAGGGCGGTGGAGTCGTTCTGCTCCGGACCATGGGCGTGAGCTTCGCGGGGATGCGCGTGCACCCGGTGGGTGCTCGTGTGTGCAGTCGTCACTGGTGACGTTGTCGTCATACGTACCTCCCGATAGAGGCCGCGCCGAGATCGCTTCTGGCGCAGCGGAAGAACGGTGACACCGGAGCGCGGACCGCCCGGCGCCTTCGGTGGTGAGGCATCACCTCCAGACCCGGTAGCGAGGATCGATCGTGGCCCTGACCGTAGTCGCTCCCCGGGTGGTCTGCCACTGTTCACGGGATATTCACGGGACCTTTTCAGGCTCCCTTTCCGGCACCGGGACAGGCACTGCGACGTCAGCGCACGGCGGCGAGAACGAGCACCGCGTCGACACCGACACCGGACCGTCGCAGTGCCGCCACCGACTCCGCGGCGGTGGTTCCGGTGGTCACCACGTCGTCGACGAGCAGCACCGGTCCGCGACCGATCGCGGCGATGCCCCCACTCCGGACACGGACCCGCCCCCGCAGGTTGTCCGCACGCTCGTCGGCGGTGAGACCGACGGAGTCACGCACCTGCGCGTCCACCCGCAGCACCGACACGACGCGCACGTCCTCCGGTGCGAGCACCCGCGCGACACGGCGGCAGGTACGCAGGATCGGATCACCACCGCGCGCCCGTGCCGCGCGGCGTCGGGACGGGGCCGGGACCAGCACGAGGGGCGACAGCTCGGGTGGATCGATCTCCCCGGCGTCGCGCAGGCGCGTCACGGCGGCGGCGAGGGCGACCCCGAGCGGTGCCGCGAGATCCCGCCGACCGCGTTCCTTCATCGCCAGGATCGACGCACGGTGCGGGCCGGCGTACGGGCCGAGCGCCCAGCACGGCACCCCGGGATCGACACGCGGCCGCACCGACCCCGGCGCGGCGTCGAGCGCGCCGGCGCAGGCGGGGCACCACGAGGCGTCGACACGGGCGCAGCCGCCGCACTCGCGGGGCAGGATGAGGTCCAGCAGGGTCGTCGGCACCGGGACACTGTGTCGCGGGGCTCCGACAGAGTTCGCCGCTCGTCAGCCCGGCAGGACGGGCACGGACTTCGTGCCGGTCAGGCCGGGCACCTCGCGCCAGTAGCGGTCACTCGCCGGGTCGCTGTCGTCGATCTGGAACACGGCGCGCGAATCGGCCACGTAGGTGCTCGACGCTGAGGCGTCGACGGACACGACGGGAGCGGTGAGGTTGCGGCTGGGCAGCCCGTCGAGACGTGAGCCGTCGACGGCCACCTGCACGATCGGGATGTCGGTCGCCGCTCGGGCCACGACCACCGTGTCGCCGGTGCTCCAGTCCAGGGACAGCGCCGCGCTCGCCAGACCGTTGGCCACCGCCTCGGGCTCGCGGAGTGCGTAGGTGCCGTCGGCGCGCCGCACCACCACCGCCACGTAGACGGCGCCGTCCACGATGAGAGCCGCTCGCACCCCGTCGCGGGAGAGCCGCAGTTCGGTGATCTGGCCGCCGAGCTCGGCGATGTCGGCGGAATCGACGTCCACCACCGACACCTGTCCGGTGGCCGGGTCGCGGACGGCGCGCTTGACCACGGTGCCGTCCACGACGGCCCACACGGCGTCGCGGTCGGGACCCCAGGTGGGCCGGGTGATCGAGCCACCCTCCGCGACCGGGAAGGCGTTGCCGCCGTAGGAGCCGATGAGCAGCGCGTCGGGCGGCTGCGGCGCCGCACGACCGGTGTCCGACACGGCCGCCACGAGCGTTCCGTCGCTGGACAACGAGATGGACCGCATGTTGTTGACGGTGCCGAAGTAGCCGGGAACCGGTGTCACGCCGTCGGTTCCGATGCGGACGAGCCCGCCGTTGCGCAGTGCGTGCAGGCCCACGTCGGCACCCGTCACCGCCAACGGATCGAATTCTGCGACCTCGGCGGTGGTCCAGCCGTCCGGATAGTTCGGGTCCAACGGCGCGCCGTCCGAAAGCAGGACGTAGGGACCCGACACCTCGGCCTCGGCCAGTGTCCAGATGATCTGCGCGGCAAGTAGTTCGCGGGTCGCGCGGTCCAGCGCACCGGCGCCCCGGAAGTCGATGCGGACACCGCCGAGACCGATGCCGACGGCCGAGGTACGCCCGTCGGCTTTCGTGATGGGACCGGCCGTGGTGACACCGTTGAACACGTTGCGCACCGCCGGCTCCAGCGACAGTCGCGGACCCGCCTGCAGCAGTGCTGTCAGGGTCTCTGTCATCCGGTCCTGCGTGGTGTTCACCCAACGCTGATCGGGCACCAGTTCGGTGCCGGTGGGATCGACGAAGTACAGCGACTTGCGCTGGTAAGAGGTGAGGAACTGGGTGCGGTCCATGACGACTCCGGACGGCAGCTCGTCGATCCGCCACTCGCCGTCCTCGCGGTCCAGCGTCACCTGGGTCTCGAACGATCCCTGCTCGGCGCGGTACTGCCCACCCTGATCGAGCTGCCCCACCCGGTTGGCTCGGATCGTGTACTGCGCGGCGTCACTCGACCGAGAGTCCTCGAGGACGTCCACCTTGTCCACGACGATCGCGCTGGCGCCGTCGTTCCACTCCGAGGCGGCGTTCGCCGTCAGGAACTGACGTGCACCCGCGTGGTCGTCCGCCGGATCGGTGCTGGCCTTGACGAAGTCGCGGACGAGAAGATTGGGTTCACGACCCGCGGCGGGAACGGGGAGTTCCTGCTCGACGGGCCCGCGCGCGACGGTGCCGATGGCCTGCGGCGCAGACGACGCGGGCAACGACGCGCATCCGGACGCGACGAGCGCGAGCGCGGCCACGCACGCCACGAGGGCGGCTCGTCGCCGCGGCACGGTGCGGTCTCTCACGGTCGCTGCTCCCCCGCTGCGGCGCCGACACTCGTCGGGCGCGCCGCCGGAAGCGGCTGTCCCTGTGCGTACCTGCGGCCCGCGGGTCGCAGCGGCAGGGGGCTGGACACGACCTTGCGACCACGCACGCGCGGCAGCGTGAAGCGGAACCAGGCGCCCTGGCCCGGTTCGCCCCAGGCCTCGAGCTTGCCGTCGTGCAGGCGGGCGTCCTCGAGACTGATGGCGAGCCCCAGGCCCGTACCGCCCGAACGTCGGACGCGGGACGGATCCGACCGCCAGAAGCGGTTGAACACGAGCTTCTCCTCACCGGGGCGCAGTCCCACACCCTGGTCCCGCACGACGAAGGCGGCGGCGTCGTCGTCCGCGCGCAGGCGCAGCAGGACGGGCTTGCCCTCCCCGTGGTCGAGAGCGTTCGCCAACAGGTTGCGCAGCACGCGTTCGACACGGCGCGGGTCCACCTCGGCGTTGACCGGCTCGTCGGGCATGTCGACGATCAGCTCGGTGCCCGTCTCGCGGGCGAGGTGCCGCACGGTGGACACCGCGGCGCGGGCGCACATACGGAGATCGAGTTGCTCGGACGCCAGTTCGGCGACGCCCGCGTCGTGGCGGGAGATCTCGAGCAGATCGTTGAGCAGTGTCTCGAAACGGTCCAGCTCGGCGACCAGCAACTCGGACGAGCGCTTGAGCAGCGGATCGAGACTCTCGCTGGCGTCGTGGATGAGCTCGGCGGCCATGCGGACGGTGGTGAGCGGCGTCCGCAGCTCGTGCGAGACGTCGGACGTGAACTGGCGCTGCAGGTTTCCGAACTCCTCGAGCTGGGTGATCTGCTTCGACAGGCTCTCGGCCATCTCGTTGAACGACATGGCGAGCCGGGCGATGTCGTCCTCGCCGCGCACCGGCATACGTTCCTTGAGCCGGCCGTCCGCGAAGCGCACCGCGATGCGCGACGCCGATCTGATGGGGACCACCACCTGCCGGGCGACCAGCATCGAGATGGCCGCGAGCAGCACCAGCAGGACCGCACCGCCGATGAGCAGGGTTCCGCGCACGAGGGCGAGGCTGCGGTCCTCTCCCGCGAGGGGGAACACCAGGTACAGCTCGAGGGTGGAGAGGTCCGACGCGGTGGGACTGCCGACGATGAGGGCCGGACCCGAGTAGCCGTCCGGTTCCGACACGGTCGCGTACTGGTAGCTCACCTGGCCGGCCTGGACGAACGAGCGCAACGTCTGCGGGATCTGGTCGGCGGGACCGGTGAACAGCTCGTCGCGGGCTCCGTCGCCGGGGACGATGAGCACGGGGTCGAACGTGCCGGCGGACGTGCTGTCCGCGCCGCTCTCGGTGTCCCGGCTCGTCAGACCGGACCGAGCGAGCTCCAGACGGTTCGAGATCGACGTCGAGTCGTCGCCCGCCAACTGGCTCTCGACGGACGCACGCGCGCGATCGAGCTCCTTCGTGGCGGCGTCGATCTTGGTGTCGAGAAGTCGATCCGTGATCTGACTCGTGAGCACGACGCCGAGGATCGTGATCACGATGAGGGAGAGCGTCAGCGTCGACACGACGACGCGCAACTGCAGCGACCGACGCCACGCGTGACCGGCGGCAGCCCACATGGACCGGGACCATCGCACCAGAGGCGAGAAGGTTCCGTTGATGCGTCGACGGGAGCGGGACGTGAAGATCACCGACCGTCCCGCAGTCGATCGGCTCCGATCACGGCGGGCCGGCCTTGTACCCGACACCGCGCACGGTGAGAACCACCTCGGGGTTCTCCGGATCCGTCTCCACCTTGGCGCGCAGTCGCTGGACGTGCACGTTCACGAGGCGGGTGTCGGCGGCGTGCCGGTATCCCCACACCTGTTCGAGCAGCACCTCGCGGGTGAAGACCTGACGAGGCTTGCGGGCCAGCGCCACCAACAGGTCGAACTCGAGCGGCGTCAGCGAGATGAGCGAGCCGTCGCGGGTGACCTTGTGCGCCGGAACATCGATGACGACGTCGCCGATCGACAGGAGCTCGGCCGGCTCCTCCTCGGTGCGTCGCAAGCGCGCGCGGACGCGGGCCACGAGCTCCTTCGGCTTGAAGGGCTTCATGATGTAGTCGTCGGCGCCGGACTCGAGTCCCAGCACGACGTCGACCGTGTCGGTCTTGGCGGTGAGCATCACGATCGGCACACCGGAGTCCGCCCGCAGCACGCGGCAGACGTCGATGCCGTTCATACCGGGGAGCATCAGGTCGAGCAGCACCAGATCCGGTCGGTTCTCCCGGACGGCGGACAGCGCCTGGGTGCCGTCTCCCACCACGAACGGCTCGAATCCCTCACCGCGCAACACGATGGTGAGCATCTCGGCAAGAGCCGTATCGTCGTCGACGACCAGAATTCGTGGCTTCATGACGACTATCGTGTCATCCCGTCGTACTTCGCAGTCTGATTGAGAAGTTCGGCGGCGAGTCTCGTCACGTCGACCTGCTCACCGTCCGCCTGCGCGCCGTCCACGACGAACCACGGCGACATCCACGACGA
Source organism: Rhodococcus sp. SORGH_AS_0303 (assembly GCF_030819335.1). Taxonomy (NCBI): domain Bacteria; kingdom Bacillati; phylum Actinomycetota; class Actinomycetes; order Mycobacteriales; family Nocardiaceae; genus Rhodococcus; species Rhodococcus sp. SORGH_AS_0303. The sequence continues at coordinate 2,888,483 of NZ_JAUTBO010000001.1, forward strand.
GGCCGCGAGTCCCGCGTAGACCGCCGCGGTACGGGCCTGGAGACCACCGTCGCGCTCGTACGCGTCGCGGGCCCGCGACGGATCCTCCTGCTCCCGACCACGCGCGCGATGCTTCGCGACCTCGACCGGAACGTCGAGGAGAATCTGGGCGGAGGGACGCGGCAGGACGAGGCGATCGAACTCGAGCGCGCGCACCCACTCGACCATCGCACCGTCCGCGTCCTGGTGGACCCGCGCGGCAGAGTACGCCGCGTTGGACGCGACGTAGCGATCGAGCAGAACCACGTCGTGCCGGTGCAGCATCCGACGGAGGTCGGACACCGCACCGGCACGATCGAGGGCGAACAGCACTGCCATCGAGTTCACCCCGGCGGCGAGATCGCCGTGCTCACCGGCCAGCGCCTCGGCGGCCAGGTCGGCGTGGATCGACTCCCCGTAGCGGGGGAAGCCGACGCGGACGGCGTCCACGCCGGCGGCCTCCCACGCGTGCGTGAGGCGGGACGAGAGCGTGAACTTGCCTGCTCCGTCGACGCCCTCGATCGCGATGAGAGTGCCCATCGACTCCACTCCTGCCTGTCGAGTCCTACGGGACCGAGTGTCAGTACCGGTAGTGCTCGGGCTTGTACGGGCCCTCGACGTCGACACCGATGTACTCGGCCTGCTCCTTGCTGAGCTTGGTCAGCGTGCCACCGAGAGCCTCGACGTGGATCTTGGCGACCTTCTCGTCGAGGTGCTTCGGCAGGCGGTAGACCTCGTTGTCGTACTCGTCCGGCTTGGTCCACAGCTCGATCTGCGCGATGACCTGGTTGGAGAAGCTGTTGCTCATGACGAACGACGGGTGACCGGTGGCGTTGCCGAGGTTCAGCAGACGACCCTCCGAGAGGACGACGATCGACTTGCCGCTGGAGAAGATCCACTGATCGACCTGCGGCTTGATGTTGATGCGTGTCGAACCGGACCGCTCGAGACCGGCCATGTCGATCTCGTTGTCGAAGTGGCCGATGTTGCCGAGGATGGCCTTGTCCTTCATCGACCGCATGTGGTCGAGCGTGATGATGTCCTTGTTGCCCGTCGCGGTGATGACGATGTCGGCCTTGCCGATCGCCTCGTCCACCGTGACGACGTCGAACCCGTCCATGAGCGCCTGGAGCGCGTTGATCGGGTCGACCTCGGTGACCTGGACGCGCGCGCCCTGACCGGCCAGCGACTCGGCGCTGCCCTTGCCCACGTCGCCGTAGCCGCAGATCAGGACCTTCTTGCCACCGATCAGCACGTCGGTGCCGCGGTTGATGCCGTCGATCAGCGAGTGGCGGGTGCCGTAGGTGTTGTCGAACTTGCTCTTGGTGACCGAGTCGTTGACGTTGATCGCCGGGAAGGTCAGCTCGCCGGCCGCGGCGAACTGGTACAGGCGCAGCACGCCGGTGGTGGTCTCCTCGGTGACACCCTTGACCGACTCGGCGATGCTCGTCCACTTGGTGGCGTCCTGCGCGAGCGACTCGCGGAGCAGTCCGAGGAAGACCTTGTACTCGTCGGAGTCGCGATCCTCGTCGACGGGCGGCACGACGCCGGCCTTCTCGAACTGCGCACCGCGCAGCACCAGCATCGTGGCGTCTCCGCCGTCGTCGAGGATCATGTTGGCGTGGCGGGGAGTGCCGTCCTCGGCGACCGGCCAGGTCAGCATCTTCTCGGCGGCCCACCAGTACTCGGCCAGCGATTCGCCCTTCCAGGCGAACACCGGGATTCCCTGCGGATCCTCGGGCGTGCCGTGGGGTCCGACGACGATCGCGGCGGCGGCGTGGTCCTGGGTGGAGAAGATGTTGCACGATGCCCACCGCACCTCGGCTCCGAGCGAGACCAGCGTCTCGATCAGGACGGCGGTCTGGACCGTCATGTGCAGCGACCCGGAGATCCGTGCACCCTTCAGCGGCTGCACGTCGGCGTACTCGCGACGCAGGGACATGAGGCCGGGCATCTCGTGCTCCGCGAGGCCGATCTCCTTGCGGCCGTACTCAGCCAGCGAGAGATCCGCGACCTTGAACTCGATGCCACCGCGGATGTCCGCCTGCAGCGCCTCGGTGCTCGAAATGTCGGGGGATGTCGATGTCGTCATTGTGTGATGCCACTCCTGTCGGCTGATGATCGGCTTCCAGGCTATCGGCTCACGGCTGCCCGCGGGTGGGTCGGGGCCACGACGTGTCCGGTTCCGTCGTCTCGCGCCGACGGGTCAGGCGGCGGCGGCGCGTTCGGGAACGGTCGCCCAGCGCCGTTCCAGTCGAGCGCGGGCGCTCGGCTGCAGGTTCGCGCGGGTGACGTCGCCGTCGTAGTGCGCGACGACCCTGTGGTCCATCACGCGACGCCACAGGGGCGGGACGGCCGCGAGGACGACCATCGTCGCGTAGCCGGCCGGCAGTTGCGGCGCCTCGTCGAAGGTGCGCAACGTCTGGAACCGGCGGCCCGGGTTCGCATGATGGTCGCTGTGCCGCTGCAGGTGGTACAGGAAGATATTGGTGACGATCCGATCGCTGTTCCAGCTGTGCCGCGGCGCGCACCGCTCGTACCGGCCCGTGGGTGTCCGTCCCCGGAGCAGCCCGTAGTGCTCGATGTAGTTGACGGACTCGAGGGTCATCACGCCGACCACCGCCTGGAGCACGAGGAACGGCAGGATGCCGACGCCGAAGACGGCGACCAGGACACCGAAGAGTGCAGCGGACATCGCCCACGCGTTGAGCACGTTGTTGCGGATCGTCCACACGCCGCTGCCCTTGCGCTCGAGACGCTGCTTCTCCAGCTCCCAGGAGGACACGAGGCCGCCGCTGACACTGCGGGACAGGAACCGGTAGAGGGACTCGCCCATGCGCGCGCTGGCCGGGTCGGCGGGCGTCGCGACACGCGCATGGTGTCCGCGGTTGTGTTCGACGTGGAAGTGGCCGTACAGGCTCTGCGCCAGAGCGATCTTGGCCAGCCAGCGCTCGCTGCTCTCCACCCGATGACCGAGCTCGTGCGCCGCGTTGATCCCGATGCCGGCGACGAGACCGACACTGACCGCGTACCCGATCTTGTCGACGGCGGACAGGGTGCCGAAGGTGACGAGGTAGCACGCGACACCGAGCCCCGCGTACTGCACCGGAAGGAACAGGAACGTGCACCACCGATAGAAACGGTCGTGCTGCAGGTCCTGCACCTGCGCGTCGGACGGATTGTTGCCGTCCTCCCCCGCCAGCGCGTCGACCACGGGGATGACCAGGAAGAACAGCATCGCGCCGCTCCACCAGAAGGCCGACACCCCCGTGTGCAGAACCAGTTGGGACGGCAGCAGTGCCGAGGCGGGCGCCAGCATCCCCAGTAGCCAGAGCAGCTTCTTCGGGTCGTGCCACCGCCGCGCCATACGTCAACTCCTCGACATCGAGTGGACTCCGTGGCGGACTCGTGCCCACCGCAGAAACAAACTTCCGGTCTCGAATTCGAGTGTAGAGCAAGTAGCGCGACGGTCCGACGATCCGAATGGTGAGATCGGTCCGTTATCGGCGCGAAATATGGTGACTAGTGGGTGTCGTCCGCATGCTGCCGGGCTCCGAGCACCGAGTGGCGGCGGCTGTAGCCGAAGTACACCACGACTCCGAGCGCCATCCAGACGACGAACCGCAGCCACGTCTCCACCGACAGGTTCAGCATCAGCCACACGCAGGCCAGCACGGCGAGGATCGGCACCAGCGGAACCAGGGGGACGCGGAAGCCGCGCTTCAGGTCGGGGCGGGTTCGACGCAGGACGACGACACCGATGGAGACCAGGGCGAAGGCGAACAGGGTGCCGATGTTGACCATCTCCTCGAGCGTCCCGATGGGGAAGAACGCCGCGAGAAGGCCGACCACGATGCCGACGAGCACGGTGATGCGCACCGGGGTGCCGCGGCTCCCCGTCTTCGCGAGACGGCGCGGCATCAGACCGTCGCGCGACATCGCGAAGAGCACGCGCGACTGTCCCAGCATGAGCACCATGACCACGGTCGTGAGTCCGGCCAGCGCACCGAAGGAGATCACCTTCGACGCCCAGGTGATGCCGTTCAGTTCGAAGGCCGTGGCCAGGGTCGCGCCCTCGCCACCGAGTTCGGTGTACTTCACCATTCCGGTCAGCACCAGGGTGACCGCGACGTACAGGATCGTGACGATCAGGAGCGAGCCCAGGATTCCGCGCGGCAGGGCCTTCTGCGGATCGGACGCCTCCTCGGCCGTGGTGGCCACCACGTCGAAGCCGATGAACGCGAAGAACACGAGACTCGCGGCGGCCAGGAGTCCGTACCAGCCGAAGTTGCTGCCCTCGGCGCCGGTGACGAAGGAGAACAGCGACTGGGTGAGGCCCGACTCCTTCTCGGCGGGGACGGCGGGCGGGATGTAGGGCGAGTAGTTCGCCGCCTTGATGTAGAACGCTCCGACCACGACGATGAGCAGCACGACGCCCACCTTGATCGCGGTGATGACGAGCGAGACGCGCGAGGAGATCTTCACGCCCGTCGCGAGCAGGACGGTGAGCACCGCGACGATGACCAGGGCACCCCAGTCGACGTCGAGTCCGCCGATGGACACCACGGGCGACGACGTCCCGAGCACCTCACCGAGGTACAGGGACCAGCCCTTCGCCACGACGGCCGACGCGAGGGCGAACTCCAGGATCAGGTCCCAGCCGATGATCCACGCGACGAACTCGCCGAAAGTGGCGTACGAGAACGTGTACGCGCTGCCGGCGACCGGCACCGTCGAGGCGAACTCGGCGTAGCAGAGCGCGGCGAGTCCGCACGCGATCGCGGCGAACACGAAGGCGAGCGAGACGGACGGGCCCGCGACGTTCCCCGCGGTGCGCGCCGTCAGGGTGAAGATGCCCGCACCCACGGCGACCGCGACACCGAAGACGGTGAGATCCCACGATGACAGGCTCTTGCGAAGTTTCGTGTCCGGCTCGTCCGTGTCGCGCATCGACTGCTCGATGGACTTCGTTCTGCGCAGACCGGTGTTGCGCGAACCGGGTGCGTCCTTGCCGTCGATGGTCACCGTCGAAACTCCTCACGTCCTCCGGGCGGCCGTCGACCGCCCGAGGTCATCGTCACACGAACAGTGAACTAGGCGGGACGTATCCGCCAGCGTGTCGGGGCCGTCAGATCCCGCCGACGCCCGCCACGAACACGCGAGCCGAGTCGGTGAGAGCGCACAGCTGCGGGTCCGGATCGGACGCGGCGATCCAGACGGCACTTCCCCGCTCCACGACCAGGGTGGACTCATCCGAGGAGACCTGTACCCGACCGTCGACACACAGGACGATGCGCGGCGCGGCGTCACCGTCGTGCGCGAGCGTCCACGGCTCACCGTCGCTGGACGCCGCGGACAATTCGACACCGACGAGTGCGAACTCCGGTGCCGGCGTGGGATAGCGCACCACGTGCGGACGGCTGGTGTCGGCGACGAGGACCGGTGAGTCGAGCGGCTCGAAGTCGAGCACCCGCAACAGTTCCGGGACGTCGACGTGCTTGGGCGTGAGTCCCCCACGCAACACGTTGTCCGAGTTGGCCATGATCTCCACCGCAGTTCCGCGCAGGTACGCGTGGAGGTTTCCGGCGTCCAGGTACAGAGCTTCGCCCGGCTGCAGTGTGACCCGGTTGAGCAGCAACGCCGCGAGCACGCCCGCATCGCCGGGGTAGTACTCCCCCAATTCCAGTGCGGTGCGCAGTTCCGGCACGAAGGTGCGGTCCCCGGTCTGCTCGGCACGTTCGAGCGCGCGGACGCACGCGTCCAGAACGGCCGGCAGCACGGAGTCCAACGCCCGCTGCGGCAGAGTGATCCACGAGGTGAAGAGGGTGCGCAGGCCGCTCGAATCCGGTTGCGCGGCAAGCATCTCGGTGTAGGGACGCAGCTCGTCCGCATCGAGCCGACCGAACAGCTCCACCGTCTCGGCGGGACTGCGGAACCCGGCGAGCGCGTCGAACTCCGTCAGGGCGACCACGAGCTCGGGCTTGTGGCTGGCGTCCTTGTAGTTCCGGACGGAGGCGTCGAGGGGCACGCCCGCGGCGTTCTCCCGTCGGAAACCCTCGCGCGCCTGGTCCGAGGACGGGTGAGCCTGCAGCGACAGCGGCTCCTCGGCCGCCAGGAACTTCACGAGGAACGGCAGGCGCGGACCGTGCCGCTCCACCACACCGGTTCCGAGCAGTCCGGTCGGGTCGGAGTCGATGGCCTCGAGCAGCGAGACCCGACCGCGCGGCGTGACGAGATGCGCCGGGTCGCCCGGATGAGCACCGAACCACAACTCCGCCTCGGGATGCCGGGTGGGTGCGGGCACGCCGCGCAGTTCGGCGAGAGCCGTGCGCGAACCCCACGCGTAGGACCGTGCTGTTCCGTCGAGGAGATTCACCGACCACCACCTGCCGTCGTCATCGCTGCGAACCCGGACACGGCTGGGGTCACTCCCTGCCTCCCGAGGCCTGAGAATTCGAGAGTTGGAGATAGGCCGCCGCGGCCTCGATCCGCACCGCCAGGACGAGCGCCCTGCGCAGCGACGCCCCGACCGGCGTCGTGGGACCGGGCACCGCGGCGGGCGCGGGCGCCTCCAGATCCGTGCGGGGACCACCGTCGTCGTCGGCGCGCACCACGTCGACCTCACCCAGGACGGCCACCCGCCGGCGGACCAGACTGTCGTCGGGGTCGGTCGACACGGTGAACACCCGAACGGGATCGGCCGAGGGCGGACCGTCGAGTTGGTCGTCGTGGAACAGCGGGTCGTAGTCGACACTGCCGCTCTCGGCGGAGTCCCCACCGATCGCGCCGAGGTCGTGGATCACACCGACGGCATCGGAGAGTTCGGTGGCCGCCGCCACGACGCCCGCGGCCCGCAGCAGGGACGCGGCTCCGTGCCGGGCCACCTCGGTCGCCACCACGCCGTCACCGGTCATGAGGACCCGACGACCCGCCATCCGGGACGCCAGACCTTTCGCGGGATTCTGGAACACCTCGACGGACGCGTGGTGCCGCATGGCCTCCGCGTCCACCGCGTCGGCCACCGCGTCGAGGTCACCGACCGACGACGCCGGGTCCACCGCAGCGAGTACCGCGGCCATCACCGCGACGTGCCGGGCGTAGGAGTTGCGATCGAGGACACGGACTCGCGGCGGGAAGGACACCACCCGGCCGGCACCGGCGTCCGCGACAGGACCCTCGTCCGGTACGGCCACCACGACCTCGGCGCGCCGACGTACCCCGGCGGCGACGGACTCCGCGATGGCCGGATCGCCGGCGTCGTCGCCGGCCACGACCACGACGTCCAGGGGTCCGACCCACGGCGGGGTCGCGGGGAGCGAGACGACCGGCACGCCGGCGGTCGGAGCGAGGACCGCGGCGACCAGCGCCGACGCCCTCCGGGCGGGACCGGACGCGGCGACGAGCACGACACTGCGGGGACGCAGACCGTCCAGCGGCGCCAGCAGGCCCTCGCGGACGGCGGACGCGGTGGCGCGGATCTGTGCGCCGGCCAGCGCGGCGGAGTGCAGTGCGCCCAACGAGTCCGCAGCCAGTATCGCGCTCGCGTCGTCGAGATCGACGTACGCCGAAGGAGCAGTCATGGGCACCTCACCCGCCTCTCTCGTTCCGTATCCCCCACTATGTCAGTCCGCAACCGTCACGCGCGGACGATGCTCAGGATCTCCGTCGTCAGGCGGTCCACGTCCTCGGGGGTGCGTGCCTCGACATTGAGTCGGAGCAGGGGCTCGGTGTTGGAGGCGCGGAGGTTGAACCACGCGCTGTCACCGAGATCGACCGTCACACCGTCCAGTTCGTCGGTGGAGACGGTGCGATCGGCGAACGCCGCGACCACCGCGGCGGTGCGCTCACGAGCGTCGGCCACCGTCGAGTTGATCTCGCCCGATGCCGCGTACACCTCGTACTTGCGCATCAGGGCGGACAACGGCTCGTCCTGTGTCCCGAGCGCGGCGAGCACGTGCAGCGCTGCGAGCATGCCCGAATCAGCGCCCCAGAAGTCGCGGAAGTAGTAGTGCGCCGAGTGCTCGCCGCCGAACACCGCGCCGGTCTCGGCCATCAGTGCCTTGATGAACGAGTGGCCGACCCGGGTGCGCACGGCGGTACCGCCGAGCAGCTCCACCAACTCGGGCACCGACCGTGAGGTGATGAGGTTGTGGATGATGGTCGAGGAGGGGTGCTTGCCCAGCTCCCGCTCGGCCACCAGCGCGGTGATCGCGGACGGTGAGACGGGCTCGCCGCGTTCGTCCACCACGAAGCAGCGGTCCGCGTCGCCGTCGAACGCGAGGCCGATGTCCGCGCCCGTCTCGGTGACGAACTTCTGCAGATCGACGAGGTTCGCCGGCTCCAGCGGGTTCGCCTCGTGGTTGGGGAACGTGCCGTCGAGTTCGAAGTACAGGGGGTGCACGGTCACCGACGTCGGGTCCAGGACCGCGGGCACCGTGTGCCCGCCCATGCCGTTGCCGGCGTCCACCGCGACCGACAGCGGACGGATGTCGCTGATGTCCACGAGGTCGCGCACGAACGTGGCGTAGTCCGCGAGCACGTCCTGCTCGCTGATCGTGCCCGGCGCACCGTCGAACGTCGGGACGCCGTCGATGATCTCGGCCGAGATGGTGGCGAGTCCCGAGTCCTGGCCGACGGGCTTCGCGCCGGCCCGGCACAGCTTGATCCCGTTGTACTTCGCCGGGTTGTGGCTGGCGGTGAACATCGCACCGGGGCAGTCGAGCCGACCGGAGGCGAAGTAGAGCTGGTCGGTCGACGCGAGGCCGATGAGAACGACGTCGAGACCCTGTGAGGTCACCCCTCGCGCGAAGGCGGCCGACAGTGCGGGAGACGAGTCGCGCATGTCGTGCCCGACCACGACGCGCTGCGAGACGCCCTCGCCGCGTACGAGTCTCGCGAAGGCGGCCCCCACGTCGGCGACGAAGTCCTCATCGATCTGCTCTCCGACGACACCACGCACGTCGTACGCCTTGATGACGCTGTGAACCAGGTCAGCTGGTCGGGCCACTGCACACTCCTGCATCTGGGACGAACCGGACGGATCACGCACGACGACGAGTCGGCGAGACCATGCTGGGAGCCTAGTGCCCGGGGGCGACGCGCGAGCAGTCCTGCAGCCCGACGCCGCGCGCAGGAACAGTCGTTCAGCTGGTGGGGTCGGGAAGAACGCGCAGATGTCCGCGTCGACCCGTGCGTGTCGGCGCGGCGGCCGGTACGTCGGCGGAGGTGCGCGTGTCGAACGACGAACCACGTCGACCGAGGGACGGAGCGGGACGCTCACGCGCACCGGCCTCGCGGACGGCCTCGGCGAGTGCGGTCAGATCGTCGTCGTCGGGGCTGGACGTGGAGAACCCACCCTCGTAGCGCACCATCTCCCACCCCTTGGGGGCGGTGATCGACGAACCGTGCACCTCGCACAGATCCCAGGAATGGGGCTCGTCCACGGTGGCGAGAGGTCCGACGACGGCGGTCGAGTCGGAGTACACGTACGTCAACGTCGCGACGGCCGGTCTCTTGCATCCCGGTCGGCAGCATCCCCGCACAGCTCTCACAGGTCGAACCCTAGCGCGTGTCCTCCGGCGTGCCTCGCAGGACACGGTCGTAGCATGGGCGCGTGTCGTTCACCGGATCCTCTCAACCCCGCGGCCGCGCCGGCGGCCGTCCCGGACGGGAACATCGGGCGTCCAGCTCGCGGTCCGCGGCGCGGCGGGGTCGCGGAATGCGCGGCACCCTGTTCCCCGACACGGTGCCCGCACGCAGGTCTCGCGCCGAGAAGTTCGATGCGGCGGTGCTGGACGCGTTCGCCGAGATCGATCGCAAGTGGCACGACCGGCTGACGAAACTGGACATCGCCGTCGACGACGTGCCGAAGATCCGTGCGGTGGACCCGGAATCGGTGAACTGGCCACCCGAGGTCGTGGCCGAGGGCCCGGTGCCGTTGTCGAGACTCGTTCCGGCGGGAGTGGACACGCGCGGAGCGACGACGCGGGCTCGGATCGTGCTGTTCCGTCGGCCCCTCGAGCGGAGAGCTCACGACTCGCTGGAGCTGACGGACCTGGTGCACGACGTGTTGGTGGAGCAGGTGGCGACCTACCTGGGGGTCACGCCCGAGGTGGTCGACCCCGACACCGAGGACGACTGACACCCCGGCGCCTGCAGCGCGTCGTTCGGCGGCTGCGGTGACGCGACGCGTCAGATGATGCCGCGCTTGAGGCGGCGACGTTCGCGCTCGGACAGCCCACCCCAGATCCCGAACCGCTCGTCGTGCGCCAAGGCGTACTCGAGGCAGTCGTCCTTCACCTCGCACCCGAGGCAGATGCGCTTGGCCTCGCGCGTCGAGCCGCCCTTCTCCGGGAAGAATGCCTCGGGATCGGTCTGAGCGCACAGAGCGCGCTCCTGCCACTGATCCTCGAGCGGATCCATGTCGCCCGGCACCAGACTCAGATGCAGTGCGGGCGCAGGCATTCCGAGGCTCGTGAGCGGCGGGTCGACGTCGTCGACCGAGACGTCCTCCGGGTCGATCCCGTCCACGGGGTCCGCCGGGGCGTCCTCCGTCACGGCATCCACGTGCAGTACGTCGTCGAGTTCCCCGACGGGGGACTCCTGTCGACCGAGGTCGTGGTGTTGTTCCGGCATCACGTCCGCCTCCTCACCTGTTCGAGCGCAGTTGTTGTCGGTCACTTGTGTCGATGATCGACCGCGAAGCCGGATCGAAGAGCGAAGCCTCGTGTCACCATGGGACGTGACGCTGCGGAACGCAGCGCGCGAACTCGTGTCGACTCATGGGAACACGTGTTCGAACGGTGGTTCGCTACAAGCGATTCCGCTGTTCGAACCGTTAATGACATGACTGTGATTAGACACGCCGCGGTGTGTCGCGGTCAAGCGGACCGCTCGATTTGCAATACCATCCGATCTCCGGTTTTCCCGGAAGGCGAGACTTCCCCGGTGTTTCGCGTCGGACACGCCGTGGTTCGCGCCCACCGGCCCGATCGCGCCGACGGCGACCGCCTAGGGTCGAGGGTCATGAAGGTGACTGTGGTGGTGGGCGGCGTCGGTGGCGCGCGGTTCCTCCAGGGGGTTCGAGAACTGCTGGGGCCGGACGGCGACGTCACGGCCGTGGTGAACGTCGGCGACGACGTCTGGATGCACGGCCTGCGCATCACACCCGACCTCGACACCTGCATGTACACGCTCGGCGACGGCATCGACACCGAGCGCGGCTGGGGTCGACGCGACGAGACGTGGAGCGTCAAGGAGGAACTCGCGGCGTACGGGGCCCACCCGGACTGGTTCGGGCTCGGGGACCGCGACATCGCGACGCATCTGATCCGGACGCGCATGCTCCGCACCGGGTACCCGCTGTCCGCAGTCGTGGAGGCCCTGTGCGACAGGTGGTCTCCGGGTGTCCGCCTGCTGCCCGTCACGGACGACCGCAGCGAGACCCACGTGGTGATCACCGATCCCGACGACGGCACCGACAAGGCCGTTCATTTCCAGGAGTGGTGGGTGCGCTACCGCGCTGCTGTGACGACTCACAGTTTCGCGTACGTCGGAGCGGACAAGGCGACCCCGGCGGACGGCGTCGTCGAGGCGATCGAGACCGCGGACGCGGTACTGCTCGCACCGTCCAACCCGGTGGTCAGCATCGGCGCCGTCCTGGCGGTGCCCGGCATCCGCTCCGCACTGCGCACCACACCCGCGAAGGTCGTCGGGCTCTCCCCCGTCATCGACGGCAAGCCGTTGCGCGGCATGGCCGACGAGTGCCTGTCCGTCATCGGTGTGGAGACGACGGCCGAGGCCATCGGCCGCCACTACGGTGCCCGCTCGGCGGCGGGCATCCTCGACGCCTGGCTGATCCACGAGACCGACACCGCCGACGTTCCCGGCGTGGACGTGCGCGCGGTACCTCTGCTCATGACCGAGCCCGCGGTGACCGCACGGATGGCGCGCGCCGCGCTCGAGGCAGCGGGCGTCCTGTGACCCGATCCGACGGTCCCGGCGATCATGCACCGGGCGGTTCGATCGAGGTGATTCCCGTCGCGGGACTCCCCGAGTTCCGGCCGGGCGACGACCTGGTGGCAGCAGTCGCCACGGCAGCACCGTGGCTCGCCGACGGCGATGTCCTGGTGGTCACGAGCAAGATCGTCTCCAAGGTCGAGGGACGCCTCGTGACCGCGCCGACCGACCCGGAGGCGCGGGACGCACTGCGCCGCATGCTCGTCGAGCAGGAGGCCGTGCGCGTACTCGCCCAGCGCGGTCGCACGCTCATCACCGAGAACCGCCTCGGCATCGTGCAGGCCGCGTCCGGCATCGACGGATCCAACGTGTCGACGGACGAGTTGGCCCTGCTCCCCGAGGATCCCGACGCGTCCGCCCGGGCACTGCGCGACGGTGTACGCCGTTCGCTGGGCGTGGCCGTCGCCGTCGTCGTCACCGACACGATGGGCCGCGCGTGGCGGAACGGCCAGACGGACAACGCGATCGGATCGGCCGGGTTGCCCGTCCTGCACGCGTACGCCGGTGGTCGCGACGCGCAGGGCAACGAGCTGATGGTCACCGAGGTCGCGCTCGCGGACGAGCTGGCGTCCGCTGGGGATCTGGTGAAGGGCAAGCTCGGCTCGGTTCCCGTCGCCGTGGTCCGGGGTCTGCACTACGCCGACGACGGCTCCTCCGCCCGCGATCTGGTGCGTCCGGGCGAGGACGACCTCTTCTGGTTGGGAACGCAGGAGGCTCTGCGACGAGGTGCACTCGGCGCGGTACCCGCCCGTCGCTCGGTACGCGAGTTCGACTCGGCCCCGGTCGATCCCGCTGTCGTCGAGGCCGCCGTGGCGGACGCCGTCACCGCGCCGGCTCCCCATCACTCTCACCCGATGCGCTACGTCGCCGTCCGGACACCGGCGGTGCGCACCGCACTGCTCGATGCGATGGCAACGCGGTGGCGCGCCGATCTCGAGCGAGACGGACGGACCGCGGACTCGATCGAGGCCCGTCTGGCACGCGGTGATCTGCTGCGCACCGCGCCGGAACTGATTCTGGCGTTCGCGGTGCTCGACGACGCGCACGACTATCCGGACGCGGAACGGCAGTCCGCGGAGACCGTCATGTTCACGGTGGCGGCGGGCGCGTCGGTGCAGGCGTTCCTGGTGTCGCTCGCGGCGCGCGGCCTCGGCAGTTGCTGGGTCGGGTCGACCATCTTCGCCGCCGACACCGTGCGCGAGACGCTCGATCTACCCGCCGACTGGCATCCCGTCGGGGCCGTCGCCGTCGGACACCCGCTCACTCCCCCGTCGCCCCGCGCGCCGACGCCGCCCGGCTCCGCGTTCCGAGAACTGTGAGGAACCGTCCGTGAGCGCCGAGAGCCTCCACGAATCCGCGAGAGAACTGCTCCGTTCCTGGTCGACGACCGAGCCGCACGACGACTCGATGCGCCACACGATGCTGGCGTTCCTCGACAGTGCGCCGCGTGGCTGTCTCCGCGAGAACGTGGCCGGTCACGTCACCGCGTCGGCGCTGGTGCTCGATCGGAGTGGGTGCCACGTGCTCCTGACGCTGCACCCGCGGGTCGGACGATGGCTCCAACTGGGCGGACACTGCGAGGTCGACGACGAGACCGTCCGGGACGCGGCACTCCGCGAGGCGCGTGAGGAGAGCGGCATCGACGACCTGGTTCTCGAGCCGGAGCTGCTCTCCGTTCACACGCACCCGATCACGTGTTCGCTCGGCGAGCCGACGCGCCACCTCGACCTGCGCTTCGTCGTACGCGCCGCGGACGGTGCACACATCGTCCGCAGCGCGGAGTCGAACGACCTGCGGTGGTGGCCCGTCGACGACCTCCCCGACGGGGAGGCGGGCGCCGAACGAGACGCGTTGCAGGACATGATCTCCCGCGCGGCGGCTCGCTGAGCCTCGGGCGCCCTGGATTCTCGGACGCCCTGGATTCTCGGACGCCCTGGATCCTCAGACGTCGGTCGAGAAGCGCACTCCACCGTCGGGCAGCGTCACTCCGGGCCACACCCGGGCGCCGCGGAGCAGCTCGCACCGCGCGCCGATGTTGGCTCCGTCGCCGATGACGGCGTCGCGCACGAGTGCCCGCGGTCCGATGCGCGCACCGAATCCGAGGATCGATCGTTCGACCACCGCGCCGGCCTCGACCACGGCACCGTCGAAGAGGACGGCACCGTCGAGACGGGCGCCCGCTCCCACCTCGGCGCCGCGTCCGACGACCGTGCCGCCGATCAGCAGCGCGCCGGGCGCGACGCCCGCGCCGGGATGGACCAGCGACTCGCCCCGCGTCCCCGTCAGCGCAGGCGACGGTGCGATTCCGCGCACGAGGTCGGCGGAGCCCTTCACGAAGTCCTCCGGCGTACCCATGTCGCGCCAGTAGGCGGCGTCGACGTGTCCGAAGACTCGCTTGTCCTCGGCCAGCAGTGCGGGGAACACCTCACGCTCGACGGACACCGGACGATCGGACGGGATCTTCTCGATGATCTCCCGCTTGAACACGTAGCAGCCGGCGTTGATCTGGTCCGTCGGCGGATCCTGGGTCTTCTCGAGAAACGCGGTGACGCGGCCGGACTCGTCGGTGGGCACGCAGCCGAACGCACGCGGGTCACCGACGCGGACGAGGTGCAGGGTGACGTCCGCCTCGGTGGTGCGGTGGGTGTCGAGCACGCCGCGCAGATCGGTACCGCCCAGCACGTCACCGTTGAAGACCATGACGTTGTCGGCGCGGAGCCGGGGCAGGACGTTGCGGATACCGCCGCCGGTGCCCATCGGCTCCTCCTCGAACACGTACTCGAGCTCGAGGCCGAGTGCGCTGCCGTCACCGAAGTGCTGCTCGAACACCTCCGACTTGAAGGACGTGCCGAGTACGACGTGGTCGATCCCGGCGTCCTTGATGCGCGCCAGGAGATGGGTGAGGAACGGCAGACCTGCCGTGGGCAGCATCGGCTTGGGGGCGGAGAGCGTGAGCGGACGCAGTCGCGTGCCCTTTCCTCCGACCAGAACTACGGCATCGGTCGCCGGAGCAGTCATCGCGTATCGCCTTTCTCAGAAACTTCTCACGTGCTCGAACCTGACCCCACCGTGTCGTCGCGTTGCCGCAGTGCGGCAGTCACGACCACCCTGGACCGCAACGCCAGTCCGGCGCGCAACGTCCACCGGAGAGGAGCTTGCCATCTCCGCGGGTGTCTATCAGCTTGGAAGCGATAGGCGCTGCGGTGGTGCGCCGGCAGCATCGACTCCGGATGACGCCCCGCGGCATGACCTTTGGCGTGCGTCACGACGGCCGTGGGCACGTAGATGTTGGTCCAGCCCGCTCGTCCGAGGCGATCTCCGAGATCGACGTCCTCCATGTACATGAAATACCGGGAATCGAACCCGTCCACCGAGTCGAACGCGGCACGGCGCAGCAACAGACACGAGCCGGACAGCCACCCGACCGACCGCTCGCTGACCTCGTCGTTGTCCTGCCGGTAGCGCTGCGTCCACGGATTCGACGGCCACACCGAACCGAGCAGTGCGTGCAGCGACCCGGACGTGAGATCGGGAACGCGGCGGGCTGACGGGTAGCGCGAACCGTCCGGCTCGAGGATGAGGGGCCCGAGCGACCCGGCCCGCGGATGCCGTTCGGCGGCCGCCAGCAGCTCGTCGATCGACCCGGGGCCGAACTGGACGTCGGGATTGACGACCATGACGAACTCGGTGGCCGGATCCACCTCGGCGACAGCGCGATTGGCGGCGCCGCCGTAGCCGATGTTCGCTCCGGTGCGCAGCAGTCGGACGTTGTCGTATGCGGCCTCGGCCGCCTCGGGCGCGCCGTCGGTGGACCCGTTGTCCGCGAGAATCACCGACACCGGCCGCGTCGTCGCATCCCGCAGGGACTCGAGGAATGCGTCGAGGTGCTCGCCGGGCGAATAGGTCACCGTCACGACGGCCAGGGGGGCACTCACGCCGGTCACCCTACTGGGCGGCTCCGGGCGGGTCCGCGACCGCCCGAGCCGCCAGCGCGGCCGTCAGGGCGTCGCGCCAGGGCCGCAGCGGGGTCAGCCCGGCACCCTTCCAGGCCGCGGGCGAGAGCACCGAGTAGGCGGGACGCGGCGCCGGCCGCACGTAGCGATCACTGCCGCACGGGTGAACACGGTCGGGATCGGCGCCCACGGTCTCGAAGGTCGCCCGAGCGAGATCGAACCAGGACGCCGTGCCGGCGTTGGTGGCGTGCAGAATTTGCGGCAGCGCTCGCGGCGACGTCGCCGCCTCGAGGAGCGCGTCCGCGAGATCACCCGAGTACGTCGGCGAACCCACCTGGTCGTTCACGACGTCGAGGGTCTCCCGCTCGGCCTCGAGCCGGAGCATCGTGGCGACGAAGTCGGAGCCGGTGCCGGTGTAGACCCACGCGGTCCGCACGATCGTCGCGGACGGCAACGCCTCCAGGACCGCCCGTTCCCCTGCCAGCTTGGTGCGCCCGTAGGCCGTCGCCGGCGCGGTGGGATCGTCGGGTTCGTACGGGGTCCGCGCGTCTCCGGCGAACACGTAGTCGGTCGAGACGTGCACGAGACCTGCACCGACCTCGGCGCACCGCTCGGCGAGCAGGCGCGGTCCCACCTCGTTCAGCAGTGCGGCGCGGTCCTCCTCGGTCTCCGCCGCGTCGACCGCCGTGTGCGCTGCGCAGTTGATCACCACGGTGCCCGGCACCACGGCGGCGGCGATCGACTCCGGATCCGTGATGTCGAGGTCGGCTGATCCGAAGCCGAGCACGCGGGCCCCGCAGTACCCGTCCCGCGCGCGGTCGACGAGTCGGCGACCGAGCTGACCTCCGGCTCCGGTCACCACGATCGTCCTGTCCGAACTCTGCTCTGCGTCGGTGGTCACAGCGACAGAGTGTGGCACGCCGTGGCGGGTTGCGCGGAGCACGGCGACCCTGCCGTTAGCCTGGGGATCGTGACGGATTCTGTGACGGGCCCCGGGACACCGCGCGATCCGTACAGACCTCGGACACAGCGCGGTGCGCAGCGGCGACCCGATTCTCGCGAGTCGGAACCGGGTGCGCGGCGCGCCTCCACCCGCTCCGACCGGGGGCGTCGACCTCCGACCAGCCACCGCCCCTCGCGGACACCGGGGCACTCCAACGCCGGCCGGATAGCCGTCGCTCTGTTCTCCGCCGGCGCGTTGCTGGTGACGGGTGTGGCATGGCAGAGCATCGACTCGCTGCGCAGCAACCTCGCGACGGTGTCGAACCTCGATCTCGGCGACGGGGCCGACGGTGCGGTCGACATCCTGCTCGTGGGCACCGACAGCAGGACCGACGCGCACGGCAACGCGCTCTCGCAGAACGAGCTCGACTCGCTCCGCGCCGGCGACGAGGTGGCCAACAACACCGACACCATCATTCTGATCCGCGTTCCCAACGACGGATCGTCCGCGTCGGCGATCTCCATCCCGCGCGACGCGTACGTGAACGTGCCCGGCATCGGCGACAGCAAGATCAACGCCGCGTACGGAGCCACCAAGGAGGAGAAGCGCCTCGAACTCGTCGAGAGCGGGGTGCCCGACGCCGAAGCCGACAGCGAGTCGACGCTCGCGGGCCGCAAGGCGCTCATCGACTCCGTCGCGGGCCTCACCGGCGTGACGGTCGATCACTACGCCGAGGTCGGGCTGCTCGGCTTCGTCCTGCTCACCGATGCCGTCGGCGGCGTCGACGTGTGTCTGAACGCGCCGGTCGACGAGCCCCTCTCCGGCGCGCGCTTCGCGGCCGGGCAGCAGACGCTCTCGGGTGCCGACGCCCTCAGCTTCGTGCGCCAGCGCCACGATCTCCCCCGTGGCGATCTCGACCGCATCGTCCGTCAGCAGGTGTTCATGGCGTCGCTGGTCCGCAAGGTGCTCAGCGCCCGCACGCTCAGCAACCCCGGCACGTTGGGGCAGCTCGGGTCGGCCGTGCAGCGCTCCGTCACCATCGACGACGACTGGGACGTCCTCGACTTCGCCACGAAGTTGCAGGACGTCGCCGGCGGCGCGGTCACCTTCGACACCATTCCCGTCGCGGACATCAACGGCGTCACCGATTACGGCGAGTCGATCGTCGCGGTCGACCCCGTCGAGGTCCAGACGTGGGTGCGCGGCCTCATCGGCGACGCAGCGCCGTCCGAGAGCGTGACGCCGACACCCTCCGTTCCCGACATCGACGCCTCGAGTGTCACCGTGGACGTCGCGAACGACAGCGGCGTCGACGGTCTGGCGTCCTCGGTCTCCGACACTCTGTCGGGCGAGGGCTTCGTTCCGGGCGAGGTCGGCAACAACGAGGGTGCGAGCGTCGACCGGACCACCGTGTACGCCGCGTCGTCGGACGGTGACGCCGCGGCGGCCGTCGCCGCGCGGGTGGGCACCGACCGGACCGAGACCGACGACTCGCTGCCGTCCGGGACCGTGCGCGTCGTGCTGGCCTCCGACTACTCCGCTCCCGCGGCGGCGGGCTCACTTCCGGCCGGTGTCTCGCCCGCAGGCGACACCGCCACCCCGGCTCCCGCGGCCGCGGACCCGATCGACGCCGGGTCCACGGGCCCCCAGTGCGTCAACTGATCGGGCCCGTTCGGAAGAATGTCGTCGATGACCTCAGGTGGCACGACGCTCACGGACGCGCTTCTCGGACCCATCCTCGCGGCGGACGCGGCGGGACCGCGCATCACCTACTACGACGACTCGACCGGTGAGCGTATCGAGTTGTCCGCGCTGACTCTCGCCAACTGGGCCGCGAAGACGGCCAACTTCCTCCGCGACGAGCTCGGTGTGTCGCCCGGCGACGTCGTCAGCGTCGTGCTCCCCGCGCACTGGCAGACCGCCTCGGTGCTGCTCGGCGCGTGGTGGGCCGGCGCCGAGGTGACTCTCCGGCCCGATCCGGACGCGGCGGTCGCCCTGGTGACCGCCTCGGGTGTGGAGACCGCCGACGCCGGTGAGGTGGCCGCACTGTCGCTCGACCCGTTCGGTCGGCCCGTCGACGACCTCCCCCTCGGAGTCACCGACTACGCGACGTCGGTTCGCGTGCACGGCGATCAGTTCGTTCCCGTCGGCGCCGGTCCGGCCCTGGAGGGTCGCTCCGTCCAGGACGTCCTGACCGATGCACAGGGCCGCGCCGCAGCGCGCGGACTGTCGGCGACGGACCGGGTTCTCGCGACCGGGTCGTGGGACGACGCCGACGGACTGCTCGACGGTCTCGTCGCGGTGCTCGCGGCCG
This sequence comes from Rhodococcus sp. SORGH_AS_0303, assembly GCF_030819335.1. Taxonomy (NCBI): domain Bacteria; kingdom Bacillati; phylum Actinomycetota; class Actinomycetes; order Mycobacteriales; family Nocardiaceae; genus Rhodococcus; species Rhodococcus sp. SORGH_AS_0303. The sequence continues at coordinate 2,907,729 of NZ_JAUTBO010000001.1, forward strand.
GCGCGTCACTGGTTCAGGTGACCGCGCTGGACCCGGCGGCACTCGATCGCCGCGTCGCCACGGAGAAGGTCACGACGGTCCTCGAGTGAGATAGCCCCCGTCGCCGAGTCCGGCCTCCACCTCGAAGCGGTTGGCGGCGCCCGGCCGGCGCATCTCCTCCACCAGGTACCGGATCGCGAACGAGAACCCGTGGCGGGCCCACTGGTCGGCGTGCACGGACTCGTGGCGCAGCATCGCCCGCCGTCGACGGGGATCGACGAGCGCGTGTCCGGTGAGGAACGCTCCGCCGAAACACGTTCCGCCGCGGGCGTATCCGCCTCGCATCGCCTCGCACACGATCAAGTTCGACGACGCGTCGTACGAGATCCGCGAGCGCCACAGACGAGCCCAGGTGAGCGCCGTGGCCGTCACGACGAGCGACTGGATGCTGCCGCGCGACACCCGTCGCAGCGGGCTCGACCCCCGCGGACCGGAGGACGTCACACCGAGCTCCCACCCGACGCCGCCCACACGAGAGCCAGTCCACCGGCGCAGGCCAGGACGGAGGCGATCACGGTGGTCCCCGCGTTCGCCGCGGCCGCCCGGTGCCGACCCTCCTGCACGAGTCGGACCGTCTGCACGCTCGCGGTGCTGAACGTGGTGTACCCGCCGCAGAACCCGGTGCCGGCGACGGCCTGCCACTCGGCGGGCCGGCCGGCGAACAGCACGAGCCCGGCCAGGATGCCGAGGAGGAACGACCCACTGACGTTGACGATCAGAGTCCCCAGGGGGAACGGCCGACCGAACCGAGCCGTCACCTCGCCGTCGACGACGAAGCGGACCACCGCCCCGAGCGCACCCGCGAGCAGCACCGCGGCGACCGTCATGTGCGTGGCCTCCGATGGAGGGTGCCACCGGTCACGATGCCCGCCCAGGCACAGATCAGTCCCGCCACGACTCCGACGGCGGCGTAGGTCAGTGCAGTCGTCGGTGCGCCGTCCCGGACGAGCTCGACCGTCTCGAGGGCGAACGTGCTGTAGGTCGTGAACGCGCCACAGAAACCGGTGCCCGCCACCAGGCGCACCCACCGACGCCGCCCGACGTCCGGTCCCGAGCGCGCCAACGCTTCCAGCAGCAGACCGAGGACGAACGCACCGCTCAGGTTGATCAGGAACGTGGCCCACGGCCATCCCGTTCCGGAGTGCGGCACCCAGGACTCCAACGAGTAGCGGGCACCCGTCCCCGCGGCACCGCCGACGACGACCGCGGCCAGGGCAGCGGGCGTGCGGTGCAGAGGACGGACCGAGTCCGCGGACGCGGTCATTCCAGCAGACTGCGACGCAGCGCCTCGTCCTTGTCCAGCACCATCTGCTCGAGTCCGCGCTGGAACTCGGCCATCCGTCCACGCAGCTGCGGATCGGCGGCACCGAGAATGCGCACGGCGAGCAGACCGGCGTTGCGTGCGCCGCCGATGGAGACCGTCGCGACGGGCACCCCCGCCGGCATCTGGACGATCGACAGGAGCGAGTCCATCCCGTCGAGGTACTTGAGGGGAACCGGGACACCGATGACGGGGAGCGGCGTCGCGGAGGCCACCATGCCCGGCAGGTGAGCGGCACCGCCGGCGCCGGCGATGATCACCTCGATTCCGCGGTCCGCCGCGTCCCGCGCGTAGTCGAGCATGCGCTGCGGCGTCCGGTGCGCGGAGACCACGCCCACCTCGAAGCGGACGCCGAACTCGGCGACCGCCAGGGCGGCGGCCTCCATCACCGGCCAGTCCGAGTCGCTGCCCATGATGATGCCGACCCGGACGGCCGTGCTGTTGCTGTTCTCATCCATGATGCGGATCCCATCCGTCGGTCCAGACGCCGTGCGAGAGCCAGTGCGCGGCACGCTCGGCACGCTCCCGGACCTCGGCGACGTGCTCGGCATCGGACGCGGAGCCGTTCCGCGGGCCCACGATGTTGACGTGGCCGATCTTGCGGTCCTTGCGCTCACCCTTGTCGTAGAGGTGCACCTTGGCGTCGGGCATCCGCGCGAACAGGTGATGCACCCGCTCGTCCATGGTCGAGGACGGCTGCTCCTCGGCGCCGAGGACGTTGGCCATGACGGACACCGGCGCGAGAGGCGCGCAGTCACCGAGGGGATAGTCGAGTACCGCGCGCAGGTGCTGCTCGAACTGCGAGGTCCGGGCACCGTCCTGCGTCCAGTGGCCCGAGTTGTGCGGGCGCATGGCGAGTTCGTTGATCGACAGGGTGCCGTCGACCTTCTCGAACAGCTCCACGGCCATGACTCCCACCACACCCAGCTCGGACGCGATGCGGAGCGCGATGTGCTCGGCGTCCGCAGCCAGGTCCTCGGACAGGCCGGGAGCGGGTGCGATGACGACGGCGCACTGTCCGGACCGCTGCACGGTCTCGACGACGGGCCAGGTCGCTCCCTGCCCGAACGGGGACCGCGCGACCATCGCCGAGAGTTCGCGCGCCATGTCGACACGCTGTTCCGCCATCAGCGGCACTCCGGCGGCGAGCTGGTCGGACACCACGGTGCGCGCCTCGTCGGCGTCGTCGGGCATCCAGACGCCGCGACCGTCGTAGCCGCCGCGCACGGCCTTGATCACGATGCGCCAGTCGTGGGCGTCACCGAAGGTGACGACGTCCTCGACGGAGGCCACCTCCGTGAAATCCGGTACCGGTAGTCCCAGTTCCCGCAGGCGAACGCGCATCCGCAGCTTGTCCTGCGCGAAGATCAGCGCCTCGGGAGGCGGCTGGACGTTGACGCCCTCGGCGACGAGGACGTCGAGATGCTCGGTGGGGACGTGTTCGTGATCGAACGTCAGCGCGTCGGCACCGGCGGCGACCGCACGCAGTGCCGCGAGATCGGTGTGCTCGCCGAGCACCACGTCGGCGCTCACCCGAGCCGCCGGATCGTTCTCCCCGGCCGCGAGCACGCGCAGGGTCTGACCCAGCTCGATCGCGGCCTGGTGGGTCATCCGTGCGAGCTGTCCTCCGCCGACCATCGCGACGACGGGCAGGGACGAGGTGCGCTGCCGCGGCGGGTCGGTGCGCGGGGTCTGCTGGGGGATGTCCGAATTCACGGTGTCTCCTGCTGTCACGTCGCTCATCGTGTCACGAGTCCGATTAGTGTTTGGTCACTGCTCTTCGTAAAGTGGGTCACCGTGCCTCTGATCGACCGTGTGGTTGCCGGTATCCCGCAGCCGTTCCGAAGCATCGCCCTCCGCCACTCCGAACTGATCAAGTTCGCGATCGTCGGCGCGACCACGATGGTGTTCGACCTCGCGATCTTCTACTCACTGAGCCTCACCGTGCTCGAGTCGAAGCCCGTCGTCGCCAAGATCTTCTCCGGCGTGATGGCGACGATTCTCAGCTACATCCTCAACCGCGAGTGGTCGTTCAAGAACCGTGGTGGCCGCGAGCGTCATCACGAGGCACTGTTGTTCTTCACCATCAGTGGCATCGGCGTCATCCTCGCCGCCGCTCCGCTCTGGATCGCGAACAACGTCTTCGACATCCGCGAGGGACAGACCACCCTCACCGCGTTGATCATCATCGACTTCGTCCTCAACTACGTCATCGGCAATCTGCTGCAGATGGTCTTCCGATTCTGGGCACTGCGTCGCTTCGCGTTCCCGGACGAGAACGGCCGCGGGATCATCGCGAATCCGCTGATCGAGGACGAGCCGGACCCCGATCTCGATCCCGACGTCGACCCGGACGACGAGCAGACGCAGTTCATGGGTCACAGCTGACGCGACGCGTCAGGCCCCCCTCTCCTCACTCACCCGGCGACGGGCCCGCTGGTGCGCTGCCGCTCAGCGGCGACAATACGTCGACTATTGTCATCTTCGGATACACATGGTTTAGTTCTGTCATCCCACTCGTCAGAACCATCCCAGCACCGAGGCGGTAGTCGTCATGAGCGTTCGCGACACGATCATCACGAGAACACAGGCACTGGTCCCGATGGAGCGTCAGATCCAGGGACTGCATCTGTGGCAGCGCGCGAAGAGGCTCGTGGTGAGCGACGGGCAGCCACACTTCCGTGAGTCCGCGATCCCCGACGTGGCGGAGCTGGATCTGACCGAGATCGATGTCAGCAACCCGTTCCTGTGGCGGCAGGGATCGTGGGAGGCCTATTTCCGGAGACTGCGAGACGAGTCGCCCGTGCACTTCCGGGCCGACAGCGCGTTCGGGCCGTTCTGGTCCGTCACGCGCTACGACGACATCGTCGCAGTCGACCGGGATTTCGAGACGTTCTCGGCGGAACCGCAGATCATCCTGGGCACACCGCCGGAGGGTCTCGACATCGAGATGTTCATCGCGATGGACCCGCCGCGCCACGATCAGCAGCGCGCCGCGGTGCAAGGCGTCGTCGCACCTCGGAATCTGGAGGAGATGGAGGGTCTCATCCGCTCGCGGGTCGCGGAGGTCCTCGACGAGCTCCCGGTGGGCGAGCCCTTCGACTGGGTCGACCGGGTCAGCATCGAGTTGACCTCGCGGATGCTCGCGACGCTGCTCGACTTCCCGTACGAGGAACGTCGGAAGTTGGTCGAGTGGACCGATCTGGTGGCCGCGAGCGCGTCGGCCACCGGCGGGTCCACCGACACGGACGCGGCGTATCGGGCCGCGGCGGAAGCAGCGCGCAGTTTCAGTGCGCTGTGGCACGACAAGGCGGCGCGCCTCGCAGCCGGCGAGAAGCCCGGGTACGACCTCATCACCCTCATGCAGCTCTCCGAGGACACGAAGGACCTGATCGACCGCCCGATGGAGTTCCTGGGCAACATCGTCCTGCTCGTCGTCGGCGGCAACGACACCACCCGCAATTCGATGACGGGCGGACTGCTGGCCCTGAACCAGTTCCCGGAGCAGTTCGATCGCCTGCGCGCCGATCCGGGCCTGGTACCGAAGATGGTCCACGAGATCCTGCGGTGGCAGACGCCCCTCGCCTACATGCGCCGCATCGCGACTCGAGACACCGTCCTGAACGGTCAGTTCGTCCGCGAGGGCGACAAGGTCGTCATGTGGTACGCCTCGGCCAACCGCGACGAGCGCACGTTCGACGACCCGGACAGCTTCGTGATCGACCGGCGCAACGCACGGCATCACCTCGCGTTCGGCATCGGCACCCACCGCTGCATGGGAAGTCGGCTCGCGGAGATGCAGCTGCGGATCCTCTGGGAGGAGCTGCTGACGCGCTTCGACGACATCGAGGTCCTCGCGGAGCCGACGCGCGTGCAGTCCAACTTCGTTCGTGGCTACAGCTCCATGATGGTGACGACGACACCGAAGGGCGGGGAGCGTCGACGGCACGGCACCTACCGCACCGACAGGAAGGCCGCCGGCGCCGCTCCCGTGGTGGACACGTCCACCGTCACGACCCCTCGGCAGCGCCGCGACGGCGACGGAGCAGAGCGGACGCAGCTCGATGTGCGGGTCGCGCACCGGCGTACCGCGGCGGAGGGCGTCGTCGAACTCGTCCTCACCGATGCCGCCGGCGGATCGCTGCCGTCCTGGACGCCCGGCGCGCACGTCGAACTGATGCTGCGCCCCGACCTGGTCAGGCACTACTCACTCTGTGGAGACACCGCCGACGAGTCCTCGTGGACGATCGCGGTCCTGCGCGAGCCGGACGGCCGCGGCGGCTCGGCGCACGTGCACGACCACCTGCCGGAGGGAGCCACTCTGCGAGCACGAGGGCCGCTCAACCACTTCGCACTCGATCCCGCACCGAGCTACCTCTTCATCGCCGGCGGCATCGGCATCACACCGATCCGCGCCATGATCGCCGCTGCCCGAGCCGACGGCGCCGAGTGGAACCTGGTGTACACCGGTCGATCTCGTTCGTCCATGGCGTTCCTCGACGAGTTCGACGGCGACGACCGCGTGACGGTCTGGGCCAAGGACGAACGCGGCGAGCGTGTCGATCTCGACACCGTGCTGGGTGAGCCCCGGCCCGAGACCCTGATCTACTGCTGCGGGCCCGGCCCGCTCCTCGATGCCGTGGAGAACGCGTGCGCGGCGTGGCCGGACGGGAGCCTGCACCTGGAGCGTTTCGCGGCCGAGACCGTCGAGGCACCCGACGACGCGCTCGACTCGTTCGAGGTCGAGTGCGCGCGCTCGGGGGTGACCGTCACCGTGCCCGACGGCACGTCGATCTTCGACGCCGTCGAGAAGGCCGGCGCCGACGTCATCGGGTCGTGCATGGAAGGCATCTGCGGGACGTGCGAGGCCGACGTCCTGAGCGGCACTCCCGACCACCGCGACTCCGTGCTGTCGCGTCGCGAACGCGAACGCGGGGACACGGTCATGATGTGTGTCTCGCGATCGCTCTCGTCGAAGCTGGTGCTCGACCTGTAGTGCGCCGGGCCGGTGGGACCGAGCCGAGTCCGCTCAGGCGAACCCGCGGACCACCCGGTCGATGCGATCCACCGCCTCGTCCACGTCCACGGACGGTTGCACCAGATGGCTCAGCGTCAGTCGAACCACGCAGTCCACCAACGCGTCCGGCGCTCTCTCGCCCACCAACGCACCGACGGCACTGTTCGCGTGGCCCAACACGGCGTCGGGGTGGACCGTGACCAGGGCGAGCAGACCCGAATCGTGCCCCGGCCGCAGAACGGCTGCGAGAGCGACATTGGCCCGACCGTGTTCGAGCACGCCCCGAACAGCAGCGGAGATGCCGTCCTCGAAGCTGTCGGGATGTGCTGCCAGCCCGGTGCGCACCTGCTCCAGGAATCGCTCGACCTCGCGGTCCACGACGGCGCGACCGAGGTCGTCCTTGGTGCCCACCTCCTTGTAGAGGCTCTGCCGGGGCACCCCGGAACGCTTCGCGACCTCGGTCATGCTCAGGCCGTCCCACCCGCGGTCGGCGATGATCTCCACCCCGGCGTCGAGCACCCGCTCGAGTCGCAGAGTCCGCAGTTCGGAATAGAAGTCGGGCGCAGTCACGTCGCGAGCCTAGGTGAGCCGAGCCGGTCAGCGCGGTTCGGACATCCCGGCCGGGATCACCTGGTCCACGCGTGCCGCGGGCAGGAACACCGCGAAGAGCGCGGGACGTCGGCGCTGCAGTTCGAGTCGTCCCCCGTCCGCCTCGACCAGCGCGCGGGCGAGGGCGAGGCCCACCCCGGTGGATCCGGCGCCGGAGAAACCGCGGTCGAAGATGTGCGGCGCGAGTTCGTCGCTGACGCCGGTTCCCTCGTCGGAGACCTCCACGACCACGGGCGGCCGTGGTCCGTCCTGCGCGGGTGCACGCGACTCCCCCACGAGGGCGCACCGTGACGACGCAGCGCCCGCCGCCGTGGTCCAGCGCGTTGTGCAGCAGCACCGACACCGCCTCGCGGAGCCGGGAACCCGTGACCAGGGCGGTGACCGACGAGTCGCCGCGCAGCTCGAGGTCGCGCCCGGCATCGGCGAACGGCCCGCGCCAGTCGTCGATGACGGGTTCGAGTTCGCCGCGCACGCGCACGGTCGAGGCGTCGGCCGCGCCGTCACTGCGGGACGACCGCACGAGGTCGTCGATCGCGGTGGTGAGCCGGTCCACCTGGGCCATCGCCTCGTTGGCCTCGGTGACCACCTCGGGATCGGGGTGTCCGGACAGCTCGTCGAGACGCAGGCGCACCGCGGTGAGACGGCTGCGCAACTGGTGGGAGACGTCCGCGACGAGGGAGTGTTCGCGTTGCAGGCGCCCCACGATCTCCACCGATGCGGAGTCCAGCACGTCGGACACCCGGTCGAGTTCGGGAATGCCGTGGCGGGTGGGGTCCTTGCGGAAATCGCCCTCGGCCAGCCGGGCGGCCCGCCCCGCGACGTGCTGCAGGGGCGTGGAGAGTCGACGGGACGTGAGGACGGCGACGACGGTGCCGGCCGCGATCGAGGCCAGGACGACGAGCGCCACCGCGCCGACGGCCTGCTTCTGGGCGGTGCGCATCTCGTCGGACGGCACTTCGAGGAGCAGCGACCCGGAGGTGCCCATCGAGAGGGACTCCTCGATCGGATCCTCGACGGACGGTGCGCCGATGTCCATCCGGGACGCCGGGTTCTCGGGGGTGGGGTAGACGACGACGAGGCGCCCGCCCATGGGCACGACGAGACGCAGCGAGGCGGTGTCGAGGCCGCCGTCCACGCGGCCGTCCCCGCCCTCCTGATCGATGATCTCGGACGCCATGCGCTCGAGCCGGGTGCGCAGGTCGCCGCGAGTGAAGTCCTCGACCCACAGCCAGGCGGTGTAGGTCAACGGGATGCCGAGCAGCATGCCGGTGAGGATGACGACCGCGAGGATCGACTGCAGGATCCGACGCCTCATGCGGTGGCCCGGTCAGTCCGTGTTGATCCGGAAGCCGACGCCGCGCACGGTCGCGATGCGTCGTTCGGCCACCGAGCCCTCGTCGCCGATCTTGCGGCGCAGCCAGGACATGTGCATGTCCAGCGTCTTCGAGCCGCGCAGCTCGGCGTCGCCCCACACCTCGCGCAGAATGGTCTCGCGCGAGACCACCTGACCGGCATGGTCGAGCAGGATCTTGAGAAGTTCGTACTCCTTGTTGGCCAGGGGGATCTCGTGGCCGTCGAGCAGGACGCGCCGTGCGGCGGGTTCGAGGCGCAGGCCGCCCACCTCGATGGTGCCGTCCTCGGAGGCCGCGCCGCGGCGCCGGAGCAGGGCCCGGACCCGCGCCATGAGCTCGGCGACGCGGAAGGGCTTGCTCACGTAGTCGTCGGCTCCCGCGTCGAGACCGACGACGAAGTCGACCTCGTCGGTGCGTGCGGTGAGCATCAGGACGGCGAGGTCGGACCTGGTGGCGCGGATCTGCCGGCACACCTCGAGGCCGTCCATCCCGGGGAGCCCGAGATCGAGGATCAGGAGATCGAACGAGCCTTCCAGGGCGCGCGCGAGCGCTGCCGGACCGGTCTGCTCGACCGTCACCGTGTACCCCTCTCGTCCGAGTGCGCGGGACAGCGGGGTCGCGATGGCTTCATCGTCTTCGGCGAGCAGGACTTCGGTCACCGGACCACCCTACGTAGTGCGCGCCGGACCGAGATCGTCTCCGTCGTCCCAGCCGTGATTCTGGGAGTCGAAGACCTGGTGGTACAGCAGGGAGTGGACCCGCTCGACGTCGGGGATGTCGTCGAACTCGAGGGGGTCGTCGGAGCTCGCCACGATCACCAGGGTGCCGGTCTTCAGGAGCCGATCGAGAAGACCGTGACGGAACTGCACGTTGGACACCCGGCGTACCGGGATGTCGATGCCCGAGTGCGACAGCACACCCTGGCGGACGAGGACGCGTCGGTCGGTCACGACGAAATGTGTGGACCGCCACCGCAGTACGGGGACAGCGGTGCGCCAGGCGATCAGCCCGAGCCACACCACCGCGACGGCGATCAGCGCGGCGGACCGCGCCGTGGACTCCAGCGACCGTCCGATCAGACCCACGAGGAAGCCCGCGAGAAGTGTCGCGACGAGGAACGTCAGCACCGGCAGCACGAGCATCTTCCAGTGCGGGTGCCGATGCAGGATCAGGTCCTCCTCGTGCCCCAGTGCGTCCTGCGGAAACGACATGCGATTCTCCTGAGGGGAAGGGGCGGTCAGGCGTCGAGCGCGCGGAGGTGAGTGACGTCGCCCGCCGAGACGGCGACCGGCGTGGTGTCCCCCGACTCGGGCACGATCACCACCCGACCGTGCTCGTCGATGTCGGTCGCGACGCCCACCAGCTCGGTGTCGCCCGGCATCGTGACCCGCACGCGGCGGCCGAGAGTATCGCACCGGGAGCGGTACAGCTCCGCGATCGGCGCGGTGTCCCACCCCGACTCCCGCCACTCGTCCAGTGCCGAACCCATGGCCCGCAGGAAGGCGCGCACCACGGTGCCGCGATCGATCACCGCCGCGCCGGCCAGTTGCAGGGACGTCGCCGTCGGGACGGGCAGCTCCGCCTCGGTGAGGCTGACGTTGATGCCGACTCCGGACACCGCCGTCACGACGGGATGGGTCGAGGCCACCTCCACCAGGATGCCCGCCACCTTGCCTCCGGCGTAGCCGGACGACTCGTCGCCGCGGATGAGGACGTCGTTGGGCCACTTGAGCACCGCGTCGACCTCGGTGACGGTGCGCAGCACGTCGACCACCGCGACACCGGTGAGCAGCGGGAGCCACCCCACCGATCCGGGCGGCACGCCGGGCAGCTTGACCAGCGCCGACACGATGACCTGCGACCGCGCGGGAGCGGTGAACGACCGCGAGTGCCGTCCGCGGCCCGCGTCCTGGACGTCGGCGATCAGCGCGGTGCGGTCACCGGCGGTGTCGGCGACGGCCAGCAGGTCCGCGTTGGTCGATCCGGTCCGCGCCACGACGTCGACACGCGACCACGATCCGCGGGGTCCCTCGACGAGTGCGCGGGTGAGCGCACGCCCGTCGAGCGGCGGTCTGTCCAGGTTCTCCCACATGGGGCCGAGCATAGAGACGCGGCCGACGCACCACCCCTGCCACGTCCGGCGGCGCGGCGTCGATACAGTGCTGGTCTATGACGAGTGTTCAGGATGCGTCCGCGCAGGAATCAGTGGCTCGAGAAGAGACGGGGGCTGCCGCACCCGACATCCACACCACTGCCGGAAAGCTGGCCGAGCTCGCCGCCCGCCAGGCCCAGGCCGAGAAGCCCATGGGCGAGGCGGCCGTGGAGAAGGTGCACGCCAAGGGCAAGCTCACCGCCCGCGAACGCATCACCGCCCTCCTCGACGAGGGCTCGTTCGTCGAACTCGACGCCCTCGCCCGCCACCGCTCCGTCAACTTCGGCCTCGCCGACAACCGCCCCTTCGGCGACGGCGTCGTCACCGGCTACGGCACCGTCGACGGCCGCGACGTGTGCGTGTTCTCCCAGGACGCCACCGTCTTCGGCGGCAGCCTCGGCGAGATCTACGGCGAGAAGATCGTCAAGGTCATGGACCTCGCCCTCAAGACCGGACGCCCCCTCGTCGGCATCAACGAGGGCGCCGGCGCCCGTATCCAGGAAGGCGTCGTCTCCCTCGGCCTCTACGGCGAGATCTTCCACCGCAACGTCCGCATGTCCGGCGTCGTCCCCCAGATCTCGCTGATCATGGGACCGGCCGCGGGCGGGCACGTCTACTCCCCCGCCCTCACCGACTTCGTCGTCATGGTCGACAAGACCTCCCAGATGTTCGTCACCGGACCCGACGTCATCAAGACCGTCACCGGCGAGAACGTCACCATGGAGGACCTCGGCGGCGCCCACACCCACATGGAGAAGTCCGGCGTCGCCCACTACGTCGCCTCCGGCGAGCAGGACGCCCTCGACTACGTCCGCGAACTCCTGGGCTACCTCCCCTCGAACAACCAGGCCACCGCGCCCCGCCTTGCCCCCTCGGACCCCATCGACGGGGCCATCGCCGACTCCCTCACCGCCGAGGATCTGGAACTCGACACCCTGATCCCGGACTCGCCGAACACCCCGTACGACATGCACGAGGTCATCCGCCGCATCCTCGACGACGACGAGTTCCTCGAGGTGCAGGAAGGGCGGGCCCGCAACATCATCGTCGGGTTCGGCCGCGTCGACGGGCGCAGCGTCGGCATCGTCGCCAACCAGCCCACCGCGTTCGCCGGCACCCTCGACATCGACGCCTCCGAGAAGGCCGCCCGGTTCGTGCGCACCTGCGACTGCTTCAACATCCCGATCATCACCCTCGTCGACGTCCCCGGCTTCCTGCCGGGCACCGATCAGGAGTTCAACGGCATCATCCGCCGCGGCGCGAAACTGCTCTACGCCTACGGCGAGGCCACCGTCGGCAAGATCACCGTCATCACCCGCAAGGCCTACGGCGGCGCGTACGACGTGATGGGGTCCAAGCACATGGGCGCCGATCTCAACCTCGCGTGGCCCACCGCGCAGATCGCCGTCATGGGAGCCTCCGGCGCCGTCGGCTTCGTCTACCGCAAGCGCCTCCTCGAGGCCGCGAAGAACGGTGACGACGTCGACGCACTGCGCCTCGAGCTGCAGAACGAGTACGAGGACACCCTCGTCAACCCGTACGTCGCCGCCGAACGCGGCTACGTCGACGCGGTGATCCCCCCGAGCCACACCCGCGGACAGATCGTCACCGCACTGCGCCTGCTCGAACGCAAGATGGTCACCCTGCCTCCGAAGAAGCACGGCAACATCCCGCTCTAGACCTCACCAGAACGAGTGCTCGAGTGACCACCGGTCGAGCTCCGCGGACACCGTCTCGCGGAGCCGGCCGGTGTCTCCCGCGTACTCGGGGTGGATGCCGAACACGGTGACCGTCACCTTGTCGCCGTACTCCACCGCCCACGCGGCGATCGCCGGTCCCTGTCGACGCCGGGCGGCCGCGTCGCGGCCCTGCATGATCGCGCGGATGCCGAACGACTCCGCGACCTGATCACCGAGTTCGAGGGCGCTCTGCGGCGCGGCGCCCAGGTTCGACACAGTGGTGTCCGGCCCGGCGATGGACGTCATCATCCGCCCGAGCACCCGGTCCGGAAGCAACCTGGCCACCGCCTGCAGGTGGTCGGTGACCGCGTCGTCCGTGGTCGCGTACTTCGCGAACGCCGCCTTGCTCAGCGCGCGGATCTCGCCGAGCCCCACCTCGGGTCCGATCGGCCCGGGCACCCGGATCCACACGCCCCCGGACGCATTCGCTCTGTCGTCGCCGTCGGCGCGGTTGCTCACCGCGATGCAGATGCGCGTGCCCTCGGGACCCGTCGGATGGCCGGACGCACGCAGAACCCCGCCCATGACGGCCGTGAAGAGGCTGTTCGGCGTACCACCGTGCTCGGCCGCGCGGGCGATCCACTCACGGCGATCGAGATCCACCACGGCGAGGGTGGTGTCGGACTCGGTCGGAGTGGGTTGGTCCGCGCGAGCCGCGACCGGCGCGGCGGTCGGGGCAGTCTCGTCGGATCGCGTGATCGCCGTCCGCAGCGCCGTCGCGCCCGCCGTCGCCGCCGCCTTCCCGATCACCGCGAGAGCCCGCGCCACCGCCGGAATCTGCGCCCCCGCGTCACGGAGATCGCCCCGCACGCCGGCCCACCCGGCGACGTCACGCCCGGTGGGCAGTGCCGAGCGCGTCGGCCCCCGGCGAGCCGCATCGAGCGCCGCGTACACGGCCTGGCCATCGGCGATCATGTGCGAGACCAGCAGTGCCAGAACGGTTCTCCCGGTATCGGTGTGCGCGCACTCGAGCGTGAAACCGCGTCCGGCAGACGGGTCGAGATCGGCCGCACGGAGCCGCGCATCGACCCAGTCCCCCACCGCGTCATCCGCGATGGTGCCCGGTTCGGTGTACACCGTGGCGGGGCGCTCGGCCCGCACCCATCGGTCGTGGCCGAACGGCACGGAGGTGGGGACCACCCGGCGGTCGAACGATCCCGACGCGAGCCGGTCGGCGAGCGTCGCGACGGCGTCCGCACCCGGGTCGGCCGGGAAGATCCACAGGTACTGGATCGGCGCCGTCCATCCGAAGAGTCGCTCCGCCAACGCGTACGACTCGTCGGCACCCGCCACGCGGTCTGCCGGGCGGACCTGAGCAGTGGTCACGTCACCAGAACTCATGCGGCACATCCCATCCGGTGAGCTCCGCGGACAGGGCTGTCGTCAGCGCCTGCGCGGAACCCACGCGTGTCTCGTCGAACCCGGCCACGGCGAAGGTCGCCGCACCGTCCGTCTCCAGGTACCAGGACTGCACACCCTCGCCGAAGCGTTGCGTGCCGGCGGGGTCGACGTGATGCGCCGTTCCCCGGAAGGCGACGTCCGTGGCGGTACGGCCGCCGACCCGGCGGAGACCGTCGAAGGACCCGAGATTCGACGCGACCACGTCGGGCATACCGGACCCGCCGCCCGTCACCACGGACGTCACGACGGACAGCGGGAGTACCTGGAGCAGCGGTTGCAGATGAATCATCGTCGGCCGGCGTCCGGCGGACAGCGCCGCGAACGCGTCCCGGCACAGCGCGCGGACACCGCCCAGATCGGAGCCCGGAACCACGCGCTCGGCGAGTGAGATCGACACGCCCCCGGTGGCATTGCTGCGCTGATCGTCGTCCCCCCGGCGCAGACTCATCGGGATGCCGACCTTTACGGGCAGCCCGTCGTCTGCGTAGCCGGTGGCGACGAGAGCACCGGCGAGTACCGCGACGAACAACGAGTTCCGTGTCCCGCCGTGACGCTGCGCGACGGCGTCCCACTCCGCCAGCGGCACCGTGATCGTCGCCCAGGACGGACGAGCCAGCGGTGCACGGGTGTGTGCGGGAGCGCGCGGGGTGACGGAGGCCGGACGTGCGACGCCGGAGCCGGTCGAGCGGAGATCGGACACCATCGCGACGGCGGTCCGTGCCACGCCGGCCACGGCTCCGACCACCTGACGTGCTGCGTCGCCGACGTCCCCGACGAGTGCGGCCGGCCCGGTCGGCGCGGCGCCGATGTCGTCGCGCACCCCGGCCGTGTCGGCGACGGCGGCCACAGCGGCCGCCGTCATCGCTCGGCCGTCCGCGACGAGGTGCAGGCAGGTGAGAGACAGCGCCGATCCACCGGTGGTCGTCCGGGTGGACCGCAGCGCCCAGCAGCGACCCTCCTCGGCGTCGAGGTCGACGGTCTCGAGATCGCGCGTCGCCCAGTCGAGGACCTCGTCCGGTGTCACAGACTCGTCGTCGAGCCGAACGGCGGGATCCCGGTCGGACCGGACCCAGCCCGGGCGGGCGACGGGAATCGACGGTCGCACGATGCGTCGATGCAGTGCTCCGCGCGCGAGTCCCACCGCCATCGCCGTCACGTCGGCGTCCGGCACCGCGTCGTCGAAGCGCCACACGAGTTGCAGGACCACGTCCCACCCGAACGCCTCGGAGAGGAACCAGTAGGTGAAGTCCTGATCCTGAAGCCGCGCCGTCATGCGACCACCGCGTCCGTCGGTGCGGGGCGGGCCGACTCCACGAGGTCGGACGCGCGGCGGACCGCCTCCGCGGGACTCGTCATGGCGGCGGCCACGGCGGCTGCGCCCGCGGCCGCCTCGGGCGTCAGAGCGAGGCGCAACGCCTTCTCCAACGACTGCGCCGTGATGTCGGAGGCGGACATCGCGGCGCCGCACGACAGGGCGACGACCCGCCGACCCCAGAAGGGCTGATCGGACGACACCGAGCACACCACCGTCGGCCGTCCGGCCCGCAGTCCCGCCGCGGTGGTCCCCGCGCCGCCGTGGTGCACGACGGCGCGGCACCGGGGGAAGACCGCGGCGTGGTCGACGGCGCCGGTCACACGGACGTGATCACCGAGCGCGTCGGCGGAGTCGACGTCGTTCCAGCCGGCGCACAACAGAACCCGTTCGCCCACGCGCGCCGCGGCATCCGCGACGGCGGCCAGGACGGCCGCCGGGTTCGTCACCGGCATGGATCCGAAGCCGACGTAGACGGGCGGGGGGCCGTCGTCGATCCACTCGTCCAGGGACGGGTCGGACCGCTGCGGATCCATCCGTGCCCGCAGCTCCGGGCACACCTCGAGGAAACCTGTGAGGGGACGCGTGCCGTCCCAGTCGACGGCGAGTTCGGGGCAGAACACCCGGTCGTAGGCCTGGATCTCGACGGTCCGGCGACGGGCCATGCGACTGGGAAGCGGTGACGACACCGTGGGGATGCCCAGGGAGCGGCGCAGCGTGTTCTCGCGCCGCCGGGTCGCCGTCCACAGGACATGGTCCAGCACGGTCCAGGCAAGTCCGACGACCGCAGCCGGCGCACCGTCGATGCCGGGCACCGGTGAGTACCGCGGGTTGGCGCGCACCGGCGCGTGATGCAGCGCGACGAGACCGATCCCGCGCGCCTCGGCGAGGGGCAGCGCGATCTGTTCGGTGGTGATGCCGGTGAGCAGCACGTCCGGCGCCGTGGTGTCGACGACGTCGCGCAGTTCCGTCACCATCTGGTCCCACCCGAAGTTCCACAGTGCGGCGAGCGCCCGCGCACGGTCGGCGACCGACCCGCGGGACAGGCCGTGACGGACCAGGTCCGAGTTCATGTGCTCGCGGGTGTCGTACCCGAACGGCACCGTCTCGAGTCCGACCCCGCGGGCCAGGTGCACGAGGTTGGGCGGAACTGCCATGACCACGTGGTGGCCCCGGCCCGCCAGATCCGAACCCAGGACGACGGCAGGTTGTACGTCGCCTCGCGTTCCGCTGACGGCCATGACGATGCGCACGACTCGATTCCCCCTCGGACATACCTGATGTGGAGTGCGCCGGAAATGGCGTCTCGTCCGCTTGTGTCACTTGTTCGTACCATTCGACGCACGGGACGGCATGTCGTGGTGCCGATCCGAGAACTGGACCACGGACAGACCTCGAGGTCGGGAACGCACGCTGGTCACAAGCAGTGCCGCAGTCGACTTGTCAAGGCTGACAGCAGAATACGCCGAACAAGGAGGTCGGGTCGGCGCAGCGGCGTGGGATGTCACGACGGGCCCGATCGCAACTCGGACAGCGAGACACTCGTCACCCTGGCGTGTCGGTGTGGCGTAGGACGTCACGATTGGCGGAGTCCCACCATGTCTGCAATGGTCGTTCCACGAACAGTTCGCGGAGGTCATCAGTTGCGGACGCTCGGCGCGCGGGGGTCGCGGAGCAACGCTCGAGGGGGTGAGACATGCAGGTCACGTTGGCATTTCAGGGAAGTAGAGGCGACGTGCAGCCCGGCGTCGTCCTGGCCACCGAGCTGGAACGACGTGGACACCGGGTGGTGCTCGCCGTTCCGCCGAACCTCGTCGCCTTCGCCGCGTCCGCCGGCCTCGATGCTCGCCCGTGCGGTGTGGACACCGCGGAGCTGCTCACCTCGCCCCTCGTGACCCGAGACATGGCCTCGCGCAACCCGCGCCGCCGGTTGGCAGCCGTCACGGCCGTCACCGTCGCGGGAGGTCGCGCCGCGCGAGCCGCACTGACCGACCTGGCCGCCGGCAGCGATGTCCTCGTGGGGTCGTCCGTCGGTCAGGAGAGCGCATACGACGTCGCCGAGGTGCACTCGATTGCCTACGCACCCCTGCACTTCTGCCCGGTTCGCAGCAATGGCGTCGCCTCCGTCGTCCCGGTACCGTCGGCCTTCCCGGGGTTCGTGCACCGCGCGGCGTGGTGGGCGCTCGACACCACACTGTGGCGCGCCTCCCGTGGTGCGCACACCACCCTCCGAGCAGAACTCGGACTTCCGCCCATGACATCCAGTGTCGCTGGGGCGCTGGCGCGTTCCGGCGTCACCGAGATCCAGGCGTACGACGCGGCGCTGGTTCCCCGGGCTCACGGAGGAATGGGGCCCGGCGCGACCTCTCACCGGTTTCCTGCATCCCGACGCCCGCACTCGCGCCGCGGTGCAGCGAGCTGTCCCGGTCACCGACGGTCTCGATTCCTGGCTCCGCGCGGGCACACCACCGGTGTACATCGGGTTCGGCAGCATGACGGTCCCCGGCGGCGCGGCTCTTCTCGACGAACTCGTCGCTGCCGTTCGGCGTGCCGGGAGACGCGTTCTGCTCGTCGGCGGCTGGGACGACCGGCTGCTGCGCGAGAACGCCCCCGGTTCCAGCGAGTTCGGGCACGATGTCCTCTCGGTGTCGGCCGTCGACCACACCGCGGTGCTCCCGCAGTGCGAGGCCGTCGTCCACCACGGCGGCGCCGGGTCCACCGCCGCCGGTCTGCGCGCCGGTCGACCCACTCTCGTGTGTCACGTCGGTGCCGATCAACCCCTGTGGGGACGACGCGTCGTCGCCTCGCGAGTCGGCGCGAGCGTCGCCGCACGATCGGTGTCCTCCGCCTCGCTCGATGCCGCTCTGACCCGGGTGCTCCACCCACGGACACGTTCTGCTGCAGAGCGTCTCGCGGATTCCCTCGTCTCGCCCACCGATGCGGTCCGGCGGTGCGCCGACCTCGTCGAGGCGGCAGCGCAGCGCCGCAGGGCCCCGCTGCACCCGACCGCCTCGCGAACGGAGACCTCCCGATGAACCGACTGTCCCTGTCCGTCGTCGTCCCGGCATTCGACGAGGAGGAGTGTATCGGTGCGTGCCTGGACCTGCTGTGCACCCAGCTCGACTGCATCACCGAGATCATCGTCGTGGACAACAACTCCGCGGACGGCACCCGTGACATCGTGCGACGACATGCCACGGACCACCCCGAGATCCGCGTGGTGACCGAGAAGCAGCAGGGTCTCGTCTTCGCCCGGAACGCCGGTATGGATGCGGCGTCCGGGGATCTCGTCGCCCGGATCGATGCCGACACCCGCGTGCCCGATGACTGGGCGGCAACGATTCTCGACTTCTTCGCCGCCGACGTCGACCAGCACTGGGCCGCCGCGTGCGGACGCGGTGAGGCGTACGAGCTGCCCTACGGCGACGCGGCCGCCCGCATCAAGGCGCGGTGGTCACCGCTCGCCCGGCGGTCGCCGTCCACGCCGGAGGTCCGCGACGTTCCGGTCCTCTACGGCTCCAACATGATCCTGCGCCGCGAGACGTGGAAGCTGATCCGCGAGGACGTCTCGCTGCGCCGCGACGTCTTCGAGGACGTCGACATGGGGCTCTGCGTCCAGGAGTCGGGCGGGCGGAACGCCTTTCTGCCCTCCCTCACCGTGGGAGTGTCGCCGCGCCGAATGGAATCGGGAATGCGGTCCTTCGTCCGCTACATGGCGTGCCTCCCCCGAACCCTGCGACTGCATCGACGCCACGCGCTCGCGGCGGCAGCGCTCGTGCTGTACGTGCCGGGGGTGTCCGCGCTCCACGCCTGCCGACTCGTGATGATCCGCGCCTACGACAGCGACAGCGGATCCTTCTCCGCGCGACATCTCCTGCGCCCCCGCACCGATCGCGGAATGCCCTGAGCGCACCGCTCCACTTCCCGACCCTGCGATCTCGACCCGAACGGACGTGAGACCGAAGATGGAATTCACCGAGCTCGCCGATCACCCGCTCCCCCGGGGCGTGGTGACCGAGTGGATCCCCACTGTCACCGCGACCGACCGCTGGTATCGGGACGACCGACCACTGGCCTACACGCACGAGGAACATTGCCGTCACAGCCTCGCCAAGGCTGCCACGGGATCCTCGGACGAGATCGGCGCCGCCTGGATCGGGGCGGTGTTCGAGATCCACGACCGGTACGACGCCGAGGCGCTGCGTCGTGCTCTGCGCGCGTGGACCTCTCGCCACGAGACCTTCCGCTCGACGGTCACGACGGACGGCGTCGACGCCGACGGCGGCGCCCGTCTCGCCCGCTCCACCGTCCCGGAGGATGCGGTGGACGTGGTTCCGCGTGTACTCGGGCGTCGGCGCACGGGATCCGACGTGCACGCCGACGTCTCGGACTTCTTCGCCCGCACCCTGTCGCCGTTCCGGTGGCCGCACTGCGTGGTCGCCACGGTCGAGGACATGGCCCCGAGTTCGTCGACCGAGGAGGACGACGAGACTGACCGGTTCCTGCTCGTCTTCGGAGCCGACCACTCCGTCATGGACGCGTACTCGATGCTGTTGGCCGTCAGCGAACTCCGCCGGCTGTACGAGTTCGAGATCCACGCGCGCGATCCACGGCTGGCGGCGATCGGCAGTCATCTCGACTTCAGCGTCGTCGACCGGGAGACCGGTGACTGCCTGACCCCCGACCACGAGGTGGTCCGCACCTGGTCGTCCTTCCTCTCCGACGGCAGCTTCCCCCCGTTCCCCCTCCCGGTCGGCGCCGACGACGAGCACGGTCCCGAGCGGCAGAGCAGTCTCTCCCGGTACCTGTTGAGTGCGGCGGACACCGACGCGCTCGCCGCACACACCCGCGCGCGGGGTGCGTCCATGACCGCGGCCGTGGTCGGTGCGCTGGCACTGACCTCCCGCGACCTCGCGGGTGAACACCGACTGCGTGTGACCATGCCCATGCACACGCGCTTCGAGCCCCAGTACGCCGAATCGGTCGGCTGGTACGTGGGAGTGGTGCCGGTCGACGTCCACGTCGACCCCGCCTCGGACGTGGACGACGCCGTGCGCCGCGCTGCCGCCGGCCTGGACGCCGTCAAGGGCTATGCGCGCCAGCCGTACTCCCGTGTCGCGCGGCTGCTGAACGTGGACTCGGTGCCGCAGTTCGTGGTGTCCTACCTCGATCTGCGCCACACCCCCGATGCCGAGTCGTGGCCGCTGTGGAACACGCGCACACTCCGCAGTGCCACCGCCTCCCGCGACGAGGTCTACTTCTGGATCCTCCGCACGCCGCTCGGCCTCAGCATCGCGGCCCGGTTCCCCGGCCACGAGGAGGCGGTCCGCAACGTGCACGCCTACCTCGCCCGATTCCAGGAGGTGTTGCGCGAGTCCGCCGGCGCCGTCGTCGAGAGCGGGGCGGACAGGACGGTGCACGCATGATCATCACGGCGATGCGCAACTGGAAACCCGCACCCGGCGAACTGCTCGAGTGGCATCCGGTCGACGACGCACGGCCGCTCGTCGAGTCCGCACCGGTCGATCCCACCCCGCCGTCGTTCCTGCAGGAGAACCATGTTCGCGGTGTGCGCGCGGTGGCGGACCGGGGAGGCACGCACACCGCGTACCTCGGCTCCGCGACCGAGGTCGCCGGAGATCTCGACGTCGCCGCGTTGACCCTCGCCTTCGAGCAGTTCCTCCTGCGCCACGAGGGACTGCAGACGTGGTTCGAGACGGACGGCGGCGCGGTCGTGCGGCGCCGCGTTCCCCCGGCGGCCGCGCGCCTGCGGGCCGTCTCCGCGGGCGAGTGCTCGGCGCCCGACCAGTTCCTCGACTACGTGCGCGATCGGCTCTCGCGGGACGCCACACCCCTGAGTTGGCCCGCCGTGGCGTTCGGGGCGGTGGCGCGACCGGGGGGATTCACGCTCTACTACGGAGCGGACCACGCGTTCTCCGACGGCGCCTCGCAGGTCCTGGTCCTGGCGGAGCTGATCGATCTCTATCGCGCGGCGCAGTCGAACCGTGCACCCACCGACATCTCGGCGTGGACCGGGAGCTTCCTCGAGCACGTCGCGATCGAGAACGAGAAGGCCGAGGCCGTCGACGCCGACTCCCCCGAGCTGGCCGAGTGGATCGACGTCGTGCGAGCCCACGGCGGCGCGATGCCGTCCTTCCCGCTCGACCTCGGACTCGCACCGGGTGAGACCGCTCCCGTCGAACCGATCGAGATGGACCTGCTGGGCGCGGACGACACCGCGGACTTCGACGCCGCGTGCCGGGAGGCGGGTGGGAAGTTCGTCACGGGCCTGTTCGCCGCGGTCGCGATCACCGATCACGAGCTCGCGGGCCGAGACGACTACGCCGGCATCACCGTGCTCGGTACCCGCCACCTCGGGGACTTCGCCCTGTCCCAGGGCTGGTTCTGCAATTTCGCGCCCGTGACGTTCCCCGTGGCGGGCGCCGGCGACTTCCGCACCCTCGTCGGTCGGGCGAGCGAGGCCTACGCCCGCACGAAGGCCACCGCGGCAGCGCCGATCGGGAAGGTGCTGCAGCTGCTCTTCGAGTCCGGTGTCGGCGGCGCCGGACTGGCATCGAGCCCGCACCTGTTGTCCTACATCGATTTCCGCTGGTTCCCCGGCCACGGCTCCGAGGCCGACGACGACGCGATCCTGTTCACCGGCGAGGGCCGCACCGCGAACGCGTCCATGTGGTTCAACCGGGACGATCGCCACTTCTATCTCGGGTCGCAGACTCCCGCGACGCCCGAGGCTCAGCGGCAGGTGGCGCGATACCACCAGCACCTGCGGGAGGTCCTGCAGACGGTCGCGCGGGACGGGAACCGCGTCGTCGGTGGTGGCGCGTGCACGTGATCGGAGTGGACGCCTGGGCCCCGCGCCCCGGCGTCGTCCTGCAGTGGCTCGTGCGTTCCGACGCCGAACCCGTTCCGTCGACGGTCCCGCCGTCGTTCAACCAGAGTGCGCACCTCGCCGACGTCGACGACGGAAGCACCTGGCTCGCAGCATCGTTCGACGTCCCGGGGCCGCTGGACACCGATGCCCTGGAGCGTTCTCTCGAGCGGTTGGTCGCACGCCACGGTTCGCTCCGGACCGGGTTCGTGCGGTCCGACGCCGGTCCGTCACGCGTGAACCATCCGCAGGGTGCGCTCACCCTCCGACGACGACCGGACATCGCGGTCCCCTCCGTCCCGGAGGCCCACCGCGTCGTGCGCGGCGCGCTCGACGCCGCGTGCGCTCCCTTCTCCGCACCGGCCTACACCTTCCTCGCCATCGATCGTCCGGACGTCTCCACGGTGGTGTGCGGGTTCGATCACGCGCACGTCGACGCGTATTCGCTGGCGGTCGTCATCGACGACGTCCGTCGGGGCTATCTCGGCGAGCCGGAGACCGCGCCGGATCCGGGTGACTTCGTCGACTACTGCGCAGCCGAGTCCGCGGGCACGCCGATCGACCTCGCGGACGACCGGCTCCGCACGTGGGTCGACTTCCTGCACGCGGGCGCCGGCGCTCCGCCACAGTTCCCTCTCGATCTCGGAGTCCCGCACGGGCGCACGGACCGCTGTGCGGTCCGCGTCGACACCCTGCTCACCGCACGGGAGGCCGACGCGGCCGAGACCGGGTGCCGGGCCGACGGGGCCAGCCTCTACGCCGGTGTGCTCGCGGCCATGGCGCACGCGGTACGCGACCTCGGTGGTGGCGCCACGGTTCCCCTGCTGTTCCCGCTGCACACCCGTCGATCCGCGGCATGGCGGTCGTCCGTCGGCTGGTTCGTCACCAACGCGCCGCTCGAGGTCGTCACCGAGAGCGACCTGAGGGCCACGATCCGCTCGACCGGTCCGGCGGTGCGACGCGCGGTCGCGCTGGGCGAGGTGCCCATCGCCCGCGTGGTCGAGGCCGCGGGCGGACTCCGGCGCCCGCGCAAGGACGTCTTCATGGTGTCCTACGTCGACTACCGGTCGGCCCCCGGACACGACCTGCTGCGCAGCATCGACGCCCACCACATCTCCAACGTCACCGTCTCCGACGACGCGCAGTTCTGGATCTCCCGCACCGCGGACGGTCTCGCACTGCGGAGCCGGTTCCCCGACAACCCGACCGCCCGCACCACGATCGAGGCCTTCGTGGCCGCCGTCACGGACCACCTCGCACTCGTCGCCCAGCCGTGCGAGGCCGCCCTACGGTTCGCGGTGGACACCCGGACCGCGGCCGACGCGCCGGTCACCGTCCCCTAGAGTTCGGGGAACACCTGCACCTGGAGGAGACGCTTCGTGACATCAGCCGACGACCGGACCGAGTCCGGTACGGACGAGACCGCTCCCTCGGCGCCCTTCCTGCGCGTCGAGTCGGGCAACCCGACCGACGAGGAGATCGCCGCCCTCGTGGCCGTCCTGTCCGCCGCCACGGCCGACGCCGGGCCGACCGAGATCCCCGTGCTCGATCACTGGGGTCGCCCGTCCACCATGCACCGCGCGGGCACGGCCTTCTCGCCCTACTCGTTCACCACCGGGGTCACCGGACCGCGGTGACGGTCCGGTTCGTACTCGCGTCGCGCTCGCCCGCCCGCCTGGCCGTGTTGCGGGCAGCCGGGGTGGATCCGATCGTCCGGGTCTCGGACGTCGACGAGGACGCGGTCGCCGCAGCACTGCCCTCCGACTCCCCGCACGAGGTGGTGGTCACCGAGCTGGCCGCGGCCAAGGCGGCCGTGATCGCAGAGGCTCTCGCCCACGATCCGGAGCTGTCGACCGGCACCGTCGTCGTCGTGGGCTGCGACTCCATGCTGTCGATCGGCGGCGACCTCGTGGGCAAACCACGAGACGTCGCCGTCGCTCTCGCGAACGCTGGGCGGCGATGGCCGGTGCGAGCGGTGACCTGCTCACCGGTCACTGCGTCCTACGGCTCGACGACGGCCGGGTGACCGCACGCGGCGCGGCCCACTGCGGGACCACGGTGCACTTCTCCTCGCCGACCGAGCGGGACCTCGAGGCCTACCTTCGCTCGGGCGAGCCACTCGCCGTCGCGGGCGCGTTCACCCTCGACGGTCTCGGTGGCTGGTTCGTCGACGGCATCGAGGGTGACCCGTCGTCCGTCATCGGTATCGGGCTGCCGCTGGTACGCCGGTTGCTCGCCGAGGTGGGTGTCGGCATCGCCGATCTGTGGGAGAGCGCCGCGGCGCATCGTGACGGGATCGACGACACCAGCGTCTGACGCCGTCCCGACGCGCGCCCTAGGATCGTGTGGTCACGCACAATCAGTTCGACCCCCCGTCTGACAACCTCAGGAGACGCACGTGTCCGTCGCGCCAGATCCCCACCCCGCCTTCGCGTCGTTCGCGCACCCCGAACGACTCGTCACGACGCAGTGGCTCTCCGCCAACATCGGCACACCCGGACTCAAGGTCGTCGAGTCCGACGAGGACGTGCTCCTCTACGACGTCGGCCACATCCCCGGCGCGGTCAAGATCGACTGGCATCTCGACCTGAACGACCCCGTCACGCGCGACTACGTCGACGGCGAGAAGTTCGCCGACCTGATGAACCGCAAGGGCATCTCGCGCGACGACACCGTCGTCATCTACGGCGACAAGAGCAACTGGTGGGCCGCCTACGCGCTGTGGGTCTTCACCCTGTTCGGCCACGAGGACGTGCGCCTGCTGGACGGTGGACGCGACGCCTGGCTCGCCGAGAACCGCGACACCACACTCGACGTCCCCGACATCTCCGGGGCGGACTACCCCGTCGTCGAGCGCGACGACGCCGCCATCCGTGCGTTCAAGGACGACGTCCTCGCACACCTCGGATCCGGCCCGCTGGTCGATGTGCGGTCCCCCGCCGAGTACACCGGCGAGCGCACCCACATGCCCGACTACCCCGACGAGGGCGCGCTGCGCGGTGGACACATCCCGACAGCGCTGAGCATCCCGTGGGCGAAGGCCGCGGCACCCGACGGCCGGTTCAAGTCCCGCACCGAGCTCGACGAGGTCTACGGGGACGTGTCCTCCGACGCCGACGTCATCGCGTACTGCCGCATCGGCGAGCGGTCGTCGCACACGTGGTTCGTGCTGACGCATCTGCTCGGCTACGAGAACGTCCGGAACTACGACGGTTCCTGGACCGAGTGGGGCAACGCCGTGCGCACACCGATCGCGCGCGGCGAGGAGCCCGGAGCCCTGCAGTGAGCGGAACACTGCCCGCGCCGCTGGCCGAGATCGTCGACGACTTCGCGGCCGTCGAGGGCCAGGACAAGATCACGATGCTGCTCGAGTTCAGCAAGGAGCTGCCGGCGTTGCCCGCAGGTCTCGAGCAGGCCGCGATGGAGCCCGTCCCGGAGTGCCAGTCACCGCTGTTCCTGTCGGTGGACTCGTCCGACCGGTCTGCGGTGCGCCTGTACTTCAGCGCCCCGCCGGAGGCACCGACCACGCGCGGCTTCGCGTCGATCCTGGCGCAGGGGCTCGACGGTCTTCCCGCCGACGACATCCTCGACGTCCCGGACGACTTCTACACCGAGCTGGGACTCGCGGCGGCCGTGAGTCCGCTACGGCTGCGCGGGATGTCGGCGATGCTCAGCCGCGTCAAACAGCACCTGCGGTCCTGACTCGCCGCTTTGTTCGGACAATGTCGCTCTCGGCGGTAGACTGAGGTACCGAGAGCGGCGTCCGGACGGGGCGCCGCGCCGGTCTGGAAGGACAGCCGAATCGTGGAGTTCACCGAACTGGTCGACTACCCGATTCCGGCAGGCACCCTCACCGAATGGATCCCGAGCGTCGGTCCGCACGCATCGACGCCGGAGGACGCGGGGTGGCTGCCCGACGATCGGCCCACCTCCTACGTGCACGAGGCGCACCTGCGTCGCACCCTGGCCCGGCCGTCCGCCGGTCGCGAGTCGTGGCTCGGCACCGCGTTCGACATCGCGGGCCCGCTCGACACCGCCGCGTTCCGGCGCGCGGTGCTGGCGTGGATCGACCGGCACGAGGGCATGCGGTCAAACGCCACCGTCGACCCCGACACGGGCCTGCTCTCGCGCGTGACGGCCCCGGTCGGTGCCACCGACATCTGGGTCATCCAGCAGGACGCGTGCACGCAGGCCGGCGAGGTGTACCAGCATCTTCAGCACCTGTTCGACGAGTACACGTCGCCGCTGGTGTGGCCGTCGTACGCGTTCGTCACTCTCGAACCCACCGGACACTCCGGCGGCGACGCGGCACCGGACCACTTCACCGTGTTCTTCGCCGCCGATCACTCGATCATCGACGGGCTGTCCATCGTGCTCATCGCGCACGAACTCACCCGCCTCTACGAGCAGGAGACCACCGGCGCCCCGGCAGGGCTCTTCCCCACCGGCAGTTACCTCGATTTCGGCGAACTCGAGCGCACCCTCTGCAGCGGGGTCGACCGGACGCACGACGCCGCCGTGGAGTGGGCGAACTTCCTCGCCGAGGACGGGGGACGATTCCCGTCCTTCCCGCTCGACATCGGACCCGTCCCGGAGGTGCCGATCCCGCAGGCCGGACTGTCCGCGTGGGTCCTCTCGCCCGAGGAGGCGGACGCGTTCACCGTGGCGTGCCGCCGCGCCGGTCCGGGCTTCTCCGCCGGCCTCATGGCCTCGATGGGCGCTGCGGCGGCTGCCGTGTCCGGTGCCGGGCGCTTCCGCACAGTCACCCCGATGCACACCCGTCACGACCCGTCGTGGGCCGCGTCCCTCGGCTGGTTCGTCGGCGTGGCTCCCCTCGCGTTCGACGTCGCGGACGGCGAGTCGTTCGGAGACGTCGTTGTGCGCGCCGGAGCCGAGATCGCACGCACTCGTCCGATCTCGCGCGTCCCCCTCGATCTCGTCGCCGAGGCGATCGACCTGCACGACACCCCGCGTTTCGTCGTCTCCTTCATGGACGTGCGCTTCGCACCCGACGCGCGGACGTGGCCCGACGTCAACGCGCGCGCACTGCGGAGCAGGAAGTACGACCACGACGTCTACCTGTGGGTGCATCGCACTCCGCAGGGCGTCAACATCTCGGCCCGGTTCCCCAGCAGCGAGGTCGCCACCGCTGCCGTCCACCGGTTCGTGGCAGAACTGCGGACCGTGCTCAGCGACGTCGTGACCACCGGGACACACCTCGTGCGGGCCCGGAGTGAGCTCACCCCTACACTCCGAAACTAGGATGACCAACCGATGGCGCGGGCGAAGGCCCGTGCTCGTCCGCCGGAGCGACACCACGCGACGGCCCACCCGACCTCACAGGAGGCTTCGTGCCCAGCCACGCCACTGCCCGCATCAGCAAGGTTCTCGTCGCGAACCGCGGTGAGATAGCGGTACGTGTGATCCGCGCAGCGGCCGACGCCGGCTACACCTCCGTCGCGGTCTACGCCGAACCCGACGCCGACGCGCCCTTCGTCCGCCTCGCCGACGAAGCCTTCGCCCTCGGCGGTCAGACCTCCGCCGAGTCCTACCTCGCGATCAACAAGATCATCGACGCCGCCGCCAAGTCCGGCGCCGACGCGATCCACCCCGGCTACGGCTTCCTCTCCGAGAACGCCGACTTCGCCCAGGCCGTCCTCGACGCCGGCCTGATCTGGATCGGACCGTCCCCGCAGTCCATCCGCGACCTCGGCGACAAGGTCACCGCCCGCCACATCGCCACCCGCGCGAAGGCCCCCTCCGTGCCCGGCACGTCCGAACCCGTCAAGGACGCCGACGAGATCCTCGCCTTCGCCGACGAGCACGGCCTCCCCATCGCCATCAAGGCCGCCTTCGGCGGCGGCGGACGCGGCATGAAGGTCGCCCGCACCCGCGAGGAGATCCCCGAGCTCTTCGACTCCGCCACCCGCGAAGCCGTGTCCGCCTTCGGCCGCGGCGAGTGCTTCGTCGAGCGCTACCTCGACAAGCCCCGCCACGTCGAAGCGCAGGTCATCGCCGACCAGCACGGCAACGTCGTCGTCGCCGGCACCCGCGACTGCTCCCTGCAGCGCCGCTTCCAGAAGCTCGTCGAGGAAGCCCCCGCACCGTTCCTCACCGACGACCAGCGCGCCGAGATCCACGCCTCCGCCAAGGCCATCTGCAAGGAAGCCGGCTACTACGGCGCCGGCACCGTCGAGTACCTCGTCGGCCAGGACGGACTCGTCTCCTTCCTCGAGGTCAACACCCGCCTGCAGGTCGAACACCCCGTCACCGAGGAGACCTCCGGCATCGACCTGGTGCTGCAGCAGTTCCGCATCGCCAACGGCGACGAACTCTCCATCACCGAGGACCCGGCACCGCGCGGACACTCCTTCGAGTTCCGCATCAACGGTGAGGACGCCGGCCGCGGCTTCCTTCCCGCCCCCGGACCGGTCACCACCTTCGTCGCCCCCGAGGGCCCCGGCGTGCGCGTCGACTCCGGTGTCGAGTCCGGCTCCGTCATCGGCGGCCAGTTCGACTCCATGCTCGCCAAGCTCATCGTCACCGGCGCCACCCGCGAGGAAGCCCTCGCCCGCTCCCGCCGCGCCCTCGCCGAGTTCCGCGTCGAGGGCCTCGCCACCGTCATCCCGTTCCACCGCGCCGTCGTCTCCGACCCCGCCTTCATCGGCGACGGTCAGTCCTTCGACGTTCACACCCGGTGGATCGAGACCGAGTGGGACAACACCGTCGAACCGTTCACCGCCGGCGCCCCCATCGAGGACGACGAGAACGGACCCCGACAGAACGTTGTCGTCGAGGTCGGTGGGCGCCGTGTCGAGGTGTCCCTGCCCGGCCAGTTCTCGCTCGGCGGCAACGCTGCTGCCGGTGGCAACGTCATTCGTCGCAAGCCCAAGGCGCGCACCCGCGGCGGCGCCGGCGGCGCAGCCGCGTCCGGTGACGCCGTCACCGCACCCATGCAGGGCACCGTCGTCAAGGTCGCCGTCACCGAGGGCCAGGAAGTCGTCGCCGGAGACCTCATCGCCGTCCTCGAGGCCATGAAGATGGAGAACCCCGTCACCGCCCACAAGGACGGCGTCGTCACCGGACTCGCCGTGGAGCCCGGCTCCGCCATCACCCAGGGAACTGTTCTCGCAGAACTGAAGTGAGCCGGCCGGACGCCCGCCCCCGTTACGCTCCTCTCATGGCCGACGACAGTCCGCACGTGAGAACCGATCGACGAGGGCGGGCGTTCCCGTCTCCCGGCTCGTACGGGCACGCGTCGTGACAGCGGTCCGGGCCGCTCTCTTCGACGTGTTCGGCACCGTCGTCGACTGGCGCGGGGGTATCGCCGAGGAGGTGCGGCGCTGGCTGGAGGAGTACGCCCCCGAACGCGACGACATCGATCCGGGCGACTTCGCGGACCGGTGGCGTGCGAGGTACCAGCCCTCGATGCAACCGATCCGGACCGGTGA
Source organism: Rhodococcus sp. SORGH_AS_0303 (assembly GCF_030819335.1). Classification (NCBI taxonomy): domain Bacteria; kingdom Bacillati; phylum Actinomycetota; class Actinomycetes; order Mycobacteriales; family Nocardiaceae; genus Rhodococcus; species Rhodococcus sp. SORGH_AS_0303. The sequence goes on from NZ_JAUTBO010000001.1 coordinate 2,937,011, forward strand.
GCGCCCCTTCACCAAGCTCGACGCGCTGCACCGCGAGAGTCTCGTGGAACTGCTGGCGGAGTACGTGCTCCCCACCGAGGCGGTCGACGATCTGACTCTGGCGTGGCACCGGTTGCCGCCGTGGCCGGACTCGGTCGCCGGTATCGCAGCCGTCCGCGAGTCCGTCATCGTGGCACCCCTGTCCAACGGCAACGTGTCGTTGCTCCTCGACATGGCCAAGCGTGCCGGCATCCCCTGGGACGCGGTGCTCGGCGCGGAGGTGGTGCAGGCCTACAAGCCGACTCCCGAGTCGTATCTGCGGACGGCGGAGTTGCTCGATCTCGCTCCCGGCCAGTGCCTGATGGTCGCGACACACAACGATGATCTCGCCGCCGCCCGTGGGTGCGGACTACAGACCGCCTTCGTGCGCCGCCCGCACGAGCACGGACCGCAGCAGACCGAGTCCGAACCCACCGACGACTGGGAGTTCGTCGTCGACGACCTCGAGGAACTGGGCAGGCTTCTCCGGTCCGGTCAGGCGAGCAGTCGTTCGTAGACGCCGACCTCGGACCCGAGTTCCCAGGCGCCGATGCCCTCGAAGGAGGACAGCACGCGCTCGTGATTCCAGTCCTCGTCGACGTGGATCTCGTGCGGATTGCCCTCGATCTCGTGCTGCGGGTAGTGGACGATCGGGATCGACAGGTACGCCGCCCGCGTCGCGGCCGCACAGCACTTGGCCCACAGCGCCATCGCGTCGGCCTCGGTCATGTGCTCCGCCACGTCGCCGATGATCACCACGTCCGCCGTCGGCAGATCCACCGTGCGCGCGTCACCGAGGATGATCTCGTCGTAGTACTCGTGGAGGCGGTAGGTCTCCACGTACGGCTCCCAGATCTCGACACCGGTGATGCGGGAGAGCTGCGGCCCTGCAAGCAGTTTCGCGTAGGTCCCCACCCCCGGTCCGATGTCGAGCACGGAGACGGGTCGCTCGGACCCCAGGGCGTGGACACGGTCGCGGGTCCAGGACTTACCTTCGGACGAACTCATCGGCATGACTGTCCTGTGCCCAGCCGGGCCTCGGCGTAATCGTCAGGGGCTCGGGCGGTCGTGATCGCGACCCGTCGCGAGGTCCCCGCACTCGACGGTGATCACGTCGGGGTTGCCGCGGAGGAAGGTGCGGGCGCCCTGATCCCCCGTCGCGGCCTCCGCGACCTCCGCCCACCACCGGCGCGCGAGCACCACGGGGTGACCGGGAGTGTCGTCGAAGGTGGCCCGCGCGATTCCAGTGCTCGCGGCGTGGTCGAGAACCCGCCCCACCACCTCGGCGCCGATGTCGGGGGTGTCCACCAGGTGCAGCACCGCGAGGTCGGCGTCGGTCGTCTCACATGTCTGCAGGCCCACCCGCACCGAGCTGCCCATGCCGGTGCGCCACTCGTCGTTCATCACGGCCTGCGCGCCGGGAGGCATCTCCGGCGCCGCGGCACCCACGACGACCAGGACCTCGTCGCACCCGCCATCGCGCAGCGCCCGCACCGCCAGGTCCAACCAGAGCCCGTCGTGCGCCAGGATCTTGGGGGCGCCGTACCGGGTGCCCGCACCCGCCGCGAGCACCACGCCGACCGTCGTCATGCGACCACCCTGCACGGGCTGCGTCCCCGGCGCCAGTGCGCGTCGAGCACCTCCCGGGCGCCACGACCCACTTTTCGCACCCACGCGCGGGAACCCGCGCCCAGCGCCCGCGAGTGGAACACCCCGCGCACCCCCCGCTCCGCTCGACGACGAATGGCGCGGGATCCCGCCCCGTCCGCCGCCGAGAGGACCAGAAACTCCACCTCCCGGGCGCCACGACCCACTTTTCGCACCCACGCGCGGGAACCCGCCCCCAGCGCCCGCGAGTGGAACACCCCGCGCACCCCCCGCCCCCTACTCCAGCCGCGCCTCGAGCTCGGCGATGCGGTCGAGCAGCACCTTCTCCCGCGCCGCGGCGTCGCGCTCGTACAGCGCACCCATCCGGCTCACGTAGTCCTGGTCGTAGCGCGGGATGATGCTGCGGGTGCAGTTCCAGTCGATCGCCTCGACGGAGATCACGACGCTGCGCTCGCACCGCGACTCGACGGTGCCGCCGGGCACCTGCCGAAGTCGCTCGAGCAACGCCGGGTCCGCACTTCCCTCGACCACCGTCGCGCGCCCGTAGATCTTCACGCGCTGGCGGCGCGGGTAGTCCACGACGATCAGCGCCACGCGGTCGTTCGCGTCGAGATTGCCGGCCGTCACGTACTGGTTGTTCCCGGCGAAGTCGGCGAACGCGAGTGTGTGGTCGTCGAGCACCTGCAGGAACCCGGCCGGCCCGCTGCGGTACTGGACGTAGGGCCATCCGGTCTCGGTGACTGTCGACAGGTAGAACTGGTCCGCGGCGCGGATGATCACCTTCTCGCGGCCGTCGAGTGCGTCGGGTCCGTCGTCGCCGCGTTCCGTCTGCGCACCGTAGGCCGTGTAGCTGCCCTTCGCGCGCTGCCGCGCCAGCGCCGAGGGTCCGAACACCAGGTGGTGATAGTGGTTGCTCATCGCCCCTCACTCTTCACCACCTGTTGGCGGATCACCCAACGACCAGCGCGGACCGGTGCCCCGACTTTGTGCGGTCTCGACTGGCGGGGTGGCCCCGCATGGCGGAGTCTGATCGCACCGCACTCCGGTCACTCGCCGCCCTGCACCGTCGCAGGGCACCGCCTCAGGCCTTTTCGGCCCTCGCCTGGAACCAGGTCCACTCATGACTGTTCGCTCCGCCGTCACGCGGCGTCACCCCGTCGATGAGGTTCTCCCCGCCCACAAGCTGGCGGCCTACGGGTTCCAACACGTCGTCGCGTTCTACGCGGGAGCTGTGCTGGTTCCGATCATCATCGGTGGGGCCATCGGCCTCACCAACGAGCAGTTGATCCACCTGATCAACGCCGACCTGTTCACGTGTGGCATCGCCTCGATCATCCAGGCGGTCGGCTTTCGAAAGATCGGTGTGAAGCTGCCGCTCCTGCAGGGCGTCACCTTCGCCGGTGTCAGCCCGGTCATCGCGATCGCGATGGCGAACGGCGGCGGAACCGAGGGGCTGCTGTACGTGTACGGCGCCGTCATCGTGGCGGGCCTGTTCACGTTTCTCATCGCCCCCTGGTTCAGCAGGCTGCTGAGGTTCTTCCCACCGGTGGTGACAGGGACGGTGATCGCCATCATCGGTATCGCCCTGCTGCCGGTGGCCGTCAACGACGCCGTCACGAATCCTGCGACCCACGAACAGGATCCGACGAACGGCCGCTGGATGGCCTACGCGATCGGCACGCTGGTGATCATCGTGCTGATCCAGCGATTTTTCCGCGGCTTCACCGCCACCATCGCCGTGCTGCTGGGACTCGTCATCGGCAGCGCCACCGCGTACGTGTTGGGCGACATGACGTTCGACGGTGTCTCCGAGGCGTCGTGGGTAGGGTTCACGCAGCCGTTCCTGTTCGGCGCGCCCAAGTTCAGTGTCATCGCCATCATCTCGATGATCGTGGTCCTGATGATCACGGCGGTCGAGTCGACGGGCAGCGTCTTCGCGACGGGTGAGATCGTCGGCAAGCGGATCACGAAGGACGACATCGCCGCCACCCTGCGTGCCGACGGCGTGGCCACGGTGATCGGCGGCTCCTTCAACTCGTTCCCGTACACGGCCTTTTCGGAGAACGTCGGCCTGGTGCGCCTGACGCGCGTGCGCAGCCGCTGGGTGGTCGCCGCCGCCGGTGCCATCATGATCGTCCTGGGCCTGCTGCCGAAGACGGCGGCGGTGGTCGCGTCCATTCCGTCACCCGTCCTGGGCGGCGCCGCGCTGGCGCTCTTCGCCACCGTGGCGGTCGTGGGCATCCAGACCCTGTCGAAGGTGGACTTCACTGACCACCGCAACCTCATCATCGTCGCGACGAGTCTCGGTCTGGCCCTGCTGGTCACGATCCAGCCGACCGTCTCGGAGGGTGTTCCGAGCTGGCTCGAGCTGCTGTTCTCGAGCGGCATCGTGCTGGGTGCGTTCACCGCGATCGCCCTCAACATCCTGTTCTTCCACGTGGGTGGCTCGCGCGGGGCGACGGTGGCGGGCTCCCCCGGCGACTCGATCACCCTCGACGCCGTCAACGAGATGAGCCTCGACGAGTTCTCGACGACGTTCGGCGACGTGGTGCAGGGGTCGGACTGGGTGGTGCGTCGCGCGTACGAGCAGCGGCCCTACGCGGATGCTCATGCACTGCGGGAGGCGTTCCAAGATTCCCTGCTCGCAGGCACCACGGAGGAGCAGGTCGAGCTGATCAGCGCCTTCCCCGATCTGGGCAGCGAGGACGACACCGGCACCGCGTTCGCCAAGGACCACGTCTCGCTCGCGCACCTCGGTGACGAGGAGCATCGCTCGGTTGTCGACCTCGCTACCGCCTACCGCGATCACTTCGGCTTCCCCCTCGTCATCTGCGCGGCCGAGACCGAGCACTACGACCGGGTGCTCGCCAACGGGTGGTCGCGGATGGAGAACTCACCGGGTGCGGAGCGGTCGTTCGCCATGATCGAGGTCGCGAAGATCGCGAACCACCGGTTCGACCACCTGGTCGCCGATGCGAATCCCATCGCCGCGGCGCGTTTCGGCAGACTGAACGACCTGTCCTGATCCCCACCACAGAAGGGAACGCTCGTGTTCCTGCACGAAGCACTCGGGCTCGACGGATTCAATCGGCTGTCCGATCGCGCCGCGATGCACGCCTTGTTCGAGTGCTGCTCGTCGTCCATCTGGGCGCGCCGGGTGGCCGTCGGTCGCCCCTTCGACAGCGCCGAGGCCCTCCTGGAACGCGCCGACAGCGAGTTGGCGGAACTGTCCGAGACGGAGATCGACCGCGCACTCGACGGTCATCCACGTATCGGTGCCTCGGTGACCGCCGGCTCGTCGTCGCAGCGCGAGCAAGCGGCCGTGAGCGAGGCGGACCAGGGCGTCAAGGACGCGCTCGCGGCGGGGAATCGGACCTACGAGGAGAAGTTCGGCCACGTCTACCTGGTGTGTGCGACGGGCCGCCCTGCGACGGAGCTTCTCGCTATCCTCACCGAGAGGCTCGACAACGATCCGGAGACGGAGAGGCGCGTGATGAGAACCGAACTGGCGAAGATCAATCGAATCAGGTTGACCCGCATGCTGACCGAGCGGACCGAACTGTGAGCGTCAGCACCCACGTCCTCGACGCGGTACACGGGACACCGGCGACGGGGGTGGGTCTCGCGGTGGTCGACGAGCACGGCGACGTGGTCACCACCGGCATCACCGACGAGGAGGGACGCGCCAAGGAACTGCTTCCGGACGACGCGGTGGCCGGTGTCTACACACTCGTGTTCGACACCGCCGCGTACTTCGAGCAGTCCGGGACGCAGACCTTCTACCCCGAGGTGTCCATCACCTTCATCGTCCTCGATGTCGATGCGCACCACCATGTTCCGCTGCTGCTGTCCCCGTTCGCGTACTCCACCTATCGAGGAAGCTGACCCCATGACCGATCTGACCGGGAACATCGTCCTGGGAGCCAACCAGTACGGCAAGGCCGAGAACCGAGTGGTGCGCATCTACCGCGACACCGCCCGCCACGAGATCCGGGACATCTCCGTGTCCTCGGCACTGCGGGGCGACTTCTCCGCCGCCCATCTCGTCGGTGACCAGGGCGCGGTCCTGCCGACGGACACCCAGAAGCAGACCGCGTACGCCTACGCGAAGGAGAAGGGCCTGCTGCATCTCGAGTCGTACGGCCTGGATCTGGCACGGCATTTCGTCGACGACGTCGAGCCGGTGACCGAGGCGCGGATCGAACTCGAGGAATACGCGTGGGAGCGTGTCACCGTGGACGGCCGCCCCCACGATCACACCTGGGTGCGCAAGGGCCAGGAGACGCGGGTCGCCTCGGTCACCGTGGGCGGCTCCGGAGCGGAGCAGAAGACCTGGGTCACCGCGGGTTTCAAGGATCTGATCATCCTGAAGTCGACGGGCTCCGAGTTCGCCGGCTTCCTCGAGGACTCCTACACCGTGCTCGCCCCGACTCATGACCGCGTCATGGCCACCTCGCTCGAGGCCCGGTGGCGCTACACCACCACCGACGTCGACTGGGACGAGGTGTACGCCGGCGTCAAGGCAGTGATGATCGAGCAGTTCGCCACACTCCAGTCGCTCGCGTTGCAACAGACACTCTTCGCGATGGGACGCGCTGCGCTGGAGGCATTCCCGTTCATCGCGGAGATCCGGATGAGCGCGCCGAACAAGCATCACTTCCTGTACGACCTCGACCGTTTCGGCGTCGAGAACAACGGCGAGGTCTTCCACGCCGACGACCGTCCCTACGGGGTCATCCAGGCGACCGTCGAACGCGAGGACGCCCCCGACGCGGGATCCGCCTGGCGGGGTTACAGCGTCGTCGGCTGAGGCCCGAGCACGGCCAACGCGACGAAGACGTCGGTGCGGTCCTCCGTCGTCCCCAGGTCTCGGTCCGTCAGCGCCTCCACCCGTCCGATGCGGTACCGCACCGTGTTGACGTGCACGTGGAGGGCGTCCGCCGTGCGGCTCCAGGAACCGTCGTGGTGCAGGTACGCCCGCAGCGTGTCCAGCAGTCCCGCGTCGGTGCGGCTGTCGTGGTCGAGTACCGCGCCGAGCACCCGCCGGGCATAGGCAGCGCGCAGTCCGTCCGGCACCACCGAGAGCAGGACGGCGGCCGACCCGGTGTCCGCGCTGGTCCGCACGGCGATCCGGTCGGCCGATGCCGCCGCCACCTCACGCGCATGCTGTGCCGACCGCACACATCCGACGAGGGCCGCGGCCTCTGTAGCCGTACCCACGCCCACGGCGATCCGTCCGGTCACGGTGTCCTCGAGTCGACGCAGCGCAAGGGCGAGATCGGCGGCCATGCGGGTGGACGTCCGACCGGAAGGTAGCCCGACGACGCCGATCACGAGGTCCCCGCCGGTGACTCCCACACTCACCGCACCGTCGACCGATTCCCGCACCGCGTCGGTGAGCACCGCGGCCAGGACCTCGACAGGCATATCCGCGGTGGCGGCCAGCGCGACGACGTCTCCTGTCACGTCGACGCCGATCTGTCGAATGCGTTCCAGCGCCTGCTCTCCGGATCCGTCGACGAGGAGTTCGGCCGCGCGGTCGGCCATGGTGCGCAGCACCCGCGCGCCGTCGTCCACGCGCACGCGATCGAGGGCCGCGATGCTCGCCAGCTGACCGAGCGCATCGAGAACCTGCCCGTCCAGGCACTCGTGGTCACCGTCCACGACGAGGTACCACGCAGTCGCACGGTGACCGAAACTCGATCCGACGGGCAGCACGGACCGCACCGTGTTCTCGGTGAGCACGCGGCACGGAAGACTCTGCGCCGCAGTGCGGACGAGAGCGTCCACCACCTCCGTGGCCAACGGCTCGGCGGACACCACGGGCCGGCCCACCGCGGTGATGATCCGGCAGGTCACGCCCGTGTCCCGCGCCGTCTCGTGCGTGAGGTCCGCGAGCGCGCGTCCGTCGGTGACCGCGGTGAGCAATCGGTGCTGGCGGGCCAGACTGGCGGAGAGCCGCGCCACCCGATCGCCGGTCACCCGGCTGGTGACGGCCGCGATGACGTCCGCGAACGCGACCGCCGAGGGCACCGCGAGCAGCGGTAGCGAGTACTTCTCGCACGCATTCACCACGTCGTCGGGGACGGAACCGAACACTTCGTCGCCCGCCGCGAGCGCCACAGCGCCCGCCGCGACGACCGACGCCACGAAGGCATCGCTGTCCTCCGGCGCGCGGCGCCACACCATGCCGGTGACGACCAGCTCGCCGCCCACGATGTAGCGCGACGGGTCCGGCAGATCGGTCGCGAAGGCCCACCGCACGGTCCGACCGAGTTGGTCGTCGGTGCCGACGAGGCGCCGCAGCGCGAGTTCCGGTACGTCGAGCACGTCCTGGATCAGCACACCCGTTCACCCGCCCGCATCGTCGTTGGAGGATCCGACAGTAGGCGGCGCTCGTTTCGGCCACGTTTCGTCGGCGCGCGCCCTGCGCGGGTGGCCGACACGGTGTTGACTCGGTGACACAGCGAGGACAGGAGTACGACGTGCCGGACCGCATTCTCATCACGGGCGCCCACGTGATCACCGTGGATCCCGCCCGCTCCGAGTGGGCGGCGGGCTGGGTCCTGATCGAGGACGGGCTCATCGCGGCGCTCGGCGACGGGACACCGCCGCCGCGTCCCGACGGTCCGGAGGTCGCCGTCATCGACGGCCGCGGTTGCGTCCTGACTCCCGGCCTCGTGAACACGCACCACCATCTCTATCAGTGGATCACCCGCGGTCTGGCTGCGGACTCGACGCTCTTCGAGTGGTTGACGACGCTGTATCCCGTGTGGGCCGGCATCGACGCCGACTCGGTCCGCGTCGCAGCGACGGGTGGGCTCGCTCGGTTGGCCGCGACCGGATGCACCACCACCACCGACCACCTCTACGTCTTCCCCCACGACGGCGGCGACGTGTTGGGCGCAGAGATCGACGCCGCGAGGACGGTCGGTCTGCGGTTCCACCCGACGCGGGGATCGATGGACCTGGGACACAGTCAGGGTGGTCTGCCGCCGGACAGCGTCGTGGAGTCGCTCGATGCGATCCTGGCCGCGAGCAGCGCCGCGGTCGACCGCTGGCACGACCCGTCCTTCGGATCGATGCTGCGCATCGCTCTCGCACCGTGCTCGCCGTTCTCCGTCACCGGCGACCTCCTTCGCGAATCGGCGACGCTGGCGCGCGAGCTGGGCGTCCGGTTGCACACACACCTCGCCGAGACCCTGGACGAGGAGGAGTTCTGCCGCAGCAACTTCGGCATGACTCCCGTGCAGTACATGGAATCGGTCGGCTGGGTCGGCGACGACGTCTGGTACGCGCACGCCGTGCATCTCGACGACGCCGCGATCGCGACCATGGCGGCCACCGGAACCGGGGCAGCCCACTGCCCCACGTCCAACGCGCGGCTGGGCGCCGGTATCGCCCGAGCGCGCGATCTGATCGACGCTCGGGTTCCCCTGGGGCTCGGCGTCGACGGTGCCGCCAGCAACGAGTCCTGCAGCATGCTCGAGGAGGCGCATCACGCAGCACTGTTCGCACGGGCGCGCGGCGGACCCCGGGCCATGACCGTGCGCGAGAGCCTCGACCTCGCGACACTCGGCGGTGCCCGAGTCCTCGGGCGCGAGAACGAGATCGGCTCGCTGGAGGTGGGCAAGCTCGCCGATCTGGCGCTGTGGCGCATCGACGGCGCCGCCCACGCCGGCATCACCGACCCCGTCGCCGCGTTGGTACTGGGCGACCGGCCGCCCCTCGAACGGCTCCTCGTGCACGGGCGGGTGGTGGTCGAGAACGGGGTGGTCATGACCGTCGACGAGGAGACGGTGGCCCGGGACGTGGCGGCGGCGCACACGGCGCTGCTCACGAAGGCCGGGCGGTGATTCCGTGGACCTGAACACCGTGCGCGAGGTCGTCCGGGCTCGTACGCGGGGCGATCTCTCGGTCATCGACGGCGGCACCGCCGTGGTGGCAGGTGGGACGTGGGTCTTCTCGGAACCGCAGGTGGGGGTGCACCGACTGGTCGATCTGACGGACCTCGGCTGGGAACCCGTCGTCGTCGGTGAGGGGCTGGAGATCGCCGCGACGTGCACCGTGGACACGCTGCGTCGGATGTCGTGGCCGCCGCGGTGGCCGGACCTCGAGTCGCTGGTGGCCCTCTGCTCCGACGCGTTGCTCGCGTCGTTCAAGGTGCAGCAGTTCGCCACGGTCGGTGGGAACATCGCCCTCGGACTTCCCGCGGGATCCATGACCTCGCTCTGTTCGGCGCTCGACGGCGTCGCGGTGATCTGGACCCCCGACGGTCACGAACGGCGCGTGCCCGTCGCGGCGCTGGTCACCGGACCCCAGCGCACGTCGCTCGCACCGGGCGAGGTGATACGCAGCATCGAGATCGACGACGCCGTTCTGCGCTCCCGATTCGCTTGCCGCAGAATGTCCTTGGCACCTCGCGGGCGCTCCGGCGCCGTCGTGATCGGTCGCCGGGACGCCGACGGATCGTGCGTCCTCACCGTCACCGCGTCGACGCGCCGCCCGCACCAGCTGCGACTCGAGGCAGTGCCGCACGCCGAGGACGTGGCCGCGCTGCTGAACGCCGCGATACCCGCCGACCAGTGGTACGACGACGTGCACGGAGCACCGGACTGGCGACGCCACGTGAGCGGCGTGCTGGCACAGCAGATCTGCGAGGAGCTGTCATGAGAGTGGGAGTCAACGGGGAGACCGTGGAGATGTCCCCGCGACCGGGCCAGTGCCTGCGCACGGCCCTGCGCGACGTCGGACTCTTCGAGGTGAAGAAGGGGTGCGACGCGGGCGACTGCGGCGCGTGCTCGGTGCTGCTGGACGGCGCCGCCGTCCAGTCGTGCATCGTTCCGGCCTACCGCGCCGAAGGTCGGGAGGTCACCACGGTGGCCGGGCTGGGCACGCCGGACGACCTGCATCCGATGCAGCAGCGATTCGTCGACGCCGCCGGATTCCAGTGCGGTTTCTGCACGGCCGGCATGATCGTCACCGCCGCCGCCCTCACCGACGAGCAGACCGAGGATCTGGACACCTCACTCAAGGGAAACCTGTGTCGCTGCACCGGGTATCGGGCGATCACCGACGCGGTCACGGGTGTGCGCACCATCGAGAAGTCCACCGAGGGACCGGCGTGCGGACGCTCCGTCGCCGCACCGGCCAGCGCTCGCGTCGTCACGGGAACGGAGCCCTACACGCTCGACGTCGCGATGCCGGGTCTACTGCATCTGTCGGTGCTGGGGAGCCCCCACGCCCGTGCGCGCATCGTCTCGATCGACACGTCGGCCGCGCTGGCCGTCGAGGGTGTGGTCGCGGTGCTCACCCACGAGGACGCGCCGCCCGTCGCCTTCTCCACCGCACGCCACGAGTCACGGGACGACGATCCCGACGACACTCTCGTTCTGGATCGCGAGCTCCGCTACGTCGGGCAGCGGGTGGCAGCGGTGATCGCCGAGTCGGTGGCCGCCGCGGAGGAGGGCAGACGGCGCCTCGTCGTCGAGTACGAGGTGCTGCCCGCCGTGCTGCATCCCGCGGACGCGCTCGCACCGGGAGCCCCGATCGTCCACGCCGGCAAGGGTCCCGAGGCCAGGATCGCGGACGTCGAGCGCAACGTCGTGGCCGAGGTGAGCGGTACGACCGGCGACGTCGAGGCAGGCCTGGCGGCCGCGGACGCCGTGGTGACCGGAACGTGGCGCACCGCCCGCGTGCAGCACACTCACCTCGAGACGCACGGTGCGATCGCCTGGTTTGCCGAGGACGGGCGCCTGACCGTCCGCACGAGCTCGCAGGTCCCGTTCCTCGTACGGGACGAGCTGTGTCACATCTTCGACCTCGATCCGGACACCGTGCGGGTGTTCACGACGCGGGTCGGTGGCGGGTTCGGCGCCAAACAGGAGATGCTCACCGAGGATCTCGTGACGCTCGCCGCTCTGACGGTGCGTCGACCGGTACAGCTCGAGTTCTCCCGTGCCGACCAGTTCACCGTCGCGCCCTGTCGGCATCCCATGGAGGTGTCGGTCACCGCAGCCGCCACGGCCGACGGCACGCTCACCGCGCTGACCCTCGACGTGCTGAGCGATGCAGGCGCCTATGGCAACCACAGTCCCGGTGTGCTGCACCATTCCACCGACTCGATCGCCCTCTACCGCTGCGCGGCCAAGCGCGTCGAGGCGAGAGCGGTGTACACGAACACGATTCCGTCCGGCGCGTTCCGCGGATACGGCGTCGGGCAGACCGGTTTCGCCGTCGAGTCGGCGCTCGACGAGTTGGCGCACCGATTGCACATCGATCCGATCGAGTTCCGGCGTCGCAACGTCGTCGTGCCGGGTGATCCGTTCGTCGCCGCGCACGTCCTCGACGGCGACCTCCTGTTCGGCAGTTACGGACTCGACCAGTGCCTCGATCTCGTGGACGAGGCACTCGCCGAGCCCGGATCGCCGGCGCCCGACGGATGGCAGGTGGGCGTCGGCGTGGCCATCGGTATGAATGCCACCGTGCCGCCGCGCGGCCACGTCTCCGACGCGTCGATCACCGCTCTGCCCGGAGCGCGCTACCTGGTGCGCGTCGGCACCGCCGAGTTCGGTAACGGCACCACGACGGTGCACGGTCAGATCGCGGCGTCGATCCTGAACACGACCGTCGACCGCATCGAGATCGCACAGTCGGACACCGACGTCACCTCCCACGACACGGGCGCCTTCGGGTCGGCGGGCACGGTGGTCGCCGGCAAGGCTGTCGCACTCGCCGCGGAGTCGTTGCGCGAGCGCATCATCGGTGCCGCATCGAGCCTGACCGGATCGCTGCCGACGCAGGGCGTGCTCGGTCCGGAGGGCGTCACGGTGGACGGCGCACTGTGCTCCCTCGACGAGATCGTCGCGGCCCACGACGGACCGTTGGCGGCGGACGGGTACCACGGCGGATCGCCTCGCTCGGTGGTGTTCAACGTCCACGGGTTTCGGGTCGCGGTCGACCCCGGGAGCGGCCGCGTCGCGATCCTGGACTCGGTGCAGGCCGTCGACGCCGGCACGGTGATGAATCCGGTGCAGTGCCGTGGGCAGGTGGAAGGTGGTGTGGCGCAAGCGCTGGGCGCGGCACTGTACGAGGAGATGCGGCTCGACGAGACGGGGCACGTGACCACAGCGTCGCTACGGAACTACCACATCCCGCAACTCGCCGACGTTCCGACGACCCGAGTGTTGTTCGCGGACACCTATGACGCGCTCGGGCCGCTGGGTGCCAAGTCGATGAGCGAGTCTCCGTACAACCCCGTCGCACCGGCGTTGGCCAATGCCGTCACGGACGCCGTCGGCGTACGGCCGCACGCACTGCCGATGTCGGCGGACCGCGTCTGGAGAATGCTGCAGCGCGATCAGGAGTCGTAGAAGGTCTGCAGAATGATGGTGCTGCGGGTCTGCACGTTGGCAGTGGTCCGGATCTGCTGCAGGAGTCGCTCGAGATCCCGCGGTGACGCGACGCGGACCAGCAGCACATAGCTGTCCTCCCCCGCCACGGAATGGCACGCCTGCACCTCGGGCAGCGGCCGTAGACGCGCGGGCGCGTCGTCGGGCGCCGTCGGATCCAAGGGGGTGATGGCCACGAACGCCGACAGTGGCTGGCCGATGGCCTCCCGATCGACGCGCGCGGTGTATCCGAGGATCACCCCGGACGACTCGAGCCTGCGCACTCGTGACTGCACGGCCGAGACCGAGAGGCCCGCCCGCTCCGCGAGGTGAGCGAGAGTCGCACGGCCGTCGGTGATCAGTTCCTCCACCAGCACGCGATCGGTGGCGTCCAGATCGTCCGAGCGGACGGACTTGCCTCGTGCACCGGTCATGGGCGCTACCCTGCCACGTCCCGATCGGGCAGCGTCAGGCGAACAGTGGTGGCATGGCGAAGACCATGACCGTCGACCACGCGACGTGCGTCAGGATCGGCGCGAGAATGCCGCCGGACGCCCGGCGTTCGAGTCCCAGCACGAAACCGAGGGTGATGGCGGCGAAGCCGAGCATCGGGTTGCCCGTGGCCAGAGTGGCAATGGTGTAGACGATCGTCGAGATGACGACCGGCCGCTTCACGCCGATGGCCGAGAACAGAGCGCCGCGGAAGAAGATCTCCTCGGCGACCCCGTTGAACAACGTGATGAAGACGATGAGCGCGAGCGGTCCGACGCGCGCGTGATCGAGGACGTTGGCCGTGAAGTCCCGCAGCGGCGGGATCTCCCGCACGACCAGTGCGCCGAGGATGAACACGCCACCCGCGGCCAGACCGATCGCGATCGGCGTGATGATCGGCCGCCGCAGGGTCCCGCGGAAGTTGATGCGACCGAGGTGCAGTGGCCCGGACAGGAACCCGCCGACGATCCACACCAATGCCAGCGCGATGGTCAGCGTGTAGAACATGGGGTCGCCGGGCTCGGTCGACAGCGACACTCCCAGCAGCGTCGCGCCCACGACGAGCACGACCGCCACGATGATGCGCCGCCGTAGGAAGGCGCGATCGGTCTCGTGATGGTCGCGGTCGACCTTGTCCACCAGCGCGTTGCGCACGATGGATTCGGCCCTCATCTGCCAGGACACCATGAAGTACTCCTCCGGCTCGTCGAACCTGTCGGTCGTGTCGGAACTTGCGGTCTGTGAACGAGAGACCGACTAGAACTTCAGAAGAGACCGTACCCGGGACGAGACCGCGGCAACCACGTCCAGATTGGTCCGGACGACCGGAGCGACGGGCCACGAGTAGAGCACCGCGCCGATGCCGAGTGCCTCGGCGAGCTTCCACCCGTCCTCGCTCAGCAGTTCGGCGCCGCGGCGGCGAATGCTGCGGACGTCGCCGCCGGTCCACTCCGCGTCCGAGGACACCAGGCGCAGCGAGTCGGGCGTCGTGGCCAGGCCGCGGGTGGCGCTCGCGCCGAGCAGGCTTCGGCGCATGGCGTCGTCGACGTCGGTGAGACCGCCCTCAGGCTCGGGGACGAACTCCGAGATGCGGTTCTCCGAGGCGGTCATCGAGTTCACGAGAGACTGCACCAGGTCGTCGGCGAGCAGTCCCGGAACCGGGATCAGTCGGCCGATCACGAGAGCCGCGAGCTTGGTCGGGATGCCCGGGGTGGGCACACCCAGACGATGCAGCTCGGCAGCGCGGACGTAGGCGAAGACGAGGTCCTTGTACGGAAGGATCTCGGGGCCCGCGATGTCGTACGCGTCGGCGGGCACGTCGGGTGACGCGCACGCGAGGAGATAGTGCACGACGTCGTCGACGGCGATCGGCTGCACCGGCTTGCTCAACCAGCTCGGGAGCGGCAGCACAGGCAGCCGGTCCGCGAGGTACCGGATCATCTCGAAGGACGTCGATCCGGCGCCGATGACGATGGCGGCGCGCAGCCACACCACCTCGATGCCGTCGATGGTGAGCGCCTCGCCCACCTCGGCGCGGCTCGCGAGGTGCTCGGACAGCTTCTCGCCCTCGGGGACGAAGCCACCGAGGTAGACGATGCGGCGGACACCCGCGGCGCGTGCCGCCTCGGCGAAGTGCCGGGCGGACGCGAGGTCGGTGGCCCGGTAGCCGGATTCCCCGATGGCGTGCACCAGGTAGTACGCGACGTCGATGTCCTCCGCGGACAGCGCCTCGGCGCACGAGTCGGCGTCGGTCACATCGAGTCGCACCGCCCGCACGTCGTCGTGCCAGTCGAAGGCGGTCAGCCTCTCCGGCGTGCGCGAGCCCACGACGACGCTCTCGTCGGCCGACACGAGCGCGTCGACGAGGCGAGAACCGATGTAGCCGCTGGCCCCGGTCACGAAAGCAGTCATGTTCTCGACATTACGGGTGCGGTGCGCTCGCATACCGCCGCGTGAGGGGCGTCACCGTGCACACTGTGCTCATGGCCGACGTGGATCGACACCGAGCACCCGACAACGATCTGTCGGTGCGCACCGTCCGGCTGCCCGTACCGTCACTCGGCAACATGCTCGGACTCGCACGCGGCACCGTGCTCTGGTCGCTCGACACCGTCGCGTTCGTCGCCCAGCTGCCCCGGCGCATCGACGACCTGTTCGTGCGTGTCGACGAGGTGATCGCCGCCATCGAGCGCATCACCGACCAGGCTCAGACCGTCATCGGCAAGGTCTCGGCCACCACCGAGGACGCGCAGGGCGTCATCGTCGGGGCGGAGTCGGCCTCGTCCAAGGCGCTGGCGATGATCTCGGAGCTCGAACCGATCACCGAGCGCGCGATTCCGCTGGGCCGCACCTTCGTGGACAACTTCTCCGAGGCCGAGGTTCAGGCGGCCGTGAAGCTCGTGGACCAGCTGCCGGAGCTGGTGCAGCGGATGGAGGGCATCATGCCGATCCTCGCCACGCTCGACACGGTGTCCCCCGAGATTCACGAACTGCTCGAGGTGACCAAGGACGTGCGCAAGGCCGTCATCGGCATCCCGGGTTTCAAGTTCTTCCGCAATCGCGGCGAGGAACGCCTGCACGACTGATCGTCGCGCCGCCACACCTCGCGAGTACGTCCAGAGTGCTGTGATCCCGGCCTTCTCAGCGACCTCATCGACGTACTCGCGGGGGGTGGGGACGCGCATCCGGCGACCGTGTCAGGGGGTCCGTGCACTATGGAGAGGTGAAGAACCCTCCCACTCCGGCACCGGAGGACGTGCTCGCGCGATTCACGGCTCCGACGCGGGCGTGGTTCGACGGCGCCTTCCCCGCGCCCACCGCCGCTCAGCTCGGCGCGTGGGACTCCATCTCCAGCGGCGCGCACACCCTCGTCGTCGCTCCCACCGGCTCCGGCAAGACTCTGTCCGCGTTCCTGTGGGCGCTGGACAAGCTGGTGAGCCGTGATCCCGAGGACACGGCACCCGGCACCCGCGTGCTGTACGTCTCGCCGCTGAAGGCGCTCGCGGTGGACGTCGAGCGCAACCTGCGCGCTCCCCTGGTCGGCATCACGCAGACGGCCAAGCTGCAGGGCGTCGCGCCGCCGGAGATCTCGGTGGGCGTGCGCTCCGGCGACACCAGCCCCGCCGATCGTCGTCTGATGCTCAAGACGCCGCCGGACATCCTCATCACGACACCCGAGTCGTTGTTCCTGATGCTGACGTCCGCGGCACGCGAATCCCTCGAGCATGTCGACACCGTCATCGTCGACGAGGTGCATGCCGTCGCCGGCACCAAACGCGGCGCGCACCTGGCGCTGTCGCTGGAGCGGCTCGACGCGAGGTTGGACAAGCCCGCTCAGCGCATCGGGCTCTCCGCCACCGTCCGTCCACACGAGGAGGTGGGACGCTTCCTCACCGGGTCCGCACCCATCAGCATCGTGTGCCCGCCGTCGCCGAAGACGTTCGACCTCTCGGTGCGCGTTCCGGTGGAGGACATGACGGAACTCGGCACCACCGAGCCGCAGGAGGGGTCGGCCTCCGCCGCTCCGCAGCAGGGGTCCATCTGGCCGCATGTCGAAGCGCAGATCGTCGACCTCGTCCTGGAGCACCGGTCGTCCATCGTCTTCGCCAACTCCCGACGGCTCTCGGAGCGACTCACCGCGCGCCTCAACGAGATCTACGCCGAACGCCTCGGTGACGGTGCACCCGTCGACCACGCACCGCCGTCGCAGATCGGCGCCTCCGGTGACGTCGTCCACGGTGCCGAGCCGCTGCTGGCCCGCGCGCATCACGGCAGCGTGAGCAAGGATCAGCGCGCGCTCATCGAGGACGACCTGAAGTCCGGCCGACTGAAATGCGTCGTCGCCACCAGCAGTCTCGAGCTCGGGATCGACATGGGCGCAGTCGATCTGGTGGTGCAGGTCGAGGCGCCGCCGTCCGTGGCCAGCGGTCTGCAGCGTGTCGGTCGCGCCGGCCACCAGGTCGGCGAGATCTCCCGCGGCGTGCTGTTCCCGAAGCACCGCACCGACCTGATCCACTGTGCTGTCACCGTGCAGCGGATGACAGACGGGCACATCGAGGCGCTGAAGGTGCCGGCCAATCCGCTCGACATCCTGGCCCAGCACACCGTGGCGGCGTGCGCGCTCGAACCCATCGACGCCGACGAGTGGTTCGACATGGTCAGGCGCACCGGCAATTTCGGGTCGCTGCCCCGGTCCGCCTACGAGTCCACGCTGGACCTGCTGTCGGGAAAGTACCCGTCCGACGAGTTCGCCGAGCTGCGGCCACGTTTGGTCTGGGACCGCGACGGCGGGTCGCTCACCGGTCGCCCCGGCGCCCAGCGCCTGGCGGTCACCTCGGGCGGCGCCATCCCCGACCGCGGACTGTTCGGCGTCTTCATGGTCGGCGAGAAGGCCAGCCGCGTCGGCGAACTGGACGAGGAGATGGTCTACGAGTCGCGCGTCGGAGACGTCTTCGCCCTCGGTGCCACCAGTTGGCGCATCGAGGAGATCACCCACGATCGAGTTCTCGTCAGCCCGGCCTACGGGCAGCCCGGCCGACTGCCGTTCTGGCACGGCGACGGACTCGGTCGCCCGGCCGAACTGGGCGAGGCACTGGGCGCGTTCCTGCGCGAGTCGTCGGACGACGACGCGCTGCGCGGCCGGCTGCAGGAGAGCGGGCTCGACGTCAACGCGGTGAACAACCTGTCCGCGCTGCTCACCGAGCAGCGCACGGCGACGGGCCACATGCCCACCGATCGCACGTTGGTCGTCGAACGGTTCCGCGACGAGCTGGGCGACTGGCGTCTGGTGCTGCACTCCCCGTACGGCCAGCAGGTGCACGCACCGTGGGCCCTGGCCATCGGCGCGCGCCTCATCGAGCGGTACGGCATCGACTCGCAGCCCACGGCATCGGACGACGGCATCATCGTGCGCCTCCCGGACACCGACGACGAGCCGCCGGGCCCGGACCTGTTCGTCTTCGAGAAGGACGAGATCACCGACATCGTCACCGAGCAGGTCGGTGGCTCCGCCCTCTTCGCGTCGCGGTTCCGTGAATGTGCCGCGCGCGCACTGCTTCTGCCCCGCCGCAATCCGGGCAAGCGAGCGCCGCTCTGGCAGCAGCGTCAACGCGCCGCGCAGCTTCTCGACGTGGCCAAGAAGTACCCCACGTTCCCCATCCTGCTCGAGACGGTGCGCGAGTGCCTGCAGGACGTGTACGACCTGCCCGCACTCGAGGACCTGTGTGTGCGGATCGCACGCCGCCAGATCCGCATCGTCGACGTCGAGACCGACTCCCCGTCACCGTTCGCCACCTCGTTGCTCTTCAGCTACGTCGGCCAGTTCATGTACGAGGGCGACTCACCGCTCGCCGAGCGTCGTGCTGCTGCACTGTCTCTCGACGCCTCGCTGCTGGCGGAGCTGCTCGGACGCGTCGAACTGCGCGACCTGCTCGACGGCGACGTCGTCACCGACACCGAGCTCGAACTGCAGCGCCTCGTCGACGACCGCAAGGCACGTGACGCGGAGGGCGTGGCCGATCTGCTGCGCCTGCTCGGCCCGCTCACGACGGCGGAGATAGAGGCACGCATCGAGTCGCCCGGCTCCGCAGCGCAGTGGGCGGGCGAGCTCACCGCGGCGCGCCGCGCCCTCGAGGTCTCGTTCGCCGGGTCGCAGTGGTGGGTCGCCATCGAGGACGCCAGCAGACTCCGTGATGCGCTGGGTGTCCCGTTGCCCATCGGCACCCCGGCGGCGTTCATCGAGCCGGTCGAGGATCCGCTCGGGGATCTCGTGAGCCGCTACGCGCGCACCCACGGTCCGTTCTCGGTCGCGGACGTCGCCGGCCGCTTCGGCATCGGGTCGGCGGTCGCCCGCGACGTGCTGCTACGCCTCGTCGCCCAGAAGCGGGTGGTGGAAGGTGAATTCCGGCCCGGCGGTTCGGGCAGTGAGTGGTGTGACGCCGAGGTGCTGCGCAGGCTCCGCCGGCGTTCGCTCGCCGCCGCACGCCAGGACGTCGAACCCGTGTCCACCGGTGTCCTGGGCCGCTTCCTGCCGCGCTGGCAGCACGTCGGCGGCACCCTGCGCGGACTCGACGGCGTGGCGACGGTCGTCGACCAGCTCGCCGGTGTCCCGGCTCCTGCCTCGGCCTGGGAATCGCTGATCCTGCCCCAGCGTGTCCGGGACTACTCCCCCGCGATGCTCGACGAGCTCACCGCCACCGGCGAAGTGGTGTGGTCCGGCCACGGCGCGATCTCCTCGAAGGACGGGTGGATCTGCCTCCATCCCGCCGACGCCGCCCCGGTGACGCTGCCGCCCGCCAAGGACGACGAACTGACGGATTTGCAGCAGACCGTGCTGCAGGTGCTCTCGGGCGGCGGCGCGTACTTCTTCCGACAGCTGTCCGACACCGTCGGGCAGCTGCACCAGACCGAGTCCGGCGCCCCGGCCGACGACACGACTCTGGTTGCGGCACTGTGGGATCTGGTGTGGACCGGTCACCTCACCAACGACACGTTCGCCCCGCTGCGAGCGCTGCTGCACGGCACCACCCGTTCCGCGCCGAGCCACCGCCCCGCGCGACGCTCGCCGCGGGCGCGGTCCTACCAGCGGTTCGCGCGACCCTCATTACCGACGCGCACGGGACCACCCTCCGCGGGTGGCCGGTGGGCCCTACTTCCGGAGGCCGAGTCGGACCCCACCATCCGGGCACATGCCACCTCGGACATCCTGCTCGAGCGCTACGGCGTCGTCACCCGAGGGTCCGTCATGAACGAGGGCGTGCCCGGCGGCTTCGGCGGTGTCTACAAGGTGCTCACCGGCTTCGAGGACAGCGGCCGGGCGCGACGCGGCTATTTCGTCGACTCGCTCGGCGGCGCCCAGTTCTCCACCTCGGACGTCGTCGACCGACTGCGCAGCGAGTCGGAACGTCCTGTCGGAGCCGTCGCACTTGCCGCGACCGATCCCGCCAACCCGTACGGCGCCGCACTGCCCTGGCCCAAGAGTCCTGTGGACGCGGCATCCGGGCACCGCCCCGGACGCAAGGCCGGTGCCCTCGTCGTCATGGTGGACGGCGAACTCGTGCTGTACGTCGAGCGGGGCGGCAAGACGGTGCTCACCTTCACCGAGGAGCGCGACGTGCTGGTCACCGCGGCGTCGGCTCTCGTGTCGTTGGTGACCACCAGGTCCGTCGACAAGCTGGTGATCGAACGCACCGACGGGAGCGACATCCACGGCTCCGTCTTCGCGACGATCCTCACCGAGGCGGGCTTCTCGGCGACGCCGCGTGGCCTCCGGATCAGGGCCTGATCCATGCCCGAAGGCGACACCG
Source organism: Rhodococcus sp. SORGH_AS_0303 (assembly GCF_030819335.1). Taxonomy (NCBI): domain Bacteria; kingdom Bacillati; phylum Actinomycetota; class Actinomycetes; order Mycobacteriales; family Nocardiaceae; genus Rhodococcus; species Rhodococcus sp. SORGH_AS_0303. The sequence continues at coordinate 2,957,823 of NZ_JAUTBO010000001.1, forward strand.
TCTGGCGCACGGCCAACAGTCTGCGCGACGCACTCGACGGCAAGGTTCTCACCACGTGTGATGTGCGCGTGCCGCGCTACGCCACGGTCGACTTCACCGGCGAGACAGTGGAATCGGTTCTCTCGGCGGGAAAACACCTCGTCATCGAGGTCGGCGGCAAGGTCATCCACTCCCACCTGAAGATGGAAGGCGCCTGGCACGTCTACCAGCCGGACACACCGTGGCGACGGCCCGCCTACCAAGCGCGCATCGTGCTCGGGACGAGTGACAGGGTCGCAGTCGGATTCGAACTCGGTGTCGTCGAGATACTGGATACCGTCGAGGAAGCGGTCGGATATCTCGGGCCGGATCTGCTGGGGCCCCTGTGGGATCCGGCGGAGGCCCTTGCGAATCTCGAAGCGGAGCCCGACAGGCCGATCGGTCTCGCTCTGCTCGACCAACGCGTCATCGCCGGTCTCGGGAACGTCTACCGCAACGAGATCCTGTTCCTGCGCGGCGTCGATCCCCACACTCCCGTTGCCGAGGCGGGCAATCTGGCCAAGATGATCGATCTGTCACACCGGACGATCACGGCCAACAAGAACCGCAACGCGCGCACCTTCACCGGTGATCTCCGTGCGGGCCGGCACTTCTGGGTCTACGGCCGCGAAAACAAGCCGTGCCGCCGATGCGGAACGCGCATCCGCGAGGGGCTGCTCGGCGACAACCCGCTCGAAGAGCGGCAGATCTACTGGTGCCCGAGGTGCCAACCCGCTCCGTGAACCGACTGTCCGGTCACGGCTCGTGGGACACCTCCGGTGCACCCAGCCGCGCGGAGGCGTCGAGCATCGTCTCGGTCCGATCCCGGTGCGAGGTGGCCGGAGACGTGGTGTCCGGCCAGTCCTCGATCTCGGCCAGCGCCCAGTCGCTCCACTCGACGATGTGCGAGAAGTGTCCGACCATGAAGCGATTGGCGAGAGCCATCAGGTGCTGACGCTCGGGAAACGTCGCGACGGTGGTGTCTCGCAGCGTGACGGCGTGCCGCCCGAAGAGTCGGCGGGTGGCGTCGGCCTGTTCCCGCATCGTCCGTAGGTTGCCGCGCAGGTCCTCGATGGAACCCTGCTCGGCGAACAGCACCCGCATCATGCCCTCGAACTCGAGAGCCGACGGGCGAGACTTCTCCGCCAACCATGCCGTCAGGGCTGCGCGCCCCTCGTCGGTGATCGAGTAGACGGTGCGGGGACGCGCGCCCACCGCATCGGCCCTCGCTGTCACGAGCCCACGCTCGAGCAACTTCTTCGGCGCGTTGTAATGCTGCCGTCCCGCCCGAGGCCACAGTTCGCCGACACCACGACCGAACAGTTCCGAGATGTCGTACGCGGTGAGGTCCCGCGACACCAACATGCCGAGCACGACGTACGACGTCGTGGTGAGGTCGCCCTGAGCCACCGGTTCCACCTCTGGATTTCTCCCCCGGTAACGAGCCTACTTGCCGGTGTCCTCCGCCACCTCTTCGATGTCGTCGGCTGTGTCCTCGGCGCCGGATGACGGCCCGGACTGCTGCGGGTACAGGGCTTTCGCCAGCGACCCGGCCAGCGCCGCTGCCGGCGCACTCCCGTCCGTTCCGGGCGCCATGTTCGCCCAGACCACCATCGTCAGGTCGTTGACCGGGTCGTACCCCATGAAGGAGTTGTACCCGGGCATCTCGCCGATGTGGCCGAACATCGGTCCCATCTGCGCGAGCCCGTAGCCGTACCCGGCAGAGGACGGGTTGTCGGGGTCGGTCGGCTGCACACTGTCCATCCGCAACGTCTGGGTGTCCGCGTCGAGCAGGTCGCCCTTGACCAGCGCCCGGACCCACGTGGCCAGATCGTTCGCCGTCGAGATGCCCTGACCGGCCGAGCTCGTCCACGACGGGTTGTCGTTCGTGGTGTCCCTCGGCTGAACCGAGCCGGCGTCGATCGCAGCGATCCGCTCCGGAGACAGCGCTTCCTTGCCCTCACCGAGCGTCTCGACGTTGCCGCTGTAGCTGTACCCGCGGGTGAACGGCGCCGGGATGCTCGTGTCGGTGGTGGTGGGATACGACGTCCCCACCAGCGCCAGTGGACCGAAGAGCCTGTCCTGGAAGATCTGGGCAATGGGCTTGCCGTCGAGCTTCTCGGCGATCAGTCCGAGCAGCACCGTGTTGGTGTTGGAGTAGCTGTAACCCTCTCCCGGTGGGAAGTTCGGCGGATTGCTCAGCCCCAGTGCGACAAGCTCCTCGGCGGTCCACACCCGGCCGGGATCGGTGTCGAGTGCCTCGTTGAGCTCCACGGTCTGGGTGTAGCTGTAGAGTCCACTGCGCATGTCGAGCAACTGCCCGATCGTGATGGCATCACCGTTCGGCACATCCGGCCGGAACGTGCTCACCGGATCGTCGACGGACAGCAACCCCTCTTGGACCATCTGCAGGATGACCGTGCCCGTCCACGTCTTCGTGTTCGACCCGATCCGCACCTTGGTGTCGAGAGTCGGGGCCTCCGACCGATCGGCCGCCACCGAACCCCAGGTCTTGACGTACTCACCGTCCGGCGTGGTGATCAGCACGACCATGCCGATCTCCCGCGACGTCGTGGCGACGTCCTCGACCATCGCGTCGAGAGCTGCGGGATCGAGTGGCAGGAGAGCCGATTCGGTCGCTGACGACGTGACCGGTGCCGGCGCCTCACCGCTGCCGGACGAGCAGCCCGCGACGAAGATCAAGGCAGAGGCCGTCGCGATACCGACGGAACGGGAGACAGTGCGAACAGTCATGAGCGTGTGAACCTTCCGAGTCCCTGCTTGTCGAGGTATTCGACCGTGAACGAGCCGGGAGCACCGTTCACGATCTCGAACGTGACCCCTGTCGGACCGACCGCGTTCTCGCCGGACGTCTCGAAGAAGTAGGTGTCACCGTCGTAGTGGGTCAGTGGGTACGTCAGCTGACCGTCCTTGCCGACGGTGAGCGTGAGCCGGTCACCGTCCGCCGAGACCCGCGCCGGACCGTGGAACGGGCTGTCGAACGTTCCGACGTACTCGGTCGCGGGACGAGCAGGGGTCACCGAGGCCGGCGGTGTCGCGTAGTCGATCGGCGACGCCTCCTCCTCTGCGATCCCGTCGAAGATCCCGGCGATCAACGGTGCCCAGTCGACGGTCTGCCGACCGTTCCTCACCTGGTCCATGAACTGCGCGGCAACAGTTTCCGAGCCCCCGACCGGTGCCGAGTTGGACAGGACGACGATGCCCAGCTGTTCACTCGGCAACATGAACACGGTGGTGCTCGCCCCGAGGGCGAACGCTCCGGAATGCGACAGCTCGACGCGCCCCTTGTCGTCCGTGCCCACGTTGAATCCCAACCCGTAGAACGAGTCTCGCGCGCCCTCCGTCCCGGACGCGCCCGACAGGGAGTGCGAGGTGTGCGTGTACTGCAATGCGTCCGCGTCGACGATGCGACGACCCTCGAACTCTCCCCCGCCGAGTTCCATGCGGATCCACTTCGTCATGTCGTCGACGGACGAACTCGCTCCGCCGGCAGGTGACTGGTTGTCGGGCTCGCGGACGTACTTCGCTTCCCACTCGGTGGTCGAACCCTCGGCCAGCACGTGGTTCACCGCATGGTTGGGCGAGTTCGCCCAGTCCTCGAATCGTGACGAGGTGTCGGCCATGCCGAGGGGCTCGTAGATGCGACGCCGAGACAGCTCGGGCCAGTCGGTGCCCTGCGCCTTTGCCGCGGCGTTGCCGGCGGCGGTGAACCCGAAGTTCGTGTACGCGTAGCTGTCCCGGAACGATCCCAGCGGGAGCTGGTCGAGGCGGCCCATGATGTCGTCGTAGTCGTAGCCGAAGTCCTCGAGCACGTCACCGGCGTGATCGGGCAGACCCGATCGGTGCGAGAGCAGATCGACGAACGTCGCGTGCTCGCTCACGTACGGATCCGCCACCGCGAACTCCGGCTCGTACCGTCGGACAGGATCGGCCCAGTCGACCGCTCCGTCTCCGACCGAGGCAGCGATGACGCTCGACGCGACCGGCTTGGACACCGACGCGAGCTGGAACCGGGTGTGGGTGTCGACAGGCTCGTCGGTACCGACCTTCCGGACACCGAATCCCCGCGAGTACAGAACCTCGTCCTGGTACACGACGGCAGCCGCGACTCCCGGCGTCCCGGTCCGCGCCATCATCTCCTCGACGTACCGGTCGAGATCGCCGACGGCCGCGTCGACGTCCGCGCGGTCGATCTGGGCGGCTGGGACGGCCGGCGGGCTGTCTGCGAGTGGCTCCGGCGATGCCTCCTCCGAGCTGCACCCCGCTGCCACCAAGGCCAGCGTCACTACCGTCGCAGCAATTCTCGCGGCCATCTCGTCATCCCCGTTCGACGTGCCGAGTCCCCGTCCCACGAACATGGGCTGGAGACCGATCGGTTCGAGACCCTACGCCGATACCGCACTGTGCACCATGCAACTTGCACCATCAGCAGAAGCCGGGTGTACCGGCGGCACTATCCGGGTATCAGCCCCGCATCGCGACGGAAGGACACGACACATGTCGAAGGACGAATTCACCAAGGGCGACAAGGTCGAGTGGAAGACGCACGGCACCACGACCGAAGGCGAGGTGGTCGAGAAGATCACCTCCGAGACCGAAGCCGGTGGGCGGAAGGTCAAGGCGTCGAAGGACGACCCGCAGTACCGAGTGGAGAGTGACAAGTCCGGCAAGGACGCGGTGCACAAGCCCTCCGCGCTCGATCCCAAGGACTGACCCACTCACGCCTGCTCGTCGACGCCGGCTCTCCTCCGTTTCACCTGGTAGAGGTCGGTGTCGGCGCGTGCGAGAACGTCCGACGCCGGCTCGCCGGGGAACGCGGACGACGCGCAACCGACGCTGACGTGGGGGAAGGCAGCGGCGGTCGCATCGACGAAGGCACGGCTCACGGTCGGCGACGCCCCGTGTACGAGTGCCGCGAACTCGTCGCCGCCCAGTCTCGCGATCACCGTCCCCGGTGGCGCCAGATCGGACCACGAGCGGGCAAGTGAGATCAACAATCGGTCGCCCGCGGGATGACCAGATGTGTCGTTGATGGCTTTGAAGCCGTCGACGTCCAGCGCGACGACGGTGATCGACGACGTCGTCACCGCGGTGACGGCCATCTCCCATCCCGCCCGGTTCCGTACGCCGGTGAGCGGGTCCGTGTGGGACGCGTCGATGAGCGCCCTGGTCACCGATCCGAACGCCTCGGCCGCTCCGACGATCGCGACCACGAAGACCAGGTAGCTGATGGGATACAGCGTCGCGGGGGATGCCGCCGCGGCACCACACACGGCCACCACCAGCACGACCACGAGAACGAGTGCCACCGTCCGTCCATGGAAGGCCCGGATGTACATGGCCAGGAACATCACCGCGATGAGGCACATGAACTGCGACGCGGCGAGGACGTGAAAGGCCATGACGGCGGGCGTCGCGATCATGGCGGCGCCCACCGCGATGCCGAGAGCGGTGCGTCCGCGCGGTCGGACCGCCAGGACGAGCAGCGCTGCCACGCCGAGGACGACAGCCACCACGCCGCCCGCCACCGGTGACGTCACCCGGTCGCCGTGCGGCAGCAGCGAGACGGTCACCCCCACCGCATAGAGGCAGGTGGTCACCAGCAGATACTGGCGCAGCAGGCGGGTGCGGAGTTGGGCGGTTCCGTGCCGAACACCAGGTGGCTGGACGCCGTCGACGGACCGCATGCCGACACGATGCCAGGTTCGGCGGGAGTCGGAAAACCGGAGAGGGCTACCGCGCGTCGTGCGCCGCGGCCAGGCGTCGCACGGCCTCCTGCAGCTCGGCCTCGGTCGACGTCGCGAAGCAGACGCGCAACGCGGTACCGAGTTCGTCGCCATCGGCCGGATCGAAGGCGCGACCGGGAACGTACGCGACGCCGCGGTCCAGCGCTGCCGGCAGCAGCGCCGACGTGTCCGTGCCGTCGGTGAACTGCACCCACAGGAACATCCCGCCGCGGGCCGCATCGACCTCGATCGCCGAACCGAGTTCGCTGCTTAGTGCTCCGACCAACACCTCCGCCCGTGCCGAGTAGACCGCACGCACGTCGTCCAGGTGCTGTCGCAGCCACGTCTCGTCCGCGAGCAGGTCCGCCGCGACCAGCTGCGTCAACGACGACCCGCACAGATCGGCGCTCTGCTTGATCCGCTCCACGGCGTCGCACACCGGTCGGGGCGCGGTGAGCCACCCGACGCGCAGGGACGGTGCCAGGATCTTGGACGCCGAGCCCAGACGGATCACCCGATCGGACGCGATGGGGCCCGGCGGGGGTGCGTCGAACCACACGTCGCCGTAGGGATCGTCGTCGACGACCCAGAAGCCGTACCGTTCCGCGAGGTCGACGAGGGCGCGGCGACGCCCGACCGACAGCACTCCCCCGCGAGGATTGTGGAAGTTGCTGACGGTGTGCACGGCGCGAGGACGCACTCCTGATTCGAGCAGTCGCTCGAGGGCATCGGTGTCGGTGCCGTCCGCATCGACCGGGACCGACTCGATACGGGCACCGACGGCCTGGAACGCTTGCAGCGCACCGGGATACACCGGTCGATCGACCACGACCACGTCGCCGGGATCGACCAGCACGGACGCGAGCAGGCTGAGCGCCTGCTGGGAGCCGTGCGTCACCACCACCGAGGTGGACGGCACCTCGTCGTGGACCAGCGCCGACTCCCGTGCGGCGATCACGTCGCGGAGCCGCCGCACCCCCGTGGTCTCCGCGTACTGCAGGGCGGCGGTGGAGCCACTCAGTATCCGATGCGTGACGTCACGAATGGTGCTGTGCGGCATGACGTCCGGCGACGGAAGACCGCCGGCGAGGGACAGTATGTCCGGCCGGGCGGTCAGCGTCAGCAGGTCACGGATCGCTGATCCGGTGATCGCCGAGGCGCGGACGGACAGGGGTGGCAGAACAGAGGACGACATGGATTCTCCGAGCATCGTGGGACACGAGGCGTCGCGGCGCGCTCACCGGGGTGGGCTCGGAGTCGGTCGTGACGAGAACGGTGCCGCGGGTGGGGCACCGTTCTCGTAGCGTAGCGCGGTGACTCACACAGTGGAACCGCTGTCTCACAGTGTGGGATCACGGTCGAGCGAGGGTGTCAGTCCAGATCGTCGTGGCGCATGAGCTGGCGCGCCGCCTCGGTGATCGACCCCGTGAGAGACGGGTAGACCGAGAAGGTGGCGGCGAGATCGTTCACCGTCAAATTGTTCTGCACAGCGATGGCGATGGGGAGAATCAGCTCGGACGCGGTGGGAGCGACGACCACTCCGCCGATGACCACACCCGTCGCGGGACGGCAGAAGATCTTGACGAAGCCGCGACGCAGGCCGGACATCTTGGCGCGGGGGTTCGTGTTCAGCGGCAGCATGACCGTGCGCGCGGGGACGTCCCCGTTGTCGATGGCGGACTGGCCGACACCCACCGTGGCGATCTCGGGTCGCGTGAACACGGCGGAGGCGACCGTCTTGAGCTTGATGGGGCTGACGCCCTCGCCCAGCGCGTGGTACATCGCGATGCGGCCCTGCATGGCGGCGACGGAGGCCAGTGGCAGCAGGCCCGTGCAGTCGCCCGCCGCGTAGATGCCGGGCACGCGGGTACGCGAGACCCGGTCCACGCGAAGGTAACCGCCGCGGTCGAGCTCGATGCCGACGCTCTCGAGGCCGAGGTTCTGCGTGTTCGGGACGGAGCCGACCGTCATCAGCGCATGCGAGCCCTCGACGGTCTTGCCGTCGGACATCGTCACGACGATGCCGTCGGCGGTGCGGGTCACCGAGTCCGCGCGTGCGTTCTTGATCAACGTGACACCACGCTCGGACAGGACGTCCTCGAGCACGAGTGCCGCGTCGGCGTCCTCACCGGGAAGGACGCGGTCGCGACTGGACACGACGGTGACCTTGACGCCCATCTCGGTGTACGCGGAGACGAACTCGGCTCCGGTCACGCCGGACCCGACCACGATGAGGTGGGTGGGCAGGGAGTCGAGGTCGTAGAGCTGACGCCAGGTCAGAATGCGCTCACCGTCGGGCTCGGCACCGGGCAGGATGCGCGGGCTCGCACCGGTCGCGATGAGCACGACCTCGGCGTCGATCTCCTGCGTCGACCCGTCCGCCAGGGTGGCCTCCACCTGGTGGGCGGCCAGGCCGGGCTGCGTGTCCACCACCTTCGCCGTTCCCGACAGCACGGTCACGCCGACCGTCTGCAGACGGGCGCGGATATCGGAGGATTGAGCCTGCGCAAGGGATTTCACGCGGTTGTGGATCTGCGGCAGGTCGATGGTGGCCGAGGTCGGGTCGAGCTCGATACCGAGGTCGGACGCGCGACGCATGTCGGTGCGGATGCCGGTCGAGGCGATGAAGGTCTTGGACGGAACACAGTCCCAGAGGACGCAGGCGCCGCCCACTCCGTCGGAGTCGATGAGCGTCACCGTCCCGCCGTGCTGGGAGGCGACCAGAGCGGCCTCGTATCCGGCCGGTCCGCCTCCGATGATCACGATGCGGGTCATTCGTCCTCCGTTGCGGGTTTTCGGGAGAGTCCTGGCGAGTGAGGGTTGCTCACAGCATCAAACCTATTCCACGGGGTGCCGCGGCTGCACGTCAGGCCGAGCCCATATCGGTGGGCACCTCGATCCGCGCGAATCGGGTACGACGGTTTAGGCTGACCGCCGTGCCGATCTATGCCGCTTACGGCTCCAACATGCACCCCGAGCAGATGCTCGAGCGGTGCCCCCACTCCCCTGCGGCCGGAACCGGGTGGTTGCCGGGGTGGCGTCTGACCTTCGGCGGCGGCGACATCGGCTGGGAGGGCGCGCTCGCGACCGTCGTGGAGGACCCCGACTCGAAGGTGTTCGTCGTGCTCTACGACGTCTCACCGGAGGACGAGGAGAGCCTCGACCGGTGGGAGGGTTCCGAGCTCGGCATCCACCGCAAGATCCGCCTCCGCGTCGAGACGGACGACGAACCCGTCCTGGCGTGGCTCTACGTGCTCGACGCCTACGAGGGTGGGCTGCCCTCGGCGCGCTATCTCGGCGTCATGGCCGAGGCCGCGGAGATCGCCGGCGCCCCGGCCGACTACGTGCGCGACCTGCGCACCCGCAACAGCCGCAACGTCGGCCCCGGGACCTCGTCGCTCTGATCCTCGGGCAGCTTTGATTCTCAGGCGACGGGGTCGTCTCCCAGTCCCAACGCCAGTGCCGTCATCGTGCGGACACCGACGGCCAGCGCACGCTCGTCCAGGTCGAACGTCGGCTGATGGATGTCGAGCTGGGGTCCGACGCCCGACCACACGCCGAGACGCGCCATCGCGCCCGGCACGTGCTCCAGGTACCACGAGAAGTCCTCGCCGCCGCCGGACTGTGCGGTGTCGGCCAGGGCGTCCGGGCCCAGCGAGCGGATGGCCGCCTCGAAGCGCCGGGTGGCGTGTTCGTCGTTGACCACCGGCGGCACGCCGCGGCGGTAGTGCACCTCGTACTTCACGCCGGTGGGCGCGAGCACGCCGGCGACGATCTCCTGCACCAGCGGCTCGAGCAGTGCCCACGTCTCGTGGTCGCCCGTCCGGACCGTGCCCGTGAGCATCCCCTTCTGCGGGATGGCGTTCGGGGCCTGACCTGCGACGACGGCGCCCCACACCATGACGGTGCTGGTGCGCGGGTCGACGCGGCGGCTCAGCAGTCCCGGCAGACCGGTGATGACCGTGCCCAGCGCGTACACCAGGTCGGACGTCAGGTGCGGACGGGAGGTGTGTCCGCCGGCCGAGTCCAACCGCAGTTCCACGGTGTCCGCCGCGGAGGTGATCGCGCCCACGCGGATGCCGACGCGTCCGACCTCGAGACGGGGATCGCAGTGCAGCGCGTAGATCTGCGACACGCTCTCCAGCGCGCCCGCGGCCACCATGTCGAGAGCGCCCCCGGGCATGACTTCCTCGGCGGGCTGGAAGATCAGCCGGACGCCGTGCGGCAGCGAGTCGAGCGAGGCCAGCGCCAGCCCGGTCGCCAGCAGAACCGTCGTGTGGGCGTCGTGTCCGCACGCATGGGACACACCCGGGACCGTCGACGAGTACTCGGCGCCGGTGAACTCCGTCAGGGGCAGCGCGTCCATGTCGGCCCGGAGAGCGACGCGCGGACCGGCGGGGCCGATGTCGCAGATGACGCCGCTGCCACCGGGAAGCACCACCGGGGACAGTCCCGCGGCGGTGAGGGTCTCGGCGACGAACTTGGTCGTCTCGAATTCCTGCCTGGCCAGCTCGGGGTGCATGTGGATCCGTCGACGCCACGTCACGAGATCCGCCCCGTGTGCTGCGATCCAGGCGTCGGCCGGATTCATCGTCGTACCGTCCTCTCGTGTGTGCCCTCGACGAGTCGAGAGCGTTGCTGTGGGTCGGTGGCCGCCGCGACGGCCACCCGAGCGAGGGCGCGGGCCCCGTCGACGACGGCGCGGTCGGCCGACTCGGTGATGCACGCCGTGGTGAAACCTGGCTGGTGAGTGACCGCACCGCCGGAATCGAGACCGATCACCGGATGGATGCCCGGGATCCGCGCGGTGACGTTGCCCATGTCCGTGCTGCCGAACGGGCGCGAGGTCTCGAACTCCTCGGGAACCAGTGCGCGACCGAGAGTGCTTGCGACACGACGGTATTCGGCCACCAGCCAAGGATCGGGAGTGAGTTCGGTGTAGGTCGGGGACACGGTGACGATCTCGTGGGTGCACCCGGTGGCCACCGCTCCGGCCTCGAAGCATCCCCGCGCGCGGCGATCGAGATCGGCGAGTGCCTCCGCAGTGTCCGCGCGCAGGTAGTAGAACATCTCCGCCGATCCGGGGACGATGTTCGGGGCGGTGCCGGCGTGACCGACGATGCCGTGGATCTGCTGACCCGGGCGCAGATGCTGGCGCAACAGGCCGACACCGACCTGCGCGACGGTGACGGCGTCGCCCGCGTTGATGCCCCACTCGGGCGCCGCGGAGGCGTGCGCTTCACGCCCTGCGTATCGAACGGCGATGTCCGACAGCGCGAGTGAGCGCGCGGCGGCGATGTCGAGCGGACCGGGGTGCACCATCATCGCCAGCGAGACGTCGTCGAACACCCCGGCGTCGAGCATGAGGACCTTGCCGCCGCCGGACTCCTCGGCCGGGGTGCCGAACACCCGGACGGTCAGCCCCAGCTCGTCGGCGACCGACGCGAGGGCCAGCCCCGCACCGACTGCCGACGCCGCGATGATGTTGTGTCCACAGGCGTGGCCGATCTCCGGCAGTGCGTCGTATTCGGCGCACACGGCGACCACCAGCTCGCCCGAACCGTAGGTCGCGTCGAACGCCGTCGGCAGGCCCGCGACGCCCCGCCGCACCTCGAATCCGCCACCTGCGAGCAGATCGGCCGTCGCCGCCGACGCGAAGTGCTCCTCGAAGGCCAGCTCCGGACGCGCGTGCACGGCGTGCGACAGGGCGACGAGATCGCCGGTCGCGGCGTCGAGAACGGAATCGAGGGTCGAGGACACGGGACTCAGTGTGTCACTGCCCCAGTGAGAAGGTGCTCTCCGCCGTGGGGACGGACAGCGCGGCGAGGGTGCGCACGTGGATGCTGTCCTTGATGGACGTGAGGTTGGCGCCGCGGGTGGACACCCGTTCGGCCGCCTGCGCCACCGCGGTGGACAGCAGCTCGTCCTCGCCGGCGACGGCCTGCACGATGCCGAACTCGAGGGCGTCCGCGCCGCCGTAGCGACGGCCGGTGGTCATCGCGTCGATCATCGTCCGACTCGGCAGGCGCTCGGCCAGCAGCGTCGACATGCCCTCGGTGAACGGCATGCCGAGGTTCACCTCGGGAAGGCAGAAGAAGCCCCGGTCCGCGCGCATGACGGACGTGTCGTGGCACAGGGCGAGCATCGCGCCGGCGCCGAAGGCATGGCCCTGTACGGCGGCGACCGTGGCCATCGGAAAGCGCAGCAGCCGGGTGTAGACGGTGTGCACCAGGTCGAGGTACTCCGGAATGGAGTCCGCGTGGCTGAACAGGTAGTCGGTGTCCAGGCCGTTCGAGTAGAACTTGCCGCCGCCGACGGTCACCAACGCGGCCGGACCCTCCGACGCCTCGGCCTCGTCGAGGAGCGTGTGCACCTGCTCGATCCACTCCGGGTGGAAGCGGTTCTCCGGGTTGACGCCGTCGGCGTGGGCGAGGCTGAGGACGAAGACGTCTCCGTGGCGATCGAGTGAAGGCATGGACGGATGGTACTCGTCGGTAACCAGACCCCGATCGACGCCGGCGACGCTCGGTTGCGCGGGACCGATTTCCGGAGGACCGTGCAGTCATGGCTCTCGCGGCGATCCTCCAGCTCGGTGTGATCGTGCTGCTCGCGGCCCTCTCCGCGATGCTGTTGTTCGTCGGCGCGTTCGGATCGGGCGCCGTGATCGCCTCGGCCGCGTCTGTGTGGTTCTGGCGTCTCTACCGAGCCCACACCTGACACTCCGCCGTCTCGCCTGCCGCAGCGAACACCCGCCCGCGGCGATAGGGTCGGACGTGTGAGCACTCCCCCCGTACCGGCCGACTCGGAGAACGCACTCGTCGATCCCGAGACCGATCCCACCGGAGCCGCGGAGGCGGCCGCCGCCGCCCTGGCCCGGATCACCGGCATCGCCGAGCATCCCGTGGCAGTGGTCCTCGGATCCGGGTGGCAGAAGGCCGCGGAGCAGTTCGGCACACCCCAGCACATCGTTCCCATGTCCTCGCTGCCCGGCTTCGCCGCACCCAAGGCGCTGGGCCACTCCAACGCCATGTGGTCCGTGGACGTCGAGGGCACGCAGGTCCTGATCCTGCTCGGGCGCACCCACGCGTACGAGGGACATCATCTCGGCCGCGTGGTCCATCCCGTCCGCACGGCGGCCGCCGCCGGCGCTCGCACCATCGTCCTGACCAACGCGGCGGGCGGCATCCGTGAGGGCATGGCTGTCGGCGATCCCGTGCTGATCTCCGACCACCTCAACCTGACGGCGCGGTCACCGCTGATCGGCGCCCAGTTCGTCGATCTGGTCGACGCGTACTCGGCCGACCTGCGCGAGGTGGCCCGAGGAATCGACCCGAGCCTGACCGACGGCGTCTACGCCGGACTGCCCGGCCCGCACTACGAGACGCCCGCCGAGATCCGCATGCTCCGCACGCTGGGCGCCGACCTCGTCGGCATGTCCACGGTGCACGAGACCATCGCGGCTCGGGGTGCGGATGCCCGTGTCCTCGGTATCTCGCTGGTGACCAACCTCGCGGCCGGGATGACCGGAGAGCATCTGGACGGCGACGAGGTGATCGCCGCCGGCGCCGCCTCGGCCGAGCGGATGGGAACTCTGCTGCGACGGCTGGTCCCGCAACTGTGACAGAACTCGACGCCGTCGTCCGGCAGTGGATCGAGGACGATCCGGACCCCGCGACGCAGGCGGAACTGCGCGATCTCGACGCGAGTGATCTGGCCTCGCGGTTCGCCGGTGCGCTCACGTTCGGCACCGCGGGTCTGCGCGGACCCGTGCAGGCCGGGCCCGGTGGCATGAATGTCGCCGTCGTCACGAGGGCCACACACGGTGTGGCGCAGTATCTCTCGCGTCATCACGCGGCCGGCTCCGAGGTGGTGGTGGGCCGGGACGCCCGGCACGGCTCCGCGGAGTTCGCCGTCGCCGCGGCCGAGGTCCTGGCCGCGGCGGGCTTCCGCGTCACCCTGCTCCCGGATCCGGCGCCGACCCCGGTGCTCGCGTTCGCCACGAGGTCACGCGGCGCCGTCGCCGGCATTCAGATCACCGCTTCGCACAATCCCGCGGCAGACAACGGCTACAAGGTCTACCTCGACGGCGGCGCCCAGTTGGTGTCGCCCGCCGACCGGGAGATCGAGGAGTTCATCCGGCAGGCGCCGGGTGCGTCCTCGATCGCACGCACCGCCGTCACGCCCACCGCGGACCCCGTGATCGAGCAGTACCTCGACCGGGTGGCACAGCGCGTTCCCGAGCGGCCGTCGCACTCCACCCTCCGTGTGGCACTCACTCCGATGCACGGGGTCGGCGGGCCCGTGGCCGTGGAGGCGTTGCGCCGCAGCGGTGTCACCGACGTCCACATCGTGACGTCGCAGTTCGACGCCGACCCGGACTTTCCCACCGTCACCTTTCCCAACCCCGAGGAGCCGGGCGCGGCGGACCAGGTGCTGGCGCTTGCCGCCGAGGTCGACGCGGCACTGGCCATCGCTCTGGACCCGGACGCGGACCGGTGCGCGATCGGCGTGCGCGGGCCGAACGGTGTCCGCATGCTCACCGGCGACGAGACGGGAGCGGTGATCGCAGACCACGTCCTGCGGTCGGCGCCGCCGGGATCACTCGTGGCCAGCACCATCGTGTCGTCGAGCCTGCTCTCGGCGCTCGCGCCCGCCCGCGGCGCCCGCTACCGGCGCACGCTCACCGGCTTCAAGTGGCTCGTGCGCGCCGGCGACGGCCTGGTGTACGCCTACGAGGAGGCGATCGGACACTGCGTCGACCCGGACGCGGTGCGAGACAAGGACGGCATCTCGGCTGCCGTGCTGCTCGCACACATCGCGGCCGACCTGGCCGAGGAGGGACGTACGATCCTCGACGTCCTCGACGATCTCGACCGCGAGTTCGGAGCGCGCGTGGGCACCCAGGTGTCGCGGCGCGTCACCGACCTCTCGGAGATCGGCGACATGATGACGCGCCTGCGTTCCGCCCCACCGACGACGTTGGCGGGTGCGACGGTGACCTTACGCGACCTGAACACCCCCGACGCCGAACTCCGCACCGATGCAGTGGAACTGACCGGCGAACGGTTCCGCGTCATCGTTCGGCCGTCGGGAACCGAACCGAAGCTGAAGGCCTACCTGGAAGTGGTCGAACCGGTGGCGACGGCGGAGGATCTGGCGCCGGCCAGGACACGCGCGGCCGACACGCTCGAGTCCCTGGCCGACTTCGCCCGCTCGCTCTAGCGGGGACCGAACTGGCGGTCCCCGGCGTCACCGAGGCCCGGCACGATGTACGCGTTCTCGTTCAGACCCTCGTCGATGCTGGCGGCGACGAGGCGCACGGGCAGTCCCGACGACGCGAGTGCCTGCACTCCCTCGGGGGCGGCCACGACGCAGATGCACGTGACGTCGTCCGCGCCGCGCTGCACCAGCAGCTCGATGGTATGGACCATCGACCCGCCCGTGGCGAGCATCGGGTCGAGGACGTACACCGGGTAACCGGCCAGGTCGTCGGGCAGCGATTCCATGTACGGCACCGGCTGATGTGTCTTCTCGTCGCGCGCGATGCCGACGAAGCCCATCCGCGACTGCGGGATCAGCGAGCTGGCCTTCTCCACCATGCCCAGGCCCGCGCGCAACACCGGCACCAGCAGCGGCGGCGACTTCAGGCGCGTCCCGGTGGTCACCGCGACCGGCGTCGTGACGTCGAACTCGACCACGGGCGCGTCGCGCAGCGCCTCGTAGACCAGCATCTGCGTCAGCTGGCGCAGTGCGGATCGGAACGCGGGGTTGTCCGTCGACTGGTCGCGCATCTGGGTCAGCAGCGCGGACGCGAGGGGGTGGTCGAGTACGCGGGTGTCCATGTCGGGCGTGGTGTTCACCGGGATCACCCTAGTCGGCGATCGGCGCCCGCTCCCGGTCGAACGGATCCGCGTGATCGGGGAACCGCGAGCCGCTCCGCACCGTCTGACTTCGAGACGGTGCGAGCACGCGAGTGAACGGTGGACTGCAGTGGCCGAGAGCGGTACGACATTCGACGTCCGAGTGGACGGTCTGCACGACGGTGCCGGCCGTCTGACCGACGCCGCACTCCTCGTGCGGGACGCGTCCACGG
The DNA here is from genome assembly GCF_030819335.1 of Rhodococcus sp. SORGH_AS_0303. Lineage (NCBI taxonomy): Bacteria > Bacillati > Actinomycetota > Actinomycetes > Mycobacteriales > Nocardiaceae > Rhodococcus > Rhodococcus sp. SORGH_AS_0303. Next base: position 2,973,681 of record NZ_JAUTBO010000001.1, read on the forward strand.
TGGCACGGGGTGCAACGGGCTCCGCGGCGACGCTCGGCCTCGTCGGAGCCGACTTCGGAGTCGCGTTCGCCGGTGCCGCGGCGCGCTACGCCGACGGCCTCGGCGCGCTGTCCGACCTGTTCGAGCACCTCGGGTCGTCCGTGCAGTCCGCAGCGCGGTCCTACGACGACGGCGACACCTCGCTGTCCGACGTGCTGATCGGCACCGGTGCACCGCGATGATCGATCTGCTGGCCGCGCCCCTCGAGACTCTGATCCGCTCTCTCGGCACCGGCCGTCCGTTCCCCGACACCGATTCCCTCGACTCGGGCATCGCGTCACTGTCCGACGCCTCGCGACAGGTGACCGACGGAGTCACCGCTCTCTCGGACGCGTGGTCCGGACCCGCGTCCGAGGCCGCTCTCGACCTCACCGTGCGCGGCGCCGCCGCGGCCGGGTCGATGATCGAGCACGCCGGCGCGCTGCAGTCACTCGCCGCCGAGGCGCAGGCGAGCGTCGCGCGTGGGGTCGCCGAGCTGCAGACCATCATGGCCGCTTTCCTCACGGGCGCAGCGGCACTCGCGCCCGCGGCCCTCACTCCCCCGGGACAGACCGCACTCATCGCCCACGCGACGCACCACCTCGACAATGCTCTCGCCGTCCACGCTCGGGTGCGAGCAGAGCTCGATGCCCTGGCCGCCCGCGTCGGCGCACTCGTCGTGCCGGAGGTTCCCGCGCTTCCGTCTCTGCCCGCGTCGCCGGACGCGGCTCTCCGCGGGCTGTTCGCGCCGACGGCTCCGGAGCAGCCGGTCGATCCGGCGTCGCCCGGCGTCGACGAGACCGGCACGCTCGTGACGCTTCCCGACGGCAGCACCGCCATGGCGCCCAACGAGCGCGCGGCCGGAGCCGTCCGCTTCGCGCTCGCCCAGCAGGGCACGCCGTACGTGTGGGGCGGCACCACCCCCGGCCAGGGCCTGGACTGCAGCGGACTCACACAGAGCGCGTACGGCACCGCCGGAGTGGACCTGCCGCGGCTCGCGGCCGACCAGGCGGTGGGCAGCCCGGTGAGCGCCGAGGACCTGATGCCGGGCGACCTCGCCGTGTGGGACGGTCACGTCGCGATGGTGGTGGGGAACGGTCAGATGGTGGAGGCGGGCGACCCGGTCAGCGTCAGTGCCGTCCGGACGTCGAACGTCGGCATGAGCTTCCACGGCTTCTACCGGCCGACCGCATGACCGGCGGACACGCCACCTCGCGCGCCGGACGCATCGTGGTGCTGCCGTCCGGCGAGATCGTGGACCTGGAGCTCGAACGTAGGGAGCTCGCCTTCGGGGGTTCCGCGGTAGCTGCCGCGGTGCGGATGCTGCACGGGCTCGCACATCCGGTGGCGCCGGTGCCCACGGCGGGCCCTGCCGACGACGAGCTCGTCGAGATCGGCTCGTCCGGTTCGGCACGACGCGTGTCCGCCCTGCTGCACCGGACTCTCGACGACCTGGCTCGCGTGCGCGGTCGCAACGACAGGGACGACGCGCTCGTCCGGGCCGAGGTGGACGCGCACGGACATCTGGTCGGCCTCACCGTCGAGGACGACGTCCGAGAGATGCGCTGTCATCGGGTCGAGGCGGCGATCGTCCACGCGGTGAACACAGCCGTTCTGGCCGTCGTTCTCGAGCGTGCCGACATCCACGCCGCCCTGCGTCTGGGGCTCGACACGGCGTCCAGTGAGGACGCCCGGCGGCTGGGATAGGCTCGCGGCCATGGCTGGAGACATCGTCCCGATCGAACTCGGTGTGACTGCCGGCGACCTCGTCACCCTGTGGGCGCCCGAGTGGCGTGAGGACGGCGAGGAGTGGGAGGCCTTCCTCGGTCGCGAGGACGATCTCTACGCGTTCCCGTCGGTGGCCGAGATGGCGGCGTTCATCCGCACCGACACCGACAACGACCTCGTCGACCATCCCCAGTGGCGCACCGTCGTCGCGCTCTCCGCAGCGCACATCGAGCCGGACGACGACCACGTCTACGACCTCGTGGGCGTTCCGGAGCTCGCCGCGGGGGATCCGGACGAGGACTCCATCATCGAGCTGGCCCGCTCCCTCGAGATGGCACGCACCCTCGGCGAGGTCTGCGAACTGGATGCCGTCACTCGCTTCTTCTCTGCCAATGCACTTCTCGGAGTGCTGTCCCGCGGTGCCGACGCCTTCGTCGGGCGTGAGGGCTCGCAGCTCTGGAACCGTATCGGTGCCGTCGTGGCGAAGGGGTGGGACGCCGTCCTCGACGCCATCGACACCGTCCTGACCACTCCCGACGTCGATGCCGAGGCGACCGCCGTGGCCGATGCGGAGATCACGGCCGCAGCCGAGAACATCGTGGACGCAGAGGATCTGGACGACGAGGACATCGACACCGACGACGACACCGCGTCGGACGACTCCGATGTAGTCGTGGTCCCCGTCGACACCGACGACGAGGACGAGACCTACTGGGGCTCGGTGGGTATCGATCCGGTGCGCATCATCACCTCCGAGGACACCTACTACACACTGCGCTGCTACCTCGACGACGAGCCGCTGTTCCTGGGACGTTCGGGCGCGATCTTCGTGTTCGGAAGTGAGCGCGCGCTCGCCCGCTACCTGGCCGACGATCACGACCACGACCTCACGACGGTCAGCACGTACGACGACGTGCGCACCGCGGCCGTCGACGGTTCTCTCGACGTGCAGGTGACCGACGAGAACGTGTACGTGCTGCCCGGGCTCGCCGACGACCTGGCCCGCGGACCGGAATCCGTCGACGCCGATCAGCTCGATCTCGCCGTCGAACTGTTCACCGACGCAGCCGACTACGCCAAGGACGCGTCCGTCGAGGAGGCACTGGCGCCGGCCACTCCCCTCGGCTGGCTCATCTCCTACATCCTCGAGCCGGTGGACGGACGCATGGCCCCGAGCGCTCCGTTCGACGCCGAGGCGGAGTCGTGGCGCGCCCTGGAGCGCGAGTTCGAGACCCGGTTGCGTCCGACCACCTGACCGTCGGCGTGCCGATCAGGCGCGCAGGATCTTCGCCATCGGTCGCCCCTTGGCGAGCTCGTCGACGAGCTTGTCGAGTCGACGGATGTTCTGCATCAGCGGATCCTCCACCGACTCCACCCGCACCCCACACACCGACCCTGTGATGAGCGGCGCGTTCGGGTTCAGCTGCGCGGCCTCGAAGAAATCGAGGAACGTCGTGTCCGCCGAGAGGTGCTGCGCCAACTCGGCGTCGTCGAAGCCTGTGAGCCAGCGGACGACCTCGTCGAGCTCGTCCTTCGTCCGACCCTTGCGCTCCACCTTGGTGACGTAGTGCGGGTACACGGACGACACGGGGGTGGTGAAGATGCGGTGCACGGGTGGGAGTGTAGCTGCGGGGTGGGCTTAATCGGTGTTAACGCACCGTCACCTCATGTCGGTCGCGCTTCCGTTGCGAAGTCTCCACCGGCGTCGATCAGTGATTGCCGGTCGCTGCGCGCGCGTACCCCGGCTCGCTGTCGGCACTTCCTTGGGACCGTTCGGCTTAGTCCACTCCGTTTGATCGATTATCGTGTTAAAGTGAAGCATAGGCGGTCAAATCCGGCTGCTAACTGAGCTTGCAGGAGCGCGGCGTGGATAGAGCTAAGCCTTCCGACTACGCGATCGATCGGTTTGGTCGAGTCGCACCGATAGTGCAGAACGCTGTCATCGAGACGGTTCTTGCGGCACAAGCAGCGGCACTCAGGGTGCATGTCGAACACGGACTGCCAGAGCGAGACCCCTACGGAACTGCGTTGCGAGGTCACCTGAACCGCGGACTGCTCACGAGGTTGAAGGACGTTCCGGGCATCGCAGCTCGCAAGCCAGCCGGCCAACGCGCTCGATACGACCTGCCGATTGTGGAAGAAACTGGCGTAGCGCTGTATTGGTGGCGGGTGCCCGGAGACGGGCGGACACGTCTTCTCGATGCAAAGCTACCGAGGGTTTCGCACCTGCAACAGCACCTCATGACGTTCGCTCCTACCGTCGTCGAACCTCAGATGACGATCGAGCATGCAGCGATGACCGAGGAGGAGCTCGACAAGCACTTCACCGAGGACGAAGAGTTCAGCAGGCAAATGACAGAGGCAGAAGGACGCACAGTCACGCTCTGGGTTTCTGCCTCGCCAGACGGCCTGTTCGACTTCGGCTGGGGAGATGCGGAATTGGTAGATGCAGAAACCGGACAGCTCGCTTGGCCCCGCCACCACTCGTTGAAGAACGTTGCAGCGGTCTCACTCGTCCCCGCTCTGGAAGTGAGGGCGGACGGCAAGACCGGAGTCGATCGGTTCGACAATGATGATGAGCAGGGTGACGGGTTCGACTTGTCTGTGCGTGCTCCCGGTGAGCCAGTCACTTCCGAGAAGCAGAACGAAGATGACCAGAACACCGGTAGTGGGGACAGTTGAAAGACCGCGATACACGCCAGCTGAGTCTCCTGCCCGACAACGATTTAGCGGCAGATCATTTGGGCATCGGCACCTTTGATTCGGCGAGACTGACGCAGGCTCGCCGCCTCGCGGGAGTCACCAAAAAGTTCGTTGCCGATGAGGTCGGGGTCTCTCCCGTCGCGGTCGGTCAATGGGAGTCCGGCACTGCGAATCCGCGACCGGACAATGTCGAGGCTCTCGCGCGCATCCTGGACGTTCCGATCGCATTTCTGGCTACCGGCCGGCCGTATGCACGGCTAGATGCAGCGCACGCTCATTTCCGGAGTCTGCGCCGGACACCGGTCAGCCAACGTGACAAGGCGACATCGTTCGCGGAGCAGGTCTGGGAACTGACCCACGCCCTGGAGAAGCGGGTCAGATTTCCTGCAGTCGACCTCCCGGGGTTTTCGGCGGGCGAAGTAACCCACACGGAGGAGTTTCCTACCGACCCCGTCTCGGCCGCACAGGCGCTTCGTCACCATTGGGGTTTGGGTACGGGTCGTCTCGGACGCGTGGTTCGCACGATGGAGCAACACGGGATCATCGTCACGTTGGTGCCCTTCGCGGGCACGGCAACCAAGACGATCGATGCATTCTCGACGTCGAAATTACCTCGACCTATTGTCGTGCTCACACCGGACCGAGCTGACGATGTCTACCGTCACCGCTTCAGCGCCGCTCACGAGCTTGGACACCTAGTAATGCACAGCGATTGCTTACCAGGCGACCCCGAGCAAGAGCGTGAAGCCGACGTATTTGCTGCCGAGTTCCTGACTCCGCGCTCCGAGATCACGCCATTACTGCCCCCTCGTCTCGACTTCAAGAAACTAGGCGATTTGAGTATCCAGTGGGGCGTGTCGATCGATTCGCTCCTACGCCGATGCAAAGAAGTGGGAGCCGTGTCCGAGGCAACATACCGGCGCTCTCATCAGCGACTCGCCACACTCCGCGCATCGGGCCTGTTCGGCAATGAACCAGTCCAGGGGTATCCGGGCGAGGTTCCGGCCCTTCTACCCTCAGCCTTCGAGATGGCGGAGGAAAACGGTCTGACTTTGAAGCAGCTCGCGTCAGAGTTGCGGGTCAACCTACCCCGGATTCGGCTTCTCCTGGGGTTTGGCGACACCAGACCAGAATTGATTCTCGTTTGATGTGACCTGCCCACATCCTCATATCAGACATGGCGCATTGGTCAGAGGCCGATTCTGCTGACCGCGTTCCCGAGCAGCGGGGCGTTCTCGCGTGCGTAGAGTTCAAGCATGGCCGGGGTAGTGTGACCGGTTTGTCGCATGATGGCGTGCGCGTGTGCGCCATTGCGAAAGGCCTGGGTGACGAACCCGGATCGGAGCGAGTGCCCACCGAACTGGGACACAGCGGTGGGGTCGTAACCGGCGCGATCGGCGCGGCGGCGGATGGTCTTGTGAATCGCAGCCCCCCGACAGCGGAGTCGTTCCGAGGTTGCCGTTCTTGGCAATGGCTCGAAACAGCGGTGCTCGTGCGACGGTGCGGGGCACTCCCCCGCGGTACACATGCTCGTCGAACGGGTCGCCACCGCGGAGCCCTCGAATGACGGAGGGTCGGCCCCCAGCGTCGAGGGCTGACACGACCTGGGCCCACCGCACGTACGCACAAGGTGGGCAGGTGGCGCGGGAGTCGGTGCTCGGCAACGCCCGGACGACGCCGCGGCCTTCTTGGTCGGTCTTCGTCTTCCGCAGCCGGATGTGCAAGCCGTCCTCGCGGTGCAGGCTGACGTCGCGGCATTCAAGATCGGCGAGCTCGGAACTGCGGAATGCGCCGGATAACCCGATGAGTAGCAGCGCGGTGTCGCGGCGCTCGTATACCTCGTCTGCCCAACCCTCGCACTGGACGCGTGCGGTGTCGACGAGGTGCAGGATGTCGGACTCCAGCAACGGCGCTCGTTGGGTGCGGGGTCGGTCGTCGGCGGTGGCGTACTGACGGCGGATACCCGCCAGCGCGAACGTCGCTAGATGGTGTTTCGTAGGTGAGGTGTGCCCGGTGGTTTGGGGGTAATGGTTTATTGCTGACGCCCATGCCGACAGAGTGCTGGCGGCGTAGGCCCTCTCCCCGCCGCAGTGACGGTGTCGGCGGCGTCAACGAGGTAAGCGGCGACCGTGACGGGGTGCGCCGGCGGCGCATCGTGCCTGTTGCGGGTGCACCTGTCGGTGAACCGTCTACACCCGGATCCAAAGGCGCAGCGGGTTCCGGCCGACCGGGACGACTCCACCGCAGCGGTGATGCGTGCGGACACCGCCGCAGGGATCGCTGGCACTGCCGTGCCCTCCGACGGACCCGAGACGGCCGTCAGATAGCGCACGGCGGCCGTTTCAGCAGGTCTGGACTCCTTCGCTGCCTAGACCCCTCGTCGGACACGGCCGCAAACCAAAACTGTGCTGAACTGGCTTTTCAGGGGCGATGGTGCGTTAACTGAAATTATCGACGCCGATGCCCTACGGGCGGCGTGGAGACCCCCTTCCGCCCAATGAGCCGCTACCCCAACAACACCCGATACCCCGGCTTCACGACGTCGTCGATCAACGCCAACCTCTGATCGAACGGCAGGAACGACGACTTGAGCGCATTGATCGTGAACCGCTCGAGGTCCGACCAGCCGTAGCCGAATGCCGTGGCGAGCCGGTACATCTCCTTGCTCATCGAGGTGTCGCTCATCAGCCGGTTGTCCGTGTTCACGGTGACGCGGAACCGTAAGCGGGCCAGAATGTCGAAGGGGTGCTCCTCGATGCTGGCCACGGCGCCCGTCTGGACGTTGGAGCTGGGGCACAGTTCCAGCGGAATCCGCTTGTCCCGCACGTAGTTCGCGAGCTGGCCGAGTTCGCGGGCGCCGTCGGCGTTCGTGGTGATGTCGTCGACGATGCGCACACCGTGGCCCAACCGGTCCGTGCCACAGAACGCGATCGCTTCGTGGATGGAAGGCAGGCCGAACGCCTCGCCGGCGTGAATGGTGAAGTGCGCGTTGTTCGCACGCATGTACTCGAACGCGTCGAGGTGCCGGCTCGGGGGGAAGCCCGCTTCCTTGCCTGCGATGTCGAAGCCCGCGACACCCTGGTCGCGGTACCGCACCGCCAGTTCGGCGATCTCGCGGGAACGGGCGGCGTGCCGCATCGCGGTGAGGAGGCATCCGATGACGATGGGTCGACCGGCCGCACGGGCGGCGCTCTCGCCCTGGCGGAACCCTTCCAGGGTGTGCTCGACCACCTCGTCCAGTGTCAGCCCCTTCTCCAGGTGCTGCTCGGGCGCGTAGCGCACCTCGGCGTAGACGACACCGTCGGCGGCCAGATCCTCGGCGCACTCGCGCGCCACGCGCTGCAGGCCCTCGGCCGTCTGCATGACGGCGACGGTGTGCGCGAACGTCTCGAGATACAGCTCCAGGGAGCCGCTGTCGGCGGCGTCGCGGAACCACCGGCCGAGGCTCTCCGCATCCGACGCGGGAAGCCCGTCGTACCCGCACTCGCTCGCCAGTTCCAGCACGGTCGACGGCCGGAGCCCGCCGTCGAGATGGTCGTGCAACAACGCCTTCGGCGCGCGGGCGATGTTCTGCATGTCCAGGGGTGCCGGACCGCTCAGTCGTGCCGCGCTGTCCGGAGCAACCGTCAGATCGTCATCCATGTCCCGACTGTAGTGTTCGCGGCCGCGCCTCGCGCCCCTCGCCTACAGCGGGTCGAGGATGCGTTTGAGGAACTGTTGCGTCCGCTCCTGCGCCGGGTGCGTCAGCACATCGGTGGGGGTGCCTCGCTCGACCACGACTCCCCCGTCGACGAACAGCACCTGGTCGGCCACCTGCTGCGCGAACCGGATCTCGTGGGTGACCACGACCATGGTCCAGCCCTCGCTCGCGAGGTTCTTCATGACCGACAGCACCTCGCCGACGAGCTCGGGATCGAGCGCCGAGGTGGGCTCGTCGAACAGCATGAGCTCGGGTGCCAGGGCGAGTGCGCGGGCAATCCCGACGCGTTGCTGCTGGCCACCCGACAGCTGGAACGGGTACTGGTCCTCCTTGCCGGTGAGACCGACCTGCGCGAGCAGTTCCCTGCCCGCCGCCTCGGCCTCCGCCCGCGGGTGCTTCTGCACGATCACGGGACCCTCGACGACGTTCTGCAGCACCGTCTTGTGCGGGAACAGGTTGTGGCTCTGGAACACCATGCCGCTCTGTGCACGCAGCGCTGCCGTCGCCGACCGGACGCGGCCACGCGGAGCCGACGCCAGCTCACCGAAGTCCGCGGACACGTCGCCGATGCGCACGGTGCCGGAGTCCACCGGGTCGAGCGCGTTGAGCCCGCGCAGCAGCGTGGTCTTGCCGGAGCCCGACGGACCCACGACGACGGTGACCGTGCCGCGGTCGGCGGTGAAGTCGACTCCCTGCAGAACGTGGTTGTCGCCGAACGACTTCCGCAGTCCCGTCGCCTCGATCAAGGGCTTCTCGGTCATCGCGCCACGTACCTGTCCAGTCGGGTCTCGAGTCTGCCCTGCACGGAGGACAGGACGATGCAGATGATCCAGTAGTACACCGCGGCCACCGAGTAGAGCGCGAAGAAGTCGAAGGTGGGGGCCGCCGCGAGCTGCGCCACTCGGAGCAGCTCGGTGACCAGGATCGTGGACGCCAGCGATGTGTCCTTCACCAACGAGATCAACGTGTTGGACAACGGCGGCACCGCGGTGCGCAGCGCCTGCGGCAGGACGATGCGCTGCAGCGTGGTGCGGTACCCCATGCCGATGGTCTCGGCCGCCTCCCACTGGCCCTTGGGCACGCCGAGAATGGCCGCCCGCACGATCTCGGCCGCGTACCCACCGACATTGATGCTGAACGCCACCACCGCCGCCGGGAACGGCGAGATGACCACCCCGAACTGCGGCAACGCGTAGAACACGATGAACAGCTGCAGCAGCAACGGAGTGCCGCGGACGATCGAGACGTAGAAGCGCGCGAGCAGCGACAGGGGTCGGATCGAGGAGATCCGGGCCAGTGCCACGGCCAGCGCGATCGCGAGACCGATGACGAAGCTGACCGCGGTGAGCGGCAACGTCGTGGTGACGGTGGCCTTCAGCATCGGCACCAGGTTGCGGGTGATCAGTTCCTGAGTCGACTCGGTGGCCCCTGCCTCGGCGGTGGGAGCGGTGGCCGCGGCGGTCTGCGGATCCGGCACCGCGACATCGGAGCCGAAGTAACGCTCCGAGGCCGCCGCCAGCGTGCCGTCGTCCTGCAGTTCCTCCAGCGCGGTGTTCACCTGCCCCATCAGGCCGCTGTCCTTGCGGGCGGCGAAGGCCTGCAGGCTGGTGTCCCCGGTCTGGGCGACGACGGCGACACCCGTGTCCCCGGTCTGCGCGAAGTACTCGGCGATGGCGAGCGAGTCGTTGACGGTGGCGTCGACACGGCCGTCCTTGACCAGCGTCACCGCCTGGACGAATCCCTCGACGGCCTGCACCTGAGCGCCGGCGTCGGTGGCCACCTCGGCCCAGTTGCTCGTCGACGACTGCGCCGTGGTCCGGCCGGCCAGATCCGCCAGCGAGGTGATCGACGTGTCCCCGGCCCGCGCGACGATCTCGCCCTCGGAGACGGTGTACGGCCGCGAGAGGTCGTACTTGGCCTGCCGTTCGTCGTTGACGGTCACCTGATTTGCGATGAGGTCGAACCGGCCGGACTCGAGACCGGCGAAGATCGAGTCGAACGGCGTCTGGACGAACTCGACGCGGACGCCGAGTTTCTCCCCGACCGCGCGGACGACGTCGATGTCGTACCCCGTCAGGTCACCGTCGGACCCCTGGAAACTGAAGGGGCTGTACGTGCCCTCCGTGCCGACCACGAGCACACCGTTGTCGGTGACCGTGTCGATCAACGGCTCGTCCGAGGACGACCCGCACGCGCCCAGCAGGATCGCGAGCATCACCCCCACCAGCGTGACGAGGGACCACCGAGCGCGCGTCACGCTACGTACCGATCCGATCCAGGATCAGCGGCGAGACGGCAGGAGCGTCGTCGCCGACGGCCCATCCGTCCGTCAGTGCCTCGAGCGCACCGTCGAACCGTTCCGGGGTGTCCGTGTGCAGCGTGAAGACCACACTCCCGGCGGACACCCGCTCTCCCGGTCTGACATGCATGCGCACCCCTGCTCCTGCCTGGACCTGCTGGCCCTGCCGCTCGCGCCCGGCACCCAGCCGCCAGGCAGCGATACCCACCGCCATGGCGTCCACACGGGTGACCACGCCGTCGCGGTCGGCCACGACGTCGTGAGTATGTCGTGCCACGGGCAGCGGCGCATCGGGATCGCCACCCTGTCCGGCGATCATCGCCCGCCACCGGTCCATGGCCGTGCCGTCGCGCAGTTTGTCGGCCGGATCGACACCGTCGAGTCCGGCGGCCGCGACCATCTCGCGCGCCAGCGCGAGAGTCAGCTCGACGACGTCCGCGGGGCCGCCGCCGGCCAGGACGTCGAGGGATTCCTGCACCTCGAGAGCGTTGCCGGCGGTGAGGCCGAGCGGGGTGGACATGTCGGTGACCAGGGCGACCGTGTTGACGCCCGAATCGGTGCCGAGCTCGACCATCGTCGCGGCGAGCTCGCGCGCCTGATCCAGCGACTTCATGAACGCACCCGATCCGCACTTCACGTCCAGGACCAGTGCGCCCGTCCCCTCGGCGATCTTCTTGCTCATGATCGACGCGGCGATCATCGGGATCGACTCGACGGTGCCGGTGACGTCACGCAGGGCGTACAGCTTCTTGTCCGCCGGGGCCAGATCCGCACCCGCAGCGCAGATCACCGCGCCGACAGCGGGGTCGTCGAGGAGTCGGGTCATCTCGTCGGCCGTGAGATCGGCCCGCCAGCCCGGAATGGACTCCAGCTTGTCCAGCGTGCCGCCGGTGTAGCCGAGACCGCGTCCCGACAGCTGCGGCACCGCCGCACCGCACGCCGCGACGAGGGGTGCGAGCGGGAGCGTGATCTTGTCCCCGATACCGCCCGTGGAGTGCTTGTCGACGGTGGGACGCGAGATGGACGAGAAGTCCATGCGGCTGCCCGACGCGATCATCGCGTCGGTCCACTGACGGATCTCCACGCGTGTCATGCCGCGCAGCAGAATGGCCATCGTGAGGGCCGACATCTGCTCGTCCGCCACGTCGCCACGGGTGTACGCGTCGACCATCCACGAGATCTGGTCCGAAGAAAGAGTGTGGCCATCGCGTTTGGTGGCTATCACCGATACGGCATCAGGCATCGGTCACCGCCTTTTCGGCGGTGTTCGAGACCTGCCCGGCGGCGAGATCGTCGGGGCCGAACGCCTCGGGGAGGAGGTCGCTCAGTGGACGCACACCCGACGCCGTGTCGATCAGCAGATCGCCTCCGCCGAACTCGAACAGAAGCTGCCGACAACGGCCGCACGGCAGCAGGATCGAGCCTCGACTGTCGCAGCACGAGAACGCGATCAGGCGTCCGCCGCCGCTCGCATTCAGCGCCGACACCAGTCCGCACTCGGCGCAGAGCCCGAGACCGTATGAGACATTTTCCACATTGCATCCGGCGACGATGCGTCCGTCGTCCACTGTCGCAGCGGCCCCCACGGGGTAGTTCGAATAGGGCGCGTAGGCGTGGGTCATAGCCTCACGAGCACTGTCGCGCAAGGATTTCCAGTCGACTTCCGGCATGAGGGCGATCCTGTCACGTCGAGGCTGCCACTGCAGGCAACTCCGAGCGACCCACCAGGTCATTGGACAGGCAAACCTAACTTCCGGTCGGCAGGGAAACGCCAGGCCCAACGCGAATTAGTGCGTGTCCGAGCATGGGATTAGAGTTCGAAGAAGTCGTTTCACACACACGATCGAGCTGGATTTCTCCGGTATCTCTCCGGGCGTCTTCGCTCGTCGCGTCCATCAATGATGTTGGAGGCACTGCACTCGATGGCTAGCACGACCGAAGCCGCCCCGACGCGGGAGCGCACGCGGTCTCTGTACCGCGGAGACCCTGGCATGTGGTCCTGGGTTCTGCACCGGATCACCGGTGTCGTCACGTTCTTCTTCCTGTTCGTGCACGTCCTGGACACGGCGCTCGTCCGCGTCGATCCCCAGGCGTACAACGACGTGATCGACACGTACAAGACGCCGATCGTCGGCCTGATGGAGCTCGGCCTGGTGGCCGCGGTGCTCTACCACGCACTCAACGGCATCCGAGTCATGCTCGTCGACTTCTGGTCGAAGGGAACCCAGTACCAGCGCCTCATGCTGTGGGTCATCCTGGGCATCTGGTTCGTCGTCATGATCCCGGGCGCGGCACGCATCCTCTACAACACCTTCACCGGGGGGCACTGAGCCATGGCGACCACCGACGCAGGTGCCAAGCAGGCACGCACGCTGGGAACGTCTCACGACCGTCCCGCCAGCCTCGACAATCCGCGCTCACCGCGCCGGAAGAACCGCGGCAACTTCGAGCTCTACGCATGGCTGTTCATGCGCTTCTCCGGACTCGCGCTCGTCGTCCTCGTCCTCGGCCACATGTCCATCATGTTGCTGCTCGACGACGGCGTTCACCGCATCAACTTCGCCTTCGTGGCCGGCCGCTGGTCGAGCCCGTTCTGGCAGGTGTGGGACCTGACGATGCTCTGGTTGGCGCAGCTGCACGGCGGCAACGGTCTGCGGACCGTCATCGCCGACTACTCGCGCAAGGACTCCACGCGGTTCTGGCTCACCACGCTTCTGGTGCTCTCGATGATCCTCATCATGGGTCTGGGCACGTACGTCATCTTCACGTTCGACCCCAACATCACCGCCAGCTAGGGGAGAGTGCACATGCAGGAACATCGTTACGACGTACTGATCGTCGGTGCCGGTGGTGCAGGTATGCGCGCGGCGATCGAGGCCGGTCCGCGCGCCCGCACCGCGGTGCTCACGAAGCTCTACCCCACTCGCAGCCACACCGGCGCGGCGCAGGGCGGCATGTGTGCTGCCCTCGCCAACGTCGAGGAGGACAACTGGGAGTGGCACACCTTCGACACGATCAAGGGCGGCGACTACCTGGTCGACCAGGACGCCGCCGAGATCATGGCGAAGGAGGCCATCGACGCGGTCCTCGACCTCGAGAAGATGGGCCTGCCGTTCAACCGCACGCCCGAGGGCAAGATCGACCAGCGCCGCTTCGGCGGGCACACCCGTGACCACGGCAAGGCGCCCGTGCGCCGTGCGTGTTACGCCGCCGACCGCACCGGTCACATGATCCTCCAGACGCTGTACCAGCAGTGCGTCAAGCACGACGTGGAGTTCTTCAACGAGTTCTACGCACTGGACATCGCGCTGACGGAGACCGACGAGGGCCCCGTGGCCACTGGCGTCATCGCCTACGAGCTGGCCACGCGGCGAGCTGCACGTGTTCCACGCGAAGTCGATCGTGTTCGCCACCGGTGGTTCGGGTCGTATCTACAAGACCACCTCGAACGCCCACACCCTCACCGGTGACGGCATGAGCATCATCTTCCGCAAGGGCCTGCCGCTCGAGGACATGGAGTTCCACCAGTTCCACCCGACCGGCCTCGCCGGACTGGGCATCCTCATCTCCGAGGCCGTGCGCGGTGAGGGCGGAATCCTCCGCAACGCGGACGGTGAACGCTTCATGGAGCGCTACGCCCCCACCATCAAGGACCTCGCGCCGCGCGACATCGTCGCCCGTTCGATGGTGCTCGAGGTGCTCGAAGGTCGCGGTGCCGGACCGAACAAGGACTACGTCTACATCGACGTGACCCACCTCGGCGCCGACGTCCTCGAGGAGAAGCTCCCGGACATCACGGAGTTCTCCCGCACGTACCTGGGCGTCGACCCGGTCACCGAGCTGGTGCCCGTGTACCCGACGTGCCACTACGTCATGGGCGGCATCCCCACCAAGATCCGCGGTGAGGTGCTCCGCAACAACGACGACGTCGTTCCCGGCCTCTTCGCCGCCGGCGAGTGCGCCTGCGTGTCCGTGCACGGCTCCAACCGTCTCGGCACCAACTCGCTGCTCGACATCAACGTGTTCGGCCGTCGCGCCGGCATCGCTGCCGCCGAGCACGCCAACAGCGTCGACTTCACCCCGCTGCCCGAGGCTCCGCAGAAGATGGTCGAGGAATGGCTCGAACTCATCCTCTCGGATCACGGCAACGAGAAGGTCGCGACCATCCGCACCGAGCTGCAGCAGTCGATGGACAACAACGCGTCCGTCTTCCGTACCGAGGACACCCTCAAGCAGGCCCTGAGCGACATCCAGGGACTGAAGGAGCGCTACGGCCGGATCACCGTGCAGGACAAGGGCAAGCGCTACAACAGCGACCTGCTCGAGGCCGTCGAGCTCGGCTTCCTGCTGGAGATGGCGGAGGTCACCGTCGCCGGTGCTCTCAACCGCAAGGAGACTCGCGGCGGACACGCCCGCGAGGACTACCCGGAGCGCGACGACGTCAACTTCATGCGCCACACCATGGCGTACAAGGTGGGCGAGGGTCTGCTCTCCGATATCCGCCTCGACTACAAGCCCGTGGTGCAGACCCGCTACGAGCCGATGGAGCGTAAGTACTGATGAGCGCACCCGCTATCGACAAGTCCGAAGACAAGGGCGGTCTGCCTGCGGTTCCGGACGAAGCAGTGATGGTCACACTGAAGATCGCTCGCTTCAACCCGGAGGACGACAAGGGTTCGCACTGGGACAGCTTCCAGGTCCCCACCCTGCCGACCGACCGTCTTCTCAACCTGATGCTGTACGTGAAGAACTACCTGGACGGCACGTTCTCGTTCCGCCGCTCGTGCGCGCACGGCGTGTGCGGCAGCGACGCGGTCCGTGTCAACGGTGTCAACCGTCTGGCCTGCAAGGTCCTGATGCGCGACATGCTCCCGAAGGACTCCTCGAAGTCCCTCACCATCACGATCGAGCCCATCCGCGGTCTGCCCGTGGAGAAGGACCTCATCGTGAACATGGAGCCGTTCTTCGACGCGTTCCGTGCCGTCAAGCCCTACCTGATGACGTCCGGCAACGAGCCCACGCGTGAGCGCATCCAGTCGGCCGCCGACCGCGCGCGGTTCGACGACACCACCAAGTGCATTCTGTGCGCGTGCTGCACCACCTCGTGCCCCGTGTACTGGAACGACGGCAGCTACTTCGGTCCCGCCGCCATCGTCAACGCACACCGCTTCATCTTCGACAGCCGTGACGAAGGCGCTCCCGAGCGCCTGGACATCCTCAACGACGTCGAGGGTGTGTGGCGCTGCCGCACCACCTTCAACTGCACCGACGCGTGCCCCCGTGGCATTCAGGTGACGAAGGCGATCCAGGAAGTCAAGCGCGCACTGCTCTTCGCACGCTGATCCTCGCGGACCACGAGAGCCCGCTGCTGCACTGCAGGAGCGGGCTCTCGTGCGCTTCGGACTAGACGAACGCCGAGTACCCCGTCACTCCCCTGCCGACGATGAGGTTGTTCATCTGCGACGTGCCCTCGTACGAGTACAGCGCCTCGGCATCGGTGAAGTAACGGATCACGTCGTAGTCGAGCACGATGCCGTTGCCGCCCATGATCTCTCGGGCCCAGCCCACCACCTCACGCAGTCGCGTGGTGGTGTAGCTCTTGGACAGTGCCGCGTGCTCGTCGTGCTGCACCCCGGAGTCCTGCAGCTGCGACACCCGCAGTGCCATCCCGAGGCACGCGGTGATGTTGCCGGCCATGCGCGCGATCAGGTCCGAGATCAACTGGAACGACGCGATGGGCGCCCCGAACTGCTCGCGCTCCTGTGCGTAGGCCACCGCCTTCTCGAAGGCACCGATCATCACTCCGACCGCGCCCCACGCGACGCCGCCGCGGGTGAGAGACAGGACCTTGGCGGTGTCGGCGAACGAGTTCGCGTGCTCGAGTTTGTTCGCGGTGGGCACCCGGCAGTCCTCGAAGTACAGATCTGCGTTCTCGACCGCGCGCAGCGAGTACTTGCGCTCGATCTTCTCCGCACGGAACCCCTCGGGGAAGCCGTCGTCCCCCTTCTCGAGGACGAAGCCCTTCACCTCACCGTCCGCCTCGTCCTTCGCGTAGACGATGATCAGGTCGGCGAAGGTGGCGTTGCCGATCCACCGCTTGCTGCCGTTCAGGATCCACTGGTCGCCGTCGAGCCGCGCCGTGGTCTCCAACCCGCCGGCGACGTCGGAACCGCCGTGCGGCTCGGACAGGCCGAAGGCGCCGATCTTCTCCATGCGGCGCATGGCCGGGAGCCACCGCTCCTTCTGCTCGTCCGAGCCCAGGATGGCGATGCTGCTCATCGCGAGCCCGCTGTGGACGGTGAACATGGTGCCCGTGGACGGATCGACCCGCGAGAACTCCATGCCCAGCCACCCGGTGAAGACCTTGCGTGCGGGCGCCCGACCGTCGAACTCGTACTCCAGACCGACGATCCCGAGATCGGCCAGGCGCGGGAGCAGATGGACCGGTGACTCCGCCTTCTCCCAGAACTCGTTCGCGCGCGGGGCGACCTCGTCCTCGAGGAAGCGACGCACAACCCCGACCGTCTCCGACTCCTCGTCCGTCAGAATGCCCTGGTAGCCGAACATGTCCGCGGCGAGGAACCCCTTCGAGAGAGGTCCCAGCGGTTCGTGCTTGCTCATGTGCGACTCCTGTGTCGGTCGTCCGGCGAGTGGTCGGGTGACGCCTGTGTCTGTCACCGTGCTGCACGGATACCCCGACTGTCCCCAGATCAGTCGAACCCGTCGAACGGATCTCGAGGTGTTCTCGAGGTATCCGGAGTCCCCGCTGTGCGGTCTCGACGAGGTGGGGCCATAGTTGAGCGGTGACAGAACCCGGGGGCAGCTCGACGACCGAACCCACCATCGGCCGCGGGCTGGTCCTCCTGCTGGCCGTCACCTGCGGTGTCCTGGTCGCGAATCTGTACTACGCGCAACCGCTGCTCGACACGATCGCCCGCTCCTTCGACATCGAGGAGGGCACGGCGGGGATCCTCGTCACCACCGCGCAGATCGGCTACGCCATCGGTCTGGCGTTCCTCGTCCCGCTCGGCGACCTGATCGAACGGCGGCGCCTCATCGTCACCGCCGCCCTGATCTGCGCCGTCGCGGACGGCATCGCCGTGGTGTCCCCCGGCTTCCCGATGCTCGCCGCCGCCCTCGTCCTCGCCGGGGTGGGAGCGTCCGCCGCCATGGTCATCGTCCCGCTCGCCTCGGCCCTCGCCGCGGAGGAGGATCGCGGACGCACCGTGGGCACCGTCATGAGCGGCCTGCTCACCGGAATCCTGCTCGCCCGCACCGTCAGTGGGTTCCTGTCCGAACTGGGCGGCTGGCGGTTGGTCTACGGGGTGGCCGCCGTGGCCATCGCCCTGCTCGCGGTGGTGCTGCGGAAGTACGTCCCGGTGTCGACCCCGGTGGTGACCGACACCTACCGCGGCATTCTCGGCTCCATCCTGACGCTCGTACGCGAACTCCGGGAGCTCCGGTTGCGCATGGCTCTGGGCGCGCTCCTCATGGCCGCGTTCTCGGTGCTGTGGACCGGGCTCGCGTTCCTGCTCGCGGCTCCGCCGTTCTCCTACGGTGACGCCGTCATCGGCCTGTTCGGCATCGCCGGGGTCGCCGGTGCGTTGATGGCACCCATCGCCGGGCGCATGACCGACAAGGGACACGGACGGCGCGCGACGACGCTGTGCCTGACCATCCTGCTGGCCAGCTGGGCGCTGCTCTTCCTCGGATCGGGCAGCTCCGCCGTGTGGGCCGTCGTCGTCCTGATCGTCGGCATCATGGCTCTCGACCTGGGCACCCAGGGCGCGCACATCAGCAATCAGAACGTCGTGTTCGTCCTGGATCCGCCGGCGCGAAACCGTCTCAACACCGCGTACATGGTGAGCTACTTCGGCGGCGGCGTCCTCGGTTCCGTCGCTGCGTCCGTCAGCTATTCCGTCGGTGGGTGGGCGGTGCTGTGCCTCACCGGGGCAGCGATCTCCCTCGCCGCACTCGCCATCTGGCTCCTCGGCCGGAGCGCGTCATCGGGGAGTGTTGTGCGGAGTGACCACGTGCACGGGTGACGGCTCGTCCCGAACACCGTCCAGGGCACCGGCGGCCTGCATGAGCAACCGGCACGCCGACCGCGCGTCGGCACGCAGATCATGGTGCAGCACAGCCGAGATGGAGCGCTCGGCCAGCAGCCGACGGTTGTCCGCGTCGAGGTCGTGGGCGATGAACACCCGGCACCGACGACCCACCCGCTCGAAGGCCCGCACGGTGGCGACGTTGCCGCCGCCGATGGAGTAGACCGCCTCGATGTCGGGGTGCTGCGTCAACGCCTCGACCACCAGGTCCTCGACCGTGTCGTCGAGTCCGCTGCTGCGGGCGATGTCGAACACGGCCCGCGGCACCCCGGACGCCGTGCGGCGCAGGGCCCGACGGAACCCGATCTCCCGTTCACCCTCGTTGCGGAACGTGTCGTGGCTCAAGGTGACCAGCACGCTCGACGTCGACTCCCCCAGCCACTGATCGACGAGGTACGCCGCGGTGGCGCCCGCGGCGCCGTCGTCGATGCCCACGTACGCGGTGCGCGCGCTCGACGGCACGTCGCTGACGTAGGTCACCACCGGGATGCCGGCTGCCACGACGGCGTCGAGCGCGTCGGACACCTGCGGATCGTCCGGCGCCTTGACGATCAGTCCGTGCGAGCCGCGCGCGCGGATGCCGTCGAGCGTCTCGAGCATCGCGGGCACCGACTCCGTCTCCCGGAAGTGGAACCGCGACCGGACCACGGCCGGTGACAGCATCGGCAACTCGGCCTCGAGGGCGGACCGCACCTGGGAACAGAACCGCTCGGGTGCCTGCATGACCACGTCGACGAAGAACTTGCGCCCCGACAACCGCAACTGGGTGCGCTGCTTGTCGAGGTCGGCGATGGCCTGGCGCACCTCCGCTCGGGTGTCCTCCCGGACACCGGGCCGCTCGTGCAGCACCCGGTCCACGGTCGCCTCGCTCAGGCCCGACTGCTGCGCGATCTCCCGCACTTTGTATCGATGTCCCACAGCGGTGTCCTCTCGAGGTGTTTTTGATGCGTTCAGAGTGTTGATCACCGGCGCCGGGACCGCAAGACTTCCCGGTGTGGGCACTCTTCTGGACGACACCGTCGTTCTCGTCAGCGGCGGCACGTCCGGTGTGGGCGCCGCCGTCGTGCGAGCGAGCCTCGCCGCGGGCGCACGCGTGGCCTTCAGCGGCCGACGTGACGAGGTGGGCACCGCGTTCGAACGCGAGCTGCGTGCCGACGGCCACGACGCGACCTTCGTGCGCGCCGACATCGGCGACCCCATCGAGGCGATCGCGAGCGTCGAGCGCACCGTCGAGCACTACGGCCGCGTCGATGCCGTGTGCAACGCGGCCGGACTCACCTCCCGAGGGTCACTGCTCGACACCACCCCCGAGCTGTTCGACCAGCACATGGCCGTCAACCTGCGGGGACCGTTCTTCGTCATGCAGGCCGCCGTCCGAGACATGCTCTCGCGCTCGGCTCCCGGCACCATCGTGAACATCGGCTCCGTGAGCGGCCGCGGCGGGCAGTCCTACCTCGCCCCGTACGTGGCGGCGAAGGCCGGCCTGTCGGGGCTGACCAAGAACGCGGCACACGCTCACCGGTTCGACCGGATCCGCATCAACGCACTCGACATCGGCTGGACCGAGACCGAGGGCGAAGCCGTGACGCAGAGGACGTTCCACGACGCGCCGGACGACTGGGCCGCCGACGCGGCCGCGCGCATGCCGATGGGCAAGCTCGGACAGCCCGACGAGATCGCCGACATGGTGGTGTTCCTGCTGTCGCCGCGCAGCGGCGTCGTCACCGGCTCGGTCATCGAATGGGATCAACAGGTAGTAGGAGGGCAGGACTGATGGGCAACGACGTTCGGAACCAGCGAATCGGAGTCGTCGGACTGGGACGCATCGGTGCGTTCCACACCGAGACTCTCGCCGGACTCGACGGGGTCTCGAGCCTCGTGGTCACCGACGGACGGCCGGAGGTCACCGACGCCGTCGCCGCGAAGTACGGCGCGGAGAAGGTCGACGGGGTCGACGCGATGCTCACCGCCGGCGTGGACGGCATCGTCGTCGCGGCGGCCACGCCCGCGCACGCCTCGCTGCTGCTGGCCGCGGTGGACGCCGGGATCCCCGTCTTCTGCGAGAAGCCGTTGGCCTTCACCGCCACCGAGAGCAAGGCCGTGGTCGACGGCATCGCGACCTCCGACGTGCCCGTCCAGATCGGGTTCAACCGGCGGTTCGATCCGGCCGTCGCGGCCGCCGAACGTGCCGTGCGCAGTGGGGATCTCGGGTTCCTGCACACCGTGCGGTCCACCACTCTCGACCCCGCTCCCCCGCCGATGGCGTACATCGCGGAGTCCGGCGGCATCTTCCGCGACTGCAGCGTCCACGACTTCGACGTCGTGCGCTGGATCGTCGGCCGCGAGGTCGTGTCCGTGTTCGCCACCGGCTCGAACCAGGGCGATCCCGCGTTCGCCGCCGCCGGCGACGTCGACTCCGCCACCGTGCTCCTGACGTTCGAGGGAGGCGCCGTCGGTGTCGTGTCGAACTCCCGCTACAACGGCCGCGGCTACGACTGCCGCCTCGAGGTCCACGGCCGGGACGACACGGTCGTCGCCGGCTGGGATCCCCACACCCCGGTCCGGAACATGGAAGCGCCCCAGCTCTTCCCGAACGGCGAGCTGTTCCCGTCGGACACGCCCCACGGGTTCTTCATGGACCGGTTCGCCGCCTCCTACCGCGCCGAGCTGTCCGCGTTCCTGGAGGTCTGCGCCGGCACCCGCCCGTCCCCCTGCACCGCGCAGGACGCCCTCGAGGTCGCCTGGATCGCCGAGGCCGCCACCGAATCCCTGCGCCGCGGCGCACCCGTCACCCTGGAAGAGGTCCGCTCATGACCGCCGCACCCGTACGTATCGCCGGAGCACCCATCTCGTGGGGCGTCTGCGAGGTCCCCGGCTGGGGATACCAGATGGACAACGACCGCGTGCTCCGCGAGATGCGCGGCGCCGGACTCACCGCGACGGAGAACGGTCCCGAGGGCTTTCTCCCGGCCGATCCGGCATCCCTGGCCGCAGTGCTCGCCGGTCACGACCTCACCTCCGTCGGGGGCTTCGCTCCCGTTCTGCTGCACGAGGAGTCGCACGATCCGGTGCCGACCATCGCCTCGCTGCTCGACGGCTTCGTGGCCGCGAACGCCGACGTCATCGTCCTCGCCGCGTCCACCGGCCAGGAGGGCTACGACGCCCGTCCGACGCTCACCGCCGATCAGTGGACCGTGTTGCTGCGCAACCTCGATCGTCTCGCCGCCGCCTCCGCCGAGCGGGGAATCCTCGCCGTCGTGCATCCCCACGTCGGCACCATGATCGAGCAGCGCGACGAGGTGCACCGCGTGCTCGACGGCTCCTCCATCCCGCTGTGCCTGGACACCGGGCACCTCATGATCGGCGGCACCGATCCGGCCGAACTGGCCACCGCGGCGGCCGATCGCATCGCGCACGCTCACCTCAAGGACGTCGACGCCGCCCTCGCAGCACGGGTCCAGGCCGGCGAGCTCACCTACACCGACGCGGTCCGCGCCGGCATGTACACGCCGCTCGGAACCGGGGACGTGGGCATCGGCGGCGTCGTCGACTCGCTCCTCGACGCCGGATACACCGGCTGGTTCGTGCTCGAGCAGGACACCATCCTGTCCGAGGAGCCGGGCGAGGTGGGCGGCCCGGTGACGGACGTCGTCGCCAGCGTGCAGCACCTCCACGACATCGTCGCCGCCCGAACGGCCGCGGTGTGACGGCACCTCTGCGCATCGGGGTCCTCGGCGCGTCGCGCATCGCGGAGCAGGCGATCATCGGACCGGCTCACGCGCTCGGTCATCGACTGGTGGTCGTCGCGGCACGCGATCGCGGCCGCGCCGAGGCCTTCGCACAGCGGTACGGCGTCGAGCGCGTCGCCGACGACTACGACGCGGTGATCGACGATCCCGAGGTGGACGCCGTCTACAACCCGCTCGCCAACGCCCTGCACGCCGAGTGGAACATGCGCGCGCTGCGCGCCGGCAAGGCCGTCCTGACGGAGAAGCCGTTCGCACGCAACGCCGCCGAGGCGCGGGCAGTGCGCGATGTGGCTCGCGAGACGGGCGCAGTGATCGTCGAGGGGTTCCACTACCTCTTCCACCCGGTGACGCGGCGGCTGCTGGACATCGCCGCGAACGGCACCCTCGGTCGCCTCACGCGGGTCGAGGTCGTCATGGCCATGCCCGCACCCGCCGACGACGATCCGCGATGGTCGCTCGACCTCGCGGGCGGTTCCGTCATGGACCTGGGCTGCTACGGGCTCCACGTGCACCGCCTGCTCGCCGACGTCGCCGGCGGGCCTCCCCGCGTGGTCTCCGCCGTCGCCACCGAACGTGACCCCGGCGTCGACGCGACGTCGACCATCGAACTCGCGTTCCCCGACGGCGCCACCGGCACCGTGACGAACTCGATGGAGCACGCCGAGCACGAGTTCACGGTGCTGCTGACCTTTTCCGAGGGAACGGCGTTCGCGCACAACCACATCAAGCCGAACACCGACGACCGCGTCTCCGTCACGGATGCGTCGGGGACGACGGTGGAGCACCTCGGCACCCGCCCGTCGTACGAGTACCAGCTCGAGGCCTTCGCGGCGCACGTGCAGAGCGGCGCTCCGATCCCCCTCGACGCCGACGACGCGGTGGCCACCATGGAGCTCGTCGATGCCGCGTACACGGCGGCAGGTCTCCCTCTCCGCTAGACCCCGAGAACGACGGCCCCGCACCCCTTGGCGAAAACCTGGGGTGCGGGGCCGTCATCGTCGGTGCAGTTCTGCTCACGAGCACTCGCGCGCGCGGTCCGGGTGCCGACACGACACGGGCCCCGCACCTCGTGTGAGGTGCGGGGCCCGGGAGTCGTGCGTCAGCGGCGCAGTTCGTGGGTGAGCGTCTCGAGCTCGTCGCCGCCGGCCATCTCCTTGGTGAGATCGTCGAGGCTGATCTCGTCGTAGGAGCAGTCGAGCTTCTGGCGGCCACGGTTGAGCAGCACGAAGTGGTCACCGACCATGTACGCGTGGTGCGGGTTGTGCGTGATGAACACGACGCCGAAGCCCTGCTCCTTGGCTGCCGAGATGTAGCGCAGCACCATGCCGGACTGCTTGACGCCCAGCGCGGCGGTCGGCTCGTCGAGGATGAGGACACGGGCGCCGAAGAAGATGGCGCGGGCGATGGCCACACACTGGCGCTGACCGCCGGAGAGCGAGCCGATGGGGGCGTCCACGTCGGGCAGGTCGATGCCCATCTTGTGGAGTTCCTCCTTGGTCGTCGCGCGCATCGCGGCGGCGTCGAGGGTGCGGAAGACGCCCTTCTTCCGGAGCTCCTGGCCCAGGAAGAAGTTGCGCCACACCGGCATCAGGGACACGACGGCGAGGTCCTGGTAGACCGTCGCGATGCCCTTGTCGAGCGCGTCCTTGGGTGAGGAGAACTTGACCTCCTCGCCGTCGACGAGCAGCTGGCCCTCGGTCTGCTGGTGCAGGCCGGCCATGATCTTGATGAGGGTCGACTTGCCGGCACCGTTGTCGCCGAGCACACCGGTGACCTCGCCGGCGCCGACGCGCAGGTTGATCCCGCCGAGGGCGATGATGTTGCCGTAGCTCTTGCCGACGTTCTTCAGCTCGATCAGCGGGGTCTTGCCGCCACTGTTCGATTCGAGGGGAGTCTCGATGGTTGCACTCATGTCAGGTGTCACCTTTTCGCAGCGTAGGAACGGAAGCTGTTGTTGGCGATGACGGCGAAGAGCAGCATCGCACCGAGGAAGAACTTGAACCAGTCCGGGTTCCAGCCGGCGTAGACGATGCCCTGGTTGGTCATACCGAAGATGAAGGCGCCGATGGCCGCACCGATGGCGGTACCGAAACCTCCGGTGAGCAGGCAGCCACCGATGACCGCGGCGATGATGTAGAGGAACTCGTTGCCGACACCCTGGCCGGACTGGACGGTGTTGAAGGCGAAGAGCAGGTGCATGCCGACGAACCAGGCGCAGAAGCCGACGAACATGAACATGCCGATCTTGACCTTGGTCACCGGCACACCGATGGCGCGAGCCGAGTCCTGGTTGCCGCCGACCGCGAAGATCCAGTTGCCGACGCGCGTCTTCATCAGCACGTAGGTGGTGATGAGCGTGAAGACGAGCCACCACAGGACGGTGATGCGGACCGAGACACCGAAGACCGAGAACGACGAGGCGAAGACCTTCTTCGCGGACTCGAACCCGTCCATGTCGGAGATGGACTGCGTCGCGACCTGGCCGGTGACGAGCTTGGTCACCGCGAGGTTGATGCCCGTCAACATCAGGAACGAGGACAGGGTGATGAGGAACGACGGGATCTTCGTCTTCATCACCAGGTACCCGTTGAGGAATCCCACCCCCAGTGCCAGCACCAGGGCGAGGACCGAGCCGATCCACACGTTGAGGTGGAGGTTGTAGGCCAGCATGGACGCGGCGATCGAGGAGAACGTCACCGCCACACCGGTCGACAGGTCGAACTCGCCGCCGATCATGAGGACCGACACGCCGCACGCCATGATGCCGATGGTCGACGAGGCGTACAGCACGGTGGCCAGGGCCTCGGGGCTCCGGAACGGCGGGGCGACGATGGCGAAGAACACGAAGATGATGACGGCGCCGAAGAGGGCACCGATCTCCGGACGGACCAGCAGACGCTGGAACGGCTTCTGCTTCTTCACCCGCTCGTCGGTCACGACGGTATGCGTGGCGAGATCGAGATCTGCCTGAGTGGACATGGACTTCCTTACCTGACGGGGGATTCTCTGCGCTGGCGGAGCATTCGTTCGGATGACACCCCGTGAGGGAGGCGAGCGGGCGAACGTTCCGTGTGATGTCGATGTAATACGCATCACAGCCATAAGTCAACACTTTGTTCGGACATTAGGACTGCAGCCGGACATACCCGCTAGAGCGTGACCCACCTTCCCGACTCCACCGACTCCGTCATCGCGTCCAGCACCGAGGCGCTGCGGACAGCATCCCGCACGGTCGCGCCGACGGAGGCGTTCTCGGCGATCGACTGCAGGAAGCGCGCCGCCTCGACCACCTTCAGGTCGTCGTACCCCATCGCGGACGCGGACCCCGGCTGGAAGACGCCGTACTCGCCCGCTCCCGGACCGACGAAGAGCGTCGACTGCGGCTGGTCCTGATACAGCGGCTGATCCTCGCCGGCCGCCCGCAGGCCCAGCTGCAGCTCCCCCATCCGACGGAAGTCCCACGAGACCGAGCCCTTGGTCCCGTGGATCTCGAACCCGTAGGAGTTCTGGTCACCCACCGCCACGCGGCTGGCCTCGAGGACACACCGGGCGCCGGTCGCCATGCGCAGCTGCGCGGACACGAAGTCCTCGTTCTCCACCGGGCCCTGCTCACCGCCCGAGGCGCGCATGTGGCCGCTGGTCACCCCCGTCGGCTTGGCACGCTGCGGGATGAAGACGGCGGTGTCCGCCACCAGTGAGGCGATGTCGCCGAGCAGGTACCAGATCAGATCCGCGCCGTGGGACGCCAGATCGCCGAGCACGCCGCTACCGCCACGCTCACGCTCGAAACGCCAGCTCAGTGCGCCGTCCGGGTGGGCCGCGTAGTCACTGAAGAACCGGAAGCGTGCATGTGTCACGTCGCCCAGTTCGCCGGACGCGATGATGCCGCGCGCCTGCTCCACGGCCGGTGCATTGCGGTAGTTGAAGCCCACTGCCGTCTGCACGCCTGCCTTCTCCGCGGCGATCGCCACTGCGCGGGCATCGTCCGCCGACAGTCCCACGGGCTTCTCGATCCAGAGGTGCTTCCCGGCCTCGGCCACCGCGACGCCCATCTCCCGGTGCAGGAAGTTCGGCGACGTCACCGACACGGCACCGATGGACGGGTCGGCCACGACGTCGCGCCACGACTCGGTGGACGAGCCGAAGCCGAACTGCTCGGCAGCCTCGGCGGCGCGGCCGGGCACCTCGTCGGCCACGGTCGCGAGAACGGGCAGGGGTCGGAGCGCGGGGTAGTGGTGACGCACGCGGCTGTAGGCCTGCGTGTGGACGCGGCCCATCCAGCCGAAGCCGACGACGGCGACAGGCAGAGTGGTGAGGCGAGGGTCGGACATGGGTGCACTCCAGACAAGGGGGTTGTTGGACCGTTCCAAACGGTAGACTGTCCGCAGTCTGCCCGTCGCTCGATCGCGCTGTCAACGCTCTTCCGTTCACCGCGTCCGTCCCGCTAGGCTGTGTTTGGCACGGTCCAACTCGGCGGGGCCGCCTCACCGGACGGAGCGAGCCGTGACGAACATCGAGCGGCCACCCACGATCCGCACCGTGGCCGAACGCGCCGGCGTGTCCAAGTCGCTCGTCTCCCTGGTCCTGCACGACTCCCCCAACGTCAGCGACGAGAAGCGCGCGGCCGTGCAAGCCGCCATCGACGAGCTGGGCTACCGGCCGAACCTGTCGGCCCGCAACCTGTCCCGGCAACGGACGGACATCGTCGGGGTCCTCATCAACGACCTCCGCAACCCGTGGTTCGTGGACTGCCTCGAGGGCATGGCCCCGGTGCTCGAGGCACACGGGCTGACCATGATGCTCGGCGACGGTCGAGCCGACCGGAGCGGAGACGACACCGTCGTCCGCAAGTTCACCGAACTGCGACTCGACGCGCTCGTCCTGGTCGGCACCCGGTCACCCACTCCCCTGGTCGCCGATGCCGCGACGTCCATGCCGACGGTGATCGTCGCGAGCCGCGACCTCGAACTCCCCCGCGCGGACGTCGTGGCCAACGACGACACCGCGGGATCCGCGCTGGCGGTGGCGCATCTCGCGGAACTGGGTCACCGCCGGATCGCCCACGTGGGCGGGTCGTTCGGCGCGGTGTCCGCCTTGCGCGCCGACAGCTACCGCGCCGCGATGGCGTCGCGCGGTCTGGACACCGACGGCCTCGTCGAACCGTGCGACCTCACCGAGGACGGCGGATACGACGCCGCCCGGAGACTCCTCGCCCGCACCCCCCGCCCGACCGCCGTGTACGCGGTGAACGACATCGCCGCGGTCGGTGTCATGACGGCCTGTCAGGAAGCGGGACTGGCCGTGCCGCAGGACATCTCGATCGTCGGATACGACAACACCTCCATCGCACAACTGCGCCACGTCTCCCTGACGTCGGTGGACAACGCCAGCGCGTCGGTCGGTCACCGGGCCGCAGCGGCGGTGATCGACCGGATCGCTCGTCCGACGGCAGCCGGCACCCTCGACCTCATCGCGCCGACACTGCAGGTGCGCGGAAGCACGGCACCGCCGGCCGACACGTAGCTCCCCACGCGGCCTCCGAGGTGACTTAGGGTACCCCTACCTCCGTGGTCACCGGAGGCATCGCGAGCAGCAGGGGTACCGCATGCGCAGCACGACATCACGACGATTCGCCACGGCCGTCGCCGTTCTGACACTCCTCACGGCGGCCGGGTGCAGCAGTGATCAGGCGTCCGACGCGGTGCCCGACAGCGACGCCCCGACGGGCACAGTGACCATCGAGCACGCACTGGGCTCCACCGCGATCGACCGCGCCGAACTCGGGTCCGACCCGCGCATCGTCGCCCTCACCGCTCCGGCCGTGGACGCCGCGCTCGCCCTGGGGGTGCAGCCGGTGGCCTTCGCCTCGGACACGACCGGGGCACCGGACGGCCGCTATCCCTGGCAGTCGGAGCTGGCGGCGGACGTACCGCTCATTCCCGTCCCCGTCGAGGGCACCCTCCCCATCGAGGAGATCGCCTCGTACGCACCGGATCTCATCCTCGCCGACTTCGCCGCGTCGACACCGACCCAGTACGAGCAGTTGACCGCACTGGCCCCGACCATTCCCGTCATCGGCGACACGGTCTCGCCCTACGACGCGCTGACGCGCGCGCTGGGCACGGCGCTCGGCCGCGAGGACGACGCCGACGCGGTGATCGCGCGGACGCGGACCGCCCTCGCCGATGCCGCCGCGGAGCTGCCCGGACTGGCGGGGAGGACGGCGCTGCTGTCGCAGTACATCCCGGCCACCCAGCAAGTCGTCGTGGTGGCCGATCCCGACGACGGCGCCTCGGCGTTCTACCAGGAACTGGGGATGACGCTGCCGGCCGTCGACCTGCCCGCCACGGCCGGCAACCGGCTCGTCGTCGGGCCCGAACGCGTCGACGTCCTGAACTCCGACCTGGTGATCATCCTCGTGAACGGCGGTACCGCCGCCGATCTCGAGGCACTGCCCGGCTGGGCTGACCTACCCTCGGTGCGCTCGGGCGGCATGCTGATCACGGACTACGCGACCATCATCGCGCTGAACACACCGTCACCGGCGTCGCTGACGTACGCGCTGGAGAAGGTTCGGCCGACACTCCGGTCGATCGCAGGCTGACGCCTCCGGGTCAGCGGTCGACGAGGGTCGTGTCGAAGTAGTACCGCGACGCGCGGTACACGTGCGACCCGTACTCGACCACCTTGCCGGAGTCGTCGAACGCCGTCCGGTGCATGGTGAGCAGCGGCGCCTTCGGCTTCTCGTCCAGCAGGTGCGCCTCGTCGCGATCGGCCGCCTTCGCCCCGATGCGCTGACGAGCGAGGCGGATGTGGACTCCCTTGGTGCGAAGCGACTGGTACAGGCCGTGCGCTTCGAGCTCGGCGGGCTCCGGCGCCACGTCGACGGGCATGTAGTTGATCATCAGCGCGAGCGGTTCACCCTTGGTCAGTCGCAGACGCCGCACGGTGACCACCTCGGACTCCGGCCCGATGTTGAGCTCGCGCGCCACGTCCTCGGTGGGCAGCCCGACCGAGTACTCGAGCAACTTCGTCGTCGGGTCCTGGCCGGCGCGCGCCAGGTCGTCGAAGAGGCTGGTGAGCTCCACCGGTCGATGCACCGGGCTCTGCACCACCTGTGTGCCGACGCCACGCTTGCGCACCAGCAGCCCCTTGTCCACCAGTTCCTGGATGGCCCGACGCGTGGTCGGCCTCGACAGGTTCAGGCGCTTCGCGAGGGCGAGCTCGTTCTCGAAGCGGTCACCCGGGGCCAGACTGCCGCCGAGGATCGCGCCCTCGATGGCCTGCGCGAGTTGGTAGTAGAGCGGAACGGGACTCGACCTGTCGAGCTCCACGGCGAGCGGTTGACTCACGTACCAGCTCCGATCCGAAACTAGGCGGGTGTGCGGGCGGGCTGCCCGAGAACAGAGTGTAAGTGACCGTGCGCAATATGACGGCAAGTTAGAATGTCAGGACAAACTATTGACAGGTTGGTGTGGCGCGGAGCACAGTGATACCGGCCCCCACGCACACGCCCCGAGTATCGATGGAGCAGACCTTGACCACAGTGAACAACACCGGCCCCACCGGTGATGCACGTTTCGACGTGCTCGCCATCGGACGCAGCGGAGTCGACATCTATCCCCTGCAGGTCGGTGTGGGCCTCGAGGACGTCGAGACGTTCGGCAAGTTCCTCGGTGGCAGCGCCGCCAACGTCACCGTCGCCGCCGCGCGACTCGGGCGCCGCACCGCGCTGATCTCCGGCGCGGGCGACGATCCGTTCGGCCGCTTCGTGCGCGCCGAGCTCGCCCGCCTCGGCGTCGACAACCGCTACGTCGTGGTCGACGGCCAGTACGCCACCCCGGTCACGTTCTGCGAGATCTTCCCGCCGGACGACTTCCCGCTGTACTTCTACCGCAAGCCCACCGCGCCGGACCTGCAGGTGCGTCCTGAGGACATCGACACCGGAGCCGTCCGGAGCGCCGCTCTGTACTGGTCGACGGTCACCGGTCTGTCCGAGGAGCCCTCGCGCAGTGCACACTTCACCGCCTGGGAGGCGCGTGGACGCGCTCCGCTGACGGTGCTCGACCTCGACTACCGGCCCATGTTCTGGGAGAGCCCCGCCGCCGCGACCGAGCAGGTCCAGCGCGCACTGCGACACGTCACGGTGGCCGTCGGCAACCGCGAGGAGTGCGAGGTCGCCGTCGGCGAGACCGAGCCGGACCGGGCCGCCGACGCGCTGCT
This sequence comes from Rhodococcus sp. SORGH_AS_0303, assembly GCF_030819335.1. NCBI lineage: Bacteria > Bacillati > Actinomycetota > Actinomycetes > Mycobacteriales > Nocardiaceae > Rhodococcus > Rhodococcus sp. SORGH_AS_0303. The sequence goes on from NZ_JAUTBO010000001.1 coordinate 3,004,209, forward strand.
CGACATGGGGGTGGAACTGGCGATCGTCAAGCAGGGCCCCAAGGGCGTACTGGGCAAGACGCGCACCGAGCGCGTGGAGGTGCCACCGAACTTCGTCGACGTCGTCAACGGACTCGGTGCCGGCGACAGCTTCGGTGGATCGCTGTGCCACGGACTGCTGTCCGGCTGGCCACTCGAGAAGATCCTCCGCCACGCCAACGCGGCCGGCGCCATCGTCGCGTCGCGCCTCGAATGCTCCACCGCCATGCCCACCGCCGACGAGGTCGCCGCCCTCGCCGAGTCCGCGGTCACCGCACCGGGTTCCGATCTCGCCGATTCCGAGGAAGCACATGTCTGAGACCATCACCGCGACCTGCACCACGTACGCCGACGTCACCGAGATCCGGGCGCACGACCCGGGCGCGATCGACCGCGCCTGGGCCTCTCGCGTCACCCGTGAGACGGTGCGCGGAGACGGGCGGCTCATGATCGTGGCCGCCGATCACCCCGCCCGCGGTGCCCTGTCGGTCGGCTCGAACCCGACGGCCATGAACAGTCGCACCGAACTGCTCGACCGACTGCGTACCGCGCTGGCCGACCCGGGAGTCGACGGTGTCCTCGCGACGTCCGAGATTCTCGACGACCTCGTCCTGCTCGGCGCCCTCGATGACAAGGTCGTCATCTCCTCGATGAACCGCGGCGGACTCGCCGGCGCGTCGTTCGAGCTCGACGACCGGATGACCGGCGCGACCGCGGCGTCCACCGCGAAGGCGCGGATGAACGGCGCCAAGATGCTGACCCGCATCGACCTCGACGATCCCGGCACGCTCGGCACCCTCACCGCCTGCGCGCAGGCCATCGACGAACTCGCGGCCGAGGGCCTCATGGCCATGGTCGAGCCGTTCCTGTCGTCGCGCCGCGACGGCAAGGTGGTCAACGATCTGCGTGCCGACGCCGTCATCAAGTCCATCCACATCGCCCAGGGCCTCGGCGCCTCGTCGGCGTACACCTGGATGAAGCTGCCCGTGGTCGACGAGATGGAGCGCGTCATGGACGCCACCACGCTCCCGACGCTGCTCCTCGGCGGCGACCCGCAGACCGCGCCCGACGAGACCTTCGCCAGTTGGGCACGCGCACTGAAGATCCCCGCCGTCCGCGGCCTCATCGTGGGCCGCACACTGCTCTACCCGAAGGACGGCGACGTCGCCACCGCGGTGGCGACCGCAGTCGACATGGTGCGGGGCGGGGCGGACGAGTGAACAGCGAGTTCTACATTCCCGCCGTCCCCGGCGCCGGAGTCACCGTCACCCCGGAGAGCGCGGGATGGACCGAGTCCAGTCTGCGCACAGTGCTTCTCGCACCCGGCGAGTCCGTCGATCTCACCTCCGACGACGACGAGATCATGGTGGTCCCTCTGCAGGGATCCGCGACCGTCACGTGCGGCGAGGAGTCGTTCGCACTGACGGGGCGCGCGTCGGTCTTCGACGGGCCCTCCGACTTCGCGTACGTCGGCCGTGACAGCAGCTACACCCTGCGCAGCGAGCAGGGTGGACGTTTCGCGCTGTGCGGCGCACGCGCCTCGCGGGCCCTGCCGTTCCGGTACGTTCCCGCCGCCGACGTCGCCGTCGAACTGCGCGGCGCGGGCAACTGCAGCCGTCAGGTGCACAACTTCGGCACCGCCGACACCTTCGAGGCCGACTCGCTCATCGCGTGCGAGGTCATCACCCCCGGCGGCAACTGGTCGTCCTACCCCGGCCACAAGCACGACGAGGAGACCGAGACCGAATCGGCACTCGAGGAGATCTACTACTTCGAGATCGACAGTGGCCGTGACGGTTCCGCCGGTTTCGGGTACCACCGCGTGTACGGCACACCCGAGCGTCCCATCGAGGTGCTCGAAGAGGTGCGCACGGGTGACGTCGTCCTGGTCCCGCACGGGTATCACGGGCCGTCCGTCGCGGCGCCCGGCTACCACATGTACTACCTCAACGTCATGGCCGGACCGGGCAGCGAGCGCGCCTGGAAGATCGTCGACGATCCCGACCACACCTGGATCCGCAGCACGTGGGACGGCCAGGACGTCGATCCACGCCTCCCCCTCACCCCCCGACCTCCGCTGGACTCAGCGCACCGTGGAAAAGGAGCCTGACGATGGTGTCCACCGCACCGATGTCACAGAGCAAGACCGAGAACGCCGAGCCGATGGTGCACCTCACGGTGTCCCAGGCCATCGTCCGCTTCCTCGCCAACCAGTACGTCGAGCGTGACGGGGTCCGGACAAAGTTCTTCGCGGGCTGCTTCGGCATCTTCGGCCACGGCAACGTCGCCGGTCTCGGACAGGCGTTGCTGCAGGCCGAGATCGACGCCGTCGAGGCGGGCACCGAGCCGGAGCTCCCCTACGTCCTCGGCCGCAACGAGCAGGCCATGGTGCACAGCGCCGTCGGCTTCGCTCGCCAGAAGGACCGTCTCCAGACCTGGGCCGTCAGCGCCAGTGTCGGACCGGGCTCGACCAACATGCTCACCGGCGCGGCGTTGGCCACCATCAACCGGTTGCCCGTCCTGCTTCTCCCGGCGGACACCTTCGCCACCCGCGCCTCCTCGCCGGTGCTGCAGGAGCTCGAGCTCCCGTCCAGCGGCGACGTCACCGTCAACGACGCGTTCAAGCCGCTCTCGCGCTACTTCGATCGAGTGTGGCGCGCCGAGCAACTGCCCGCGGCTCTGCTCGGCGCCATGCGCGTCCTCACCGACCCGGTGGAGACCGGCGCCGCCACGGTCGCCGTCCCGCAGGACGTCCAGGCCGAGGCACACGACTGGCCCGAGTCGTTCTTCGCGCCGCGCACCTGGCACGTCGCCCGCCCGCTGCCCGAGCGGTCCGTCGTCGCCCGCGCCGCCGAGATCATCCGCTCGGCGAAGGCGCCGCTGATCGTCGCCGGCGGCGGCGTCATCTACTCCGGTGCCACCGAGGCGCTCGCGTCGTTCGCGGAGAAGACCGGAATCCCCGTCGGCCAGAGCCAGGCAGGCAAGGGCTCCCTCGTGTACGACCACCCGCAGTCGGTCGGAGCGATCGGGTCCACCGGCACCACGGCCGCCAACGCCCTCGCGACCGAGGCCGACGTGGTCATCGGGATCGGCACGCGCTACAGCGATTTCACCAGCGCGTCGCGCACGGCCTTCTCCAACCCCGACGTGCGGTTCGTCAACATCAACGTCGCGTCCATCGACTCGGTCAAGCAGGGCGGTCTCTCCGTGGTCGCCGACGCCCGCGAGGCGCTCGAGGCACTGACCGACGCGCTCGCGGACCACGAGGTGAGCGCCGAGTACCGTGCGCGCGCCACCGAACTCGCCGCCGAGTGGGATCGCACGGTCGCCTCGGTCTACGCCGTGGACGACGACAACCTCGGCATGAACCAGAACCAGGTCATCGGTCTCACCAACTCGCTGTCCGACCCACGCGACATCGTCGTGTGCGCCGCCGGCTCGATGCCCGGAGACCTCCACAAGCTCTGGCGCACACGCGATGCCAAGGGCTACCACGTCGAGTACGGGTTCTCCTGCATGGGCTACGAGGTGGCCGGCGGCATCGGCGTCAAGATGGCGGCACCGGATCGCGACGTCTTCGTCATGGTCGGCGACGGCAGCTACCTCATGATGGCCACCGAGCTGGTCACCGCGGTCCAGGAGGGCGTGAAGGTCATCCTGGTGCTGGTGCAGAACCACGGCTTCGCCTCCATCGGATCACTGTCGGAGTCGCTCGGCTCCCAGCGCTTCGGCACCGCGTACCGCTATCGGTCCGAGTCCGGTCGACTCGACGGCGGTGTGCTGCCCGTCGATCTGGCGGCCAACGCCCAGAGTCTCGGCGCCGACGTCATCCGCGTGAACACCGCCGGCGAGTTCGCCGACGCCGTCAAGGTGGCCAAGGCGGCGGACCGCTGCACGGTCATCCACGTCGAGACCGATCCGCTGATCGCCGCTCCGGACAGCGAGTCCTGGTGGGACGTCCCGGTCAGCGCCACCTCGACGCTCGAGAGCACGCAGACGGCGTACGAGACGTACGAGGCGTGGAAGAAGGTCCAGCGGCCGTACCTCCGGCCGTCCGCCGACTGACTTCTCGATCCGGACACACCCGGTCACCCGGGGCGGCGTGCGCGAGCGCGCCGCCTAGGGTGACCGGTGATGAACATTCACGACCGCACCGGACGCGGCCGACGGACAGCCGCGGCGATCGCGACGGCGGTCGTGCTCGTGGGTACGCCGGCACTCCTTCCGAGTCTCGCCGGGGCGCAGCCCGCACCGCCTCCGACGTCCACTCCGTTCCGGACGCCCGACACCGACGCCTGTCCCCACCGTGACGTGCCACCACCGGCCATCGACGCGTCCGAGGTCCCCGCTCCCGGCGACGCGGAACCGCAGCCCGTACCCGTCCCGGCCGAGACGGTCGGCGGCGAGGAACTGGCGGCGTGCGGTGTGATCACCGCTGCCGGTGCGCCCGCTCTTCCCGCAGACATCTCGGCGGCGGGATGGGTGCTCACCGATCTCGACTCCGGCGCGGTGATCGCGGCGAAGGATCCGCACGGCCGGTACCGGCCGGCGAGCACGATCAAGGTCCTGCTGGCGCTCGTCGCGCTCGACGAGCTCGATCTCGATCGCACCGTGGTGGCCACCGCGGAGGACGCGGCCGCCGAGGGCAGCGCGGTGGGCATCGGTACCGGCGGCGTGTACTCGGTGCGCCAGCTGATGCAGGGGCTGGTGATGGCGTCGGGCAACGATGCCGCGCACGCCCTCGCCGTCCAGCTCGGCGGCGTCGACACCGCCGTGGAGAAGATGAACGCGAAGGCCCGTGAGCTCGGTGCCCTGGACACGCGCACGGCGTCGCCGTCGGGTCTCGACGGACCGGGCATGGCCTGCTCACCCTACGATCTGGCGCTCATCTTCCGGGCCGCGATGGACGATCCGACCTTCGCCGAACTCGTTGCCACCGAATCGGTTCCGTTCCCGGGCTATCCCAAGGACGCGTCGAAGCCGGACAACCCCTCACGGCCCGACATGCCCGGCGTGCCGGTGAACCCCGATCTGCCGCTCAACGAGGACCGGCCGGGCTTCACCCTTGCCAGCGACAATGCGCTGCTGTTCAACTACCCGGATGCACTGGGCGGCAAGAACGGCTACACCGACGACGCACGCCAGACCTTCGTCGGCGCGGCCGAACGCGGTGGCCGCCGGTTGGCCGTGTCGCTCATGAATGCCGACGTGCTGCCCATCCGGCCCTGGGAGCAGGCCGCCCGCCTGCTCGACTACGGCTTCACGCAGCCTGCCGATACGGTGGTGGGCACCTTGGTGACCGGGAGCCCGGACGCGGCGGCGGCGCCGACCTCGTCGACCCCCGCCTCGACCGCGCCGACCGATCGGCGGACCGAGGCGAGCAGTGGCGGCGCCTATGCCGGAGTGGACGACGAGAGCGAGGTGGCGATCAGGGTCGGTGCGGGAGTTCTGGGTCTGATCGTCGTGATCGGGCTCCTCCTGTGGGCACGCACGCTGCACCGCAGACGGTCCTGACCACGCTGCACGTCAGCGTCGGCGCCGGCCGCGCCATCCGCCCAGGCCGAGCACGGTGAGCACGCCGGCGCCGACGAGAGCTGCCGCACCGGCGGGTGAGACCCCTTCGCGGACCACCACCTGCGGTGCGATCACCGCACTGTCGGGCACGGCGGGTGCCGCGAGGGACAGGTTCTCCGTGGCCGTCGCCGCCCACGCCGTCGAGAACAAGAGGAAGCGTGACGTCGTGAAGGCGAACACGAGGATGCCGATGATCGGTCCGAACGTGGCACCGGCCGGACCGGACGTGACGCTCTCGAGGTAGACCGCGCCGACCTGCTTGAAGATCTCGAACACCACGGCCGCCAACAGCGCGGCGCGTGCCGCGCTGCGCACGGTCACGGGCTCACGGGGCAGCCGGGCGATGACCCACACGAACAGTGCCCACGTCGCGGCGATGGCCAGGGCGAACGACGCGATCTGCACGGCGACGCCGACACCGGGAACATCGTCCAGATCGACGGCCTTCAGGAGTGCGGGGACCACCGACCCGCTGGCCACCGCCGACAGGCCGAGCGAGATCACCAGGGCCAGACCCAGACCGAGCAACGCTCCGAGATCCTTGGCCTTGGTGGCCAGGAAGCTGCCCGCCTCGTGCGGCGTCTCCCACATCGCGGTGAGCGCCTCCCGCAGATTGGCCGTCCATCCGAGGCCTGCGTAGAGCGCACCCAGGAGACCGATGATGCCCACGCTGGTGCGCGACTCGATGGCACTCGAGACCAGTTCGTTGATGGTGCCCGCGAAACTCCCGGGAACGTTCTCGGCGATCTGGGACTGCAGTTCCGTCAACAGGTCCGGCCGGGAGGCCAGAACGAAGCCCACCACGGCGAACGCGACCATCAGCAGCGGGAAGAGGGCCAGAACGCTGAAGTAGGTGATACCCGCGGCGTAGTAGTCGCCCTTCTGCTGCTGGTACACCGAGCCGGCCCGCGCGAGGTGATCGAACCACGGCCACCGCCGTCGACGTTCCTCGATGATCGCCGCGAAGTCCGGCATGGCGCTCAGCCTTTCGGTGGAAGGAATCCGACCCTGTCGTACACCTGTGCCAACGTCCTGGACGCGATCGAGCGTGCGTGCTCGGCCCCGTCCCGAAGAATCCGGTCGAGTTCGGCCGGGTCGTTCATGTACTCCGTGAACGCCGTGCGCACCGGGGCGGAGAACGCCGACACCGCATCCGCGGTGTCGCTCTTGAGATCACCGTATCCCTTTCCGACGTATCCCTCGACGAGCGTCGCGACGGGCGTGCCGGTGAGGGCGGACTGGATGGTGAGCAGATTGCTGACACCGGGCTTCTCCGCCGTGTCGTAGCGGATCTCACGCTCGTTGTCGGTGACCGCCGAGCGAATCTTCTTGGCCGACACGGCGGGGTCGTCCAGGATGTCGATCCGGCCCGACACGCCGGAGCCGGACTTGCTCATCTTCGCCGTCGGCTCCTGCAGGTCGTAGATCTTCGCGATACCGGTGACGATGTGCGCCTCCGGCACGACGAACGTCTTCTTGTAGCGCGAGTTGAAGCGTTGGGCGAGATCGCGGGTCAGCTCGAGGTGCTGGCGCTGGTCCTCCCCCACGGGCACTCGCTGCGGGCGGTAGAGCAGGATGTCCGCGGCCTGCAGCACGGGGTAGGTGAACAGGCCCACACTCGCCTGATCGCTGCCCTGGCGTGCCGACTTGTCCTTGAACTGCGTCATGCGGCCGGCCTCGCCGAATCCGGTGATGCAGTTGAGAACCCATGCGAGTTGGGCATGTTCGGGTACATGGGACTGCACGAACAGCGTGGAGCGCGCGGGGTCGATGCCGACGGCCAGCAACTGCGCTGCGGCGCGGCGAGTCCGGGCGCGCAACTCCTTCGGATCCTGCGGCACCGTGATGGCGTGCAGGTCCGGAATGAAGTAGAAGGCGTCGTACTCGTCCTGCAGTTCGACCCATTGCCGCACCGCGCCCAGGTAGTTGCCCAGGTGGAAGGAATCCGCCGTGGGCTGGATGCCGGAGAGCACTCGGTGCCGAGGTGCGACTCCTGCGCTGTCGGTCGCGGTGTCGGTCGTCATGATCTACAGATTCAATCACCTCTGGTCGTAGGGTCTGCGCCATGACCACTGACAGGACGTCCGACACCGCCGTGACCATCGGCTCGGCGCCGGGGATCGAGGTGGAGGTGCTGCCGTACGGTGCGACCCTGCTGCGCCTGACCGTCACGGGCGGGGACGGTGTGCGCCGCGACGTGTCGGTCGGCGTCGCCGGCGAAGCCGAGTTGCGCGCGGGCACGGACTACCTCGGGGCGACCGTGGGGCGCTACGCCAATCGCATCGCGCACGGGCGATTCGACCTCGACGGTGAGCGGGTGGAGGTGTCGCGCAACGACGGCGACAACCACCTGCACGGCGGAGTCGACGGCTTCGACTCCCGCACCTGGACGGTGGAGCGGGTCACCGCTGACGAGGTGGAACTGTCCCTGGTGAGTCCCGACGGCGACCAGGGCTACCCCGGCGAGGTGCGGGCACGCGCCGTCTACTCGGTCCAGGGAGACACGATGCGCATCGAGTACCTCGCGCAGACCTCACGTACGACAGTGGTGAACCTGACCAGCCATGCCTACATCGATCTCGACGGACACGGTGTCGACGACCTCGAACTGCAGGTGGACGCGGCCTCGTTCGTGCCCGTGGACTCCGCGGGAATTCCCACGAACGGTGTCGTCCCGGTCGACGGCACGGCACTCGACCTGCGGCTCCCGCGCCGCATCGGCGACGTCGTCCGGTCCGACGATCCTCATGTGGCGGCCACGCGAGGGGTGGACCACAACTTCGTCCTCGACGGACCCGAGGACGGCGGGGAGTTGCGCCGCGCCGCGCGTGTCACGTCGCATCGCAGCGACACGACGCTCGAGGTGTGGACGAATCGGCCCGGGCTGCAGGTCTACACCGGCAACTTCCTCGACGGCATCACCGTGTCCCGACGCGGTACCGCGCTGTGTCAGGGCGACGGACTCGCGCTCGAGCCCCAGTTCTTCCCCGACAGCCCGAACCGGCCGGCGTTCCCGTCGGCCGTCCTGCGCCCGGGCGAGACGTCTCGCTGCGTGATCGAGTACAGGTTCGCCGCACGATAGTCGGCCCACCTCCAGCCTTCCCGCGGTGTGGTCGTCCGGCCCTCCCGCGTCACGACCGCCACATGATGCCATTGATGTGAGCGTTCACATCTCGTTTCGGCAATGTTCGCGAACCTCTTGACGCAGACGAATGTTAACGCTCACACTCTGTGTCACGCGTCACACGGAGTGATGCCTACAGAGGAGACCACGATGACGTCGAAGAGAGTCGTTGCAGCGAGCACGTTCCTGGTGAGCAGTGCGCTGATCCTGAGTGCCTGCGGCGGCGGAGGCGACTCCGCGAGCGGCGGAGGCGGGACCGTCCTGGGTTTCTCGCAGGTCGGAGCCGAGAGCGGCTGGCGCACCGCCAACACCACGTCGATCCAGGGCGCGGCGAGCGAGGCCGGAATCGATCTCAAGTTCTCCGACGCACAGCAGAAGCAGGAGAACCAGATCAAGGCCATCCGCACCTACATCCAGCAGAAGGTGGACGTGATCGCCTTCAGCCCGGTCGTCGAGACAGGCTGGGAGCCGGTGCTGCAGGAAGCGAAGCGCGCGAACATCCCCGTGATCCTCACCGACCGCTCGGTCGACACGACGGACGAGTCGCTGTACGCCACGTTCCTCGGATCCGACTTCGTCGCCGAGGGCGTCAAGGCCGGCGACTGGCTCGTCGAGAACAGCGCGACGTCGGACGTCAACGCCGACGGACGCATCAACGTGGTCGAGCTCGAGGGCACGACGGGTGCCGCACCGGCCATCGATCGCGCCGAGGGCTTCCGCGAGGCCATCGCCGCACAACCGACCATCGCCATCTCCAAGTCCCAGACCGGTGACTTCACCCGCGACGGCGGCAAGCAGGTCATGGAGTCGTTCCTGAACTCCGACAAGGCCATCGACGTGGTCTACGCCCACAACGACGACATGGGCCTCGGCGCCATCGAGGCCATCGAGGCGGCCGGCCTCGTCCCCGGCAAGGACATCAAGATCATCACCGTCGACGCGGTCAAGGACGGCATGCAGGCGCTGGCCGACGGCAAGATCGACTACATCGTCGAGTGCAACCCGCTGCTCGGACCGCAACTGATGGACCTGACGAAGAAGGTCGTCGCCGGCGACGAGGTACCCAAGCGCGTGGTCACCGAGGAGACCACCTTCACCCGCGAGCAGGCCGCCTCCGTGCTCGCCGACCGCCAGTACTGACATGAGCACCGAGATGATCGTCCCCCCGCCGACCACGACGGCGACGGAACCGATCGTGGAGATGACGGACATCTCCATCACCTTCGGCGCCGTCCGTGCCCTCGACGGCGTCTCCCTGCGGCTCTACCCGGGCGAGGTCCACTCGCTGATGGGCGAGAACGGTGCCGGCAAGTCGACGTTGATCAAGGCGCTCACCGGCGTCTACCCGATCGACAGCGGCACCGTCACCGTCGACGGGACCGTGCACGAGTTCGCGAGTCCGGCGGCCGCTCAGGCCGCCGGCATCAGCACGGTGTACCAGGAGGTCAACCTCCTGCCCAACCTCACCGTGGCCGAGAACATGCTGCTCGGGCGCGAGCCGCGGCGGCTCGACCGACTGCTCGGCAGCACCGGCGGCGCGGTGCGCACCGTTCTCGACGCCGTGGGCGGTATCGACACCCGGGCGATGAACCGCCGCGCACGTGCGACGCTCGATCGACTGGGCCTCGCGGTCGATCCCGCGTCGGTGCTCGGCGATCACCCCATCGCCGTGCAGCAGTTGATCGCGATCGCTCGTGCGGTGGACGTCGACGCCCGCGTGCTCATCCTCGACGAGCCCACCTCCAGCCTCGACAAGGACGAGGTGGAGACCCTGTACGGGGTCATCGAGCGGCTGCGGGACGCGGGTACGGCCGTCGTCTTCGTCTCCCACTTCCTCGACCAGGTCTATCGCATCTCGGATCGCATGACGATCCTGCGCAACGGACGCCTGGTGGAGGAGCGGTCGGTGGCGGACACCCCGCAACTGACCCTGGTGGAACTGATGATCGGCCGGGAGCTCGACACCCTGCGCGAGTTGGACGACCGCGAGCCCACGGTGGTCGATCCCACCACCGAACCCGTCATGGAGGTGCTCGGCCTCGGCCGCAAGGGCGCCCTCGAGGCTACGGATCTCCGGCTGTACGCCGGGCAGGTCGTCGGCGTCGCGGGGCTGCTGGGATCGGGCCGCACCGAACTGGCGAGGTTGCTCGGCGGGGCGGACCGCGCAGATTCCGGCACCATCGAGATCCACTCCACCCGTCGACGTTTCCGCACACCACGCAACGCGATCGATCGACGGGTCGCGCTCACCAGCGAGGACCGCAAGGCGGACGGCGTCGTGGGCGACCTGACGGTGGCCGACAACATGATGCTCGCGCTCCAGGCCACTCGTGGGTGGATGCGCCCGATCCCCCGCGCCACCCGCACCGCCCTGGTGGAGAAGTACATCACTGCACTCGACATCCGCCCCGCGGACCCGAACGCGTTGATGCGCAACCTCTCCGGCGGCAACCAACAGAAAGTGCTGCTCGCGCGCTGGCTCGTCACGGAACCGGAGATCCTGATCCTGGACGAGCCCACCCGCGGAATCGACATCGGCGCCAAGGCGCAGATCCAGGCTCTCGTGGCAGATCTCGCCGAACGCGGGATGTCGGTCGTGTTCATCTCGGCCGAGCTCGAGGAGATCCTGCGCCTCAGCGACCGCGTCGTCGTGATGCGCGATCACCACCTGATCGACGAGCGCGTCAACCGCGGAGTCTCCGTCGACGACGTCCTCGCGACCATCGCGGCGGGAACCCGCGCAGACGACAGGAGTTCCGAGGCATGACCGACACTCTGGGAGTACGACCGACGTCGACTCCCCCGCCACGGCCGGCGTCCGACGCCCCGGCCGGTCGCCGGACCCCGGGATGGATGTCTCACCCGGTCGTCTGGCCGCTGCTCGCCCTGATCGCGCTGATCGTCGTCAACGTCGTCGCGACACCGGACTTCCTCGACATCAGGATCGAGAACGGTGGCCTGTTCGGCAACGTCGTCGACATCGCGCGGAACTCCGCACCGCTCATCCTCGTCGCGGTGGGCATGACGCTCGTGGTCGCGACCCGCGGCATCGACCTGTCGGTCGGCGCCGTCGCCGTCATCGCGGCGGCCGTGGCCTGCACCCGTATCGCGGCCGCCCCGGACGAGGGCGCCGTCACCACCGTCGTCATGGCCGTCGTGTGGGCACTGGGAGCCAGCGTGCTGCTGGGCCTGTGGAACGGACTGCTGGTGTCGGTGTTCGGGATTCAGCCGATCATCGCGACCCTGGTCCTCATGGTGGCCGGCCGCGGCCTGGCCATGCTCATCACGGACGGTCAGATCACCACCGTGCAGGACGGGGCCTTCAGCTCGCTCGCCTCGGGGATCGTCCTCGGACTCCCCGTGGCGTTGCTGATCGCGCTCGCCGTCGTCGTGGTGACCGCCCTGCTGACCCGCCGTACCGCCCTCGGCATGCTCGTCGAAGCGGTCGGCATCAATCCCGAGGCCAGTCGCCTCGCGGGAGTGAGCGCCCGCACGATCGTGTGGACGGTCTACGTCTTCGCGGCGACATGCTCCGGCATCGCCGGTCTCATCATCGCCGCCAACACCAACTCGGTGAACGCCAACAGCCTCGGTCTGTGGATCGAGCTCGACGCGATCCTCGCCGTGGTGATCGGCGGCACGGCACTCACGGGCGGACGCTTCTCGCTCGCCGGCACCGTGGTCGGTGCGCTGCTCATCGGCACCCTGACCCGCACCATCCCGAATCTCGGCATCCCCTCCGAGGCCAACTACCTCTTCAAGGCTCTGGTCGTCATCGTCGTCTGCCTCCTGCAGTCACCGCGTGCCCGAGCGTCACTGCTGGGCCTTCGACACAGGAGACCGACGACTCGAAAGGCGGCCCGGTCATGACCGATCTGCTGACACGCCCCCCGGCCACCTCCACCGCGCCGTCCCGCTGGGACCGCATCCGGCGCTATTCGCCGCCGAGCAGGTTCCTGCCGGTCATCGCCACCTTCGCCTTGCTCGTCGGCCTGTTCGGCGTCGGCGAGATGCGCTACCCCGGCTTCGCCGACCCGCAGCTGTTCCTCTCCCTGTTCGTCGACAACGCGTTCCTGATCGTCCTCGCCGTGGGCATGACCTTCGTCATCCTGACCGGCGGTATCGATCTCTCGGTCGGCTCCGTCGTGGCGCTGTCGACCATGATCGCAGCGCGCACACTGCAACTCGGCTGGTCCCCGGTCCTCGTCATCGCGGCCGTGCTGCTGTGCGGCACGCTGCTCGGCACCACGATGGGCGTGTTGGTGCACTACCTCCAGATCCAGCCGTTCGTCGCCACGCTCGCCGGCATGTTCCTCGCCCGTGGTCTCTGCTACATGATCGGCGTCGAGTCCATCCCCATCACCGACGAGACGTTCAGCTCCATCGCGTTCGCCGTGATCGAGCTCCCGGGCGGCTACACCATCACGTGGAGCGTCGTCATCGCACTCGTGACCGTCGCGGTGGCGGCCTACGTCCTCGCATGCACCCGTTTCGGCCGGTCGGTCTACGGCATCGGCGGCAACGAGGCGTCGGCCGTGCTGATGGGACTGCGTGTGGCGGCGGTGAAGGTGGGTGTCTACTCGATCAGCGGTTTCTGCGCCGCGCTCGGCGGACTCCTGTTCGCGTTCTACGCCCTGTCGGGTTACAGCCTGCACGCGGTCGGCATGGAGCTCGACGCGATCGCCGCCGTCGTCATCGGTGGGACGCTGCTCACGGGTGGCCGAGGCTACGTTCTCGGCTCGGTCGTCGGTGTCCTCATCCTCGGTGCCATCCAGACGTTCATCGCGTTCGACGGGACCCTGAGTTCGTGGTGGACCCGGATCACGGTCGGAACACTGCTGCTCGTCTTCGTCGTCGCTCAGCGTCTGACCACGGTGCCGCGGGCCCGCTTCCGTCCGAGGCGAGCATGACCACCACGACCGGCACGGACGGTCGACCTCCCGTCATGGCCGACGTCGCCCGGCTCGCCGGCGTGTCCCATCAGACGGTCTCCCGAGTCATCAACGGACAGAACAACCTTCGTCCGGAGACTCGGGAACGGGTCCAGCGTGCCATCGACCAGCTCGGGTACCGGCCCAACCGGGCCGCCCGCGCCCTGGTGACGAAGCGGTCGGCCACCATCGGCATCATCGGCTCCAAGCTCGGATTCTGGGGCCCGAGCACCACCCACCGCACCGTCCAGAGCGCCGCCCGCGAGGCCGGTTTCTCGGTCAGCGCGGTCAGTCTCACGACCCTCTCGCGCGACGAGCTCGTCGACGCGATGCACCACCTGCACGACCAGGGCGTCGAGGGCATCGTCCTCATCGCCGCGACCGACGACGCGGTGGCCGCGGCGCGCTCCGAGGAGGCGGTGGTGCCCGTCGTCGTCGTGGAGGGCGATCCGCTGACCTCGCGCTGGACGGTCGGCATCGACCAGGTCGGCGGCGCCCGCCTGGCCACCCGTCACCTCGTCGATTCCGGACATCGACGCATCGCCCACCTCGCGGGTCCGCTGGGTTGGGCCGAGGCTCGCGCGCGCGAACAGGGGTGGCGGGAGGTCCTCGACGAGGCGGGGCTGCCGTGGACCCCTCCGCTCCGTGGTGACTGGTCCGCGCGCAGTGGGTTCGAGCGCGGCTCCCGGTTGGCGGCCGATCCCGACGTCACGGCGGTGTTCTGCGCCAACGATCAGATGGCGCTGGGCCTGCTGCGTGCGTTCCACGAGCACGGCCGTCGGGTGCCGGAGGACGTGAGCGTCGTGGGCTTCGACGACATCCCCGAAGCCGCCTATCTCATCCCTCCGCTGACGACGATCCGACAGAACTTCACCGAGGTGGGCCGACGCGCCATCGAGATCCTGCGAGCGGCGATCGACGGGACCGGCGGTCCCGAGACGCAGATCGCTCCGGAACTCGTCGTGCGCGCGAGCACCACCCGAGCCACAGGAGAACAGCCATGACGACGCCCGATCACGAGACCTACACCATCGGAGTCGATTTCGGCACGCTGTCCGGACGGGCCGTCGTCGTGCGGGTCTCCGACGGTGCCGAGCTGGGTACGGCCGTGCACGAGTACCGACACGGAGTCCTGGAGTCGACGCTGCCCGGTGGCTCCGTGCGACTCGGCGACGCCTGGGCCCTTCAGGTTCCCGACGACTACCGCGACGTGCTCCGCACCGCCGTTCCCGCAGCCCTGCGCGATGCCGGTGTCCCGCCCGACCGGGTGGTCGGCATCGGGACCGACTTCACGGCGTGCACGATGGTGCCCACGCTCGCCGACGGCACCCCGCTCGACGAGGTCGCCCAGTTCGCCGATCGGCCGCACGCCTACGTGAAGCTGTGGAAACACCATGCGGCGCAGGGCCAGGCCGATCGCATCAACGCCCTCGCCGCGGAGCGCGGCGAGGCGTGGCTCCCCCGCTACGGCGGATTGATCTCGTCCGAGTGGGAGTTCGCCAAGGCGTTGCAGATCCACGAGGAGGACCCCGAGGTCTACGACGCCATGGAGCGGTGGGTCGAGGCGGCGGACTGGATCGTCTGGCAGCTGTGCGGACGCTACGTCCGCAACGCCTGCACGGCGGGTTACAAGGGCATTCTCCAGGACGGCGAGTACCCGTCGGCCGAGTTCCTCACCGCCCTGGCACCCGGGTTCGCCGCGTTCGTCACCGACAAGCTCGACCAGCCGATCGGCGAACTGGGTTCTCGTGCAGGATCTCTGACCGCCGAGGCGGCCGCGTGGACCGGACTGCCCGAGGGAATCGCCGTGGCCGTCGGCAACGTCGACGCGCACGTCACGGCGCCGGCGGCCCGCGCCGTGGAACCCGGGCGCATGGTGGCGATCATGGGCACCTCCACCTGTCACGTCATGAGCGCCGACGTACTGCGGGAGGTTCCGGGGATGTGCGGCGTCGTCGACGGCGGCATCGTCGCGGGGTCCTACGGGTACGAGGCCGGGCAGTCCGGAGTCGGCGACATCTTCGGATGGTTCACGCGCACCGGGGTTCCTGCCGACTACCGCGACGCCGCCGCCGAGGCCGGCGAGTCGGTCCACGAGTACCTGACCCGGCTGGCGTCCGAGCAGGAGGTCGGCGAACACGGGTTGGTGGCCCTCGACTGGCACAGCGGCAACCGATCCGTCCTGGTCGACCACCGACTGTCGGGACTGTTGCTGGGTACGACTCTCGCCACCAGGCCCGAGGACATCTATCGGGCACTGCTCGAGGCCACGGCCTTCGGCACGCGGGTCATCGTCGAGACCTTCCGCGCCAGCGGTGTTCCGGTCGAGGAGTTCGTCGTCGCCGGCGGACTGGCGAAGAACCCACTGCTGATGCAGATCTACGCCGACGTGCTGCGCATGCCGCTCTCGGTCATCGGGTCCGACCAGGGTCCGGCGCTGGGATCGGCGATCCACGCGGCAGTCGCGGCCGGCTGCTACGCCGACGTGCCCGTGGCCTCGAAGGCGATGGGCCGCGTGCACCGCGGCGCGTACCAACCCGACGAGGGCCGGTCGCAGGCCTACGACGCTCTGTTCCGCATCTACTCCGATCTTCACGACCACTTCGGACGTCAGGTGTCCACCATGCGCGACCTGCGGGCCCTCCGCGGCGACGTGCTCGACCGGAAGGCGGTTCGACGATGACCGTTCTCGACAGCGCTCGCGGCACCGTGGAGGCGGTCCGCGCCGAGGTGTGCGCGCTGCACGCCGAACTGGTGCGGTACGGACTGGTGGTGTGGACCGCCGGCAACGTGTCCGCTCGGGTCCCCGGCCACGACCTCTTCGTGATCAAGCCGAGCGGCGTCTCCTACGACGACCTCACCCCCGAGAACATGGTGCTGTGCGATCTGCACGGCACCGTGGTCGAGGGCGATCATGCCCCGTCCTCCGACACCGCGGCCCAGGCCTACGTCTACCGCCACCTCGATCACGTCGGCGCCGTGGTGCACACCCACTCCCCCTACGCGGTGGCGTGGGCCGCCCGCGGCGAGCCGATCCCGGTGGTCACCACGATGTGCGCCGACGAGTTCGGCGGCGACATCCCCGTCGGACCGTTCGCCGCGATCGGTGACGACTCGATCGGACGCGGCATCGTCGACACGCTGCGTGGCAGCAGGTCGCCCGCCGTGCTGATGCAGAACCACGGCGTCTTCGCGGTGGGCCCGACGGCGCGGTCCGCCGTCAAGGCAGCGGTGATGTGCGAGGACGTCGCACGGTCGGTGCATCTCGCACACCAGCTCGGCCGGCCTCTGCCCATCCCACCGGACGCCGTCGACGCGCTGCACGACCGCTACCAGAACGTGTACGGCCAACGCTGAACCGCCGCAGCACCACTCGCTCCTCACCCGTCTTCGCCCGCACTCGTTCCACCGCCTCTGCGGTGACCAGGAGGTTCCCATGTCAATCGTCGAAACCAGGTCCGCCCCGTCCCCCTCGCCCGCACCGTCCGGTGTCGCCCGACCCGAGGTCTGGTTCCTCACGGGCAGCCAGAGTCTGTACGGTCCCGAGACTCTCGAGCAGGTGGCGGTGCAGTCCCGCACGATCGCCGAGAAACTCGACGATGCACTGGGTGTGACGGTGGTCTGGAAGCCGGTGCTCCTCGACGCGTCGTCCATCCTGAACCGGATGCGCGAGGCCAACACGACCGACGACTGCATCGGGGTGATCACCTGGATGCACACCTTCTCCCCCGCCAAGATGTGGATCGCCGGCCTCGACGCCCTCGACGTGCCCCTCCTGCATCTGCACACGCAGGCCGGGATGTCGCTGCCGTGGTCGACCATCGACATGGAGTTCATGAACCTCAACCAGGCCGCGCACGGCGACCGGGAGTTCGGTCACATCCAGTCCCGCGTCGGTGTGCTGCGGACCACCGTCGCCGGACACGTCGACGATCCCGCCGTCGTCCGGCGCGTCGAACAGTGGACGTGTGCGGCGCGCGGTCGCGCCGACATGCGGTTGCTCCGGCTGGCGCGCTTCGGCGACAACATGCGCGACGTGGCCGTCACCGAGGGCGACAAGGTGGAGGCTCAGCTGCGGTTCGGTGTCTCCGTTAACACCTACGGTGTCAACGATCTCGTCGAGGTC
This sequence comes from Rhodococcus sp. SORGH_AS_0303, assembly GCF_030819335.1. Lineage (NCBI taxonomy): Bacteria > Bacillati > Actinomycetota > Actinomycetes > Mycobacteriales > Nocardiaceae > Rhodococcus > Rhodococcus sp. SORGH_AS_0303. The sequence continues at coordinate 3,021,982 of NZ_JAUTBO010000001.1, forward strand.
GTCTCCGCGGTGGACGAGGCCGCGGTGTCCGCCCTGGTCGACGAGTACGTCGAGACCTACGACGTCGCATCCGCGTTGCGGCCGGGCGGCGATCGACACGAGTCGCTGCGCTACGGCGCACGGGTCGAGGCGGGCATGCGACAGTTCCTGACCGAGGGCGGATTCGGCGCCTTCACCACGAACTTCGAGGACCTCGGCGGCCTGCGTCAGCTCCCCGGACTCGCGGTCCAGAGGCTGATGGCCGACGGGTGGGGCTTCGGCGGCGAGGGCGACTGGAAGACCTCGATGTTGTTGCGCGCCATGAAGACCATGGCCATCGGGCAGCCCGGCGGCACGTCGTTCATGGAGGACTACACGTACCACCTCGTGCCCGGCGAGGAGAAGATCCTGGGGGCACACATGCTCGAGGTGTGCCCGTCCATCACCACGGCGACCCCGACTCTCGAGATCCATCCGTTGTCGATCGGCGGGCGCGAAGATCCCGTACGACTGCGCTTCACGGCGGATCCCGGCGCCGGCATCGTCGTGGGCATCTCCGACGTCGGCGAACGGTTCCGCCTCACCGCCAACGTCATCGAGGTCGTCGAGCCGGACGAGGCGCTGCCCTCCCTGCCGGTGGCCTGCGCCGTGTGGAAACCGCAGCCCTCGCTGTCGGTGTCCGCGGAGTCGTGGCTCACAGCCGGCGCACCGCATCACACGGTGCTGAGCACCGCGCTCGATCTGCCGGTACTGGAAGCGTTCTCGGACATGATCGCGGTGGAGCTGCTCACGATCGAGGAGGGCACCACCACACGAGACTTCCAGCGCACGTTGCGCTGGAACGCGGCGTACCACCGACTGGCCGCCGCGTTGTGAGCCGACCGGTCAGCGGTAGACGACGGTGACCGGTGCGTGGTCGGACCACCGCTGGTCGTAGGTGTCGGCCCGCTCGACCACGGCGTCCTTCGCACGGTCCGCGAAGTCCCGGGTGGCCATCTGGTAGTCGATGCGCCACCCGGCGTCGTTGTCGAAGGCCTTGCCGCGGTACGACCACCAGCTGTAGGGCCCGTCGACGTCCGGGTGGAGCGCTCGCATCACGTCGACCCACGCTCCCGACTCACCGACGAGAGCGTCGAGCCAGGCGCGCTCGCTCGCCAGGAAGCCGGACTTGGTGCGGTTGCCCTTCCAGTTCTTCAGATCCCGTTCGGTGTGCGCGATGTTCCAGTCGCCGCAGACCACGTGATGCTCGCCCGAGGACGCGAGCGCCGCGAGACGGTGCTCGAACGCGGCCATGAACCGTTCCTTGAAGTCCTGCTTCTCGGTGCCCACCTCACCGGACGGCAGGTAGAGACTGGCGACGGTGACGGCCGGATCTGCTCCGACGGCCGGGAAGCAGGCCTCGATCCAGCGCCCCGCGTCGTCGAACTCGGCGCTCCCGAACCCGACGACGAAACTGTCCGCAGGAACCCGCGACAGGATGGCGACACCGTTGCGGCCCTTCGCGGACGGCTCGGCGGACACGAGATGCCAGCCCTCGCCCAGCGCGGGAGCGAGGCAGGCGAGCAGCTCCTCGTCCGTCGCCCGCGTCTCCTGCAGGCAGACGATGTCCGCCGCGGACTGCTCGAGCCACTCGAGCATGCCCTTGCGCACCGCGGCGCGCACTCCGTTGACGTTGACCGACGTGATGGTGTGAGACACCGCAGCACCGTATCCGACAGGGCGGACAGGACCGTCAGGCGGCGAGACGAGCGTCGGTGCGACGCTGCATCGCCACCGACGTGGCCAGAACGGCGATGCCGGCGATCGCGAGACCGGCACCCACCACGGCCGGCGCCGTGTAGCCGAAGCCCGCGGCGATGACGGCGCCGCCGAGGGCGGCCCCCAGCGCGTTCGCGAAGTTGAACGCCGCGTGGTTGAGCGAGGCGGCGAGGGTCTGCGCATCGGCGGCCACGTCCATCAGTCGCGTCTGCAGTCCGGGCACGATGGCGGATCCCGATGCGGCGATGAGGAACACGACGATCAGAGCGGTCACCGGGTTGTGCGCCGCGGCGACGAACACCGCCAGGCTCACCGCGACGGACGTCATCGCCAGGAAGAGCCCGGGGACGAGCATGCGGTCCGCGATCCATCCGCCGGCCATGTTGCCGACCACCATGCCGAGGCCGTAGATCATCAGCGCCAGGGGCACCGCGGCCTTGGACAGACCGGCCACGTCCGTCAATGTCGTGGCGATGTAGGTGTACACGGCGAACATGCCGCCGAAGCCCACCATGCCCACGAAGAGGGTCATCCACACCTGCGTGCGCCGGAAGGCGCCCAGCTCGGTCCGCGGGTTCGTGGTGGGCATCGAGTCCAGTCGCGGCAGCCACACCGCGAGGGCGGTGACGGTGAGGGCACCGATGACGGCGACGATGCCGAACGCGCTGCGCCAGCCGAACGCCTGGCCTATCCACGTGGCCGCCGGCACACCGACGACATTGGCGACGGACAGTCCCATCATCACCATGGCCACCGACTTGGCACGCGCACCGGGATCGGCGAGGTGGGCGGCCACCAGCGCTGCCACACCGAAGTACGCGCCGTGCGGCAGTCCGGCGACGAAGCGGGAGGCCATCAGCTCGTGGAAGCTGGGCGCGAACACCGTGCCCAGGTTGCCGAGAGTGAACGCCACCATGAGGGCGAGAAGCAACGTCCGCCGCGGCACCCGCGCCGCGAGCGCGGCGATGACGGGCGCACCCACCACGACACCGACGGCGTAGGCGGAGATGAGGTGGCCGGCGCTGGGCTCGGACACCCCCATCGTGGTCGCCATCTCCGGGAGCAGGCCCATCGAGACGAACTCCGTGGTGCCGATGCCGAAACCGCCGAGCGCGAGCGCCAGCATCGCGACGCGTCGGCGGCGCACCCGCAGCCGATCCGCCGCGGGGTCCGCGGCAGCAGCGGGAAGGACGTCGAACGCGACGGAGGGGGGTGTCACGAGCTCACTTTCGGGTCTGCGCCCGTCGTCGATCGTTCATGATCGATTCAGAAGCGCTCGGGTGGTCAAGGACGACGGGCGCCCCGAGAGGCGCCCGATCACCTCACCAGTCTGACCGTCGGCAGGATCATTCGCCAATCGAACGATCGTGAGTTCGGCCACCCTCGTGTCGTCGACACCCGACCCGCTACCATTCCCGCCAAGGTCATGAGTGCCAGCATCGAGCCCCGGCTTGCTGGCCGGCAACCCTCCAACCGCGGTGGGGTGCCCCGGGTGATGACCGGGTTACTCGGCCCGCACGGGCCGAGAGCAAGCGCGGGCCCGTCTCCTCGGGCCCACCGACCGACGATCTCGGAGGTACCCATGTTCTCCCACCGACTGTGTTGTAGCCGGCGATAGGCCCCGACCCTTCTCTCCACGAAGATCGGCTCGCCTACTGCGCTCTGCACACGGTGAGGTGCCTCTCGTGCTGCGGGCGTGGCGGCTGCCGACGTGGACCCCACTCGAGCACTCCACTCGAGCACCACCCCCACGAGGAGCACGACACCCATGACCGATCACACTTCCGACACCGGTGCCACCGAGGGCGACGTCGTCGACGCAGCCGGAGCACCCGTCGAGGATCCGGCACTGAACTGGAGCTTCGAGACGCGGCAGGTGCACGTCGGACAGGTTCCCGACGTCACCACCCACGCGCGCGCCCTGCCGATCTACCAGACGACGTCCTACACGTTCGACAACACCGACCACGCCGCCGCGCTGTTCGGGCTCGCCGAGCCGGGCAACATCTACACCCGCATCATGAACCCGACGCAGGACGTCGTCGAGCAGCGCATCGCGTCGCTCGAGGGCGGCGTCGCCGCACTGCTCGTCTCGTCCGGCCAGGCCGCCGAGACGCTGGCGATCCTGAACATCGCCGAGACCGGCGACCACGTCGTCTCCAGCCCCCGTCTGTACGGCGGCACGTACAACCTCTTCCACTACACGCTGCCCAAGCTGGGCATCACCGTGTCCTTCGTCGACGATCCGGACGACCTCGACCAGTGGGAGAAGGCCGTCCGCCCCGAGACCAAGGCGTTCTACGGCGAGACCATCTCCAACCCGAAGAACGACATCTTCGACATCCGCGGAGTGTCCGACGTGGCACACCGCCACGGCATCCCGTTGATCGTCGACAACACCGTGGCGACGCCGTATCTGATCCAGCCTCTGAAGCACGGTGCGGACATCGTGGTGCACTCGGCCACCAAGTACCTCGGCGGCCACGGCACCGCGATCGCCGGCGTCATCGTGGACGGCGGTGGCTTCGACTGGACACAGGGTCGCTTCACCAACTTCACCACCCCCGATCCCAGCTACCACGGTGTGGTGTTCGCCGATCTCGGCGCTCCGGCCTTCGCACTCAAGGCCCGCGTGCAACTGCTGCGCGACATCGGCGCGGCGGTCTCCCCGTTCAACGCGTTCCTCATCGGCCAGGGCATCGAGACACTGTCCCTGCGCCTCGAGCGACACGTGCAGAACGCGACGGCGGTCGCACAGTTCCTCGAGCAGCGCGAGGAGGTGACCAGCGTGAACTACGCCGGGTTGCCGTCCTCCCCGTGGTACGAGCGCGGACAGGAACTCGCCCCGCGCGGAGCGGGTGCCATCGTGGCGTTCGAACTCGCGGGCGGTGTCGACGCGGGCAAGCGTTTCGTGGATGCGCTGGAGCTGCACAGCCATGTCGCTAATATCGGAGACGTGCGTTCACTGGTGATCCATCCCGCGTCGACGACGCACTCGCAGTTGACGCCCGAGGAGCAGCTGGCCTCCGGAGTCACTCCGGGCCTGGTGCGACTCGCAGTCGGTATCGAGGGAATCGACGACATCCTGGCCGATCTGGAGAAGGGTTTCCGGGCCGCATCTTGACACTCGATCTCCACTCGCCTGCCCGTCCGTCGGCATTTCCGCCGGCGGACGGGCAGGTGGGCACCGTGCACATCGGCGACGTTCCCCTCGAGAGCGGACGCGTGGTTCCCGACGCGACGGTCGCCGTGCAGCGGTGGGGCGAGGTCTCGCCCGCGCGGGACAACGTCGTTCTCGTCCAGCACGCGCTCACCGGGGACTCGCACGTCACCGGACCGGCCGGACCGGATCACCCGTCGCCCGGGTGGTGGACCGGCATGGTGGGTCCCGGCGCACCCCTCGACACCGATCGCTGGTGCGTGGTGGCGACGAACGTGCTCGGCGGGTGCCGAGGTACCACGGGTCCCGCGTCGCTCGATCCGGACGGTGTCGCGTGGGGATCCCGATTCCCGGCCATCTCCATCCGCGACCAGGTGGCGGCGGAGCGCATGGTCGCCGACGCCCTCGGCATCGACCGCTTCGCGGCGGTCGTCGGCGGCTCCATGGGCGGTATGCGCACTCTCGAGTGGCTGGTCTCCTACCCGGACCGTGTCGCCTCGGCACTGGTACTCGCCGTCGGTGCGCGCGCGTCCGCGGACCAGATCGGCACCCAGACCACGCAGATCGCCGCCATCACCGCCGACCCCGACTGGCAGGGCGGTGACTATCACGCCTCCGGTCGCGCTCCGCGTGCCGGACTCGCCGTCGCTCGGCGCATCGCGCACCTCACCTACCGCACCGAGCACGAACTCGACGCCCGGTTCGGCAACGAGCCCCAGATCGGCGAGGACCCGCTGAACGGCGGGCGCTACGCGATCGCGAGCTACCTCGAGCATCAGGCGACCAAGCTCGTCGACCGCTTCGACGCCGGGACCTACGTGCTGCTGTCGGAGGCCATGAACCGGCACGACGTGGGCCGCGGGCGAGGCGGGCTCGAGGCGGCCCTGGGGTCGGTCCGCACGCCCACCATCGTGGGCGGCGTCGACTCCGACCGGCTGTACCCCCTGCGGCAGCAGCAGGAGATCGCCGATCTGATCCCCGGGTGCGACGGGTTGCGCATCATCTCCTCGCGCGACGGCCACGACGGCTTCCTCACCGAGCCCGACGCGGTGTCCACGATGCTCGTGGCCACCATGGCGTTGGCCTCCGACGCACTCGCGGCGAAGGACTGACCCTCACGCTCCCCTGAGCTTGGCAACTCTCACAAAGAAACCTGAAGTCCTTGAGGACGAGGGAAATCAAGTTTCTGGTTTGTTAGTGTTCGACATCGTGTGGTCTGCACCGCAGCGCTCGACGCTGCGGTGACCGAAGGGCCCACCGTGGGGATGCGAGCGAGCCGGGGGAACAGCATGTCGGACGATCACCCGGGCTCGGGCGCGGGAGCGGACGACTACACGGAGGTCTTCGATCTCACCCGCGCGCAGCGGGACATGTGGTTGCTGCAGGAACTCGACCCCGAGGTCACCTTCGCCGTCGCGCACTACATGGACATCCGCGGCCCGCTCGACGTCGACCTTCTCGAGCAGGCCATGCGCCTCGCCACTCTCGACACCGGCTCGATGCTCACCCGACTCGTCACGAGTGACGCGCAAGACGAGCGCGTCGACTCCGACTCGCTCCGCCAGCGGCTCGACCTCTCGCTCCTCGACATCGACCTCGATCGCATCGACGTCAGCGACGACGAGTTTCCCGAGGAGGCGGCGGCCGAGATCATGACGGAGTTCACCCGTCCCCTCGACATGTATCGGGACGCGCTGGGCTACACCGCCGTCATCACCCTGGCCGAGGACCACCACTACTGGTACGCCCGCGGCCATCACGTGGCCATCGACGGCTACGGAGCCTCGGTCGCCGCCGCTCGCACCGCCGAGATCTACACCGCGCTGGTACGCGGCGAGGATCCACCGCCGTCGCGAGCACGGCATCCCCGAGCCTTCGCCGAGGCCGAGGCGCGCTACCGGGCGTCGTCGCGGTACGAGCGCGATCGAGCCCACTGGGCCGGTCTGCGCGACGTCCTCGGCGAGCCGGTCTCGATGTCCGGGCGGGTCGCGCCGCCGTCCGCGTTCAACCACCGCTGCGACACGCTGCTCGGTACCTCGGCGGACCGGACGGTTCACGACGCGGCGGAGCGTCACGGATCCACCGTCGCGGTCGTCGTCGCCGCCGCGTTCGCCGCGTTCCTCGCGCGTGTCACCGACACACCCGACGTCGTCCTGACGATGCCGATGGCCGCCCGCGTGACGTCGTGGATGCGCGAATCGGCGTCCATGGCCGCCAACGCGGTACCCGTGCCCGCGCACTGCGGCGGCGGCGTCGACATCGGCTCGGTGGTCCGCGAGGTCGGGAACCGCGTCAGCGAATCACTCCGTCACCAGCTGCTTCCCGCCTCGGAGATCGCCCACCTGCTCGGTGCCCCCGGCGTCACCCTCGGTCCCACCATCAACCTCATGATGTTCGGCGAACGTGTGGTGCTGGGCGACATCCCGGCCGATCTCGAACTACTGACCTCCGGACCGACCGCGGACATGGCCGTGACGGTGCACGAGAGCACCACCACGGGTCGCCTGCGGGTGGACCTCGAGGGCAACCCCGCCCTGTACACGGCCGACGAACTGGTCGTCCACAGCGAACGGTTCGCCCGCTTCCTCGTCGACTTCGCCGAGGCCGACGTCGACACACCGCTGCGCGCGCTGTCCCTCGTGACCGACGAGGACCGCGCCGCCGTCCTGCCGGCACTCGATCCGCTGGTGCCGCCGTTCGCCACGTTCGCCGACATCCTCACGCACGGGCTGGTGCTGGGCGAGAAGGTGCCCGCCGTCGTCGACGGCGACATCGCACTCTCCTATCCCGAGCTCGACCGCCGCTCGGACGCCCTGGCCCGCGAGTTGCTGGATCTGGGTGTCGGTCCCGACGTCATGGTCGTGTCCGCGCTCCCCCGCTCCCACGCGTCCGTCACCTCGGCCTGGTCCATCGCGAAAGCGGGCGGCGCGTACGTGCCGGTCGACCCCGCCCTGCCTGCCGACCGGATCACCACCATCATCGGCGACAGCGGCGCACTGGTCGGCATCACGACGAGCGCACTGGTGAATTCGCTTCCCGCGCTGGTCGAATGGGTCCTCGTCGACGAGGACAGAGCACCGCTCACCGGCGAGGGCCTCGTCGGAGCACGGCGCCCCGGACCGGACGACCTCGCCTACGTGATCTACACCTCCGGCAGCACGGGGACGCCGAAGGGCGTCGCGGTGACGCACCGGGGCTTCGCCGCGATGACGTACGCGGCCGTCTCGGCGCACCGCCTGCCGCGCGGCGCGCGGGTGATGCACTTCGTGTCACCGGGATTCGACGCCTCCGTCCTCGAGATGGTGCTGGCCTTCGGGTCCGGCGGGACGCTGGTCGTCGTGCCGACCGACGTGCACGGGGGCGAGGAGCTGGCCGAGGTGCTCGACTCCCAGCGCATCGACGCCGGTTTCATCACGCCCTCGGCCCTCGCCACCGTTCCTGTGGCGCCGGGCGCGCGTCCGCGTGCCATCGGAGTCGGCGGGGACGTCGTCCCGGTCGCGCTGGTGGACGAGTGGGCGCCCGGACGCCGGATGGTCAACGTGTACGGGCCGACCGAGAGCACGGTGGCGGTGACGTTCGGTCCCCTGGTCGCCGAACACGAGGTGGAGCTGGGGTCGCCCTACCCGGGTATCCGCGCCTTCGTCCTCGACAGCTCGCTCGCACTGACACCGCCCGGCTGTGTGGGTGAGCTCTACCTCGGCGGTACCGGCATCGCTCGCGGGTACCTCGGCCGTACCGCCCTCACGTCCGAACGTTTCGTCGCCGATCCGTTCGGACACTCCGACAGGCTCTACCGCACAGGCGATCTGGTGAAGTGGACCTCCCGCGGCACCCTGGTCTACCTCGGGCGCCGGGACAGCCAGGTGAAGGTGCGCGGATTCCGGATCGAGCTCGGCGAGATCGAGGAGGCGCTGCGCGCGCTGCCCGACGTCGCGGACGCCGCCGTGGTGGTCCGCGGTGACGGCACCCTCCGCACCGTCGAGGGCTACGTGCGCATGACGCACGCGGGCGCCGTCGCCGACACGCTGCTCGACGATCTCGCTCTTCTGCTCCCCCACTACATGGTGCCGAACCGGCTCACGATCCTGGACGAGATGCCGTTGACGCCGAACGGCAAGATCGACAGGCGACGCCTCCCCGAACCGCGTGCCCGTGAGAGCCGTCCCGCACGCGCTCCGGAATCGGAGAACGAACTCCTGGTGGCCAGCGTCCTCGCCGACGTCCTCGGCCTCGACGACGTGGCCGCCACCGACGACTTCTTCGAACTGGGCGGCAACTCCCTGCTCGCGACGAGGGTCGCCGCCCGGATCTCCGCGGTGGGGGGCCATGCCCTCGGGGTTCGCGAGGTGTTCCGGCATCCCGTGGTCGAAGCGCTCGCACTGCACCTGGACGACGGCACCCCGTCCACCGGCGATCAGGACGGGCCCGTGCCCGTCGACCGTTCCGTGCCGATCCCCGCCTCGCCGTCCCAGCGCAGCATGTGGTGGATCGAGCAGTACCGGCCGTCGGCGACCTATCACGTGCCGCTCGCTCTCCGCGTCACCGGTACGTTCTCGGTCGAGGCGGCGCGGGCCGCGCTTCTCGACGTCCTCGATCGTCACGAGAGCCTGCGCACACTCTTCGACCGCGACGACGCCGTCGACGGCCCCGTGCAGCGTGTCCTCGACATCGACACGGCCACAGCTCTGTTCGATGTCGACGTGCTCGACGCGCCGGACACGGACGCCGTCCTCCCGGCACTGACGGACGTCGCCTCCCGCCCCTTCGATCTCGCCGTCGACCTGCCCTTGCGCGCCCGGATCGTCCGCGTCGCCGGCACGTCCGGACCGGCGGCCGATCACGTCCTGGCTCTCGTCCTCCACCACGTGTGTGTCGACGGGTGGTCGCTCGGCGTGCTGGCCACGGACCTCGTCGTCGCGTACTCCGCGCGGCTCGAGGGTCGCACCCCGGCGTGGTCCCCGCTGCCCGTGCAGTACGCCGACGCCTCGGAATGGAAGCGGCTGGCACTCGGATCCGCGGACGATCCGGAGTCGGCTCTCGCGACGTCCGCGGCCTGGTGGGCCGACGCGCTCGCGGATCTCCCCGACGTCCCCACTCCCGGTGCCGATCGCCCGCGTCGCGCGGAACCGTCCGGACAGGGCGCGACGGTGTCCGTCGTCCTCGACGGCGATCGTGGAGTGCACGTCGATGCCCTCGCCCGCCGAGTCGGCCTGTCCCACTTCATGATCGTGCACGCCGCACTGGTCCTGGTGCTGAGTCGCTCCGGAGCAGGCGACGACGTCACCATCGGCACCGCCGTCGCCGGACGCGATCACCCGGACCTCGACGGGGTCGTCGGCATGTTCGTCAATTCCGTGGTGCTGCGCACCGTGGTCGACGGCGCGGCGACCGTCGCCGACCATCTCGACGCCGTGCGGGCGGCCGACCTGGACGCGTTGGCCCGAGCGGACATGCCCTTCGACACCCTCGTCGATCTCCTCGACCCACCGCGCACTCCGGGCCGCCACCCGCTGTTCGACGTCATGCTCACCACCCGCAGCACGCCGGACACGTCGGGCGCGGTGGGCGATGCACGGGTGACCGCCCACGGGATCGACGTCGCGCGGGCGAAGTACGACCTGGAACTGGTGCTCGACGAGTCACCCGGGCATGCCGGCCCGCGGTCGAGCATCGATCTCACCTATGCCACCGACCTGTTCGACGAGCGCACCGCGCGGGCAGTCCTCGATCGACTGCTGGCCGTGCTCGACGCGATCGCCGCCGACCCCGATGCGCTCGTCGCCGACATCGACGTCCTGCTGCCTCCCGAGCGCGCGGCGACGGTACCGATGCGGGAACGAGCGCGAGCTCGGTCGACGGACTCGACCTCCGCGCTCGACGCTCTCGTGGCGCATCAGGCCGCGGTCACTCCGGACGCGGTGGCCGTGGTCGAAGGCGACCGGCGGACCACCTACGCAGAGCTCGAGGCACTCGTCGCCCGCGGCGCCGCACGCCTCGTCGACAACGGCGTCTCCGCCGACACGCGTGTGATCGGCCTGCTGCGACGCTCGACCGAGTCGGTGGCCGCGATCCTCGCCGTCTCACGCGCCGGCGGTGCCATCGTGCCCGTCGATCCCGACTACCCGGCGGACAGGCGCTCGTTCATGGTGCGGGACAGCAAGACGCTGCACGCCGTCTGCTCCGATCCCTCGGACGTCCCGAGCGACGGCTTCCTGTGGTCCACGACCGACTCACTGTTCGCCGAGGAGAACGTCCCGACGTGTCCCGACGACGGTGGCTGGGTGGTTCCGCTCGGCTGCACGGCGTACGTCACCTACACGTCGGGAACGACCGGACGCCCCAAGGGCGTCCAGGTCACACGTCAGGGATACGCGAACATCACCAGCGAACTGGTGCACGCCTACGGGGCGGACACCGACGCCCGCGTGCTCGCCTTCGCCTCTCCCAGTTTCGACGCCTCGATGCTGGAACTGGGCCTCGCCTTCGGATCCGGAGGCGCGCTGGTGGTGGCGCCCCCCGGAGTCGTGGGCGGTACGGAACTGGCGACGCTGCTGCGCCGCCACGACGTGACGCACTGCTTTCTCACCCCCTCCGTCCTGTCGACGCTCTCCGCCGACGACCTCGTCCCCGGCGACCCGGTGCTACTGTCCGCACTCGGCGTCGGCGGCGAGAACTTCGGCTCGGAACTGCTCGATGCGGTCGCGCCCGGACGCACCGTCATCAACATCTACGGGCCCACCGAGACCGCGATCTGCACCCACGCCAGGACGCTGCACGAGGGTGACGACGTCGCACTCGGGCGCCCCGTCGCCGGGATGCGGGCAACCGTGCTCGACGCCTCGCTGCAACCGGTGCTGCCCGGAGTCGAGGGCGAACTGCACCTCGCCGGAGTACAACTCGCACGGGGTTACCTCGACCGGCCGGGCCTCACGGCGACACGCTTCGTCGCCGACCCGTTCGGCCCGCCGGGAAGCCGGACCTACCGCACCGGCGACCTGGCCCGGTGGACCTTCGCGGCCGATCCCGACAGCACCGAACCGGTCGTCCGCATCACCGGTCGCAGCGACTTCCAGGTCAAGATCCGTGGTCTGCGGATCGAGCTCGGCGAGATCGACGCCGTGCTCGCGTCGGCACCGGGTGTCGGTGGAGCCGTCACGCTGACGACGCCCGGACCGACCGGCGAGACCCTGCTCGTCTCCTTCGTCCATCCCGTCGTCGACGAGTCGGCCGCCCTGCGATCGAGCGATCTGCTCCGCCTCGCCCGCACTCGACTGCCGCGTCACATGGTGCCCACCGCGATCGTCGTCGTGGACGCGTTTCCGCTGACACCGGTGGGCAAGCTCGACCGTGCGGCGTTGCCGATGCCGTCCGCCCTCGTCGACGAGGACGACCGCGCTCCCGGAACCGCCGCGGAGGCAGCCCTCGCGGGTGTGCTCGCGCAGGTCCTGGGAGTCGAGCGGGTCGGTGTCACAGCGGACTTCTTCGCGCTCGGCGGAACGTCGCTGACCGCGACGCGCTACGCCGCACGCATCACCGAGGTCACCGGTGTGCCCGTCGCCGTGCGCACCATCTTCGATCGACCCACGGTCGCCGAGCTCGCCGAACTGCCCGAGTTCACCGACCTGACAACAGATCCGGGCACCCTCCCATCGGCCGCCGCGGTGACACCCGCGGAGCGACCCGATCCCGTCCCGCTGACGCCGGCGCAGCTGTCGATGTGGTTCTCGTCGAAGGTGGCGAGCACCGCCACGGCGTACACGATCGTGGCCGGACTGCTCGTGGAGGGTCCGCTCGACGTCGACGCCGTCGGTGCAGCCGTGAACGACGTGGTCGCGCGGCACGAATCGCTGCGCACCGTGTATCCCACGGTCGCGGGCGAGCCGGTGCAGGTGGTCCTCGACGCCGCTCCCGTCTCCGTCGAGCTGGTCACTCCCTCCGACTCCGACCTCGATCCGTCGGCGCCCGAGGTGCAGGCGGCACTCGACGACGTCGCCCGGCGACGGTTCGATCTCGCGATCGAGGCTCCCGTCCGTGCCGTCGTGGTGCGCCTGTCGGAGCACAGCCACGTCGTCGGCGTCGCGGTCCATCACATCGCCGCCGACGGCGAATCGGTGGCGCCGCTCACCACCGACCTGCTGCTGGCCTACGAGGCTCGCCGCACGGGAGTCGCACCGGTGTGGCCGACGGAGCCGGTGCAGTACATCGATCACGCGCTGGCACTCACACTCTCGGTGGGCAGCGCCGACCACACCCGCGCCGTCGACTTCTGGCGCTCCGCCCTGGACGGTGCTCCCCCCGTGCACTCGGTACCTCTGGACAGCCCGCGCCCCGACCGGCCCACCGGCCGCGCCGACGTCGTCGACGCGGTCCTGAGTCCGCAGGTCCGCGAACGCGTGCTGGCCTGTGCGGCCGATCACCGCGGTACCGAGTTCATGGTGGTGCACGCAGCACTGGCCGCCGTGCTGGCCGCGCACACCCCCGGGGTCGACCCGCTGCTCGGAACGGCGGACGTCGTCGTCGGCACCCCCTACGCGGACCGCGCCGGAGCCGAGTCGATGGTCGGCATGGCGGTGAACACCCTCGCGCTGCGGGTGCCGGTGTCGTTGGCATCCACCTTCGACGAGGTCGTCGAGCTGGTGCGGGACCGGGATCTCGCGGCGCTCGACCATGCCGCGGTTCCGTTCGAGACGCTGGTGTCGACACTGCAGCCCGAGCGTCATCCGGCACGCCACCCGATCGTCCAGATCATGCTCTCGGTCCACGCCGCTCCGCCGCTGCACCTCGACCTCGGCGGGCGCACCGTCTCCGCGCTCCGCCTGCCCGTGGAGCGATCCGCCTTCGATCTCGTCGTGACCGTCCGCGCCCGGACGGACGGTGGTGCCGACGTGTCGGTCACCTATGCCCGAGACCTGTTCCTGCCCAGCACCGCTCGTCACCTGGCCGACGCCGTGGTGGACACCTTGGACCGCGCCACGTCCGATCCCGCACTGTCGATCGCGAGCCTCACGGGCCCGTCCCGCCTCCCGTCCGAGACGGAGCTCCTGGACGTGCTGGTCGAGCGTGTCGCGCGCAACTCCCCGGAGCGCGTGGCCGTAGTCGCTCCCGAGGGCACCCGCACCTACGGTGAACTCCTCACCGCTGCAGACGCTCTCGCCGACCGACTCCGCGCAGCCGGCGCCGAGCCCGGACGTACCGTGGCGCTCGCGATGAGCCGGTCCGCGTCCTCGGTGACGGCGTTCTGGGCCGTCGCGAGGACCGGTGCGACGATCCTCCCTCTCGATCCGACGTATCCCGAGGAACGTCTGAGCTACATCCTCGACGACGCGAAACCCGTCCTGGCATTGCGAGCGGCCTCGGATCCCGTGGTCGCGCCGGACGCCGTCAGGTGGTGGACCCTCGACACCGACGGAACGCCCGATCACCCCTCCACGCCCGACGCGGCCCTGCCGGCCGCGGTCCGGCGCAGCCTCGACGACGTCGCTTACCTCGTCTACACCTCGGGAACGACCGGGCGCCCGAAACCCGTCGGCGTCACCCATCGCGGCATCGAGAGCCTCGCCGTCGCCCTCGGAACCGCGTTCGACACCGACCGGACGTCTCGCGTCCTGCACGCGGCGTCACCGGGGTTCGACGCGGCGATCCTCGAGATGTTGCTGACGGTGATCCGCGGATCGACGTCCGTGGTCGCGCCGCCCGCCGCCTACGCCGGCAGGGCGCTCGAGGCCCTGATCGAGCGTGAGCGCGTGGACGTGCTGTTCCTGACGCCTGCCGCGCTGGCGACCCTGGATCCTCACACCGTGTCCGGCGTGCGGTCGGTGGGCACCGGCGGCGAGGCGCTTCCCGCGGCTCTGCTCGAGGCGTGGGCCCCGGGTCGCCGCATGGTCAACGCCTACGGCCCCAGCGAGACCACGGTGGCGGCGACGACGGGCGTCCAGCGCGCCGGCCGCGCACCCCACATCGGACTCGCCGTGCCCGGGACCGCCCTGCGCGTGCTCGACACGTCACTTGCCGAGGTCGCCGACGGCGACGTGGGTGAGCTGTACGTCTCCGGACCCGGAGTGGCACAGGGCTATCCGGGACGCCCGGGGCTCACGGCGGCACGCTTCGTGGCCGACCCGTCCGGCCGCCCGGGCGGCCGGACGTACCGCACCGGCGACCTGGTGCGGGTCGCATCCGACGGCATGGTCGAGATGACGGGCCGATCGGACACCCAGAGGAAGATCCGCGGTGTCCGCATCGAACCCGCCGAGGTGGAGGCCGTGCTGGCCGCACATCCGGCCGTGACGTCGGTGGCCGTCGTCGTCGAGGAGAACTCCGTCGGCGCGGCGCTCGCGGCACACGTCACGGTGCACGGCACCGTCGACTCCGCCGCCCTGCGGAGCTTCGCCGCCGAGAAGCTCCCCCGTGCCCTCGTCCCCGCGACGGTCACCGTGCATTCGTCGTTGCCGCGCACCCCGCACGGCAAGGTCGACCGACGCGCACTGCTCATCCCCCTGGGCCGGCTCGAACCGCTGGCTCCAGATCATCTGAGCGCCGCACCTGCCCGGGCGACCACCGCCACGGCGATCGCGCCCGCCCGGTCGTTGCTCGACACCGTCCGGAGCGTCTTCGCCGACGTGCTCGGGGTGGACGCCGTCGACCCGGACGACGACTTCTTCGCTCTCGGCGGGAACTCCCTCGCCGCGGTGCGGGTCATGGACGTCCTACGTGAGCGCCTCCGTGCCGACATCGCTACCGACGTCGACCCCGATTCCATCGACGTCACCTGGTTCTTCGACGCAGCCACCCCGGCTGCGTTGTCCGCTCGCTTACAGGAGCTGATCATGCTCGACGACAATCACGGCACCCGAGGCGACGGCGGCAGCCACGCGAACGGTTCCTCCACGAACGGCTCGGGCACGAATGGGTCCGCAGCCAACGGAACCGCGACGAGGACCGGATCACACGCGGCACCCCCGCCCGTCGCCGAGCCGTCCGCTCGCACCCCGAAGCCACCGGTCCGCCGCACCAGCACCGACGCGGTGCTGCCGTTGCGTGCCGGCGACGACGGTGTGACTCCCCTCATCTGCGTGCATCCGGCGATCGGGCTCTCCTGGAGCTACACCGGACTGCTGCCACACCTCGATCCGTCGATCCCGGTGCTGGGTCTGCAGGCCCGCGGCATCGGCATCCCCGCACCCGAGCCCGCGTCGGTCGCGGAGATCGCGCGCGACTACGTCAACACCGTGCGCGCCCAGTTCCCCACCGGCCCCTACCGACTCCTCGGGTGGTCACTCGGCGGTCTCATCGCCCACGCGATGGCCGTGGAGATCGAGAAGCTCGGCGACGAGGTCGAACTGTTCGTCATGGACGCGTATCCCCTCGCCGGCAGCGACCGCCCGCGCACCGAGATGTCCGTGGCGTCGCTGATGCGTGAGTTCCTTCCTCTCGAGGTGACCGTCGACGACGACATCGATCTCGACGAGGCCATCGCCATGATCCGCGGCGCGGGGGGACCGACCGCCCATCTCGACGAGGGGCAGATGCGACGGCTGTACGAGCGCTACCAGCTTTTCGTCGACCTCGGCCACGACCACACCCCGGCCCGGTTCTCGGGCGATCTCCAGTTCTTCTCCGCGACCGTCGATTCCGATCCCACCCTCACGCCGTGGGCATGGCGGCGCTACATCGCCGGGTCGATCACCGACTACCCCGTCGACGTCCCGCACAACGCGATGGGCACGCCGGACGCGCTGGCCGCCGTCGCACGTCGCCTCGGCGGTGTGCGTCCGGCGCTGCTCGCCGGTGCCCGGTGACCGCCGGACTCTCCGGAGGAGCGACTCTCGCCGTCGACGTCCGATCGTTGGTCAAGGACTACACGGGACGACGTAACACGCACCGGGCCCTCGACGGCGTCGACCTCACGGCCGCTGCGGGACAGGTCACCGCGGTGCTCGGCCCCAACGGCGCAGGCAAGACCACCACCGTGCGGATCGTCGCGACACTGATTCGGCCCACGTCGGGTTCCGTCCACGTCGCGGGCGTGGACGCCGTGAAGGACCCGCGCACTGTGCGTGGGCTCATCGGGCTGTCCGGCCAGTACGCCGCCGTCGACGGTCGGCTCACCGGCTACGAGAACCTCCGTATGCTCGGGCGGCTCTACGGGCTCAGCAGCCGAGACGCACGCGCGCGGGCGCGCGAGCTCCTCACCCGGTTCCGCCTCGACGACACGGGAACCCGCTCGGTCTCCACATTCTCCGGCGGTATGCGCCGTCGTCTCGATCTGGCGGGCGCGCTGGTGGCGCGGCCACCCCTCATCGTGCTCGACGAACCCACCACCGGTCTCGACCCCCGCAGTCGGAACGACATGTGGGACATCGTCACCGACCTCAAGGCGGACGGAACGGCAGTGCTGCTCACCACCCAGTATCTCGAGGAGGCCGACCGACTGGCCGACGCGATCGTCGTCGTCGACGGCGGTGTCGTCGTGGCCAGGGGCACCCCGTCCGATCTGAAGTCGCGCGTCCGTCCGCCGTCCGTCGAGGTGCGCCTCGCCGACCCTCGTGACCTGCGCCTGGCAGCGGATCTGCTCCCGCGGATGAACTTCCGCGTGCACCGCGCCTCTGCGTCTGCCGGGTGGTTCACGGTGGATGCGCCGTGGGGCAGCGAATCCATGGTCGACGTGCTGAGTCGCCTGCACGGCACCGGTATCCGTGTCGGCGACGCGCGGGTGAACGTGCCCGATCTCAACGACGTCTTCTTCCAGTCGACCGGTAGCGCGTCCCCCGCCGCCGCCCTCGCGACGGCCACCGCATGACCGCCGAACTGGTCGGTCCCCGCGGAGTCCGGGAGCAGAACGCCTCGAGCTTCCTCGTCGACTGCGTGACCATGACCCAGCGCAACCTGCTGACCATCCTGCGGGTCCCACAGTTGTTGCTCGGAGCGACGATTCAGCCCCTCATGTTCGTCCTGCTCTTCAGCTACGTCTTCGGCGGAGCACTGGGCGGTGCCACCTACCGCGAGTTCCTCATGGGCGGCATCTTCACGCAGACCGTCGTGTTCAGCGCCGCGTTCACCGCCATCGGGCTCGCGACCGACAGCAAGGAGGGCATCGTCGACCGGTTCCACTCGCTGCCGAATGTCGCGTCTGTCCATCGTGCTGGGGCGCACTCTCTCCGACATGCTCGTGTCGGTGGTGAGCATCGCCGTGATGATCGGCGCGGGCTACGCCGTCGGGTGGCGTATCCGCGGGAGCGCTCTCGACGCGCTGGGCGCCGTACTGCTGCTGATGTTCTTCGGCTTCGCCATGTCGTGGATCGGCGCCGTGGTCGGATCCGTCGCCAGCACTGCCGAGAGTGCCCAGAGCGCGCTCATGATCATTCTGTTCCCGATCACGTTCATCTCGTCCGCGTTCGTGCCGTCCTCGACGCTGCCGGGTCCGCTCCGCGCTGTCGCACAGTGGAATCCGATCACCTCGGTGGCCCGGTCGACGCGCGAGTCGTTCGGCAATCCCACCGCGCCGTCCGTCGCGATCCGCGAGCCGATCAACTGGGCGTCGACACACCCGATGCTGTACTCCGTGATCGTCTCGCTGCTGATCCTCGCGATCTTCGTCCCGTTGACGTTACGGGTGACCCGCTCACGCGAGGGCTAGTCCGTCCCGAGCGGATCGATCGAGACGGCGAGCCACACCACCGCGCTGCCCACAGCAGCCAGGGAGAAAGTGTCGAAGGCGCGCGACCGCACGGCCAGGATCCCGACACGCTCACTTCCGAGGCACAACCGGCACGCGGCGGCGATCAGGGTCGCGACACCGAACACGAACGCACCGCGGCGCCACCGGTCGGCGAGCACCAGGACCACGGCGACGACGATCACCAGCACGACGGCGACCACCGGAATGCTGCGCCGGAGCATGTCCCGCGCCGGCCTCCGCCGCGTCGGCTTTCTCACGAACGGCCGGCCTCCGGCCTTCCCGCTCATGACGAGACCGACTCCGATGCGGCCAGCATGCGCTCCGCGCGCTCGACGACGTTGCTCAGCAGGAACGCGCGCGTGAGGGGTCCGACGCCGCCGGGATTCGGGGACAGGAAGCCGGCGACCTCGTCGACACCGTCGGCCACGTCGCCCTTCAGCCCGTCGTCGGTGCGTGAGACGCCGACGTCGATGACCGCGGCACCGGGCTTGACCATGTCCGGGGTGATCAGTCCGACGACGCCGGCACCGGCGACGACGATGTCCGCGCGCCGCACCTCGGTGGCCAGGTCACGGGTACCGGTGTGGCACAGCGTCACGGTGGCGTTCTCGGAGCGCCGGGTGAGGATGAGCCCGAGAGGCCGGCCGACGGTCACGCCGCGTCCGACGACGACCACATGAGCACCGGCGATGGGGACGTCGTAGCGACGCAGCAGGTGCACGATGCCGCGGGGAGTGCACGGGAGGGTGGAGTCCTCGCCCAGGACCAGTCGGCCGAGGTTGACGGGATGCAGGCCGTCGGCGTCCTTCTCGGGGTTCACGCGTTCGAGGGCGCGGTTCTCGTCCAGGTGCTTCGGCAGCGGGAGCTGCACGATGTAGCCGGTGCAGGCCGGGTCGGCGTTCAGCCCGTCGATGACGGCGTCGAGCTCGTCGCTGGACACGTCCGCCGGGAGGTCGCGCCGGATGGAGGCGATGCCCACCTTGGCGCAGTCGTTGTGCTTGCCTCGCACGTAGGCAGCGGAGCCCGGATCGTCACCGACCAGCACCGTCCCCAAGCCGGGGGTGATCCCACGCTCGCGCAGTGCGGTGACCCGCGCGGTGAGGTCGACGAAGATCTCGTCGCGGGTGAGTTTGCCGTCCAGTCGCGTTGCGGTCACACCGCACAGTTTCCCACGCTCGGGCAGGCGGGTGGGACGTGGCAGTCTGATCAGGTGTTCCGTCTGATGTTCCACGAACCGCGTATCCCGCAGAACACGGGAAACGCCATCCGCCTCGTCGCCGGTACGGGGTGTGAGCTGCACCTGATCGAACCGCTCGGCTTCGACCTGTCCGAGCCCAAGCTGCGGCGCGCCGGTCTCGACTACCACGATCTGGCGTCGGTCACGGTGCACCCGAACCTCGAGGCGGCGTGGGACACCCTCGCGCCCGAGCGGGTCTTCGCCTTCACCGCCCATGCCACCACGTCCTACGCGTCGGTGTCCTACCGGCCCGGCGACGTGCTGCTGTTCGGGCCCGAGCCCACCGGCCTCGCACCGGAGGTTCTCGCCGACCCCCATGTCACCGATCGCCTGCGCATTCCGATGCTCGCCGGGCGCCGCTCGATGAACATCACCAACGCCGCATCCGTCGTCGTCTACGAGGCGTGGCGTCAGTGCGACTTCGAGGGCAGCGTCTGAGCTTCCCGGACTGTCGAATGGCGTTTGTGCTCCGGTCGAGGGCGCGCGGAGCGGGATCCCGCCGGATCGGCGCGCGAGAGGAGCAGAACGCCCACCCATCGGTGGATCAGCGGAAGTCTCGGGAGCGCAGCAGCACTCGCAGGTCCAGCGTCTCGAGCTTGTCGGCCACCAGCGTCACGACGCCCTCGGCGTTCTGCACGATGCCCCGGATGAACAGGGCCTGTGACAACTGCGCCGCCGAGCGGTATTTCTGCCACAGTCCCACCGAGCAGACCACGTTGATCATCCCCGTCTCGTCCTCGAGGTTGATGAACGTGACGCCCGCCGCGGTGGCCGGACGTTGGCGGTGGGTGACCGCGCCGGCCACGAGCACCCGATCTCCGTCGGCCACCGACAGCAGGCGGTCGGCAGGGACCACGTCCATCTCGTCGAGCCGCTCGCGCAGGAACTGGGTGGGGTAGCTGTCGGGCGAGACACCGGTGGCCCAGATGTCCGCGGCGGCCAACTCCCACGCACTCATTCCCGGGAGCGACGGCGCGCGGGTGGACGCACCCAGCGCCGGGAGTCGATCGGGGCGTTCGGCTGCGGCGGCCCCGGCTGCCCACAGCGCCTCTCGACGTGTCACACCGAAACACGCCAGGGCGCCGGCGGTGGCCAGCGACTCTGCTTGCGTGACGGAGAGTTCGACACGTCCGGTGAGATCGAGCAGAGACGTGAACTGCCCGCCGGACTCCCGCGCCGCCACGATCTTCTCGGCCAACGCCGTCCCGATGGACCGCACGTCCGACAATCCCAGGCGCACCTCGAGGCCGTTGTTCTCCACGGTGGCGTGGGCGAGACTGGCACGGACGTCCGGCCCGTGCACCAGGACACCGTGCCGTCGAGCGTCGGCCACCAACGATTGCGGCGAGTAGAAACCCATCGGCTGAGCGCGGAGCAGCCCGGCACAGAACGCCGCCGGGTGATGCAGCTTGAACCACGACGAGTAGAAGACCAGCGACGCGAAGCTCTGCGAATGACTCTCGGGGAAGCCGAAATTGGCGAAGGCGTAGAGCTTGTCGAAGATGCGGTCGGCCTTCGCGCCGGTGATGCCGTGTAGGTCGCGCATCCCGTCGTAGAAGCGTTGCCGCATGCGGTCCATCTTCTCCGGACTGCGCTTGGACCCCATGGCTCGACGCAGTTGGTCCGCCTCGGTGGCCGAGAACCCGGCGACGTCGACGGCCATCTGCATCAGCTGCTCCTGGAACAGCGGTACGCCGAGAGTGCGTTCGAGTGCCCGCTCGAGCGACGGGTGATCGAAGGTGACGGGCTCGAGTCCGTTGCGGCGCCGGACGTACGGGTGCACCGAATGTCCCTGGATGGGTCCGGGTCTGATGAGGGCCACCTCGACGACGAGGTCGTAGAACTCCCGCGGCTTGAGGCGAGGAAGCGTCGCCATCTGGGCCCGCGACTCCACCTGGAACACCCCGACCGAATCCGCGCGCTGCAGCATCTCGTACACCGCGGCCTCGCCGAGGTCGAGTTCGGCGAGATCGACGTGCAGTCCCTTGTGCTCCTTCACCAGGTCGATCATGTAGTGCAGCGCCGAGAGCATGCCGAGCCCGAGCATGTCGAACTTCACCAGACCCACTGCGGCACAGTCGTCCTTGTCCCACTGCAGCACGGTGCGGTTCTCCATGCGCGCCCACTCGACGGGGCACACGTCGGCGATCGGCCGATCGCAGATCACCATGCCGCCGGAGTGGATGCCGAGATGCCGTGGGAAGTTCTCGATCTGCGCGGCGAGTTCGAGCACCGGGAGCGGGATGCTGGTCTCGCGGGCCTCGGCGGACAGGTCTCGCCCCGGCACCCCCGACCAGCGGGTGATCTGCTTGCTCCACGCGTCCTGCTGACCCTGCGATGCCCCCAGCGCCTTCGCCATGTCGCGTACCGACGACTTCCCGCGGTAGGTGATGACGTTGGCCACCTGTGCCGCGTAGTCGCGGCCGTACTTGGCGTAGACGTGCTGGATGGCCTCTTCCCGACGGTCGGACTCGATGTCCACGTCGATGTCCGGCGGGCCGTCGCGCTCGACGGAGAGGAACCGCTCGAACAGCAGACCGTTGCGCACCGGGTCGACGTTGGTGATGCCGATCGCGTAGCAGACAGCGGAGTTGGCCGCGGATCCTCGCCCCTGACACAGGATGTCGGCCCTCTTGCAGAAGTCGACTATGTCGTGGACCACCAGGAAGTAGCCGGGGAAGTCGAGTTCGGTGATGACGGCGAGTTCGCGGTCGATCTGGGCGTAGGCCGCAGGTTCGTCCTCGCGTCGACCGTAGCGTCGCTCGGCACCGCGCATCGTCAACTCGTGGAGCCACGTGATCTCGGTGTGGCCCTCCGGCACGTCGAACGGCGGCAGCTGCGGCGCGATGAGGTGCAGGTCGAACGCGCACTCCTCCCCCAGCGCCGCGGCGTGGGACACGGCGGTGGGATACGCCGAGAACAGCTGCGCCATTTCTGCGCCGGAGCGCAGGTGCGTCCCACCCAGCGGCGGAAGCCAGCCCGACGCGTCGTCGAGGCTGCGCCGCGCACGGACCGCTGCCATGGCCATCGCGAGTCGGCGCCGACTCGGCCGCGCGAAGTGCGCCGACGTCGTCGCGATGACGGGCAGCGAGAGACGCGCGGCGATGTCCGCCAGGGCGTCGTTGCGGTCGTCGTCCTCCGCGATTCCCTGACGGGTCAGCTCCACCGTGACCCGGTCCCGACCGAACCTATCGACGAGTTCGCGTAGTGCCTGCTCTGCCGCCGCCGGCCCGCTCTCGGTCAGCGCACGTCGCACACTGCCCTTCCGGCACCCCGTCAGGATCTGCCAGTGCCCTCCTGCTGCGTCGGCCAAAGCATCGATGTCGTAGCGCGGACGCCCCTTTTCGCCCCCGGCGAGATGCGCGGTGGCGATCTCCCGGGAGAGCCGTCGGTAACCTTCCTGCCCGCGAGCGAGTACCAGCAGATGAGTTCCGTCCGGATCGGCTGCGCCGGTGCGTGATTCGGTCGGCATGCCCGGGTCACCGAGCGACAACTCGGACCCGAAGACGGTCTTCATCTCCAACTCGCGTGCCGCCTCCGCGAACCGCACGACGCCGTACATGCCGTCGTGATCGGTCAGCGCGATGGCGTCCAGACCCAGCCGTACGGCCTCCTCGACCATTTCCTCCGGCTGGGAGGCTCCGTCGAGAAAGCTGAAGGACGAGTGGGCGTGCAGTTCCGCGTAGGGAACGGTGTCACGCGGCCGCACCACCGCACCCTCGTAGGGATCACGCTTGCGCGACCACGCCGGACTGTCACCGCCGTCGCCCATCGCGAGCGGATCGATGACGCGGGGCTTTCCCGAGAGCAGACGCTCCATCTCGGTCCACGTGGGCGGCCCGTCGTTCCAGCCCATGACGCACCCCCACTCTTCGAACGTATGTTCCCATTGGACCATCACCTCCACTCCGACGGCAAGTCGACGGAAACCGTGGTCTCGCCCGGAACCACACCCCCACGGGGACACCCGGTACGAAAGGTGCCGAATGGTCCGCTTCCGTTGCACACTTCCTCTGGAAGCGACCATCGACGACGAAGAGGACATGCCGTGCGAATGCTCACCCGAACCCTTCTCGGCACTGCAGCAGCGATTCCCCTGGCCCTCGCCACTCCCGGTCTCGCTGCCGCGGCGGAACCCACCGACGTCACCTACTCGTTCGCTGTCGACGGCACGTCCGTCACCAACACCATCACCTCTGCTGCCGACGGCACCCTCAGCTGTGCCACGTCGTTGGCACCCGCACCGGACGGCGTTCTGCCGCCGCTGGAAGACATTCTCGGACCCGGGCAGACCCTCTACGACGGCGGTGACATCGAGCCCGGCACGTCGACCCAGACGGTGTCCGACGTTCCTCCCGGCTCGTACGTCGTGCTGGCGACGTGCGCACTCCAGGACGGCGACGCGACCGAGGCGATGTGGGTGTCCGACTACCCCGGTTTCACTGAGTACATGGCCACGGTGTTGCCCTGGACCGTGTACACGGTCCAGCAGGCGTCGACGGTGATCACGGTGCCCGAGGCAACACCGGAACCGGCTTTCCCGTCGCTCGACGACCTCGCGGACGCCTTCGGCAGCTGACCTGTCGACCGTTCGACGTCGGGTTTGGGGAACGGACGAATCGGGCACATCACGGCGATGTCGACTGCCGAACACGCGCCCACCGCCACCGTCTTCGCGCCGTCCCCGCTGCTCACCATCACCCTGGACGCAGCGCCGAACGGCGACACCGAACTCCACGTGCACGCCGGCGGCCAAGGCCACTGGATCGCCCGCATGGCCACCAACCTCGGCATGGACGTGACGCTGACCGGCGCGTTCGGCGGCGAGAGCGGCGGCGTACTGCGGGATCTGATCCACCGTGAGGGAATCACCGTGCGTGCCGTGGACATCGGTCACGAGTCCGGGTCCTACATTCACGACCGGCGGGACGGCGACCGCACCGAGGTGGCGACGATCGATCCCCCGCACCTCGCCCGGCACGCGCTGGACGACCTCTACGGGATCACCCTCGAGTCCGGAGCCTCGTCCGACATCGTGCTGCTGGGGGGCCCGCACACCGAGTCGGTGGTACCCGCAGACTTCTATCGACGGCTCACGACAGATCTGCGATCGCTGTCGAAGCCCGTCGTCGCAGATCTGTCCGGACCGACCGCGACGGCGGCTCTGCAGGGCGGGCTCACCGTGCTCAAGATGAGCCACGAAGACCTCATCGAGGACGGGCGCGCGGAGTCGGACGACCCGGACGTCCTCATCGAGGCGATGCGCGCCCTGCATGACGAGGGTGCCGACATCGTGGTTCTCTCCCGCGCGGCGGACCCGGCGCTCGCCCTCGTCGACGGCACGGTGCTCGAGGTGGTCACTCCCGACCTGGAACAGACGGACCACCATGGTGCGGGCGACTCCATGAGCGCCGGCATCGCCACCGGACTCGCCCGCGGCATGTCCATCGAGGATGCACTCGCCCTCGGCGGCGCCGCCGGCACCGCCAACGTGACCCGCCGCGGACTGGGTACAGGACAGCTGGGGCTCGTCGAGACCATCATGTCGACGGTCGAGGTACGCCCCTTCTCATCCTGACCGGCTGCACCCACTCGCAGGAGGCACACGTGCGCGTGCTCATCACGAACGACGACGGAATCGACAGCCACGGGATCGCCGTGCTCGCTCGGGTCGCCCTCGAGGCCGGTCACGACGTCATGGTGGCGGCGCCGCACGAGGAGCGCAGCGGTGCGAGTGCGTCGCTGTCTGCGCTGCAGAACCGCGACCAGCTCGTACTCTCCCGCGCCTCGATCGCCGATCTCGATGTCGACGCGTTCGCCGTGCAGGCCTCGCCCGCCATGATCGCGTTCGTCGCGACGCGCGGAGCCTTCGGTCCACGGCCGGACATCCTGCTGTCCGGCATCAATCACGGTCCGAACACCGGCTCCGCCGTCCTGCACTCCGGCACCGTGGGGGCGGCCCTCACCGCGTCCACCCACGGGGTTCCGGCGATGGCCCTGTCCCTCGCCGGCCTCGACACGGCGTCTCTCGCCGCGCCTGGCGACATCCACGACCGGATCGACCGTGAGGTCGCCTCGGGCGCTCCGAGCTGGGACACCGCCCACCTCGTGGCCCGGCGCGCACTCGACTGGTTCGTCGATCACGGTGCGGCGGACTGGGTCCTCAACGTCAACATCCCGCCGGTCGCACCGTCGGAACTCCGCGGCATCCGCCAGGCCGACCTCGCGGCCTTCGGCGCCGTCCAGGCGGAGATCGGCGACACCGACGACGAGTTCGTCACCGTCCGCTTCGATGCCATCCACGCGCGGGACGACGACGACAGCGACGCCGGCCTCGTCGCCCGCGGATGGGCGACGACCAC
This sequence comes from Rhodococcus sp. SORGH_AS_0303, assembly GCF_030819335.1. Taxonomy (NCBI): domain Bacteria; kingdom Bacillati; phylum Actinomycetota; class Actinomycetes; order Mycobacteriales; family Nocardiaceae; genus Rhodococcus; species Rhodococcus sp. SORGH_AS_0303. The sequence goes on from NZ_JAUTBO010000001.1 coordinate 3,048,153, forward strand.
TGCACTGCGACCCCCGTCGAGGGTGGACGTCGACCTGGCCGGGTTGGAGTGATCGCGTCCGTCGTGTCCGAGTGAGGAGGAGGCGACCGTCACTCCCGCGCCCGCTCTCAGAGCTTCCCCATGACAGTTCACTACAGTCACAGACGACCGTCGATGCTCGACCTGACCGAGATGGGGATTTTCTGTGACTCGCTGGGCTTCGTTCGTGGTGTCGCGGGCACGGTGGGTCCTGACCGCCGCGATCGTCATCGTGCTGGCAGGTGCCACGTGGGGACTCGGGGTCTTCGGCAGCCTCAGCCAGGGCGGATACGAGGATCCCGGCAGCGAGGCCGTCCAGGTCGCCCGACAGATCCAGGGCCTGGGAACCGCCGCACCGGACATCATCGTCATCTACTCCGCGCCCGACGGCCGCACGCTCGACGACATCGGGGCGGACGTCACGCCGGTGCTCGACGCGTTCCGGGCCGAGGTGGGTCCGAACGACATCACCTCCTACTGGACGGCCGGGCCGGTGCAGAAACCGTTCCTCGAGAGCAAGGACGGCACGAAGGGACTCGCAACCGTCACCCTGGGCGACGCCAGCGGCATCACCGTCGCATCGTTCTCGGAGTTGCTGCCGAAGCTCGAGGTCGCCGGCATCGACACGCAGTTCGCGGGCGCCTCCGTCGCGGGGGTCTCCTTCAACACCCAGCTCCAGGAAGATCTGGTCCGCGCCGAGATCATCGCGATCCCGATCACGCTGATTCTTCTGGTCATCATCTTCGGCGGCGTCGTGGCCGCCGCCGTCCCGGTCATCGTGGGCGCGCTCTCGGTGGCCGGCGCGCTGACCGTCCTGCGCCTCTTCACCACGTTCACCGAGATCAGTTCGTTCGCCGTCAACGTCGCCAGCCTGCTGGGTCTCGGCCTCGCCATCGACTACGGACTCTTCATCGTCAGCAGGTTCCGCGAGGAACTCAGGGGCGGAGCCACGTCCCACGAGGCCGCACGACGCACGATGCTGACCGCCGGGCGCACCATCGTCTTCTCCGGTCTGCTGCTGATCTGCGCCTTCGCAGGGATGCTCGTCTTCCCGCAGGCCATCATCAGATCCCTCGGCTTCGGTGCGATGGCGGCTGTCGGATGTGCGGCTCTGCTGTCGTTGACGGCTGTGCCGGCCGTCCTGGCCATGCTGGGTGACCGCATCAATGCCATCACCTGGTCCAGGACCGCCTCGGATCGCGGAGATGCACGCGCACAAAGGTTCTGGGGCGGGGTCGTCACGAAGGTGATGAAGCGCCCCATCGCTGTCGCCACCCTGATCATCGTCGGCCTGCTGGTCGTTGCCGCACCGCTGGTCAAGGCCCAGTTGGGCGAGGTGTCCTACACCGCGCTGCCCGCCGACGATCCCGCGCGTATCGCGTTCGAAACCCTCGCCTCGGACTTCAGCAGCACCGGCGACAGCGCCACCATCGTGTTGGACGGAGAGTCGGCGCGGCCGGACGGCCCCGCCATCAATGCGGTCACGACGGCTGCGCGCGCGGTGAGCGGGATCGCCAACGTTCAGTTCGGCACGGCCAGCGGCGACTTCGTGGTCATCAACGCGACGTTTTCCTCGGACGTGTCCCAGGAAGCGCAACAGGATGTGGTGCAACAACTCCGCGCGATCCCGGCACCCGACGGAACCGACCTGACGGTGGGCGGAGCGGCGGCCCTGGTCCTCGACGGCAACAACGCCATCGTGAACTGGCTGCCGGTGATGCTCACCATCATGGTGGTGTCGACGCTGATCCTGCTGTTCCTGGCGTTCGGCTCGGTGGTGCTGCCGATCAAGGCTGTTGCCATGGCGGGACTGAGCATGGCCGCGACGTTCGGGGCTCTGACGTTCATCTTCCAGGAGGGTCACGGGGCGGGCCTGCTCGGCGTCACACCGGCACCGCTCGAGGCGACGTTCGTGGTTCTCATCCTCGCGGTCGTGTTCGGGCTGTCCACCGATTACGAGGTGTTCCTGATGTCCCGCATGGTGGAGGCGCGCACGGCCGGTGCCACCACCGAGGAGGCGGTGCTGATCGGCGCCCAGCGGACCGGACGCATCGTGACCGCGGCGGCGTTGATCCTGATCATCGTGACGGGGGCGTTCTCGATGTCCGGACTGTCCATCATGCGATTCCTGGGTGTCGGCATGATTCTGGCGTTGATCATCGACGCCACGATCATCCGTATGCTGCTGGTCCCGTCGCTGGTCAAGCTCATGGGCGAGGCCAACTGGTGGGCACCCGCGTGGATGAAGAAGGTGCACGAAAAAGTCGGCATCGGTCACTGATACCGCCGCTACTTACTCCGCGGTAAGGTCCGCGCATGAGTACTTACGTGGTCACCGGTGGCACAGGATTCCTCGGCCGGGCCGTGGTGCGCCGGCTGGTCGAACGCGACGCCAAGGCTGTGGTCCACGTTCTCGTGCGACCGACCTCGGAACACCGCCTGAGCGGCGTCGCGGAGTCGTCCGGTCACCGCGTTCGCCCGCTGATCGGCGATCTCGAGCGACCCGGTCTCGGCATCGACGACTCGGCACTGTCCGCTCTGACAGCGGTCGACCACGTGATCCATCTCGGCGCGATCTACGACCTGACCGCCGGCGAGGACCAGGAATCGACCAACGTGCAGGGAACGGCCGCAGTCGCCGAACTCGCCCGGTCACTCGGCGCCACCCTGCATCACGTGTCGTCCATCGCGGTGGCCGGAGACCATCGAGGGGTGTTCACCGAGAACGACTTCGACCTCGGTCAGAACTTTCCGACGGCGTACCACCGCACGAAGTTCGAGGCGGAGAAGGTGGTCCGCGAGACTCCGGGCCTCACCTGGCGGGTCTACCGACCGGCAGCGGTGGTCGGTGACTCGACCACCGGCGAGATCGACAAGATCGACGGCCCGTACTACCTCTTCCGGCTCATCTCCCTCCTCGCCGAGTTGCCCTCGGCCCTGCCGGTGACGGTGCCCGCACTCGGCGCGACCAACATCGTCCCGGTCGACCACGTCGCCGACGCGCTGGTCGCCCTCCTGCACGCCCCGGATCTCGACGGCCGCGTGTTCCACCTCGTCAACCCGCGTCCGCAACCGATGCGGGAGATCTACTCCGCTCTCGCCGACGCGGCCGGCGCACCCCGCGCCGTGGGAAGCATTCCCGGCTCCGTCGTCACGCCGCTGCTCCGCTCGACCAATCGTCATGTCGTCGCCGCCCGCGACGCGGTGTTCGAGAACTACGACATCCCGCCCGTCATGGCCGAGCACCTCACGCTGCCCACCCGATTCGACTCGACCCTCACCCGTGCCGCACTGAACGAGGCGATGGGCGAGAACGCGGCCCGCGTACCGGAGTTCCGCACGTACGCACCCGCACTGTGGTCGTACTGGCGTGCGCATCTCGACCCGTACCGAGCGCGACGCGACGATCCGGCCGGGCCACTGGTCGACCGACACGTCGTCATCACCGGCGGTTCCTCGGGTATCGGCAAGGCCTCTGCCTTCGCTGCGGCCCGCAAGGGCGCGCGCGTCATCATCGTCGCCCGCGACGAGGCCAAGCTGGCGGCCGTCGTGGAGGAGATCCGGGCGAACGGCGGCGACGCGCACGGCTACGTCTGCGACATCACCGACGACGCGTCCGTCGCCGAGACCGTGGCCGCGATCCTGCGCGACCACGACCACGTCGACATGCTCGTCAACAACGCGGGCAGATCGATCCGGCGCTCACTCACCCTGTCGACCGACCGTCTGCACGATTTCGAGCGGACCATGGCCGTCAACTACTTCGGGGCACTCCGCCTGATTCTCGCGCTGCTCCCCCACATGCGCGAGCGGAAGTACGGCCACATCGTCAACATCAGCAGCGCCTCGGTGCAGAGCCACCCGCCACGCTTCGCCGCGTACGTGGCGAGCAAATCGGCGCTCGACGCCTTCACCTCGGTCGCCGCGTCGGAGACCCTGGCGGACGGTGTCTCGTTCACCACCGTGCACATGCCCCTCGTGGACACCCCGATGATCGCCCCCACCGGCAACAAGAACGTCAACAAGGTCGAGACGCCGGAGAAGGCCGCCGCGATGGTGATGCGGGCACTGATCGAGAAGCCCAAGCGCATCGACGTTCCCACCGGAACCGCCGCGGAGTGGGGCAACCTGCTGATGCCTCGCTCGAAGGACCGCGTGCTGGCGTCGTACTACAAGGCGTATCCGGACAGTGCCGCCGCCAAGGGAATCACCGACACCAGCTCGTGGTCGTCCGGTCCCCGTGCACCGAAGAAGAACCGACGCGAGTTCCGGATGCCCCGGGTCGTGCGGCGGGCCGGACGATGGGTTCCCGGCGCCCACTGGTGATGTCACAGATGCCGGCTCTCTCTCGTCCTACTCTCGAACGGGTTCCACCGAGGACTCGCACGAGGGAAGGATGACGCCATGCGGATCGCAGTGGCAGGCGGAACGGGCGCAGCGGGGCGGCACGTGGTGGAGCAGGTGCGGGCGCGAGGACACACTCCCGTGGTACTCGCGAGATCGGCCGGAATCGATCTCGTGCGGCCGACGCCGGAGCTCGACCGGGCACTGACGGACGTCGACGCGGTGATCGACGCCGCGAACGTCACGACGATGTCGGCGCGCGCGTCCGAGAAGTTCTTCGGCGCCGTCACGTCGACGTTGCTGGCCGCCGGTGAGCGCGCGGGAATCCGTCACCACGTGGCGTTGTCCATCGTGGGGTGCGATCGTGTCGACTACGGCTACTACGCCGGTAAACGTCTGCAGGAGAAGCTCGTACGCGAGTCGACGCTGCCATGGACGATCCTCCGTGCGACGCAGTTCCACGAGTTCACCGATCAGGCTCTCGCGATGACTTCGGGTCCGGTCGCGATGGTCCCGACGATGCGGAGTCAGCCGGTCAGCACCGCCGAGGTCGCCGCCCACATCGTCGACCTGGCGGTGGGGACACCGCTCACCTCGGTCGTGGAGTACGCCGGTCCGCGCCCGGAGTACCAACCCGATCTTGCCCGGAGGCTGCTGCGCGCGCGTGGATCGAAGCGTCTCGTCCTCCCCCTGCGGCTGCCGGGCGCCGGGGGTCGCGGCATGGCGAACGGTGGGCTCCTTCCCGGACCGGACGCTGCGCACGGTGACGAGACGTTCGATCAGTGGCTCGCGCGCGTGGGTGCCTCGACCCGGTGAGTGTCACCGACGACTTCGTCCGCGTCCGCCCACGGCTGGTCCGCATCGCCTACGCCGTCCTCGGTTCGCACGCCGACGCCGAGGACGTCGTGTCCGACTGCTGGCCGAAACTGGTCGCGGCCGATGCGACGTCACCCGTTCTCGACGTCGAGGCGTGGGCCGTGGTCGCTGTCTCGCGCGCAGCACTGGACGTGCTGCGGTCGGCCCGCGTGCGACGAGAGACGTACGTGGGACCGTGGTTGCCCGAGCCGTTGGTCGGACCGGCCGACTCGCCGCCCGACCGGGTGACGCTCGACGAGAGCGTGCGCTTCGCGCTCATGGTGGTGCTCGAGACGCTGTCCCCGGCCGAACGCACGACATGGGTCCTGCACGACGTGTTCGACGTCCCGTTCGACGAGATCGCGCGGATCGTGGGCCGCACTCCGAATGCCGTGCGGCAGCTCGCGTCTCGTGCACGACGGCACGTGACGGAGGGGGCTCCACGTTTCGCGGTGTCGCCCGAGCTGCATGCCGGCGCCGTGCGTGACTTCACCCGTGCCGCCGGTACGGGAGTGCTCGCCGATCTGCTGACGACGTTGGACCCCGACGTCGTTCTCGTCAGCGACGGGGGCGGAGTCGTCTCGGCGGCACGGCGTCCCGTGATCGGCGCCGACCACGTCGCGAGATTCCTCCTCGGCATCGCGGCGAAGGCGGGAGACGGTCTGCGGGTGCGTCCGTGCCGTGTGAACGGCAGAACGGGACTCGCCCTCGTGGCGGGCGACGGGTTGGTCGGCGTCGTCTCGTTCGAGGTGTCGTCGACGGGCCTGGTGTCGCGGATCGACATGATCCGGTCACCAGCCAAGCTCGCGCTCGTCGACCCCTCGGTCTGGCAGGACCGACCCGACAGCTAGCGGCCGATCGAGTCGAGGGACGCGAGCGTGCGCACCACCGCGCTCGCCGCCTCGACACCCTTCTTCTCGAGGTGCTCCGCGAAGAAGCTCGTGTGGTCGGCATGCTCGTGGAAGTGGTGCGGGGTCAGCACCACCGAGAACACGGGCACATCGGTGTCGAGCTGCACCCGCATGAGTCCGTCGATGACGGCCGTCTCGACGAAGTCGTGCCGGTAGATACCGCCGTCCACCACCAGCGCCGCCGCGACGACGGCCGAGTACCGGCCCGTGAGCGCGAGTCGCTTGGCGTGCAGGGGGATCTCGAACGCACCGGGCACCTCGAAGGTGTCCACGTCACGCCCGAACTCCCGCACGAAACCCTGGCGCACCCGGTCCACCAGTTCGCGATGCCAGGTGGCCTGGACGAAGGCCACCGAGGGAGTCGCGTCCGTCGTCATCGAACGGGCGCCAGCACGGTCAGCACCGGCGCCGCGGTGACGATCGAACCGAGTTCACTGCGACCCTCGGGCGTCGCCCGGAACGCGCGGTAGGCGGCGTCGGCCTCGACGCTGGCCCAGCTCTCGACGATGACGACGTGCGCCGGATCCTTCACGTCCGCCGTCACCTCGACACCGAGGCATCCCTCGAACGCGCGGGTGGCGACGAGGGTCTCGTCGATGATGCGGTGCGACTCCTCGAGGCGGGCGGGATCGAGACGCAGTTCGAGCAGAGCGGTGATGGCCACGGGACGTCCGTTCGGTCGGGGATCGCTGTCGATGCCAGTTCACCACGCGTGTGGTCAGCCCCAGTTGGCGGCATCCGTCAGGCAGAACGGATGGCCGGCCGGATCGAGGAGAACGCGCCACGTCTCGCCCGGCTGCGGCTCGGCGAGCGTCGCCCCCAGCTCGATCGCACGGGCCTCGGCCACCGGGATGTCCTCGACCGCGATGTCGAAGTGGAACTGCTTGCTCCCGTCGGGGTTCGGCCAGGCGGGTGGCCGATAGCCGTCCACGCGGCCGAAGCCCAGCGCCGGGCCCCCGTTCGCGGGAGAGAGCATGGCGTAGTTCTCGCCGTCACCCATCGTCTGGGTCAGACCGAGGAACGCCGCCCAGAATTCGGCCACCGGAGGAACCTCGGCACAGTCCAGGGTCGTCATCGCCAGTCGCGTCGTCGTCATGACCTCAGCCTCCCTCACGATCGGCACCGTGACTTGAACAAACGCGCCAGCCCGAGCGGTACGGTTCGCTCCGTGACGGAGGATCCGTTGACCCGAGCAGGCCGACGCGCGCAGTCGGCGATCCTGCACCCCGCGCGTGCGGAGGGTCGGATCACCGTCGGCCGCTCCCGCCCTCCCGACGACCTCTCGACCCTCGTCGACTACTTCTGGTGGGTGGAGTGGCACTGCCCCGAACCGCACGTGCAGGAGGTCGTCCCGCGCCCGGTGGTCCATCTGACGGCGGAATCTCGGGAGGGCGCTCCGCGGCTGCTGGTGCACGGCGTGATGCGACGTCGCTTCCAGCGCACCCTCGTCGGCGACGGGCGCACGGTCGCCGCAGCGTTCCGTCCCGCAGGTTTCCGCCCCGTTCTCGGCCGGCCCGTGAGCTCGATGACCGATCGGGTCGGGACCGTCGCGGACGTGCTGGGCACCGACGATCGCCGACTCGCCGGTCTCCTCCTCGACCCGGACGCGGACGTCACCACGTGTGTGGACCGACTGTCCTCGTGGCTGATCGAGCGGACCGCGACGGCCGACCCCGTGGCCGCCGACATCGCGGACCTCGTGGAGCTGGCCGAGACGGACACGACGGTCATCCGGGCGCAGCAGCTCGCGGATCGTGCGGGAGTGAGCCTGCGGACGCTGCAGAGACAGTTCGCCGACCATGTCGGCGTCGGGCCCAAGTGGGTGGTGCAGCGGTGCCGACTCCTGGACGTCGCGGGTGCCGCGCACACCGACGGCACGGTGGACTGGGCGGCGCTCGCCGCCGACCTCGGATACGCGGATCAGAGCCATTTGATCCGGGCGTTCACCGCCCTGGTGGGTGGTCCCCCCGCGCGCTACCGAGCGGACACCTGAGTCACCCGTCCCGCGTGTGCGCCTCCCGCGCCTCGTCGACGAGGCGGTGGATACGGCGTGCGACCTCGTCCAGCTGATCGACGATGTCGCGCCGAAGTTGGTCCACCGCATCCTGATCCAGCGGCACCGCGGGCGCACGATCGGGGTCACCGATCTCGATGAGCAACTCGATGTTGGTGCGCAAGGCGGTGAGCGGCGCCAGCAGCTCGGTACCCGCGTCGACGATGAGGTGGTTCTGTGCGAGCCGCGAGCGTTGCAGGGCCGCCAGCATGTCGTTGAACCGATCGGCGAGATGCGCCAGCTCGTCGTCACCCACCACGGCCACCGGACTGAGGTCGCCGGTCTCGGTGATCCGCCGCGTGGCGCGGGTGAGTCTTCCGACCGGGCGCAGGCCCGTCCGCGCCACCAGGTACCCCGACAGCCCTGCCAGTACCACCAGTGCGCCGCCCACCGTGACGAAGATGAGGAGCAGTCCACTCATCACCCCGTCGAGCGACCGGTAGGACTCTCCGACCAGCACCGTCGACCCGCTCGGCGCCTTCTCGATGGCCACCGCGTAGCCGTTCAGGTCGGTGACGACGCGGTCCGACTCCCCCGCGACCACCGACGCGACCACCGGTTCCAACACGCCGTCGGGAGAGGCGAACGGAGTGAAACTTCCGGACGCGGAGTACACGTCACCGTCCTCGCTGACGATGCCCACCTGCAGATAGCGTCCCGCGCGAGGTCCGGCAGCGAAACCGAAGGCCGCGGGCGAGAGTCCGGAGGAGTCACTGGCGATCAACTTGTCGGCGTCCCGGCCCACCCGATCGGCGAGCTGCGCACGCAGAGCGTCCTCGGTGACCATGTAGATCACGAAGGAGCAGATCGCGACGGCCAGCGCCGCCACGCTCACCGTGAGAAGTCGGATGCGACTCCGCAGCGACAGCGTCGCCGCGCGGGGCCGGGTGACGGTCATGACACGACGGTAACCGGCGGATCGTTCGGCGGCTGTGCGGTCCTATCGACCGCGTGCGAACCGGTCCCGCACGGCTCGGCCCCAGATCGGGAGGAAGCCGACGGTCATGTAGGCCAACGGTCCCACCGTCCCGCCCCACTTGACGATGCTGAGCGCACTCGACACGGTCGCGGTCGTGTCGGTGATGCGGCGGGTGTCGCGGTGGAGGTAGAGGTTGACGACGTTCTCGGTGATGTCCGCGGTGGCCGCGACGGCCGGGGCGGCGACGAGCACCGCGCGCAACGACCGCGACATGGGAACCAGCTCGGCGAGCCGCACGGCGCCCAGCCGCAGCGCCGCCGCGTAGAGCACCGGGTGGTGGAAGTTGGCGTGGTATCCGTTGGTCAGCTCCCGCGCGGCGCGTGGACTCATCCCGTCGACGACCGACCGGTAGCGCGCACCCGACGGACACACCTGCAGTTGCGCGTAGGCGGCCCCGCCCTGGCCGGTGACCCTGATGAGGCTGAGCTCGGACACGGCGTACATCAGGGCCCGAGCAGCGAGTTCGCCGTCGGTCCGGGTCACGGTGAACTGCTGGGTGGGTGCCGTCATGCGCCGACGGTAACGACAGTGGCCGCCAGGGACGGCGAGGACGTCGTCGGTTCTGGACGCCTCACAGGGCGCGGGGAGTTTCCTGGTGCTCGGCGAGGAACGGGCCGACCGCGGCGTCGAACTCGGCGAACCGATCCCGATGCACACTGTGGCCGCTGTCCACGGCGACGACCCGGCTGCGCGGCACCAGCGCCGTCATCGCCTCGAGGCGCGCGCGGTCGACCATGCCGGTGGGACCACCGACGACCAACAGCACATCACTCTCCATGTGCGCCAGCGCCTCCCACCACAGCGGATCGGGGGCGCGGAACTGGGTGAGTGCGGACGAGGTCATCGACCGATCGAAGGCCAGCACGGCGCGGGGGTGTCGGATCACGCTGGTCGTGGCGTGCAGCAGTTCGCGCGCGGACGGGAACTTCGTCGTGATCGACGGGGTCTCGTCACCAGGACGGATGGGGAGTGGAGCCTCCTCGACCACGAGCTTGCGCACCGTCGTCGGACGGCGTTGGGCGACGAGCGTCGCGGCGTGGCCTCCCAGGGAGTGGCCGACGAGGTCGACGCGAGTCAGCGAGAGATGATCCAGGAGCGCCTCGAGGTCGTCGCCGAACTCACCGAACAGGTAACTCCGTGCGCGTCCGCTGCGGCCGTGCCCGCGGAGGTCCGGGACGACGACACGGCGGCCCCGCCGAACCAGTGTGCGCGCGAACGCGTCCCAGGTGTGGCCGTCGCCGCCCATGCCGTGCACCAGCACGACGGGCGACCCCAGCACGTCGTCACCACCGGAATCTCGATAGTGCAGCCGCACGCCCTCGGCGTCCACCACACCGTCCGTCATGATCATCGAGCCATCCTCCCAGAGGCGCCGACCCTCACTCGTGGAGCATGGGCACCGATGTCTGCTCCTCTCGCCCGAGCAGCACACCGCGCGTGAGCGCGGAGGTGCCGAACCGGCGCTGCACTCCGTCGAGCGCCTCGTCCAGGGCCGTCCGGTCTATGGTCGGATGCTCGTCCTCCGGCGTCTCGAACGGCAGCTCGAGCTGCATCGCGGCGCCGTCCTCGAGATTCGACACCGCCACGCCGACAAGGGTGAGGCCCTGCATCGTGATGGTCGACATCGATGCGCCCAGCAGCGATCGGGCCGCGGTGAGCACGACGTGGGTGTCGGCCGTCGCACGGCTCAGCGTCGTGGATCGCGTCGCTCGCGTGAAGTCGTCGAAACGCAGGCGCAGCGTGATCGTGCGACCTGCCCGGTGACCCTTCCGCATGCGGTGAGTGACACGGTCGACCAGTCCGACGAGGGCTGCGTCGATGTCCGCCGGGGTCTTGTGACGACGCCCCAGAGCATGTTGGGCACCCACCGACCGCCGGCTCGTGCCGGTGCTCACCCGGCGCGCGTCGACACCGTTCGACAGGGCGTGCAGGTGCCGACCCGCGGCCGATCCGAGGACGGCGGCCAGCGCGCCCTCGCGGTGCGCGGCGAGGTCACCGATGGTGCGGATGCCCTGCGCGTGCAGCTTGTCGGCGGTGATCCTGCCGACGCCCCACATGCGCTCCACCGGAAGCGGATGCAGGAACTCGAGCTCACGATCCGGCGGAACCTCCAGCAGGCCGTCGGGCTTGGCGACGGCACTGGCGATCTTGGCGAGGAACTTGGTACGCGCCACCCCGACGGTGATGGGGAGACCGACGTCCTCCGCCACCGTGCGACGCAGGTCCCGAGCGATGTCCGACGGCGATCCGGACAGCCGCGCCAACCCGGTGACGTCGAGGAAGGCCTCGTCGATGGAGATGCCCTCGACCAGCGGGGTGACGTTCTCGAACACCTCGAAGACGTCCTTGCTCGCCTGCGAGTAGGCGGCCATCCGGGGCGGCACCACCACCGCCTGCGGGCACAGAGCGCGCGCCTGCCGGCCACCCATGGCCGTCTTCACGCCGAAGGCCTTGGCCTCGTAGCTCGCCGCCAGAACCACACCACCGCCGACGATGACGGGTCGCCCGCGCAGCGACGGGTCGTCCCGCTGCTCCACCGAGGAGTAGAAGGAGTCGAGGTCCGCATGCAGGATCGTGGCCTCGCCCGTGCGTTCCCGTGCGCGTTCCGCCGTCATTCGTAGATCCCTTCCACGAACCATCGTCCGCCGTCGTGCAGGACCAGCAGGGCACGGGTGTCCTCCAGCAGCACCTGCGCCCGTGCCACCTGGCGGGCCGTGGAGGTGGCGCCGAGATCCCACCACCGCTCGTCCGCCGCCCACGGTCCCGCCCAGCCGTGCAGCACCCAGCTCCGCGATCCCCAGTCGACCCGGCCGGGCACGCGATCGAACATGCCGCGCTCGGTGACCTGCACCGCCACTCCCGACTCGTCGGTCACGGCGATCTCCGGACGCGTCGGCATCAGCGCCGAGGGCGACGGGGACGGCAACCGGCCGGGCCACGGAGCGGAGGGATCAGCATCGGGCACCGGCTCGTCGCCCCACGGCAGCATCGTCACGCGCTCACCCGGCCCCCGACCACCGCTGAGCACACCCACCTGGACGGCGTCGCCGCCCAGCAGACCCTGCACCCGCACCAGGGCACGGCGGGCCCGCTCGTCCTCGTCGCCGACTCCGCCCCACAGTCCCAGCTGCAGCGCACCCGCCGACACCACCTCCACCGGCTCGAGACGCAGCAGGACGATGCCGGCGGTCGGCTTGTTCTCACTGCGGCCGGTGAGCCAGCCGTCGAGCTGCCATCGCACGCGATCCGCGGTGCCCTCGGGAGTGAGCGGTTCCGCGCATCGCCACGTGCGGGAGAGGTGTTCACCGTTGGCCGTGGTGGCCTGCACCAGCAACCGGGTGCAGGCCACGGCCGCGGCCGACAGCGTCACGTGCAGTCTCTCGGCCAGGGCGCGACCCGCGAACGCCGCCGCGTCGACGCGATCGATCGGAGGGTCGCAGCGGTACTCGACCTCGAGATCGGGAGGAAGCACGCGCGCCGAGGGCGGCCGCTCCGGCTCACCTCGCGCGCTGCGGTGCGCGAGGACCGCGTCGGTGCCGAAGCGGGAGGCCACGTCCACCGGTGACAGTGCCCCGAAGTCCCCCACCGTGCGCAGACCCAGCCGCACCAGCAGATCCACCAGGTCCACCCGCTCCGGCGCCGCGAGAGACGGTTCCGCCGACAGCTCGGCCACCGGGAGCGGAGCCAGGAACTGCGCGCCGCTCCCCCGCGGCACGATCGCGCCGTGCCGAGCCGCGACGACGGCCGTCGACACCTCGTCGGCGATCCCCACCTGGCACTCGACACCGACCGCCGCGACGGTGTCCACCAGCCGCTCCGCCGCGGCCTCCTCCGAACCGAAGTACCGCGCCGCACCGCGCGCCGACAGCAGCAACAGGCCGGGCCGCAGCACCTCGATACCGGGCACCACCTCGTCCACCGCCGAGGCGACCGGCTCGAACAGTCGCGCGTCACGATCCGGATCCGCCCGCGCCACATACAGTTCCGGACAGCGGGCCTGCGACTCACGGCGTCGGCCGCCGCGACGGACCCCCTCGGCGCGTGCCGTCGCGGAGCAGGCGACGACACGATTGGCGGAGACCACCGCCACCGGCGACGAGGCCGGGATCTCCGCCGCGGCGGCAGCGGCCACGGCCGGCCAGTCGGGGCACCACAGAGCCAGCACCCGGCTCCGACGGTCGGTGCTCACGACGGCAGCGCTTCCAGCACCGGATCCTGATGCGACACGGCGGAGTCGGCCGATCCCCACTCGACCCCGTCGCCCGTGGACGTCAGGGTCAACCGGCCGGTCCGCGGCCGGACGGCACGGCCCTGCACCTCGACGCCCAGATGCACGGCGCGCACCCGGCCGTGACCCGTACGGGCCCCCGAGCCGAGCCCGCCGTACCCGCGGATGCGGGCGTCCAACCGGAGTTCGGCGCCGTCCCAGCGTCCGTCGGTGACGATCAGCGTGGCGCCCTTGTTGCGCGCCCGAGCGACCACCGCCCGCGCTCGCGACGGCGGCACCGACATGCCGCCCAGCCCCAGCACCACCAGATCGATGCCGTCGAGCAGCACGGCGGCGACCTCCACCGGGTCCGGCCCGGGATCCGGGACCAGCGCCACCCGCTGCAGATGCGCCCCCATCTCCGACGCCGCCAACAGTCCCAGCCGCGGCAGACCGATGACGGCGGCGTGCCGTCCCGATCCGGTGACCGACGCCAGGATCCCGAGGAGCAACGATCCGGCGCCGGACACCGAGACCACCGTGCCGCGGGCCAACCCACCCTCGGGGAGCAGCGCCGACAACGCCTCCGGGACCGGGAGAACCGGGCGGACCCGGGCCGGCGCGGGATCCGGGGCAGGCGCGGTGGCCGTGAGGGTGACCGGTGCGGCAGGAGCGGGGGCATCGGCCACACGCGCAGGTGAGGACCGGATACGACGCCGCAGGAACTCGATCCGCTCGGTGCGGGACAGCCCTTCGAGGCCTTCGAGATCAACGGAAACAGGCATACTCACTCCCCGGTCGGGACGGTCGAGACTGCGTTGGAGACCCGGGGGAAGACCGAGAATTCGAACATACTTTCGAACGCTCACATCAGTAAAGCCGCTGCCCGTTCGAACGTCAAGACGCCCGGAAACGTCCTGGTGACAGCCCTGCCCGGCACTCGATCGGCTCGTCCGATAACCTCGAACACCGTGACTGATCACCAGCAGCCCAGCGGAGCGGTGGCCGGCTCGGGGCGCACGCGACCGGTCATCGGACCCGACTACCTCCTCGCCGGTCGCTACCGACTCGACTCCAAGCTCGGCGGCGGCGGAATGGGCGCGGTGTGGCTCGCGAGCGACACGTTGCTCAGCCGCAAGGTGGCCGTCAAACAGGCCACCTCGACCGTGGACCTCACCCCCGAGGCCGCCCGCGAGATCCGCGAACGCGCCATGCGCGAGGGGCGGATGGCGGCCCAGCTGAACAACCCGCACGCCATCGCCATGCACGACGTCGCACTCGACAGCGGCGAGCCCTGGCTCATCATGGAGTACCTCCCCGCCCGCAGCCTCGCGATGGCCCTCAACATCGCCGAGTCGCTGCCCCCGGACGAGGTCATCCAGATCGGTGCCCAGATCGCCGACGCCCTCACCGCCGCCCACGCCGCCGGCATCGTGCACCGCGACATCAAGCCGGGCAACATCCTGGTCGCCGATCGCGGCAGCGCGCTGGGCATGGTCAAGATCAGCGACTTCGGCATCTCGCGCGCCAAGACGGACACGCACGAGGAGAACAGCGCCGTCATCACCGGCACCCCCGCGTACTTCGCACCCGAGGTGGCGCGCGGCGCGGACCCCACCGAGGCCAGCGACGTCTTCTCGCTCGGCGCCACGCTGTACACCGCGACCGAGGGACAACCACCCTTCGGCATCGACGCCGACTCCATCGCCCTGCTGCACCGCGTCGCCGGGGGGCGCATCATCCCGCCGCGCAAGAGCGGACCGATGACGGCCACGTTGCTGCACATGCTCGAACCCGACCCTGCGCGCCGCCCCACCATGGCCGAGGTCCGCACCCGCTTCGTCACCCTCGCCGTGGGCAAGAACGGCAACGCCGGATCGGTGATCAACCACCCGCTGCGCGCGGCCGACGGTCAGGTCCCGTTCTGGGCGCTGCGCGGCTCCCGAGTCCCGGGCACCTCCCGGCGAGGCGAACGCATCCACGGCCGCACCATGACGGGGCTCCCGGCAGCGGACACCGCCACCCCTCTGGATCGGGTTCCGCGTCCGACGGCGGCGTCCACCACGCCGGCACCCGGGCCGGCTCCGCGCCCGACGTACTCCCCGCCCGCGTTCGAGACGAAGGAACCCAAGTCCTTCAGCGCCCCCGCCGGGCTGCCGCTCTACCTCGCGATCGGCGGCGCGGTGCTGCTCCTGCTCATCGTCCTGCTCCTGGTGCTCTGACCCGCTCCCGACCCCGGCGAATACGGCCGTACTGTCGCGAACATCCACCACAGGACGACAGTTCGGACGTACTCGCGAGATCGAGGTGGGTCAGGGGACGTCGACGGTCGCGACGAGCCCCCGGTGATCCGATCCCACGATGTCGACGGGCTCGAGGGAGCGCACCTGCGCGTCCCGCACCACGACGTGGTCGATCCCGACCACCGGTGGGTACCACGTGTCCATCGGGTAGGTCGGGATGACCCCGGCACCGACAGCGTCCGCCGCGTCCACGTATCCGCCGGTGAGCAGATCGCGGAACCGCTTGTGAGCGTGCGTGGAATTGAAGTCACCACCGATGATCACCGCTCCCGGCGACGCCTGCGCCAACTCCTCACCGAGCATGTCGAGCTCCGACGCCCACACCGGGGTGGGTGTCGGCCAGGGCGGCACCGGATGCACCGCGTAGACCCGGAGGGGCTGCGCCGCACCGACATCGAGATCCGCCGTCACGCTTGCGAGCAGGTAACCGGGCAGTTCCCGGCCGTTCGACAGCGGGAACCGGCTGTAGATCGCGGCGCCCGCGCCGCCCTGATACGGCGCCACGAACCGGTAGGGCAACGCGGCGGAGAGCCCGGCCGCGTCGAACGCCCCCACCGACTCCTCGGTGAGCTCCTGCACGGTCAGGACGTCGATGCGGCGCTCCCGCACCGACGCCACCAGTGCCTGCGGATCCGCCTCTCCCAGCTTGACGTTCGCCTGCATCACGCGCAGCGACTCACCGGGGGCGGCATCGGCGACTCCCGCGGCGCCCGGTACGTACAGCGGCACCACGACCACTGCGGCCAGCCCCAGGAGAACGGCCGACGCCGCGGCGATCCACCACCGCCGCGCGAGCAGGCACACCAGGACTCCGACGACGGTCACGCACAACAGGATCGGCGCCGCGGAGGCGGGACCCACGACCACCATGCTGCTGGTCTCGAGCATCGACGAGACGACGGCCACCAGGCCCGCGGCCACCCCACCGAGACCGACGACGACGGCCGCGACCGCACGGGCCCTCATTCGATGCGCCGTCGGTGTGCCCAGCGGGTGAGGGCGTTCCTGTTGGACTGCTGCGTCTTCCGCAACACGTTCGAGGCATGGGTCTCGACGGTCTTGATCGAGATGAAGAGCGTCTCGGCGATCTCGCGGTAGGTGTAGCCGCGGGCGAGCAGACGCAGCACCTCCATCTCGCGCGGCGTCAGGGAGTCGAGCTCCGGATCGAGCGGCGGTTCCGGTGCCGCCGAGCGACCGGTGAACGAGTCGAGGACGAACCCCGCCAACCGCGGTCCGAACACGGCGTCACCGCCCGCGACGCGGCGCACCGCGTCGGCGAGATCGGACCCCGAGATGGTCTTGGTGACGTAACCCCGAGCACCGGCGCGGATCACGGCGATGACGTCCTCGGCGGCGTCGGACACGCTGAGCGCCAGGCACACCGGGCCCGCCGCGATGGACTGCAGAACGGCGACCCCACCGCCGTCGGGCATGTGCACGTCGAGCAGGACGACGTCGGGACGGATCTCGTCGATACCGCGGACCGCGTCCGCGACGCCCCCGGCCTCACCGACCACCTCGATGTCGGTCTCGCGCCCCAGTTCCGCGCGCACCCCCGACCGGAACACTCCGTGATCGTCGACCAGGAAGACTCGCAGGGTCACGCGGACCGTTCCTCTCTCGCGGTGTCGGGCACGGAGTCCGCGTGCCCGGTGGTACCCGTGCCGCGCACCCGCGGCACACAGATGTGGATCTCGGAACCCTGCCCGGGTGCGGACCGCACCCGCACCGAGCCGCCGCGGCGTTCGATGCGTGCCCGCACACTGCGCGCCAGGCCCTGTCGATCCTGCGGCACGCTGTCCGGATCGAATCCGCACCCGCGGTCGCGGACGAAGACCTCGACGGTGTCGCAGCCCGCCTCGGCGTACAGGTCGAGGGAGGTCACCCCGGAGTGCTTGGCGGCGTTGACGAGTGCCTCGCGCGTGGCTCCGAGCAGAGCAGTGGCGACCTCACGGTTCAACCCCGAACTCTCGACCGGCTCGTCCAGAGCCACGTCGCCCACGGTCACGGGATCCACGGTCACACCGTAGTGGTCCTCGACCTCACCGGCGATGGTGGCCAACGCGCGGACGAGAGACGCGTGGTCGTCCCGGTCTCCCCCGAACAGCCACTTGCGCAGCTCTCGTTCCTGACTGCGCGCGAGGCGCATCACCTCGGCGGAGTCGGTGGACTGCTTCTGGATCAGGGCGAGGGTCTGCAGCACGGAGTCGTGCAGGTGCGACGCGATCTCCTCGCGTTCGTCGTTCCGGATGCGTGCCGCGCGCTCGTCACCGAGGGCGCGCCACAACCGCATCCAGAGCGGGACGGTGAGCAGTACCGCCCCGACCAGCGTCACGACGACGGCGAGCAGGGACGACTGCAGCGCCCGCACGTCCACTCGGGCGACGAGCACGACACAGAGCCCGATGATCACGAGCGTGACTCCGGCGACGATGCGCGCCCACCCGAGTACCGACGTGCGTGCGTGCCGAGGCCGGGTGTCCGCCGTCCGGGTCCCGGCCGCGTCGAACTCCCGCCACACCAGCGCGGCGCCGAGCGCGACGACGACGACAGGGGCGATGATCGTGGACGAGCTGCCCGTCAGCCCCGACCCCAGCGCGACGGCGCCGCCGATCCCGAGGGCGATCAGCCCGTACGCGCGACGTTTCTCCGAGCGGTCCGGCCTGCGGACGTCGGTACCCGCGGAGGTGAAGATCCACAGCAGTCCGTAGGCGACGGCACCGGCGCCGGCCGCGGCGCACAGCACCGCGAAGACGACCCGCACCCGGAACACGTCGACGTCCAAGTGATCGGCGACACCGCCCGCGACACCGCCGACGACACGTCCGGCGGCACGGCGACGGAGCGCCGGCGTCGGCAACGGCGGACGGCCGGGGGGCTCCCGCGTGTGCGGAGGCTGTGCGGGCAGGGTGGACACGCCTCGATACTGGCACGGCTCACGGCTCCGCGGTATCGGGGTTCTCCCCCATCTCGGTCGAGTCGCACGACGCGTGGACACCGGCGAAATCAGGGTTCGCCCCGATGTGCCGGGACGCCTCGGCAGCCCAGGATGTATCCATGACCCACGCCACCGCGTCCGCCCAGCTGTCCGAGATCTGGCGAACCCGACCCGTGCGCCTGCCCGATCAGGGCCCCGGTGCCGGTGTCGCCGCCGGAATCGGGCACCGCTTCCGCGTCGACCCCGTTCTCGTCCGTGTCGCGTTCGCCGTCTCCACCCTGTTCGGTGGATCCGGCCTGGTCCTGTATCTCGCTGCCTGGCTGGTGCTTCCGCGCCGCGGCGACGTCGTGTCGCCGGCGGAGTCGCTGCTCGGCCGCGGCCGCACGTCGGACTCCCACACGACGGCCGTGGTGCTGTCCGTCGCTCTCGTCATCTCGGTCCTCACGGTCGGACCACTCGGAATGGGATCGGGGCTGGTGTCCACGATCGCCATGCTGGGGGCCCTGTACCTGCTGTTCCGTCGGACTCCGAACGCGCCGACACCGGCCGAGCTCGCCGGCGCTCCCCTCTCCGCGCACGATCCGACCGCACAGCAGTGGAACGCCTACTCGACGCTCCCCGACCAGTACGTTCCGGAACCCGCCGCCCACCCTGCGCCCGTCTCGTTGTCGAAGGACGACCCGGACACACCGTCCACTCCGCCGCCGCCGAGCTGGGATCCTCTGGGAGTCGCCCCGTTCGCCTGGGACCTCCCCGAACCGGGTCGGCCCGTTCTCCCGGTCCCCGCACCGACGCGGAAGTCGCACCTGACGTCCACGGTGATCGGCCTCGCCATCATCGCCTCCGCCGTGACCATCGGCATCGGCGCCGCCACGGGCGCCGCCGTCGTGACCGCTCCCCGTGTCGGCGCGGTGGCGCTGACCGTCGTCGGCATCGGACTGATCATCGGCGCGTTCCTGCGGCGCGGCTACGGCTTGCTCGTTCTCGCGGCCCCGCTCGCCGGGTTCGTCCTCGTGTCGTCCCTGGTCGACGTGCAGGACCTGCGCGGTGTCGAGTCGCCGAACATGGGCAACGTGACGATCGCGCCCACGTCGATGGCCGCGCTGGCGCCCGCGTACGAGTCCGGTGTGGGGAACTTCGTCCTCGACCTGCGCGGGCTCGACCTCACCGAGGACCGCACCGTGACCGTGGAGAAGGCCGTCGGCAACACCGAGATCCTGCTGTCACCGACCATGAACGTCGTCACCGACTGCAGTAGCGCCGTCGGCAACGCGAACTGCATCGGCGCCGGCGGGGTCGACGGCGGATCCGACGGGACGGCAGGACCGACCCTGACCATCGAGGCCAGCACTGCGCTGGGAAATCTGGAGGTGCACCGTGACCGATGAGACCGGACACGACACGAGCGGTACCGATCGCCGCGGACCCTCACCGGTCCTGCTGATCGCCGGTGTGGCGGCACTGCTGCTGGCGATCCCGACGCTCGTCGGCGCGGACCCCACCGCGATCGTCGCCGGCGCCGCGTCGGGCTGGACCCTGGTGATCGCCGCGATCGTCGTCGGCGTGGTCCTCGTCCTGGCACCCGTCAGGCGACGGAAGTCCCGCTCGCAGTAGGGCTCTCGCCGTTCGACCGCAGGCGGTCCGCCGCCGGGCTCACTCCCATTCGATGGTGCCCGGCGGCTTGCTCGTCACGTCGAGCACCACCCGGTTCACCTCGCGCACCTCGTTGGTGACCCGGGTGGAGATCCGTTCGAGCACGTCGTACGGCAGCCGGGTCCAGTCCGCGGTCATCGCGTCCTCGCTCGACACCGGACGCAGGACGATGGGATGGCCGTAGGTCCGGCCGTCGCCCTGCACACCCACACTGCGGACGTCGGCGAGCAGCACCACGGGGCACTGCCAGATCTGGGAGTCCAGACCCGCCATCGTCAGCTCCTCGCGGGCGATGGCGTCGGCGTGGCGCAGCGTCGCCAGGCGATCGGGCGTCACGGATCCGATGATGCGGATGGCCAGGCCCGGGCCGGGGAACGGTTGCCGCGCCACGATCTCCTCGGGCAGGCCGAGCTCCCGGCCGACGGCGCGGACCTCGTCCTTGAACAGCAGCCTGAGCGGCTCCACGAGCGAGAACTGCAGATCCTCGGGCAGACCGCCGACGTTGTGATGGCTCTTGATGTTGGCGGTACCGCTGCCGCCGCCGGACTCGACCACGTCCGGGTAGAGCGTGCCCTGGACGAGGAAGTCGATCGACTCCCCGTGCGCCGCACTGTCACCCAGTTCCGCGCTCACCGCACCCTCGAACGATCGGATGAACTCGCGGCCGATGATCTTGCGCTTGGTCTCCGGATCCGAGACGCCGTCGAGCTCGCGCAGGAAGGTGTCCACGGCGTCCACCGTCACCAACCGGGCGCCGGTGGCGGCGACGAAGTCCTGCTGGACCTGCTCGCGCTCTCCCGCTCGCAGCAGTCCGTGATCGACGAACACACACGTCAGGCGGTCACCGATCGCGCGCTGCACCAACGCCGCGGCGACCGCCGAGTCGACACCGCCGGAGAGACCGCAGATGGCCCGGCCGTCGCCCACCTGCTCGCGCACCTGCTCGACCAGCGCGTCCGCGATGTTCGCCGCCGTCCACGTCGGCGCGATGCCGGCGATGTCGTGCAGGAAACGGGACAGCACCTGCTGACCGTGCGGGGAGTGCAGGACCTCCGGGTGATACTGCACCCCGGCGAGGCGTCGCGCCCGGTTCTCGAAGCCGGCGACGGGGGCGCCGGCACTGGTCGCCACGACCTCGAAGCCCTCGGGAGCTTCGGTGACGGCGTCGCCGTGACTCATCCACACGGGCTGCGTCGACGGCAGCCCGTCGTGCAGCGTTCCGCCGGAGACGTCGATGTCGGTGCGCCCGTACTCGCGGGTGCCCGTGTGGGTGACGGTGCCTCCCAGCGCGCCCGCCATTGCCTGGAACCCGTAGCAGATACCGAAGACCGGGACGTCCAGGTCGAACAGCGCCGGATCGAGCTGCGGCGCACCTTCGGCGTAGACGCTCGACGGACCACCGGACAGCACGATCGCCGCGGGCTTCTTCGCCGCGATCTCGTCGACCGTCATCGTGTGCGACACGACCTCGGAGAACACCCGTGCCTCACGGACGCGCCGCGCGATCAACTGGGCGTACTGCGCGCCGAAGTCGACGACGAGCACCGGATTCGCGTTCTCGAGGGGCGGGACGGGATCCTGCTGCGGGGAGTCGGTCACGCGCACAGTCTAGAGAGCGCGTCCGCCCTCATGCCGCGCCGGTGCTGCCCGCGTGGCTGGCGACCCGCGTCGAGGACGGCGGCGTACTCGTCGGCGTCCGGATCTCGACGATGGGCAGCACGAGCGCCGCCGGTGCGTGCGCGGGAACCACCGGGCTGCGGGGTGCGATGGGCTCGATGCGCTCGTACGGCAGTCCCTGCGCGGGCCGAAGGTCCTTCTCCCCCTTGTTCGGCCACAGCGACGCGGCCCGCTCGGCCTGCGCGCTGATGGTCAGCGAGGGATTGACGCCCAGGTTGGCGGACACCGACGAGCCGTCGACGATGCTCAGCGTCGGGTAGTTGTGCACGCGGTGGTACGGATCGATGACGCCGTTCTCGACGTCCTCGGAGATGACGCAGCCGCCGAGGAAGTGGGCGGTGAGCGGGATGTTGAAGACTTCTCCCCACGTCCCGCCGGCGATCCCGTCGATCTTCTTCGCGATGCGCCGGGTGGCCTCGTTGCCCATCGGGATCCACGTGGGGTTCGGCTCGCCGTGTCCCTGCCGGCTGCTGACGTGGCGACGCCCGAACGGACCACGCTTGGTGAAGGTGGTGATGGAGTTGTCGAGGTTCTGCATCACCAGCGCGATGATGGTGCGCTCGCTCCAGTGCCGCGTGTTCATCATGCGCAGGAACCGGACGGGGTTCTTGACCACCTCGGCGAGGAACTTGAGCCACCGCGGGGTGCGGCCGCCGCCGTCCGTCATGAGCGTCTGCAGCAGGCCCATCGCGTTGGAGCCCTTGCCGTAGCGGCACGGTTCGATGTGCGTGTCCGCACTGGGGTGGAACGACGACGTGATCGCGACACCGCGGGTGAGGTCGATCGACGGGTCGTAGGTCAGCTTGCCCGCGCCGACGATGGACTCCGAGTTGGTGCGCGTCAGGCGCCCGACCGTGGGCGAGAGGTTCGGCAGTGAACCCGTGTCGCGGAACTTGTGCATGAGCTGCTGGGTGCCCCACGTGCCGGCGGCGAGGACGACGTGCCCCGCGGTGTAGGTGGCACGGCCCTTACGCAGGCGGGCACCGGTCCGCTCGGTGGACACGACCCACGAGCCGTCCGGTCGCGGTGTCAGGTCGGTGACGGTGGTCATCGGCACGATGTCCGCGCCGGCCTTCTCCGCGAGGCCGAGGTAGTTCTTGAGCAGCGTGTTCTTGGCGTTGTGGCGGCAGCCCGTCATGCACTCGCCGCACTCGATGCAGCCGGTGCGGTCCGGGCCCATGCCGCCGAAGTACGGATCGGGCACCGTCTTGCCGGGCTCGTCGCCGAAGAACACGCCGACGGGCGTCTGGATGAAGGTGTGGCCGACGCCCATGTCCTCCGCGACGGACTTCATGACGTGGTCCGCCGGGGTCATGTGCGGGTTCTGCACGACACCGAGCATCTTCTGCGCCTGCTCGTAGAACGGCGTCAGCTCGGAGTGCCAGTCGGTGATGTGCGACCACTGCTGGTCCTGGAAGAACGTCCGCGGCGGCTGGTAGAGCGTGTTGGCGTAGTTCAGCGACCCGCCGCCGACACCGGCGCCGGCGAGGATGAGGCAGTCACGCAGCAGGTGGACGCGCTGGATGCCGAAACAGCCCAGCTTCGGCGCCCAGAGGAACTTCTTCAGGTCCCAGCTGGTCGCCGCGAAGTCGTCGTCCTCGAACCGACGCCCGGCCTCGAGAACGCCGACCGAGTACCCCTTCTCGACGAGCCGCAGCGCCGTGACACTGCCACCGAAGCCGGACCCCACGACGAGGACGTCGTAGTGCGGGGTGGCGCTCGTCGTGGTTGCGTCGCTCATCGAGACCTCCTGATAGACCCGGACGTGATCGGCACCACGATACCGTACGTGTGAATCCGGGTGACAGGAACTGGTCGCGACTATCCGCGGATGTTGAGGCCCACCTTCTGGAACTCCTTGAGATCGGAGTAGCCCGACTTGGCCATCGACCGTCGCAGGCCGCCGACCAGGTCCAGCGAACCGAACGGGTCCGTCGACGGACCGGACAGGACGCGGTCCAGCGACGGACGGTCCTCGCCGAACGACACGGGCAGGAACGCACCGCGCGGCATCGACGGGTGCGCCGCTGCCGACGGCCAGTACCAGCCGCGGCCGGGAGCCTCGTCGGCCAGGGCGAGCGGTGCGCCGAGCACAGCGGCGTCCGCACCGCAGGCGATGGCCTTCGCGAGATGACCCGATGTCGAGATCCCGCCGTCGGCGAGCACGTGCACGTACCGGCCGCCGGTCTCGTCCAGGTAGTCACGACGGGCGGCGGCGGCGTCGGCGATCGCGGTGGCCATCGGGACACCGATACCGAGGACCTCGCCCGTGGTGGTGGCACCCTCGGTGGATCCGTAGCCGACGATGACACCCGCGGCGCCGGTCCGCATCAGGTGCAGGGCGGTGCGGTGGTCGCTCACGCCGCCGGCCACGACGGGAACGTCGAGCTCGGCGATGAACGTCTTCATGTTGAGCGGTTCCTCGCTCGGGTGTCCCACGTGCTCCGCGGAGATGATCGTGCCCTGCACGACCAACAGGTCGATGCCCGCGGCCACCAGTGCCGGAGTCAGCGACCGTGCGTTCTGGGGACTGACGCGCACGGCGACCGTGACACCGGCCTCCCGCACCTGCGCGACGGCGGCGGCCAGCAGATCCGGCTGCAGGGGTGCGGCGTGAAGCTTCTGCAGCATCTTCACCGGCGCGTCCGCGTCGACGTCCGATTCCGCGAGCTCGACGAGCTGATCGATCACCGACTCCACGTCGGCGTGGCGGCTCCACAGGCCCTCACCGTTGATGACGCCGAGGCCACCGCGCTTGCCCAGCTCGATCGCGAACGACGGAGACACCAACGCGTCGGTCGGGTGCGCGACGATCGGGATGTCGAAGCGGTAGGCGTCCAGTTGCCATGCCGTCGACACCTCCTTCGACGACCGGGTACGCCGGGACGGGACGATGTCCACGTCCTCGAGCTCGTACGTCCGTCGAGCCGTGCGGCCCATGCCAATTTCCACCAGGTCGCGCACGCGCGTCCTCTCTCGTAAGCCTCCCGGACCTCGTGGGTCGGGTGGCGCTCGACTCCGGCCGGAATCGAGTCAGCGGGCAGTGTAGTTCGGTGCCTCGACGGTCATGGTGATGT
This sequence comes from Rhodococcus sp. SORGH_AS_0303, assembly GCF_030819335.1. Taxonomy (NCBI): domain Bacteria; kingdom Bacillati; phylum Actinomycetota; class Actinomycetes; order Mycobacteriales; family Nocardiaceae; genus Rhodococcus; species Rhodococcus sp. SORGH_AS_0303. The sequence continues at coordinate 3,073,168 of NZ_JAUTBO010000001.1, forward strand.
CGTGCGGGTGGCTCTCCTTGAGTCCGGCAGAGGTGATCTGCACGAACTGCGCCTCCTGCAGCTCCTCCACCGAGTTCGACCCCGTGTAGCCCATCGCGGCCCGCAGTCCGCCCGTGAGCTGATGGATGACCTGGGACAGCGGGCCTCGGAAGGGCACACGCCCCTCGATGCCCTCGGGCACGAGCTTGTCCTCTGCCAGCACGTCGTCCTGGAAGTAGCGGTCCTTGGAGAAGGACTTCGTCGCGCCGCGTCCCTGCATGGCGCCCAGCGAACCCATGCCGCGGTAGCTCTTGAACTGCTTGCCGCCCACCAGGATCAGCTCACCGGGTGACTCGGCGGTGCCCGCGAGCAGGGATCCGAGCATTGCGGTGGAGGCGCCGGCGGCGAGAGCCTTGGCGATGTCACCCGAGAACTGCAGTCCGCCGTCGGCGATGACGGGCACACCGGCGGCCTTGCACACCGCGACCGCCTCGAGGATGGCCGTGATCTGCGGGGCACCGACGCCGGCGACGACGCGGGTGGTGCAGATGGAACCGGGACCCACGCCCACCTTCACGGCGTCCGCACCCGCCTCGACCAGGGCGCGCGCTCCCGAGCGGGTGGCGATGTTGCCGCCGACGACCTGGACACGCTCGCCCACCTCGGCCTTGATCTTGCTGACCATCTCGAGGACCTGGGAGTTGTGCCCGTGCGCCGTGTCGACGACGAGCACGTCGCACCCTGCCTCCGCGAGAAGCATCGCGCGGGACCAGGAGTCGTCGCCGACGCCGACGGCGGCACCGACCAGCAGGCGACCGTCGCGGTCCTTGGTGGCGTAGGGGTGCTGCTCGGTCTTGACGAAGTCCTTGACGGTGATCAGACCGGTGAGCCGGCCGTGTCCGTCGACGATGGGCAGCTTCTCGATCTTGTGACGACGCAGCAGCCCCAGCGCGGCGTCGGCCGTGACACCCTCGCGCGCGGTGACCAGCGGAGCCTTGGTCATGACCTCCGCGACGGTGCGGTTCTGGTCGACCTCGAACCGCATGTCGCGGTTGGTGATGATGCCGACCAGTTCGCCGCGCTCGTCGGTGACGGGCAGGCCGGAGATGCGGAACTTGGCGCACAGCGCGTCGACCTCGGCGAGCGTGTCCGACGGCGAGCACGTCACCGGATCCGTGACCATGCCGGCCTCGGACCGCTTGACCACCTCGACCTGCGCCGCCTGATCGGCCGCGGACAGGTTGCGGTGCAGGACGCCCATACCGCCGGCGCGAGCCATGGCGATGGCCATGCGTGCCTCGGTGACGGTGTCCATGGCGCTGGACACCAGGGGGACGCGCAGCCGGATCTCGCGGGTGAGCTGGCTGGACGTGTCCACCTTGCTCGGAATGAGATCCGATGCGGCGGGTATGAGGAGAACGTCGTCGAAGGTGAGGCCCAGCATGGCAACCTTGTTCGGGTCGTCGCCACCGGTGCGGACACGGGTCGCCTCGACGCGGGCGGTCGAGTCCTCTGCGGCGGTCACGGGCCTGTCGGGGGTACTCATACGGATCGGGCCCTCCTGAGCTGCGGTCGATCGATGTGCGAGCCGGGGACTTCCCTCGTCCGCTCGCGGTACATCGTATCGGTCCCCCGCCCGGCGCAGGTCACCCCGTGCGCCGGAGGCCGCCGGACCCCCGCGGAGCCGTGTAGCGCTGGCGCAGACCGGCACTTGCTGCGTACCGTGGACGTGTGCGCGATCAACTGCCTCCAGGTCTGCCGCCGGATCCCTTCGCCGGCGATCCAGCCGACCCCTCGGCCGCCCTCGACGCCATCGAGCCCGGACAGCCCCTCGATCCCCAGGAACGCCTGGCGGTCGAGGAGGATCTCGCGGATCTCGCCGTCTACGAGGCACTGCTCGCCCACCGCGGCGTGCGAGGCCTCGTCGTGTGCTGCGAGGACTGCCAGCAGGACCACTACCACGACTGGGACATGCTGCGCGCGAACCTGCTGCAGCTTCTCGTCGACGGCACGGTGCGTCCCCACGAGCCCGCGTACGACCCGATTCCCGACGCGTACGTCACGTGGGACTACTGCCGCGGATACGCGGACGCGTCCATGAACGACGCGCTCCAGGGCGACGGGTACGACTCCTAGGGCGTCGGCGCGCGACACCACTTCACGACGAAGGCCCGCAGACAGTGTCTGCGGGCCTTCGTCGTGCACGTGGTCGGTGACTCGAGGTCAGTTGGGCACCACGGACGTGTCCGGGGTGACCGCCGCCGTCGTCGACGGCACGGGCATCGGTGCCCGCAGGATCTCCGGCGGGACGGTGACCGTGGTGGTGGGCGCCTGCGGGAAGAACGGCAGGTCCGTCGGCAGCGGAATCCCCGGCAGTTGGATGTCCGTCGGCAGCTGCGGGATCTCCGTCGGGAGCGGGATTTGCGGGAGCTGCAGGCTCGGATCGACGGGGATCTCCGGGATGACGTCCTGCGGCACGGTCGGCACCGTGGTGAACGGCGTGGTCGGCAACGCCGGCGGCGGAACGACGGCCGGCGCTGTCAGCTTCGCCAACTCGTCCGACAGGCGCGTCCACCACATCTGCAGCTGGGCACGCTCGTCCTCGTCGCGGATGCTCTCCGTGCGCTGTGCGGCCTCGGCCAGACGAGTCTTGGCCGTCTCCGCGTCACCACGAGCGAGCAGATCCTCGACCTCCTGCAGCGCCGACGTGGTGTCGACCTGCGCGACCGTCGAATCGGCCTGCTGGGTGAAGACGACCTCCTTCACCTTCCACAGGGGATCGCCCGGCATCGCGCTGTACGAGAACGCCGTGACACCACCCGCGAGGAACGCGACGGCGGCCGCGGCACCGGCGACGGGGCGCAGGAAACGCATCCGGCTCCGCGTGCGCTGACGGTGCAGCGCGTCCTCGGCCAGCGCGAGATCGATCGCCGCGGCGACCTGATCGAGATCGGGACTCTCGGGGAGCGGGTCGGCGAGGATGTCGGAACGCCATTCGGCCAGCAGACTGGCCAGGCGATACTCGTCGGAGTCGACGGTCGCGACGGGACCGTCGCTCGCGATCGCATCGATGAGCGCGTCGTCACGGCGCACGGCCATGATGTCGACGGGGCCGGACGACTCGAGGTCGTCGACGGCTCGGGGATCGACGCCACCTGCGCCGGAGGCGTCGGGGCGGCCGGTGGCTCCGTGTCCGGAGGCGCCGTGCCGAGAATCTCCAGCGCTGCCGCGCCACGAGTCCCTAGCCATACTTGTCACCTGCTCCCACTACTTCGTTCTTCAGCTTCGCTATTGCCCGGTGCTGCGCCACACGAACGGCGCCTGCGGTACTACCCACGGCGGCGGCCGTCTCCTCTGCCGACAACCCGACCACCAACCGGAGCACCAGGATCTCGCGGTGCTTCTCCGACAGCGTCGACAGCAGTTCGTTCATGCGGCGTCCTGCCTCCGAATCCAGCGCCCGTTGCTCGGGGCCGTCCTCGATGGACATGACATCCGGTACATCGGCCATCGGTTCGGATTTGTTACGCGAGGAGCTGCGATGGGCGTCCGCGACCTTGTGCGATGCGATCCCGTACACGAACGCCATGAAGGGGCGGCCCTGGTCCTCGTAGCGCGGCAGCGCTGTCATGACCGCGAGGCACACCTCCTGGGCGACGTCGTCAGCAGACAGCTGACCCCTCTCACCTGCACCGACGCGCGCGCGGCAGTACCGGACCACGATCGGCCTGATGGTTTCGAGGACGACGGAGAGAGCCCTTCGGTCGCCGCGAGCAGCTGCGGCGACGGCCGAGTCCAGCCCCTCACCCGTGGCAATCATCGTCAGAGTGTTTCCCACCTCACATCGGGCCCGCTCCGGAATCGAGCGCGCTTCCTCCCGGTCCCCGACGGCCCGGTGCGGAACCTCTCAAGGATAGTCGCCGCCCGACGCGGCTCGACCGAACCGTACGGTTCGGTCACGAGAATTGCCCACCGCGTGATCGGATCGCAACCTCGAACACCCGTCGGACAGCGCCGGCGTCGCGGTCACCGCACGCTTCGGACAGGCAGGCGGAGGCCCACGCGAGCGGGAGCAGGTCGGCGGCGACGGCGTCGTCGCGCACCGAGCGCGCTGCCGTCACGGCGACGGAGTGGTCACCCGCCACCAGCAGGGCCGCGGCGTGCACCACACGGGACTTGACGAGGTGCCGCGGCGACCGGAACTCCCGTGCCGCCCGAACGGATGCCTCCGCCGCGTCGAGGGCGCGCCGCGCGTCACCCGACGCCATCGCCACCTCCGCCCGGACCCACATCACGCGGAGTGACACTCGCTGGTGCCCCGGCCGGGTGGCGAGCACCGACTCCGCCCGGGCGAGGAGGACGTCGGCCCGCGCGAGGCGGCGGGGACCGATGGCATCGGCGGCGAGACCGACGAGGGCGTCCACGGCGGCGTCGACGTCGATCGCCCGGCGCGGACCTGTCCCACGGGAGAAGCCGCTGTCGACGAGCGCCGCGCCGTCACGCACCGCGGCGTCGGTGTGGCGGCCGAGTTGGCGCAGCAGCGACCCCTCGAGGCTCGCGCTCAGGGACCGCACGGCCGGATCGGCGTCGCGCCGCAGCGACCGCGCCCGGGTGAGCGAGGCGGCGTACCACCCGCGGGCCCCGGCGTCGACGGCCTCCGACCACCGTGTCAGGGAGTCCGGACCGGGCACGGGAGGACACGAGGACTGCACGGGAAACAGAATAGTCTTCGGGCGTTATCCAGGAATTTACACACGAAATGTCACGACATTTCCGGGCACAGTGTGTCGGTGTCTTGTCGACGATGTGACAGGGACATTACGAGGACTCCCCTACCGGCTCGACACCAGAGAAAAGTGTCGTCCGAGTTAATTAATGCCTGCTCGGAGTATGCAGATCACCACGATCGAGACTGTTGACGGTGAAACTCGCCCGGCTCTACGGTTGCGACAGATCGTGAACTGCACCAGAAGAATTCACGACCGTGCGTGAGAGTCCTAGGAGTACACAATGCCCCAGCCCAATCACCTTCCCGGACCCAATGCCGATATCTGGGATTGGCAGATGCACGGATCGTGCCGCGGCGAGGACTCGTCGATGTTCTTCCATCCCGATGGTGAACGAGGACGAGCGCGAGCGCAACGCGAGATGAAGGCCAAGGAGATGTGCCGCGCGTGCCCCGTCCTCGCCCAGTGCCGGAGCCACGCGCTCGCCGTGAGCGAGCCGTACGGCATCTGGGGCGGCATGTCCGAGACCGAGCGCGAGGTCTTCGCGCGGCGCAACCGTCGCCGTCTGGCCTCCTGACCCCACGAACGAGCGAGGCCCCACCGGACAGTGTCCGATGGGGCCTCGCTCGTCGAGAGGGTGGTCAGTGGTTGTGGCCGTGACCGTGGCCGCCCTCGTCCTCGACGACCTCGGGCTTGTCGACGACGGTCGACTCGGTCGTGAGGATCATCTTCGCGACGGACGCGGCGTTCACCACGGCCGACCGAGTGACCTTGACCGGGTCGATGACGCCGTCGGCGACCAGGTCGCCGTACGTCAGCGTGGCGGCGTTGAAGCCGGTGCCGTCGTCCGCGTCGACGAGCTTGCCGACGACGACGGAACCGTCGATTCCGGCGTTGCTCGCGATCCAGTACATCGGGGCCCGCAGCGCGAGGCGCACGGCCTCGACGCCGATGGCCTCGTCGCCCGTCAGACCGAGGTGGTCCTTCAGGCCGCGGCTGGCGTGCACGAGTGCGGCGCCTCCACCGGAGACGATGCCTTCCTCGACAGCTGCCTTGGCGGCGTTGACGGCGTCCTCCACGCGGAACTTGCGCTCCTTGAGGTCGGTCTCGGTGGCGGCACCGACCTTGATGACCGCGACTCCGCCGGCCAGCTTCGCCAGACGCTCCTCGAGCTTCTCGCGGTCCCAGTCGGACTCGGTCGCCTCGATCTCGCGACGGAGCTGTCCGACGCGGTCGGCGATGGCCTCCGCGGTGCCCGCACCCTCGACGATGGTGGTCTCGTCCTTGGTGACGACGACGCGGCGTGCGCTGCCGAGCAGGTCGAGGCCCGCATCCTTGAGGCTGAGGCCGATGTCGGAGTTGATGACGGTGGCACCGGTGACGATCGCGAGGTCCTCGAGGAACGCCTTGCGGCGGTCTCCGAAGAACGGCGCCTTCACCGCGACGGCCTTGACCGTCTTGCGGATCGAGTTCACGACGAGCGTGGACAGTGCCTCGCCCTCGATGTCCTCGGCGATGATGAGAACCGGTTTGCCCGACTCCGCGATCTTCTCCAGGAGCGGCAGGAAATCGGGAAGGGACGAGATCTTCTCGCGGTACAGCAGGATCTGCGCGTCCTCGAACACCGCTTCCTGACTGTCCGGATCGGTGACGAAGTACGGCGAGAGGTAGCCCTTGCCGAACTGCACGCCCTCGGTGATGACGAGTTCGGAGACGAGCGAGCTCGACTCCTCGACCGTCACGACACCGTCGGCGCCGACGCGGGTGAGCGCCTCGCCGACCATCTGGCCGATGACCTCGTCGCGGGACGACACGGTGGCGACCTGCGCGATGGACTTCTCGCCCTGCACGGGAACCGCGGCGGCGAGCAGTGCCTCGGACACGTGCTCGACGGCCTTGGTGATGCCGGCGCCGAGCGCGATGGGGTTGGCACCGGCGGCGACGTTCTTGAGCCCCTGCTTGACCAGGGCCTGTGCCAGTACCGTCGCCGTCGTCGTACCGTCACCGGCGACGTCGTTGGTCTTGGTGGCGACGCTCTTGACGAGCTGTGCGCCGAGGTTCTCGAAGGGATCCTCGAGGTCGATCTCACGGGCGATGGACACGCCGTCGTTGGTGACGGTGGGACCACCGAAGGCTTTGGCCAGCACCACGTGCCGGCCGCGGGGCCCGAGGGTGACCTTGACGGCGTCGGCGAGCTTGTCGACGCCCCTCTCGAGGCTGCGTCGTGCGACCTCGTTGAATTCGATTTGCTTGGACATGTGGCCTACCAACTCCTCATCAGTACGGCGTGACGCATTCCGCCCCGGGTCCTCGAGACAAGGACACCGGGGCGGAGGGCGTGGGGCTTACTTGGAGATGACTGCCAGCACGTCGCGTGCGGACAGGATCAGGTACTCCTCGCCGGCGTACTTGATCTCGGTGCCGCCGTACTTGCTGTAGATGACGGTGTCACCCTCTTTGACGTCGACAGGGATGCGATTTCCCTTGTCGGTCACTCGGCCTTCACCCACGGCCACCACGGTGCCCTCCTGGGGCTTCTCCTTGGCGGTGTCGGGGATGACCAGGCCGGAGGCGGTCGTCGTCTCGGCCTCGACGGCCTGGACGAGGATCTTGTCCTCGAGCGGCTTGATGTTCACGCCTGCCACGATGAGCCCTCCACTTTCACGATTGTCGGTCCGGGGCTGGTCCCCGGCACGGATTGTGCTGGTGTTCGTCCTGCTGGGTACTGCTCTGGTTCACGACGCACGATTGCGGTGGCCCGTCGTCGCGGGTGCCGGGTCACTGAACCTGTCGTCGACTAGCACTCTATACACGCGAGTGCCAGCACTCAACCTTCACGAGTGCACATTCTCGTGTCGCGTCGAGGACGCCATCGCCTCGCGGACCAGAGGCGCGACCTCGCGGCCCAGAAGTTCGATGGAGCGCAGCACCGTCTCGTGGGGCAGCGTGCCGACGCTGATGCGTCAGACGGATGCGCTCGGTCCCGCCGCGATCGCCGCGAGCACGACGGCGGGCGCGGACGCGGCGAAGTCCTCGCGGTGATGCTCACCGACGCCGTACACGTCCAGTCCCACCTCGTCGGCGAGCTGGGCCTCCTCGACCACCTCGCGCAGTCGTCGACCGTGGCCGCGCACCTCCTGGACTCCCTCCTCCGGGTAGGTCTCGGCGAAGGTGGTGATGCCGATCTCGACGCTCGCAGACACGGTGACGCGCCCCTTTCTCACTTTCGTGACGTCTCGTCATTGCACTGGTCAGGAAGGGGTTCGGTGTCCCTCCGCGGCCGGAACCAGCGCGGGATGTGCACTATTTCCGGCGGAGTTCGGTAACATTCGTATAACGGCAGCGTAGGAACGACCGCCCGAGGAGGTGCATGCACGTGTCGGACACACAGCAGGAGAGTGTGGTCCCCGAACCCACCATCGGGGTCTCGGCAGGATCCGAGGTGGTGTGCTGCGCCGTCCTCACCACCGCTCCCGACGGCACCGAGACCTTCGACTACCGCACCGTGACCGCCGAGGGCGCCCGCTCCGACATCGGTGACCTGGTCGCCACCTCGCTCGATCTCGCGTCCCACCACCTCGTCGACGACGACACCCGCCCCGCCACGTCGGGCGGACGTATCGCCGTGGCGCATCGCGGCGGCCTCGGGTCGCGGTCCATTCTGTCGGCGACCCGTCGTCATCACGTGACGGACGACCATCTGGTGACCGACACCGACGCTCTGCTGTGCTGGCTCCGGCACACCGGCGAGGTGGCGCGGTACGGCCACGTCCTGCTCGTCGACGTCGGCGCCTCGGGCACCACCACGACGGTGATCGATCAGGTCGACGGCACCGTGCGCGCGGTCCGGCGCACCGACGAGGTCAGCGGAGCCGTCCTCGACGCGCACCTCCTCGCCCTGACCGCCGAGAGGCTGCCCGCGGTCACCACCTCGGATCGCCCGGTGGTCGCGGCACGTCTGCGCACGGCCAAGGAGCAACTGTCCTTCCACGAGTCCGTCACCGTGGATCTGCCCGGAGCCGAGACGCTCACCGTGACTCGCGCCGAGATGGTCGTCGCCATCGCCGCACCGTTGGCTGCGCTGCGCGAGCTGGTTCTCGAGGTGCTCGACGAGGCCGGCCCGACCGCACGCCCCGAGGCGGCCGCCGTGGTCGGCGGCGGCGCCCACGTGCCCGCCGTGGTCGAGACCATCACCCACGCCGCCGACGTGCCCGCGGTGCCGACGCCCGAACCCGATGCCGCCGTGGCCAAGGGCGCAGCCCTGCTGGCCCGCGACCTCGGCCACTCGGTGCTGCCCGCGTCCACCCGGCCGCCCACCTCGATCGCCGGGGGCCTGCGAACGGTCGGGCTGCTCGCCGCGGCGTGCGCGGCCATGGCCGTCGTGCTCGCGTACGGCGTCCAGGCCCTGACCCCGTCGAGCGAGCCGGCCGTCACCACGGTGGCCACCTCGGAACTCCCGAACTCGACCACGGAGGAGACGGCCACCAGCGCGTCGGCACCCGAGGCGGCGCCGCCCGCTCTGACCGGTGGCTGGGAGGACGACGCGCCGGAGCCCACGGCCGCGGAACCGTGGCCGACGACCGACTACACCTACACCCCCGAGGTGCGTCCCTACCCGACTCGCTCGTCGTCACCGTCGGCCACGGCGACGACGACCGTGGCGCCGCCGACGTCCACCACCCCGACACTCCGCCCGGCTCCCGATCTTCCGGTCATCGTCCTGCCGGACGTTCCCGGAATCCCGCCGTGGTGGACGGACCTGACCAGTGTGCTGCCGACCCCGCCGGTGACGACGCCGGAGAGCACGCCCGAGTCCGGATCGACACCGGTGTCGCCCGCGCCCGGTGCCGTGGTGCCGGAGTCCGTGCTCCCCGAGGGCCTCGTTCCCGTACCGACCACGTCCGCTCCGGCGGTCACACCGTCGACTGCACCACCCGCCTGACGGGCCGTCAGACGACCTGGCTGACCGAGACGGGCAGGCCCGGATCGGTCGCCGCCGTCAGTGGTGACGGCTCGGCTCCGGATGCAGCGATGTGCGCCCCGAGCGTGGCGATCATGACGCCGTTGTCGGTGCATCGACGCGGAGTGGGCACGCGCAACGTCACCCCGGCCGCGGCGCACCGCTCCTCGGCGAGCGATCGGACACGCGAGTTCGCAGTGGCACCGCCGCCCAGGACGAGGGTGCCGATCCCCCGGTCGGTCACAGCGCGCAGCGCCTTCATCGTCAGGACATCGGCGACGGCCTCCTGGAACGACGCGGCCACGTCGGCCACCACGATCGGACGGCCGGCGCGCTGCGCCGACTCGACGTGGCGAGCCACCGCGGTCTTGAGGCCGGAGAACGAGAAGTCGTAGCGGGAGTCGCGTGGTCCGGTCATGCCGCGAGGAAACGCGACGGCGCGCGGATCACCCTCTGCGGCGAGCGCGTCGAGCACGGGACCGCCGGGATACCCGAGTCCGAGGAGCCGGGCGACCTTGTCGAAGGCCTCTCCCGCCGCATCGTCGACGGTGCTGCCCAGTTCGACGATCGGTTCGGCCAGGGAGGACACCTCGAGCAGATTCGTGTGTCCGCCCGAGACCAGCAGCGCGACACACTCCGGCATCGGGCCGTGCTCGAGGGTGTCCACCGCGACGTGACCACCGAGATGGTTGACCGCGTAGAACGGCACGTTCCACGCCGCCGCGTAGGCCTTCGCCGCCGCGACACCGACGAGGAGCGCTCCGGCGAGGCCCGGTCCGATGGTGACGGCGACGGCGTCCGGGCGACGGATACCCGCCTGCGCCAACGCTCGTCGCATCGTGGGCACGATGGCCTCGAGGTGTGCGCGCGATGCGATCTCGGGGACGACACCACCGAAGCGGGCGTGCTCGTCGACACTGGACGCGACCTCGTCGGCGAGCATCTCGCACGTGCCGGTGCCCGACGCGTCTCCGGTGTAGCGGACGATGCCGACACCGGTCTCGTCGCACGAACTCTCGATCCCCATGACGATCACGGGTGACCACCTCTCGTAGTCGGGGCGGGCCTGGTCATGGTGTACGCGTCCGCACCGCTGGGCTGGTAGTAGCGGCGGCGCGTCCCGACGATGTCGAAGCCCGCACGGCGGTACAACTCGATGGCCGGCTCGTTGTCGGTGCGCACCTCGAGGAACACCGGACCGCCGTGCAGGTCCGCCTCGTGCAGCAACGCGTCGAGCAGTGCCCTGCCGATACCGCGACGCTGCGCGGCGGGATCGACGCCGATGGTGTGGACCTCGGACTCGGTGTCCTCGCCCTTGCCCAGCAACGCGATCCCGGCGTACCCGACGGCCCGACCGTCGTCCTCTCGCACGACGAAGTACCGCACGTGCGGGCCGCGCAGTTCCTCGACGAAGGCCGATGCGGGCCAGGGCCCGTCGGTGGGGAACAGCACGGCCTCGAGCTCCGCGCACCGGTCCGCGTCCTCGACGCGCATCGGTTCGACCGTGCCGATCATGCGCGGGTCTTCGCCGCTCGATCGGCCGTCGCGACCGCGTCGGGACGCCGGAGATACTGCGGCACCAGTGCCGTCGGCTCCGCGCCGGAGCGCAGCGCCTGCGCGGCCACGGCGACGAGGCATTCCGGAGACGGACTCTCGACCGGTTCCACGGGCAGGTCCACCAGATCGACGTGCAGTGCCGATCCGGCCACCACCGTCGACTCCCCCACGACGATGTCCGCGGCGGGCGAGACGAACGGTCCGGCGATGCGCTCGGCGCCGCGGAACCGTGCCCAGTACACCTCCCGGCGACGCGCATCCGTGACGACGAGGACCTCGCGATCACCGGGCACGGCCCCGGCGATGGCATCGAGACTGCCGACACCGTGCACCGGGATGCCGAGGGCGTCACCGAAGGCGGCTCCCGTCGCCATGCCCACGCGCAGGCCGGTGAACGGCCCCGGTCCGGTGCCGACGACGACAGCGGACAGGTCGTCCGCGGTGATGCCGGCGTCGGCGAGGCACTCGAGGATGTGTGGGGTGAGAACTTCGGCGTGCTTACGGGCGTCGACGGTGACGCGCGTCGCGAGCGGCTGCGGGCCGGTGTCGTCGAGCCGCACCACCCCGGCCGTCACGGCGGGAGTGGAGGTGTCCACGGCGAGTATCAGCACGGGGATCCAGATTACCCGTGCTCACCCGATCCACTGCCACGTGGCGGTGCGGACGTCGGACTCCGGCTCGCGCCGCAGCCGGATCAGCAGGTGCCGGTCGGCGAGGGCCTCCGCGATGCCCTCGCCCCACTCCACGACGACGACGGAGTCCGCCAGCTCGGTGTCGAGGTCGAGGGCGTCGAGCTCGTCCATCGCCGAGGCGCCGGTTCCGAGCCCCAGCCGGTAGGCGTCGACGTGCACGAGCCCGGGGCCGGTGTCCCCGCCGGCGCGGTGGGTGCGCGCGATCATGAACGTCGGCGAGCTCACGCGGCCGAGCACGCCGAGTCCGCGGGCGAGACCCTTCGTCAGCGTCGTCTTACCTGCGCCGAGGGGTCCGTCGAGCACCACGACGTCGCCCGCTTCGAGCTCCGCGGCGAGGCGCTCGCCCAGGAGCTCGGTGTCCTCGGCCGTCGAGAGGACGGCCTCCCCCTCGACCGGCACCGCGTCAGCCAACGGTTCGCCTCGTCGGTTCGGCGCGGACCCGTCCGTCGCGTGCACGCTGTACCAGACGGTCCAGGGCGTCGTTCACCTCGTCGGGGAACTCGAGCTGCACCAGGTGACCGGCGCGGCGGACCCGGACCATCTCGGCGTGCGGGAGCGCGTCGGCCAGCTGCTCCGACTTGTCGAACGGGATGACCCAGTCGTCGTCGCCGCACAGCACCAGGGTCGCCGTGTCCGCGATGACGGGCAGCGCCTCCAGTTCGTCGTGCAGCTCGAGCGCCTGGAGAAAGTTGACCATCGTCACCACCGAGGTGTCGTGGATCATCTGCTCGGCGAACGCCTCGAGGGCGGGACTGACCGCGGTGCCGAACGACGCCGCGCGCAGCACCGGGGCGATGACCCCGCGCACGACACCGCGGCCGAACTGGACCGCACCCGGAGCGGTCCGCACCGCGAGCCGGAACGCGTCGACGGCCGGATTCTGGAGGTTCCGTCCGAGACCGGTACGCGCGAGACCCGCTGCGGTGGTGGACATCAGCGCGACTCCGACGACCCGCTCGGCCACCGCGTCGGGGAACTGGCGAGTGGCCGCGAGCACCGACATGCCGCCCATCGAGTGGCCCACCAGCACCAGCGGCCCACGCGGTGCGACGGCCCGGATCACGTCGGCGAGATCGATGCCGAGGCGGGCGATGTCGCACTCGTCCGGCGAGACGTCGCCGGATCGGCCGTGACCGCGCTGGTCGTAGAACACCATCCGCACGTCGTCGCCCCACCGGCGGGCGAGCTCGCGGCGCTGGTAGTGCCAGCACTCCATGCGCAGGCAGTACCCGTGCACGAACACCACGGTCAGCGGCGCCTCGAGTGGACCGACCTCGCGCACCGCCAGCGGCACTCCGTCTCCGCTCGCGACGACGCACCCGCGATCGAACTCCATCGACTCGAAGTCCTCGCGCCGACCGGCGTCGGGCACCGGCGGGCCCACCCGGCGCCGCACCGCCGTGATGCCGGCCACGGCAGCCACGGCCGCGATACTCGCTGCGCCCCCGGCCATTCCGGCGAGACGGGCGCTGATCACGAGACCCCTCCGGCGAACGTCCGTCGTACTCGACCGCGGATACCGGTCACCACCTCGTAGTTGATCGTGTCGAGCGTCTCCGCCCAGTCCTGGGCCGTGGGCTCCCCGTGGTCGCCCGGTCCGAAGAGGTACGCGGTGTCCCCCTCGGCGACGTCGGGACGGCCGGGCCCGAGGTCGACGACGATCTGGTCCATGCACACCCGGCCCACCGCCGGATACCGAACGCCGTGGATCGACACCTCGTATCGGTTCTTCAGCGCACGCGTGATGCCGTCGGCGTAGCCCACGGGCAGCAACGCCACCGTCGTGTCGACGGGAGCGATCCACTCGTGGCCGTAGGAGACGCCATCGCCGGCAGCCACCCGCTTGAGCAGGATCACCGTGGCGCGCAGCGTCATCACGGGGCGCAGTCCGAACCATCCGAGATCGGGTGCCGGGGACAGGCCGTACAGCGCGATGCCCGGTCGGACCATGTCGTAGGCCAGGTCGGGGCGGATAAGGGCACCGGCGGAATTGGCGATGTGCCGTACCTCGGGTGCCACGCCCGCTCGGGCCATCGCGTCCGCGGCGGCGTCGAAGCGCTCCTTCTGCCGGTCGTTGATCGGATCGCCGGGTACGTCCGCATCGACCAGGTGGGAGAACAGGCCGCGCACGCGCAGCGCGCCACCACGCTGCTCCGCCACCAGGGCGTCGACGGCCGCGTCGAACTCGTCCGCACCCACCCCGTTGCGATTCATGCCGGTGTCGACCTTGAGGGACACCACGGCGGGACGGCCGACACGGCGTGCGGCGTCGGCGACCTCCGCTATCTGACGGGGCGAGGACACGCCGATCTCGACGTCCGAGTCGATCAGTCCCGTGAAGTCGGTGCCGGGGGCGTGCAACCAGCACAGCACCGGCGCCGTGAGACCCGCGGTGCGCAGTCCGAGCGCCTCCGCAGCCGTGGCGACACCGAGTTCGCGAGCACCGGCCGCGAGCGCCGCCCGAGCGACCTCCACTCCGCCGTGGTTGTAGCCGTCCGCCTTGACGACGGCCATCACCGCAGCATCGCCGGCGTGCTCGATCAGGATGCGGGTGTTGTGCGCGACGGCGTCCAGATCGATCAGCGCCTCGGCCTGCGGGCGAGAAGTCGGAGCCGGTGCGACCGGACTCGTCGGCACCTCCTGCGCGCTGTTCACCGGCGTCATTCTGCCATCGACAACCCGCACCGACGTGCGGTGGCGGGTGTCAGGCCTGTGCGCGGAGGTCGCCGACCGCGTCCGCAACGGCGCGGAGCAGCGGTGAGGCGGAGATGGGAGCAGCGGTACGCCGACCTCGATCGGTGGCGGCGAGCGCGGCCGCCCGCGAGTGCGCGCGAGCGCCCATGACGGCGGCGGTGCGGGCCGGCACGCCCGCCGCGAGGAGCGCTCCGATCATGCCGGACAGCACGTCGCCGGACCCGGCCGTCGAGGACCAGGACGACCCCGCGTCGTCGACGGAGACGGCGCCGTCGGGATCCGCGATCACCGTCGCTCGCCCCTTGAGCAGCACCGTCACGTTCCAGTCGGCCGCGAGGGCGCGGACGGACCGGACACGATCGGGTCCGGGCGCGGACCCGGTGAGTCGCTCGAACTCTCCCGCGTGCGGTGTCAGCACGGTCGCCGACGACCGTCCGCGCACCAGCTCGGGTCGCCGCGACAGCACGGTCAGTCCGTCGGCGTCGACGAGGACCGGGACGTCGGACTCCAGGACGGAGCGCAGCCGGTCGGCCGCGTCGTCGTCGGTGCCGAAGCCAGGCCCGACCACCCAGGCCTGTACACGTCCTGCCTCGTCGACCGAACGGGCGGTGACCACCTCCGGGTAGTGATGCACCACCTCGGCGCCGCCCTGCCCGACGTAGCGGACCATGCCGGACGTCGCCGCCACCGCAGCGCCCGTGCACAGCACGCCCGCGCCGGGATACTTCTCGCTGCCCGCCATGATTCCGGTGACGCCCTGGGAGTACTTGTCGTCCGCAGGTCCGGGTACCGGCCACGCGCGGCCCACCTCGCCGTCGTCGGGAGACGTGATCGTCGCGGTGTCCGGAACGAGGCCGATGTCGATCAGGTGCAGCTCGCCGCACCACGCGCTCGCGAGCACGTGCACCGGCTTGTAGGCGCCGAACGCCACCGTCACGGCGGCACGGACGGCGGGACCGTCGACGTCGCCCGTGTCCGGGTCGACACCCGACGGCAGGTCCGCAGTCACGACGGGGGCGGTGAGTCCGTCGACGATCGCGGCCGCGTCCGGTCGGAGCGATCCCCGCGCGGACAGGCCGACGATGCCGTCGATCACCAGATCGGGGTCGCCGGCCCGCGTCACCACACGTCCCGTGGCGGCCCGGAACGCCGCCAGTGCGGCGGGGTGGGCGCGATCGGGGCGGAGCAGCAGTGCCTCCACGGCGACACCGCGTCGGCGTAGTTCGGCGCCGGCGAACAGCGCGTCACCGCCGTTGTCCCCGGATCCGGCGAGAACGAGCACCCGTCTGCCGACCACCCCGCCGGTGCGGGCCCGGAGTTCACGAGCGACGACCGTCGCCAGTCCGTGGGCCGCGCGGCGCATCGCCGCGTACTCGGGCAGTCGGGCCAGCAGCGGGGCTTCCGCCGCTCGCACCTCGTCGGCGGTGTGGAAGTGACGCATGCGTCCCACGGTAGCGCCGACCGGCCACGATGCACGGCAGGTCTACCGTGGGAATCATGGCTCGCCTGACAACACTCGCGGCGACGATCGGAGTCACTGCCGCACTGGCACTGTCGCTCACATCGTGCACCGAGGACGCCCCCACCGCCGAACGTCCGACCGGGCCGAACGTCGTCACGGTCGCCGCGATGGCCTACTCCCCTGCCAGCGTCACCATCTCGCCCGGCGACACCGTCACGTGGTTCTTCGACGACACCGGTGTCGCGCACAACGTGATCGGCATCGACGCGGCGTCCCGTCTGCTGCACAGCCCGATGATCTCGTCGGGTCAGTTCAGTCAGACGTTCGACGACCCCGGCACGTACCCGTACTTCTGCTCGGTGCACCCGAACATGACGGGCACCGTCATCGTCCGAGAGAGCTGATCACTCGACGGTGACCGACTTCGCGAGGTTGCGCGGCTTGTCCACGTCGTAGCCGCGCGCCTGCGCGACCTCGGCGGCGAACACCTGCAGCGGCACCGTCGACAACAGCGGCTGCAGCAGTGACGGCGCTGCCGGGATCTCGATGAGGTGATCGGCGAACGGCCGCACCGTCTCGTCGCCCTCCTCGGCGATCACGACGGTCCGGGCGCCGCGCGCCTGGATCTCACGGATGTTGCTGAGCATCTTCGAGTGCAGCACCGCTCGGCCCTTCGGCGACGGCATCACGATGATCACGGGCAGGTCGTCCTCGATGAGGGCGATCGGACCGTGCTTGAGCTCGCCGGCGGCGAAACCCTCGGCGTGCATGTACGCGAGCTCCTTGAGCTTGAGCGCACCTTCGAGGGCGACCGGGTAACCGACGTGGCGACCCAGGAACAGCACCGTCGGTGACGACGCCAACTCGCGAGCCAGGGCGCGAACGGGCTCGACCGTCTCGAGCACCTTCCTCACCAGCTCCGGCATGGCCTCGAGATCCGCGTACTCCCGTGCGACCTCGTCCGGATACTTGGTACCGCGAGCCTGCGCCAACGCCAGACCGACCAGGTAGTTGGCCGTCACCTGGGCGAGGAACGCCTTGGTCGACGCGACACCGATCTCCGGTCCCGCCCGCGTGTAGAGCACCGCGTCGGCCTCGCGCGG
This sequence comes from Rhodococcus sp. SORGH_AS_0303, assembly GCF_030819335.1. Lineage (NCBI taxonomy): Bacteria > Bacillati > Actinomycetota > Actinomycetes > Mycobacteriales > Nocardiaceae > Rhodococcus > Rhodococcus sp. SORGH_AS_0303. The sequence goes on from NZ_JAUTBO010000001.1 coordinate 3,090,342, forward strand.
GATCTGGGAACCGTTGGTGTTGCAGACGGCCAGGACTCGGGCCTTCTGCTCCTTCGCGTGCCGGACCGCCTCCAGCGTGTCGGCGGTCTCGCCCGACTGAGAGATGGCCACCACGAGTGTCGAGCGGTCGAGAACGGGGTCGCGGTAACGGAACTCGCTGGCCAGCTCCACCTCCACGGGGAGGCGCGTCCAGTGCTCGATCGCGTATTTCGCCAGCAGCCCCGAGTGGTACGCGCTGCCGCACGCGACGACGAACACCTTGTCGACGTCGCGCAGCTCCTGATCCGACAGTCGCTGCTCGTCGAGAACGATGCGACCGTCGGTGAAGTGTCCGAGGAGGGTGTCCGCGACCGCCGCGGGCTGCTCCTGGATCTCCTTCAACATGAAGTAGTCGTGACCACCCTTCTCGGCGGCGGCGAGGTCCCAGTCGATGCGGAACGGACGCCCCTCGGCCTCGGACCCGTCGAAGTTCATGACGTCGTAGCCGTCGGCGGTGATCACCACGACCTGGTCCTGCCCGAGCTCGACCGCGTCGCGCGTGTGCTCGATGAAGGCGGCGACATCGGACCCGACGAACATCTCGCCCTCGCCGACGCCGACGACCAACGGGGTGGAGCGACGGGCCGCGACGATGGTGTCGGGGTGATCGACGTGGGTGAACACGAGCGTGAAGGCGCCTTCGAGGCGCTGCAGCACCGCGAGGGCGCTCTGGACGAAGTCTCCGGCCGTGGGGCCCTCGTCGTAGGCGGCGGCGACCAGATGGACGGCCACCTCGGTGTCGGTGTCCGACTCGAACTCGACGCCTGCGTTCTCGAGTTCGGCGCGCAGCGGCGCGAAGTTCTCGATGATGCCGTTGTGCACGACGGCGACGCGGTCGGCGCGGTCGCGGTGCGGGTGGGCGTTGCGATCGGTGGGCCGTCCGTGGGTGGCCCACCGGGTGTGGCCGATCCCGCTGGTGCCGACGAAGGTGTCCCGCCCGAGTTCGTCCAGTTCGGCCTCGAGGTTCGCCAGTTTTCCGGCCTTGCGCTCGACGGCCATTCCCCCGGACCCGTCCAGGACGGCGATGCCGGCCGAGTCGTATCCGCGGTACTCCATCCGGCGCAACGCCTCCACCACCACCGGTAGCGCTCGACGATGTCCGACGTACCCGACGATTCCGCACATGGGACGACAGCCTACTTCGGCGCGGACGGCGCTCCGGCCGCCCGCACGTCGACGGCATGGCGAACTGCCGCGTCGACTACGGTCAGTGCTGTGCCGAAGACGCAGAAGTTGGTCGCCGACCTGACCAAGCGGGGTCCCCATCGCGTGCTGCGCGGTGACCTCGCTCTCGCGGGCCTGCCCGGTGTGATCTACACGCCCAGTGAGGGCACGGGACTGCCGGCGATCGCCTTCGCGCACGGCTGGATGACCGGCGCCTCGCACTACGACTCCACGCTGCGGCACCTCGCGTCGTGGGGCATCGTCGTCGTCGCGCCGAACACGCAGCGCGGACCGGTGCCCTCCCACAGTGCCCTGGCGCAGGATCTCCTCGTCGCGCTCGACGTGTGCACCGGCATCCGTCTCGGCACCGGCGACATCAGCGTGCACCCCGCCAAGCTCGGCCTGGTGGGCCATTCCATGGGCGCGGGCGCCGCGGTGATCGCCGCGGCTCAGCGATCGGACGTCGCCGCTCTCGGTGCGCTCTATCCGGCGCCCACCTCTCCGCGCGCCCTGTCGCCCGGCATCGCCGACGCGGTCACGGCGCCCGCTCTGGTTCTCGGCAGTCCCTCCGAACTGAACTCCCTCACCGCCGAGCCCGTCGCGCTCGCCGATGCGCTCGGTGGCCCCACCCTGCTCCGCGTGATCGACAAGTCGGAAGGTGACGGCATGGTCGAGGGCCGGAAGCTGCTCAGCTTCCTCGGCGTCGGCAACGCCCAGCCGAAGACTCGGCGCTCGGTGCAGGCACTGCTCACCGGCTTCCTCCTGCACCGCCTCGCGGGCGACGACACGTACTCCGACTTCTCCGATCCCGACGCCGTCGTCAAGGGCACCGAGGTGGTCGACCCGAACGCGCCGACCGCGGACGCCCCCAAGAAGGTCAGCGCGATCCGTCAGCTGAGCCACCTCGCCGGTCGCTGAGGCGCCGCCGGCGGAGCCTCGTCGCCGGCCACCGCCTCTGTGGGCGATCGCAGGATCACTCCGGCGCGACGCGGCGCCACCCGCGCGGCCTCCGAGCGCTTCCGAGCCTCCTCGTCGATGGCCGCGAGGCGGGTCCGCACACGTCGCGTCGCCCGCCGGTGCTCCCGCACGACGGCGTCGATGATGTCCGCGGTGTTCTGCGAGTTCACAGCGGACCGGCTTCCGCGATCTCGGGTCGCGCCGGCTCGCCGACCGTCGCTGCCTCACCGATCGGGTCCGTGACCGGTTGCGGCGCAGCGGGTTCCGTGACACCGCCGGATTCCGCAGCAGTGGGAATGCAGTCCGGTGGTGCGACGACCGGTGGTGCGACGACCGGGGCCTCGACGACCGGGGCCTCGACGACCGGGAGCCCTTGATCCGCTGCCTCCTGTTCGACTGCCTCCCGATGCGGCTCGTCCCGTTCTGCTGTGTCCGGGGTCTCGGACGACGACTCTGCAGGCTGTTCCGATTGCGGCGCCGCCTCGTCCATCACCTCGGTGAGGACGGGCAGTCCGAGAGGCCCGGCAGCGAGAGCGAAGTGATGGGACTCCCCCGCCGCGTCGTGGGTGCGGATGTCCACGGCCCCGTCCGCGCCGACGGCGACACTCACCCCGCGACCGTCGAGCTCCGCCTCGAGGTGACCGCGCTTGACGTCCTCGGCAGGCGCAGTCAGCGCCGCCTCCGGTGAGATCTGCGTCTCGGCGGGCGGTGGGTCGCACGGCGCCGCGGTCGACATCACCTCGGTCATGGCGTCCCGCACCGCCCGCCCGATCACGTCGGCGAGCGGTGAGCGATCCTCGACGGGAGCGACAGGCAGCGTCGCGGGCGGCTCCGCGACCACAGGAGAGGGCGCGACGGCGAGCGACGGCGGCTCGGGTGCAGCGGCCGGCGCCGTCACCGACGCCGGCGCGGTCGCTGCAGCCGGCACGGTGCCTTCCGCCGGCACACACTCGCACGCGTCGTCCTCGACGAACCGGTGACCACTCGGCCACGGCGAGCCGTCGATGTCCGCCGCAGCGGCGCAGAGTGCCGCGTAGATCTCGGACACGGCGGTCTCCGTCGAGGTGCACAGTTCCTCGAATGCGGCCACACGCTCGGTCATCGCCGGCACGAACACGGTGTCCAACCACTCTCGGCATCGGGCTGCGACCGGTTCGAGGACCTCGGCCTGCCGCCGGCCGGGATCCGACGCGGACAGCAGCATCGCCTCGAGGCCCGGGAACACCGAGGCCAGCGTCCGCACCGCGTCGGGTGCGGATGCACCTCCGGCTCCGGCGATGGTGGCCGCGACCTGCGCTGCATCGCGACCGCCCACGTGGTCGGTGCGGAACGCGGAGGCGGCGATCGACTTGTCCTCGACGATCGCGTGCAACCCCGCCGACGCGGAGGCCATCGCTGAACCGATCGCCTCGAGCTGATCGGCGTGGCCGGCCGACCTCGCGCACTGCCGTCGAAGAAGGTCGAGCGCGGCGTCGGCGGCATCTCCCGACCAGGCCTGCCCCAACGACTCCGCTGCGTCGGACTGACGCCCGATCTCCGCGCGCGCCTCGGCCGCCGCGGCGCCGAGCCGGTCGGCGTCAGCCCGGAGAGCCTCGGTGTCGAGTCCGCGTTGCTCGTCGTAGCGAGCGCAGAGCGCGACGTGGGTCGTGGTCATCGGCGCGCCGCTCGCTCCGACCAGCGGGAGGAACGTCGCGAAGAACGTCAGGCCCTCGCTCCCGAGATCCAGCAGACCGTCGATCGTCGGCGGCACCGGTGCGGTCACCGGTCACCTCGCCGTGCCGGCACACCCGGCGCCGCGACGCGCAGGGCGGTGACATCGTCGAGCGACACCGAGCCGTCGATCAACGCCCGCAGGGCGGCCGAGGTCGCAGCGGTGGCGTCCGACCAGGACCTCAGGCCCTCCGACAGCCGCCCGAGGCTGTCCTGCAGGGCGGCCGCCTCCGCCCAATGGTTCCGGCCCGCCGACTCGACACCGAACAGACCACCCACACCGCTCTCGGCGGACCTTCGTACGGCTGTCGCGGACTCCTCGAGGGCCGCGATCGCCGCTCGGGCTGCCCCCTCGTCCAGCGTCGTTCCGCGTCGCGACGTTCCACTGGCCATGTCGTCCCTTCCGAAGTGATGCTCGAGAGCGCGATCCCCACAGATCAGACGCACCGCCGCTCCCCCGCGTTCCCGCGAAACGGCAGCCGTCGGTGGGCACGGCCGGTCGGACCGGTAACCTCCGATTTCACAGGTGAGTAACACACACTTCGGCGATCAGGGAGCCCCATGCGCATCGGTATGCAATTGAACTACTCGGGCGGGTTCAGCGAGACGGTCGAGGAGGTCGGGGCCCTGGAGAGGGCGGGAATGGACATCGCGTTCATTCCCGAGGCGTACTCGTTCGACGCGGTGAGCCAGATCGGCTTCCTCGCGGCGAAGACCTCGACGATCCAGCTGGCGTCGGGCATCTTCCAGATCTACACCCGCACGCCGTCGCTGCTCGCGATGACTGCCGCCGGTCTCGACTACGTCTCCGGCGGACGATTCGTGATGGGTATCGGCGCGTCCGGCCCCCAGGTGATCGAGGGATTCCACGGCGTCAAGTACGACGCCCCGCTCGGCCGCACCCGCGAGATCATCGAGATCTGCCGCCAGGTGTGGCGCCGCGAGAAGGTGCAGTTCGAGGGCAAGTACTACCAGATTCCTCTGCCCGCCGATCAGGGCACGGGTCTGGGCAAGCCCCTCAAGCTCATCAATCATCCTGTGCGAGCCGACATTCCGATCGTCATCGCGTCACTCGGACCCAAGAACGTCGCGCTCACCGCCGAGCTGGCCCAGGGCTGGGAGCCCATCTTCTTCCATCCGGAGAAGGCCGAGTCGGTGTGGGGCGAGTCGCTCGCGGCCGGTAAGGCGAAGCGCGACCCGTCTCTGGGTGAGCTGGACGTCTACGCCAGCCCCGCCGTGGCCATCGGCGACGACGCCGACCAGTTCCTTCCGTGGATCAAGCCCCAGCTCGCGCTCTACATCGGTGGCATGGGCGCCAAGGGCAAGAATTTCTACAACGACCTCGCGGTGCGGTACGGGTACGAGGCGGAGGCAGAGAAGATCCAGGACCTCTACCTGGCCGGCAAGAAGGAGGAGGCCACGGCCGCCGTTCCCGACGAGCTGGTCCGGTCGATCTCGCTGATCGGCACCGAGAGCTACGTCAAGGAGCGCCTCGCCGCCTTCGAGTCCGCGGGTGTGACCACACTGAACATCCACCCCATCGCAGCCGACACCGCTGGCCGCGTGAGTCAGGTGGAGCAGCTCAAGGCCCTCATCGGCTGACGGGCCGAGACGTCAGCCGACGGCGCCGACCACATCCGCGATGTGGTCGGCGAGCCGGCGGGCGGTGTCTGCAGTGTCCGCTTCCACCATCACGCGGACAAGCTGCTCGGTTCCCGAGGGACGCAACAACACTCGCCCCTCTCGTCCGAGTTCGTCCTCTGCACGGGTCACCGCGTCCTGCACGAGCGGAGCCGACGTCGCGGCGGACTTGTCCTGCACGGGCACGTTGATCAGCACCTGGGGCAGCGTGCGCATGACGGACGCGAGGTCCTCGAGGGTGCGTCCCGTCTCGGCCATCCTGGCCATGATCTGCAGGCCCGTCAGCACACCGTCACCGGTGGTGCCGAAGTCGGGCAGGACGATGTGCCCCGACTGCTCACCGCCGAGTCCGTAATTGCCGGCGCGCAGTTCTTCGAGAACGTAGCGATCGCCGACAGCGGTGGTGCGCACCGTGATTCCGGCGTCACGCATCGCGATGTGCAGTCCGAGATTGCTCATGACGGTGGCGACCAGCGTGTCGTCGGGAAGCTCGCCGCGCTGGTGCATCGCGATCGCGAGGATCGCCATGATCGCGTCCCCGTCGACCACGGCGCCGCTCGCGTCCACTGCGAGACAACGGTCCGCGTCGCCGTCGTGGGCGAGTCCGAGGTCTGCGCCCTGCTCGACGACGGCCTTCTGCACCACGTCGAGGTGAGTGGACCCGCATCCGTCGTTGATGTTGAGGCCGTCCGGGTCTGCGTTGATGGCGATCACGGTCGCTCCCGCGGCGCGGTAGGCGTCCGGCGCGGCGGTCGAGGCGGCTCCGTGAGCGCAGTCCACGACGACGGTGATGCCGTCGAGGCGTCGGGTGACGATGGTCGCGAGATGGCTCTCGTAGCGGGCGAGAGCGTCCGGGGCCTGTCGCACGCGGCCGATGGCGGCACCGACGGGGCCCGTGGCGGGCGCGTCGAGCAACGCTTCGATGCGGTCTTCCTGGTCGTCGTCCAACTTGTGGCCGCCGGCCGCGAAGAACTTGATGCCGTTGTCGGGCATCGCGTTGTGCGATGCGGAGATCATGACGCCGAGCTGCGCGTCGTAGTCGTCGGTCAAGTAGGCCAGGGCCGGGGTGGGGACGACACCGACCGTGAGGACGTCGACTCCGGCGGAGGACAGTCCGGCCACGATCGCGGCTTCGAGCATCTCGCCGCTCGCGCGCGGGTCCCGTCCGACCACGGCCAGGGGGCGGGTGGTCGACGAGGCGACCTCGCCGAGCACCGCTGCGGCGGCACGGCCGAGTCGTAGTGCGAGGTCTGCCGTCACCTCCTCGTTCGCCAGTCCCCGAACTCCGTCGGTACCGAACAACCGGGCCATGACAGTTACCTCTTCCGAGCAGGTGGAGCGAATGCAGGTGCCGTGACATGAAGCAGGCGCCCGCGGCGGTCCGAGGACCAGCCGGAGCGCCTGCTTCTCCAGAAGTGCTGAGATCAGCGCTTCGAGTACTGCGATGCCTTACGAGCCTTCTTCAGGCCGTACTTCTTGCGCTCCACGGCACGCGGGTCACGCGTGAGGAAGCCGGCCTTCTTGAGGGCGGGGCGATCGTCCGGGGTGACCTCGATGAGGGCACGGGCGATGGCGAGACGCAGGGCGCCTGCCTGGCCGGACGGGCCGCCACCGTGCAGGAGGGCGACGATGTCGAAGCCGTCCGCACGCTCGACGGTGACGAACGGGGACTTGATGAGCTGCTGGTGCACCTTGTTGGGGAAGTAGTCCTCGAGGGTGCGGCCGTTGAGCTTGAAGTCGCCCGAGCCGGGGGTCATGCGCACGCGCACGACGGCTTCCTTACGACGACCGACCGTGGTGACGGGGCGATCGATGTAGATGGCGGGACGAGCGGCGGCCTCGATGTCGGCGACGACCTCGGGCTCCTCGACGGAGACGAACTCGTCGGCGATCTCGACGGAGTCACCGATGGGGACGGTCTCTTCGGCCGTCTCGGTCACGACGTTCTCTTCGGGAGCGGTCACTGGGACACCTGCTTGATCTCGTACGGGACGGGCTGCTGAGCCGTGTGGGGGTGATCGGGACCTGCGTAGACCTTGAGCTTGCCGGCGATCTGGTTGCCGAGCTTGGTCTTGGGGATCATGCCCTTGATGGCCTTCTCCACGACGCGGTCGGGGTTCTTGTCCAGAACCTCACCGATGCTGCGCGCACGGAGACCGCCCGGGAAGCCCGAGTGGTGGTAGTGGAACTTGTCGGTCCGCTTGTTGCCGCTGATCGCGACCTTCTCAGCGTTGATGACGATGACGAAGTCTCCGCCGTCGAGGTTGGGGGAATACGTGGGCTTGTGCTTGCCACGCAGCAGAGTTGCTGCCTGGACTGCGAGGCGGCCGAGAACGACGTCGGTGGCGTCGATCACGTGCCAGGTCCGGGTGACATCCCCGGCCTTTTGGCTGTACGTGGACACAGAACTTCCTTGTCTCATCGCTGATGGTGCTGGCCAGGCGCGTGGTCGATCGTCTCGGCGGCCAGTGGAGACCCGAGGGACCGGTATCGGTCGTGCATGACGACTCGATGTACCGAACGCCAACGGTGTACCTTACCGGCCCACGTACTGGCAGGTCAAAACCCCTCGACCGTCATCGCCGACGAGAGGTGCACTCGATGCAGCGGCGAGCAGTCGGCAGCGCCTCGAGGCGGGGGTCGGAGATCGCCCCGCCGCACACCTCGCACTGTCCGTAGGTGCCGCGCTCGATCCGCATCTCCGCGTCGTCGAGTTCGCGCAGTTCCTCTCGCGCCTCTCTCGACATCGATGCGATGGCGGCGCGCTCGAACGCGATGGTCGACCCCTCGGGATCGTGCTCGTCGTCGTCCGTGGTCCACCGGGACCCTTCGACGATGGCCTGGTGCTGTCGTGCGAGCGACACGATGCGGGCCTCGGTGAGCGCACGTTCCGCCGCGACCCGGCTGCGGGCGATCGCCCGAGCCGCGTGGTCGCGGTCGCTCGGGTCGGTGACGGGCTGATCCGGCTGTGTCATGACGACGTCCAGTATCCGCCCCGCGCCGACCGGAGTCGTACGGACCGTCGGAGATGGGCAACCGGACACCCCCCACGCCCCGGTTGCCCACCTCGTCCGTGATCAGGCGAACATTCCCCGGTTCGCCGCCTCGCGTGCCTGCATGTCGGCGTTGCCCTGACCGACGGCACTGCCGACCGCCTCGAGAACCTGATTGAGCTCCAGGGCCGCCGAGTCCCACTGGCGCTGCTTGTCCTGGTACGACTCCGACGCCGTGCCTTCCCATTCCGCCACCAGCGGCGAGATGATCTGGCGCAGTTCGTCGAGCTTGCTGTTGAGAGTGGCCTGCTTCGCGTCGATCTGAGCAGTGACCTGGTCGATGGCACCGAACACGTATCTCATGGTGAACGTCCTTCCTGACGTGAGTGATGGGCAGATCGGATGATCGGCGGGTCAGAGGTTGAGCGAACCGCCCGCGGCGGTGACGGTGCGCGTGTTGTCGTCGTCGGCAGCGCCGTAGGCGGTCCCGCTCGACTTGATGGCGTCCCCGATCGAACCCAGCGCGAGTTGCAACTTGTTCGCGCTGCCGTCCCAGCTGGTCATGACGTTCTGGAACGCGATCGCCGCCGCGCCTTCCCAACTCCCTCCGACGGCCTGGACGTCGCCACGCAGCTGGTCCAGCAGCGCCTTGATCTCGAGCGTCAGCTGGTCCACCTTCCCTGCGGTGACGTGCATCGTCTCGACGGTGGTCTTCATCTGCGACATGGTCTCTCGATCCCCCCTCGGTGTGGTCCGGGCCGGTACCCGGAACTTCCCCTGCACCTCCTTCGACGCGACAACTCGGCGAACGGTTCCGTCTCCGCCACCGCGTCACCCGACGACGAGGGACGCGAGGACCGCGGTGCAGACCTCCGCCATCACGGGGTCCGCGGCCTCGGTGCTCTGACAGCCGAGACTCGTCTGCTCCCCCGGTGACACGATCACCGTCCACGCCACCGTCGAGCCGTCGGACGCCTTCTCGGTGTAGACGAGCGCGGGACGATCGGATACGTCCGACCGTCGATCGAGCCCGCCGAGTCGATCGGGTGCGGCGTCGACCCCGGCCGACAGGGTGGCCTGCACGTCGGGGAGTCCGACGCCCACACCGAGTTCGCGGACCACCAGCACCAGTCGCATGCCGGCGGGTGCGTCGGGACGGATCTCGACCCGCTCCGTACCCGGCTCGACATGCCACCCCACCGGCACGATCAGGTGTGTTCCGGCGACCGAGAAGTCGGTACCGGCGGGGGCGCTCGTCGTCGTCGCGGCGGCCGGCTCGGTGGTGGGCGCGGTGGGTCGAGTGGGCCCGGCCGGGACCATGGACGGTTCTGCGGCTCGTGGTCGCTCCGTCGCAGGCGCGGGCGACTGTCCGCTGGTCAGTGCCGCGACGCCGATGCTGACGCACACCACCGCGGTCGCCACCGCTGCCACCAGGACCGGCCGTCGGGTCGTGCGCCGACGGTCCACGGCCGCCGCGGCGGCTCGTTCGGCCAGCCACGCGCCCGTCCTACCGGGCGTGAGCTCGGCCGGTACGGACGTTGTGACGGGCGGAACCGGGAGGGAACTCGCGCCCGCGCTCGGGACCACGGCTGCCGCCATCTCCTCGTCGTCAACCGTCACCACCGTCAGATCGCTCATCTCGTCGAGTACGGCTCGCCGCAAGGTGTCACTCGTGCCGTGCACGACGAGTCGGCAGGCCGGCGCGGCAGCGAGAGCTCCGTCCACCGCGGCACGAGTGCGCGACACCGTCAGCTCGTCGTCCCCTCCGATCGCGGGGTCGGTCAGAACACAGTCCACGACGTCGCTGCTGATGGCCGTACTCACCACGGTCGAGACCGTGGTGCGGTGCGGTGTGCGGTCGAGAACCACTGTTCGGCAGCGTGATCCACCGCACGGGCAGGGCCGGGCCGACTGCGCCGCGTCCCGCGCGACGAGCGCCGACGACACGAGGAGGACGTCACGCGCGAGGGGTCGCGCGGCCGCGGTGAGGACGCTGCAGCGCACGGCTCCCCAGTGCGGTGGGTGCACCAGCACCAGGTCGTGGTCCCCACCGTGCACACCCGCATCGCGCAGAGCGTCGGTGAACATCTCGGACACCATCGTCGACACCTCGACCTCGCGTCCGTCGGCGAGGGTGACGACGCGGTCGTCGATGTGGCCGAGGACGTCCACGGACGCGGAACCGTCTGCGGGAGTTCTCGACAGCACCCCGAACCGTGAACACCACACCGCGTCCACGGTCGTGACGAGCCCGACGGGCGACGTCACCGCTCGTCCGGCGCGGTCTCGCACAGCGCGGTCTGCACCAGTGTCGCCGTTCCGCGCCCGACCAGCACACCGCGTCCGGGTGGGAGTTCGGACGGACGGACGGAGCCGAGCAGGACGCCCTCCTCTCGGCTTCCGCTCATGACCAGTCCCGGTGATGCCAGGTCCTTGAGCCTCGCGAGGACCGGTTCGTACAGTGCCCGAGCGGATCCGCCGCACCGACGTGCGACGACGAGATGCAGACCGACGTCCCGCGCCTGCGACAGCAGTTCCAGCAACTCGGTCAGCGGGTTTCCGTGCGGCGTGACGACGAGGTCGTAGTCGTCGACGACCACGACGATCTCGGGACCGGTCCACCAGGATCTCGCAGCGAGTTCGCGACGAGTGGTGTCCGGTCCCGGACGGCGGGCACGCAGGTAGGTCGCGAGTTCGGCGACCATCGTCGTGGCCTGCTCGGCCGTGGACGCGTGACCGGCGAGCCGATCGGACGGGATGTCGCCCAGCAGGGTTCGTCGGTAGTCGACGGCGAGGATTCTCAGCGACGTGGCGTCGTTGGCCTGCGCGAGCGAACGGCAGATCGATCGCAGCAGACTGGTCTTCCCGCAGCCCGAGTCGCCGAGGACGAGAAGGTGCGGATGCTCGGCCAGATCCAGAACGACCGGCGCGAGATCGTTCTCGTCGACACCCACCGGCACGGTGGCGACGAATGTCCCCGAGGCGGACGGTGGCCACCACGCCGACACGGACGACAGAAGGTCGTCGCGCTCGAGTCGACGCGGCAACAGTCGCACCGGGGGCGTCGGTGCGTCACCCCGCCACCGGTGGACCGACTCGGCGATCGCGCGGTCGGTCCCGTGTCCGAGATCGTCCGTGTCGGCGATGCCGTCGACACGCGGGAGCGCGACGAGCAGATGCAACCCGTCCGGGGTGATGCCTCGACCGGGCCGACGCGTCGGGACGTGCATCGCCCGTGCTCGGCCGATGTCCGAGTCCGACGGATCACCCATGCGCAGTTCGACTCTCGTGGTGACGGCATCCTTCACCGCGGGACGGAGCTCGGCCCACCGACTCGCGGCGAGGACGACGTGCACCCCGTAGGAGAGTCCGCTCGACACCAGCTGGTGCAGGGACGGTTCGAGGGCCTCGAACTCGGCTCGGATGGTGCTCCACCCGTCGACGACCAGAACGATGTCCGGCACCGGCGGTGCACTGTCTCCACCCGACTCTCGCCTGCGCCGCGCGTCGGCCATCGACCGGATCTCGCCGGTGCGGAACAACTCCTCGCGGCGTCGAACGGTTCCGACCACGTCGGCGACGATGCGTCGAACGGCGTCCGCCTCCGAGCGGACCGCGACGGATCCGACGTGAGGAAGGCCTACCAGCCGTCCGACGGATCCACCGCCGAAGTCCAGGACGTGGAACTGCACGTGGTGCGGGGAGTACCGCAGAGCCAGATCGAGGACGAGCGTGCAGAGCGCGGTGGACTTGCCGGACTGCGGTCCCCCGACGATCGCCACGTGCCCGGACGCACCGGTGAGGTCGAGTTCGAGTGCATCGCGTCGCTGGTCGTACGGCCGGTCGACCAGTGCGACCACGGCGCGCAGTGACCCCGCCGCGTCGGGCCGGTCACCGCCGAGCGCCGTGTCCGGTGACACCGAGTCGAGTGTGACGGGCCGGTCCAACGGCGGTAGCCACACCCGGTGTGCGGGACGCCCGTGACCGCGCACTCGCGCGACGACGGCGGAGAGGATGGTGCCGCCGTCCGACGACTCGGACGGAGACGGCGATTCGCCCGCCGGTTCGAGGGCGGTCTCGTCGAGCAGCGGGACCGGCGCCGCCGTGAAGAGACGGGGCCCGGTCGAGCCTGCGCCGACCGAGAGCGCTGCGGGCTCGTCGCTCCGCAGACGGGGACCCGAGACGTACATCGCGGTGAAGCGCACCAGCTCGCTGGAGTCCGTTCTGAGGAACCCCACTCCCGGACCCCCGGTCACGTGATGCGCGTCGGCGACACCCAGAACCGATCGAGATTCGGAGGCCGAGAACGTCTTCAGCCCGATGCGGTAGGAGAGATGACTGTCGAGTCCGCGCAGCCGACCCTCGTCGAGCCGCTGGCTCGCCAGCAACAGATGGATATGCAGCGAGCGCCCGAGTCGCCCGATCGCGACGAAGAGCTCGGCGAACTCCGGGAACCGGGTCAGCAGTTCGGAGAACTCGTCGACGACGACGAAGAGCGCCGGTAGAGGCGCGAGTGCGGCACCACCCTCGCGCGCACGGGTGTAATCGGAGACGTTCGCGTAATTGCCGGCGGCCCTGAGCAGTTCCTGCCGTCGAGTCATCTCGCCCGCGAGCGCGTCGCGCATCCGCTCGACCATCTGCGCTTCCTCGGACAGATTGGTGATGACGGCCGCGACGTGAGGCGCCGATTCCAGTCCGAGAAACGTGGCCCCACCCTTGAAGTCGACGAGGACGAGATTCAGGACGTCGGGCGGGTGCGTCGCGACGAGTCCGAGCACCAGCGTCCGCAACAGTTCCGACTTTCCCGATCCCGTGGCGCCGATACAGAGTCCGTGCGGTCCCATACCCCCCTCGGCGGCCTCCTTCAGGTCGAGCTCGACGACGCGACCGTCGTCGTCGAGTCCGAACGGGACGCGCAGTCGCGACCGCCCGGAACGGGAGGACCAGGCGACGCCGGGGTCGAGACTGTCGGGAGACGTCATGCCGGGCAGGTGTTCCCATGCTCGGACGCGCGGGCCACCCTCCGCCCGCACGACGGTGTCGCCCGTCCGGAATCGAGCGAGTCCCCGCGCCACCACGGCGGCGGTGACCACGTCCACACCGTCCGCGGTACCGAACATCTCGACTCCGGCCGCGCTCCGTGCGCCGAGCGCAGTCCTGTCCGCGCCGTCGCCGACGACCAGGACGAGTGTGCGATCCGCGGTGCCGTCCCGGCCCGCACCGGACACGGTCAGGACCGTCACGTCCCCGCCCCTCGTCACGGTCTCCCATGTCTCGGCATCCTCGACACCGTCCTCGGCACCGCGATCCACGACCACGATGCGATGGGGCCGCGCACCGGTCGACGAGTCTGCCGCCGGGACGGCGAGGTCCCGCGCTGCCTCCGCCGGCGATCCGAAGGTCAGCCGCCGTCGCCCGCCACCGTCCGACGCGGTCTCGTCCCCGTGGTGCGGCAACCACTTCGTCCAGTCCCACGTCGCCGCGATGCAGTCGTCCACGACGACCACCACACTGATGTCGTCCGGACTGTGGAAAGTGCACGCCTGCAACACCATCGAGCGCACGAGCGCTCTCGCCGCCTCGACGGGGCCGTCGACACCGATCACGGAGAACGCGCGCAACGAGACCGCGGTGGGAAGGTCCGACACGATGGCATGGGTCCGGACGAACGAGCGCAGGAGGGCGGCCGACACCGGCTCGAGACCCTCGGGCGGACCCGTGTCGGGTGTGACGAGGCGAGTGGCGAGTCGTTGGTCGCCCACGCCCACCCGCAGATGGACGAAGTCGTCGTCTGTCGACCGCCTCTCCCACATGCGTGAGGTTCCGGCGAACGAGGACAGCGTCGACGGATCAGGATGGGAGAAGGCCAGTGCCTCGTGCTGCGCCGACGCCGTCGACCGGACCCGCTCGCGCATCGTACCGAGGTACGTCAGATAGTCCTTGCGCGATTCGTCGAGTTCGGCCGTCCGTGGCCCGCCTCCGCGGCCCCCACCGGCGAACATCCCCAGCATGGACACCACCATCATGGCCGGGAACAGCAGCGTCATCGGGTTGGCGGCCGCGCCCGTCGTGATCATGAGGGCAACCATGCCGACCATCGCGACCACCATGACCAGAGGCAGCATCTTCAGGAGCGGGTTCCCCGGGACCACCCGCGGAATCTCCGGTGGCGGCTCCATCTCGACGGTGCCGCCCGGCACCCGCGGCGCCTCCTCGCGCGGCGATCGACCCTGGACCACCCGCGTGTCCACCGCCGTCGCGTACTCGCCCTCACGTCCGACCACCACGTCCACCCCCCCAGTGGCTCGCCGCCCCGTTCGGCGAGTCGGGTCAGACCGTAGCGCCGGACGCCGACGACCGTGAGGGAAGACGACGAGGGTTGTGGACGAACCCTCGTGCCTGTGCATATCGCGAGGCGATGTCACCGAACTGACCTATAGTGCTCGCACGACCCGCGGTGCGACCGCGGGGAGAGAGTTCGGGGGGACTTTCGATGACCATCGCGCCGACCGCTGCGCCGCTGTCCACGACGCGCGAATCCGCGGTACGCCGGATCGAGCCGGCCGTGCTGCGCATCACCGTGATCACGGGGGACGTCGAGGTGGACGTCTCGGTTCCCGGCGGAGTCGCCGTCGCCGCGACGGTGCCCGCTCTGACGGCGCTGATCGACGAGCGCGCGGACTCGGATCGTTCGCCGGGCCCACGGTCGCTCTCGACGATGGTGGGAGTGCCGCTCGACGCGCGTCTCTCGTTGCTGGACAACGGTGTTCGGGACGGCGACGTGCTGGTTCTCCACCGCGGACGAGAGTCCTCACCGCCGGTCTTCGACGATCTGACGGAGGCGGTGGCCGTTCTCTGCAACGGCCACTCGTGGACCCGGTCCGACTCGGTCGTCGCAGCCACCGTCGTGTCGACGGCGGCACTGGCGACCGCGGGATGGACCGCGACGAGAACGAGCGGAGTCCCTGCGGCAGCGAGTCTCGCCGTCCTCGCGCTGCTCACCGTCGTGGCCGCGTGTGTGTGCACCGCGGCGCGCGTCCCCTCGGCCCTGAGCTTCGGTCTCAGGTCGACCGGGTGTCTCCTCGCGTTCGCCGCGGGCACGATGCTCGTTCCCGGCCAGGATGCCGCGGCCGACGCAGTGCTCGGATTCGCGCTGAGCGCGGCGGCGTCCGTCGTCACCTCGATGGTCGCCGGCCGCGAGGGACGCGCCACGTTCACCGCGGTGTCGACCGTGAGCCTCGTGGGCGCCGTCGCCGCTGCTGTCGAGGCGCTGAGTGACGTGCCCACCGTGACGATCGCGGCGGTCACCGCCGGCGTGTGCACCCTGGCGCTCACCCGCGCCCCGCGACTGTCGGCCGCACGAGCCGGAATACGCCTTCCCCCGGTACCACTCGCCGATGCCGGCGCTCGTCTCGACCACCCGGGACACGAGGGACCGCCGACGCGGCCGTCGGAAGCCGCCCTCGTCGCCGCACACGAGTCCGCTCTCGCCGACGTCGACGTCGTCGCGGAACGTGCTCGCACAGCTCAGCAGTACCTGACCGGCTACACGACGGGGTTGTCCCTGCTCGCCTCGATGGGGGCGATCGTCGTGGCCACGCACGACATCGCCGCGACCGTCGATCCGGGCAGACTCGCTGCCGCTGCCGCGATCGCCTCCGTCCTGTGCTGCCGGGGCCGCGTGGGTGTCGATCGTCTGCGCTGCGCCGTCGCTGTCACCGCGGGTGTCGCGGTCGTCCTCGTCGTCCTCGCAGTCGGTGCGTCCACACGTGCCGACCTGTGGCCGTGGTGGACCGGGGCTGCGGTGGCGGTCGGCGTCCTCGCGATCCTGATCGGTGTCGTCGCGCCGGGTCGGCGATTCTCCCCCGTCGCGCGCCGGGCGGCCGAACTGGCCGAACTGGCCGTCGTGGTCTCGATCGTTCCTCTCGTCTGTCTCGTCGTCGGGGCCTACTCGGCAGCGCGCGGCCTGTGACGGCTCAGCGACGACCAGGGGTGACCGCATGTCTCGTCGCAGCAATGGTCGTTCTGGCCCTGCCCACGGCGGGTACGGCAACCGCAGACACACCGTTGATCGATCCCGGACTGCTCCCCGAGCAGGCTGCCGCGGCCCCGTCCGAACCGACCGAGCAGCGCACCCGGTGCGCGGCCGTCTCCGAGGCGCCCGTGACGGCGGTGGTACCCGCGGCTCAGAGGACGCTCCGGTTCTCGGACGTGTGGGGCCTCACCCGAGGCGCAGGTCAGATCATCGCCGTCATCGACACCGGGGTCGCACCACATCCGCTCCTCCCGACTCTGCGAGCCGGCGGCGACTACGTCTCGACGGGCGACGGGCTCGAGGACTGCGATGCACACGGCACCGTCGTCGCCGGACTCATCGCTGCTCGGTCGGTCGCGGGATCCGGCTTCGCCGGCGGAGCGCCGGACGCCACGATCCTCTCGATTCGTCAGTCCAGTGCAGCCTTCGCCGCGACGTCCTCCGAGCGGGAGGCCGACGAGAACGGTTCCACCTCGGCGGGGTACGGCGACGTCGAGTCGATGGCTGCGGCGATCCGCACCGCTGTCGACGCGGGCGCGGACGTCGTCAACATCTCGGAGGTCGCCTGTGCGAGCGCTGGATCGTCGATGGGCGACGGCGCACTGGGAGCCGCCGTGCGGTACGCCGCGGTGGACAGGGATGCCGTGATCGTCACGGCTGCAGGGAATCTGGACGGCCGTCGGTGCCGGACGCAGAACGACCTCATCCGCGGCATCGACGGACGAGACACGGCGTTGCCGGTGACTCTCGCGTCGCCGGCGTGGTTCGACGAGTACGTCCTCACCGTGGGATCGCTGGACCCGGACGGGCGGCCGTCGTCGTTCAGCTTGAACGGGCCGTGGGTCGACGTCGCGGCTCCGGGTACCGAGGTCACGTCCCTCGGTGCCACGGGTACCGGTCTGGCCGACGGCACCCTCGACGACGAGGGGCGCCGAACAGCCTTCACGGGAACGAGTTTCGCCACACCGTTCGTCTCCGCGACGGCCGCCCTGGTGCGGGCGCGTCATCCGGAGCTGTCCGCGGCAGATGTCATCGACCGCATCGTGACGACGGCGCACTCACCGGCAGGTGACTGGGACTCGGCTGTCGGCCACGGCAGTCTGGATCCGGTGGCGGCGGTGACGGGCAGCGCGGTCGCACGGGGTGACGACGCGTCCGTGCGACTGTCCCCGCGCACGACACCGCCGGTCACCGACCGTCGCGACGCACTACTCGCCCTGGCGTCCTCCGTCGGGATCCTGCTGCTCGTGTCCGGCGCACTGGCGGTACGCGCGGTGGTCCGGCGTCAGGACCCGTCGTGACCCACACGGGCCGCATCGACGGTCAGCGCCGGACCGGTCGGCAGCAGTCCCACGACGGGCCACGGCGCCGGTGCCGGATCGCCGAGTCCGAGTGCCTCCGCGTCCTGCGTGAACGGGACGCCGAAGCGGGTTCCCGTGTCGGCGACGTAGAAGGCGGAATCGCGGCGCGGGTCGTCGGCGGCCTGCCCGGTGGTGGCGACGTACAGCCCGGACCCCGGTGCCACGAAGAAGGTGTCCAGCGCATCCCCTGCACCGTCCGCCCCGGCCAGCGTCACGGCGCGCGCGTCGGCAGTCGCACCGATCGTCATCCTCGTCTGCGCCCCGCGCCCCGTCGACTCGTCCGGCCCGACCCACTCCACGCAGGTGGCGTCGCCGCCCGTCACGATGATCGGTGGTCGCTCCGGAAACGTGTCGACCGCCAGAGGTGCAGCGGTTCTCGGAGCCCGAGCGATCACATCGGGCGGGACGGCGTCGACACCCACCCGGCCGGCCGAATCGGAGAAGCGCAGCAGCTGCGCGGTGGCCGCTCCGATCGCCTGCACGCCGTCCTGCAGAACGACGTAGTGCTCGCTGCGATCCCCGAGATCGACCGTCACCACGGATCCGACGGGCCGACCCCCGATCGGGTACGGGGCAGCAGCGCCCGACCCGATCACCGTGGGGGTCACGATCTCCGGCGCTTCGGGCACCGCGTCGAAGAGCCCCGCCGACACCGGAGTGGGTACCGCGTCCTCCAGGCCGAGGGCTCGGGTCACGGCGGTGTTCTGCAGGTCCACCCGTGCGCGCACCTGTCCGTGCACCAGGTAGTCGACGCCGTCCCGACGCCACACCAGCGCGTCGTCGGGGTCGAGTGCGCGACGCGGTGCGACGGACTGCGTCCCCACCGGTTCGACGGTCACATCGGTCGTGCCGCTGTCCGACTCCTCGCACACGGACCAGACCATCGCACCGGTCGTGACCGGAAGCGCCTGCGGCGCACCGCCGATACCGATCGCGGCGCCTCGGGCGCGTCGAGCGATCTCGTCCGGACCGACCGCGGTGGGCTCGTCCGGCCGACCGGCGAACAACCGGGCGGACGCCAGATCGGACGCGGGGTGGAGCGTGTCGTCCTCGACGACGTACAGAGCGCCGCTCTCGTCGTCCAGCACGATCACGGCATCACCGATACGTGCGGCCGGTCGGACGAAGGCGAGCGCGGCGCAACCGGCGAGGATCAGGACCGCCACGACGACGCCGACCGCGGAGGCCCGCGCCGTCGATCGCAGCGGTTCGTGCCGCATCGACGTGTCGCCCAGGACCAGTGCGTGATCGAGCCGTCTCACAGAGAACCGATGCGCACCGATCTGCCATCGCGTGGTCGGTGTTCCTGCCATCGATATCCCCTGCCCTCGGTGCCGCGGCGACGCGGCCCGGCCCCCCGCCGGACACGCCGGACCCGATGGAGGGGTCCCGCGTGAGGGCACAGTACATCGACCGCAGAGAAGGAGCCATGGTGTCCGAGACTCGCCCGGGGATGACGGCCGCACGCGACGTCGTGGTGTCGCAGGCAGTGGCGCTCGGCGTGGCCGTCGCGCTCACGACGTCGGGAGTGCCTGCGCGATGGGCGATCACGGCCGCAGTGGTCGTCGTGATCGGACTCTGCCTACCCCGGGACGGGCGTCCTGTCGTGGGTCACCTCTCGGCGTGGCCACGGCTTCTCGCGCATCGACCGGTACCCGCGCGCACGGTGCTGTCGTTCGATCGTCCCGGCGGTCCGATCGGTGTGGTGTGGAACGGATCCGACCTGACGATCGTCGCGGAACTCCACGTCGAACCGGCTGCGGCCGGATGGTCGACGGTCGGCTCACGCGGTGCGACACCCGATGCCGTGGTGCCGCTCCTCGACCTCGTCGACCGACTGTCGCAGGGCACGGACGCGCCCACCCACCTAGGTGTCACCTCCGTCGGCACGCGTCCGGCACGGGGTCGCCGCGCCGCGGACTCCTACCTGTCCATGGCCGGACCGCTCGCGTCGGTGGCGCGGCGGCAAACCTTCCTCTCCCTCTCGACCGACGTCCACGAGGGTGAGACGGCCGCGGCGCGTCGGGGCGGAACTGCTGCGGGGTCGGTGCAGATGCTCGCCACGACCATGGCCCGACTGCAGCACGTCCTGCGCACCCACGGTCTCGTGGGCAGCCTTCTCACCGCCGATCAGATCCGTGCGGCGGATCTTCTGGTGACGAGTGGGGTTCCCCTGCGTCACGTCCGTCCGCAGTGGCGCTTCGCCCGGCTCGGCGGATCGACCTGGTGCTCACGGCGGCTCGCACCGTCCGCCTGGACCGCGGCGGCGGTCGACTCGATCGGCGATCACGACGCGGACGTCACGAGTCTCGCCGTCCGGGCGGCCCTCTCGACCACCACCGAAGCGACGGCGACCTACGGCTACCTGTCGGCCGAATCGCCGCAGCGCCGATCGATCCGGGTCGCGGGATCCAGCACGCTCGACGGCCTGCATCGACAGGGCCTGGAGGACGTCCTCGTGTCGACCGCCCGGCCGGCGACGCCCACGCACCCCGTCGAGGGAGCGCAGTGGAGCACCCTCGTGCTGCCGGTCGCGGGATGCGGTCAGGTCGTCGGTGTCGACTCCGACGGAACCACCGTCACCGCACGTGTGTTCGGGAAGGACGTCGACACCGTCGACGTCCACGGCGAGCTGTACGTGGTCCACCAGATCGTCTTCCGCGCCGTGGCCGTCGGTGCGGTGGTCCTGGTGATGACCGACCGACCCCATGCATGGCGCCATCTCGCCGTCGCGGTGGCGGATTCGGGCACCCTCTCGGTGGTGACTCCCGTGTCGGACGTCGAGTCCGGCACCGCGGTGGATCTGGTGGTCGCCGATCATGCCGGAGACAGACCGACTCCGGTACCGGGAACGGTGCTGCGGGTAAACCCTGCCTCGTCGACCGGCGGGACCGACATCGTGATCGACCAGTCCCTGGACGTCACCGACGAGGTGTCCCTGACGATGGCGTCGCGGAGCATCACCCTGCGGCTCGTCACCACCGCGGCCGAGACCGAGGCCATCGGTCGACCGCGGGGTCTCCCACGACCGGGCTCAGCCGCGCGGGTAGGGCTGACCGGCGCCCTCTGACCACCACAGCAACTGATCGATCATCCGCTGTGCGCCATCGATCGCGGCACCGTCGGACGTTTCACCGTGCGCGTCGAACGCCTTCTTCACTCGGGCGAACAGCACGGCGTCGCGCACGGGGGCCATGTGCAACTCCGCGACCACCTGACGCAGCTGCTCCACGGCGCGCACTCCCCCGGCCGTGCCGCCGTAGGAGACGAAACCCACCGGCTTGCCACGCCATTCGAGCTTCACCGAGTCCAGTGCCAACTTCAGCGATGCCGGGTAACCGTGGTTGTACTCGGGAGTGACGAGCACGAAGGCATCGCAGCCGTCCACCCAGCGCATCAGCTCGTCGACACCGGGGCCACCCGAGAGATCCATCGGCAGAACGACATCCGCGAGGTCGAGTACCCGGACCTCGAATCGCCCGTCCGCCGAGGCGCGGCGCACGAACCACTGAGCCACTGTGGGGCCGACACGCCCCGTCCGGACCGAGCCGATGATCACGCCGAGAACAGGAGCCATGTCTGAAGAGGCTAGCCGCAGCAGGCACCGGGCAACGACCGCGTTGCCCGGGTCGTGCGACTGCGATCGGCCAGCTCCGTATCGGCCGGGTAGTCGACGCGCACCAGCGACAGTCCGTGAGCAGGGGCCACGGTGATCGAGCTGGACCTGGCATCGCTGGACAACAGGCCGCGTACCCACGTGAGGTCCCGGCGTCCTTCGCCCACCGCCAGCATCGCCCCGACCAGGGAACGCACCATCGACCAGCAGAACGCGTCCGCGCTCACGTGCGCGGTGAGATCGTCGCCGTCCCGCACCCAGTCGAAGCGCTGCAGCTCCCGCACGGTGGTGGCGCCGTCACGGCGCTTGCAGAACGCGACGAAATCGTGGAGGCCGACGAGAGTGGAGGACGCCTCCTGCATCGCCGCCACGTCGGGTGTGCGGGTCCACGGCACCACGAAACCCGCTCGGAGGGGCGGAGTTCCGTAGGGCGCGGTGGACAGTCGGTACTCGTAGTGCCGCCGCAGTGCGGAGAACCGGGCGTCGAAATCGTCGGACACCAACGTCACACGCAGGACGCGGACGTCCGTCGGCAGAAAACGCGCGAGTCGCCGCACCAGCAACGCCGGGTCGGGTGCGCGGTCGGGATCGCGAGGATCGATGCGGGCCAACGCGGTTCGCGGCACGTCGACGTGGGCGACCTGGCCCTCGGCGTGCACGCCGGCATCCGTCCGCCCGGCCACGGTGAGCTCGAGTGGGGTACCGAAAATGGCGGACAGTCGCTCCTCGAGCACACCGCACACGGTCCGTTGGTCGCGCTGTCGAGCCCAGCCGGCGAAGGCAGTGCCGTCGTAGGCGACATCGAGACGCAAACGGGCGAGCCCGCCACCCCCGGAAGGGGTGACGGGCTCGCCCAGAGAGTCCGAGGACACTCTTACTTCTTGTCTGCCTCATCGGCGTTGGCCGCGTGAGCGTCCTCTGCCTCGACACCCTCGATGACGGCGTCTGCATTCTCGACCTGAGCGTCGGTTGCCTCGGCCTCGACGGCCTCGACGACGTTCTGATCGGATGCAGCCTCGTCAGCGGCGGTCTCGTCGTTCGTGGCGGCAGGCGCGGCCTGCGATGCTTGGACACGACGAGCACGGTCCGCCTCGTTGGACACCGTCTGCTCGCGAACGAGCTCGATGATGGCCTGAGGAGCGTTGTCACCCTTGCGGGGGACGGTCTTGATGATGCGGGTGTAGCCGCCTGCGCGCTCGGCGAAGTGCGGGCCGATCTCTGCGAACAGAGTGTGAACGACGTCCTTGTTGCGGATGTCCTTCATGACCTCACGACGGTGAGCCAGCGAGCCGGCCTTCGCGTGCGTGATGATCTTCTCGGCGTAGGGGCGGAGGCGCTTGGCCTTCGACTCCGTGGTGGTGATCCGTCCGTGCTCGAACAGCGCCGTCGCCAGGTTGGCGAGAATCGCCTTCTGGTGCGACGCCGATCCGCCGAGACGGCGACCCTTGGTGGGCTTGGGCATGTCAATCTCTCCTGATCAAGAGCTCGGGACGCGAGTGCGTCAGAGCTGTTCGGTCTCGGCGTAGTCCTGCTCGGCGCCGTCGGCATCGCTCACGGCGGTGTCGGTGTCGCTCCAGGTACCGGTGGCGGCGTCGTATCCGGCGACAGTGCTCGGATCGAACGTCGCGGGGCTGTCCTTGAGCGAGAGGCCGAGCGAGTGCAGCTTGACCTTGACCTCGTCGATGGACTTCTGTCCGAAGTTACGGATGTCCAGCAGATCCGACTCGGTACGGCCGACCAGCTCGCCGACGGTGTGAACACCCTCGCGCTTGAGGCAGTTGTAGGACCGGACGGTGAGGTCCAGATCCTCGATCGGCAGACCGAAGGATGCGATGTGATCGGCCTCGGCGGGCGAGGGTCCGATCTCGATGCCTTCTGCTTCGACGTTGAGCTCACGGGCAAGCCCGAACAGCTCGACCAGGGTCTTGCCCGCCGAGGCGAGCGCGTCCCGCGCGGTGATGGAGTTCTTGGTCTCCACGTCGAGAACGAGCCGATCGAAGTCGGTGCGCTGCTCGACGCGGGTGGCCTCCACCTTGTAGGTCACCTTCAGCACGGGCGAGTAGATCGAGTCGACCGGGATACGGCCGATCTCGGCGCCCGACGCCTTGTTCTGAACAGCCGGAACGTATCCGCGGCCACGCTCGACGACGAGCTCGATCTCGAGCTTGCCCTTGTCGTTCAGGGTCGCGATGTGCAGATCCGGGTTGTTCACGGTGACGCCGGCCGGAGGAACGATGTCGCCTGCAGTGACAGTGCCGGGGCCCTGCTTGCGGACGTACATGGTGACCGGCTCGTCCTCTTCCGAGGACACGACGAGACCCTTGAGGTTCAGGATGATGTCGGTGACATCCTCCTTCACGCCGGGGACCGTGGTGAATTCGTGCAGAACGCCGTCGATACGGATGCTGGTGACAGCAGCGCCGGGGATCGACGAGAGAAGCGTGCGGCGAAGCGAGTTGCCGAGGGTGTACCCGAAGCCAGGCTCGAGGGGCTCGATGACGAACTTCGAGCGGTTGTCAGCGATGACCTCTTCGGTCAGCGTGGGTCGCTGAGAAATGAGCATTGATGTCCTCCTGGGAAGAGCGTCCGCTATTTGACGCTCGGGATGTGGCCTACGGCCCCGTGCGCCTTGTGCGTATCCGGAGATACGCAAAAGGCGCACGGGGCGCGAAGCGCCCTACTTCGAGTAGTACTCGACGATGAGCTGCTCGGTCAGCGGGATGTCGATCTGCGAACGCTCCGGCTCCTGGTGGACCAGGATGCGGAGACGGTTCGGAACGACCTGCAGCCAACCGGCAACGGGACGATCGCCGTAGGTCTCACGGGCGATCTGGAAAGGCAGCGTGCTCAGCGACTTCTCGCGGACGTCGATGATGTCGTACTGCGAGACGCGGTAGCTGGGGATGTCGACCTTCTTGTTGTTGACCAAGAAGTGGCCGTGCGTGACCAACTGGCGTGCCTGACGACGCGTGCGAGCGAGGCCCGCACGGTAGACGACGTTGTCGAGACGCGTCTCGAGGATGCGGAGCAGGTTCTCACCCGTCTTGCCCTTGAGGCGGTTCGCTTCCTTGTAGTACAGCGAGAACTGCTTCTCCATGACGCCGTAGGTGAAGCGTGCCTTCTGCTTCTCCTGCAGCTGGAGCAGGTACTCGCTCTCCTTGATACGCGCGCGGCCGTGCTGGCCGGGCGGGTACGGGCGACGCTCGAAGGCCTGGTCGCCTCCGACGAGGTCGACGCGCAGTCGACGCGACTTGCGGGTGATGGGTCCGGTATAACGAGCCATGTTCTGTTACTTCCTTCCCGCTAGACGCGACGGCGCTTGGGCGGACGGCAGCCGTTGTGCGGCTGGGGGGTGACATCGGAGATGGTGCCGACCTCGAGGCCTGCCGCCTGGAGCGAACGGATCGCGGTCTCGCGGCCGGAGCCGGGACCCTTCACGAAGACGTCGACCTTCTTGACGCCGTGCTCCTGCGCCTTGCGCGCGGCACTCTCGGCAGCGAGCTGAGCGGCGAACGGAGTCGACTTGCGCGAGCCCTTGAAGCCCACGTGGCCCGAGGACGCCCACGAGATGACGTTGCCCGACGGGTCGGTGATCGACACGATCGTGTTGTTGAACGTGCTCTTGATGTGAGCGCTGCCGTGCGGGACGTTCTTCTTGTCCCTGCGGCGCGTCTTCTGGGTCTTCTTCGGACCGGAGGTGCGTGACTTCGGGGGCATTACTTCGCCTTCTTCTTGCCGGCAATGGTGCGCTTCGGTCCCTTACGGGTGCGCGCATTGGTCTTCGTGCGCTGTCCACGGACGGGCAGACCACGACGGTGGCGAAGGCCCTGGTAGCAGCCGATCTCGATCTTGCGACGGATGTCGGCCTGCACCTCGCGGCGCAGGTCGCCCTCGACCTTGAGCGACTCCTCGATGTACTCGCGGAGCTTGGTCAGGTCCTCGTCGGTGAGGTCCTTGCTCCGGAGATCGGGGCTGACGCCCGTGGCGGAGAGAATCTCCTGCGAACGGGTACGGCCGATGCCGTAGATGTAGGTGAGTGCGATCTCCATGCGCTTCTCGCGCGGAAGATCCACACCGGCTAGACGTGCCATGTGGCGTTTTCCTTCATTCGTGCGGAGGTCTGCTCCCAGTCCGTCCCCATACATGTGGTGCTCGGGGCCCCGGCCTCCGCGGCCGGGGGTGTACTACCCGCGTGTGGGCAGCTGGTGCTGGGAGGTCTTCTTCTGGCATGTGGAGCCAAGTAGATCTTCGAGAGGGGGGTTGATCAGCCCTGACGCTGCTTGTGGCGCAGGTTGTCGCAGATCACCATGACCCGGCCGTTACGGCGGATCACTTTGCACTTCTCGCAGATCGGCTTGACGCTCGGCTTGACCTTCACGTCTTTTCGATCTCCTGGTCGCGTCCGAGGATCACGCGCGAACGCGTCGAACCTCGGACATGGTTGATCCCCGGCTCGCGAGGAACCGGGGACTCTTGACTACTTGTAGCGGTAGACGATCCGCCCGCGTGTCAGGTCGTAAGGAGACAGCTCGACCACGACGCGATCCTCGGGGAGGATGCGGATGTAGTGCTGCCGCATCTTGCCGCTGATGTGAGCGAGCACCTTGTGACCGTTCTCCAGCTCGATGCGAAACATCGCATTGGGCAGGGGTTCGACTACTCGGCCCTCGACCTCGATTGCGCCGTCCTTCTTTGCCATATCCTCCGCGATCCTGGTTTGCACACCTGATTGACGTCTCGTAACCACACTTCGTGCAGGCACGCGTGAACGCACCGACGTTCCATGTTACCTGGTCGGAGCGAGCAGGCCAAACCAGCCGTCCACAGGCGCGGAGCACCCTCAGCCCGAATGGCCCCGATAGGTGCCGAAGGACCAGTGCACTCCCTCGGGATCGAGGCAGGTGAAACCCTGGCCGCCGTAGTCCTCGTCGCGCAGGGGTTCCACGATACGGGCGCCGGCCTCGCGCGCGCGATCGTGCAGTCGCGTCAGTTCGTCCTGTCCCACGGCAACGTAGACGGCGCCGACTCCGGGCGGCAGGCCCGCGATGGTGCTGTCCGGTCGCGCCGAGCCGAGCATGACTGCTCCGCCGCCGGGGCGGACGAGCTCGGCGTGGTCGACGCGCTCCCCCTCGCCGTACACGGCGGCCTCGGTGAAGCCGAGGACGTCGACGATAAAGGCGATCGCGGCACGCGCGTCGTCGTAGCGGAGTGCGGGCCAGACGACGGTCGGGGTGGTCTCGGTGTGCTGTGTCTCGGTCATGCCGTCGATCCTGTCGCCGCGGAGGTGCGCTCGTCTTGTACGGATGCGAACACCTCGTTCGCACGCCACACCGAGGGCGCCGATCCCGCCAGCGCGCGCCAGTCCCGTGCCATGTGTGCCTGGTCGAAGTAGCCGCAGACCGACGCCACCTCGGCGAGCCGGGGCGGTTCGGCCACCCGCAGCATCGCGTGCGCTCGGGCGAACCGCCCCAGCCGGACCGCGTCCCGCGGCGTGACGGCGTACTCGAAGGCGAACGCGGTCTCGAGGCGTCGACGGCTCCATCCGACCTCCGCGGCGACCTGCTCCACCGACATCGCGGTGGGACCGGTGGTCCGCGCCCACGCCCGCTCCAGCCGGGCATCCGGTTGCGGGGCCCGGCCCAGTCGCGCGCACAGCGTGCGGTCCAGCAGCGCGAATGCCTCACGCCATCCGGTCGCTGCGTGCACGCCGTCGAGAAGCCGAGCGGCATCGCGCCCGAGCAGGTCCTCCAACGGCACGATGTACTGGCGCAACTCGGCGGGCGGGACGTGGAGCAGCGCGCGGCACCCCGCCGGCGTCACCGTGATCTGGACACCGTGCTGCTCGCCGTCGTGCTCGATCACGACGGGTTCGGTCCCCAGACCCGACGCGAGGGCACCGAACTCCCCCGGCCGCTGATCCGCCATCGCGGTGCGGGAGATCGTGAGCGGTGGCCCGATCGGCAGAATGATCGTCAGGTCGACGGACGGCATGCCGACGTGCGAGCCCGGCGCGAAGCCGGAGAGGCGGTACCCCTCGTAGCGACGCACGAGGCCGCGGAGTGGCCGCGACGGCACCGCGGTCGCGCCGTCCGACACGGCTGTCATGGGCACACGGTAGAACGGTACGAGCGAGGCCGCACGGCATTCGTGCACACGCTGCGGACGAGGAGGACCGATCGATGGCCGAGGATCCAGGACGCGTCGAGAAGGCGTTGGTGTCGATCCTCGACAACGGGAGCCGACTGCAGGGCCCCGCCGTCGAGAAGTACGTCTGGCGAATTCGCCGCGCGCATCCCACCGAGCCGCCGGCGCAGATCATCGGTCGCCTGGAGAAGACGTTCCTGAACGCCGTGACGGGAAGCGGCGGGGCTGCCGGGGCCACCGCCGCGGTGCCCGGCATCGGCACCGTCGCGTCGGTCGCTGCCGTCGGCACCGAGACGGCCTTCTTCGTCGAGGCCTCCGCACTGCTCACCCTGTCGGTGGCCGCTGTTCACGGCATCGCCGTGCACGACCACGAACAGCGGCGTGCGCTGGTGCTGGCGGTCGCTCTCGGTGAGTCCGGCCGGGAGATCGTCGGCAGGACACTGGGCCGCGGCAACGTCGGCCGCGTGCTCACCGCCGGGATCCCCGGCGCGAACCTCGGCAGTCTGAACAAGCGGCTCGTCCGCAAGTTCGTCGCCAAGTACGCCGCGAAGCGAGGGGCGGTCATGCTCGGCACGCTGCTGCCCGCGGGCATCGGAGCCGTCATCGGCGGAGCCGGCAACCGCGCCTTGGGCAAAGGCGTCGTCACCAATGCACGCGACGCCTTCGGGCCGCCGCCGGCGCGGTGGCAGGACGCACCGGGCGTCGTCGAGCCGGACGCCTGACGCGTGCACGTCACCACCGAGACGAGCCCCGGACACGCGCTCGAGGCGCGTGACCTCACCAAGACGTACGGAACCGCGGTCGCCGCCGCGCGGATCGGGTTCGTCGTACCGCGCGGATCGGTGACCGGGTTGTTCGGACCCGTCGGTTCCGGCACGTCGACCACGCTGCGAATGCTCCTCGGGCTCGTACAGCCCGACGAGGGTGCGGCGCTGGTGGAGGGCCTGCCGTACGCGGCACTCGTCGAGCCGGGCCGCGCCGTCGGTGCCGTGCTCGGCGGCGGCGGCGCGCACCCCCGCCGCACGGCGCGCGCACACCTGCGCACTCTCGCGCCCGTCCTCGGTGTCGCCGACTCCCGTGTGGAGGAGGTGCTCGCACTCGTCGGTCTGCACGACGTCGCCGGTCGCCGCGTCGGCGAGTTCTCTCTCGGGATGCGGCAGCGCCTCGCGCTCGCGGCGGCACTGCTCGGCACACCTCGCATCCTCGTGCTGGACGAGCCGACCGACGGTCTCGACCCCGGCGGCATCGTGTGGCTCCGCGACTTCCTGCGCGGATTCGCTCGTGCGGGCGGCTCCGTTCTGGTGTCCGGCCACGTCGTTCGCGAGCTCGAGGCGGTCGTCGACCACGTCGTGATCCTCGACCGCGGCTCGGTCGTCTTCCACGGCAGTATCGGTGAGCTCCGCGGTACCCGTCCCGCCCGAATCCTGGTGCACAGTTCGAACCCCGCCGCCCTGGCACTGGGCCTCGCCGCGTCCGGCCACACCGACGCCGTGCTGGGTCCCGACGGCCGACTCGTGGTCACCGGTGTCGGCGAGGCCGTGATCCGGTCGACGGCGCACGCGTCCGGGGTGACCGTCCACGGAACCGTGGTGTCCGCCGTGGACCTCGAGCAGATCTACCTGTCCCTCACGACCCCAGTCGGTCCGCATCCCGCCCTCACCGGAGCTCGGCGATGAGCCCCACGGCAGGCGGTCTGCTCCGAGCGGAGATCCGCCGGGTCGGATCGTTGCGGTCGTGGTGGGCACTGGGTCTACCGCCCGTGCTGATCGGCGGATTCGCCAGCGCCGTGTACGCCGCCATCGCGTCGTCGGACGCGCTCACCGGCGTCGACGACGCCAATCGCGTCGCCGCTCTCATCGGGTTGTACGTCACCGTGGGCGTGTCGGTGCTGTTCGCCGCCGTGTTCGGCGCGGTGCACGCCGCGACCGACCTGCGCCACGGCGCCGCGTCCACGACCTTCCTCGCCGCGCCGCGTCGCGGTCAGGTGGTGGCCGCCAGGATTCTCGTCTCGGCCGCCGTCGGTGCCGCGTACGCCGTGGTGTCCGTCCTCGTCAGCGTGGCGTCGCTCGCACTGTTCGGGGGCAACACAGTGGTGGACGACGGACTGGTGATCGCGGTCTGTCTTCTCGGCATCGTCGTCTCCGCGCTGTGGTGTGTCCTCGGCTGCGGCCTCGGGCTGCTCACCGGCTCCCCTGCCATCGCGGCGATCGTCGTGGTCGCGTGGCTACCGATCGGAGAGCTCGTCGTGATCGCGGTGCTCAGCGGCATCGGCGCGGAGGCGGTCGCCGCCCTGCTCCCCGGAGCCACCACCGTCGCGATCATGGCAGCGGACAAGGGGACGGACGGCGACATGCTGCTTCCGTTCTCCGCTGCCGTCATCGGACTGCTGCTGTGGACCATCGGCATCGCCGGAGCCGGGTGGCTGCGCACCACTCGCCGAGACGTGACGTGAGCACTCCCGATTCGCGAGGGTGGATCCGCAGGCTGGCGTCGGACTGCTTCGCTCATCGCCGCGTCGCGGTGGGCGCACTCGCGGTGACCTTCGTGGCCGCTGCCATCGACATCATGTTCCCCCTCCTCACCCGCGCCGCCGTCGACGGCGCGTCGGCCAGCCGCACCGACCACATCGCCACCATCGCCGCGGCCATCGCGGGACTGGCCGTCGTCCGCTTCGCGTGCCAGTTCGGGCGGCGCCTCCTCGCCGGCGCCCTGTCCATCGACGTGCAACACGGACTACGCCAGCGCCTGCTCGCGTCGCTGCACCGCCTCGACGGCGAGCGGCAGGACGAGGTGCAGGTCGGTCAGGTGGTGTCGCGCTCGATCACCGACCTGCAGCTGGTGCAGGGTCTGCTCGCCATGGTCCCGTTGTCGGCGGGCGCCCTGCTGCAGTTCGTCCTGGCTCTCGGCGTGATGGCGTATCTGTCGCCGCTGCTCACCCTGGTGGCGCTCGCCGTCGTACCGGCCATCAGCGTGCTGGTGGTCCGCATGCGCCCCACGCTGTACGCGGCCACCTGGTCGGCCCAGCAGCAGGCCGCGGAACTGGCCGGGCACGTGGAGGAGACGGTCACCGGTGTGCGCGTGGTCAAGGGCTTCGGCCAGGAATCGCGTGCCGTGGACACGCTGGAGCGCATCGGCCGGCGGCTGTACGCCGAGCGCCTGCGCGCCGCCGTCGTGAACTCCCGATTCGCCCCCGGCATAGCGGCGCTGCCGCAGCTCGGTCTGGTGGGTGTGGTGGCCCTGGGTGGGTGGTCGGCTCTGTCCGGTTCCATCACCGTCGGCACGTTCCTGGCCTTCGCGAGTTACGTCGCCACGATGGCCGCCGTGACCCGGACACTGACGTCCGTCGTGGTCATGGCCCAGCTGTCCCGTGCCGCGGTCGAACGGGTGTACGGCGTCATCGACACCCGGCCGGCGCACGAGGAACCCGAGAATCCGGTACCGATCCCGGACGGACCACTGGGCCTGCGTCTGCGCGACGTCCGATTCGGTTTCGACCCCGACGCCCCCGTGCTGGACGGACTGGACCTCACGGTCGCGCCGGGCGAGACGGTGGCGGTGGTGGGCCCCTCCGGCAGCGGCAAGTCGACCCTGTCCATGCTGCTGCCGCGGTTCTACCGACCGTCGTCGGGCAGCATCGTGCTCACGTCCGAGAACGGCGACGTCGACATCGCCGACCTGTCCGCCGACGACCTCCGCGCGGCGGTGTCGGTCGCGTTCGACGATCCGTTCCTGTTCTCCTCCAGCGTCGCGCGCAACATCGCCCTCGGTGCCCCCGACGCGTCGGAGGCGAGTGTCCGCGACGCGGCCACGCGCGCCATGGCCGACGACTTCGTCCGCGACCTGTCCGACGGTTACGACACCACGGTGGGTGAGCGCGGGCTCTCGCTGTCCGGTGGCCAACGCCAACGCATCGCGCTCGCGCGGGTCCTGCTGTCCTCCCCGCGCGTCCTGGTCCTCGACGACGCCACCTCGGCCGTCGATGCCCGCACGGAGGCAGCGATCTTCGACCGGCTGCGTTCCGGTCCACGCCGGACGACGGTGGTGCTCGCGCACCGCCGGTCGACGCTCGCGCTGGCCGATCGCGTCGCCGTCCTGGACCGGGGGCGCATCGTCGACATC
This sequence comes from Rhodococcus sp. SORGH_AS_0303, assembly GCF_030819335.1. Lineage (NCBI taxonomy): Bacteria > Bacillati > Actinomycetota > Actinomycetes > Mycobacteriales > Nocardiaceae > Rhodococcus > Rhodococcus sp. SORGH_AS_0303. The sequence goes on from NZ_JAUTBO010000001.1 coordinate 3,122,121, forward strand.
GGCACCGAGGCCGAACTCGACGAGCGTTGCCCCCTGTTCCGCGCGCTGATGTCCGGCGCAGGCGAGAAGTCCGAGCCGGCGCAGGACGACGTGTCCGCCGACTCGCTGTGGCCGGACGACGGCGACTCCACCGAGTTCGCGTCCTCACCCGCCTCCCGCGCGAGCGCGGACGGCGCGGCTGCCGGCGGCCCTCCCGGCCCGGGCGGTCACATGGCGTCGTCACTCGGCGGCGCCGTGCCCACCGAGGCCATGACCGAGATCCTGACCCGACTCGCCCCGGCCGACGAGGACCCGCGCGTCGACACCGCGACGGCTCGGCGGGACGAGTCGACGTTCACCCTGCGGCGCACCCTCGCCCCCGTCGCCGGACTGCTCGCGGTGGTCATGGTCTGCCTGGCGTTCGACTCGGCCGTCACCATCGCCTTCCCGTCGATCGTGCGGTTCGCCGTCGACCACGGTGTCGCCGAGAGGTCCACCGGAATCCTCGCGGCGGTGTCGGGCATCGCGCTGGCGCTGGTGATCGTCGACTGGCTCGTGGTCCGCACCATGACGGTGGTGACCGCGCGGGCCGGTGAGCGCGTGCTCTTCGGGCTCCGCGTCCGCAGCTACGCGCACCTGCAGCGTCTCGGCCTCGACTACTACGAGCGAGAACTGTCCGGCCGGATCATGACCCGCATGACGACCGACGTGGACGCGTTGTCGGCGTTCATGCAGACGGGTCTCTCGACGGCCGTCGTCAGCCTCCTGACGATCGTCGGCGTGTCGGCCGCCTTGATCCTCACCGACGGCGTCCTCGCCGCGGTGGCCCTGTCGGTCGTCCCGATCCTGGTGGTGGCGACGCTGGTGTTCCGCCGCATCTCCGCTCGCGCGTACTCGACGTCACGCGAGCGCATCTCGGCCGTCAACGCGGAGTTCCAGGAGAACGTCACCGGACTACGGGTCACGCAGGCGTACCGGCATCAGACGGCTGCGGCACGCTCGTTCCTCGCCCGCTCCGAGTCGTACCGCCGCAGCCGGATGCGGTCGCAACGGGCCATCTCGGTGTTCTTCCCGTTCATCGCGTTCCTGTCGGACCTCGCCCTCGCCGCCGTGGTCCTCGTCGGTGCGTACCGCGTGGCCGACGGGCGCACCTCGGCCGGCGCCCTCGTCGCCTTCGTGCTGTACCTGGGTCTGCTCTTCGGCCCCATCCAACAGTTGTCCCAGGTGTTCGACGGCTATCAGCAGGCGTCCGTGGGTCTCACTCGCATCGGTGACCTGTTGCGCACCCGCAGCTCGATCGAGCAGGCCGGGTCGTCGACGCCGGTCTCGGTCCCACCGCGACTGCGCGGCGACATCGCGCTGAAGGACGTCACCTTCCGCTACGCCGGGGCTCCGCGGGATGCGCTGACGTCGGTCGACCTGCACGTTCCGGCGGGATCGACGGTGGCACTGGTGGGTCGCACCGGCGCCGGCAAGTCGACCATCGTGAAGTTGATGGCGCGGTTCTACGACCCGACCACCGGGGACGTCGTCGTGGACGACGTGCCCGTGCGGTCGTACCCGCTCGGCGACTACCGCCGACGTCTGGGAGTCGTTCCGCAGGAGGCGCATCTCTTCAGCGGCACCATCGCTTCCAACATCGCTTTCGGGCGTCCGGACGCGACGCGCGCCGACATCGAGAGCGCGGCCCGCGCCGTGGGGGCACTGCCCGCCATCGCCACACTCCCTCTCGGCATGGCGACGCCCGTCGGAGAACGTGGCCGCGGCCTCGCGGCGGGAACCCGGCAGTTACTGGCGCTGGCGCGCGCCGAGCTGGTCGATCCCGACATCCTGTTGCTCGACGAGGCGACGGCGACCCTGGACCCGGCGACGGAACGAGCCGTCCTGGACGCCGGCCGCACCGTGACCACCCGTCGGACATCGGTGATCGTGGCGCACCGCCTCGCGACCGCCGCGCGGGCCGATCTCGTCGTGGTGGTCGACGACGGGCGCATCGTGGAGAGCGGAACCCACGAGAACCTGGTGCGCTCGGACGGTTTCTACGCCGAACTCTGGGAAACCACCGAGGGACGTACCACGGCTGCGAGTGGCGCGGGTCACGCACCCGGCGACGGCACGACCACGCCACACACCGGTGAAGCCGATCACAAGGGTGATCCGGACACACGGCCGCGGACCGAAAGGTCTAACCTTGATCGTGCCGTGCGCTGAGCGAGAACGAAGAAGGAAACGAGGCGAACACCTGCCGTGAGCAGCAGCTCTACAACACAGTTCGGACAGAATCAGTGGTTGGTCGACGAAATGTACCAGCGTTTCAAGACCGATCCGTCGTCGGTCGACGAGAGCTGGCACGAGTTCCTCGCCGACTACACGCCCGAGCAGAACGGTAGCGGCGATCCCGCCACCGACACCGAGACCACCACAGCCGCACCCGCTTCCGCGAAGGCAGCTGCGCCGAAGGCGGACAAGCCTGCTGCGCCGAAGGCGGAGAAGCCTGCCGCGCCGAAGGCCGACAAGCCGGCCGCCGCGAAGACCGACAAGCCGGCACCGAAGGCGGAGACCAAGCCCGTGACCACAGCTGCCCCCGCGAAGTCGACCGCCGCCGCCGGGCCGGCAGAGAAGAAGTTCGCGGCCGTGCCGCCCGCACAGCCGGAGTCGGACGCGCCGAAGGAGGACACGACCAAGGTGCTCCGCGGCGCCTCGGCCGCGGTCGCCAAGAACATGGCCGCCTCGTTGCAGATCCCGACGGCCACCAGCGTGCGCGCCATCCCCGCGAAGCTGATGATCGACAACCGTCTCGTGATCAACAACCACCTCGCGCGCACCCGCGGTGGCAAGATCTCGTTCACTCACCTGCTCGGCTACGCCATCGTGCAGGCGGTCAAGTCGTTCCCCAACATGAACCGGCACTTCGCCGAGATCGACGGCAAGCCCAACGCGGTCACCCCCGCGCACACCAACCTCGGCCTCGCCATCGACCTGCCGGGCAAGGACGGTTCGCGGTCACTCGTCGTCGCCGCGATCAAGGGGTGCGAGGAGTTCACGTTCAACCAGTTCCACACTGCCTACGAGGACATCGTCCGTCGTGCGCGCGACGGCAAGCTCACCGCCGCCGACTTCAGCGGCGTCACGATCTCGCTGACCAACCCGGGCACCATCGGCACCGTGCACTCGGTTCCACGTCTGATGAACGGTCAGGGCACCATCATCGGCGCCGGCGCCATGGAGTACCCCGCAGAGTTCCAGGGCTCCAGCGAGGAGCGCATCGCCGAGATGGGCGTCGGCAAGCTGATGACGCTCACCTCGACGTACGACCACCGCCTCATCCAGGGCGCGGAGTCGGGCGACTTCCTTCGCACGATCCACAACCTGCTGATCAGCGACGAGTTCTACGACCAGATCTTCCACGGTCTGGCCATCCCCTACGAGCCGATCCGCTGGCGTCGCGACCTGCCCACCGGCGGCGTCGACAAGAACACGCGCGTCCTCGAGCTCATCGCGGCCTACCGGAACCGTGGCCACCTCATGGCCGACACGGATCCGTTGATGTTCACCAAGGACAAGTTCCGGATGCACCCGGACCTCGACGTGATCAGCCACGACCTGACGTTGTGGGACCTCGACCGCGAGTTCCAGGTCGGCGGCTTCCACGGCCAGGACAAGATGAAGCTGCGCGACGTGCTCAGCGTGCTGCGCGACTCCTACTGCCGTCACGCCGCCATCGAGTACACGCACATCCTCGAGACCGACCAGGTGGCGTGGCTCCAGGAGCGCGTCGAGGCCAAGCACGTCAAGCCGACGGTCGCCCAGCAGAAGTACATCCTCAGCAAGCTCAACGCGGCCGAGGCGTTCGAGACGTTCCTGCAGACGAAGTACGTCGGACAGAAGCGCTTCTCGCTCGAGGGCGCGGAGTCCGTCATCCCGATGATGGACTCGGTCATCGACCAGTCCGCCGAGCACGCCCTCGACGAGGTCGTCATCGGCATGCCGCACCGTGGACGCCTGAACGTGCTCGCCAACATCGTCGGCAAGCCGTACTCGAAGATCTTCACCGAGTTCGAGGGCAACATGAACCCGGCCGCCGCACACGGGTCGGGCGACGTGAAGTACCACCTCGGTGCCGAGGGCAACTACATCCAGATGTTCGGCGAGAACGACATCAAGGTGTCGCTCACGGCCAACCCCTCGCACCTCGAGGCGGTCGACCCGGTCCTCGAGGGCCTGGTCCGCGCCAAGCAGGACATGCTGAACAAGGGCGACTCGTCCGACGGCTTCTCCGTCCTGCCGCTCATGCTGCACGGCGACGCGGCCTTCGCGGGCCAGGGCGTGGTGGCGGAGACGCTGAACCTCGCGATGCTGCGCGGGTACCGCACCGGCGGCACCGTGCACATCGTCGTCAACAACCAGGTCGGCTTCACGACGGCGCCGGAGCACTCGCGCTCCAGCGAGTACTGCACCGACGTCGCGAAGATGATCGGCGCACCGATCTTCCACGTGAACGGCGACGACCCGGAGGCGTGCGCCTGGGTGGCTCGACTGGCGGTCGACTTCCGTCAGAAGTTCCACAAGGACGTCGTCATCGACATGATCTGCTACCGCCGTCGCGGCCACAACGAGGGTGACGATCCCTCGATGACGCAGCCGGCGATGTACGACGTGATCGACACCAAGCGCAGCGTCCGCAAGAGCTACACCGAGTCGCTCATCGGTCGTGGCGACATCAGCCTCAAGGAGGCCGAGGACGCACTCCGCGACTACCAGGGCCAGCTCGAACGCGTCTTCAACGAGGTGCGCGAACTCGAGAAGTACACCCCGGAGCCGAGCGAGTCCGTCGAGCTCGACCAGCAGCTGCCCGCCAAGCTCACCACCGCGGTCGACAAGTCGGTTCTGCACCGTATCGGCGACGCGTTCGTCAACGTCCCGGACGGTTTCACCGTGCACCCGCGCGTGCAGCCCGTCCTCGACAAGCGTCGCGAGATGGCCTACGAGGGCAAGGTCGACTGGGCGTTCGGCGAGCTGCTCGCACTCGGCACGCTGATCGACGAGGGCAAGCTCGTGCGCATGTCCGGGCAGGACACCCGTCGCGGCACGTTCACGCAGCGGCACTCGGTCATCATCGATCGCAAGACCGGTGAGGAGTACACGCCGCTGCACAACCTCGGCAGCGACGATCCGGGCAAGTTCCTGGTCTACGACTCCGCGCTGAGCGAGTACGCGGCGGTCGGCTTCGAGTACGGCTACTCCGTGGGCAACCCGGACGCGCTGGTGCTGTGGGAGGCGCAGTTCGGCGACTTCGTCAACGGTGCCCAGTCCATCATCGACGAGTTCATCTCGTCCGGTGAGGCCAAGTGGGGACAGCTCTCCGACGTCGTGTTGCTGCTGCCGCACGGCCACGAGGGCCAGGGCCCCGACCACACCTCGGGACGCATCGAGCGGTTCCTGCAGCTGTGCGCCGAGGGATCGATGACGGTCGCGGTGCCGTCCACGCCGGCGAACTACTTCCACCTGCTGCGTCGTCACGCACGTGACGGCATCCAGCGGCCCCTGGTCGTGTTCACCCCGAAGTCGATGCTGCGCAACAAGGCTGCGGTCAGCAACATCGAGGACTTCACCGACGGCAAGTTCCACTCCGTCTTCGACGAGCCCACCTACGACTCGGGCGACGGTGACCGCAAGAAGGTCGAGCGGGTGCTCATGGTCAGCGGCAAGCTGTACTACGAGCTGCTCGCCTTCAAGCAGAAGAACAAGCGGGACGACGTCGCCATCGTGCGGGTCGAGCAGCTCTACCCGATCCCGAGCCGCCGCATCGCGGAGGCGCTGGACGGCTACCCCAACGCCACCGAGTACCGGTGGGTCCAGGAGGAGCCGGCCAACCAGGGTGCGTGGCCGACGTTCGGTCTCGCGTTCCCGGAGCTGCTGCCCGAGCGTCTGTCCGGCATCAAGCGCGTCTCGCGGCGTCCGATGTCCGCACCGTCGTCGGGTTCGAGCAAGGTCCACGCGGTCGAGCAGGCCGAGATCATCGACACGGCCTTCAACGGGTGACCGTTCACCTGTGACGCTGCCACTGAGCCGGGTCGAGTTCACTCCACGGAGGGGATTCGACCCGGCTTCGTGGTATCTGCAGGTACCCGTGGTCGCCGAGATCGTGCGCACCGGGCTCGACTTCGACAGTCCCGTGACCGTGATCGTCGGGGAGAACGGAACCGGGAAGTCGACGCTGATGGAGGCGCTGGCCGCGTGCTGGGCCTTCGGTCTCGGTGCGGCCGACGCGATGTGGTCACCCAGCGGCGGGGCGCAGGACACCGACCTGCACAAGCACCTGACGTGCCACGGTGCCCGACCGCGGCCGCAGGGCGGGTGTTTCCTGCGCGCCGAGACGATGCACGGATTGTTCGAGTCCGCGGACGCACGGCGAGTCCGCGACACCGACGTCGTCTACAACGCGCTGTCCCACGGACAGTCGTTTCTGCGCTATGTCGCGGATCGCCCTGTCGCAGTCGGACTCTGGTTGATGGACGAGCCCGAGGCGGCCTTGTCGTTCCAGTCGTGTCTGGCGTTGATCTCGGTGATGAAGGAACTGGTCGAGGAGGGCTCACAGATCGTGATGGCGACGCACTCGCCGGTGCTCGCCGCCATGCCGGGTGCACGCCTGCTCGAACTCGGCGAGGACGGTCTGTCGTCCACGACGTGGGAGGAGGCGCAGGTCGTCCAGGACTGGTCGGCGTTCTTCGACGCCCCCGCCCGGTTCCTGCGCCACCTCTGACACGCCTAGGCGGTCGGGGCCTCCGGCAACGTGACGACCTGGCCGGCGAACGACAGGCCGGCACCGAAACCGAGCAGCAGGGCGGTGTCGCCCTTCTTCGCCTTGCCGGTGCGCAGCACCTCCTCCACCGCGAGCGGGATCGAAGCGGCCGAGGTGTTGCCGGCCTCGGCGATGTCGTGTGCCACCGGGATGTCCTCGGCGAGCTCGAGGCTCTTCGCCAGCAGATCGGTGATGCGGGAGTTCGCCTGGTGCGGCACGAAGACGTCCAGCTCGGAGGCCTTGACGCCTGCCTTGTCGAGGGCCTCGCGCGCCACCTTGGCCATCTCGAACGCCGCCCAGCGGAAGACCGCGATACCGGTCATCGCGATCCACGGACGATCGGCGTTCGGATCCTCCTTCAGGTCCGCGAAGTACTGCAGCCAGTCCTTGTCCTGCTTGATGGCGTCGGCCTGCGAGCCGTCCGAACCCCAGACGACCGGTCCGATGCCGGGCTCCTCGGTGCGGCCGACGACCATGGCGCCGGCACCGTCGCCGAAGATCATGCGCGTGCCGCGATCGTCGGGTCGCGTCGTGACGCTCAGGTGCTCGGTGCCGATGACCAACACCTTGTCCGACGTGCCCGCGCGGACCATGTCCGAGGCGAGTGCGAGGCCGTAGCAGAAGCCCGCGCAGCCCGCGCCGAGGTCGAAGGCGCCGGGGCCACCGGTGCCGAGTGCGTCCGCGATGATCGACGCGGCGGGCGGTGTGAGCAGCAGGTGAGTGGACGTCGCGATGATGACGCAGCCGATCTCGGCGGCATCCACGCCGGAGTTCTCGAGGGCGCGGCGTCCGGCCTCGATCGACATGGAGACCACGTTCTCGTTCTCCCCGGCGAAACGGCGGGACTCGATGCCCGTACGGGTACGGATCCACTCGTCGCTCGAGTCGATGGTCTTGCAGATCTCCTCGTTGGTGACGACACGCTCGGGCCGGTAGGCCCCGATACCCAGGATTCCCGAGTGTCGCGTCTCGGTCGGGATACTGATCTGCGCGCCCATCGAAGGCCGTCCTCTCGTGCTGCCGACCGCCGCTCGTGCGCCGGTGTACGCCCTCACGTTACTGGTGCGGACCCGTCGATCGAAGGGGGTGTCGCTCGAGGTGTCATCCCGCGTCGGCACTCGCCCACGACAACTCGGTCGTGTCCGCCGTCGGCAGCGCCACGGCAGGCAGCGCGTGCACCAGCAGTTCGATCAGCTCGTCCCGGCTGAGGTCCTCCTGGTTCAGCCAGGTGATGGTGACCTCCTCGCAGAACGCCACCCAGCCGCGGACGGCCAGCGCGATCCGCGGGGTGCGCTCGACACCGAGCAGCGGGAGCTGCGACACCGTCCGTTCGACCATGACGTCGCGGGTGCGCTCGAAGACGGCCCGCATGTCGGGATCCCCGCTCGCGGTGCCGCGCAGCAGCGAGACGTAGCTGGAGCGGTGCTCGGTGACGTAGTCGACGTAGGACGCGAGTGCCACGGCGAGCGTCGTCAACGGGTCGAGCCCGACGGGCGGCTCGGTGGCGTCGAGCATCTGTCGGCTGGTGTGCTCGACGATCGCGACGTGGAAGTCGTGCTTGGACGAGAAATAGTGGAAGAGCAGCCCACGCGACACGCCCGCCTGGTCGGCGATGTCCTCGACCGAGATGGCGTCCAGCGTGCGCTCCGAGAGCATCTCGACCCCCAGGTCGATGAGCTGGGCCCGCCGCTGTTCCGGACTGAGCCGCGTTCGCTTCACGCTGTCCATGCGCTCCATACTACTGAACGTTCGTCAGTAACTGTTGACCTGCGCTCAATAAGGACCTAGTCTGGGTTCATGAGTCTTCCAGTCACAGATACCGACGCTGTCGCTGCACGCTACGTCGACACCATCATCATCGGCAGCGGTTTCGCAGGACTGGGCGCCGCGATCAAGCTGAGCCAGCAGGGAAGCACCGATTTCCTGGTCCTCGAGCGCGGCAGCGACGTCGGTGGCACGTGGCGCGACAACACCTACCCCGGTGCCGCCTGCGACGTGCCCTCGCACCTCTACTCGTACTCGTTCGCGCTGAATCCGGACTGGACCCGCTCGTTCTCCCGTCAGCCGGAGATTCAGAAGTACATCGAGAGCGTCGCGCGGCAGTACCGCGTGTACGACCGCCACGTCTTCGACTGCCACGTCGAGTCGGCCCGCTGGAACACCGCCACCTCGCAGTGGGACATCGTGACCACCCGGGGGAACTTCACGGCCAAGAAGGTCGTGTCCGCCGTCGGCGCCCTGTGCGAGCCGAACCTCCCGGACATCGCCGGCATCACCGATTTCCAGGGCGAGATCTTCCACTCGGCCCGCTGGAACCACGACGCGAGCCTCGAGGGCAAGCGCGTCGCCGTCATCGGTACCGGCGCCTCCGCGATCCAGATCGTCCCGGCCATCGCGCCGACGGTCGCCCATCTCGACGTCTACCAGCGCACCGCCCCGTGGGTCCTCCCGCGCTTCGACCGCGAGTACACCCGCATCGAGAAGCTGGCGTTCAAGTACCTCCCCGGCTACCAGCGTCTGTCACGCACCGGCATCTACGCCGCACGTGAGACCCAGGTCGTCGGCCTCACCCGCGTCCCCAAGCTCATGAAGGCGTTCGAGTTCATCGCGCGCCGACAGATCGCGAAGGGCATCCGCGACACCGAGCTGCGCCGCAAGGTGACGCCGAACTTCCGCATCGGCTGCAAGCGCATGCTGATCTCCAACAACTACTACCCGGCACTGGATCGACCGAACGTCGACCTGGTGACCGACGGTATCCGTGAGGTGCGGGCGCACTCCATCGTGACGGCCGACGGAACCGAGCGTGAGATCGACGCCCTGGTGGTCGCCACCGGATTCCACGTGACCGACTCCCCCACCTTCCAGGGCATCTTCGGCAAGGACGGCCGCTCGCTCGCCGAGGTCTTCGACGAGCGCGGACAGCAGGGATACAAGGGCGCCACGGTCGCGGGCTTCCCCAACCTGTTCTTCCTGGTCGGACCCAACACGGGCTTGGGGCACACCTCGATGGTGTTCATGATCGAGTCGCAGCTGAACTACGTGATCGACGCGCTCAACACGATCGACAAGCACGATCTCGGTGTCGTCGAGGTGCGCCGCGAGGTGCAGGACGAGTTCAACGCCGACCTGCAGACCAAGCTGAACAAGACGGTGTGGCTCAACGGCGGGTGCGCGAGCTGGTACCTCGACAAGCACGGCAACAACACGACGCTGTGGCCGGACTTCACCTTCGAGTTCCGCCGCATCACCCGCAATTTCGACCTCGAGGCATACGACGCCCTCGCGGCCGGCGACGTCACGAGGCCTGTGAGCGCCGTCGACGGCACCCCCACCCCTGCGACGACCGACAACGACGACGAGAAGGCGATCTCCCGATGAGCGAGTTCCGTGGACGAGTGGCCGTGGTGACCGGAGCCGGATCGGGGATCGGCCGTGCGCTGGCTCTCGAACTGGCTTCGCGCGGAGCACGACTCGCGCTGTCCGACGTCGACTCGGTCGGCCTGGCCGCCACCGTGGCGGCCGTGGAGCAGCGCGGCGGAGAGGTCCGCAGCGACCACCTCGACGTCAGCGAACGCGGCAGCGTGCTCGACTACGCGGAGACCGTGCGTCGGCACTTCGGTGTGGTGAACCAGATCTACAACAACGCCGGCATCGCCTTCCACGGCGACGTCGAGAAGACCGAGTTCAAGGATCTCGAGCGCGTGATCGACGTCGACTTCTGGGGCGTCGTCAACGGTACGAAGGCATTCCTCCCGCATCTCGTCGAGTCGGGAGACGGTCACGTGGTCAACGTGTCCAGCCTGTTCGGCCTCCTGTCGATCCCGTCCCAGTCCGCGTACAACGCAGCCAAGTTCGCCGTGCGCGGCTTCACCGAGGCGTTGCGCCAGGAGATGCTGATCGCCCGCCACCCGGTGCACGTCACATGTGTCCACCCGGGCGGCATCAAGACGGCGATCGCCCGCAACGCGACCGTCGCCGAGGGCCAGGACCAGAAGTCGGTGGCCGAGTTCTTCGACCGTCGCCTCGCGAAGACCACCCCGGAGCAGGCCGCCCTGGTGATCCTGCGCGGAGTGGAGAAGAACAAGGCCCGCGTGCTCATCGGCAACGACGCCCGCGCGCTCGACGCCCTCGCCCGCATCACGGGATCGCGGTACCAGGACATCATCGTCAGGCTGTCCTCGCGCGTCCTGCCGCGGACGACCACCCAGCGGTAAGGCTGACGGTAGGTTCGGGCGATGCGACCGATGACTCTGCCATTGCCCGTGGTGTCGCGGGTTCTGAAGCCCGTGTTCCGGGTGATTCTGAATCCGCGCCTCCCGGTTCCGGTGCAGCGCACACTGCTCGAGGTCGCGGCCCGGTCCCTACCGCTGCCGGAGGGCACGGTGATCCGCAGCGAGACCGTGGGCGGTGTCCCGGTCGAACGGGTCACCGTCGGTGCCACCGTCCGCCGCACCGCCGTGTTGTATCTGCACGGCGGTGCGTACACGCTGGGGTCGCCGCTGACGCACCGCGTCGTCACGTCGTCGCTCGCCCGCGACACTGGCGCCGTCGTGGTGGCGGCGCACTACCGTCTGGCTCCGGAGCATCCCTGCCCGGCCGCGCTCGAGGACGCACTGGCCGTGTTCGACGGGCTGGTCGCCGACGGTGTCGCGGCCGATCACATTGCCGTGGTCGGTGATTCGGCCGGCGGCGGTCTGGCCGCGGCGACGACACAGGCGCTCGTCGACCGTGGCACACCACCGTCGTGCGTCGCGATGATCTCCCCGTGGGCCGATCCGGCGGACCAGGACTTCCCGGCGCCGCGCGACTTCCTGCTCGACGCTCGCTGGTTGCGGAACTCGGCGCGGCAGTATCTGGGCGACGGCGACCCGACCGATCCGCGCTACGCCCCCGTGCGTGGCACGTTGACCGGCTTCCCCTCGACGTTGATCCAATACTCCGCCGACGAGATCCTGCGGCCCCAGATCCTTCGCTTCGTCGACGCATTGACCGAGGCCGGTGTCTCCGTGCGGTGCACCGAACTCACGGATCTGTGGCACGTCGCCCACCTGCAGGCCACCCTGCTGGCCGAGGCGGCGACAGCGGTCAGGGAGATCGGCGCCTTCGTCCGCGACGCGACCGCCCACTCAGAACGACTGCGTCCCTAGCCAACTCGCGGCGACCGCGCCCGGATCCTCGCCGCCGCGGACACGGTCGACCATCTCCGCGAGATCCGCGGTGGTGAGTTCACCGGCGATGATCTGCAGCGGACGGTCCAGTGTCTCGTCCACGGAGCCCTTGCGGACGAGAGGGACGAGGACGTCGGCGGTGAGGCCGTCTCGATCGTCGGCGAGCACCACGTCGGTCGCATCGACCACGGCGACCCGGTCCGTGGCCCGGACGATCGTCACCTCGGTGGGGCCGGCAGGAGCGAACGCACAGTCGTAACTCTCGGCGAGGGCCCGTGTCACCGCGGACGCATCGACGGCCGGGTCGACGGCGGCGGAGAGGCGGGAACACTGCGGAGACAGAGCCGACAGAGTGGCTTCGGGGAGAGCCGATCCCGCGGCCGCGGTGACGGACACCGTCGGCCCGTTCTCGGCGAGACCCTGGTCGGTGACCGCCAGCCACTCCGGCAGTGCACGCGCCAGATCGGCGTAGACGTCCTCGGGCGCCCGCGCGGCGGACGACGGATCCAGTTGCGCCAGAAACGATCCGGTGAAGCCGGGGACGAGCTCGACCGAGGCGTCGTCGAGGCCGGCGAGCGCGCCGGGGAGACCGTCGACCGTGTCCACCCGAGCGGCCGCTCCCCCGCGTGACAGCGCGTCGGCGTACAGGTGCGCCAGCACCGTCTGCACCGGAGTTCCGGTGTCGGCGACCACCAGCGGCTGCGGGCGCGTCGTCCCCTCGGGGCCGCCGGTACTCGAACACCCGGCCACCACCGAGGCCGCGAGCAACGCCGCGACGGCCGACCTGCAGACCTGCATCGACCATCCTCTCGAACCCGGTACCGGCGTTCCGGCGCCGAAAGCGGGCCGGTGTCGGGGCCTATCGTTACACTCGAACAGTGAACACGACACGTCGCACCACCTCACGTTCCGTGCGCGTCGCCGCCACCGCTCTGGTGGCCGCTGCAGCACTCACCCTGTCCGCCTGCGGCGGCGACTCCGATCCACTGAGCAGCGGCGGTGAGGGTGGTAGCGGAGGCGATCCGAACACCATCGTCGTCGGTTCCGCGAACTTCACCGAGTCCGAGATCATCGCCAACATCTACGCCGACGCGTTGAAGGCCAACGGCTTCGACGCCAGCACACGCCTGTCCATCGGCAGCCGTGAGGCCTACATCCCGGCCGTGCGCGACGGCTCCATCGACCTCATCCCGGACTACACCGGAAACCTGTTGCTGTACTTGGACCCCGAGGCCACGGCCACGGCGCCCGACGAGGTGAACACCGCCCTCACGGCGGCACTGAGCGACGACCTCCTGGCATCCACGCCGGCCCCCGGCGAGGACAAGGACGCCGTCGTCGTCACGCGGGACACCGCGACGCGCTGGAACCTGACCAACATCGCCGATCTCGCGCCGTACGCGGGTGAGGTCAAGTTCGGTGGGCCGCCCGAGTTCGCCGAGCGTCCCGTCGGCCTGCCCGGCCTGCGCGACAAGTACGGCGTCGACATCCCGGCCGCCAACTTCGTCCCGATCTCCGACGGCGGCGGCCCGGCCACCGTGGCCGCCCTCGCTGCGGGGGACATCACCGCGGCGAACCTGTTCACCACCACGCCCGCGATCGTCGAGAACGACTTCGTGGCACTGGGCGACCCGGACAACAACTTCCCGGCGCAGAACGTGGTCCCGGTCTACAACTCGTCGAAGAAGTCGGACAAGCTCACCGCCGTCCTCGACGCCGTGTCGGCCAAGCTCACGACGGTGGAGTTGCTGGCGCTGAACCAGGAGGTGTCGGGCGACGCGAAGACCGAGCCCGCCGCCGCCGCGAACGCCTGGGTCGTCGAGCAGGGTCTGGACAAGCCGGTCTCGTGATCTCGTTCGAGGGAGTCACCAAGCAGTACCCGGACGGAACGCTCGCGGTCGACTCTCTCGATCTCCGGATCGAGGACCGGTCGTTCACCGTCTTCGTCGGCCCGTCGGGCTGCGGCAAGACGACCTCGATGCGAATGATCAACCGGATGATCGAGCCCACGTCGGGCACGATCAGCGTCGACGGTCGAGACATCTCGACCGTCGACGCCGTCAAACTCCGGCTGGGTATCGGTTACGTCATCCAGAGCGCCGGCCTGCTGCCTCACCGCACCGTCGTCGACAACGTCGCCACCGTTCCGGTGCTGACGGGTCGTTCACGCAAGGAGGCCCGTCGCGACGCGATGGAGGTCCTCGAGCGCGTCGGCCTCGATCTGTCGCTGGCCACCCGGTACCCCGCTCAGCTGTCGGGCGGCCAGCAGCAGCGCGTCGGGGTCGCGCGTGCCCTGGCGGCAGATCCTCCGATCCTGCTGATGGACGAGCCGTTCAGCGCCGTCGATCCGGTGGTGCGCGAAGACCTGCAGACCGAGATGCTCAGGCTGCAGGCCGATCTGAAGAAGACCATCGTGTTCGTCACGCACGACATCGACGAGGCCATCAAACTCGGCGATCGCATCGCCGTGTTCGGCACCGGCGGAACGTTGCAGCAGTACGACACCCCCGACGTGGTGCTGTCGGCTCCCGCGACCGACTTCGTCGCGTCCTTCGTCGGTCGGGACCGCGGCTACCGTGGACTGTCGTTCCGCCACGGTGACGGGGTGTCCCTGCATCCCATCACGACGGCGTCGGAACAGGACGCGGCGTCGATCCGTCTCGACCAGGGCCAGTGGCTTCTCGTCGTCTCCGCCGAGGGCCGTCCGCGAGGCTGGATGGACGTCACCGGCCTCGAGGCGCTCAAGTCCGGCGCGAGCATCGCGGACAGCACCTCCGCGGGCGGTTCGCTGTACCCGCCGTCGGGCGATCTGCGACAGGCGCTGGACGCGGCCATCTCGTCGCCGTCCGGCGTCGGCGTGGCGGTCGACGCGAACGGCGCCGTCCTGGGCGGTATCGACGCCACCGAGGTGGTGGCGTTGCTGGCGGACCAGCGTCGAGCCGAGGACCGCGAGCGCGGCCGCCAGTACTTCGAGAAGCCCTGATGCGCTGGCTGATCGACAACATCGACATCGTCCTCGAGCTGACGCGGACCCACCTGTACCTGTCGCTGGTGCCGCTGCTCGTCGGACTGGTCGTCGCGGTGCCCGTGGGCGCGGCCGTGCGCACGGTGGGCTGGCTGCGGCGTCTGACCCTGGTGGTGGCGAGCGTCGCGTTCACGATCCCCTCGCTCGCACTGTTCGTCACCATCCCGCTCATCGCGGGACTGCGTGTCCTCGATCCGTTGAACGTGGTCATCGCGCTCACGGTGTACTCCACGGCGCTGCTCGTCCGCGCAGTGCCCGAGGCACTCGACTCGGTGTCCCCCGCCGTCGTCGACGCGGCCACCGCGGTCGGCTTCGGACGGTTCCGCCGCGCCGCGACCGTCGAACTGCCGCTGGCACTTCCCGTGCTCGTTGCGAACGTCCGCGTCGTCGCGGTCACCAACATCTCGATGGTGTCGGTCGGGTCGGTCATCGGCATCGGTGGTCTCGGACAGCTCTTCACCCAGGGTTACCAGCGCGACTACCCCGACCAGATCCTGGCGGGCATCATCGCGATCGTCGTGTTGGCCCTGGTCTTCGACGCGCTGCTGTTCCTGCTCGGGCGTGCGTTGACGCCGTGGACCCGCGCCGGTGCGCCCTCGACGCGCCGGCGACGAGTGACGGAGGCCCGCGCATGAGCATCTTCTCCGACGCGATCGGCTACATCCTCGACGGCGCCAACTGGTCCGGCGGCACCGGCATCGCGACGCGTCTCACCGAGCACGTCTGGTACAGCTTCCTCGCCGTACTGTTCTCCGTCGTCGTGGCGGTTCCGCTGGGACTGCTGATCGGGCACCTGCGCCGCGGCGAGGTGGCCCTGGTCGGCCTGGTGAACAGTCTGCGCTCGCTGCCGACGCTCGGCGTGCTGACGTTCCTCGTCCTGCTGCTCGGGCTGGGCCTGGTGCCACCACTGATCGCCCTCGTGCTCCTGGGCATTCCGCCCATCCTCGCCGGGACGTATGCGGGTGTGGCCAATGTCGACGCCACCGTCGTGGACGCGGCACGGGCGATGGGCATGACCGAACGCCAGGTGCTGCTGCGGGTGGAGATTCCCAACGCGCTGCCGCTGCTGCTCGGGGGCATCCGCAACGCCACCCTGCAGGTCATCGCCACCGCCACCGTCGCCGCCTTCGTCAACCTGGGCGGCTTCGGGCGGTACATCTTCGACGGTCTGGCGCTCTACAGCTACGACCGAGTGGTGGTCGGCGCGATCCTGGTGGCCGTGCTGGCTCTCGTGGCGGACGGCCTGCTGGCCCTCGCCGTGTGGGTCTCGGCGCCCGGGACGGGGCGGCTGCGCCGCGCGCCCCGTCTCTGAGACCTCTCAGGCGACGCCGTCCGCCTTCGCAGCCGCGGCCACTGCCGCCGCGACGGCCGGAGCGACCCGCGGGTCGAGTGGGCTGGGCACGATCATGTCGACGCTCAGATCGTCGCCGACCACGGACAGGATCGCGTCCGCGGCGGCGAGCTTCATGTTCTCGGTGATGCGCCGCGCGCCCGCATCGAGAGCACCGCGGAACACACCGGGGAACGCGAGCACGTTGTTGATCTGATTGGCGAAGTCGCTGCGTCCGGTGGCGACGATGCCGGCGTACTTCTTCGCGTCCTCCGGATGGATCTCCGGGTTCGGGTTGGAGAGGGCGAAGACGATGCTGTCGTCTGCCATCGAGGCGATGAGTTCGTGCCCGATCTTCCCCGCGGAGACCCCGAGGAACACGTCCGCATCGGTCAGGGCGTCGGCAGCCGTCCCGGAGAGGCCGCGCGGGTTGGTACGCGAAGCGAGGTCGACCTTCACGGGATTGAGGTCGGCGCGATCCGCACCGACGATGCCCTTCGAGTCGAGCACCACCACGTCCGAGATGCCCGCGGCGAGCAGGACGTTCGCGCACGCGACGCCCGCGGCTCCCGCACCGGAGATGACGACACGCAGACCCGCGAGCTCGCGCTTCTGCACTGCCACAGCGCCTTTCAGCGCAGCCAGGACGACAATGGCCGTACCGTGCTGGTCGTCGTGCATGACCGGGCAGTCGAGTGCCTCGACGACGCGCTTCTCGATCTCGAAGCACCGGGGTGCCGAGATGTCCTCGAGGTTCACGGCTCCGAAGCTGGGCCGCAGGCGGATCAGCGTCTCGACGATCTCGTCGACGTCGTTGGTGTCGAGCACGAGCGGAATCGAGTTGAGGCCGGCGAACTTCTTGAACAGTGCCGCCTTGCCCTCCATGACGGGCAGCGAGGCGCGCGGGCCGATGTCGCCCAGACCCAATACCGCGGAGCCGTCGCTGACCACCACCACGAGTCGCTCGGTCCAGGTGTACTTGTTCACCAGCTCCTGATCGGCGGCGATCGCACTGCTCACCTTGGCCACCCCGGGGGTGTACGCGATGGAGAGGTCGCGCTTGGTCTCGAGCGGCGCGGTGAGCTCGACGGACAGCTTACCGCCCACGTGGCTGAGGAAGATCTCGTCGTCCGTGATGGTCGTGAGGTCGTCGCGGGCAGGCCGGAGGCCGGTCGTGTGTCGGGTCGGATCTGTTGCGGCGGTCACTGGGCGCTCCTTCATCGTCCGCACGGAGGGTGCGGATCACAGGCGTGAGGGGAAGTCGAGATGCGCGCCCGGGGGATGAGAACCGAGGGCAGGCGACATCTCGATGCGTGCGCGGCGGGTGAGCCGACTTCGCGCGCCACCGACGAGCGGTGACCGGGGTCGATCACCACGGGGTGGCGGTGATCGCGAGTGGAGCCAGTGTGCCACCGCCGGTTCCTCGGGAGCAAACAGGTGCCGGTTAGCCTCACCCTTGTCTCGTCAGCCCCACCATTGCGTCCACAGCAGGGCTCCCGCGACCACCAGCACGCCCAGTGAGCCGAGGAACGACACCCCACGCGAGCGATGGTCGGCGATCCGCTGGAGCAGGAGCGCCGCGACGACGGCGGCGACGTGCCACGCGATGGACGCGGTGCCGGGGCCGGGGAATCCCCGATCACCGCCGACGACGGCGGCGGCGATGACGAGCGCCGTGAGGACGACGAGACCCGCGGTGATCGATCCGCTGAGCGCCTTCACCGGCGGCCTCCGGGTACGACGAGCGGCACGCCCGTCGCCCGGCTCACCAACGCGTCGAACTGGTCCTCGGCGGTGGTGCGGGCCGCGATCGGCGTCGTCTTGTTGGTGCCGTGGTAGTCGGAGGATCCGGTCACGACGAGATCGTGCTCGCGCGCGATGTCGCGCAGGACGTCCGCGTCCTCGGGGCTGTGGTCGGGGTGATCGACCTCGAGTCCGCCGAGTCGCCCACCGGCGGCGAGCTCGAGAATGTGGTCGGTGTGCAGGAGCCGACCTCGCGTGCGCGCGCGGGCGTGGGCGATGACGGGCACTCCCCCGGCGTCGGCGATCAACTCGACGGCGAGGTCGAGTGGGGTGTCCGCCTTCTCGACGTAGTACGTCCCACCGGTCCGCAGCAGGTCGGTGAACGCGTCGTCCACGGTCTCGACGACTCCGGCCGCGACCAGTGCACGGGC
Organism: Rhodococcus sp. SORGH_AS_0303; assembly: GCF_030819335.1. NCBI lineage: Bacteria > Bacillati > Actinomycetota > Actinomycetes > Mycobacteriales > Nocardiaceae > Rhodococcus > Rhodococcus sp. SORGH_AS_0303. The sequence continues at coordinate 3,140,602 of NZ_JAUTBO010000001.1, forward strand.
GAGGTGCGGGCGGCCCGCCGACGGACCTGCCGCGGCCAGGATGGTGTCGGCGTCGACGTCGTAGCCGTCGGCCGCCATACGGTCGATCATGCTGCGCAGACGCACTTCCCGCTCCCCACGCAACCGGCTGCGCTCCTCGGCGAAGGCGACGTGCCCGGGGTCGAAGAGGTACGCGAGCAGATGCACCGTCACCGGGTCACCGTCGGCTCCGCGGCCCTGGCACGACATCTCCATGCCACGGACCAGGGTGGGCGCACCGGGCGTCGCGGTCACCGCGGCCACGGCCTCGTCCCAGCCGTGAGTGGTGTCGTGGTCGGTCAACGCGATCACGTCGAGGCCCGCGGCGGTCGCCGTGGCGATCAGCTCGGTGGGCGTCTCGGTTCCGTCCGACGACGTGGAATGGGTGTGGAGATCGATCAGCACGCGCCCAGTCTGTCAGGTGCGCGAGCGCTCAGGTGGGCGGGCGCAGCGACGCCGCCGAGCGCCGCGGGTCGGCGATGTCGATGCCCGCCTCGGTCCACGCGTCGCGCAACGCATCGGCTCCGCGCAGGCGCACCCACGCGGCCTCGGTGCCGGTGATCGGGACTGCCCGCAGGAACCGCACCGGATCGTACGGTTCGGGCAGCTCGAGGTCGGCCACCCCGGACTCGGCCGTCAGCAGCACCGCCGTGAACGGAGCGCCGGGCCAGAGAGGCTCGCCGGCGTCCAGGAGGGCGTCGGGCACCAGCACGATGCCCTCCACCGCGGGCGACGCGGCGAAGACGGCGAGCGTGCGCCAGACCTCGGCGACGGACTCGTCGACTCCGCGCAGGGCCAGGATCAGCTCGGCGCGCGGGCCTCGCTGCGAGTCGGTGACCATGTCGGACGGGTCGGCCATCGGATGCCGCGAGCACCCGAGAGTGGTGAACCGCACGACTCCCTCGACGTCGGCAGCGAACAGCAACACCTCCAGCGGCTCGAGGCCCAGGAAGGTCACGGACGCGCTGGACGGGTCGTCCTGACCGAGCACCGTCTGCAGATGGGTTCGCACCTGCGCTGTCACGTCGCTCCCACTCACACCGTCCATCCAACCCCACGACGTCCGTACCGGCTCCGACGGGACCGGCGTGCCGGTACGGTCCTGCGTGTGGTGACTGTGCTGACCGTGTCCGACGAGGTGGTCGAAGGCCTGTGGAACGCCCGCACACTCCCGTTCGACGTCGACCTGGTCCTCGGTGCGGGCGACCTGCCGTTCGAGTACCTCGAGCACCTCGCCGAGGCCGCCGACGCCCCGTGCGTCTTCGTCCCCGGCAACCACGACGCCGACCTCACCGGGTACTCGGCCGGTCGAGCCGGCTGGATGCGTGCCGGGCTGCCGTCGAGCTGGCCCGGTCCGGACGGCGCCGTCAACGCCGATCGACGGATCGTCAGCGCCGCCGGTCTGCGGATCGCGGGGCTGGGCGGGTCCATCCGCTACCGCGACGGACCCAACCAGTGGACGGAACGGCAGCAGAAGCGGCGCTCCGGCTCCCTGATCCGGACCCACACCTGGCACCCGCTGCTGCGACGCGGAGCGGACGCACACGGGGTCGACGTCCTGCTGACCCACAGCCCACCGTTCGGTGTCGGCGACGCCGAGGACGCACCACACCGCGGTTTCCGGTGTCTCGATCCGCTCACCGAGCGGTTGCGGCCTCAGCTCCTCGTCCACGGACACATCCACCCGCACGGCACGAGGCCGGCCGACCGACAGCTGCACGGAGCCACGGTGATCAACACCGTCGGCTACGCCCTGATCGACATCACCCCGGGCGGCGACACCGCGCCCATCATCGAGAGGCGACGTCATGGCTCGTGACACCGGATTCCCCGCTGCCGACGCGCAGAACGACTTCTCCCGCCAGCGCCGGCGCGCGGACGTGGCGCGGTTGGTCGGCTGGCTGCGCCGTCAACCGGACGACATCAACACGGTCCTGCCGTTCGACGAAGTGGTCGCCGCCCTGGGCAAGGTGCGGGAGCGCCGCGTCGGACTCGAGGTCATCCGGGTCGACTCGATCGTGGGCAGCGTGGATCGCACCCGCGACTTCGACCGGTACTTCCGCCCGACGTCGACCCGGACACGCGAACGCTGGCAGCGCCTCGCCACCGCCTGGCGCCGCGGCGAACCGATGCCGCCCATCGAGGTGTATCGCGTCGGCGGCATGCACTTCGTCATCGACGGGCACCATCGCGTGTCCATCGCCTGCGCGATGCACAGTCTCACCATCGAGGCCTACGTCACCGAGATCATCACCCGCATCTCCCCCGACGGCATCTCCACGAGGGGCGATCTCCTGGTGAAAGATCACCGGCGCATCTTCCTCAGCCGCGTCCCCCTCACCGGGAAGTCGCGCGAGGCGATCGAGTTCACGGATCCGTGGCAGTACGCAGAACTCTCGGATGCGGTGGAGGCCTGGGGTTTCCGGCTGATGCAGGAGCTCGGCGAGTTCGTCGACCGGCGCACCGTCGCCCGCCGCTGGTTCGGTGAGGAGTTCCTGCCGGTCGTCCGGATGGTGCGGTCCGTCGGGGGCATGTTGACCCGCCACACCGACGCCGAGGCCTACATGTGGGTGGCGCGCGAGCGTTACCGCCTGGTGCGCAGTCACATCTGGAACGACGAGATCATCGCGCAGCTCAAGGAGGCCGCCCCGAACTGAGACGGGCGCCGACCGAGACGGCGACGGCCCCCACCGTGCGGTGGGGGCCGTCGTCGCGTTCGAGCGGTCAGAGCGTCAGGTTGGCACCCGACTCGACGTCGAACACCGACACGCGCTTCTGGTCGAACCACAGCTCGATGGACTCACCCATGCGAGCGGCGGACTCGGCCGAGAGTCGAGCGACCAACTGGCCGCCGTCCGCGCCGGAGTCCGCGGCCAGCTCGTCGAGTTCGCGCGAGGTGACCTTGGGGCCCTCGGCGGAGAAGTAGATGTACTTGTCCGACCCCATCGACTCCAGCACCTCGACTCGCGCTGAGAACGTGCTGCCGTTGATCTTCTGGTACGACTCGACGAGCGAGGCGTCCTCGAGATGCTCGGGGCGGATGCCGACGACGACGTCCCCCTTCGCGTTCTTCGAGGCGATCTTCTGCCGCGCCTCGTCGCTCAACCGGATCTCGCCGAGCGAGGTGGTGACCCCGCCGTCCGTCAGACGACCCGACACGAAGTTCATGGACGGCGACCCGATGAAGCCCGCCACGAACAGGTTTCGCGGGTGATCGTAGAGCTCCTGCGGCGAGCCGATCTGCTGCACCAGCCCGCCGCGGAGCACGACGACGCGGTCGCCGAGCGTCATGGCCTCGGTCTGGTCGTGCGTCACGTACACCGTGGTGGTCTCGAGACGCTTCTGCAGCTGGGCGATCTCGGTCCGCATCTGCACGCGCAGCTTGGCGTCGAGGTTCGACAGCGGCTCGTCCATGAGGAACGCCTTGGGGCTGCGGACGATCGCGCGTCCCATCGCGACGCGCTGACGCTGACCACCGGAGAGGTTGGACGGCTTGCGGTCGAGGTGCTGGCCCAGGTCGAGGATGCGGGCGGCGTCGTCGACCTTCTTCGCGATGTCCTCCTTGCTCATCTTGGCGAGTGTGAGGGGGAAGGCGATGTTGTCGCGCACCGTCATGTGGGGGTAGAGCGCGTACGACTGGAACACCATCGCGATGTCGCGATCCTTCGGTGCCCGCTCGTTCACGCGCTCACCGGCGATGCGCAGCTCGCCGCTCGAGATATCCTCGAGGCCGGCGATCATGTTGAGCGTGGTGGACTTTCCGCAGCCGGAGGGTCCGACCAGGATGATGAACTCGCCGTCGGCGATGGTGATGTCGACGTCGCTCACCGCCGCGGCACCGTCCGGGTACAGCTTGGTCACTTTGTCGAGAACGATTTCGGCCATGGACTTATCCCTTCACTGCGCCGGACGTCAGGCCCGCCACGATACGACGTTGGAAGAACAGGACGAAGATGATGATCGGGATGGTGATGACCACGGCCGCAGCCGCGATCGAGCCCGTCGGTTCCTCGAACTGCGAACTACCGGTGAACTGTGAGATCGCTGCCGGCACCGTGACCGAACGCTCGGTGGCCGTCAACGAGATGGCGAGCAGCAGGTCGTTCCACGCGAAGATGAAGACGAGGATCGCCGCGGTGACGATGCCCGGTGCCGCGAGCGGTGCGATGACCTTGCGGAACGCCTGTCCCGGGGTGGCACCGTCCATCTTGGCGGCCTTCTCCAGCTCCCAGGGGATCTCACGGAAGAACGCCGACAGCGTGTAGATGGCGAGCGGGAGCGCGAACGTGATGTACGGGATGATCAGGCCCGGCCAGGTGTCGAACAGGCCCAGTGCACGCTCGATGTCGAACAGCGGTGTGACGAGCGAGATCTGGGGGAACATCGCGATGAGCAGCGCGGCGCCGACGAGGAGCTTCTTGCCGGGGAAGTCGAGACGAGCGACGGCGTAGGCCGCCATCGTGCCGATGACCACCGCGATGAGCGTGGTGATGAGACCGATGCCGATGGAGTTGATCAGGGCGCTGGTGAACTGGGACGTCTGGAAGATGCCCTTGTAGTTGTCCAACGTCCACGTCGTCGGGATGAACTTGCCGTCGGCGATGTTCGCCACCGGCTTGAACGACAGGCTGATGATCCACACGAGCGGGATCAGTGCGTACAGCAGGACGAGAAGGTTGACGATGGACCAGCCGGCCTTCGTCTTCGTGGTGGCTGCCATGGGTCAGCGTCCTTCCGCGTCGGAGCCGGGTGCGGAGGCCCCGAACAGTTTGATGAAGACGAAGGCGATGATGGCCACGCAGAAGAAGATCAGCACGCTGATGGCCGACCCGATACCGAGGTTGAACGCCCCGAAGAGGTTGTCGTACCCGAGGATCGACACCGAACCGGTGCTGTTGCTGCCCTTCGTCAGAACGTAGATGTTGTCGAAGATGCGGAACGCGTCGAGCGTGCGGAACAGCAGCGCCACGAGGATGGCCGGCTTCATCAACGGGATGATGATGCGGATCAGTCGGGTCCACGCGCCGGCGCCGTCCACCTGGGCCGCCTTGAGCAGATCGTCGGGAACGAGCGCGAGACCGGCGAGCAGCAGCAGTGCCATGAACGGCGTCGTCTTCCACACCTCGGCGAGCACGACGATGGCGAGCGACGGAAGCTGCTGCGTCAGAGGCGCACTGCCCTCGGGAAGCAGGTTGGCCAGGTAGCCGGTCTGCGGTGTCCACGCGTAGTACCAGCTGTACGCGGCGGCGACGGTGACGATGCCGTACGGGATCAGCACGACGGTGCGGACGACGCCGCGCCCGAAGATGGTGCGGTGCATGACCAGCGCGACCGCGAGGCCGAGGACGAACTCGATGATCACCGAGATGACGGTGATGCCCACGGTCACCGCGAACGCCGTCCACCAGTAGCCGTCGGTGAGGACGGAGACGTAGTTGGACAGGCCGACGAATTCCTTGTCGTCCGGGAATGCCAGGTTGTACTTCTGCAGACTCAGCCAGAAGGCGTAGATGATGGGATACGCGGTGACGGCGATCATCAGGATCGCGGCGGGAGCGACCAGCAGGAGCCCCAGTCGGCGCTCCGCCTTCTTGCCCTCGGACACCGCCTCGGCCGCCTTGGCGTGCTTCTGCGGGCGTCGGGGCTCGTCGGTGACGGTCATGGGATCAGCCCTTCGGAGTTCACGGCCTGGCGGACCAGATCGGCGAGCCTGTCGACGTCTCCCACGGGATCGATGTCCTGCGGGGGGTTGAGCGCGTCGGTCAGGAGGATCGAGATGGACTGGTACGCGGGCGACACCGGTCGGACCGCGGCACTCTCGATCGAGCCGAGAACGCCCTCCCATGCCGGGTAGGCGGCCTGGAACTCGGGATCGTCGTAGAGCGAGCGGATCACCGGCGGCACACCGCCGTCGACGGCGTTGTTGCGCTGGTTCTGCTCGTCGGTCAGGCACGCGACGGCGGCCCACGCCTCGTCGGGATGCTCGGTGGTCTTGGCGACACCGATGTTGAACCCGCCGATGGTGACCTTGGCGGGCTCACCGGGGTTCACCGAGGGGTACGGCGCACTGCGGAACACCTCGTTCACCGCTGCGTCCTGCTGGTCGGCGGGAACGGTGGACAGGTCGAGGAAGGACACGCCGCCCGCGGCGGCGTTCTCCTTGAGTCCGGGGAGCACGAACGGGTAGTTCACCTCGGCGAACATGGTGCCCGCCTCGACGCCGAGACGTGCTGTGCCCTCGTCACTCTGGGAGACCGAGGGGTCGGCGCCCGGAGCGGTCGCGACGCTCTTGATGATCGAGAGCGCCTTCTCGGTGGCCGCGCGGTGCTCGGGGGTGTCGTTCAGTGTCACGGTGGTGCCGTCCTCGCCGACGACGGATCCGCCGGCACTCTCGAGGAGGGTGTTGAACCAGACCATGAAGCCCTCGTACTGCTTCGCCTGCACACCGATGGCCGCGGGCTTGCCGGAGGCGGCGTTCTCGCCGGCGGTGGCGATGAGGTCGTCCCACGTCGCCGGGGGCTGGCCGTTCGGCACCATGTCCGGGCGGTACCAGAGCAACTGGGTGTTGGAGTTCAGCGGGACCGCGTACAGCTTGTCCTTCTGCTCTGTCTCGGGGTCGAGCCACTCGGCGGTGGCGAGCGGGCCCTCGAGCACCGATCCGTCACGCAGCTTCGCCTCGAGATCGTCCGGAACCGGCAGTGCCCAACCGGCTTCGGCGAACTCGGCGGTCCAGACCACGTCGAGTGTCATCAGATCGAGCGTGCGGTCGTTGCCCGCCAGACGGCGAGCGAGCTGCAGGCGCTGATCGTTGGCGCTCTTGGGGAGCGTGCGCTGCTCCACCCGGTACGCGCCGCCCGACTGCTCGGTGCACGCCTGCGCCGCCGCCGCGTACTGCTCCGCGCCGTCGGCGGCGGTGTAGAAGCTCAACACGATTCCGTCGTCGGAGGATCCACACCCCGCCAACAGACTTCCGGCCACCACCGCGGCGGCCCCTGTCGCTGCGAGTTTCCTCGCCCTGTACCTCTTCGGCACGACCGCCTCCTCTGCCGCAAGAGAAGGCGCCACAGTCGGCCCGACTCCGCAGCGTGTGCTTCGTTGGACACGCATTCCCTGCGAAGTGGAACCTAGTCGAAAGCTGAGAGGAAAACGGTGGCTTGTTGCAATCCCGTGATGCTTTCGGTACCGACGGGTCGGTGGTGAGAGGTCAGATGGCGAGACGCGCCAGCAGATCGCGCGCCTTCTCGGCCGTCTTCGGCTCGCACAGCACGTCGTACCGCCCCGCGACCAACTGCATCGTCGACGCGAAGTCGCGCTGCCCCTTGGTCGCCGCGTAGGGAATGGTGGCCGAGATCAGTCCGAAGACGATGCCGCCCAGCACACCGACGAGGAGCGCGCTCAGGTAGTTGGTGTTCGTGATGATTCCGAGAACGAGTCCGAGGAAGACACCGAGCCAGGCGCCCGAGATGATGCCGCCGCCAATCACTTTGGCCCAGGTGAGGCGACCGATGACACGCTCGACCTGCATGAGGTCGACACCCACGATGGTGACGTCCTGGACCGAGAACTCCTGATCGGAGAGGTAGTCGACCGCGCGCTGCGCCTCGGCGTAGGTGGGATAGGAACCAATGGGCCAGCCCGACGGCGGGGTGGGGAGGCCCTGTCCGGGGCGGCCGGACTGCGACATGGGGTTCGTCATGACTCCATTGTGCCTGCTGGCGGGTCGGTCGTGGGGTCCGGTGCGGGCCGCGCACCGCTGCGCACCATGCCGGCCGCGTCGGCGGCCTCGACGAGGGCCCGAGCCATTCGATGACCCGCCTCGTCGACCATCTCGTCCCCCACCATGACGGCCCCGCGCGCTCCCCCGTCGACGGAGAGGTACCGACGGTAGGTCTCGACGATGTCGTGGGCGCGGTCGACGTCGGCCTGGCGCGGCGAGAACGTCTCGTTGGCGATGTCGATCTGCGAGGGGTGCAGCACCCACTTGCCGTCGTAGCCCAGAGCCGCGGAATGCCGGGCGGCGCGGGTGAACCCGTCGGTGTCGCGGACCTGAACCCAGGGTCCGTCGATCGCCTGGAGCCCGTGGGCCCGCGCCGACAGCAGGATCGTCATCAGCACGTGGTGGTAGGCGTCGCCGCGCTCGTAGCCGGGCGGCTGCTCACCCACCGTGAGGGTGCGCATGCCGACGTCGGCCATGAAGTCACCCGGCCCGAACACCAGGGTCTGCACCCGCGGCGAGGCCGTCGCGACGGCGTCGATGTGGAGCAGACCCACGGCGTCCTCGATCTGCGGCTCGATCCCGATGCGGCCGACCGGTAGGTCCGACTCGCGTTCGAGTTGTGTCAGAAGCAGATCGAGCGCCTGCACCTCACCGGCCGAGCGCACCTTGGGCAGGACGAGGGCGTCGAGGTGGGCACCCGCCCGTCCGACCACCTCGAGCACGTCGCGGAACGTGGCCTCCGTCGTCCAGTCGTTGACCCGCACGAGCCGGAGCTGCGTGCCCCACCCGGCCCATCCGAGCGCGTCGGCGACGTCGATGCGCGCCTGCGCCTTGGCGGCCGGCGCGACCGCGTCCTCGAGATCCAGGAAGACGGCGTCGGCGGGCAGGCTCAGAGCCTTGCGCATCATCTTCGGACTGCTGCCCGGCACGGCGAGCACGGAGCGTCGGAGGCGGGCGCGCGGCACTGTGGTGGTCACCACGGCACACTATCGGCCCGCACCGCGTGCGAGGCCCCCGTCTACTGTTGCGCCCATGGCAGCAGTGAACAAGGTGTTCGCCGCCAGGCTCGCGGGCCTCGTGGTGCTCGGACCCGACGGTGAGAGCATCGGCCGTGTCCGCGACATCGTCGTGACCGTGCGCGTCGGCCGCCAGCAAACCCCGCGTCCTCGGCCTCGTGGTCGATCTGGCCACGAGGCGCAAGATCTTCGTTCCGATGCTGCGCGTGACGGCCGTCGAACCGACGTCGGTGACGCTGACCACCGGCAACGTCAGTATGCGCCGCTTCGTCCAGCGACCGGGCGAGGTGCTGGCCCTGGCCCAGGTCCTGGACTCGCGGGTCCGGACCGACGATCCGGACGCCGAGGACCTGCACGGCGTGGACTGCGTCGTCGTCGACCTCGGTATCGAGCAGACCCGCACGCGGGACTGGGTCATCGCGCGCGTCGCCGTGCGCCCCCACCGCACCCGGCTGGGTCGCCGCGGCAGCATCCACGTGCTCGACTGGCAGAACGTGCAGGGCCTCACCTGGTCCGATCTGTCCCTGCCGGGTCAGGGTGTGTCACAGCTTCTCGCCCAGTTCGAGGGACTCCGGCCCGCCGACGTGGCCGACGCGATCCGCGACCTCCCGGAGAAGCGGCGACTCGAGGTCGCCTTCGCCCTGGACGACCAGCGCCTCGCGGACGTCATCCAGGAGATGCCCGACGACGATCAGATCGACCTGGTGCAGGCGCTCGCCCCCGCCCGTGCCGCCGACGTGCTCGAGGCCATGGACCCCGACGACGCAGCCGACCTGCTCGGCGAGTTGCCGGAGCCGGAGGCCGAATCGCTGCTGCGCCTGATGGATCCGCAGGACTCCGAACCGGTGCGACGTCTCCTCGAGCACTCCCCCGACACGGCGGGTGGTCTGATGACACCGGAACCGGTGGTGCTGAGCGCGTCCGCGACGGTCGCCGAGGCGCTCGCTCGTGCGCGCAACCCCGACCTCACGCCCGCCCTCGCGTCACTGGTCTTCGTCGTGCGACCGCCGACGGCCACGCCCACGGGCCGCTACCTCGGCTGCGTCCATCTCCAGCAGTTGCTGCGCGAACCGCCCGCCAGTCTGGTCGGCGGCGTGATCGACACGACACTGTCGACGCTCTCCCCGGACGACAGTCTCGCCGCCGTCACGCGATACTTCGCGGCGTACAACCTGGTCTGCGGACCGGTCGTGGACGCCGAGGAGCATCTGATCGGCGCCGTGACCGTGGACGACGTCCTGGACCACCTTCTTCCCGACGACTGGCGCGAACAGGAGCACGTGGGACATGAGTGAGAAGTCGGCGGCGACCGCCAGACAGCGCCTCGACACTCCACGCGGATCCCGACGGTTCAAGCTCGACATCGACGTCGACTCGGTCGGCCGGACCGGCGAGAACGTCGCGCGATTCCTCGGTACGGGGCGATACCTGGCGATCCAGACGGGGATCGTCATCGTGTGGATCCTGCTCAACGTCTTCGCGGTGAGCCTGCAGTGGGACCCCTACCCCTTCATCCTGCTCAATCTGGCGTTCTCGACGCAGGCCGCCTATGCGGCCCCGTTGATCCTGCTCGCTCAGAACCGGCAGGACGACCGCGACCGGGTGTCGCTCGAGGAAGATCGCTCGCGCGCCGCGCAGACCAAGGCGGACACCGAGTTCCTCGCTCGTGAGCTCGCCGCGCTCCGGATCGCGGTCGGCGAGGTCGCCACGCGCGACTACCTCCGCCGCGAACTCGACGACCTGCGCGCGGCGCTGCTCGATCCCGCGCAGGCGGCGGCCGAGGAACAGAAGGCGCGCAAGAAGTCTCGCAAGAAGTCGGTCGACGAGGACTCCACCTCGTTCGCCGCCGCCCCTTCCGTCGAGGAAACAACTCGTTTCGACCACAGCGAGGACACGCGACGGTAACCTCGGTCACACTGCGCGTCGGGTCTCGGTGAGTGCGCAGCCGAGTGTTCGTGGGGGTTTGTCGTATGCGCGTCGGTCGAGACTCTCGACTCGGAGGTGCACTGAGTGCCTCGATTCTTCTCCTCAGCGCGGTCACGCTGGCCGCCGGCTCGGTGACGCCGAGTTCCGCGCACGGTTCCGTCGCGATGGCGTCTGCTGAATCGGTTGCGGCGCCGACACTCCCACCACGGGAGCGCGCTGTCGGCCTGGTCGAGCCCGCCGATCGGCAACCGGTCGCGTTCCGGTCCCCGAAACCAGCCGTCGCCGCGCCCGCGGGCGCCCCGGCCGCTGCTGCGGCGCCGCTGTCCGCCGTGCTCGTCGGCGCACTCGGCATTCCCGAACTCGTCCTGCAGGCCTACCGCTCCGCCGAGGCCCAGCTCGCCACCTCGACACCGGGCTGTCACCTGCCGTGGCACCTGCTCGCCGCCATCGGGCGCATCGAGTCCGGCCACGCGGGCGGCGGCCGTACCGATGCCGCCGGCACCACGATCACGTCCGTGCTGGGCCCGGTGCTCGACGGACGGTCGGCCGCGGACGCGGTCATCACCGACACCGACGGCGGCGCGCTCGACGGGGACGCGGGGCACGACCGTGCGGTCGGGCCGATGCAGTTCATCCCCGCCACCTGGGCCGGCTACGCCTCGGACGGCAACGGCGACGGTCGCAGCGATCCGAACAACGTCTTCGACGCGGCTCTCGCCGCGGGCAAGTACCTGTGCTCGGGCGGCCTTGACATGACGAATCCGGCGCAGGCGACCACCGCCGTCCTGCGCTACAACAACTCCGCCGCGTACACCGCCAACGTGCTGGCCTGGTCCGCCGCGTACTCCGGCGGCGGCACCCCTGTCGTCGGCCGGATCGGCGAGGCGGCGCCCTCCCCCGCGGACGCGCTGGCCGTCGCCGCGGCGGCCGCCGCCGGCGGCGAGGTCACGGATCCCTCGACCGCGGTTCCGACGACCACCGCCACGACCACCGCGATGCCGGACACCTCGCTCACTCCGGTGACACCACCGCCGGCGTTCGGCATCCCCGGACTGCCGCCGCTCCCGGTCATCGAGCTCCCCACGATCCCGTGTCTCCTGTGCCCTCCTGCACCAATGGCACCACCCGCCCCACCTGAGCAGGACACGTCCGTCACGACACCGTGACTGGTCGTGGCTCACATCACGGGCCGGTAACGGATCGGCAACGGATCGGGTAGCCTCGCTCCGACAGCAAAGGTCGGAAGCGCCCCGGAACGGGGCGGGAACAGTCGTCGCGGATCACGAGTCTCGCGGGGGCGAGGAGGTTGTGTATCCGTGGGTCGGCACCGCAAACGATCGTCTTCCACTCTGCGACGGAACACGGTCATCGCGCTGACCGGTCTGATCCCCGCGGGAGCGATCACCGTGGCCAGTGGCTACGGCGCCAGCGCCGACATCCCGTTCCTCCGAACGCACACCACGGCCAGCGAGTCCGCCCTCGAGCCCACCGACGTGGCCCCGGCAGTGGACGTCGCGCCCTCACCCACCACGCAGTCCGCGCCCGAGCCCGTGGCACCGCCCGCGCCGGAGCCCGCTCCCGCCCCCGCGCTGCCCGAGTCCCTCGCGGCCGGCCCGCTCGGCGTCCCGGGCATCAACGTCGCCGCCTACAGGAGCGCCGAGACCCTCCTGGCGCAGACCACCCCCGGCTGCTCGATGAACTGGGCACTCCTCGCCGGTATCGGCCGGGTCGAGTCCACCCACGCGAACGACGGCAAGGCGGGTGCCGACGGAACGCTGTTCGAGCCGATCCTCGGGCCGGTCCTGGACGGCAGCCTCGCCGGCAACAACGTGATCATGGACACCGACGGCGGCGAGCTCGACGGCAACGCCACGTACGACCGCGCCGTGGGGCCGATGCAGTTCCTGCCGGCGACGTGGAAGCACTACGCCACGGACGGGAACGGGGACGGCAGGGCCGACCCGCAGAACCTGTTCGACAGCGCCGCCACCACCGGGAAGTACCTGTGCGACGGCGGCCTGAACATGGCGGATCCGATCCAGGCCACACAGGCGATCCTGCGCTACAACAACTCGATGGCCTACGTGGCCAACGTGGTCGCGTGGTCGGTCGCCTACTCCACCGGCATCGCCCCCTCCGAAGCGGACCTGCCCCGAATTCACTGACGCGGTACCGCATACCATGGAGAGATGCCCGTAGCCACCGAATCGGACGTTCGCAGCGCCCTCGCGCGCGTGAACGATCCCGAGATTCGCAAACCCATCACCGAACTCGGCATGGTCAAGAGTGTCGCGCTCGGTAACGACGGATCCGTGGATGTCGGCATCTATCTGACCACCGCCGGGTGCCCGATGAAGACGGAGATCTCCGACCGGGTACGCAAGGCCGTGGCCGACGTCGCCGGTGTCGGCGAGATCCGCGTCGAGCTCGACGTCATGAACGACGAGCAGCGCACCGAACTGCGCAAGTCGTTGCGAGGAGATTCCGCCGAGCCGGTCATCCCGTTCGCTCAGCCCGGCTCCCTCACCCGCGTATACGCGGTGGCGTCGGGGAAGGGCGGTGTCGGCAAGTCGTCCGTCACCGTCAACCTGGCCGCCGCGATGGCCGCCAAGGGACTGTCGGTGGGCGTCCTCGACGCCGACATCTACGGCCACTCGGTGCCCCGCATGCTCGGTACCGACGCTCGCCCCACACAGGTCGAGCGCATGATCATGCCGCCCGTGGCGCACGACGTGAAGATGATCTCGATCGCGCAGTTCACGCAGGGCAACACGCCCGTCGTCTGGCGCGGTCCCATGCTGCACCGCGCCCTGCAGCAGTTCCTCGCCGACGTGTTCTGGGGCGACCTGGACATTCTTCTGCTGGACCTGCCGCCGGGCACCGGCGACGTCGCCATCTCGGTGGCCCAGCTCATCCCCGGCGCCGAGATCCTCGTCGTGACCACCCCGCAGCAGGCCGCAGCCGAGGTCGCGGAACGTGCCGGAGCCATCGCCCTGCAGACGCGTCAGCGAGTCGTCGGGGTGGTGGAGAACATGTCGTGGCTCGAGCTGCCCGACGGATCGCGGATGGACATCTTCGGTTCCGGCGGCGGCCAGGCCGTGTCGGAGCGACTCACCACCGCGGTCGGCGCGAAGGTCCCTCTGCTGGGCCAGATCCCGCTCGACACCGCGGTGCGCGAGGGCGGCGACTCGGGCGTTCCGATCGTGCTCAGCGATCCGGAGTCGCCCGCGGCCAAGGCCATGATCGAGGTGGCCGAGAAGCTGTCGGTCCGCAGTCGCGGCCTCGCGGGCATGAGCCTGGGTATCGACACCACCCGGCACCTCTGACGGCCGGACGGACCTAGGTCGCGTCGGGGTCGATCGGGGGACGGTCCCCGGTCGGCAACGGCGCCGACCCGCTGGACTTCGTCATGTTCGGCGTCCCGGACTGCGGGGTCGACGACTGTGTCCCGGACTGCGGCTTCTCGTCGAACTTCCCGGTGAAGATCGAGTCGTCGCCGTCGAGCAGGTGCTTGGTGATGACCGCGCGCGGGGTCATGCCGCGGAGTTGGTTCAGGTCGGCCAGGGGCTTGCGAAGATCGTCGAAGTCCGTCCCCAGCTCGTCCTTGAGTTGTTGGCTGGCCCCACTGGCGTAGTCACGGACCTGCCGGAGCGACCGGGTGGTCCACGTGATGGCCCCGGGCAGACGCTCGGGACCGAGGATGACGAGTGCGGCGACGAGAAGAACCATCATCTCGCCCCAGCCGATGTTCGAGAACACGTCTACACCTTACGCATCCGACACCGGAGTGACCGTCACGTCGACGGTCCGCCCCGAGCGGACGAGTTGCACCTGCACCGGCGTACCGATCTCCTGCTCCTGGACGGCGACCGTCAGCTCGTCGGCACCGGAGACGGTGCGGTCGCCGACGCGGACGATGACGTCGCCCTCCGCGATACCCGCCTGCTGAGCGGGGCCACCGGCGGTGACGTTGGCGATCTGCGCACCGCTGAGCGCGTCGTTGACGACGGACCGCGCGTTGACGCCGATGTCGGGATGATTCATCGCGCCGGTCCGGATGAGGGACTGCGCGACCTCGGTGACGTCGTCGATGGGGATGGCGAAGCCCAGTCCCACCGATCCCCCGCTCTCACTGCGGATCGCGGAGTTGATGCCGATGACGCGACCCTCGGCGTCGATCAGGGGACCCCCGGAGTTACCGGGGTTGATCGCCGCGTCGGTCTGGACCGCGTCGATGACGGCGTCGGTGTCCGTGCCCTCCCCGGACAGTCGCACGGGACGATCGAGCGCACTGACGATGCCGCGGGTGACCGTCTTGCTCAGTCCCAGTGGAGATCCGACGGCGACGACGTCGTCGCCGACCGCCACGTCCGACGAGCGGCCCAGTCGGGCGACGCTGAGGTCCGCGACGTCCGTCTTCAGAACTGCCAGATCGGTCTTGGTGTCACGGCCGACGATCTGCGCGGGCACCTTGGTGCCGTCGGAGAACGTCACGTTGAGCGTCGCGCCCGGGTTGGTCGCGGCCATCGAGATGACGTGGTTGTTGGTGACGATGTAGCCGGCTCCGTCGATGACGACTCCCGAGCCGGTGCCGGCGTTGCCGCCGAACGTCTCCTGGACCGACACCACGGACGGCAGGACGGCCTCGGCGACCCTGGCCACCTGGCCCTGCGGGAGTTCGCTGCCGCCTTGTTCCAGGGTCACGCGCGAGCTGGTCAGCGAGCCGCCCAGATCGGCCGCGACACTGCCGACGACGCCGCCGAGCAGGCCGATGACCAGTGCGACACCCGCGAGCGAGGCGAGAGCGCCGGCGGAGACTCGGCGGCCGAACAGTACTTCCCTCGCACCCAGTCTCGTGCCGGGCGTCAGCGGCGCGGGTTCCGGTTCGTCGAGCGCGGGCGAGACCGTCGTGACAGCCGACGAGGGCACGCGCCACGGGTTCTGAGGTTCGGGTTCCTGCTCGACCTCGGGAGCCTCGGGCTCGCGCACCAGGGATTCGGCGACACCGGGCGGCCGACCGAAGGCCTCGGTGAGGACGGGATCGGGCGCCGCGACGCGGATCGACGAACTGTCCCGTCGCCGGGTCTGCGCGTCACCGAAGGAATCGCGGATGCCGTGGGGGCGACCGAACGCCCGCACCACGTGCGCGTCGATGGTGGGCCGGTAGAGCGGACGCGGAGGAAGCCGCGGCGCATCGTCGTCGGGTGCTCCCCCGTCCGCCGAAGAAGCCGTGGGGTCCGGTCGGTACTCGTCGGCTGGAGTCACCTCTGCACGCTACCGGCGCCGGAAACGTGACCCGACGACCGACCCCAGGCCATGACGCAGGCCGGAGCCGATGCCGGGTTCGGATCGGCCGGGCTCGGGAGACGTGCAGTGCGGGATCTGGTGCAGGAGACCCAGGAGTGAGGACGGCATGGACATCTCCGGCGAGCCCTGGAGGGCGACACGGGCCTGCTGCTGCGCCTGGACCTCGTCGGCGCAGGAAGCGCATTCCGACACGTGCCGCGCGGCGCGCAGATAGGCGTTCATGCGCAGTTCGCCGTCGACGTAGGCGGCCACCGCCTCACTGGCGAGGTGGTCGGTGGGGCTGAACTGCCGAGGATCACGAAACCGAGTCATGCTGCCTCCACTTCATGCCGTGCCGATGTGCGGATCGTCCCGGGGTGAAACGCACGGCACCGGCCGGAAGTTCCCGGCCCGCATCCGTTCCCCACAGAACGGTACTCGCGCCGGCGGCTACTCGGCCGAGGTCAGCGACTCGCGGGTGCGCCGACTGGCGGCGAGGTGGTCGCGCAGCGCCTGGCGGCCACGGTGGATACGGCTACGGACGGTGCCGAGCTTGACCCCCAGGGTCGCGCCGATCTCCTCGTAGGACAGACCCTCGATGTCGCACAGCACGATGGCTGCACGGAACTCGGGAGCGAGCGAGTCGAGCGCCGCCTGCAGATCCGGGTCGAGCCGGGCGTCGTGGTAGATCTGCTCGGGATCGGGGGTGTCGGACGGCACCCGGTCGTAGTCCTCCGGCAGCGCCTCCATGCGGATGCGGTTGCGGCGACGCACCATGTCCAGGAACAGGTTCGTCGTGATGCGGTGCAGCCAGCCCTCGAAGGTGCCGGGCTGGTAGTTCTGCAGCGAGCGGAACACGCGGATGAAGGTGTCCTGCGTGAGGTCCTCGGCATCCTGCGCGTTGCCGGACAGCCGGTAGGCGAGGCGGTAGACGCGGTCACCGTGCTCGCGGACGAGTTCGTCCCAGGACGGCATCGACGTCGCGTCTCCGGTCGCGTCGAACACCGCGGTGCCGGACAGCTCCTCGGGACCGTCGACGGTCTGTTCGGACTCGGCGGCGGGGCGGGAGGTCGGGGACGTGAGGGCAGCGTGTTCGCGCGGGCTGGTGATCATGTGGATCGTTCAATCCTCCTACTCGGGCGATCATCGCGGCGTGGTGTCGACGTGCGATGTGGTGTTACCCGTGTTCGGCGCGACCGAAGCGTGAGGACGATCCGACGAACCCGCGTAGGGAAACTATGTCGCGGGCAGGTGTGCTACCCGTGTGAGAAGGCTGAGTGTGGGCTGAGAGTCTGGACGCGAGGAATTCGTGGGCGGGTTAGGGTCCCTTCGTGACTGCCGACGCCGCCAAGATGCTGCACTACGCCGAAGCCTCCGTCGTGGAGGACGAGATCCTGCAGGCCGCGCGCGAGCGCGCCGTGGATCTGGGCGCCGCGCCGATACCGGCGTCCGTCGGTGCCGTGCTCAGCATGGTCGCGCAGTTGTCCGGAGCGCGCACGGTGGTGGAGGTCGGAACCGGCGCAGGCGTCAGCGGGCTGTGGCTGCTGGACGGGATGCGGCCCGACGGGGTCCTCACCACCATCGACACCGAACCGGAGCATCAGCGCGCCGCCAAGGAGGCGTTCCGTTCCGGCGGCATCGGGGCATCGCGGACCCGGTTGATCAACGGCCGCGCCCTCGACGTGCTCCCCCGCCTGGCCGACGCGTCCTACGACCTGGTGTTCGTCGACGCGACGCCGCGGGACCACGTCGGATTCGTGACGGAGGGCGTGCGGATGCTCCGCCCCGGTGGCGCCCTGATCCTGCACAACGCGTTGCTGGGTGGACGCGTCGCGGACGCCTCGTCACGCGACGAGGCCACCGTCGCCGTCCGCGCGGCCGCCCGCGCCATCGCGGAGAACGACAGCCTGACAGCGGTCGTCCTTCCCCTCGGCGACGGCCTGCTGTGCGCCTCGCGCGTGCCGGAGTGACCTAGATCCAGACACCCTTGCCGACGGCGACCACGCCGTTGGCGCTCACGTTGAACCGCTCGCTGTCCCGCTCGCGGTCGACGCCGATGATCTCGCCGTCGTTCAC
The DNA here is from genome assembly GCF_030819335.1 of Rhodococcus sp. SORGH_AS_0303. Lineage (NCBI taxonomy): Bacteria > Bacillati > Actinomycetota > Actinomycetes > Mycobacteriales > Nocardiaceae > Rhodococcus > Rhodococcus sp. SORGH_AS_0303. The sequence goes on from NZ_JAUTBO010000001.1 coordinate 3,158,641, forward strand.
CACCACGTTCTTGTCCAGGATGGCGTTGCGGACGACCGCATTACGACCGATGCGCACTCCGGGCATGATGACGCTGCCTTCCACGGTGGCGCCCGCGTCGATGATCACCGACGAGCTCAGCACCGAGTTGCGCACCGTCGCGCCGGACAGGATCGATCCCGCTCCGACGATCGACTCCTGCGCCAGACCGCCCTGCACGAACTTGGCGGGCGGCAGGTTGTCCGCGGCGCCACGGATCGGCCACCGCTTGTTGTAGAGGTTGAAGATCGGGTGGACCGACACCAGGTCCATGTGCGCGTCGTAGAACGCGTCCAGGGTGCCGACGTCGCGCCAGTAGCCCTTGTCCCGCTCGGTCGCACCCGGGACGACGTTGTCCTTGAAGTCGTAGACCGATGCCTTCCCGGCCGCGACGAGCGCGGGAATGATGTTGCCGCCCATGTCGTGATCGGAATCCGAGTCCTCGGCGTCGGCACGGATGGCATCGACGAGCACCTTGGTGGTGAAGACGTAGTTGCCCATCGACGCGAACGTCATGGTGGGGTCGTCCGGCGTTCCGGGCGGGTCCGACGGCTTCTCGAGGAACTCGGTGATGTTGCCCGAGGCGTCGCTGTCGATGCAGCCGAATGCCGTTGCCTCGGCGCGCGGTACGCGGATGCCGGCCACCGTGACACCGGCACCGGAATCGATGTGCTGCTGCACCATCTGCTCGGGGTCCATGCGGTACACGTGGTCCGCACCGAACACGACGATGTACTCGGGATCCTCGTCGTACACGAGGTTCATGGACTGGAAGATGGCGTCGGCACTGCCGGTGTACCAGCGGGGGCCGAGCCGCTGCTGCGCGGGCACGGGGGTGATGTACTCACCCGCGAAACCCGACAGCCGCCAGGTCTGGGAGATGTGCCGGTCGAGCGAGTGCGACTTGTACTGGGTCAGAACGCACAACCGCAGATAGCCGGCGTTGACGAGATTGCTCAGCACGAAGTCGATCAGGCGGTACGCACCACCGAACGGGACCGCGGGCTTCGCGCGATCGGCTGTCATCGGATACAGGCGTTTGCCCTCACCTCCGGCGAGCACGATTCCGAGTACATGCGGCTGGGTCCTCACAACAGCCAACCTATCCGGTTGTGACGAGCAATCGCTACGTATAGGCCGAATGCACACCGACGCGTTACGTTCCTCTCATGCGAGTGGCGATGATGACGAAGGAATATCCCCCCGAGATCTACGGCGGCGCGGGCGTTCACGTGACGCAGCTGGTCGACCGTCTCCGCGCACTGTGCGAGGTCGACGTGCACTGCATCGGCGCGCCGCGCGAGACCGCCGTCGTGCACTCGCCGGACCCGGCCCTGGTCGACGCGAACCCGGCCTTGACCACGCTCTCCACGGGACTGCGGATGGCGAACGCCGCCGGCGGCGCCGACGTGGTGCACTCGCACACCTGGTACACCGGCCTCGCCGGCCACCTCGCGGCCGAGCTGTACGGGATCCCGCACGTGCTCACCGCGCACTCGCTGGAACCGCGCCGCCCCTGGAAGGCCGAGCAGCTGGGCGGCGGCTACCGCATCTCGTCGTGGTCCGAGCGCAACGCCATGGAGTACGCCGACGCCGTCGTCGCGGTCAGCGACGGCATGAAGGCCGACGTGCTGGACTGCTACCCACGCATCGATCCGGACCGAGTTCACGTGGTGCGCAACGGCATCGACACCGAGGTGTGGCACGCCGGCGGCCCCGCGGACGGCGCGCCGTCCGCGCTCGAGGCGATCGGCGTGCGCACCGACGCCCCCATCGTCGCGTTCGTCGGCCGCATCACCCGGCAGAAGGGCGTGGGGCACCTCATCGCCGCGGCCCACTCGTTCGATCCGTCCATTCAGCTGGTGCTGTGCGCGGGTGCGCCCGACACCCCGGAGATCGCGGTCGAGACCGAGCGCGCCGTCACCGCCCTGTCCGAGAGCCGCGGCAACGTGTTCTGGGTCCGCGAGATGCTGCCGACCGAGCAGATCCGCCAGATCCTCTCGGCGGCCGCCGTGTTCGTGTGCCCGTCGGTGTACGAGCCCCTCGGCATCGTCAACCTGGAGGCGATGGCCTGCGAGACGGCCGTCGTCGCGTCCGACGTGGGCGGCATCCCCGAGGTCGTGGCCGACGGCCGTACCGGGGCTCTCGTGCACTACGACGCCGCGGACACCGCCACGTTCGAGGCGGACCTGGCCGCCGCGGTCAACGACCTCGTCGCCGACGAGAGTCGAGCAGCGCGGCAGGGTGTCGCCGGTCGCGAGCGCGCCGTCGCCGAGTTCTCCTGGGAGTCGATCGCGCAGCAGACGATGGAGGTCTACGCCGCGGCCCGCGCGTAGACACCGAGGGTCACCGACACGGTGACCTCGCGCGCGGGCGGCATCTCGTCGACCCGCGCGCGCAGATCCGCCGCCGGGATGTGGCGCGCCGACGGCCCCATGCTCACGACGTCGACGATCTCGTCCCGCGAGAGCGTGGTCGAGTAGGTGATCGGGACCCGGCGCACCCGCTCGAACCGGCCGCCGAGCGTGTCGCCCAACCTCTGCGTCTTGTTCTCGTCCACCCGGACGAGACCCAGATCGTCGACCAACTCGACGAGATGGCGCTCGGTGGGGGTGAGCACCACCAGCACCCCGGCCGGTGCGAGCACGCGCGCGAGTTCCTCGGCGTTGCGCGGCGAGAACACCGACAGGGCCGCGTCGATCACGCCGGAGCGGACCGGGATGCTCTGCCAGACGTCGGCGACCACCGCGGAGGCCCGAGGGTGCGATTTTGCGGCGCGGCGCGCAGCCGCCTTGGACACGTCGAGACCGACGCCGACGGCATCGGGGACGCCCGCGTCCAGCACGCGGGCGAGGTAGTGCCCGGTGCCCACTCCGACGTCGAGCACGCGGCGCCGGTCCCCCACGGCGTCGGCCACGGCGTCCATCAGCGGGTCGTAGTGCCCGCGGTCGAGGAACTCGGCGCGCGCAGCGACCATCTCGGTGGAGTCGCCGACGATCTTGCCGCCGGACCCTGAGAGCAGGCTGACGTATCCCTGGCGCGCGACGTCGAACGTGTGCCCACGGTCGCACAGCAGCGCGGCAGATCCCGAGTCCGGATCGTCGGCCTCGAGGTCCGACCCGCAGTGTGGGCACGCGAGCAGGGCCACCGCATCGTCGTTCACGGTTCCTCCGCTCGTCGTGGTGGGTCGCTCGTTCGGTCGGGACGAGAACAGCCCCACCGGTCAGGGTCGGCCGGTGGGGCTGTTCTCACGGTGATGACAGGTGTGGTGTCAGCTGGTGACGCCCTTGAGCTCGTCGCCCAGAGCGGCTGCCTCGTCGGGAGTCAGTTCGACGACCAAGCGTCCTCCGCCTTCGAGTGGAACCCTCATGACGATTCCTCGTCCCTCTTTGGTCGCCTCGAGCGGACCGTCCCCGGTCCGGGGCTTCATGGCCGCCATTCTCTGCTCCCTCCAGATCTGCGCTGCCCTGCATCGCGCGCTGCATCAATTCGGTCGCGCCTCGCCGGGGTCCGACGGGGCTCGTGCACTTATTGTTCCCTATCCTCTGGATCCGTGGGCAACGGACACCCTCGAACGAGCGGGACACGGGTGTGTACTAGCGCGCGGGAACCCAGCATCCGGCGAGGTGATCGTCGACCATTCCGGTCGCCTGCATCAGCGCGTACGCCGTGGTGGGGCCGACGAACGCGAAGCCGGACTTCTTGAGAGTGCGCGCGAGAGCGGTGGACTCGGGTGTCACCGCGGGAACGTCCTGCAGGCTCGTGGGGCGACCGCGGCGCGGCGGTGCGAACGACCACAGGAGCGCGTCGAGATCGAGGTCCTGATCGACGATGGCCCGCGCATTGCGCACCGCCGCAACGATTTTCGCGCGATTGCGGACGATTCCCGCGTCCCCCATGAGGCGTTCGACGTCGTCGTCTCCCCACCGTGCGACGACGGTCGGATCGAAGTGCGCGAACGCCGCTCGAAAGGCGTCCCGCTTGCGCAGAATCGTGATCCACGAGAGCCCCGACTGGAACGCCTCGAGGGTGATCCGCTCGTAGAGCGCGTCGCGGCCGTGGACGATGACGCCCCATTCCTCGTCGTGGTACCGGGCGTACAGCGGATCGGTCGTCGGGTCACCGGCCCAGAGGCAGCGGGCCCGTCCGTCCGAACCGATCCGGAGACCGGACTCAGACGTCGTCACCGGGCGCGTCCTCCACGACGGCTTCCGACGGCTCGGCCTCGCGCAGGCGTAGCCGCAAGCTGTCGATCTCGACCGCGAGTCGATCGAGGGCCCAGTCGACCTCGCGGGCGTCGTACCCGCGCAGCGTGAGGGAGAAGCGCAGCGCGCGCACGTCGCGCCCGGAGATGCCACGAGCGGGCAGCGCGGTGGCCGTGGTCCCCTCCGGCAACGGTTCCATCTCCTCCCCGCGGCCGAAGACGACGGACGCGAGGAGGAACAGGGCCGCGGCTACGACCGCGATCACGACGACGTACAGCAGGATCGTCACCATGACGCGAATCCTGTCACGACGAGGCGACAGGATCCGCGGCGGTGGTGCGCCTCTGCGCCCCCGGACTTCTCAGCCCCCCGACTTCTCAGCCCCCCGACTTCTCGACTCCCGACTTGCCCGCCCACGGCCGCACCGTGCGCATGGGCGGCCGGTCGGCCAGCGAGACGTCGGTGATCGAGGGCACGAAGGTCTCCCCGTCGAGGACGAACTGCGTGAGACCGGCTCCCGAGTCGGCGATGCCGGCGCGCGCCAGCATGGTTCCGACGATCTGACGGCTCATGGCCCCCAGCTCCACGAGCGGCCGGTTGCGGTGACGCCGGACTCCGAGGTTCACCTGCCCGATCGCGTCCATGCCCAACCGGTCGTACGTGTCCATCAGCAGACCGATCTCCACGCCGTACCCGGGCGCGAAGGGCACCGAGGACAGCAGTTCGCGGGTGCCCGCGTACTCCCCGCCCAGCGGCTGGATGACCCTTCCGAGCTCCGGACGCAGCGCGGCCAACAGCGGTCTGGCCACCAGTTCGGTCACGCGCCCACCACCGTGTGCTTCGGTCGACCCGCTCAGCGGCCGGCGGTAGTAGCCCTTGACCAGATGGATGCCGTCCCCCATGAGCAACGGCCCGAGGAGCTTGGGCACGAACTGCGGGTCGGGATCGATCAGGTCCGAGTCCACGAACGCGATGACGTCGCCCGTCGTGGCCGCGATCGCGCGCCACAACACCTCCCCCTTGCCGGGAGCGGGGGCGAGTTCGGGAACCGCCTCCTCCCGGGAGACGACGGTGGCTCCGGCGGCCGTCGCACGCACGGCGGTCCGGTCGGTCGACCCGGAGTCGAGCACCACCAACTCGTCGACCAGTCGCCCGAGGAGCGGCGAGATGGTGTCGAGGACACCGGCGACGGTCTCCTCCTCGTTCAGTGCGGGAAGCACGACCGAGACGGTCCGGTCACCCTTCGCCGCCTCGAGCTCCTCGAGGGTCCAGGAGGGTGATTCCCAGCTGTTCTCGCGATCCCAGTCGGTCGCGGGGGCAAGCATGCCTGCGAGTGTCATGCCAGACCCCGTACCGTCCGGGCGGGAGCCCTGGTGCCTGCTATCGCTGCCACCATGTCGACCACCCGTCTCGTCGCTGCCACCTCGTGCACCCGGAACATCCGAGCACCCTGTGATGCCGTCAAAGCTGTCGCGGCCAATGTTCCCTCCAACCGTTCGGCAAGTCCTACACCCAGAGTCTCCCCGATGAAATCCTTGTTGCTCAGTGCCATCAGGACAGGCCATCCGGTGTTTACAAGACTGTCGATCCGACGCAACAGTTCGAGCCCGTGATAGGTGTTCTTACCGAAATCGTGGGTCGGATCGATGATGATCCCGTCCGCTCGCACGCCCGCGGCCAGAGCGTTCTCGGCCGATCGAGTCACCTCGGAGAGCACGTCGGCGACCACGTCGGGGTAGCGAACGCGGTGCGGCCGGGTCCGGGGAACGGCTCCGCCGGTGTGCGAACAGACGATGCCGGCACCGACCTCGGCGGCGACGTGCACGAGCTCGGGGTCCGCGCCGGCCCATGTGTCGTTGATCAGATCGGCGCCCTCGGCGCACGCGAGCCGAGCGACCTCGGCCCGCCAGGTGTCCACGCTGATCACCAGATCCGGGTACGCGGCGCGGATGGCGGCGACGAACGGCACGACCCGTCGGGTCTCCTCGGCGGCGTCGACGGTGGCGCCGGGTCCGGCCTTCACACCGCCGATGTCGACGAGGTCGGCACCCTCGTCCACCGCACGGCGGACCGCGTCCATCGCGGCGTCGTCCTCGAACGTCGCGCCGCGGTCGTAGAAGCTGTCGGGGGTGCGGTTGACGATGGCCATGACCAGCGCACGGTCGGTCGCGACCGGTCGACCGCACAGGGTGTCGGCGGGGACGGACGTCTCGGGTGCGCTCACACCACCATGATGCCCGTCCCCGGGGGCCACCTCAGCCCTTGGGCAGCTTGCCGGCACCGACCTCGTCGACGTACTCGTCGTAGCTCTCGACGTAACCGCCGGACTTGCCCTTCAGGACGAACAGGTCGCCGTCCCCGTCGCCGTAGCCCACCTTGCGGAGCTCGACCTTCTTGCTCTTGAACGTGGACGTGGCCTCGAGCGAGTCCACGACGCGGATGAACAGCGGCACGGCGTAGCCGGGCAGGTTCTTGTAGGCGTGCTCGGCGAAGCTCGCGCCGTCGAAGCTCTTGTCGTGGCGCAGGGTCACCGCCGCCATGCCCGCCTTGCCGTCGGTACCGGGAACGTCGACACCGAAGACCACGGCCTGATCGACGTCGGGGTGCGAATTGAGCGCGCCCTCCACCTGGGTGGTGGCGACGTTCTCGCCCTTCCACCGGAATGTGTCGCCGAGACGGTCGACGAACGCCACGTGCCGGAAGCCCTGCTGACGCACCAGGTCTCCGGTGTCGAACCAGCAGTCGCCGTCCTTGAACCCGTCCTTGAGGAGCTTCTTGTTCGTGGCCTCCTCGTCGGAATACCCGTCGAACGGGGCGCGGTCGGTGATCTTCGACAGCAGCAGGCCCACGCCGCCGGACCCGACCTTGCGCAGCCGACCGTTGTCGTCCCGCTTGGCCTTGCCCGTCTCGTCGTCGTACTCGACGACGGCGTACGGCAACGGGCAGAAGCCTGCGGTGCGGTCGATGTTGAAGGCGTTGATGAACGCGATGTTGCACTCGCTGGCGCCGTAGAACTCCGCCACGCGCTCGATGCCGAAGCGGGTGGTGAACTCCTCCCAGATCTCCGGGCGCAGCCCGTTACCCACGATCAGCTTGATCGTGTTGTCGGAGTCCTGCGGGGTCTCGTCCTGCGTCAGCAGGTAGCGGCACAGCTCACCGATGTAGGTGAACGCGGTGGCCTCGTTCTCGCGTACGTCCTTCCAGAAGTTGGACACCGAGAACTGCTTGCCGATGGCGATGGTGGCACCGGACGCCAGCACGGACGACAGGGACACCGTCAGCGCGTTGTTGTGATAGAGCGGGAGGCAGCAGTAGAGGACGTCGTTCTTGTCCAGACGCACGCCCATGCTGCCGAGACCGGACATGGACTTCATCCAGCGGAAGTGGCTCATCAGGCTGGCTTTGGGCATGCCCGTGGTGCCGGAGGTGAAGATGTAGAACGCCTTCTCCTTGGCCTGGACCTCGGCCGTGGTGGCAGGGTTCTCCGCGCTCGCCGACGCCGCCTTCTCGTCCAGCTCGTCCGCGTGCAGGATGACCTTCTCCGGGAGCGCCTCGTCGAGGGACTCGAGGGCCTCGACGCAGTCGCCGTCCACGACGAGGACGCGCGCGTCGAGGATGCCGAGACTGTGCTCGAGCACGTCGCCGCGCTGATTGAAGTTCAGCATTCCGGCCGTGGCGCCGAGCTTGACGGTGGCCAGGGCCACCAGCAGCGTGCGCATCGAGTTCTTGGCCAGCACACCGACGACGTCACCGCGCCGGACGCCGCGGTCGGTGAGCACGCTCGCGTACCGGTTCACCAGATCGTTGGCCTGGCCGTACGTGAGGGTGTCGCCCTCGAAACGTACGAACGGGTGGTCCGGCGTCTTCGCCGCGACGCGCTGGAAGATGTGGCCGATCGACTCCTTGTCGTCGGGCTTGCGCAGGAACCCGGGCACACCCCGGAGGACACTGGGCAGCGCCGCCGTCATCTTCGGAAGTGTGGCGGCGATGTCGAGCAATCCGACCTTGTGACGAGCCTCGGCACCCATGCTGTGATTCCCTCCCCTGGCGAGCCGGCTGCGTCTCCGGCTGTGACGACGCTTACCTTACTGATTGGTAATGTTCACGGTGCGCGTGCCCTGCACGAGCCCACACGCCGTCAGAGCCGTGTCCACGTCCGCCGTGACGACCAGGCGATCGAGCGAGCGCTCGGAGACGAATCCCGTCCCGACGAGCGAGCGCATCCAGTCGAACAGCGGTGTGAAGTGGTTCACGGGATCCAAGACTACGACCGGTTTGTCGTGCATTCCCAGATATCCGGCGGTCCAGGTCTCGAACAGTTCCTCGAGCGTGCCGATACCGCCCGGGAGCGTGATGAACGCGTCCGCCCGGTCGTCCATGATGCGTTTGCGCTCGCGCATCGTCTCGGTGACCACCAGCTCGTCGGCATCGATGTCCGCCACCTCGCGGTGCACCAGGGCCTGCGGGATGACTCCCACCGTGAATGCCCCCGCGGCGCGTGCGGCCGCCGCGACGGCGCCCATCATGGAGACGTTGCCGCCCCCGGACACCAACGTGCCGCCGCGACGTCCGATCTCGGTGCCCACGGCGGCGGCCAGATCGAGGTGATGCTGCTCCACCGGGCCGGACGCGCAGTAGACACAGACCGCGATCGACCCGGTCACTGCTCGGTCTCGCTCGCCCGCGACTCGGTCGCCGCGATCTCGGCCGCCCGGCTCTCGTCGACCCAGCGGACCACCTCCGCGACACTGTCCGTGCAGCGGATCAGCTCGAGATCCGCCTCGGACACCGTGCCGGCGGCCACCAGCGTGGTGCGGATCCAGTCGAGCAGCCCGCCCCAGAACTGCGTGCCGAACAGGATGATGGGGAACCGGGTGACCTTGCGGGTCTGCACCAGCGTGAGTGCCTCGAACAACTCGTCGAGCGTGCCGAATCCGCCCGGCATGCAGACGAAGGCCTGCGAGTACTTGACGAACATCGTCTTGCGGACGAAGAAGTAGCGGAAGTTGACGCCGAGGTCCACCCACTCGTTGAGCGACTGCTCGAAGGGCAGCTCGATACCGAGGCCGACCGAGAACCCGCCCGATTCGCAGGCCCCCTTGTTGGCGGCCTCCATCGCGCCCGGTCCCCCGCCCGTCACCACGGCGTAGCCGGCGCCGGCCAACGCGGTGCCCAGTTCGACGCCGAGCGCGTACTCCGCGGACTCGCGCGACGTCCGTGCCGACCCGAACACCGTGACGGCCCGAGGCAGTTCCGCCAGTGCGCCGAAGCCCTCGACGAACTCGCTCTGGATCCGCAGCACACGCCACGGATCGGTGTGCAGCCAGTCGGCGGAGCCCCGCGAGTCGAGGAGCCGCTGATCGGTGGTGGACCCACCGAACTCCCGTCGGTCCATGACGGGCCCGCGGTAGTTCGTGGACCTCTCGCCGGCGTTCTCCCGGCTCTCGTGCGCTCCCATGAGGGAGAGGCTAGTGGGCGTCGGTGGCGATCAGATACCGGCGCAGGACGTCGGCGACATCGGTGATCTGCTGCACCGGTACACGCTCGTCGCGCTTGTGCGCGAGGTTGGGATCGCCGGGACCGTAGTTCACCGCCGGGATGCCCAGCGCGGAGAACCGGGAGACGTCGGTCCAGCCGTACTTGGCGCGGAACTCTCCCCCCGCCGCCGCGACCAGCGCCGCTGCCGCGGGTGCGGCCAGACCCGGCAGCGCGCCCGGCGACCTGTCGGTCACCTCGACGGTGAGATCGAGATGCTCCGCGTCGGTCGCCTCGCGCACGTGCTCGATCGCCTGCTCCACACTGCGGTCGGGGGCGAAGCGGAAGTTGACGTCGACGAATGCCTCGTCGGGGACCACGTTCCCGGCGACGCCGCCGCTGACACGGACCGCCTGCAGTCCCTCCCGGTACACGCAGCCGTCGATGTCCACGCTGCGCGGCGTGTACGCGGCGAGCCGGTCGAACAGCGGGCCCAGCTTGTGGATCGCGTTGTCTCCCAGCCACGATCGGGCCGAGTGGGCGCGCGTCCCCGTCGCGGTGAACCGCATGCGGAGCGTCCCCTGGCACCCCGCCTCGATGAAGCCACCCGACGGCTCGCCGAGAATCGCGACGTCTCCGCGCAGCCACTCGGGCATCTCCCGCTCGATGCGACCCAGACCGTTGGCCGACGCCTCGATCTCCTCGCAGTCGTAGAAGATCAGCGTCAGGTCCGCGGTGGGCTCAGCGACTGTCGCCGCCAGGTGCAGGAACACCGCGTCCCCCGACTTCATGTCGACGGTTCCGCATCCGTGGAGGACGTCGCCCTCGGCGTGCCCGCGCTCGCGACGACTCGGCACGTTGTCGGCGATGGGGACCGTGTCCAGGTGACCCGCGAGGATCACCCGCGTCGGGAGCCCCCGGTTCGTCCTGGCCAGCACGGCGTCGCCCGAGCGCACGATCTCGAATCCCGTGGTCTGCTCGCGCAGCGCCCGCTCCACCGCGTCGGCCAGCGTGGCCTCGTCTCGCGAGACGCTGGGAACGTCCACCAGCGCCGCCGTGAGGTCGACGGGATCGGCGTGCAGGTCCAGGGAGATCGGTGCGCTCACGCAGCCGACCTTACGTTCGCCCGGCCGTCCGGTCGTCCTCTAGGCTCGGTCCCCGTGACCACAGGAGCATCGGCAGTCGGCATCGCACACATCACCTCGTCGGGAACGGTGCTGGACACCTGGTTCCCCGCTCCCGAGCTCGCCGAGGTGGCCGAGACCGGCACCGCACGGCTCGACGCGGCGGACGTTCCCCCGGAACTGGCCGCGCTGGTCGGACACGACGACGCCCGCGACCTCGACATCGTCGCGGTGCGGACCACCATCTCCTCCCTCGACGACGCCCCGGTCGACGCGCACGACGTCTACCTGCGCCTGCACCTGCTCTCGCATCGCCTCGTCCGGCCGCACGGCCTCAACCTGGACGGCCAGTTCGGCCTGCTGTCCAACGTGGTGTGGACCAACCACGGCCCGGCGGCCGTCGACGGCTTCGAGGCGACGCGCGCCCGTCTCCGTGCACGGGGCGCCGTCACCGTCTTCAGCGTCGACAAGTTCCCGCGACTCGTCGACTACGTGCTCCCCACCGGTGTCCGCATCGGCGACGCCGGTCGCGTGCGCCTCGGCGCCCACCTCGCGTCCGGCACGACGGTCATGCACGAGGGTTTCGTGAACTTCAATGCCGGCACGCTCGGCTCGTCCATGGTCGAGGGCCGCATCTCCGCCGGCGTCGTCGTCGACGACGGCTCCGACGTGGGCGGCGGCGCCTCGATCATGGGCACCCTGTCCGGCGGCGGCAAGGCCGTCATCTCGGTGGGACAGCGTTGCCTGCTCGGCGCCAACGCGGGCCTCGGCATCTCCCTCGGCGACGACTGCGTCGTCGAGGCGGGCCTCTACATCACCGCGGGCACCAAGGTCACCGGCCCGGACGGCACCGTCGTCAAGGCGGCCGATCTCAGTGGGCAGTCGAACATGCTCTTTCGTCGTAACTCCGTTTCCGGTGCCGTCGAGGTCGTGCCGTGGAAGGGTACGGGCGTCGAGCTCAACTCGATCCTGCACGCCAACGACTGAGCGATTCGGCGGCAGGCTGCGTCCGGGGGGGCCGTGAGCCAGGAAGCGATACAGCAGGAACCGCGACTCGAGTCGGTGATCACCGACGATCTGGGTGACGCGGACGCCCACACGTGCGAGGGGCTGGTGCGCGGCGCCTTCGGCGAGCGCTTCACCCCGCACGACTGGCAGCACGCCCTGGGCGGTACCCACGTGATCCTCCGCGACGGCGACCGCATCATCGGCCATGCCGCCGTGGTGCCGCGCCTTCTCCACCACGGCGGCGACGAGTTCGACGGCGGCTTCGTCGAGGCCGTCGCCCTGGACCCGGAGTTCCGGGGCACCGGGCTGGGTGCGCGGCTCATGGCCGCGATCGAGGAGCAGATCGAGTCGGACGACGTGGTCGGCGTGCTCAATTCCCTTCCCGACGCCGTCGGGTTCTACGAGCGGCGCGGTTGGGTGCTGTGGCGCGGACTGCTCGGCGGCATCGGCAACACGGAGGAGCCGACACCGCCCGACGAGGACGACGCCGTCATGGTGTTCCGTCCCGAGTCCCGTCTCGATCCGGACGGCACGCTGCTGGTCAACAATCGCGTCGGGTCGCGCTGGTAGTCCTGCCCTCCCGAACATGTGAATCACCGTTCCGTCCTTGACACCAGTGCGGAACAGGCGTTCACTTCTTGCCATGGTGTACCGACGGACCGCTGCGGTCCAGGAGCGGCTCGATGCCGCCCGATCTCGAATCGTCACCGCTGCACTGTCTCTCGTGGCCGAGCGGGGGTACGCCGCATGTTCGATGGCCGACGTGGCCGCCCGCGCCGGCATCGGTGTGGGCACCGTCTACCGCTACTTCCCCGGCAAGGGCGAACTGTTCGCCGAGGTCTTCCGCGACGCCTGCAGCCGCGAGGTGGCCGCCGCGACAGCGGCGGGTGCGCGCGCCGCCGCGACCGGCACCCACACCGACAGCCTGCTCGCCTCGGTCCGCACCTTCTGCGATCGCGCCTGTCGCGCACCGACTCTCGCGTACGCGCTGCTGGCCGAGCCCATCGACGCCCTCGTCGACACCGAGCGTCTCGCCTTCCGGCAGTCGTTCGCGGACGCGTTCGCCGCCGCCATCCGTGCCGCCGCCCTGGCCGGTGAACTCCCGGACCAGGACGCGCCCCTGACGGCGGCGTGCATCGTCGGCGCCATCGGCGAGGCACTGGTCGTCCCACTCGCCCGCGGCGAGGCCGACGCTCGCGTTCTCGCCGCACTCGAGACCTTCACACTCCGCGCCCTCGGCGCCCCGACCGACAGGAGAGCGTCATGACCCCCACGCACACCGTCACCAATCAGGTTCCGCCACTCATCGGCCACGACGTCGCCGACCACCCGGTCGTCCTGGAGGCCCTGCACCGCGAGGGCGCCGACGACGCGCTCGACGAGCTGCACCGGCTCGGTCGGCTGGCCGGGAGCGAGCAGGCGCAGCGCTGGGGCGATCTCGCCGAGGAGCATCCGCCCGTCCTGCACACGCACGACCGCTACGGGAACCGCATCGACGAGGTGGTCTACGATCCGGCGTACCACGAGTTGATGCGCACGGCAGTCGAATTCGGCATGCACGGGGCGCCGTGGCGCGACCCGTCACCGAACGCGCATCTGATCCGTGCCGCGAAGTTCAGCGTGTGGGGCGCGGTGGACGCGGGGCACGGGTGCCCGATCTCCATGACGTACGCCGTCGTTCCCGCACTCCGAGCGAACGCGGAACTGTCCGCGCTGTACGAACCTCTGCTCACCTCGTCGACGTACGACCCCTCGTACCGTCCTCCCGCGACCAAGACGGGTCTGATCGCGGGCATGTCCATGACCGAGAAGCAGGGCGGTTCCGACGTCCGGGCGAACCGCACGACGGCCGTGCCGCAGCCGGACGGCTCGTACCGGATCACCGGCCACAAGTGGTTCACGTCGGCGCCGATGTCGGACGTCCTGCTGGTCCTCGCGCAGGCGCCCGGCGGCCTGTCGTGCTTCTTCCTGCCCCGCGTCCTCCCGGACGGCACCCGCAACGCCATGGCGATCCAGCGCCTGAAGGACAAGCTGGGCAACCATTCCAACGCCTCGAGCGAGGTGGAGTACGACGACGCGACCGCCTGGCTCGTCGGCGACGAGGGTCGCGGCGTGCGGACCATCATCGAGATGGTCAACATGACGAGGCTCGACTGCACCCTGGGGTCGGCCACGGGAATGCGGGCGGGCACCGCTCAGGCCGTGCATCATGCGGTGCACCGGCAGGCGTTCGGGAAGAACCTCGTCGACCAGCCGCTCATGCGGAACGTCCTGGCCGATCTCGCGATCGAGTCCGAGGCGTCGACGACCGTCGCCCTGTGGCTCGCCGCGCTCACCGATCAGGCAGCTGCGGGCGACGGGCGTGCCGCCGCACTGCGGCGCATCAGCCTCTCCGTCAGCAAGTACCTGGTGTGCAAGCGCGGCCCGGCGCATGCGGCGGAGGCCCTGGAATGCCTGGGCGGCAACGGGTATGCGGAGGAGTCGAGGATGCCGCGGCTCTACCGGGAGGCTCCACTGCTGTCGGTGTGGGAGGGTTCGGGCAACGTCGCGGCGCTCGACACCCTGCGCGCCGTGGCACGACAGCCGGAGACGCTCGCCGTGTTCTTCGACGAGCTCGACGGCTGCCGCGGAGCCGATGCGGCGCTCGACGCCGCGGTGCGGTCGCTGAAGGACTCCTTCACCGACATCGCCACCCTCGAACAGCGGGCACGCCGCGTCGTCGGCGAGATGGCACTGGCACTGCAGGGCTCGCTGCTCGTGCGGCACGGCCACCCCGCGGTCGCCGACGCGTTCACGACGAGCCGACTCGGCGGCGACTGGGGCAGCGTGTACGGCACCCTGCCTACCGGGGTGGACACGGCCGCCATCATCGAGCGATCGACGCCGAAGGTTCCGGCGTGACCGACGCACCCGCCCCGTGGCGGGAGGGGTGGGACGAGGGAGCCGACTCCCCCTTCACCGGCCGCACTCCACAGCAGGACTCCCCGACGTTCCGGACGCTCACCTACGAGGTCGACGGGCGGGTCGCCCGGATCACCTTCGATCGACCGGAGCACGGCAACGCCATCACCGCGGACACCCCCGTCGAACTGGCGGCGGCCGTCGAGCGGGCGGATCTCGATCCGCGAGTACACGTCCTGCTGCTGTCCGGTCGCGGCAAGGGGTTCTGCGGCGGCTACGACCTGTCGATCTACGCCGAGAATCTCGATCGGGGCGACAGCGGGGCCGTGGACACGACGGGGACGGTTCTCGACCCCGTCGTCCAGGCCCGCAACCACGATCCGTCGGGCCAGTGGGACCCGATGATCGACTACGCGATGATGAGCCGATTCAACCGCGGATTCGCCAGCCTGCTGCACGCGAACAAGCCGGTGGTGGCCAAGCTGCACGGTTTCGCCGTGGCCGGCGGTACCGACATCGCGCTGTACGCCGACCAGATCATCTGTGCGGACGACACGCGGATCGGCTACCCGCCGACCCGCGTCTGGGGCGTTCCCGCCGCCGGGATGTGGGCACACCGCCTCGGCGACCAGCGCGCCAAACGACTGCTGCTGACCGGTGACTGTCTCACCGGGGCGCAGGCGGCGGAGTGGGGTCTCGCCGTCGAATCGGTGCCCGCGGATCAGCTCGACGCCCGCACCGAGGAACTTGTCGCACGGATCGCGCGCATGCCGATCAACCAGCTGATGATGGTCAAGCTGGCGCTCAACAGCGCGTTGATCAGCTCCGGCGTGCACACCTCCACGATGATCAGCACGGTCTTCGACGGCGTCGCCCGGCACACCCGGGAGGGCTTCGCGTTCCAGACCCGCGCTGCCACCGTCGGATTCCGGCAGGCCGTCCAGGAACGCGACGAACCGTTCGGTGACGCGAAGCGGAGGTGACGTGAGAACGGGGGGAACAGGCCCCGCGATAAATCGGTTGGCTCCGAGTACGGCTCGATGAGACAGTCGAGCGGTACGTGAGGAGTCGTGTGTGTCCACCGGAGTGCTCGATCGCGGAACGAGACGTGCGGTCGAGGCGTCCTCCGCGACGGTGACCTCGTCGCTCCGCCGCTTCGCCCCGTTCCTGGCGCCGTATCGCTGGTACTTCGTCGGGTCCATCGTGGTCTCGCTGATCGCCACGCTCACCGGCCTGGTGATCCCGCTCGTCATCCAGAGCATCATCGACGGCCCGATCACCCGCGGCGACGTCGCCGGCGTGTGGTGGCCTGCGGCGCTGGTGATGCTGCTGGGAACGATCGATGCCGCCGGCATCTGGATCCGTCGCTACCTGGTGTCGGGGCCGTCGAGTCAGTTCGAGATCACGGCCCGCGCGCACGTGTTCGCGAAGCTGCAGCACGTGTCGGTGGCCGCGCACGACAGCTGGGAATCGGGCCAACTGCTCTCCCGCGCCATCTCCGACCTCTCCGCGCTGCGCCGCTTCGTCGCCTTCATCGGACCGTTCATCATCATCAACGCGGTGACCCTCGTCGTGGGTCTCGGTGTCCTGCTCTCCCGCGCATGGCAATTCGGCGTCATCATGCTCGTCGTGGCGATTCCGCTGGTGTGGGCGTGCGTCCGGTTCGAGGAGCTCTATCGCGTCGTCGCACGCGACGCCCAGGACCAGGCCGGCGACGTCACCACCACCGTCGAGGAGTCCATCCACGGCATCCGGGTGCTCAAGGCGTTCGGCCGCAGCGCCCACCTGGGACGCCGCTTCCTCGCGCAGGCCGCGACGCTCCGCACGACCGAGCTCACCAAGGTTCGGTACCTGGCGATCCTGTGGACCGTCATCGTCGGACTGCCACCGGTGGCCGTCGGCGGCATGCTCGCCTACGGGACGTACGCCATCGTGACGGGGACCCTGACGGCCGGAACTCTGGTGGCGACCATGGCCGTCGTCGCCTTCCTGCTGTGGCCCATCGAGTCCTTCGGTTTTCTGCTCGCCGAGCTGAACAACGCACGGACGGCGGCGGATCGGTACTGGGAGATCATGGACACCCCGGACACCATCGTGGATCCGGTCTCCCCCGTTCCCCTGCCCGACCCGGTGCGGGGGAACATCCGCGTCGACCACGTCTCCTTCGCATTCCCGGACGCATCCGACCACCTCCTGCACGACGTCACGTTCGAGGTGCGTCCGGGCGAGACGGTGGCTCTCGTCGGCAACACCGGAACGGGGAAGTCCGTCCTGACGACGCTGATTCCTCGGCTCTTCGACGTCGACGGTGGCGCGATCACTCTCGACGGTGTCGACGTCCGGTCGATGCGGCTGGCGGATCTGCGCTCGGTGGTCTCGGTCGCCTTCGAGGAGCCGGTGCTGTTCTCGGCCAGTGTGCGCGAGAACGTCGCGCTGGGCCGCCCCGACGCGACGGACGAGGACGTCGCGGAGGCACTCGAGATCGCGCACGCGACGGATTTCGTCGAGAAGCTGCCGTGGGGCCTCGACACCCGGATCGGCGAGCAGGGACTGAGCCTGTCCGGCGGTCAACGCCAGCGTCTGGCGCTGGCGCGGGCGGTGCTCGGCCGGCCCCGCGTGCTCGTGCTGGACGATCCGCTCTCCGCACTCGACGTGGACACCGAGGCGACGGTTCAGCGCAGGCTGCGCACCGTGCTCGCGCACTCCACGACCGTGCTGGTGGCACACCGCCCCTCGACCGCCGCGCTCGCGGATCGCGTCGTGCACCTCGGCCACGGCACGGTGATGGAGACCGGGACGCACGAGCACCTGCTCGCCACCTCGGCGGCGTACCGCGACGTGATGGGCTCGATGTCGGGAGCGGAGCGAGATCATGGCTGACACCGACTGGCGCGGCGTCGGCGGTGAGGACACCGACGTGGACCGGGCAGGCAACCTCGTCCTGGCCGGTCGCTCACGTCGACTGCTCTTCTCGCTGCTGCGTCCGCACCGCCGCCGCACGGTCCTCGCGATGGCGATCATCTTCCTGGACAACCTGGCGTTCGTCGCGGGACCGCTGTTCATCGCCCACGCTCTCGACACGGGCGTCGCCGCTGCCGTCGACGGACGATGGGCGCCGCTGGTGTGGACCGTGGCGGGATACGTCGTGGTCGGGTTCCTCGGCGCCGCCACCACGTACGCGTTCCTCATGGTCTCGGGCCGCCTGAGCCAGGACATCCTGTTCGATCTGCGCGAGCGGGTGTTCCGCCACGCGCAGGCACTGTCGCTGTCCTTCCACGAGAAGTACACGTCCGGCAAGGTGATCTCGCGGCTGACCAGCGACGTCGAATCACTGCAGACGCTTCTCGAGAGCGCGCTCAACGATGCGTTGACCGCGATCCTGTCGATGGTCTCGATCGCGATCATCCTGTTCTGGCTCGACGTTCCGCTGGCCCTCGTCGTGCTCGCGGGATTCGTTCCGCTGCTACTGACCACACGCTGGTCGCAGCGCCGCCAGCGCCGCGCCTACCGACGCACCCGGGTGTCCATCGCGCGCGTCGTGGTGCACTTCGTCGAGTCGATGGTCGGCATCCGCGCCGTCCAGGTGTTCCGCCGCGAGCGCCGCAACGACGCGATCCTGCTCGCGGAGGACACCGAGTACCGGGACGCCACCACCACTGCGCTGCGCGGAATGGCGAGCTACACCGGCATCGTGCGCTGGATCGGCAACGCCACCCTCGCCGTCATCGTGGTCGTGGGCAGCATGCGGGTCATCGGCGGTGCCCTCGACATCGGCGTGCTCGCCGCCTACGTGCTGTACCTCCGCCGCTTCTACGGGCCGCTCGACGAACTCGCGCAGGTGTTCAACGCGTACCAGTCGGCCGCGGCGGCGCTCGAAAAGATCTCGGGCGTGCTCGAGGAGGAACCGACGGTGGCGCCTCCCACCACCCCGGTGCCGATCGGAATCGCGGCCGGCGACGTGGAGTTCGACCGGGTCTCGTTCGGCTACGCCGCGGACGCGCTGGTGCTGCAGCCCTTCTCGCTGCACGTGCCGGCCGGACAGGTGGTCGCCATGGTCGGCGCCACCGGTGCCGGCAAGTCGACGGTGGCCAAGCTCCTCGCGCGGTTCTACGACCCCACGGACGGCCGGATCCGTCTCGACGGCATCGATCTCCGCGACCTGGCCGACGACGACCTGCGTCGCAACGTCGTCATGGTGACGCAGGAATCGTTCCTGTTCTCCGGATCGATCGCGGACAACATCCGACTCGGCCGACCGTCCGCGACCGACGACGAGGTGCGGGCGGCCGCCGACGCCGTGGGCCTCACCCCGTTCCTGGCCGCACTGCCGCGGGGCATCGACACCGACGTGCGCAAGCGCGGTGGACGTCTGTCCTCCGGACAGCGACAGCTGGTGGCCTTCGCGCGGGTGTTCCTCGCCGCACCGTCGGTGATCGTGCTCGACGAGGCCACGTCCAGCCTCGACATCCCCGGCGAGCGCCTGGTCCAGCGCGCCCTCGAGACGATCCTGCACGGCCGGACCGCACTGATCATCGCGCACCGCCTGTCGACGGTCGCGATCGCGGACCGCGTTCTCGTCATGGCCGACGGACGGATCGTCGAGGACGGCACCCCGGAGGCCCTCGTCGCCGGCGACGGCAGGTTCGCGCACCTGAACACGGCGTGGCAGGAGAGCCTGGTCTGACGCGGGACGGTGGTCTCACGCCACCGTCTCGTCCGGCTCGGTGACGTCGTCGATCTCGGCCGGTGTCGCGTCCGCCATGAGTTCGGTGAGGACGTCGAGCACCCGCGGATCCGACAGCAGCGCGAGGTGCCCGGTGCCGACGAGCGTGTGCAACTCCGTCATCGGCCCCCGTGCGCTGCGCAGCGTCACCAGTCCGTCTCCCACGGCGTCGGCCCACCAGGCCGTGTCGTCGGCGGCCAGGGTGGCGGCGACCGCGACGTGCCGGATCCCGGGGGCGAGCGCCACGTCCGTGGCCAGTCTCAGGTCGTCCACGCCGCGGCTGCGGACGTCGAGCAGGTCCGCCCACACCGCCGTCTGCCGCACCCTCCGCAGGGCACGGGAGAGGTGGTACACGCCAGTCGCGAGCGGTGCGCCCTCGTGCGGGGTGCCCAGGTAGCAGGCCGTGCGCACCAGCGGCAGCCAGGTCGCCCTGCTCGCCTCGATCGCACAGGCACGCCGCACCACGAGCCCGCCCATCGAGTGCCCGACGAGGTCGATCCGCTCGACGGGGACGGGCCAGACCGCGATCAGCTCGTCGAGGAGGCCGGCCAGTGCCGCCCCGTTGTCCTCGATCCCGGCGCCCGTGTTGTACCGCAGACAGACCGCGCTGATGCCGTGCGCGGCCAGCGCCTCGCCGTAGCTGCCCCGCCCGTCGTGGCGGTAGTACCAGGCCTGCTCGGTCTCCCCCAGCCCGTGCACGAGCACGGCGACGTGACCCGTGGCCTTCGGATACGCGGTGGTCAGCATCGCGGTGTCGTTCCCGACGATGCGGCGCTCGTGATGCGGCCCGAGTTCCACCGTCAGGTCGTTGCCCTCGGCGGCGAGCCGGTCGCCCAGCAGCCCGTTGACGGCGCCGACCACGACCGATCCGGCCGCGGTGGACGTGACCGCGTGGGACACGCGGTCCTCGGGCAACAGCCGGGACACCGCGGTGACAGCCTCGGCGGCCGCCACACCGCCCCCGCGCACGGCCTCGTAGACCAGGTCGGCGATGCCCTCGTTCAGGATGCGCACGGGTGCCGCGGAACGGCCCAGCACCCCGAACACCACGTCGTTGATCGCGCGGTGGGTCCCCTGGACAGGGCGGCTGAGGATGTCGATGGCCGTGGCCACGACGTCGGCAGCGCCCGCTACTTCGTTCCGATCGCGATTCGAGTGCACACGTGTACTCTAACCGTCACGCCACCTTGACGACGAGCTTGCCGAAGTTCTTGCCCTCGAGCAGCCCGAAGAACGCGTCGGGAGCGTTCTCGAGACCCGCGACCACGTCTTCCCGGTAGCGGAACGATCCGTTGTCGATCCACTCGGCGACCTCGCGCAGGAAGTCCTTGTAGAGCTCCGGGACGAATTCGCTCTGGATGAAGCCGCGGATGGTCAGGCTCTTCGTCAGCACGCGCGTGAAGAAGCCGGGCAGCCGATCCGGACCCTCCGGTGCCTGCGTGTCGTTGTACTGCGCGATGAGACCGCACACCGGCACGCGTGCGTAGAGGTTGAGCCGCGGGAGCACCGCCTTCGCGACGGCGCCGCCCACGTTCTCGAAGTAGACGTCGATGCCGTCCGGAGTCGCGGCCTTCAACTGATCCTTGAAATCCGGGGCGCGGTGATCGACGGCGGCGTCGAAGCCGAGCTCGTCGATCAGGTACGCACACTTCTCGGGACCGCCGGCGATGCCGACGGCGCGCGCACCCTTGATCTTCGCGAACTGGCCGACGGCCGAGCCGACGGGCCCACTGGCCGCTGCGACCACGACGGTCTCCCCCTGCTTCGGCTGCCCGATCTTCGTCATGCCGGAGTACGCGGTGAAGCCCGGCATCCCCAGCACGCCCAGCGCGGTGGACACGGGCGCCTTCTCCGGATCCAGCACTCGCACGGACGACGCGTCGACCACCGCGTGCGACTGCCACCCCGTGTAGCCGAGCACCACGGCGCCGACCGACACGGCGTCGCTTCGAGACTCGATCACCTCGGAGACCGTGGCGCCCACCATCGTGTCGCCCACCTCGACGGGCTCCGCGTACGACTCGGCGTCGCTCATCCGGCCGCGCATGTACGGGTCCAGCGACAGGTACAGGGTCTTCAGCGAGACCTGACCGTCACCGACCTCGGGGAGATCGACCGTCTCGGTCCGGAAGTTCTCGGCAGTGGGTGCGCCGGTGGGACGAGAGGCCAGGACGATGCGAGTGGAGGAGGTCATGTCTCCCGACGCTACTCCAACAGGTTCTTGCGGACCTTGCCCATCCCGTTCCGCGGCAACGAGTCCACCACGCGTACCTCACGCGGCCGCTTGTGCACCGAGAGCTGTTGTGCCACAGAGTCGACGACTGCTCGCGGCTCCACCTCGTCACCCACGACGAACGCCACGATGCGCTGGCCGAGATCGTCGTCGGGCAGTCCCACGACCGCCACCTCACGCACTCCGGGAACACCGAGGATCGCCGTCTCCACCTCGCCCGCGCCGACGCGGTACCCACCGGTCTTGATCAGGTCCGTCGACTCCCGGCCGACGATCCGATGGAAGCCCGCCGGGTCGATCGCCGCGACGTCTCCCGTCCGGAACCACCCGTCGTCCGTCCAGCAGGCCGCGGTGGCCTCCGGCTTGTTCAGGTAACCGTCGAAGAACCGGCCGCGCACCTCCAACGAACCGATGGACTCCCCGTCGCGTGGGACCTCCGACCCGTCCTCACCGCGCAGCCGAGTCTCGATGCCGCGCACCGGAACTCCGACCCAACCGGGTCGTCGCTCACCGTCGGCGCGCGTACTCAGCGTGATGAGGGTCTCGCTCATGCCGTAGCGCTCGATCGGTTCGAGACCCGTGAGAGCGGCGATCTTCTCGAACACCGGCACCGGCAGCGGGGCACTGCCCGAGATCAACAACCGAGCGTGCGACAGCGCCGCGGCGGACTCCGGGTCGGCCGCCACTCGCGACCACACGGTGGGAACCCCGAAGTACATCGTTCCCCGCGCCGCGGCGTACCGCTCCGCGGAGGGCTTGACGGTGTGGATCACTCGACTGCCGAGTCGCAGCGGACCCAGGACTCCCAGCACGAGCCCGTGCACGTGATAGAGCGGGAGTCCGTGCACCAGAGTGTCGTTCGCCGTCCACCCCCACGCCTCGGCGAGCGCGTCGATGCCGGCGGCGAGCGCACCGCGGCTGAGGATCACGCCCTTCGGAGGGCCCGTGGTTCCCGAGGTGTAGAGCACGAGACCGGTCGTGTCGTCCGACGGCTCCGCGTAGCTGTGCCAGGACCGTGCGTGCATGCGGACCGGGACGACGGGCAGACCGCCGTCGTGCTCGGGCGCGACACCCAGCCACCCGCGGGCACCGGAGTCCGCGAGGATGTGGTCGAGTTCGGTCGGCCCGGAGTCCGGGGGCACCGGCACCACGGCCACTCCGGCGATGAGCGCACCGACCACGGCGACGACGGTGCGGGCGGTCGGTTCGGCGAGGACGGCCACCCGGTCGACGCCCATGATGCGCTCGGCCACCGACGTGGCGGCCCCGAGCAGATCGCTTCGAGAGAGGACGACGTCACCGACGGTGACCGCGTCGTCGGCGTCGCCGCCATGGGTGATCGCGTACGAGTTCAGAGACCGGAGCAGCACACCGAGCAGTCTCTCACGACGCCCGCAGCTGCTCCGTGACCTCGATGCACGTGCAGCCCCCGGCGACCGCGGAACAGTCGACGACGAGGGTGTGCCGGACGGCGTGCAGCAGAACACAGGCGTCGTCGGTGCACTCGACCGCACCGTGCAGGTGGACGACGAGCGTGCCGTGACAGTGGTCGAGAGCGCCGAGACACTCGACGCATCCGGTCAGCGAATCCTTCATGACTCCATCTGTACCACCGGCCCCCGACACGTCCTCGGCCTCGCGGCGGCGCGTCGTCAGAAGAAGACGGTGAGAACGGTCGCGATGGACGCGGTGCCGATCATGGCGACCACGAGGACGGCGGCGACCATCTTCACACCGGACCGGGACGCGGCGGGAGCGTCCGACCACTCGTCGAACGCCTCGACGTCGACGCCCTCCTGCGCGAAGTAGTGCACCTCGCCGGGCGGCTCCCACTCCTCGCCGCTGGCACGCACTCGCGACTCGAGCACGGCCAGCCGCTCGCGAACGCGGGGCGGATAGGCCCGCGACGGCGCGTTGATGGGCAGTCGGCGCGCGAGCACCAGCGGTGTCGGGCACGCGGCGACGAACGAGTCGAGCGCGTGCCGCACCAGCGGGTCGGCGTCGTCTCGATCGGTGAGGAACCAGGCCGCACCGGCACCGGCCGGGTCGTCCATCGCCAGGCACGCGTAGCCGAGGAGGTCGAGCGCGGGTTGCGAGGCGGCGTCCTGATCCAGCAGCGCTGTCAGGCGCTTGCGCGCACTCCATGGTTCCCCGCGAGCCAGATCCTCCTGCGCGCGGTCGAGCGCTCCCATGGCCGGGCTCAGACCGTGAGACGGGCGACGGCAGCGGCGATGCGCTCGTCGGTCGCCGTCAGCGCGATGCGGACGTGGGTGCCGCCGTCGGGACCGTAGAACTCCCCCGGAGCGACGAGGATGCCGCGTTCGGCGAACCAGCGCACGGTGTCCCGGCACGGTTCACCGCGCGTGGCCCACAGGTACAGGCCGGCCTCGGAGTGATCGATGGTGAATCCGGCCGCCACCACGGCGGCGGCGAGCGCGGTCCGACGATCGCGGTAGCGCTCGCGTTGCACGTTCTCGTGCTCGTCGTCGCTCAGCGCCGCGGTCATGGCCGCCTGCACCGGAAGGGGAACCATCATGCCCGCGTGCTTGCGGACCGCGAGCAGTTCCGCGACCAGGGCGGGATCGCCGGCCACGAAGCCGGCGCGGTAGCTCGCGAGGTTCGACGTCTTGGACAGCGAGTGCACGGCCAGCAGGCCGGTGGTGTCCCCGCCGCACACCTCGTCGTCGAGGATCGAGACGGCGCGTCCCTCCCAGGTGAGTCCGAGGTAGCACTCGTCCGACACGACGATCGTGCCGCGTTCGCGGGCCCACTCGACCACCTTGCGCAGGTGGGCTACACCGAGCACCCGGCCACTGGGATTGGACGGCGAGTTGACGAACATCAGGGACGCGCGTTCGGGACCGAGACGCGACACCCCGTCCGCGCGCAGTGTGCGGCATCCCGCGAGCAGGGCCCCGACCTCGTAGGTGGGGTACGCCAGTTCCGGGATGACGACGAGATCGTCCGGGCCGAGCGCGAGCAGGGTCGGCAACCAGGCGATGACTTCCTTGGTTCCGATCACCGGCAGGATCGAGCGTTCGTCCAACCCACCGATGCCGTAGCGACGTGCGAGCGCACTGACGGCGGCCGCCCGCAGCTCGGGTGTGCCCACTGTCGTGGGGTACCCGGGCTGCGCGGAGGCCGCCGCGAGAGCGTCACGGACGACGTCGGCGACCGGGTCCACCGGCGTACCGACGGACAGGTTCACGATGCCGTGTGGATGCGACCGCGCCAGCGCGGTGACGTCGGCCAGCGTGTCCCACGGGAACTCGGGCAACAGGCTCGCCACGGATCGACGAACAGCGGGCGACCGACGCGAGACGACGGGTGCGTCCGTCACGCTCAGTTCTCACCCATGGGGGGCAGAGCCTTGATGAACGGCGGGTCGTAGTCGGTCTTTCCGACCTTGGCCGCGCCACCGGGTGAGCCCAGTTCGTCGAAGAAGTCGACGTTGGCGCTGACGTAGGCGGACCACTGCTCGGGGACGTCGTCCTCGTAGAAGATCGCCTCGACGGGGCACACCGGCTCGCAGGCACCGCAGTCCACGCACTCGTCGGGCTGGATGTAGAGCATGCGTCCACCCTCGTAGATGCAGTCGACAGGGCATTCCTCGATGCATGCCTTGTCGAGGACATCGACGCACGGTTCAGCAATCGTGTACGGCACTGAGGTTCTCCTTAGCCTTTCCGAACTCTGAGCGTGTCGCGGCCCCGCGGGGACGCGTTCGACGCGGACGTGCTGTTCTGCTCGACCCACCGGCGCCCCAGCTTCGCAGCTCGGGACAGTGCGCCGCGCTCGCCGAAGTACCCGGCGACCGCACCGACCACGGGCAGGTTACCGAGCCATCTGTAAACGGTACGGCTGCGGGGCCGCTTGTCCAATTCGTCGGTGACGGCCTTGAGGATCTTGGTGACCGACCACAAGGTCGACAGCAACGCGAACGGGGACCGGGACAAGCGACCGGACGGCTCGGTGACACGGCTGTCGTCCGTGACGCCGTCGACGTCGGGTTCGGGCGCGTGGATGCTGGCACCCTTCGGCAGCTCGCGGTTGCACAGCACCGATGCCAGCAGGCGGACCTGCTCGTCCTGCTCGGTGATGCCGTACTCGCGGGCGACGGCCACCAGGACGATGGCCTGGTTCGCGAACCCGAGGACGTCGCCGAGCGGGAGTCGGCGAGCGAGCACACCGAAGATGCCGGGGAACGCCACCGCCACGGTGCCGATCCCGCCGACGCGGCCGACCCACCACGAGACGCGCTGGTCGACGGTCATCGACTCCCACGCCTTGGTTCCCGGTGTGTCGGCGGCGTCGAACACCGACGCGACGGCGTTCAGCGCCGCGTCGACCTTCGTGCCGTTCGCGTCCGCCTGCTCGCGGAACGTGCGCTTCTTGAGGCCGAGCGGGTCGCGGTCCGCGAGCAGTTCGAGGACCGGCACGATCACGCGCACTGCGGCCTTGAGAACTCCGGCGACGCGCTCGTCGCCCAATCGATCAGCGCTCATGCTGCTTCCGTCCGGTCTGCGTAGGCGGTGGTGCGCTCGACTGCGCGTCGTCCGATTCCCTCGGCGATCGCGTGTAGTTCCTCGACGGTCTTCTCCGATCCGTGCTGCGATCCCGCCATCCGCGAGATCGTCTCCTCCATCAGCGTGCCACCCAGGTCGTTGGCGCCGCCGTTCAGCATCACCCGAGTTCCCGTCACGCCGAGTTTCACCCAGCTCGTCTGGATGTTGTCGATGCGGCCGTGCAGCATGATCCGCGCCAGTGCGTGGACGGCCCGGTTGTCGCGCTGCGTCGGTCCGGGTCGTGACGCCCCCGCCAGGTACAGCGGCGAACTCTGGTGCACGAACGGCAGCGGCACGAACTCGGTGAAACCACCGGTGCGGTCCTGGATCCGCTTGAGCACGTTCAGGTGTCCCACCCAGTGCGAGGGGTTGTCGACGTGGCCGTACATCATCGTCGAGCTCGACCGCAGTCCCACCTCGTGCGCCGTGGTGACGACGTCGATCCACGTCTGGGCGGGCAGCTTGCCCTTGGTGAGCACCCAGCGGACCTCGTCGTCGAGGATCTCCGCCGCCGTACCGGGGATGGTGTCCAGCCCGGCCTCCCGCAGTTCGGTCAGCCAGTCGCGCACCGACTGGCCACCGCGCGAGGCCCCGTTGACGATCTCCATGGGCGAGAAGGCGTGCACGTGCATCGACGGCACCCGCGCCTTCACCGCGCGCACCAGGTCTGCGTATCCGGTCACGGGCAGCTCCGGATCGATGCCGCCCTGCATGCAGACCTCGGTGGCGCCGAGGACGTGCGCCTCCCAGGCCCGGTCGGCGACCTCGCTGGTCGACAGCGAGAACGCGTCGGCATCGCCCTTGCGTTGGGCGAAGGCGCAGAAGCGGCACCCGGTATAGCAGATGTTGGTGAAGTTGATGTTCCGGTTCACGACGTACGTGACGTCGTCACCGACGACGTCACGGCGCAGCTGATCGGCGAAGGCGGTCACCGCGTCGAGCGCCGCACCCTCGGCGGTGGCCAGCGCCAGGTACTCCTCGTCGGTGCAGTTGCCGGGATCCTTCTCCGCGGCGCGGAGGGCGGCGACCACGTCGCGGTCGACGCTGTCCAGGGTCGCGAGATGCGCCACCTGCTCGCGGATGGACTCCCAGTCGCCGAACGCGCTGCCCATGTCGCTGCGCGTCTCGGTGTTGCGACCCTCGGTGTCGATGCCGGTGTTGAGGTCGACGCGGCCGGTGGACTCCCACACCTCGTCGGGTTCCTGCCACGGCAGACCGGACGGGATCGTCTCCGGCACCGCCAGCCCGGTCGCGTCGTCGGCGAGCGCACGCACGTGCGCCGAGATCCGCGGATCGATCCACGGTGAGCCCGCCAGGACGTACCGCGGCTGCACCGCCGTGCGTTCGGTCAGCGTGAAGCCGGCGTCCGCGGACAGCTGCGCGAGAGTGTCGAGGTTCGGCCACGGCCGCTCGGGATTGACGTGATCGGGGGTGAGCGGCGAGACACCGCCCCAGTCGTCGACGCCCGCGGCGAGCAACGCCGCGCACTCCTGCGCGGACACCAGATTCGGCGGCGCCTGGATGCGCATGGCCGGGCCGAGAAGGATACGGGACACGGCGATGGTGGCGAGGAACTCCTCCAGGCCGGCATCGGGCGCGGAGCGCATCGCGGTGTCATCCTTGGCCAGGAAGTTCTGCACGATCACTTCCTGCACGTGACCGAATGCCTTGTGCGACTTCCGGATCGCCATGATCGACTCGGCGCGGTCACGGATCGTCTCGCCGATGCCCACGAGGATGCCGGTGGTGAACGGAACGGTGAGACGACCGGCGTCGGTCAGCACGCGCAGACGCACCTCGGGGTCTTTGTCGGGGCTGCCGTAGTGGGCCTGCCCCTTCTTCTCGAACAGTCGACGCGAGGTGGTCTCGAGCATCATGCCCATCGACGGCGCGACCGGCTTGAGGCGCGACATCTCCTCCCAGCTCATCACTCCGGGATTGAGGTGCGGGAGCAGACCCGTCTCCTCGAGCACGCGGATCGACATCGCCCGCAGGTAGTCCAGCGTCGAGTCGTAGCCGCGCGCGTCCAACCACTCCTGCGCCTCGGGCCAGCGGGCCTCGGGGCGGTCGCCGAGCGTGAACAACGCTTCCTTGCATCCCAGTTCGGCACCGCGCCGCGCGATGTCGAGCACCTCGTCGGCCTCGAGGAACATCCCGTGCCCCTCGGCGCGCAGCTTGCCGGGGACCGTCACGAACGTGCAGTAGTGGCACGTGTCCCGGCACAGCCGGGTGAGGGGAATGAACACCTTGCGCGAGTAGGTCACCGTGCCGGGGCGGTTCTCGGCGAGCAGTCCCGCGTCCCGCACCCGCGCCGCGGACGCGCAGAGATCGGTCAGGTCGTCGCCGCGGGCGTGCAGCAGCGTGGTCGCCTCGTCGACACTGATCACCACACCGTCGCGGGCACGGCGCAGCGCACGCCGCAGCGCCGATGCGGTCGGTGCCGGGCTGTCGGGAGGCGTCACTCGGGTGTCGGCGCGCGCGGGAGTACTCGGATCGGGCAACATCGTCACCGTTCGATCATGCGCCCTCCGGCCGGAGGCGTGCCACAGCAGGGGTGATGCGACGTGTCCGACAACAGTCCCGGTGTGGTCCTCACCGATCCCGCGCATCGCCCCGATCCGCGGGCGAAGATTCTGTGGGCCGTGGCAGCCGCCCTGCTGTGGCTCCCGGTGGTCGTCGCCGTGATCGTGTGGGCCGTGGTGCTCGCGGTGAACGTCGAGCGCCCGTCCTGGACGCCCGTGGTGGCCGCTGCCGTCGCCGTGGCGGTCCTCGCGGGAGCGCACGTGACCATCGCGCCGCAGTGGCGCTATCGGGTGCACCGCTGGGAACTGAGCGACACCGCCGTCCACACGCGCACCGGCTGGGTGACTCAGGAACGGCGCATCGCTCCCCTGTCCCGAGTGCAGACCGTCGACACCGAGCGCGGGCCGCTCGACCGGGCACTCGGACTGGCCACCGTGACGGTGACGACCGCGTCCTCCGCGGGAGCTCTGGAGATCGCGGGGCTCGACCTCGCGACCGCCGATCGCACCGTCGCCGCCATCACCGCGGCGGCCGCACGCTCACGAGGCGACGCCACGTGACGCAGGACGCCGGCCTGCGCGTCGACGAGTTGCCGTGGCTGCGACTCGACAAGCGCATGCTCCTGATCCACCCGGTCACCGAGCTGGTCCGCCTGCTGCCGGTGCTCCTGCTGTCCCTCGTTCTCGGATCGCAGAGCGGCACGCACGTCTGGGGCCTGATCGTCGTGGTCCTCCTCGTGGGCGCGGCCATCCTGCGCTGGTTCACCACCGGGTACCGCATCGGCTCGGACGACGTCCAGCTGCGCCGCGGGCTCTTCCAGAAGAAGGTGCTCTCCATTCCGCGTGGTCGAATCCGCAGTGTGGACGTGCGAGCCGGGCCGCTGCACCGACTGCTGGGACTGTCGATCCTCACCGTGGGCACCGGTCAGCAGAAGTCGGACAAGGCCGACTCGTTCGAGCTGAACGCCCTCGCCTCCGACCTGGTCCCCGCCCTGCGTGAGGAGTTGCTGGCGAGCACCGGCCGGACGGTGGGAGTGGATCCGGTCGCAGTGACCGAACCCGCCGTGACGCCCGAACGTGAGATCGCCCACTTCCGTACCGGCTGGGTTCGATTCGCCCCCTTCACGGCCACGGGCATCGTCGTCGTCGGTGCCGGATTCGGGCTCGTGTTCCAGTCCGGGTTCGCCGGTGACATCGCCTCTTCGCCGGCCCTCGACGACACCTATCAGGCCGTTCTGCGCCTCGGCATCGTGGTCGCGGTGGTCGTCGCCGCGGCCCTGCTGCTCGTCGTGTCGAGCATCGTCTCCGTGGTGCGCTACCTGGTCGTCTACGGCAACCTCTCCGTGACCGACGACGGCACCAGGCTCCGCGTCGGCCACGGACTGCTGTCGACGCGACACACGACGCTGGACCGCGACCGCCTCCGCGGCGCGACGTTGCGTCGACCGCTGGTCCTGCGGTGGGCGCGCGGAGCGCGCCTGGATGCCGTCATGACCGGGGTGTCCGCTTCGGAGAAGGAGTCGTCGCTGCTCCTGCCACCCGCTCCCCTGCCGGCCGCCCGCCACACGATGGACGACGTGCTGGCGGGTCTGCCGGAGAGCGCGCCGGCCACGGTGACACTGCAGAAGCACGGACCGGCGGCTTTGCGGCGCAGGCTCACCCGCGCCGTCGGGCCGGTCCTGCTGGTCGCTGTCGCACTCCTCGTGGTCCGGTCGACCGGCCGGGACGTCCCGATCGCCGCGTGGATCGGCGTCGCGCTCCTCGTGGTGGCCGCCGTCGCCCTGGCGCTCGATCGGTACGCCGCCCTGGGCCACCGTGCCCACCCGGGAGTTCTGATCACCGAGCACGGCAGCCTCGACCGGCGACGCGTCGTCCTCGACACCGACGGCGTGGTCGCCTGGGGTGTCCGGCAGACCTTCTTCCAGCGACGGGCCGGTGTCGCGACCATCGTCGCCGCCACCGCGGCCGGCACGGGCCGCTACACGGTGCTCGACGTACCCGCCGACCACGCGTGGTCGATCGTCGAGAGCGCTCAGCCCGGTGCCGGCGACGTGTGGGCGGAGCGCCCGTGACACCCGACTCCGGTACACCCCGGAGCATCCCCGAACTCGATGTGGCGGTGTCGGAGTGCCGCGCGTGTCCGCGCCTGGTGGAGTGGCGTGAGCTGGTGGCGCGCGAGAAGCGGGCCGCGTTCCGTGACGAGACCTACTGGGGCCGACCGGTTCCGGGTTTCGGCCCCGTGGACGCTCGCCTGCTGATCGTCGGCCTGGCGCCGGCGGCTCACGGCGCGAATCGCACCGGACGGATGTTCACGGGCGACCGCAGCGGCGACGTTCTCTACGCGGCCATGCACGCCGTCGGCCTCGCCACGCAGCCCACGGCGACCCACATCGCCGACGGCCTCGAGTTGATCGGCACGCGCATCACGTCGCCGGTGCACTGCGCTCCCCCGGCCAACAAGCCGACACCGGAGGAGCGCGACCGGTGCCGTCACTGGTTGGAGACGGAACTGCACATCCTGGCGCCGACCGTTCGGGCAGTGATGGTCCTGGGCGGATTCGGCTGGCAGGCACTGCTTCCGGTCCTCGACGGCGCGGGGTGGACGATCCCCCGACCGCGCCCGAAGTTCGGCCACGGTGCGCACGTCGTGCTGACGTCACCCGAGAAGGAGTTGCCGGACCTGCATCTGTTCGGGTGCTTCCACGTCAGCCAGCAGAACACCTTCACCGGACGGCTCACGCCGGCCATGGTGGAGCAGGTGCTCGCCGCGGCGGCCGACGCCGCCGGAATCGACAGGAGTCAGCCGCGTCCGAGTTCGGCGAACTGACCCATGCGCAACGCGAACAGTTGCACCACAGCGGGAAGCAACCCGCCTGCCACGAGGACCAGGGTGCGCCAGTCGGCCACGACGAGCACGTCTCCACCCGGTCCCCCCAGCATGGCCAGCACGAGACCCACGAAGAATCCCGCGACCGGGAGAGCGGCGCGGGAGACGTTGTGCGTCACCGAGAACGCGACCCGCACGAGGATCACGTTGACGATGCCGGCGAGGACACCACTGACGGGGAACGGAGTGCTTCCGAGATACAGCGGGAGGAACAGCACTGCGGTCACGGCGCACAGGAACCCGTCGAGCACCAATGCGCCGACGATCGACGCCTTGATGCCGGACACCACGCCCTCCCCGGCGTGGCCCGTCATCGCGCCGATCCTGTCGGCGCCGTGAACGTCAGCGAGGAGGGAACCCTATCGACGTGAGGTAGTTGCTCACGAACGTCGCGAAGCCGCCCACGGAGTTCAGGTAGATCTCGCGCTGCAGATCGGCTGTGGGTCGCAGGGAATCCACGAACGCCACGATGGCGTACTGAAGATCGAAATTCATGGGAAGAGCTCCTTCGAGTCGAACTCACCGGGTACGTCCGACCCCGTCCGGTGATGCCGCTCACAGCATAACCCGGCACCGAGCCCGGTTCGGACCCGCACACCGTCCCCGGGCAGACACTGGGGGCCGTCACACGATCCCCGCGAACAGGTCGGTCTCGCGCCCCGACGAGTCGACCGGTCCGAGATCGCCGCGGACGAGGATGTACTGCTCGTCCTCGAGGACCGGCTGCGCGATGTCGTTCGACAGGGCGTAGACCCGACCGGACTCCGCGACGGTGACCTGAGTTCGGTGCGCGCGCAACGCGAGTCGTTTGAGATCGAGCACCGGGCGGACGTCGACGGACGTGGTGATCGTGTCGTCGGGCACGCTCGGCAGCTCGCCCTCGACAGGCATGCGCCACTGCCGGGGGACGTCGCCGAGGTCGCTCAGGCCTGCGGTCAACTGATGCAGACCGGTGACCGTCCAGTACATCTTGTCCACCGACCAGGCCGGCCCCGTCTCGGCGAACCGGGCAGGGTCCTCCGCCGCCTCGACGGCCAGTCCAGCCAGCCGGTGCACCTGCATGTGGTCCGGGTGGCCGTAGCCGCCCTCGGGGTCGTAGGCCACGAGGACCTGCGGGCGAACGTCACGGATGACCTCGACCATCGCGCCGACGGCCTCGTCCGGGTCGGCGTTGACGAAGGCACGCGGGTGGCGTGCCGCGGGGGTTCCGGCCATGCCCGAGTCGCGCCAGTGCCCGGCACCGCCGAGAAACCGCGGCGGCCGGCATCCGAGCGCCTCGAGCGCCACGGTCAGCTCGTGGATGCGGTACCCGCCCAACTGATCCGCGCGATCCGCGACCAGTCCGGCCCACGTCTCCCCGATCACCTCACCCTCCTCGCCGAGCGAGCAGGTCAGGACCGTCACGTCCACGCCCGCCCGCACGGCGCGGGCGATGGTGCCGCCGGTGGTGATGGTCTCGTCGTCGGGGTGCGCATGGACGACCAGCATCCGGGGCCGCTCCGTCACGGCGTCACCCGCATCCAGTCGTCCGCGTCCCCGAAGACACCGAGTTCGACGGGCCCCGCGAGCGTCGCGCCGCTCACGCCGGGACCGACGGCGACGACGGAACTGTCCTGCGCGATGGGGAGCACGGTGTGCAGGTTCCACAGCTGCGGCTGCGCCGCGATGACGGCCTCGGTCGGGTTCACGTCGCCTCTCAGGCTCTGGTCCATCACCGGCTCGAGCGACGGATCGCAGACTCCGGACAGGTTGCTCGCCGCCACCGGGTCGGCGTCGGAATCGGGTGCCGTCGTCGTCGACGTCGCGAGATCGGTTGCTGCACATCCGTAGCGCGACGACCAGGCGGTGGCCACATCGGTACCCACGTGGCTCCACCCGACGACGGCGTCGACCGTGCCCTCGAGCAGCGCGGTGCCGTACAACTCCTCCGGATCGGTGGGAGCGACGCTGGCGTCGACGCCCGCGTCGCGGAGTTGATCGGCGGCCGTGTTGGCCACCGCGACCGCGACCGCGTCGTTCTCGGGAGCGCCGATCACGACGGTCAGCGCGCGCGTGGTACCCGGCACCGGCGTCGTCGTCGCGGTGGGTTGGCCCGAGGTGGGAGCCAGGGCCGGCGGCAACGGCACCGGCACGAATCCCGCGTCGGCGAGCAGTTGCAATGCCTCGTCCCGCGGGAGAGTCTGCGGAGCCGTGGGGACGTAGCCGGGCTGGGACGGCGAGAGAACCTGCGCGCGAACGGTGTTCGCGGCCGTGCCGGTGCCCGACGCGACGGTGGACAGCAGGTCCACGTCCAGCAGACCCATGACGCCGCGGCGCACGTCGGCGTCCGCGAGCTCCGGCACCCGGCCGTTCAACGTCAGTTCGAGGGTCCGCGAACGGAACCGGGTGTCCGTACGGACGTTGGGGATGGCGCCCAGTTGCGCCAGTGTCGCCGAACCGCCACGCACCTCGGCGATCTGCGCGTCGCCGGAGCGCATCGAGTCGGCGAGCTGGGCGTCGCTGCCCCCGCGTCGGAGGAGGATCTGATCGGGCGTGGAGGGTGACCCCCAGTAGCGGTCGTTGCGCTCGAGCAGGATCTCGTCGCGGCCACGATCGATCGACTCGATGCGGAAGTGTCCGCCGGAGACGGACACGTTGTCGCGCAGTCCGCGCTCGAACCCGCCCAGCGAGTCCTTGAGCAGATGGGAGGGCAGCAGATTCGCGAAGAGCTCGCGCCACGCGGGGTACGGCGTCGCCATCGTGACGGTGACGGTCTTGCCGCCGTCCGAGGACGCGATGTCGTCGATCGCTTCGTAGCCTGCGGGATCCACCACGCCGGGCGCGTCGATCATCTGTTGCCACAGGTAGCGGAAGTCCTCGGCCGCGATGGGCGCACCGTCCGACCACTGCGACTCGTTGCGCAGCCGGTAGGTGATGGTGAACGGGGCCTGCGACGTCACCTCGGCCGAGAGCACCAGCGACGCGTCGGGCAGCCACTCGACTCCTGTCCCCACCGACGCGGGGCGGAAGGGGCTGGGGAACACCAGTGTGGACACCGCGGTGTTCGCGGGCGACTGGTCGGCCAACAGGTGCGGGTTGAATCCCGTACCGACGTCGTCGATGGCCACCACGACCGGATTACCCGTGGCCGCCGGCGCTGCGGGAGGCGTCGTCGTGGCCGTCTCGGTGCTCTGGATCGGCGGCGGTGGATCGGCCGTGCACGCGGACAGCGCGAGCAGGGCAGCGGCCAGCGCCGCACCCACCCGCGCCACCGACATGATTACAGAGCAGCCTTGTCACGCGACTTGCTGCGCGAACGCTCGCGCGCACGCTCGTTGGAGTCGAGGTGCACCTTGCGCACGCGGACGACCTCCGGCGTGACCTCGACGCACTCGTCGCCGGCACAGAACTCCATCGCCATCTCGAGGTCGAGCTTCTTCGGCTTGGCGAGGGTCTCCATCACGTCGGCGGAGGACTGACGCATGTTGGTCAGCTTCTTCTCGCGGGTGACGTTGATGTCGAGGTCCTCCTGGCGGGGGTTGATGCCCACGACCATGCCCTCGTAGGTGTCCGCACCGGGCTCGACGAAGAACGTGCCGCGGTCGGCCAGCTGGATCATGGCGAACGGGGTGACGCTGCCCTGACGGTCCGAGACGAGCGAGCCGGTGTGGCGCGCGCGGATCTCGCCGGCCCACGGTGCGTAACCGTGGAAGACGGCGTTGGCGATGCCGGTGCCGCGCGTGTCGGTGAGGAAGTCCGTGCGGAAGCCGATGAGACCGCGCGAGGGGACGATGAACTCCATACGAACCCAGCCTGCGCCGTGGTTCGTCATCTGGACCATCTTTCCCTTACGGGCGGCGAGCAGCTGCGTGACGCCGCCGAGGTACTCCTCGGGAGTGTCGATGGTGAGCTCCTCGAAGGGCTCGTGCAGCTTGCCGTCGACCTGGCGGGTGACCACCTGCGGCTTGCCGACGGTGAGCTCGAAGCCTTCGCGGCGCATCTGCTCGACGAGGATGGCGAGCGCGAGCTCGCCACGACCCTGGACCTCCCACGCATCGGGGCGACCGATGTCGAGGACCTTGAGCGAGACGTTGCCGATGAGCTCCTGGTCCAGACGCGACTTGACCATGCGGGCGGTCAGCTTGTGGCCGCTCACGCGTCCCACCAGGGGGCTCGTGTTGGTACCGATGGTCACCGAGATGGCCGGCTGATCGACGGTGATGCGCGGCAGGGCGACCGGGTTCTCGAGGTCGGCCAGCGTGTCACCGATCATGATGTCCGGGAAGCCGGCGACGGCGACGATGTCACCGGCGACGCCCTTCTGACCGGGAACGCGCTCGACACCGATGGTGGTGAGCAACTCGGTGATCTTGGCCTTCTGGACGACGGGCTCGCCGTCGACCTCGCGCATCCAGCTCACGGTCTGGCCCTTGTTGAGCTCACCGTTGTGGATGCGGACCAGGGCGAGACGGCCCAGGAAGGCGGAGGCGTCGAGGTTGGTGACGTGAGCCTGCAGCGGCGCCTCGACGTTGCCCTTCGGTGCCGGGATGTAGCTGAGCAGGATCTCGAACAGCTCGTCGAGGTTCTCCGCGTCGGGAGCGTGTCCGTTCTCCGGCTGCTTCGTCGACGCCTTGCCCTCACGGCCGGAGGCGTACAGGACGGGGAGGTCGAGGGCCAGCTCGGCAGCCTCGGAGGCCTCGTCGTCGAGGTCCGACGCCAGGTCGAGGAGCAGGTCGTGGCTCTCGGAGACGACCTCCTCGATGCGCGCGTCGGGACGGTCGGTCTTGTTGACCACGAGAATGACGGGCAGCGACGCGGCGAGCGCCTTGCGGAGCACGAAGCGCGTCTGCGGCAGCGGGCCCTCGGAGGCGTCGACGAGCAGCACGACACCGTCGACCATGGACAGTCCGCGCTCGACCTCGCCACCGAAGTCGGCGTGGCCGGGGGTGTCGATCACGTTGATGACGGTGGTGCTGCCGTCGGCGTTGCGCTTGTGCACGGCCGTGTTCTTGGCCAGGATCGTGATGCCCTTCTCCTTCTCCAGGTCACCCGAGTCCATCACGCGGTCGATGGCCTCGGCGCGTTCCTCGAAGGCACCGGACTGGCGCAGCATCGCGTCGACGAGCGTGGTCTTGCCGTGGTCGACGTGCGCGACGATGGCGACGTTGCGGAAGGTGGTGGGTACGGTCTGACTGGCGGTGGGGCTGGTCACGCGTGAAATCTCCTGGGTCGAATGCGGGGTGAAGAGCGAGCGGCTTCCTCTCCCAGAGAGCGCGCTGCGTCGCCGACGAGAAGCGCGACCGGATCAGTTTACTCGGTCGGCTCGGGTGACGGCGGTCACGCAGGCCGGGACGGTCGGCACGGGCTCCACCTCAGGGTACCCTCACCCGATGTCCTCGGCATCGAAGGTCGCTCGCGGCAAGGCCAAGAAGAATTGCTGCCGCAGCAAGACTCGCTGTCTGACGTGTCCGGTGGTGATCATGCGGATGAAGAAACTGGAACGAGCAGGTGTCACGGGCAAGGACCTGAAGAAGGGTCTGAAGAAAGCCCGCGCGGCCTGACTACAGCAGCGCCGCGAGATCCGGCAGCCACGCGGCGTCCGCCGGCACCAGATCGACTCCGTGCAGATCCGCCGCGTCGACCCAGCGGAGGGCTTCGTGCTCGAGCGCCGTCGCCGTCCCGGAGAACCGTGTGACCGCGTAGGCGCGCAGTGTCAGCGACGCCGAGAGTGCGACGTCGACACCGACGGGCTCGCCGACGGTCACCTCGATACCCAGTTCCTCGCGCAGTTCCCGGACCAGTGCGTCCTCGGGGGTCTCGCCGGGGTCGACCTTGCCGCCGGGCAGTTCCCAGAGTCCCGCCAGTTCCGGTGGGAAGGCGCGACGCGCGAGCAGCAGGCGCCCGTTCTCGACGAGGGCGCCCGCGACCACCAGCGCGGGCTCGGGAACTGGCACCATCGCAGTATGGCCGACTTGCTGAACGACACGGAGATCGACGACGCACTCACCCGCCTGACCGACTGGCAGCGAGACGGGGACACCCTGGTCCGCACCGTCGAGTCGGCGAGCTTCCTCGAGGCGATCGACCTCGTCCGGCGCGTCGCGGAGGAGGCAGAATCGGCGGACCATCATCCGGACATCGACGTCCGATGGCGGTCGGTGACCTACCGGCTGTCGACGCACTCCGCGGGTGGACTCACCGGGAAGGACGTCCTGCTCGCGGCCGCGATCGACCGCCTGGCGAGGTGACGCGGCGGCCCACCACCGCGATCCAGACGAACAGTGCCAGGGTGCCGACGGCGTAGACCGATCCCGCCAGAGCGAGTGGCCACGGGCGCGAGATGTCCCAGATGGACGGTTGTTCGAAGCTGAGGATCCACGGCACGCCGATCAGGGTGACCACGAGCCAGTACCCCGCGAGCACGCGCGCTCCCGGCGCACCCGACAACGGACCGTGCATCAGCCAGATCGACATGGGCACCACCCAGACCCAGTGGTGGGACCAGGAGATCGGCGAGATCATCAGGCCCACGAACGAGACGACGACGAGCGTCCCCAGGCGATCGTCGCGTGCCAGCGTCCGCCAGGCCAGGAATGCCGCGGCCAGCACCACGGCCGCCGCGACCAGCCACACCGGCCCCTGGCCGACGTCCTGCCCGGCCACGCGTGACAGCGCTCCGCGCAGGGACTGGTTCCACACCGAGCCGACGGGACCGATCCGGTCCGCGTCGCCCAGCAGGGTGGTGAAGTACGTCGTCGCGGCGGACCCCACGAGCAGGA
Organism: Rhodococcus sp. SORGH_AS_0303; assembly: GCF_030819335.1. Classification (NCBI taxonomy): domain Bacteria; kingdom Bacillati; phylum Actinomycetota; class Actinomycetes; order Mycobacteriales; family Nocardiaceae; genus Rhodococcus; species Rhodococcus sp. SORGH_AS_0303. The sequence continues at coordinate 3,197,060 of NZ_JAUTBO010000001.1, forward strand.
AGCTGATCGCGACCGTCGCCGCGAAGGCGACGGCGGAGAACGCGGCGGCCGCCCACCGACGCTGCGCCAGGAAGTAGAGGCCGGTGATGGCGGGGGTGAGCTTGACGCCTGCCGCGACGCCGACCAGGGCACCCGACAGCCACCAGCGGGCGCTGCGGGCCGCGAGCATCGCCAGCAGAACCAGGAACACGTTGACCTGGCCGTAGTCCAGGGTGGTGCGCATCGACTCGGTCCACAGGCCCACCGTCGTCCAGAGCAACGCCGCCCGGTGTCCGGACCAGAGGCCCGACCCGACCATGCCCTGTGCGAGCCGGACCACCGCGTACAGCGCGGCGATCGTGGCGATCATCCAGGCAGCGCCCACCACCGGGAACGGCGGGAAATGCAGCGGATAGAACACGAGCGCGGCGAACGGTGGGTACGTGAAGGGCAGGGGGAAGTCGGGAGTCTCCTCCGAGTAGGTGAAGTCGTAGAGGTCGCCGCTGAACAGGCGGGCCGAACCGTCGACGTACACGTGGAGATCGACCCAGTTGCTGCCGTTGGGGGTGGCGACGGTCCACACCACACGCAGGATCAGCGAGATCACGAACAGGGCCGGTGCTGCTGCCAGCAACGTGCGCCCGGCCGATCGCCGTACTTCACTCACGAGTGTTCTTCCGATCGACGGGGGTCGAAGCCAGAGCGCAGCCTACCCGCACCGTGCGACGTGACTCTTCTGCACCACGGGGCCGCCGCGTTGTCACGCGACACGGCTCACAGCAGTAACGATCGCATCACTGTTCACTCTGACAACACCAGACACTCCATTAACAGACTACCGTTCGAATCGGAGCGAGCGACACGGGTCGATCGACCGGTGAGCTGCTGTACAACCGTCACTCCGTGTACATAGAGTGACCCCGCGCCCGACTGCCTCGCACGGCGGTGACGGGCAGATAGTGCATCGTGGGTCGCCTCGGAACGGTTCGAGGCGGCCGGAGGAGAAACGGGGACATCATGCGGGACATCGGGACAACGGGAACGCGCGCCGCAGCGCGACGTGTTCTGAGCGGAGTGGCCGTCGCCGCCGCCTGCGCCTTCGTCGCACCCGCTGCGGCAGGCGCAGCACCCGCCCCCGTCCTGCCGCTGCCCGCCGAGGTTCCGGTGGTGCCGGGCTACGAGGCACTGGCCGCCCTGGCCCCCACCCTGCTCGACGCCGCGGAGCGCGACGCAGCGTCGCCGCAGAGCGATCTGCTGGTGCGCGCGAAGGCGCTGCTGGCCACGGCCCCGCTGTCGGACCAGGCGAAGCGCATCCTCACCAGCATCATCACGTTCCTCGACGGCAGCGGTGGTGGCGGCCCCGAGATCCCCCAGAACGGCCCGGTCATCTCGCAGTTCTTCTACCCCACCGTCGGCAAGGGCTGCATCTCGGCCACGGCCGACTCCGTCGCGAGCGCGCTCGCGGTACCCGGCCCGGCACAGTTGCCGCCTCCCGGACCCGCAGCCGGTCAGGCCGGCTTCGTCTTCACGGCACTCGGCACCGCACCGCTCGCCGACGTGCAGGCAGCGCCGCTGACGGCGAACTGGGTCAACGTCGACACGGGTCGCACCGGAGCGACCGTGCTCACGGGTGCCGCGGGGATCAACCCCGACGGCCCGGCCACGCTCTCGGCACTCGCGGACACCGGGACCGGTCGCGTCCTGGCCGCCGTCTCCGGGTCGATCAGCACCGAGGCCGGCATCACGTGCAGCTTCCTGCCGACCATCGGTGCCTTCGTCGTCTGACGATCGGGACGAGAACGGTGTTCAGGAACCGAACGCGGTCGAGATCTGGGTGTAGATCGCTCCGGCGATCGCGTACAGGTAGTCGATGAACTCCATGGTGGTGCCTCTCCGTAGGTGTGACTGCTGTGACAGGTGTGTCGTGCGAGGTCGCCGCCGCGTTACGCGGACAGGCTCCACTGCCCGTAGTCCTCGCGCAGCACGGTGTTGACGTCCACACCCACTCCGTCGATCGCTCGCTTGTCGATCTCGATCTGATGCAGGTGGGCAGCCGGGTTCACGTAGCCCTTCGGCGTCCCCCAGTTGTGCTGCCAGTACCAGGCACCGAGTCCCGCTGCCGCCGCGAGGTCGATGGTCGGCGAGTTGGCGTACACGCCCGTGTTCTCGGCCCCGACCACCGACTGCCAGCCGAGCAGGTACGGCGCGATCATCGCGGCGAACTCGACCGCGGTCGGGTTGTCGTCGATCGACGCGTAGATGGGCCGGTCCGCCGGTCCGCCTGCCTCCGTGTGCAATTCGAGGCCGCGCGTCGCGTGCTTCACGCCGGCGGCGAATCCGCCACGCCAGTCGGCCGTCGCCCCCTTGCCGAACTGGTAGCACGACACCACCTGGAGACCGGCCGCGGTGAGCTCGTCCGCCTCGGCGGCGGTCATCGGCTTGCCCGTCATCCAGGCGGCACCGGGTCGACGGTCCGAGACGTAGCGGATGGCGCCCAGATGGCCGGCGGCGGCGATGGCGGAGGCAGACGGCACTCCCCCGGAGTAGTCGACGATCGTGCCCAACGCTGCGGGTGCTGCGGGCGCGGCAGAGGCGACGCCACGAGCGGCGACACCGGTGACCCCGACCGCGACGGAACCGGCGGCGGCATAGCGGAACAATTGACGACGCGACACGTGCACTGGGGTCTACCTCTCGATTCGCCCGGCGCGCCTTCCTCGACATGACGGCCCGGGCTGGTAAATTCTCACGATTTCCGGCGCTATTGCACCACAGACCTCAGGGACCCCGCTAGTCCCGTGAGTCCCCTCGTCCCCAGCGATCAGTACCATTGCGTCCAGAACCGCGTGAGCACGCCGCCGCTCTGGGCCCACCCCGCGGGGACGCCGGACAGCTCGTACAGGGAGTACACCGCGTCGAAGAAGACGCGGTTGACCTGCGGCACGAACAGCAGGGCCACCACGATGAGAACCCCGTAGGGCCCGATCTGCGCGAACGACCGCCGCGCACCGGGCGACAGGTAGGGCTCGATCGCCCCGAAACCGTCCAGGCCCGGCATCGGGATCAGGTTCAGCACCACGGCGACCACCTGCAGGAAGGCGAGGAAGCTCATGCCGAACCAGAAGGAGGCGTGCTCGCTGCCCGGGGCCCACACCGCGACGATCGTCAGAAGGATCACCGCGAGAACGAGATTGGCGAACGGGCCGGCCAGGGACACCGTCGTCCGCTGCCGCCTGGTCATACCGCTGGTGTTCAGCCACACGGCGCCGCCCGGCAGACCGATCCCGCCCAGCGCGACGAAGATCAGCGGCAGCACGATCGACAGTCCGGGCACCGTGTACTTCAGGGGGTTCAGCGTGAGATAGCCGCGCGCGGCGGTGTCGTGATCACCGAAGCGCCAGGCCGTCACCGCGTGGGCGAACTCGTGGAGACACAGGGACACCACCCATCCACCGATGACGAGGACGAAGACACCGGCGTACGACAGGACGTCGCCCGGCCTGGTCGAGTTCCAGGCCAGAACTCCGCCGATCACGGCGACGGCGACGACCGCGAGGAAGACGGGGCTGGGTCGTACCGACGTGGACAGTGCCATGTCAGCAGCGTAGGCGGGTCACCTGAGCGCTTCCCGCACTCGATCGACGGCCTCCCGCAGGCAGTCGGTGTACGCGTCGGCGTCCATGACGTCGTCGCTCGTCACGATCGAGAGGGTCACCACGTCGCCGATGCCGTGCACTCCGTGCGTGATGCCGACCGTCGGCGAGAGGGCCGGGAACCCGGCGCTCAGCACGACGGGCCGACCGCTCAGCGTGAGGTCGGCGACGCCTCGGTTCACACTGGAGACCACCGTGTGACCCGCCACCGTCGTCGGCGCCACCGACAGGTCGGCGCGGTCGACGTCGCGCCGGACGATCACCGCGGGAACGGTCTCCGTCGCACGATCGCCGACCCCGAACGCGGGGTGTTCCAGCCGTCTTCGCCGATCTCGCAGGGAGTCGTCGATCGCCCGTGCCCGAGCGCGGAGATCCTGCACGGACGGGTGCAGATCCACCCCCGCGTTGTGAAAAGCGTTGGCAGCAGCGGTGGTTCGACTATCCCCCGGTATGGCGATCATGACCTCGGCCCCGAGGTCGTCCGGAACCGGCTCGCCCAGGGACGCGAGATGCCGACTCATCGCGTCCGACACCACGACGAGCGCGGCCACGGTGACACTGACGGTGTCGGTGCGGAGGTCCGACGCCGGGCACACCACGCACCGGATGCGGGTGGTTCCGCCTGCCGGGCGGGACAGCAGCGTCGGCGCTCGGGGAAGCGGCGGGCCGGGGATGACGCCGGCCGCCGTGTCGGCCGTGCGCCGACGATCGGCCACCACCGCCTCACGTGCCCGACGCACCATGCCGATCACCCGTGCGGGAAGCTCGACGGCACCACGCGCGACCGCGAGGGGCGCCGGCACCACCACCGTGCGCACCGCCGCTGACGGCTCGTCCGACAGCAACGCGCGAGCCAGCGCCGACACCCGCCCGCCGTCCCCGAGAGCGTGCGCGATCTGCAGGACGAGCACCGTCGCCGACCCCGTCGTGCCGGGCACCCCGTCGACGCACGGGTACAGATGCACGCGCCACGGCTCGCGGCGCGGCTCGACCTGATCCCCGAAGGTCTCCGCCACCCGGCCGAGGCAGTCCTGCCACGTCCCGCCGGCGTGGACGCGGACCCGGTCGCGGGTCACCCCCGTGGGCACCCAGTAGGGGTAGTCGGCCGTCCACCGCGTCTCGCGAAGACGGACCGACAGCCCGTCCACCACACGCGCCCGACGCACGAGTGCCGTGGCGACGGCGTCCGGGTCGTCGAGCACACCGTCGAACGCGTAGAGCAGGAACTGGTCGCTCGGCAGGCGCCGCGACAGCCAGTACATGCGGGCGTCGGTGGCCGTGAGCCGACCGGTCACGTCAACGGTCCTGCTGCTCCGCCTGCAACTTCAGCGCGGCGAGTCCCTTCTCGAAGTCCCTGCCGATGAACCTGTCCATCGGCACGATCCTGCCGACGAGACGCGCGACGAGGTTCTGCTGTCCCGTCATCCGCCACGTCACCTCGGTGCCGCTTCCTGCCGGCGACAGCAGGAAGATGGTCACGTTCGTGGCCTTGAACGGTTTCGTGAACAGCAGATCGAGCACGACACGATCGTCCGTCGAATCCACGATGGTCATCGACCCGGCGCCGGCCTTGCGATTACCGGACCAGGCGTAGGACGCCCCGACCCCGGACTCCGAGCCACTGTAGGTGCGGGACAGATCGGGGTCGCTGCCCTCCCACGGCGACCAGGACGTCCACCGGTGCAGATCGTCGACGAAACCGTGCACGGTCGACGCCGGAGCGTCGACGAGGACGGAACGTTCGATCACGAACTCGTGGACCCTGTCGGTGGTCATGGGGTGATGGTAGGGCGCAGCTGTCAGTCGCGCCTGCACAGGCAGAAGAGGTGACCGACGGGATCCTGCAACACGCGGAAACCCGGGTGTTCGCCGTCGTCGTCCAGCACGCGGGCACCCTGCTCCACAGCGAAGGCCTGCGCCGCCTCCATGTCGTCGACCACGAGATCGAGGTGGATGCGGATGCCCTCCCGGGGCCAGTACAGCGGGACGAAGTCGGGCGCCTTCTGGAAGGCCAGACGCGAGCCGCCGGTGCCCTCGATCACGGTCCAGTCGGGATCGTCCTGCACCACCTTCCACCCCAGCAGAGCGGTGTAGAAACGCCCGAGCGCCACCGGATCGGGACAGTCGAGAACCGTGTAGTCCATGTCGATCGTGGGTCGTGTCATGTCCGAATTCTAGCCAGGCGTGCCGATGCCCGAGAGACTTCCCGCTTGTCGGTACCCGGTCAGGACAACCCATTCCGCACCCTCGCGCCACGGTGCCACCGACCAGGTGGAGAAGCGCTGCACGGCCGTGAAGCCGGCGTCCCGGACGTCTCGTTCGGCCCGGTCGGCGGTGTACTCGCGGTCCGTCGCGAACCCCAGGATCACCACCCCGCCCGGGACCACCGCGTCGTGCCAGCGCCGGAGCACCGTCGACTCGGTGCCCGGGGCGAGGAAGACCATGACGTTGCCGGCGGCCACGATCGCGTCGAACGACTGCGGCTCCAGATCCATGGTCGCCAGGTCGCCCTCCACCACCGTGATGCCGTGCTGTCGACGCGCCTCCTCGACCAGGACCGAGTCGAGATCCACGGCGGTCACCGTGTGTCCGCGCCGCGCGAGTTCCGCGCCCAGTCGTCCGGTTCCGCATCCTGCGTCGAGGACACGCGCGGCTCGGGGCAGCACGGCGTCGACGAAGCGGGCCTCCCCGTGCATGTCCGCGCCCGACGCCTCCAGTTCCCGGAAGCGGGCGACGTAGGCGTGCGAGTCCTCGGCACTGCGCTCGGCCGACCACCGGGTAGCGGTCACCGGTCGAGGTAGAAGCGCGCGGTCTCGGTCGCCACGTCGGACACCGCGGACGCCAGCCCGGGCTCGAGATCCAGGGCATCGGCGAGTTCGCTGCCGCGCAGCCCCTGCGAGCGCAGCAGGTCCCAGGCCTTCTCCACCAGACGTACCGACGTCGCGTGGTCGAGTTCCGGCCGGTTCGAGCGCAGGGCCGTCGCCGCCCAGTCCGCGTCGAATGTGCCGTTGGGCGGACCGAACACCCGCTCCCCCGTTGAGTAGGGCTTCGGGTCGGTGCCACCGGCGTGTGTCATGCCCGTGACGCTATCCCCTGCCCGTAGCGGGCGCCGCGATGCTCGTCTTGTTCCCCGCCGACCAGGCGTAGGGCAGGTCATCGCCGTTGAGCACGTGAGCACCCACCGAGCGCAATTTGTAGAGCACCGGGTTGTGCACGGAGATGGTGCGCGCGTTGCGCCAGTGCCGGTCGAGGGCCAGGGTCTCCGACACGATCGATGCTCCGCCGACCTCGAACAACTGCGTCGTCGCGTCCAGCACGAGGTCGACGACCACGGCCTGGGCGTGCGACGTGCTCAGCTCGGCCCGGTCGAGCGATGCGTCGTCGCCCACCTCGACGGCGCTCTCGACGTCCGCGGCCGCCGACAGGACCAGGGCGCGGGAGGACCAGGCGGCAGCTTCGAGCCGCCCGATGAGCTGCTGCACCACCGGATCGTGTCGCGGCAGGTCGGCGGCGGCGTGGGTGTAGCTGCGGGTGCGGGCGCGGACCCACGCGGTGACGTCGTCGGCGGCGCGGCGCGCGATGCCGGCCAGGACCGCGAGCTGGACCAGCTGCAGGTACGACGTCGCGTACGTGCGTCCGGGTGCGCCGTACCCCGGTCCGAGCAGGCGCGACTCGTCGACGGCGACGTCGGTGAACGTGGTGGTGCCGCTGACGGTGAGCCGCTGCCCGAAGCCGTCCCAGTCGTCACGCTGCACGACGCCGGGAGCGTCCGAGTCGACGAGCACGGACACCCGCTCGCCGTCGAGGTCGGCAGCGACCAGGATGTGGTCGGAGTAGAGACTGCCCGTGCTGTAGAACTTCTCGCCGTTCAGACGCAGACCGTCCGGGCCGCGCGTGACCGTCGTGCGGTAGTGGTCCACCGCCCCGACACCCGGCTCGGTGATCGCGTTGCCGACGAGAGTGCCGTCGGCGATCGCCCGCAGCCACGCGTCGCGGTCGGGTCCCGGTTCTGCCGCCACCTGGTCCTCGACGAAGCTCCAGTGCACGCGCAGCGCCTGCGGCAGATTCGACTCGGCGGCCGCGAGATCGACCAGCAGCGAGAACAACTGCGTCACCGAGGCGCCGTAGCCACCGTGCTCGACCGGCACGCGCAGTGCGCCGAAGCCGGCCTCGCGCAGCAGCGCGATCTCGTCGTGGGCGAGCCGTCTGTCCTTCTCGCGGGCCACCGCGCCCTCGGCGATGCGGTCGAAGACGGGCTGGAAGCGGGCGCGGAGGGCCTCGTCGGTCGCCGGGCCGTCGGTCACTCGGTCGTGTGTCGTCGTCACGGGAGACGAGACTGCACGTCGGCGCCGTCGGCCGACACCGTTGGACTCGAGGAGATTCTTGCCACGGCCGCTGCCCGAGGCAGTACGGTGACCCGAACGGGGGGAACCATGGCGCTGTCGCGCAGCATGAATCGACTGATCGCGGGGCGGATCACACCGGAGATGGCGGCGGATCCACACGCGGCCATCCTGCCGACCCCCATCGCCGGCGACTCCTTCTTCGACACGCCTGATCACGACCTGTCACCGGGTGTCCTCGTGCGCCACCGCGATGCGACGGGATGGTTCCCGCGACCACGAACCCGCCTGCGCCAGTTCATGGTCGGCTCCACCGACGCTCTCGGTCGTTCGGTGCCCGTCACCGCCACGCTGATGGAACCGAGGAGGCCGTGGCGCGGGTCGGGTACCCGGCCCGTGGTCGTGCACAACGTCGCGATCGACTCGCTCGGCACCCGGTCGACACCGTCGTATCGCATCGTCCACGGCGTCGGCCAGGACTTCCCCACGGTGGTTCCGCTCTGGCTTCAGCGCGGGTACGCGGTGCTGATCCCGGACCATCAGGGACCGCGTATGGCCTACGCCGAGGGGACCATGGCAGGGCACGCCGTGCTCGACAGCATCCGCGGACTCGTCGCGCTCGACCCGTCCTACGCGACGAGCCCGACCGCCCTCTACGGCTACAGCGGCGGTGCCATCGCGACGGCCTGGGCCGCGCAACTGCACCCCTCCTACGCGCCCGAGCTCGTCCTGCGCGGCGCCGTGGCCGGAGGATCACCGGTCGACGTCGGCTTGCTGCGCGGGACCATGAACGGCACCCTCGGAGCCGGCCTCTTCGGGGCGGCGATCATCGGCATGGCTCGCGAACACCCAGCCCTGGTCGAGCAGTTCAGCCCCACCGGCATCGTTCTCGCGTCGATGATCAAGGACCTGTCCGTCGTCCCGCTGGCCTTGTCCGGGCTGGCGCGGTTGCGACTGGAACGGCTGTCCGTGGACCCGGGCGTGTTCGAGTCCGCCACCGCGCGCGCCGTCATCGAGGCGAACACTCCGGGGGCGGACGCGCCCGTCGTACCCGTGGCGTTCTATCACGGTGCTGCGGTGCCCCGGTTCGCCGATCGGTGGATCCCCGAGCAGGGCGTCCTGAACCTGGTCGACGCGTGGCGCGGACGCGGCGCGGACGTGGAGTACCGGCCCGTGTTCGGCGACCACTTCGTGGGCGCGCTGTCCGGTCTGCCGTTCGCGATGCGGTGGATCGACGCGAGGTTCCGGGACGGCTAGCCGTCCACCACCCACCAGGCGGCGTACGGCGGGAGCCAGACGGTGTCGTCGTCGACCGACCCGACGCCCGTCAGCACCTCCCGCGGAGCGACGATTCCCGAGCGGCCGAGGACGGACACCGCCACCGGGCGGTGTGTGTCGCTCACGTTGAACAGGGCGACGAGTGTGCCGCTCGGGTGCCGACGGCGGACACCCAGCACTCCGTCGTCCAGATCGCCCAGAACGTCGACCGGCGCCTCGGCATGCAGCATGGGCAGATCCGACCGCACGCGGGCGATGTGCGCGATGCCGTCGAACACCCGCTGCGCGTCGGAGCCCTGCTCGTGGCGTCGCGCCCTGTCGGCGTCGGTCACGCGCGGTCGGTGCACCCACCGGTTGTCGTCCTCGTGGCCGGGTTCCGCCGCCCAGTCGGGATCACCCGGCGAGCCGATCTCGTCCCCGCTCCACACCACGGGGATCCCGCCCCAGACCGCGACGAGGGCGTGGGCGAGGAACAGCCGGGCGAACGCGCCGTCCGGATCCCGTCGCTCCGCACCGAGGCCCGAGAGCGCCGCCGCCGTCCCGCTGATCCGACGGTCGCCGGTGTCCGGATTGTGTTGGAACACCAGACCTTCCGCCCACGACTGCGGGAACTCTCCGGAATACCAGTCGGCGAGGAAGTGTCGGTGGCCGGCGCCGGACAGACCCATCGCGGCCGCGTCGCCGTCGTCGATCGCCCATCCGATGTCGTCGTGGCACCGCACGTACGTCACCCACGTCCCGCCCGGCGGAGTCGGTGGCAGTGTCGACAGGGCGTGGCGCGCCAGCTCGGTGCTGCCCGAGGCCAGCATCGACCACACCTGGACCATGAGGCTGTTGTGGTAAGCGATGTCGGACACCCGACCGGTGTGCGATCCGGTTCCTAAGTAGGGCAACAGATCTCGTGGTCCGACGATCGCCTCGGCCTTGAACAACAGCGCAGGCGAGGCCATGCGCGCCGTCGCCCGCAGGATCTGCGTGATCGCGTGCACCTCGGGCTGATTCTGACAGTTGGTTCCCAGCCGCTTCCACAGGAAGGCGATGGCGTCGAGACGGACCACCTCGATGCCCAGGTTCGCGAGAGCGGCGACGATGTCGACGAACTCGACCAGCACCGCGGGATTGGCCCAGTTCAGATCCCACTGCCACTCGTTGAAGGTCGTCCAGACCCAGCCGTCGACGCCGTCGTCCCACGTGAAGTTCCCCGGTGCGAAGTCGGGGAACACCTCGGGCAGCGTGCGCTCGTAGGCGTCGGGCGTCGACCTGTCGGGATGGATGTGGAAGTAGTCGCGGTGGACTGCGTCGCCCTGTTGCGCCAGTTCCGCCCACTCATGTTCGCGGGCAACGTGATTGAGGACCAGGTCGATCACGGGACTGATCCCGCGCTCGCGCAGGGTGGTGGCGAGCGCCCGCAGATCGTCGACCGTCCCGAGGTCCTCCCGCACCGTGCGGTAATCCATGACCGCGTACCCGCCGTCGTTGTCGCCCGGACGCGGCGTGAGCAGCGGCATCAGGTGCAGGTAGGTGACACCGAGATCCGTCAGGTGGTCCAGCCGATCCGCCAGACCGGACAGAGTGTCACCGAAACGGTCGACGTAACAGGCGTACCCGAACATGGTGGGCTGCTGGAACCAGTCCGGCTCCAGCAGACGCCGCTCGTCGAGCCGGTGCAGCTCGTCGGGCCGGTCCGCGAACGCGTGTGCCGCACGCTCGACGAGGGTGCGCGCCACCGCATCGGGCTCCGCGTACAGGGCGGTGACGGCCTCGTGGAGATCGGGCCACCAGCGCTCGACACGGAGAGTGAAGGTGTCCCGCCGGTGCGGCGGGAGCGGGGCGAGTGCCGCACCGATGATGTCGTGGATCGCGTCGGGTACGGCGGTGCGCGGCATGGTCGGGATTCTTCCACGCCCGGCAGTGGGTAGCCTCGAACTGCAGCTCACACGATCAACGAGAGGACGACCGATGGTGAACTTCGGCGAGATCAAGCGCAAGCTCGACCAGAACGAGGAGAAGGTCGAACAGGCACTGGACAAAGCGGGCGACGCGGCCAAGAAGAAGTTCGCCGGGCACGACTCCCAGATCGACGGCGCGCTGGACAAGGCCAAGGACGCCATCGGCGAGAAGAACAGCGACCGCACCGACGGTCCTCCCGCCTAGTGGTCGCGGTGGGGAACTTTCTGACAGGAGTGCTGGACGAGGCGCTCGACCGGACGGTCGTGCCCGGCTACTCCCGTATCGGGTCGGCCGTCCGTCGTCGATTCTGGGCGGCCGATCCGGCCCCGTTCCCCGCCCCCATCGACGTGATCGTCACCGGCGGCAGCTCGGGTCTCGGCGCAGCTGCCGCCCGACAACTGGCCGTCCTCGGTGCGCGGGTGCACCTGGTCGGGCGTTCGGCGCGGCGGCTCGACGCCTCCGCGACCGAGATCCGCCACACCGTGCCCGGCGCCGAGCTCGTCGCGCACGAGTGCGACATGAGCGACCTCGATGCCGTGGCTGCGCTGGTCACCACACTGACCGCTCAGCTGACGTCGATCCACGCGGTGGTGCACTGCGCCGGCGTCATGCCGCCCGAGCGCACCGAGACGGCACAGAAGCACGAGATGGCCTTCGCGACCCACGTGCTCGGGCCCGTCGCGCTCACGGTCGGGCTACGCGAGCTGTTCGACGCGGGGTCCCGCGTGGTGTTCGTCTCCAGCGGCGGCATGTATCCGGTGCCGCTGCAGACCACCGACGTCGAGTTCGCTCACGGCGACTACTCGGGCCTCACCGCCTACGCCCGCACCAAGCGCATGCAGGTGGTGATCACCGAGCAACTGGCGGAGCGCCTCACCGGGCCCGACGATCCCGTGGTGCACAGCATGCACCCGGGGTGGGCGGCCACACCCGGTGTCACGGACTCCATTCCGATGTTCGGCTCGGTGATGAAACCCATCCTCCGCACCGCCGACGACGGAGCCGACACCATCGTGTGGCTCGCGGCCGCCGATCTGCCACTCGCGTCCACGGGGATGTTCTGGCACGACAGACGACCGCGCCCCACGCACTACCCGTCCTGGCGGCGGGACTCGCCGGAGGCACGGGACGCACTGTGGGGCGCGGTCGTGGAGGCCACGGGTATCGACCTCGGCTGACGTCTCCGTCAGAGGAGATCGGTCAGGTTCGACACGATCGAGGACCAGACCCACGGTTGATTCCAGATCCAGAGCGAAAGCATGGCGGTAGTCCTCACTGCAGGGAACATCTGTCCCCGACAGTCAAGACGCGTCGTTGCAGGCGTGCACCTCGGACGGCGGATGTCGGTGACGAGTCACTGTCACGCTCGGTGCATCACGACATTCACGACGTTTCCGTCAGGAGCGCGCACGAGGAAGTCTCGGGTGAACTACGGGCGGCCTGTTCGTGTCGGTGCCCGCTGCTACCTTCGCACACATGTTCGAACAGGGGTGGGCGACGCGCGATCCGGAGGCCATGGGCCTACCCGGACACCTCGCCGACGTCACGGTCGACGGCGTCCTCGGCGCACTGACCCACGCCACCGCCGGCGCCGCGTACCTCGAATGGACCCGCTACCGGGCCGCGGCGGAACTGCACACCCGACTGGTCGCGCCGCTGGACACCGCCGACCGCCGCCGATTCGACGCCACCACTCACTGCGCCGCCCGCATCGCCGCAGTCCTGTCGATCACCCAGGGCGCAGGCGAGGGCATCCTCACCCGTGCCGTGGCCCTGCGAGATCGTCTGCCCGACGTTGCCGCCTGCCTCCGCGACGGCCTCGTGACCCCGAAGTACATCCACACCATCATCGCCCGCACCGACCTCGTCGACGGCACCGACCATGCCCACCTGGTCGATGCCGAGATCGCGGCGGCACTACGGCGACGCGGCTCCTGGTCAGTGGCCCGGATGCGCGACATGGTCGACCGCATCGTCTACCGCCACGACCCCGACGCCGTCCGCGAGCGTCGCACTCGCGCGAAGGACGACCGCGGCTTCTGGATCGACCCCGCACCCGACGGCATGGCTTATCAGTGCGCCACCATGCCCGCCGAGAACGCCGTCCTCGTCGCCGCTGCTGTCGACGACCTCGCCGGACGCGTCTGCCCGAAAGACCCGCGCAGCGCCGGCGCCCGACGCAGCGACGCCCTCTTCGCCCTCGCCACGCGCACCCCCTTCGAATGCCAGTGTGACCGTGACAACTGCGACGCTCCCGGCTGGACCGGCGAGGACGGTCTCCTGACCACCGTCATCGTGCACGTCGTCGCCGACGCCGCCACCGTGAACGGGGACACCGCCTCCGCGCAGCAGGGCAACCCGGGTTTCCTCGCGGGCCACGGCGTCATCTCCGCCGACCACGTCGCCGACCTCGCTGCGCGCCCCGACGCGGTTCTGAGGCCGGTCGCCGCCACCAACCCCGCCTCGCAACCCGCGGATCCCTACCGCCCGTCCAGTGCCCTCGACACGTTCGTGCGCATCCGCGATCAGTACTGCACCTGGCCCGGCTGCAGCAACGCCGTCTGGACCGGCGACCTCGACCACATCACCGAGTACGACCACGACGATCCCGCGGCCGGTGGACAGACGACCGACGTCAACCTCGGCGCCAAGTGCCGCTTTCACCACAACCTGAAGACGTTCGGCGACTTCGTCGACGACCAGTACCTCGACGGAGACACCGGACGAGTCGTCTCCACCATCGCCACACCCGAGGGACGCGTGATTCCGGGCCCGGCGCACAACGGGTACGACCTGTACCCCGGACTCGCCGACATCACCTTCGAACAGCCGGCGCAGGCCCCACCGGATGCCCCGCGCACATCACCGACCAGGCGAAGAACCCGCCTGGCGGACAAGCATGCGCGGCGGCGGTCCGAACGCTCCCGAAACCGACGTAGACGAGAGTTCGCCGACAACGACGACCCACCACCGTTCTGACGGGACGTCAGTCCAGGCAGAATTCGTTGCCCTCGACGTCCTGCATCACCATGCAGGACTTTTCTCCGTCGCCCGCGGACAGGAGCCGCACTCGCGTGGCTCCGAGGTCGACGAGGCGTGCGCATTCCGCTTCCAGAGCCCCGAGGCGCTCGTCACCGACCATGCCGACGCCCACACGGACGTCGAGGTGGACGCGGTTCTTGACGGTCTTCGCCTCGGGTACGCGTTGGAAGTACAGCCGTGGGCCCACCCCCCCCGTTCGGGTCCACGCATGCGAAGGCCGACCCCTGTTTCTCGGCGGGGAGCGAACGGTCGAACTCCGCCCAGTCGGCGAAGCCCGCGGGCGCCGGCGGCACCACGTATCCGAGAACCTCGCACCAGAATCGGGCGACTCGCTCGGGGTCCGCGCAATCGAAGGTGACCTGCACCTGTCTCACCTGAGCCATGGAACCACGCTAGGCGACAGTGGCAGCCGTCGGAAGGGAAATATTCGGGCGCCCTCAGCGTTCTCCGGTGCATGAAGAACATCGGGTTCCTGTCGTTCGGGCACTGGTCACCGTCGCCGCACTCGCAGACGCGCTCCGCATCGGACGTGCTGTTGCAGTCGATCGACCTCGCGGTCGCCGCCGAGGAACTCGGTGCAGACGGCGCGTACTTCCGCGTTCACCATTTCGCGAACCAGCTCGCGTCGCCGTTCCCTCTGCTCGCGGCCGTCGGTGCCAAGACCAATCGCATCGAGATCGGCACCGGCGTCATCGACATGCGCTACGAGAACCCGTTCTACATGGCCGAGGACGCCGGGTCCGCCGACCTGATCTCCGGCGGGCGGCTGCAGCTCGGTGTGAGCCGGGGATCGCCCGAGCAGGTCATCGACGGCTTCCGCTACTTCGGCTACGCCCCGGCCGAGGGCACCGACAGCGGAGACATGGCCCGTGACCACACGCGCATCTTCCTGGACCTGTTGGAGGGCAAGGGCTTCGCGGAGCCGAACCCCTCCCCGATGTTTCCCAACCCGCCCGGCCTGTTGCGCCTCGAGCCGCACTCCGACGGGTTGCGTGAGCGCATCTGGTGGGGTGCAGGTACTCGTGCGACCGCCGAGTGGACGGCGCAGCAGGGCATGAACCTCATGAGCTCGACTCTGCTGAGCGAAGACACCGGCGTGCCGTTCCACGAACTGCAGGCCGAACAGATCGAGCGCTTCCGCAAGACGTGGTCCGACGTCGGCCACTCGTTCGAACCGCGAGTGTCGGTGAGCCGCAGCATCTTCCCGATCGTCGACGACGTCGATCGCGCCTACTTCGGCCGCGAGGGCGGCGGCGGCGATCAGGTCGGCTACATCGACGGCGGCATCGCTCGTTTCGGCAAGACCTACGCCGGCTCACCAGACAAGCTCATCGCGGAGCTGGCGAGGGACGAAGCCGTCGCCGCGGCCGACACACTCCTCCTGACCGTGCCCAACCAGCTCGGCGTCGAGTACTGCGCACACCTCATCGAGTCGGTGCTGACGCACGTGGCGCCGGAGTTGGGCTGGCGGTAGCAGTCCCGCTCAGACGTTGAAGCGGAACTCCACCACATCCCCGTCGGCCATGACGTATTCCTTGCCCTCGATGCGGACCTTGCCGGCCGACTTGGCGGCGGCCATGGATCCGGCGGCGACGAGGTCGTCGTAGGACACGACCTCCGCCTTGATGAAGCCCTTCTCGAAGTCGGTGTGGATGACACCGGCGGCCTGGGGTGCGGTGTCGCCCTGATGGATGGTCCACGCGCGGGACTCCTTCGGCCCCGCCGTGAGGTAGGTCTGCAGTCCGAGGGTGTGGAAGCCGGCGCGAGCCAGAGCGTGCAGGCCGGGCTCGGTCTGGCCGATGCTCTCGAGCAGCTCCATCGCGGATTCGTCGTCGAGTTCGACGAGCTCGGACTCGATCTTGGCGTCGAGGAACACGGCGTCGGCGGGTGCGACAGCAGCCTTCAGCTCGGCGACCTTCGCGTCGTCGGTGAGCACCGACTCGTCTGCGTTGAAGACGTAGAGGAACGGCTTGGTGGTGAGCAGATTGAGCTCACGCAATGACGACGCGTCGAACGTGTCCTTCACCGAGTACAGCGTCGTGCCGCTGTCGAGGATCGTCTGCGCTTCCTTGGCCGCGGCGACCATCGGCGCGCGATCCTTCTGCGTGCGAACTTCCTTCTCGAGACGCGGGATCGCCTTCTCGAGGGTCTGCATGTCCGCGATGATCAGCTCGGTCTCGATGACCTCGATGTCGGCGGCCGGATCGACCTTGCCGTCGACGTGCACCACGTCGTCGTCGGCGAACACGCGCACGACCTGGCAGATGGCGTCGGCCTCACGAATGTTCGCGAGGAACTTGTTGCCCAGGCCGGCGCCCTCGGACGCGCCCTTCACGATGCCGGCGATGTCGACGAACGTGACGGGCGCCGGAAGGATCTTCTCGGAACCGAAGATCTTGGCCAGCTCGTTCAGCCGCGGATCCGGCAACGGGACGACGCCCTCGTTCGGCTCGATGGTGGCGAACGGATAGTTCGCCGCCAGCACGTCGTTGTTGGTCAGTGCGTTGAAGAGGGTGGACTTGCCGACGTTGGGCAGTCCGACGATTCCGAGGGTGAGGCTCACAGGGAGGAGAGTCTACGTGCCGCCCCCGACCGCCCTGTCAGTACGTGTAGTCGGTGCCCGATCCCGCCGAGATCGCGAAGGCGATGAGCAGCACGTAGAAGAGGATGAACAGCGCGAAGAGCCCCACGAAGATGTAGAGCGAGTACTTGCCCAGCTGCTTCGTGCGTTCCGACGCGTAGTGCGCACCCTGATAGTCGCCCAGCGACCACCGCGGGAACACCGAGCTCGAGTGGTTGAACGCCGAGAACGCCAGCGGCCAGAAGAAGATCAGCGCGGCGGCGGCCCAGCCGGCGTTGGTCGGCGGCAGCGGCGGCGGACCGTACTGCTGCTGGGGATAACTGGGGGGCTGCTGTGGGAAGGCTCCGCTGGTCGGGAACGCTCCGGTGTCCGTCGGCCCCTTCGTCAGGTCGGGCTCGTACGACGAACCGGTGTACGGCTGCTGCGGGTACTCGGGGTGGTCTGACACACGAGCATCGTAGGCAGTCGGGGCGCGCGAGTGGGGTCTCGTTGTCATGTCGTGACGTTCGGCGACGGTCCCGGACCGCTCGGCGCAATGATCCGCACACGCCAGGCTCACAACCGCACGAAATGTCGGTCGGTCTGCTTACAGTGACTGCGATCACACGATGATCGCCGCCCCTCCACCGCATGCCAGGAGCCCGCAGATGACTGCCGTGTCCGACAGGGGGAACTCGCACGTCGAGTTCCTCAAGACCGACGACGACCTTCCCCCCGTGGGCGTCGTCGACCGCTCACCGATGACGGTGCCCAAACGCATCGTCTTCGTCATCATCGGTCTGCTGGGCGCTGTCGCCTGGACCGTGATCGCCGTGATCCGCGGCGAGCAGGTCAACGCGGTGTGGTTCGTCGTCGCGGCGGTCTGCACCTATATCTTCGCGTTCCGGTTCTACGCACGCCTCATCGAGAACCGCATCGTCCATCCGCGGGACGATCGGGCCACACCCGCCGAGATCCTGGAGAACGGCAAGGACTACATGCCGACGGACCGTCGGGTGCTGTTCGGCCACCACTTCGCCGCGATCGCGGGCGCCGGTCCCCTCGTCGGTCCCGTCCTCGCCGCGCAGATGGGATATCTGCCCGGCACCATGTGGATCATCATCGGCGTCGTCTTCGCCGGCGCGGTGCAGGACTTCCTGGTGCTCTGGATCTCGACCCGCCGACGCGGCCGCAGCCTCGGTCAGATGGCCCGCGAGGAGCTCGGCGTGGTCGGCGGTGTCGCCGCCCTCATCGGCGTCTTCGTCATCATGATCATCATCATCGCGGTGCTCGCACTCGTCGTCGTGAACGCACTCGCCGAGAGCCCGTGGGGCGTCTTCTCCATCGCACTGACCATTCCCATCGCCCTCTTCATGGGCGTCTATCTGCGGTACCTTCGCCCGGGCAAGGTCTCCGAGGTCTCCCTCATCGGCGTCGTCCTGCTGCTGCTCGCCATCATCTCCGGCGGCTGGGTCGCCGAGACCGAATGGGGCGCCGACTGGTTCACGCTGTCCAAGGTCACCGTCGCGTGGTTGCTCATCGCCTACGGTCTCGCCGCGTCGATCCTCCCCGTGTGGCTGCTGCTCGCCCCGCGTGACTACCTGTCGACGTTCATGAAGATCGGCACCATCGTGCTGCTCGCCGTCGGCATCCTCATCGCTCGACCCGTCCTGCAGATGCCGGACATGACGTCGTTCGCCAGCGAGGGCAACGGACCCGCGTTCTCCGGATCGCTCTTCCCGTTCCTCTTCATCACCATCGCCTGCGGCGCGCTCTCCGGTTTCCACGCGCTGATCTCCTCGGGCACCACGCCGAAGCTTCTCGAGAAGGAGAAGCAGATGCGGATGATCGGCTACGGCGGCATGCTCACCGAGTCCTTCGTCGCCATCATGGCTCTGGTCACCGCCTGCATCCTCGATCAGCACATCTACTTCGCGCTCAACGCACCGACCGCACTCACCGGCGGAACACCCGAGACCGCCGCGGCGTACGTCAACGGGCTCGGACTGTCGGGCGGGGACGTCAGCGCAGCCGAGCTGTCGCAGGCCGCGACGGACGTCGGCGAGGAGTCGATCATCTCGCGCACCGGCGGCGCCCCCACGCTCGCGTTCGGCATGTCCGAGGTGCTGCACCAGGTCTTCGGCGGCGAGAGCCTGAAGTCGTTCTGGTACCACTTCGCGATCATGTTCGAGGCGCTGTTCATCCTCACCACCGTCGACGCAGGCACGCGTGTCGCCCGCTTCATGCTGTCGGACTCGCTCGGCAATCTCGGTGGCGGCGCGAAGAAATTCCGCGATCCGTCGTGGCGCGTCGGTGCCTGGATCTGCTCGGTCATCGTCGTCGCGGCCTGGGGCGCCATCCTGCTCATGGGCGTCACCGATCCGCTGGGCGGCATCAACACGCTCTTCCCGCTGTTCGGCATCGCGAACCAGTTGCTGGCCGCCATCGCGCTCACGGTCGTCCTGACCGTCGTGGTGAAGAAGGGTCTGCTGAAGTGGGCCTGGATCCCCGCGCTGCCGCTGGCCTTCGATCTCGTGGTCACCATGACGGCGTCGTACCAGAAGATCTTCTCCGACGTTCCGGCCATCGGCTACTGGGCGCAGCACAGCGACTTCAGGGAAGCGAAGTCGCAGGGCCTCACCGAGTTCCGGTCCGCCGCCACACCGGAGGCCATCGACGCCGTCATCCGCAACACCTTCATCCAGGGCACGCTGTCCATCGTCTTCGCGGTACTCGTCCTCATCGTCGCACTCGCCGGATTCGCCGTCTGCTTCAAGGCGATCCGCGCCGGTGGACTGCCCAGCAGCGAGGAGGCGGACGTACCGTCGAAGCTGTTCGCGCCCAGCGGTTTCCTCCCCACCGAGGCGGAGAAGTCGGTGCAGGCGGAATGGGACGTGCTCATCGCGGACGGCACGGTGCGCCGGCCGGGAACGGGCCACTGACATGAACGCCGTCCTGAAGTCCGTTCGCGCCGCGACGTGGTGGATCACCTCCGTCATGGGTGATCACGACTACGAGCGTTTCGTCGAGCACCGGAACCGAGTCCATCCCGGGCACCCGGTGCCGTCCGAGCGCGAGTACTGGAAGGCACGTCATGCGGAGGCGGACGCGAATCCGGGCGCACGCTGCTGCTGAGATCATGACGGGGTGACGTCGCCGCGCTGGACCCTCGACACCTCCGAGCTGCCGTACTCCGCTCCGTACGACACGGGGTGGATGCGGTGGTTCCTGGCGGGTCACGCGGTTCCGGGCATGGAGACCTTCACGGACGGCGTCTACCGCCGGGCTCTGCGCCTCGATCACGGCCCCGCAGTCGTCACGTGCCGGTTCGTCCCGGGTGACGGCGGCGCGGGAGTCGTCCGGGTGGAGACGCGAGCCCGGGACGCGTCGGACGTCCCCACCGCGCTGTCCCGAGTGCGGCAGGTACTGGCCCTGGACGTCGACGCGGCTCCCGTCGACGCTGCGCTCGCGGCAGATCCTGCGCTCACCGCGTCGGTGGCCGCGGCCCCGGGGATCCGCGTTCCCGGGGCGTTCGATGCCGCGGAGGTGCTCCTTCGCACGATGATCGGTCAGCAGATCTCGCTCGGTGCCGCGGCCACGCACACCGCCCGGCTCGTCGCGGCCCTCGGGGATCCGGTGGGCGACGACGAGGGCGAAGCCGACCACGGCATCACTCGCCTGTTCCCCACTCCCGAGGCCGTGGCCACACGCGGCACCGAGATCCTCACCGGTCCGGCGCGGCGGGTCGCCGCGATCGCGTCGACGGCCGACGCTCTGGCATCGGGCGCCGTGGACGTGCGCCACGACGGCGACGCGGCCACCCAGGAGCGTGCACTGCTGGCGCTGCGCGGTGTCGGCCCGTGGACCGCCCGCTACGTGTCGATGCGGTTGCTGGGCGACCCCGACGTGCTGCTCGACACCGACCTGGTGGTCCGGCAGGGCGCGGCCCTCCTCGACATCGATCTGTCGGACACCGCCCACTGGTCACCGTGGCGGTCCTACGCCTCCATGCACCTGTGGCGTACTGCCCTTCTCGCCCGCGGGCTCACCATCGGGTAGTCCCTCCGTCGCCATGCGTGCGGAATCGGCTTCCCGGGTACAGTCACAGCGCGTTCGACTCTGCGTTCGCCGCATCATCGTCAGACGAGAGGACACACGTGAGCGAGAACGCGCCCACCACTTCCGCAGGCTCCGCGTCGGGCCGTGATCGCAGCGACCTGTTCGGCGCCGGTGGACTCTGGCTGGCCAAGTGGTCGGCCGTGCTCCTCGTCGTCTCGGCAGCGCTGTGGATCGCCGGCTGGCTGGTCGGCCAGCTGTGGGTGATCATGCTCCCGGTTCTGCTGGCACTGGTGGTCGCGACGGTGCTCTGGCCGCCCACCAGGCTGCTGCGCCGCATCGGCTTTCCGCCCGCGCTCGCCGCACTGACCACACTCCTCGGCTTCCTCGCGGTACTCGCCGGTGTGGTCGCGTTCATCGTCCCCTCCGTCATCAGCCAGGCTCCCGATCTCGCAGACAGCGCCACCCTCGGCGTCTCGCAGGTCCAGGAGTGGCTCGAGGGCCCGCCCATCAATCTGGACGACGAGCAGATCGACAGCGCCGTCGAAGCCATCGTCACGCAGCTGCAGGACAGCGGCACGGCGATCGCCTCGGGCGTCTTCGCCGGCGTCGCCACCGCCGGGTCGATCCTGGTCACGCTCGGTCTGGTGCTCGTCCTGAGCTTCTTCTTCATCAAGGACGGCCCGCGCTTCCTCCCCTGGCTGCACGGACTGGCCGGACGCAAGGCCGGTGGTCATCTCGCCGAGGTACTCCGGCGGGTGTGGGACACCCTGGGTGGCTTCATCCGTACCCAGGCCATCGTCAGCGCGATCGACGCGATCTTCATCGGCATCGGCCTGGTGATCCTCGGCGTGCCGCTGACCCCGGTGCTGATGACGCTCACCTTCCTCGGTGGCTTCATCCCCATCGTGGGTGCCTTCGTCGCCGGTGCCCTCGCCGTCCTGGTCGCGCTGGTGGCCAACGGGTTCACCACCGCGGTCATCGTCCTGGCGATCATCCTGGCCGTGCAGCAGATTGAAGGCAATGTCCTGCAGCCGATCCTGCAGAGCAAGTCGATGAACCTGCATGCCGCGATCGTGCTGCTGGCCGTCACCGCCGGCGGTTCCATCTTCGGCATCATCGGGGCGTTCCTCGCGGTCCCGGTCGCTGCGGCCACCGCGGTGCTGCTGCGCTACATCAACGAGCAGATCGAACTTCGGTCCGACGAGGATCCCGGCGCGAACGACATCGCCGAACGCATCCACGACGATCTCGGCACACCCGGTGACGACGCGCCCGTCGTCGTCCACGACGAGAAGACCCGATACGCGCCGGCGCCCTCGGACCAGTCCGACGACGTGGCACCGACTCCGATCGACGTCGACACGCACGAGGACGACGAGAAGAAGGACGACTGAGCGGTCACACTCCCGCGTGCACTCGTACCGTGGATCCGTGACGTTCGCGGATCACCTCGAGGCGTGAGGGGACCCGGTCACGGATCTCGTCGACGTGACTGACGATGCCCACCGTGCGCCCACCGGACCGGAGTTCGTCGAGGACTCCCATGACGGCGTCCAGTGATCCCGAGTCGAGGCTTCCGAACCCCTCGTCGATGAACATCGTGTCCAGGGTGATGCCGCCCGCCTCGGCCGCGACGACGTCGGCGAGACCCAACGCGAGCGCGAGCGACGCGCAGAACGCCTCGCCGCCCGACAGGGTGCCCGCCGACCGGACCACCCCGGTGTAGTCGTCGCGTACGTCGAGACCCAGCCCGCCGCGGGTGCCTCGGGGGCCCACGTCGTCGGAGTGCACGAACTCGAACCGGCCCTGCGACATCAACCGGAAGCGCACGGATGCCGCAGTGGCGACGTCCTCGAGCCTCGCGGCCAGCACGTAGGACCGCAGCGACATCCGGCGCGCGTTGGCGCCCTTGCCGGCCACCACCTCCGCCAGCTGCTCGAGTTCCGCGTGCTCGAGGTGGGCAGGTCCCAGACGGTCCGCAGCGGCCCACAGTTGGGCGACGAGGTCCTCGAGCATGCGTAGCCGACTGTCGGCGTCTCCGGCCGAGGCGATGGCCTCGTCCAGCAACCCCCGCAGTCGGATCTCCTCCGCATCGACGGCAGCGGTGTCGACGGTCTCCCCCACCATCGCCTCCACCACGTCCGGCTCCGTGAGCACGGCCGCAGCCGCGGAGCGCTGCTTCTCGGCGTCGAGAACGGCGTTCTCCAGCACCGTGCACCGGGCCCTGTCACGGACCGCCGCCAGGGCTTCCGTGACCTCGGTGAATCCGTGCTCGCGCGCGCACTCCACCAGGTCGGTCTCGAGCCGCATCACCGCCTGATCGGCCGAGTCGGCGTCGCGGCGCGCATCGCGCCACGCCACCGCGGCTGCGATGGCCGCGTCGAGTGCGGCACGCCGTTCCGCCACGGTGGACGTCGTCCCCACGGCGGCCGTGATGCGCGCGGTGGCCTCCGCGATCCGAGTCTCCAGCGCCTCGGTACGCCCGCGAGTGACGCCCAGTTCGGTCGTGATCGCATCGGCCCGCACCCGCAGACCGGCGGTCTCCTCGTCCAGCGCCGCCAGCGAGGTGTCGATCGCCGCGAGACGATCCGCGGCACGCCGCGCCTCCGCCAGTGCCGTCGTGGCCGCGTCCAGTTCGGCCGCGAGTTCCGCTGCGGTGCGATCCGCGCACCGGGTCGCGAGCTCGTCCACACGCTGTCGGCAGCGCTGCACCGCGGCGTCCGCCGTGGTGCGTTCCGCCTCGGCTGCACCGACCCGCTGTCCCGCGCGGTTCTCGTCGTCCCGGGACACCCGCCCCGCGGTCGGAGATGCGGGCGCCGGATGTTCCGTCGCGCCGCAGACTCCGCAGGGGGCGCCGTCCTCGAGTCCCGCCGCGAGCTCCGCGGACATCCCCTCGAGACGGCGTTCCCGCAGGTCCAACCATTCCGTGCGC
The DNA here is from genome assembly GCF_030819335.1 of Rhodococcus sp. SORGH_AS_0303. Lineage (NCBI taxonomy): Bacteria > Bacillati > Actinomycetota > Actinomycetes > Mycobacteriales > Nocardiaceae > Rhodococcus > Rhodococcus sp. SORGH_AS_0303. The sequence continues at coordinate 3,220,856 of NZ_JAUTBO010000001.1, forward strand.
AGATCGTCGTAGCGGGTCCGGGCACGCTCGGCCGTCGTGACGGCCGCCGCGAGGCGCTCGGACTCGCGAGCCCACTCGACGTGTGCGCGTGCCGCGTCCTCGGCACCGTGATGCCGCGCCTCCAGGCCGGCGAGACCCGCACGAGCCGCGACGGCTACTCGATGCTCGGCGTCCAGCGCCGCGCGCTCCTCGGGCACCGCGTCGAGACGTACCCGTACCGCCCGCAGGTCCGTCTCCAGACCGCGCACCCGGCCGACGGCGCGTTCCCGATCGGCCACCGCCGTCCTTCGATCGGACTCGTCGCCGGCGACACTGTCCAGCACCGCGCACTCGCCGCTCCACCGGTGCACCGCGGCATCGAGCACCTCCGCATCGGCAGGACGGGGCGGCCACGACAACGTCCCGACGAGCACGGCGGCCTCGGTCTCGGCAGCTGCCCGCTCCCGGCGCCGCATCGTCGCGGCGGCGGCGTCCGCGCGCTGACGGTGCTGGTCGAGGGTGACGGCGCGATCGCGCACCGGCAGCGCCCGACGCGCACGGTCCAGCTCAGCGATCTGCTGCGCGCGATCGGCGTCGCCGTCCGCCAGCACCGTGAGTCGTGCTGCTGCCGCGGCCCCCCGCTCGCGTGCCTCCCGGCGGCGGTGCGCGATCCGAGCGGTCTCACGAGACGCGGCGTGTTCGGCGCGCGCTGTCCGCAGATGCTCTGTGCGCCCACGGGCCAGCTCGCGGGCACCGCCCAGAAGATCCGTCCCCCACTCCACCACGTCGGTGCCCGTGAAGAGGTCCACGCCGGCGGCGGTGGCCACCTGGGCAGCCAGTCTGTCGACGGACTCCGATCGCCCGGCGAGACGCTCCGCGCTGGCGCGACGCTGATCCTGGAACCACGTCTCGATGTCGCGGAACCGATCGGTGTCGAACAACTGCTCGAGCAGCGCACCCCGTTCTTCGTTGCGCGCCCGCAGGAACCGCGCGAAGTCCCCCTGCGGCAGCAGGACGACCTGGAAGAACTGGTCCACCCGCATGCCGAGCAGGCGCTCGACCTCGAGCGCGATCTCGTCGATGCGCGTCAGGTTCTCGCCCCGGCCGTCGTGCCACGTCAGCGTCGCCTTGGCGTTCTGTTTCGTGGTTCCCACCCCGCGCCGCTTGGGGCGCAGGAACTCCGGCTGCCGGACGATGGTGAGGCGGCGGCCACCCAACGTCGCGTCGAGTTCGACGCGCGGAACCACACCCGGCGCAGCGTGATCCGACAACAGGCGTCGACTCTCTCGGCGCGAGCCGGGGAGAACGCCGTAGAGAGCGAAGGCGATGGCATCGAGAACGGACGTCTTTCCCGCTCCGGTGGGGCCGTGCAGGAGAAAGAGGCCGTCGGCCCCGAGATCGTCGAAGTCGACGTCGACCGTGCCGCCGAACGGCCCGAACGCGGTGACCGACAACGCATGCAGTCTCACGCCGAGCGCACCCACTCGTGCTCGACGGGCGATGCGGACGTCGAATCCCGCTGACCCGTGACGTTCTCGACCGCACGATCGAGCAGCTCGACCTCGGACGACGAGGGCGCGCTGCGCACGTCCGCGAGGAAGCTGCTGAGCACCTCACGGTCCGACCTACCCTGCACCTTCTCGCGGTAGCTCCCGGAATCGACACCGGCCGGGCGCTTCCACTCGAGGTGCACCGCGTGCGGGAAACGCTCCTGCAGACGGCGCATCGCGTCGACGGGCCGCACCGCATCGGTGAGCACAGCGGAGACGTAATGCTCTGTCGCGGAGTCGAACCGGTTCTCCGTGCAGAGCTCCTCGAGCGTTCCCTCCAGGACGGACAGGCCCCGCACCACCGGCAGATCGACGCGCGTGACGACGCGGCCACCCGAGCCGTCGATGTCGACGAGCCACGCAGCCTTGCGATGCGAACGCTCGCCGAACGAGTACGGCAGCGGCGATCCCGAGTACCGGATGTGGTCGTCGATGGTCTGCGGAGAGTGCAGGTGGCCCAGCGCGACGTAGTCGATACCGCCGAAGATCGAGGCCGGCACGGTCTCGACGCCACCGACGGAGATCGAACGCTCGGAACCCGTACCCTCGCCGCCGATCACGAAGGCATGGGCCAGCACCACCGAGCGGACCGACGAGTGCCGCGTCGCCAGATCGGCCGCGATGCGGCCCATCGCCGCCTGCAGCACCGCGGCGTGCGAACGAGCGCCGGGTACCCCGAGCTCGGCGCGGGTGGCGTCCGGCTCGAGGTACGGAATGCCGTAGAACGCCACGTCACCGTGCTCGTCCGCCAGCACGACCGGTCGGTCGACGGCGTCGACGGTGGTGAACAGATGCAGACCGCCGGCAGCGGAGAACGCCGACCCGGCACCGAGCCGGGCGGGCGAGTCGTGATTGCCCGACGTGGCGACGATGACGGCCCCCGCGTCGCGGATGGCCTCGAATGCCTTGTTGCACAGCCGGACCGCGTCCGCATTGGGCACCGCACGGTCGTAGATGTCCCCGGGGACCACGACGACGTCCACACTCTGTTCTCGGACGACGGTGGCGAGAGCCTCCAGAGCACAACGCTGATCGGCCAGCAGGTCGACACCGTGGAAGGTGCGCCCGATGTGCCAGTCCGAGGTGTGCAGGATTCTCATGTCGCCGACGCTAACGGAGACCTACGACAAAGACGCTCGGGCCGAAGGTGTGTCGGTACCCCGGTTCATAGTGAGCCTCATGACCGCCCTCACTGCCGTGACCACTCTCGTCACCCTTCTCGTCGGCCTGGGGTTGGGCTGGTGGTTGCGGGCCGCACGCGGCGACGTCGAACTCGCCCGTGCGGGTGAGCGGCTCGCGGTCTCCGCGGACAACGAGGAGACGCTGCGGCGGTCGTTGTCGCTGCTCAACGAGGACTCCGCGCGGCGCCACTCCGGCGCCATCGGTCAACAGGTCTCCCACCTGGTCGACCCGCTGCGGGAGGCGGTCGACGCACTCGAGGAACACGTACGGCTCGTCGAGCGCGACCGTGTTCACGCATACGCGGGACTGACCGAGCAGGTCGCCGGGATGCACCGCGCCTCGCGGCAGTTGGCGTCGCAGACGGACCAGCTCGTCACCGCGCTGCGGGCGCCACAGATTCGTGGCCGGTGGGGCGAGATCCAGCTCGAGCGGGTCGTGGAGCTGGCCGGCATGACGCGCCACTGCGACTTCGACACCCAGGTCGCCGCACCCGGCGTGCGCCCCGATCTGGTGGTCAAGCTCGCCGGTGGCAAGCGCATCGTCGTCGACGCCAAGGTTCCGCTGGTCGCCTTCCTCGACGCGAGCGCCGAGCAGGATCCCGAGACCATCGATCGGCATCTCGAACGCCACGCCAAACACCTGCACACACACGTCGACCAGCTCGCCGACAAGAAGTACTGGCACGCGTTCGACCCGTCGCCGGAATTCGTCGTCCTCTTCGTTCCGGGCGACCCGTTCCTCGATGCCGCGCTGACGCGCGACCGCGGCCTGCTCGAACACGCCTTCTCCCGCAACGTGGTGCTCGCCACCCCGACCACTCTCATCGCCCTGCTGCGGACCGTCGCCTACACGTGGAAACAGGACGCACTGGCCGAGGACGCCGCTCGCGTGCGTGTGCTGGGCCGTGAGCTGTACGAGCGCCTCGGCACGGTCGGAGCCCACGTGGATCGCTTGGGATCACAGCTGGGCAAGGCCGTGGACTCGTTCAACGCGGCGGCGGGATCGTTGGACGCTCGCGTCTTCGTCACAGCACGCAAGCTGCACGAGATGTCCCTCTTCGACGGCGAACCGCCGCAGGTCACGAGTGTGGACCAGCGGCCACGAACCATGACCGCGACTGCGATGGAGGGCACCTCGTCTACGTGTCGCGGGCATGCCGACGACGCAAGTCGTTGAATCAACGCTAACCTCGCTGTGTGTCTTCCCCCCAACGCGCACGCTCGGGAGTGCCTCTCGACCAGCGCTCCGCTGTGCCGTCGGTACCCGGAATCCCCGCATGGGGCGCCGTCGCGGTGGCAGTGGGCGCAGCCGTCCTGGGCTTTCTCGTCGATGCCATGCGTGGCGACGAGCTGGGATCGACGTTCGCCGTCCTGTACGTGCTCGGTGCACTCATCGCCGTGGTCGCGGTCCGCCATCGTGGACTCTTCACCGCCATGGTGCAGCCGCCGCTCATCATGTTCCTCGGCGTCCCCATCGCATACCAGATCCTCACCGACGGAGCGGGCACCTCGATCAAGGACATCGTCCTGACCGTCGCCGTGCCGCTCGTCGATCGCTTCCCGCTCATGGCGCTGACCACGCTGTTGGTCCTCGGCGTCGGTGGCGCCCGGCTTGCGCTCGATCGTCGCCCCACTCCGGTCCGGAAGCCGGCGCGCACAGCGCGACCGGCCGCGGCAGCGCGTGACGCCGCACCCCGACGGTCGCGCTCCGAACGTCCCGCCACTCGCGAGACGGCGGGACGGGCGGAGGAACGCCGCAGGACCCGCCAGGAACCGCGGACGGACGCACCCGACGCTCGACACGACCGCACCCGGCGTGCACGGCCCGCCGCACCGCAACCGCGCGAGGAGTCACGCGCTGCTCGGCCCGCCCCGCGCGCCTACGAGGGCCAGGTCGCGGCTTCCGACAACGGTCGCCCACGGGAAGCTCGCCCCCGGTACGAACCCACGCCGTACGAACCCCGGCGCACCGGTGCGGAGAATCTGTCGCCGTACCCCGCACCACGGGTGCGCTACCGCGACCGGGACTGATCTCCCGGCCGCGGTCGGCTCACACCCGGCTGGTGGTCCGCAGCTCGCGAGGAAGCGCGAAGACCAGCGTCTCGTTGGCCGTCGTCACCGACTTCACGTCGCCGAAGCCATGTGTCTCGAGCAGGTCCAGCACTCCACGCACCAGCACCTCCGGCACGGATGCGCCGGACGTGATGCCCACCGTGCGGACGCCCTCGAGCCAGGCGAGATCGATGTCCTTGGCGTAGTCGACCAGGTAGCTCGCGCGCGCGCCCGCGGCGAGCGCGACCTCGACCAGACGGACGGAGTTCGACGAGTTCGTCGACCCCACCACGATCACCAGGTCGCATTCGGGCGCCATCGCCTTGACGGCGACCTGACGGTTCTGGGTGGCGTAGCAGATGTCGTCGCTGGGCGGATCCTGCAGGTTGGGGAACTTCTCCCGCAGTCGCGCGACAGTCGTCATGGTCTCGTCGACACTCAACGTGGTCTGCGACAACCAGATGACGCGGTTCTCGTCCCGGACGGTGACGGCGTCGACGGAATCCGGCCCGTCCACGACCTGCACGTGGTTCGGAGCCTCGCCCGCGGTGCCCTCGACCTCCTCGTGACCCTCGTGGCCGATGAGCAGGATGTCGAAGTCGTCGCGAGCGAACCGCTTGGCCTCCTGGTGCACCTTCGTCACCAGTGGGCACGTCGCGTCGATGGTGCGCAGGTTCTTGGCGGCCGCGGACTCGTGGACCGCCGGTGAGACACCGTGCGCGGAGAACACGAGCAGTGCGCCGTCCGGCACCTCGTCGGTCTCGTCCACGAAGATGACGCCCTGATCGGACAGCGTCTCCACCACGTGGCGGTTGTGCACGATCTCCTTGCGCACGTAGATCGGGGCGCCGTGCTTCTCGAGCGCCTTCTCGACCGTCTCCACCGCTCGGTCCACACCGGCGCAGTACCCGCGCGGCTCGGCGAGCAGAACGCGCAGCGGGCCGTCGTAGACCTCACCGGTGACCGCCGGCCGGGCGATACCCAGCTCGAGCGGGATGGCGGAGGAGGTGGTGGAGGACGAGGACACCGGAAGAGCCGAAGACATACCACGAGGATACGGGTAGTCGGGTGGGCGTCGCTTCCCGCGCACGTCGACTGGGAAAAATGCGCGACGTGGGGCACTCTGTGAGACATGATCCGTCCACCCTTCGCCGCCCGCGTCGCGCTCGGAATCGCCGTGACCGTCGTCGAGGAGGCTCGGCGTCTCCCCACCACCGCCATCTCCCTGCCGATGACCGCCGTGAGCGAGGTCCTCCAGACCGCGATGCGTCTGCAACAGACCGTCACCGAGCTGGCCATCAAGGGCGACCAGGTGTTCTCCCTGATCGGCTCCCGCCCGGTCGAGACCGCGGAGTGGGCGACCTTCGACGACGACGCGGACGTCGCACCCGCGCGGTACACGCAGGTGCCGCTGTCCACCGAGCCCGAGCCGGTCGGTGACCCGGCCGGAGAGATCGACGTGCCGGAGCCCGGTGCGCCCGCAGGGCGGTTCGCCCTGTACTCGACCCCGCCGTCGGAGATCGAGACGACCGAACCCGTTCCGGCCCCGGCTCTCGCGACCGCGCCGACCGCGACTCCCGAGATCGTGGAGTACCTCGACTACGACGCCCTGACGCTGGCTCAGTTGCGTGCCCGTCTGCGGTCGCTGTCGGTCGAGGACCTCACGTCACTTCTCGAGTACGAGACGTCGGCCTCGGACCGCGCGCCGTACCGGACCATGCTCGAGAACCGCATCACCACCGCCCGAGCGAAGTGATTCTCGGACCACGATGACCACGGCCGCCACCAGCACCGCCGAGAACCCGCTCCCCGTCCGCACGGTCGCGACGAAGGTCGCCGGGTGGATCGATCGCCTCGGCAGCGTGTGGGTCGAGGGCCAGATCACGCAGATCTCGGTGCGTGCGGGAACGCGCACGGCGTTCCTGACGCTCCGCGACCCGTCCGCCGACATGTCGCTGTCGGTGACGTGCTCACCGATGCTCATCCAGAACTCTCCCGTGCCGTTGACCGAGGGCGCTCGCGTCATCCTCTACGGCAAGCTCAGTTTCTTCACCGGTCGCGGCACACTGTCGTTGCGCGCCACGGAGATTCGAGCGGTGGGAGTCGGCGAGCTGCTTGCCCGCATCGAGCGCCTGCGCGGTCTTCTCGCGGCCGAGGGACTGTTCGATCCGCGACTCAAGCGGCCGCTCCCCTTCCTGCCTCGCGTCGTCGGGCTCGTCACCGCACGCGCCAGTGCTGCCGAACGGGACGTGCTCAGCGTCGCGGAACGGCGGTGGCCGGCGGTGCGCTTCGAGGTACGCAACACTCCCGTGCAGGGCCCGTCGGCGGTGCCCGGCATCCTGCGCGCGCTGGCCGAGCTGGACGAGGACCCCACGGTCGACGTGGTGATACTCGCCCGTGGCGGCGGCAGTGTCGAGGATCTGCTGCCGTTCTCCGACGAGGCGCTCTGCCGCGCGATCTCCCGTGCGACGACGCCCGTAGTGAGCGCCATCGGACACGAACCGGACAGTCCGCTCAGCGATCACGTGGCGGATCTTCGTGCGGCCACCCCCACCGATGCCGCCAAGCTCGTCGTGCCCGACGCCGTGGCCGAACGGGAACTGGTCGCCGAGCTGCGGAGCCGCAGCGCCGCAGCGCTCCGCAGTTGGGTGCAGCGCGAGGCGCGCGCACTGGACGCCCTGCGGCACCGGCCCGTGCTGGCCGATCCCCTCTCCGCGGTCGCCCGCCGCGAGGAGGAGATCGCCGAGATGCGCCGCGTCGTCCGCCGCGACGTGGAGCGCGCGGTGTCGCGAGAGGCGACGACGGTGGAGCACATGCGCGCGCGTCTGACCACGCTCGGACCGGCGGCGACTCTGGCGAGGGGCTACTCGGTGGTGCAGCGCATGGTCCCCGGATCCGACCCCGAGGTGCTCCGGTCGGTCGACGACGCCGCGCCGGGTACGCAGCTCCGGGTCCGCGTCGCGGACGGCGTGGTCACGGCCGTCACGATGGGTCGCAGTTCCGCCACCTGACTCGTCCGCTGTCGGACTCTCGAGGCAGCATGGGGACTCATGAACGAGACACCGATCGCCGAGCTGGGCTACGAGGACGCGCGCGACGAGTTGGTCGACGTGGTCAAGCTGCTCGAGCAGGGCGGCCTGGATCTCGATGCCTCACTGGCGCTGTGGGAGCGCGGCGAAGCACTGGCGACGCACTGCGAGCAGCACCTGGCCGGCGCGCGCACGCGCATCGAGAAGGCGCTGGCCCGCGACGAGGAGTGAGCGAGCGCGTCAGCGCTTGTCGAGTACCGGAGCCGTCGCCGTGGCGGATGCCAGCGCGACGAACTCCTCCTGCGACCCGGAACCGGTGAGCATCGCGCGGGTGTCGCCGAGATCGGCCACCCAGTACGGTTCCGTGTCGTCGTTGCCGTAGACCACCCAGTTCAGCCCGGCGATGGCCTCCGCGCCGCCGGCGGACACCCGTGATCCCTCGGTCCTCGAGCGGACCAGCTCGTCCTCGGAGGCGTCGCTCTGGGTGAGCGAGAGGAAATTGCCGTTCTCGGTGACGAAGCCGACGGTGCTGGACTGGAACTCCGAGCCCGAGACAGGGCCACGGTTCGCCGAGTTCGGGATCCACTGATCGGGCACGTCGGGACTGCGCACCGGGAAGGTCAGCGCATTCGCGTCCGCCTGCAGGGACGCCCCCAGATCGATGCGAGGAACCTCACCCGCCTCGGGGCCGCCCACACGCAACGAACACTGACCGGCGATGGCCGCGATCACCAGGCATGCGAGAAGAAGCGGGATCAGGGACCAGGCCATGTCCTTGTTGTTCTGCAGGTACCTGGGTTTCTTGTCGGCCACCTCTCCAGTATCGCACCGAGCGCGCGGGGGCTCGCCATCCGCGCAGCTCCGCGCTTCCCCCGGCAGGCCGGGGCCGTGCGACTAGTGCGACAATCACGCCGAGTCTTTTTCGCCCGAGTCGATGTTCATTCCGTGCGGACGACGCCCGTCAGTCGGGCTGCGAACCGCGCCATGTGCAAGGAGGCACAGCCCCATGACGGCCAACACCGACGTTCCCACGCAGATGGCGCCGGATCGAAACCTCGCGCTCGAACTCGTCCGCGTCACCGAGGCCGGGGCGCTCGCGTCCGGGCGTTGGGTCGGCCGCGGCGACAAGGAGGGTGGCGACGGCGCTGCCGTGGACGCCATGCGCCAGCTGGTGAGCTCGGTGTCGATGCGCGGCGTCGTGGTCATCGGAGAGGGCGAGAAGGACGAGGCGCCCATGCTCTACAACGGCGAGCAGGTGGGCAACGGCAACGGTCCCGAGGTCGACTTCGCCGTCGATCCCGTCGACGGCACGACGCTGATGGCCAAGGGCATGCCCAACGCGATCTCCGTGCTCGCGGTGGCCGAGCGCGGTGCGATGTTCGATCCGTCGGCCGTGTTCTACATGGAGAAGATCGCCGTCGGCCCCGACTACGCCGATGCCATCGACATCACCGCTCCGGTCGCCGAGAACATCGCCCGGATCGCGAAGATCAAGAAGGGGTCGTCCTCGGACGTCACCGTGTGTGTGCTCGACCGTCCCCGCCACACCGAGCTGATGCAGCAGATCCGCGACACCGGTGCCCGCATCCGGTTGATCTCGGACGGTGACGTCGCCGGCGCCATCGCGGCCGCCCGCCCCGATTCGGGCACCGACATCCTGATCGGCACCGGCGGCACGCCCGAGGGCATCATCGCCGCGGCGGCCATGCGCTGCATGGGGGGAGCACTGCAGGGCCGGCTCGCCCCGACGGACGACGACGAGCGCCAGAAGGCCGTCGACGCAGGCCACGATCTCGATCGCATCCTGAACACCAATGATCTGGTCGCCGGGGAGAACGTCTTCTTCACCGCGACCGGCGTCACCGACGGCGATCTGCTGCGCGGAGTGCGCTACTCCGGCGGCGGTGCCCACACGCAGTCCATCGTCATGCGCTCCAAGTCGGGCACCGTGCGGATGATCGACGCGTACCACCAGCTGAACAAACTGCGGGAGTATTCGTCCGTGGACTTCGACGGGGACACCTCCGGCGCCGTCCCGTCCTTCTGACGCGCACTCCGACTTCCCGACCCATCTACCGAGGCACGAGGTACATGACAGACAACGATCAGCAGTTCCGCATCGAGCACGACACCATGGGAGAGGTTCGCGTACCCGTCGACGCGCTGTGGCGTGCGCAGACACAGCGCGCCGTCGAGAACTTCCCCATCTCGGGCCGCCCCCTCGAGCGCACCCAGATCCGCGCGATGGGGCTGCTCAAGGCCGCATGTGCACAGGTCAACAAGGACCTGGGTCTGCTCGATGCGGACAAGGCCGACGCCATCATCGCGGCGGCCGGCGAGATCGCGGACGGCAAGCACGACGATCAGTTCCCCATCGACGTGTTCCAGACCGGCTCGGGCACCAGCTCCAACATGAACGCGAACGAGGTCATCGCGAGCATCGCGAAGAACGCGGGCGTCGAGGTGCACCCCAACGACCACGTCAACATGTCGCAGTCGTCCAACGACACGTTCCCCACCGCGACGCACGTCGCCGCGACCGAGGCCGCGGTCACCAGCCTGATCCCGGCCCTCGAGTACCTGCACACCGCTCTGGCGGCCAAGGCGACCGAGTGGAAGACCGTCGTGAAGTCGGGCCGCACCCACCTCATGGACGCGGTGCCCGTCACGCTCGGCCAGGAGTTCGGCGGCTACGCACGTCAGATCGAGGCCGGTATCGAGCGCGTGCAGTCCACGCTCCCCCGCCTCGGCGAACTCCCCATCGGCGGCACCGCCGTCGGCACGGGTCTCAACGCCCCCGACGGCTTCGGCCCGAAGGTCGTGGCCGAGCTGGTGAAGTCGACCGGCGTCGACGCCCTCACCGCGGCGAAGAACTCGTTCGAGGCCCAGGCGGCTCGTGACGGTCTGGTCGAGGCGTCGGGCGCGCTGCGCACCATCGCCGTCTCGTTGACCAAGATCGCCAACGACATCCGCTGGATGGGGTCGGGCCCGCTCACCGGCCTCGGCGAGATCCGGCTCCCCGACCTGCAGCCCGGCAGCTCGATCATGCCCGGCAAGGTCAACCCGGTTCTCCCCGAGGCGGCCACCCAGGTGGCGGCGCAGATCGTCGGCAACGACGCGGCGATCGCCTGGGGCGGCGCAGCCGGAGCCTTCGAACTCAACGTCTACATCCCCATGATGGCGCGCAATCTGCTCGAGTCGTTCACGTTGCTCGCCAACGTCTCCCGCCTGTTCGCCGACAAGTGTGTCGACGGCCTCGTCGCCAACGAGGAGCACCTCAAGCAGCTCGCCGAGTCGTCGCCGTCCATCGTGACACCTCTCAACAGTGCGATCGGCTACGAGGAAGCTGCGGCCGTCGCCAAGCAGGCCTTGAAGGACAAGAAGACCATTCGCGAGGTCGTCCTCGAGCGTGGACTCGTCCCCGAGAAGTTGTCGGAAGAAGAACTCGACAAGCGCCTCGACGTCCTGGCGATGGCCAAGGTCCAGGACTGACCCAGCACTCCCCGCCCCGCATCACGGCGAAACGCTGTGGTGCGGGGCGATCAGGAGGAGTGTGACGTGTCATGACACGAACTGCAGTGGCACTCCTCGGCGGCGCCGCCGCGATCGGCGCGGCGCTGGCCGCCCCCACGCTGGCGTCCGCCGGACCCGTTCCCGACGGCGTCTACGTCGGCACCACGCCCGAGGGCGCTCCCGTCCCGCTGTGGGACGGCAAGACCATCACCGGCGACACGACGGTCAACCGACTTCTCGGCGTGAACGCGATCCCGGGCGACGTCTACCGCGCCCCGAGCATCGCGACCGGGGCCGACGTGGTCCACGTCGACTACTCGCGCCTGTCCCCCGCCTTCGGAGCCGTCTTCCACGACGAGATGACGCGCGACGCCGTGAACCCGAACCGTTGGAACGGCACCGTGTACTTCGTCGGTGCCGGTCAGCCGGTGGTGGTGGGCGGGTTCGCGATCACGCGCTGATCAGGACGCGGCAGTGGCGAGTGCGCTCTCGAGCTCTGCGCGGGCCGCGAGGCCGTCCTCGCCGAGGCCGTCGAGGGTGAACACGTTCCACGCCTCGAGCAGGGGCTTGATCACCTCTTCGGTCTCGATGGTGCGGTCGTAGAGCCCGATGCCGGCGAGCAGTTCGGCGCTGCCACCGCGGCCGGGGAGATCGACGGTGGGGACCGAGAAGGACGCGACGGTGTCGGCGATGGCGCGGACGGCGCCGTCGGCATCGACGCGGATCGCGGCGGAGACCAGGTCGGTGAAGAGCGTGGTCTGCAGCTCGTCGTCCTCGGCGATGCGGTCGAGGATGCTCGACAGGAGAGCGTCCTGCGACGACGCGGAGGCGCGACGGTGGCGCACGGCCGCTGCGCGCTCGTCGAGGGCGAACTTGGCGAGGATGTGCAGCACGTGCAGAGACGGTGCGGAGTAGCCGGTGGTCATGTGCTCGATGCGCACACGCTCGAGATCCACCGGGTCGACCGCGCGAGTCGTCATGAGGTAGTTGCGCAGCACGATGGCATGCCGGTTCTCCTCCGCGGTCCACCGGCCGATCAGCTTCCACCAGACGTCGCTGCTCCGGAGAGCGAACGCCAGGTCGCGGTGGTACTCGGGCAGGTTGTCGGCGACCAGCACGCTGACGGTGGCACCGACGACCTCGGCGTCACCGAGAGTCACCTGCTCCGGAGACCAGTCCTCGCCGCCGAGGAACGCGAAGTTGCGACCCGAGTCCCACGGGACGTAGTCGTGGGGCTGCCAGTCCCGAGCAGCGTCGATGTGCTTCTGCAGCAGGTGCGCGGCATCGGCTTCGAGCTCGCTCAACAGGTCCTGGTCACTCTTCGGCATCACAGCAGCATAACGGCCGTAGGTGTCCACTCCGAACCTTCGGACCGCGCGACGCGGATTCCGGTGATCTCCCTGACAAAGAGGTCGGTGATAGTTCGGCGTCACACCGCGCCGGGCGGTCCGTGCCGCCCGGCGCGAACGGTGACTCAGGCCGGCCCGAACTCCTCGAGCATCTCGGTGACCAGTGCGGCGATGGGCGAGCGCTCCGAACGGGTCAGCGTGATGTGGGCGAAGAGAGGGTGCCCCTTCAACTTCTCGATCACGGCGGCGACACCGTCGTGGCGTCCGACCCGCAGGTTGTCGCGCTGTGCCACGTCGTGCGTGAGCACCACGCGTGATCCCGTGCCGAGCCGCGAGAGCACCGTCAGCAGGACGTTGCGTTCCAGCGACTGCGCCTCGTCCACGATGACGAACGAGTCGTGCAGCGACCGTCCGCGGATGTGCGTGAGCGGCAGCACCTCGAGCATGCCGCGTGCGGTGACCTCCTCGATGACCTCCGGACTCGCGAGACCGTCGAGCGTGTCGAACACCGCTTGCGCCCACGGGCCCATCTTGTCGCTCTCGCTGCCGGGGAGGTAGCCGAGCTCCTGGCCGCCGACCGCGTACAGCGGCCGGAACACGACGACCTTGCGATGGGTCCGTCGTTCGAGCACCGCGTCGAGGCCCGCGGTGAGCGCGAGCGCGGACTTGCCGGTGCCGGCCTTCCCGCCGAGCGAGACGATGCCGATGCTCTCGTCGAGCAGCAGATCCAGGGCGACGCGCTGCTCGGCGGACCGGCCGTGCAGGCCGAACGCCTCACGCTCGCCGCGCACCAGCTGCACCTGCTTGTTCGCCGTCACCCGACCCAATGCGCTGGACGTGCCGCCGAGCAGTCGAACACCGGTGTGGCACGGCAACTCTCGCGCTTCGTCGATGTCGGCGAATCCCTCGGCGAACAGGCCGTCGATGGTCGCGCGCGACGCCTCGATCTCGGCCATGCCCGTCCATCCCGACGGGACGACGTCGTGAGCGTGGTACTCGTCGGCCGGCAGACCCACCGCACCGGCCTTGACGCGCAGCGGGATGTCCTTGCTGACCAGCACCACGTCCTTGCCCTCGGCGGCGAGGTTCAGTGCGCACGCGAGGATCCGCGAGTCGTTGGAGTCGGTCCGGAAGCCGACGGGAAGAACAGCGGGGTCGGTGTGATTGAGCTCGACCTGCAGGGTGCCGTTCTCGGTGCCGATGGGCACGGGCTGATCGAGGCGCCCGTGGCGGATCCGCAGGTCGTCGAGCATCCGCAACGACTCGCGCGCGAACCACCCCAGTTCGTGATGATGCCGCTTGCCCTCGAGCTCGCTGATGACGACGAGTGGAAGGACGATCGCGCGCTCGGCGAACCGAGTCACGGCCCAGGGGTCCGAGAGCAGAACCGAGGTGTCCAGCACGTAGGTGCGGACGGAAGAACCGGAGCGAGCTGCAGTCACGTGGGGCTCCTAAGGACGCGCGGTCACCGCGCATCCGTCGATCGCTGGACCGGTCGATCCCGACACCGCAGGGACCGGGGCCGGCCCCTCCCGACCGAATGACTCAGTCATGTGTGAGGACCTCCCGTACGGACGGCTTCCCCGCCACCCGCACTGCTGACGCTAGACCGGATCGGGGGCGCAGGCTCGGCGACACGTGGGGACGTGTGGGTGAACTCTGCGTTACACGCCCGTGCGCCTTTCGCGCATCCAGGAGTACGCAAAAGGCGCACGGGGCCGAAGGCCACGGTGTTAACTTCGGCCGATGCAGAACGCGCAGGAAATGCAGCAGCTCAGGGGAACCCACGGCACCGTCGCCTACCGTTCCTGGCCGTCCACCACGCCGGGATTCGTCGCGCTGCTCGCGCACGGGTACGGCGAACACTCGGGTCGCTACGGCCACCTGGCGTCGACCCTGACGTCGGCCGGAGCGGCGGTGTACGCCCCCGACCATCACGGGCACGGGCGGTCGGACGGGACGCCCGCCGAGATCACGGACGTGGACGGCATCGTCGCCGATCTGCACTCGATCGCGGACATCGCCCGCGGCGAGCACCCCGATCTACCGGTGATGCTGCTGGGCCACTCGATGGGTGGTCTCATCGCCACGCGCTACGCGCAGACCCACCCCGGCGAGCTGGCGGCACTCGTGCTGTCCGGTCCGCTGGTCGGGCAGAACCCGGCCTTCTCGATGCTGCTGTCGATGGACGAGATCCCCGAGATCCCGATCGACCCGTCCGTGCTGTCCCGCGACCCCGAGGTCGGCGCCGCCTACCAGGCGGACCCGCTGGTCTTCCACGGCCCCTTCGCGCGCGTCACCCTCGAGACCTTCACGGCCGCGGTGGAGACGGTGGCGTCCTCCGGCACTCTCGGCGACCAGCCGACGTTGTGGCTGCACGGCGGCGACGATCAGCTGGTGCCGCTGGAGCCGACGACCGAGGCGATGCGCTCACTGCGCGGCCCGTCGTTCGAGGAGAAGGTCTACCCCGGTGCGCGGCACGAGATCCTGAACGAGACCAACCGCAGCGAGGTCGAGTCGGACATCCTCGACTTCCTGGGCCGCGCCGGCCTGCCGCTCACTCGCGACTGAGGTCGCGGACGATCGACGAGTAGAGGCCGGGGCGGCGGTCCACCAGGTAGGGGTTGTCTCGATGGGCCGCCGCCACGACCTCGGTGTCCACCGTGCCGAGAATCAGGCCGGTCTCGTCGTCGAGCCGGTCGATCACCTCTGCGTCGGGGCCGACGATGCTGCTACGGCCGACGTAGGTGGTGGCGCGCTCGGTTCCGACGTGGTTGACGTACGCGACGTAGAGCTGGTTCTCCCATGCGCGCGTGCGGATGACGACGTCGGCCACGAACGTGAACGGCACCATCTGCGCGGTGGGAACGAGCAGGGCGTGCGCGCCCGCGAGGGCCGCGGCTCGGACGTTCTCGGGGAACTCGACGTCGTAACAGATCATCAGACCGAGCCGCACCCCGCGGAAGTCGACGACCGTCACCGAGTCGAGACCGGGCGAGTACCACTCCCGGTCGAGCTCACCGTAGAGGTGCGACTTGCGGTGCTGCGCGATCACAGTGCCGTCCGCATCGACGAGTGCGACCGTGTTGTACACCGCTCCCGCCTCGGTCTCCGGCAGACCCACGAGCAGCGCGATGCCGCGGCGGCGCGCCAGTGCGCACACCTCGGAGAGAAGGTCCCGTGACGTCAGCTCAGCGAGGCGGTCACCGATGTCGTACCCGGTCACGAACATCTCCGGCGTGACCAGGAGGTCGGCTCCGCGCGCCAGAGCCGCCCCCGCGGCTTCGTCGAGTTCCGTCAGATTGGCGTCGACGTCACCCGGTGACCCCGCCGTCTGCAGACCCGCCACGGTGAGCCGCATGTCGGATCAGCCCAGCAGTCCCCAGCCCTCGAGTCCCTCGTACAGCGGGAAGTCGTGGGCGAGCGTGCTGACGCGACCACGCAGGTCGTCGGTGGCCTCGCCGGTGGCGAGCGCCGTCGCGATGATGTCGGCGACCTCGGTGAACTCGGCCTCGCCGAACCCACGGGTCGCGAGCGCCGCGGTACCGATACGCAGACCGGAGGTGACCATCGGCGGGCGCGGATCGAACGGCACCGCGTTGCGGTTCACGGTGATGCCGACCTCGTGCAGCAGATCCTCGGCCTGCTGGCCGTCGAGCTGCGAGTTGCGCAGGTCCACCAGCGCGAGGTGGACGTCGGTTCCGCCCGTCAGCACCGAGACACCCTTGTCGGAGACGTCGGCGCCGGTCAGCCGCTCCGCGAGCAGCGACGCACCGAGCAGGGTGCGTTCCTGACGCTCCCGGAACTCGGGAGTGCCGGCGATCTTGAAGGCGACGGCCTTGGCCGCGATCGCGTGCATGAGCGGACCGCCCTGCTGGCCGGGGAACACCGCGGAGTTGAGCTTCTTCGCCCACTCCTTCTTGGCGAGGATGATGCCCGAGCGGGGCCCACCGAGGGTCTTGTGGACGGTGGAGGACACGACGTCCGCGTAGGGCACCGGCGACGGGTGCACACCGGCGGCGACGAGCCCGGCGAAGTGCGCCATGTCGACCCACAGAAGCGCACCGACCTCGTCGGCGATGGAGCGGAACGCGGCGAAGTCCTGGTGCCGCGGGTAGGCCGACCATCCGGCGATGAGCACCTGTGGGCGTGCGTGCAGCGCCTGCTTGCGCACCTCGTCCATGTCGATGCGGTGGTCTTCCTTGCTCACACCGTAGGACTCGACCTCGTAGAGCTTGCCCGAGAAGTTCAGCTTCATGCCGTGCGTCAGGTGGCCGCCGTGCGCCAGGTCCAGACCCATGATCTTGTCGCCCGGGTTGATCAGAGCCATGAGAACGGCGGCGTTGGCCTGGGCGCCCGCGTGTGGCTGCACGTTGGCGAACTCGGCACCGAACAGCTCCTTCGCCCTGGTCCGAGCCAGATCTTCGACGATGTCGACGTGCTCACACCCGCCGTAGTACCGACGACCGGGGTAACCCTCGGCGTACTTGTTGGTGAGGACGCTGCCCTGCGCCTGGAGCACCGCGCGGGGAACGAAGTTCTCCGACGCGATCATCTCCAGGGTGTCGCGCTGGCGTCCCAGCTCGCCGGCCATCGCCGCGGCGACCTCGGGATCCACCTCGGCGAGGGAGGCGGTGTCGATGTTGGTGGCAGAGACGGGCGCAGCAGTCATGCCGCCGAGTCTAATGCCCGTGATCAGCGCAGTTGAGACGGGATGAGGGGTTCGTCGAGCAGCCGCTCGAAGCGGTCGGCTCGGCCGTCCGCCGAGTCGGCCCGGTGCAGCCACGAGTGCAGCAGGCGATACCCCTCGACATAGGTGCTGGTGTAGGCACGCCAGAGCGGTGAAGAAAGGAATCGCAACATCTGACGGGCGCGTTCCGGTGTCGCGAGCGACCACTGCCCCAGGAACGCGGCCACGTCGTCCTCGCTGCGGTGCTCGTCGTGCAGCAGCAGCGCGGCGTCCTGACGCACCCCCAGCAGCTTCGCCGACGCGGTCTGCAGCGCCTCGGCGCGTTCCCCGTCGAATCGCAGGCCGAGATCGGCGTAGATCTCCTGCGCCCACACTCCCCAGCCCGGCCCGACGATCGACTCGAGCGCCAGGTCCGCAAGGCCCTCGGCCATCAGGCACTGCGGAGTGTTGACGACGAAGAGCGTCTGCTCCGCCTGCCCGGCACCTCGCACGAGCCCGGCCTCCTTGCGGCAGTGCTCGGTGTGGTGGCCCGGGTACGACTCGTGTGCGATGAGATGGGGCAGATGCGCCATGTGCTGCTTGAGGTCCGAGTTGATCGCGACGGTGGACCGGTAGTCGCCCAGGTAGTAGTTGAACCCGGACCACGGCTTGTCGCCCACCACCTCGTAGGTGACCTTCTCGGTGTCGGGCAGCGGGTACCGGCCGCGCACCTTGTCGCGCAACGCACTGGAGAACGCCTCGACGCACTCGGCGAGCCGCTCGGGCGGGATCTCGTCGGCCACGCGGTGAGCGCGCACCCGCTCCCCCAGTGGCCCCGCCCCGGCCAGCACCTCGTCCATCAGGCGATGTGCCTCGCGGTAGTCGTCGGTGTCGCCCGGTGCGATCGCGACGTCGAAGTAGTCGTGCACCTCAGCGACGAATCCGATCTCGTCACCGGCCAATTTCCGTGCCGACGTCTCGAGCGCGCGCAGGTGGACGTCGAGGAACGCGGCGCGGTCCTCGGAGAGCCCCGACGAGGGCAGTTCGGCCCGCAGTTCCGCCGCCCGCCGCGCCAGCGCGCGGGGTTCGGGCGGGGGCGCGTTCTCGACCTGGCGTCGCAGAGCGGGGTCGCCGGTGTAGGCGTCGACGAACCCCTCCTCGAGGCGATCGAAGGACAACCCCAGCACGAGGTAGTCGTGGACGAGAGTGTCGGCGTGCATGACGCTCGACTCTAGTCACGCACCACCCGGCTGTCGGTTCGCCGGAGCCACCCAGCACAATTCAGTCATGGAGGCAGCGTGTCCCGAGTGAGCGAGTCGAGTCCGTACGTCGAATTCGACCGTCGACAGTGGCGCACACTCCGGAACGCGACACCCCTGGTCCTGACCGAGGACGAGCTCACCGGCCTGCGCGGCCTGGGCGAACAGATCGACCTCGACGAGGTCGCGGAGGTCTACCTCCCCCTCGCTCGACTCATCCATCTCCAGGTGGCCGCCCGCCAACGCCTGTTCGCGGCGACGGCCACGTTCCTCGGGGAGAAGACGCCGGACCGCCAGGTCCCGTTCGTCATCGGCATCGCCGGCAGCGTCGCCGTCGGCAAGTCCACGACCGCGCGCGTGCTGCAGGCACTGCTGGCGCGATGGGAGCACCACCCGCGCGTGGACCTGGTGACGACGGACGGGTTCCTCTACTCGTCGGCCGAGCTGGTGCGTCGAGGAATCATGCACCGCAAGGGTTTTCCCGAGAGCTACGACCGGCGCAAGCTTCTGCGCTTCGTCACCGAGGTGAAATCCGGCGCCGAATCCGCACGCGCACCCGTGTACTCGCACGTCTCGTACGACATCGTGCCGGGCAAGTACACCGAGGTGCGACAGCCGGACATCCTCGTCATCGAGGGACTCAACGTCCTGCAGACCGGTCCGCGCCTCATGGTCTCGGACCTCTTCGACTTCTCCATCTACGTCGACGCCCGCATCGAGGACATCGAGAAGTGGTACGTCGACCGCTTTCTCGCCCTGCGCTCCACGTCGTTCGCCGACCCGGCCTCGCACTTCCACCACTACTCGGGACTGTCCGACGAGCACGCCAGGATCGCGGCCGCGGACATCTGGCAGTCGATCAACCGGCCCAACCTGGTGGAGAACATCCTGCCGACGCGCCCCCGCGCCACCCTGGTGCTGCGCAAGGACGCCGACCACACCATCAACCGTCTGCGCCTGCGCAAATTGTGACGACCGGCCTCCGGCCTGCCCGGCTCCGGCTCAGGTGCCGAATCTCCGGTGCCGCGCGGCGAAGTCGCGCAGCGCGCGCAGGAAGAGTCGACGCGGCGGAACTCGGGCCAGTAGGCCTCGGTGAACCAGATCTCCGAGTACGCGCTCTGCCACAGCAGGAACCCGGACAACCGCTGCTCCCCCGACGTGCGGATCACCAGATCCGGATCCGGCTGGCCCGACGTGTAGAGGTGCGAGTCGATGCCCTCGACGGTGACCGAGCGGAGCAACTCCTCCCCGTCGGCACCGTCGGACAGCCGTTCCGCGATGAGCGACTGCACGGCGTCGGCGATCTCCTGACGGCCGCCGTACCCGACCGCGACGTTGACGTGCGTTCCCGAGCGGCCGGCCGTGCCGGCGGCGGCCTCCTTGAGGCGGCGGGCGGATTCGGCGGGAAGCAGATCCATCGTGCCGACGATCTTCACGGACCAGTTCTTTCCCGGTCCGCTGATCTCCTCGACGACGTCGGTGATGATCTCGAGCAGCGAGTCGAGCTCGTCCGGTGACCGGCGCAGGTTCTCGGTGGACAACAGGTAGATGGTGGCCATCTCGACGCCGGCCATGTCACACCACGTGAGCAGCTCCGCGATCTTGAGCGCGCCCATCCGGTGCCCGTGGCTGACGTCGGTGAAGCCGTTCTCCCGGGCCCAGCGACGATTGCCGTCGCACATCACGGCGACGTGCCGAGGGTGCTGAGCGCCCTCGAGCTGACGCAGCAGGCGCCTCTCGTAGAGCGTGTACAGCAGACCGCGAGCCTTCACCCAGCTCCCCACTTCGACAGAATTGTTCAGCAGGTGATCACCCTACGCCCGCAGTACGACGCGATCGGCGTGACCGACTCGTCACCGCGCCGCATGATGGTTCCGTGGCGTACGGGGTACCCGGCTCCGACCGCACACGAGAGAACAGGAGCAGTCATGACTGTTGTCCGGGACACCACGGCGAGCGTCGATGCCGTGTGGAACGTGCTCTCCGACGGGTGGAGCTACGCGACGTGGGTGGTGGGCGCCTCGCGCATCCGCGCCGTCGACCCCGAGTTCCCCGCGCCCGGCTCGCGGATCCACCATTCGGTCGGGCTGTGGCCCGCCGTGCTGAACGACGA
The DNA here is from genome assembly GCF_030819335.1 of Rhodococcus sp. SORGH_AS_0303. Classification (NCBI taxonomy): domain Bacteria; kingdom Bacillati; phylum Actinomycetota; class Actinomycetes; order Mycobacteriales; family Nocardiaceae; genus Rhodococcus; species Rhodococcus sp. SORGH_AS_0303. The sequence continues at coordinate 3,241,550 of NZ_JAUTBO010000001.1, forward strand.
GACGCGGGTACTGAGCATGACGGAGGGACGCGAGGTGACACTCGAAGCGCGCGGAATGCCGGCAGGCAAGGCGACGATCGTCCTGCGCCTGACGCCGCGAGGCTCGGGGTGCCGGATCGAGATGATCGAACACGCTCGGACCCTCCCGTTCTCGCTCGTTCCCGAGTCGGTCCAGCACGCACTCGTGTATCCCCGCAACACCGAGGCGACACGTCGACTCGCGCTGCTGGCCGAGCGTTCCGCGGTTCCCCGATGACCACCACGACGGTGGACGCCGTCGTGATCGGAGCGGGCCACAACGGACTCGTCGCGGCGTCCGTGCTCGCCGACGCAGGATGGGACGTCGTCGTCCTGGAGTCCGCCCCGGTGGCCGGCGGCGCGGTCCGCAGCGCCGAGCTCACCCCGGGATACGTGAGCGACCTGTTCAGTGCCTTCTATCCCCTCGGTGCGTCGTCCCCGGCGTTCACGGCGCTCGAGCTCGACCGCCACGGACTCCGCTGGACCCACTCACCCGTCGTCTTCGGTCACCCGCGCTCGCCCGACGACGAGGACGCCCCGGTGGTCCACCACGATCCCGAGGACACCGCCGCCATGCTGGCGGAGCACGATCCGCGCGACGGCGAGGCGTGGATGTCCGTGGTGGATCAGTGGAACCGGATCCGCGATCCTCTGCTGCACTCGCTGTTCGGCAGCTCCTTCCCGCCTGTCAAGGGTGCCGCGACGCTCTTCCGGCGCCTCGGGACCGCGGAGACACTGCGATTCCTGCGCTTCGCAGTACTCCCGGCCCGGGCGATGGCGCACGAGTTGTTCCACAGCGAGGCGGCGCGATGCCTGCTGCTCGGCAACGCCATGCACGCCGACGTCCCCACCGACGCACCCGCGAGCGGCATCATGGGCTACCTGCTGACGATGCTCGCGCAGGATGTCGGCTACCCCGTCCCGGTCGGCGGTGCGCAGGAGCTGACCAGCGCGCTCGTGCGCCGTGCCGAGAGCGCCGGGGCGCGGGTCGTCTGCGGAACCGAGGTGACCTCGATCGACGTCTCCGGCGGTGTCGCCCGCGGCGTGCGGACGGCAGGCGGCGACACGTACGTCGCACGGCGCGCCGTCGTCGCAGACGTGTCCGCTCCCGCGCTGTACGGCTCGCTGTTGCCGCGGGACGCGGTTCCCGCCCGGGTGCACAGCGATCTCGAGAAGTTCGAGTGGGACACCCCGGTGGTGAAGATCAACTACGCGCTCGACTCCCCGATCCCGTGGCGCTCGAAGAGTCTGAACGAGGCGGGCACGGTGCACGTCGGCGCAGACGACGACGGTCTGGTGCGATGGAACGCCGACCTGGTGACAGGCCGCATCCCGGAGCGGCCGTTCATGCTGTTCGGTCAGATGACGACCGCGGACGCCACCCGCTCCCCGGCCGGGACGGAGAGCGCATGGGCGTACACACACCTCCCCCGCGGTGTGACGGACGACGCCTCGGGCGACCTGCTCGCCGAGCGGGTCGACACCGTCCTCGAGGAGTACGCGCCCGGGTTCGCGGCGTCGATCGTCGGCAAGCACGTCCAGCGGCCGGGCGACCTGACAGCGGACGACGCCAACCTGTTCGGTGGCGCGGTGAACGGCGGAACGTCGCAACTGCAGCAGCAGTTGGTGTTCCGGCCCGTTCCCGGACTCGGACGTACGGAGACTCCCGTCGGTCGGTTGTTCCTCGGGAGCGCGTCCGCCCATCCGGGCGGCGGCGTGCACGGGGCACCGGGACTGGCTGCGGCGAGGGCCGCGTTGGCGAGCGACGGTGTGCGCGGATGGGTTCACCGCACGACGATCAGTGCCCTGATGGATCTGACACTCGGTGACCGCTAGTTCGGCCACGGTCGGAGCGCGAACCTACGGTACCGTAGGTTCGTGACTGTCTTCGGGCTCGACGAACTGCCGGTGAAGCCGCGCATGCGCGGATGGATCCACCTGTACGCCTTCGGGGTGTCGGTGGTCTGCGGGATCGTGCTCGTGGTGCTCGCCTACTCGGCGGTGTCCGTCCGGGCCGGTCTCGCTATCACTGTCTACGCCGTCGCGACGTGCGGTCTCTTCGGAGTGAGCGCGACATACCACCGCGTCCACTGGCAGACCGTGCGCAGCCGGACGTGGATGAAGCGCGCCGATCACTCGATGATCTTCCTGTTCATCGCCGGCAGTTACACGCCGTTCGCAGTGCTCGGGCTGCCGAGCCGCACCGGCACCATCGTGCTGATCGTGGTGTGGGCCGGTGCGCTGGCCGGAGTGACGCTGAAGATGCTGTGGCCCACGGCCCCTCGCTGGCTGGGCGTGCCCCTGTATCTCGTGCTGGGCTGGGCCATCGTGCCGGTCGCGGGCGAACTCACCCATCGTGTGGGCGTCGGACCGATGGCACTGCTGGTGGCGGGCGGCGTGTTCTACAGCATCGGCGCGATTCTCTACGCAACGAAGTGGCCCAACCCGTGGCCCACCACGTTCGGCCATCACGAGTTCTTTCACGCCGCGACGGTCGTCGCCGCGGTGTGCCACTACATCGCCGTGTGGCTGGTGCTCTTCACCTGATCCGGCGTCACCGGACCAGGAGTGCGGTCAGGTCCTCGGGGTCGGTGACCGGTCGGTCGCACACGAAGCCGTGACACACGTACGCGGCCGACTCGCCGCTCACCAGCGGGCGATCCGCGAGCAGCGGGACCGAGTCGGGCGGACCCGCGACCACCACCGTGCCGCCGGCGGCGACGCGGCGGGCGGTGCGTACGAGGTCGTCGTCGACCGACTCCGTGGCGATCGCCACCTGCGCCGGTCCCGCCACCGCGGCTTCCGCGACGGTCAACCAGTGGCCGGCCGACCGGGGTGCCCGCTCGAGCAGGATCGACGCTCGCGCAAGCGACCTGTCCGCCGCCGCACCGAACCGCGAGGAGTTCTCGCTGGACGCGGCCACCGTCAGCAGAGCCTCGGTGATCAGTGCCGCTCCGGACGGGGTCGCGTTGTCGAGTGGATCGCGAGGCCGGGTCACGAGCGTCTCCGCGTCGTCGGCGGTGTCGAACCAGCTGCCCGGCTGCTCAGGATCGGCGAAGTGGTCGAGCGCGACGTCGAGTACCTCCTCCGCCGCCGTCAGCCAGCGTGCCTCCCCGGTCGCCTGGTGCAGCGCGGCGAGAGCGACGGCGAGTGCGCCGTGATCCTCCGCGATGGCCGCCGCATCGCCCACGACACCGCCCAGGGACGCACGCCGTAGTCGGCCGTCGACGCGGTGCAGGTCCAGGATGCGGTCCGCGCAGCGTGCTGCCGCATCGACCCAGTTCCGGTACCCCAGCGCGGCGCCGCCCTCGGCCAGCGCCGTGATCGCGAAGCCGTTCCAGGCGGTCACCACCTTGTTGTCGCGCCCCGGCTGAGGACGCGTGGCACGCGACGCGGCCAGTGCTGCGCGCATGCGTGCGAAACGCTCCGGGGTCCGTCGGTTCGGCCCGCAACTGCAACACGGACGCCCCCTCCTCGAACGTGCCCGTGTCGGTCACCCCGAACACCTGCGCGGCCCGGGCCCCGTCCTCGTCGCCCAGTACCTCGACCAGCTGCGCGGGTGTCCACGCGTAGGTCAGACCCTCCACCCCGTCGGTGTCGGCGTCCAGGGCGGAGGCGAAGCACCCGTCGTCCGTGCCGAGATCGCGCAGGAGGAAGTCGGCGGTGTCGACGGCCACACGATGAGCGAACGCATCGCCGCGGCGCGCCAGGTGAGCGTAGAAGCGCAGCAGCAACGCGTTGTCGTAGAGCATCTTCTCGAAGTGCGGCACCACCCAGTCCGCATCGACGGAGTACCGGGCGAAACCGCCCCCGAGCTGGTCGTACATCCCGCCGCGGGCCATGGCGTCGGCGGTACGGCCCACCGCAGCGCGGGCAGGCTCCGACCCGGTGCGCTCGACGTGGCGGAGCAGCCCCTCCACGAGAGACGACGGTGGGAACTTCGGTGCTCCGCCGAAGCCGCCGCGCGGCACGTCCTCGTCCGCCAGAACGCGCGCCACCGCCTCGTCGAGCAGGGCGGCGTCGACGACTCGGTCGCCCTCCGGGATGCCCGCGGCGGTCCTGCGCAGTTCCGCGACCACCGAGGCCGACGCCTGCTGCACCTCGTCACGACGGGTGCGCCACGTCTCGGAGATGGCTTCGAGTAGCTGCGTGAACGACGGCATCCCCTGCCGAGGTGTGGGCGGGAAGTAGGTGCCGCAGTAGAACGGTTCCGCGTCGGGGGTGAGGAACGCCGTCATCGGCCAACCGCCCTGACCCGTCATCGCGACCGTCGCGTTCATGTAGACGGCGTCGATGTCGGGACGTTCCTCGCGATCGACCTTGATGCACACGAAGTTCGCGTTCATGATCTCCGCGATGGCGTCGTTCTCGAACGACTCGTGTGCCATCACGTGACACCAGTGACACGCCGAGTAGCCCACCGACAGCAGGACCGGGACGTCTCGTTCGCGAGCCCACGCCAGGGCGTCGTCACCCCACTGCTGCCAGTGCACGGGATTGTCGGCGTGCTGACGCAGGTAGGGGCTCGTCGAGTCGGACAGGGTGTTGCGCTCACGGGTGGCCACCCCTGCAGTGTCCCCCGTGACAGCCGGCGCAATCACCGCTCGGGTCGCAAACCCCTCACCGCTCGGGTCGGAAGCCTCCGCGGTCCGTGCCCTCGTCCGCCGCCTGGTCCGGCGTCGGATCCTCCGGCTCGAAGGACGCCGGGAGCTTCTTGAAGTGCGCGTTCATCGACCGCACCAACAGGGCGGTACCGATGAGCAACAGCACGATGATGACGAGACCGACGGGTGACGCCTTACCGAACTCGGGCCCGGTGTTGTTCTGCGCCAGCATGATCGACGCGCTGAGCACGGTCATCTAGGACTCGATCCCGGCGAACAGGTCGGTCTCGGGCAGCGACGTGCGCACGCGGGTCCGCGCGAGCTCGTACTCCTCGGTCGGCCACAGCTTCTTCTGCACGTCGACCGGGACCGCGAAGAAGCGGCCGTTCGGATCGATCTGGGTGCGGTGCGCACGCAGTGCGTCGTCGCGCTGCTGGAAGTAGTCCGCGCACTCCACCTGGGTGGTGACGCGCTCCATGATCTCGCCGCGATCCTTCGGCCACTGCGCGAGCCATTCCGTGAACGGCCCTTCCTGACCGGAGGCGATCATCTCGTCGTCGAACAACTGCATGCGCTGGCGGATGAAGCCGTGGGAGTAGTAGAGCTTCGAGACCTCCCACGCCTCGCCCGTTCCGGGGAACTGCTCGGGATCGCCGGCCGCCTCGTACGCGGCGACCGACACCTCGTGGCAGCGGATGTGGTCGGGGTGGGGGTAGCCACCCTTCTCGTCGTAGGTCGTCATGACGTGCGGCTTGAAGTCGCGCACCACGCGCACCAGAGCCTCGGTCGACTCCTCGAGCGGCACCAGCGCGAAGCATCCCTCGGGAAGCGGCGGCAGCGGATCGCCCTCCGGCAGACCGGAGTCCACGAACCCCAGCCACGTCTGCTGCACCCCGAGAATGGCTGCGGCAGCGGCCATCTCCTCCTTGCGCACCTCGGACATGCGCTCGCGCACACCGGGGATGTCCATGGCCGGGTTGAGGATGTCGCCGCGCTCACCGCCGGTGAGCGTGACCACCAGCACCTCGTTGCCCTCGGCCGCGTAACGCGCCATGGTGGCAGCGCCCTTGGAGGACTCGTCGTCGGGATGGGCGTGCACTGCCATCAGTCGCAGTCCGCTCACGTGTGCCTCACTTCAACTATCGGTGGTGCTCCGGTTCCGGTCCGGGCACCTCCAATAGTTCCACTTCGTCCGGTACCCCGCCGAGGCGGTACCGGGTCCGCGGGTAAGTTCGACGGCGATGTCCACCACGCCGCAGAGTCTCCCCGAGGGTCGCTACCCCACCAGTCGGGGAATCGCCCCGTCCCGTGTCCTCGCCGTGGCTCTGACGCTGCTGGTCATCGCGCTGGGCGTGGCCGTCGCCTACCTCGGATACACCAAGTTCACCACCCCCGACGTCGACGGGACCATGGTGTCGTTCGACATCGTCGGCGAGGACCGCGTCGACGTACGCCTGAACGTGACCAGGGACGACCCGTCCCAGCCCGCGGTCTGCATCATCCGATCGCGATCGCGCGACGGAACCGAGACCGGGCGACGCGAAGTACTGATCCCGGCGTCCGAGAACGGCACCGAGGACGTCCGCAGCTTCGTGATCACCTCGGCCGCGCCGGGCCTCGCCGACCTCTACGGATGCAGCCTGGACGTACCGGAACATCTCACACCTCGGTGACCGTCGGGTGCCGACCAAGAAACCACGAAGTTCATTCGTGGTAAAATCGCTTCGTACACGGCTCACCCAGTGGGGCCGTGTATTGCTGCATTGACGGGCGTAACGCGAGCACTCGAGCCAAGGGCCGTTCGCATCGACCGCGTTCCACCCCGGCGGAACGCCCTGCTCGTGACGGAGCTCGCGCACCAGCGCGGGCTCTCTTTCACGTGTGGGCTCGGTGACACCACCGCACGCCGCCTACGAATACCGGAGCCGAACGGCTCTGAAGAACACGAGGGAGTGATCGAGATGAGCGAGACCCAGGTGACCTGGCTGACCCAGGAGTCGCACGACAGGCTCAAGGGCGAACTCGACCAGCTCATCGCCAACCGACCCGTCATCGCCGCGGAGATCAACGAGCGACGGGAAGAGGGCGACCTCAAGGAGAACGGTGGATACCACGCCGCCCGCGAGGAGCAGGGCCAGCAGGAGGCGCGTATCCGCCAGCTGCAGGAGCTGCTGAACAACGCCAAGGTCGGCGAGGCTCCCACCCAGTCGGGCGTCGCGCTCCCCGGGTCGGTCGTCAAGGTCTACTACGACGGTGACGAGTCCGATTCCGAGACGTTCCTCATCGCCACGCGTGAGGAGGGCGCACGGGACGGCAAGCTCGAGGTCTACTCCCCCAACTCGCCCCTCGGCGGCGCATTGATCGACGCCAAGGTAGGCGACACGCGCGAGTACTCGCTGCCCAACGGCAAGACCATGAAAGTCACGCTCGCGAGCGCGGAGCCGTACCACAACTGATCTCGCACAACGCATGTCGTTCGGCCCCGCACGTTCGCGTACGGGGCCGAACTGCGTTTCCCATCCGTGTGGCCGCCGGGCTCGAAGCCCTGGTGTAACAGGCACGCGCTCGCCGAGCGATGAACGCCATGGAGGTGCCACCAGATGAGTCTCGCCACGAAGGCATTCGCAGGGTTCGACATCGACGACCGCCACGTGCGGGTGGTCGTCACCGACGCGGCCGTGATCACCGATGCGGCAGCCGCGGCGCGCACCGCCCTGGACACGTGGCTCGACATCGTCTCGCTCACCCGTGCGGACTCCGAACTGCAGCGACTGAACCGCTCCTTCGGCCGGACCGTGCGCGTCTCCCCTGCTCTGGCGGACCAGGTGCGACACGCCCTCGCCGCCGCGGACCTGACGGCCGGCGCCGTCGATCCGCTCCGCAGCTCGGGCACGGACACTCACGAGGCCATCGAGGTCGACGGTCTCGGCGTGCGCCTTCCCGGCTGGGCCACAGTCGATCTGGACGCGACAGCGCTCGCCGTGGTCGTGGAGCGCATCGCCGCGACGATCGCACGCCGCTTCGCCTGCGGGGCACTGGTGTCGGTGTCGGGTGCGAACTCGACCGACACCGACATTGCCGTCGCCGGGCCGGAACCCGTTCGTGGATGGCAGATCTCGGTGATCGACGGCTCGGCGGAACGCCTCGTTCCGATCGCCTCGGGAACCACGATGGTGACCACCACGGGCACCACCACGGCCACGGTGGCCGCGTCCTCCCCCGTGGTGGCAGCCGCGCTGTCGCGCGCCGCGGCAGCGGGCGCCGACGCGCTGGTCGATCGCGCCGCCGACCACGCCTCCGCCGCGGTCTTCATCGCCGCCTGATCACTCCTGAACTTCGGCCTCGTATCCTGCGGCCGCGAGACCCGACAGCACGGCGGCGCGGTGATCCGGGCCCCGGGTCTCCAGGGTCATCATGATCTCGACCTCGTCCATCGCCAGCCGCCCTGCCGTGCGCGCGTGCACCACGTCGACCACACTCGCGGCCGTGTCGCGTGCCACGCCGAGCACCCCCACCAGGCCACCCGGGCGGTCGGGGATGACGATGCGCACCGTCAGATAGCGACCCGCCGCTCGCAACCCGTGCGCGACGACGTGTGTCAGCAGGAGCGGATCGATGTTGCCGCCGGACAGGACAGCGACGATCGGGCCGTCACCGTGGAACTGTTCGGGATGGTCCATGAGCGCAGCGACGGCAGCCGCTCCGGCGGCTTCGACGATGAGTTTGGCGCGCTCCATACACAGCAGCAGTGCCCGCGACAGCGCGTCCTCGCTGACGGTGATCACGCGGTCCACCATCTCGGTGACGTGTGCGAAGGGCACCGCCCCGGGACGCCCCACGGCGATGCCGTCGGCCATCGTCGACATCCGTTCGGCGGAGATCGGCATACCGGCCTCGAGCGATCCGGGCCACGCGGCTGCCTGTTCCGCTTGCACCCCGACGATGCGAATGTCCTTGCCGCTCAACGCGACGGCAGCGGCGATGCCGGCGACGAGACCGCCGCCGCCGGTCGGCACCACGATGGTGCCCACATCGGGCATCTGATCCAGGATCTCGACACCGACGGTGGCCTGGCCCGCGACCACGTCGATGTGATCGAACGGGTGGATCAGCACCGCGCCGGTCTCGTCGGCGAAGGCCATGGCCGCCAGGAGAGCCTCGTCGATGGTGGTGCCCACCTGGTGAATGGTGGCCCCGTACGCCTTGGTGGCCACCAACTTCGGCAGCGGCGCACCGTTCGGCATGAACACCGTCGACGCGGCCCCGAGTTCCGACGCCGCCCACGCGACGCCCTGCGCGTGATTGCCGGCACTGGCCGCGACCACCCCACGAGCGCGCTCCTCGTCGGTCAGACCCGCGATGCGGTTGTACGCACCCCGCGGCTTGAACGATCCGGTGCGCTGCAGGTTCTCGCACTTGAGCCACACCTGGCGGTCGGTGCGATCGGACAGGACACGGGACGCCACGAGGGGTGTGCGGCGCATGACCGGGGCGAGCAGCGCGGTGGCGCGGTCCAGCCGGTCGGCGGTGAGGAGATCCATGGCTGGAACCCTAAACCCGAATGCCCCTAGGCGAGCGCCTGTTCGCCGTCGAGCGTCAGGCGAGCGCCTGTTCTATGTCGCCCACCAGGTCGGCGGCGTCCTCGATGCCGACGGACAGGCGCACCAGGTCGTCCGGCACCTCGAGCAGCGAGCCGGCGGTGGAGGCGTGGGTCATGGCGCCGGGATGCTCGATCAACGACTCGACGCCGCCCAACGACTCGGCGAGAGTGAAAATCTCGGTGCGCGCGCAGAGGTCCAGCGCCGCCTGGCGGCCACCCTTCAGACGGACCGACACCATGCCGCCGAACCGACGCATCTGCTTGGCGGCGACGGCGTGGGACGGGTGGCTCTCGGATCCCGGGTAGATGACCGAGGAGACGGCGGGGTGACCCGTCAGCAGCTCGACGATCTTCTCGGCGTTGTCGCTGTGCCGCTCCATGCGCAGGGCGAGCGTCTTGATGCCGCGCAGTGTCAGGAACGCGTCGAACGGTCCGGGAACACCGCCGGCGCCGTTCTGCAGGAAGGCGAACGACGCGTCCAGTTCCTCGTCGTTGCACACGAGGGCGCCGCCGACGACGTCGGAGTGTCCACCGATGTACTTGGTCGTCGAGTGCAGCACCACGTCGGCGCCGAGCGTGAGGGGCTGCTGCAGGTACGGCGACGCGAACGTGTTGTCGACGACGATCTTCGCGCCCGCCTCGTGTGCGACGCCCGACAGAGCCTCGATGTCGCCGACGTTGAGCAGCGGATTGGTGGGCGTCTCGACCCAGACCAGCTTCGTGTCGGGGCGAATGGCCTCGCGCACGGCGTCGGCGTCCGACACCGCGGCCACCGAGTACTCGATGCCCCACTGGGTGAACACCTTGTCGATGAGCCGGAAGGTGCCGCCGTACGCGTCGTTCGGGATCACGAGGTGGTCGCCCGGGCGCAGCGACGCCCGCAGGAGGGCGTCCGTCGCGGCCATGCCCGAGGAGAACGCGCGACCGTAGTGGCCGTTCTCGAGGGCTGCCAGGTTGGCCTCGAGCGGACGCCGGGTCGGGTTGCCGGTGCGGGCGTACTCGAACCCGCTGCGCATACCACCCACACCGTCCTGGGCGAAGGTGGAGCTCGCGTAGATCGGGACGTTGACCGCACCGGTCAGCGGGTCGGGCTCGTACCCGGCGTGCACCGCGCGAGTGGAGAACCCCTGCCAGGACGTCGTGTCGGACTTGCTGCGCTGCTCACTCATGCGCACCAGCCTAACGAGCGGGCAGGCCGGAGGCCGGTCGGGATGGGTCAGTAGTTCCGTGTGTCAGGACGCGGTGGTGACGAATCCGAGGAGATCGTGGCGGGTGATGACGCCGACCGGCTTGCCGTCGTCGACGACCATGACGGCGTCGGTGTCGCCGAGCGTCTTCGTCGCGGCCGAGACCGGCTCACCGGCACCGATGAGCGGGAACGGCGCACTCATGTGCGTCTTCACGGCGTCGGACAGGTTCGCCCGGCCCTCGAACACGGCACTGAGCAGATCGCGCTCGCTGACACTGCCCGCGACCTCGCCCGCCATGACCGGCGGCTCGGCGCCGACGACCGGCATCTGGGAGACGCCGTACTCGCGCAGGATCTCGATGGCGTCGCGCAGCGTCTCGGACGGGTGCGTGTGCACGAGGTCGGGCAGTGCGCCGGACTTGCCGCGCAGCACGTCACCGACGGTGGGCTCGGCGGTGCCGCCGTCGAGCCGGGTGCGCAGGAAGCCGTAGGAGCTCATCCACTTGTCGTTGAAGATCTTGCCGAGGTAGCCGCGACCACCGTCGGGCAGCAGGACGACGACGAGGGCGTCCGGGCCCTCGCGCTCGGCCACCTGCAGCGCGGCGACCATGGCCATACCGCAGGATCCGCCGACCAGCAGGCCCTCCTCGCGGGCCAGGCGACGCGTCATCTCGAACGAGTCGGCGTCGGACACGGCGATGATCTCGTCCGGGATCGACGGGTCGTACGCGCTGGGCCAGAAGTCCTCGCCCACGCCCTCGACGAGGTACGGCCGGCCGGTCCCGCCCGAGTAGACGGAACCCTCGGGATCGGCACCGATGATCTTCACCGCACCGCCCGACATCTCCTTGAGGTAGCGACCGGTTCCGGTGATGGTGCCGCCGGTACCGACGCCGGCGACGAAGTGCGTGATCTTGCCGTCCGTGTCGTTCCAGATCTCGGGTCCGGTGGTCTCGTAGTGGCTCTGCGGACCACCCGGATTGGCGTACTGGTTGGGCTTCCAGGCACCGTCGATCTCGCGCACGAGGCGGTCCGAGACGCTGTAGTAGCTGTCCGGATCCTCGGGGGCGACCGCGGTGGGGCACACGACGACCTGCGCGCCGTAGGCACGTAGAACGTTGCGCTTGTCCTCGCCGACCTTGTCGGGGCACACGAAGACGCACTTGTAGCCGCGCTGCTGTGCGACGAGGGCCAGGCCGACTCCGGTGTTGCCGGAGGTGGGCTCGACGATGGTGCCGCCGGGCTTGAGTTCACCGGACGCCTCGGCCGCCTCGATCATCTTGACGGCGATGCGGTCCTTCGAACTGCCACCGGGATTGAGGTACTCCACCTTGGCGGCGAGGAGTGCGGACCCGGGGGCGACGACGGTGTTCAGCTTCACCAGCGGGGTGTTGCCGATGAGGTCGACGACGCTGTTTGCAATGCGCATGCGTCCATCCTCCCAGATGTCCGGCCGGACACCCACCGAGCCTGGTCGCGCTGCGGCGATCGCACTGCACGGCACCACCGTCGGCGCACCTAGAATCGGACAGGTGAACGGAGGTGCGATGCAGCAGGGCGGCTCGGGTCGCGGTGGGTGGCGACAGGCAGCGGTGGCGGGAGCCGCCACCGTCGTCGCGGGATCCGGCGCGGGAACGCTGTCCTGGGCCGCGTACCGGCACCTGCTGGCGCAGGCGGCCGCTGCCCGGACCGTGATCGGCCGCAGCACGGACCGGCCGCCCGAGGCCGACGGTGTGTACGCCCCGGGTGCGCGCGTCCCGCAGCGGTGGCGCCCCGGCGTGCAGTCCGACCTGCACCTGATGATCTTCGGCGACTCGACGGCGGCCGGCATGGGCTGCGTCGTCGCGGACGAGGTGCCGGGCGTGCTGATCGCGCGGGGTCTCGCCGACGAGAGCGGGAAGCGGATCCGTTTGAGCACCAAGGCCATTCCCGGCGCGACATCCAAGGGACTCGAGGGTCAGGTCGATGCGATGCTGGTCGCCCACCACGACCGGCCCGACGCTGCCGTCGTCTTCATCGGCGCCAACGACGTCACCAAGAAGCATGCGGTGGCGGCCTCGGCCGAGCGTCTGCGTACCGCGGTGCGTCGCCTGCGGGCGGAGGGCACCGTCGTGGTCGTCGGAACGTGCCCGGATCTCGGTGTCGTCACCGCCATCCCGCAGCCGCTCCGCGCTGTCGTGCGGACGTGGGGCCACCGACTCGCGCGGGCTCAGACGTCGGCGACGCTCGCCGCCGGCGGCCACCCCGTCGCGCTGGCGGATCTGCTCGCCCCGGAGTTCCTCGCGGCACCGGAGCGGATGTTCTCGGCCGACCGTTTCCATCCGTCCGCGGCCGGATACGAACTCGCTGCCCAGCAGATCCTGCCCGTGCTGGCGGCCGCGCTGGGCGAATGGGCGGGCGGCCCCCTGCCGACGCTGCCCACGGTGTCGGACGTCGCCGAGCAGCGTCGCCTCGTCTCCCGCCTCACCGCCTCGGCCAACCGCCACGTGTCGCGGCTACGGCCGCGAGACGCCCTGCAGTGACCGGGGGCCCACCGGACGAGAGTTACCCTCCAGTCATATCGTCGCCAACCCCAGGAGTCCTCCCATGCCAGAAGCAGTGATCGTGTCCGTGGCCCGTTCGCCCATCGGGCGCGCGATGAAGGGGTCGCTCGTGAGCATGCGTCCCGACGACCTCGCAGCGCAGATGGTCAAGGCAGCCCTCGACAAGGTGCCCGCCCTCGACCCCACCATGATCGACGACCTCCTCATGGGGTGCGGTCTGCCCGGCGGCGAGCAGGGCTTCAACATCGGCCGCAACGTCGCCATCCAGCTCGGCTACGACTTCCTCCCCGGCACCACCATCACCCGCTACTGTTCCTCGTCGCTGCAGACCACCCGCATGGCACTGCACGCCATCAAGGCCGGCGAGGGCGACGTGTTCATCTCCGCCGGAGTCGAGACCGTCTCCCGCTTCGTCAAGGGCAACTCCGACTCCTACCCGGACACCCAGAACCCCATCTACGCCGACGCCCAGGCCCGCACCGAGAAGATCGCCGAGGGTGGCCAGACCTGGTCCGACCCCCGCGAGAACGGCAACCTCCCCGACGCCTACATCGCGATGGGCCAGACCGCGGAGAACGTCGCCCAGCTCACCGGCATCAGCCGTGAGGAGCAGGACCACTGGGGCGTCCGCAGCCAGAACCGCGCCGAGGAAGCCATCGCCAAGGGCCACTTCGAGAACGAGATCACCCCGGTCACGCTGCCCGACGGCACCGTCGTCAGCACCGACGACGGCCCCCGCGCCGGCACCACCTACGAGAAGATCTCGCAGCTCAAGCCGGTCTTCCGCCCGGACGGCACCATCACCGCCGGCAACGCCTGCCCGCTGAACGACGGCGCCGCGGCACTGGTGATCATGTCCGACACCAAGGCCAAGGAGCTTGGGCTGACCCCGCTCGCCCGCGTCGTGTCCACCGGCGTCTCGGGCCTCTCGCCCGAGATCATGGGCCTCGGCCCCATCGAGGCCTCAAAGAAGGCGCTCGCGCTCGCCGGCAAGACCATCGACGACATCGACCTGGTCGAGATCAACGAAGCCTTCGCCGTCCAGGTGATCGGCTCCGCACGGGAATTGAAGATCGACGAGGACAAGCTCAACGTCTCCGGCGGCGCCATCGCCCTCGGACACCCCTTCGGCATGACCGGTGCCCGCATCACCGCGACCCTGCTCAACAACCTGCGCGCCCACGACAAGCAGTTCGGTCTCGAGACCATGTGCGTCGGCGGCGGACAGGGCATGGCCATGGTGCTCGAGCGCCTCAGCTGAGTCGGTCTCGTACAGCAGACAGCCCCCGCCCTCCGAGAGGAGGACGGGGGCTGTCGGCTGTGACGACTACCGCTGGAACTAGTCGTTGTTGAAGTAGCTCAGCAGTCGCAGGATCTCGACGTACAGCCAGACGAGGGTGATGGTCAGACCGAGCGCGACGCCCCAGGCAGCTTTCTCCGGTGCCTGGGCACGGATCAGCTGGTCGGCCTGGTCGAAGTCCAGCAGGAAGCTGAACGCTGCGAGGCCGATGCAGACGAGACTGAAGATGATGGCGATCGGTCCGCCGTCGCGCAGACCGAAACCGCCGTCCATGAAGAAGCTGGCGATCAGGTTGCCGAGCATCAGTACGACCACGCCGATGAGGGCGCCGACGATCATGCGGGTCAAGCGAGGAGTCACGCGGATCGCGCCGGTCTTGTAGACGATCAGCATGCCGAAGAACACGCCGAACGTACCGAGCACAGCCTGCACGATGAGCGAGCTGCCGTTGCTCACGCCGAACATCGGACCGGTGAAGAGGAGCGACAGGGCACCGAGGAACACGCCCTCGAAGGCCGCGTACGCGAGCACCAGGGGCGCGCTGTCCATCTTGCGGCCGAACGTCGCCACGAGGACGAGGACGAAGCCGATGAGTCCGCCGCCGATGACGAACATCGGGGCCAGGCCGGGGTTGTTGCTCGCGAGCACGTAGGACGCGATGGCGAACACCGTCAGGACACCGAGGGTGGTGGCCGTCTTGGTGACGACGTCGTCGATCGTCATCGCACGCTGCTGCGGACCGGTCTGGTACGGCTGCGGCTGTCCCTGCGGGGAGCCGTACTGCTGGGTGACCGCACCGGCACCGGCGGCGGCCGAACCGAAGGAGGCATATCCGCCTCCCGCCTGCTTGGGCAGATTGCGGAACACCGGGTTGCTGGAAGTGCGCACCGTGTCTCATCCCTTTCGTGTGGTGGAGCCTGTGTATCTCTCAACGTTCGGATGCGACGGAAAAGTTCCCATCGGACAAAACGGACTGTACCGGGCGGACGTCGCCGTTCCCCCAGCGCAGTACCGCATCAGTACACACGGTCGGCGCACGTTTGTCCGCTCACGTTTGTCGCTCGGGCGATCCGGGCACCTTCTTCCTCATGAGCATCGAAGACGGACCCGGAGACACGCTGGACCAGAGTGAGAGTCTCGACTCGGACGAGATCCGAGGCACGGACGACGTCGACGACGTGGTCACCCCGCCGGACTCGTGGACCGAGGCCGACAAGTTCGGCACCACCGAACGCGAGGCGCGTGAGGGTGAGAGCCTCGACCAGAAGCTGGCCGAGGAAGTCCCCGACGTCCCGCTCGAGGAGGAGCTCGACGTTCCGGTCGCGGCGACACCCGACGACGATCTGACCGAGGAGCTCGTCGACCGCATCATCGACAGCGACGACGAGAACGACTACATCGCGGACGCCACGGAGGACGACGGCACCGACGGCGCCGCCGTGAAGGACGCGGACGTGGTGGACGGAGTCGTGGTGGAGAACTCCGCGACGCACCGCGGCCAGATCGACGGTACCCCCGAGGACGCGGGCTCCTACTTCGACTGAGTCACGTCCGCCTGACTTGTGCGGCCGACACATTCACCGTCACCTGATCGACCGGGTGACGGTGAATTTGTCGTTGCGGCCCATCACCTCCGTCGGCCCGACCATGCGCGCGAGCATGGAGCGGAACCGCAGGTGTGAGTTGTGCACCGCCCACAGTTCGCCGCCGGGGCGCAGGACGGTCCGCGCGGCCGCGAACAGTTTCTCCGCTCCCCCGGTGTGCACGGCCGCGTTCTCGTGGAACGGTGGATTGCACAGGATCACGTCGGCGCTCGCGGGCGCCTCCGACGCCATGGCGTCGTCCCGACGCGCCGTGACCCGCACGCCGGACGCCTCCGCCGTGGCCGCCGCCGAGGCCACCGCCGCGGCCGAGCGGTCTGTGGCGACCACCTCCGCGTCCGGCCGCAGGCGCGCGGCGAGGACCGCGAGAATGCCGGTCCCGCACCCCAGATCGACGATGCGGCGCGCGTCGGGCGACATCCGGTCGAGGAACGTGCACAGGTACCGGGTGCCGATGTCCAGCCGGTCCCCGGAGAAGACGGCACCGTGGGCGACCACGGTGAGGTCCAGATCGGCGAGAACGGTCGACACGGGGTACGTCGCGCTCTCGCGAGGCAGCGGCCCGGTCGCCACCAACCCGCGGGACTTCTGCGCCGCGCGGGTGGCCGCCACGTCGGTGAAGTTCGCGGCGAGCACGTCGTTCATCGACCGACTCATGTGTTTGAGTCGACCCGCCGAGATGACGCGGACCGACGGATCCGCCCAGCGGGCAACGGCTTCGGCGATCTCGGTGAGCTCGGCGAGGGCGCGGGGAAGCTGCAGCAGCACCACGGTCGCACCGTCGAGCAACTCTCGGTCCAACGCGTGGCTCGTGTAGACGTCGCCGAGGCCGAGCGCGCCGGCGTTGCGGGCCAGCGCGAGCTCGGAGGTGAGGGGATCCTGGTGCACGCGAATGCCGGTGAGGCCGTGCGCAGCGGCGGTCCCGAGGGTCAGCGCGCCGTACCGGTCGCCGATCACCGCGACCGACCCGGGCTCGGCGGTGGAGGTCGACTCCGCGGCCTCGGCCAGGATCAACCGGTCGGAGGCGTCGACGGCGTGGAGATTGGGCGCCTCGGCATCGGGTGAGCGACGGAGCGCGCCGAGAACATGGTCCGGATCCTGCATCGTCGCAGTCTCTCACTCCCACCGAACCTTGCTTGAATCCCGACGTCAGCGGGCATCATCGACCCATGGGACTCACAGTGGCAGTGACAGGTCCGACCGGCGAGATCGGCATGTCGGCGGTGGACGCGCTCGAGCGCGATCCGGCCGTGGACCGCATCCTCGGCATGGCGCGACGACCGTTCGACGTGGACGAGCACGGCTGGACGAAGACGGAGTACCGGCAGGGCGACATACTCGATCGTGAGGCGGTGGACGCCTTCGTCGCCGAGGCGGATGTCGTGGTGCACCTCGCCTTCCTCATCATGGGATCGCGTGCCGAGAGTTCACGGATCAACCTGGCCGGGACTCGCACCGTCTTCGAGGCGACGGTGGCCGCCGCGCGGCCGACACGGCTCGTCTACACCTCGTCCGTCGCCGCGTACGGCTATCACTCGGACAACCGGGTGCCGCTGACCGAGGACACGCCGACGCGCGGATCGAAGGAGCACACTACTACTCCGAGCAGAAGGCCGAACTCGAGGAGGTCCTCGACGAGGTCACCGCGGGATCGGACCTCGAGGTGTACGTCCTGCGGCCGTGCATCGTCGCCGGCCCGAAAGCGCCCGCCCTGGCCGACTCCATGCCGTGGCGCTCGATCGCCGCCCAGCTCCCCGCACCATTGGGGGCCGTGGTCGGCGCGGTGCGTCCGGTGTTCCCCGACCCGGGACACCCGCTGCAACTGGTGCACCACGACGACGTGGCGACGGCCATCGCGCTCGCCGCGACCACGGACGCACCTCCCGGCCCGTACAACATCGCGGGCGACGGGGTGGTGTCCCTGTCGCAGGTGGCGGCCGCGCTGGGCGCCTTCCCGGTGCGGGTGCCGTCCCTCCTCGGGTCTGCGGCGTCGGCGGTGATCCGCACCCTCCCGTTCGTCCCGTCGATGGTGGAGTGGGTGCACGTGGGACGGACGTCCGTCGTCATGGACACCTCGAAGGCCAAGCGCGACCTCGGGTGGCATCCCGCGCACAGCAGCTCCGCCACTCTGAACGCCCTCGTCGCGTCGCTGTGACACGACGGGGAGTTGCACCGGGTACGAGCACCCCACTAGCGTGACTCCGCGCACTTGAACACCGTTCAAGTGGTCCTCGCTCACGCCACGCACAGGAGTCCCGACCGTGTCCCCTCGTTTCTCGGCTCGTGACCTCGCTCAGGTCGCCGTCTTCGCGGCACTGATCGCGGCACTCGGCCTTCCCGGCTCCATCACGGTCGGCATCAGCGGTGTGCCCATCACCCTGCAGACCCTCGGCGTCATCGCCGCGGGCGCGGTTCTCGGCGCCCGCAAGGGTGCGGCCGCGGTACTGGTCCTGCTCGCACTCGTCGCGATCGGCCTCCCGTTGCTCGCCGGCGGACGCGGCGGTCTCGGCGTCTTCGCGGCCCCCAGCGTCGGGTACCTCGTCGGATGGGTCGTGGGCGCCTTCGTCATCGGCGCGCTCACGCGGCTGATCGTCCCGTCCTACCCGCTGTGGGCCGGTCTGCTCGTCAACGCCGTGGGCGGCATCGCCGTCATCTACGTCTTCGGCGTCCTCGGCCTCCTGCTGCGCACCGACCTCGGCGTAGGGGCGGCCATCGCGTCCACGGGCGCCTACGTTCCCGGCGACGCGGTCAAGGTCGTCGTCGCGACCGTCGTCGCGAAGGGCGTGCACCGCGCCTACCCCGGTCTCGTCGCGCCGCGGCGTCGCGCGACCGTCGGGTCCGCCGCCTGACATGGTGCGCTCGTCCCCGCGCGATCCGATCCTGCTGGCGGGACGGCGGACGGCGATCGGCACGGCGGGGCATGCGTTCGCCGACCTGACGGCCGCCGACCTCGCGGCACCCGTCCTCGCCGACGTCGCTCGCCGGGTGCACCATCTCGGCCGCATCGACGACGTCGTCCTGGGCAACTGCCTCGGTCCCGGCGGCGACCTCGCTCGGGTCGCCGCGCTGCAGGCCGGTCTCGGTCACCACGTTCCCGGCGTGACGGTCGACCGCCAGTGCGGCTCGGGCCTCGACGCCGTGGCCCTGGCCTCGTCCCGTGTCCGCGCGGGTGACGACGCCCTGATTCTCGCGGGGGGAGTCGAATCGGCGAGCACGGCGCCGTGGCGTTTCCACGCCCCGGTCGGCGACGGGGGTCCGCAGCGGTACACGCGCGCACCGTTCACCCCGCGCGGTCACCCCGACCCCGACATGGGCACGGCCGCGGACGATCTCGCCCGCACGCTCGGCATCGACCGGGAGCGACAGGACGCGTACGCCGAACGCTCGCACCGACTCGCCTCGCAGACGGACTTCTCGGCGGAGATCGTCACCGTCGCCGGGATCGATCGGGACGAGCGGGTGCGCAGCGGACTCACCACGGCGCGTCTGAGCAGGCTGCGTCCGGCGTTCTCCCCCGACGGCACCGCCACCGCGGGCAACTCGTGCGGCATCTCCGACGGCGCGGCCGTGCTCGCCGTGACGACCGCGGACCGGGCCGACGGCCCTGCCCTGCGTGTACTCGGCTGGGCCGTCGCCGGGACGGATCCCGCGCTCCCCGGACTGTCCCCCGTGCCCGCGGTCCGCGCCGTCCTCGACCGCTGCGGAGTGGACCTGTCCGACGTCGGGATCGTCGAGATCACCGAGGCCTTCGCCTCGGTGGCCCTGGCGGCCGTCGACCGGCTGGGCATCGATCCGGACATCGTGTGCCCGCACGGAGGGGCCATCGCGCTCGGACACCCGTGGGGCGCCTCCGGAGCGATTCTCCTCGTCCGGTTGGCTGAGCAGATGGCCACGACCGACTCCCCCGCTCTCGGTCTTGCGGTCTGCGCCATCGGCGGTGGTCAGGGCATCGCCATGCTCGTGGAACGAGTCGGAGCATGAGCGTGATCCGGTTCGATCACGTCTCGCACGGATACGGCGATCGGCCCGTGCTGCGCGACATCGATCTCGAGATCACCGAACACCGCGTCGGCATCGTCGGATCCAACGGCTCCGGGAAGTCGACCCTGGCCCGCATGATCAACGGTCTGGTGTCGCCGAGTTCCGGCACCGTCACCGTCGACGGTCTGAACGTCGCGCGCAAGGGTGGCCAGGTGCGACGGAAGGTCGGGTTCGTGTTCACGGACCCGGACAACCAGATCGTGATGCCGACCGTCGCCGAAGATCTGGCGTTCTCGCTGCGCCGCACCGGAGCGTCGAAGGACGAGGTGGCGGACCGCGTCGCCGACATGCTCGACCGTTTCGGGCTGGCCGGTCACGCCGATCATCCCGCGCACCTGTTGTCCGGCGGACAGAAACAGATGCTGGCGATCGGCGCAGTGCTGATCCGCCGACCCGAGGTCCTGGTGGCCGACGAACCCACCACGCTTCTCGATCTCCGCAACTCCCGCAAGGTCGGCGCGGTGTTCGACACTCTCGAGCAGCAGGTCGTCGTGGTGACACATCACCTCGATCTCCTGACGAACTTCGATCGCGTCATCGTGATCCACGACGCTCGGGTCGCCCACGACGGACGGCCCGCCGACGCCCTGCCCGCGTACGAGGCGCTGCTCGAATGATCGGCCTCTACCGACCCGGTCACTCGCTCCTGCACCGACTTCCGGCCGGGTGGAAGCTTCTGCTGCTCATGGTCGGCGTCATCGCGGTCATCGCCCTCGTTCGCCGACCGGTCGACGTCGCGGTCGCTGCCGGCGTGGTTGCCGTTCTCTTCGGGATCGGGGGCATCGGCCCGCGGACCGCACTCGCGCAGATCCGGCCGCTCTTCTGGATGATCGCGATCATCGCGGTGTTCCAGGTGATCATCACGACCCCGGCCCGCGCCGTGGTCGTGTGCGGGATTCTCGTCGTCACGGTGGCCGCGGCGAGTCTGGTCACCCTCACCACCCGGGTGACCGCGATGCTCGACGTGTGCGGCAGGGTCCTGGAACCGTTGCGGCGCTTCGGCGTCGACCCCGACCGCATCGGACTGCTGCTGGCACTGACGATCCGGCTCGTCCCCGTCCTCACCGGCATCGTGCACGAGGTCTCCGACGCACGGAAGGCCCGCGGACTGCAGTGGTCGATGACCGCGCTGGCGACACCCGTGGTGGTCCGCGCGCTGCGGACCGCGGATGCGCTGGGAGACAGCCTCGTCGCCCGCGGTGTGGACGACGACCGGGACGATGACGCGTGATCGCGGACTCGATCGACGAGCGCATCGGTCGTCGCGCCCGGGACCGTCCGGACTCGCTCGCGGTCGTCGCCGCGGACGGCAGTCTCACCTATCGTGAGATGTGGGATCGGTCGGGACGCGTCGCCGCACGCCTGCTCGGTGCGGAGCGAGTGGCCGTACTCCCGGCGTCCGATCTCGGTTCCGTCGTCACGGTTCTCGGCGCGATCCGTGCAGGTTGCTCGCTCGTCCTCCTGCACCGCCACCTGCTTCCCGACCACCTCGCATCGGTTCTCGAGATCGGTCGCCCCGCTGCGGTGATCGCCACGGAGCGCGGGCGGACCCGGCTGCGTCGACTCGGCGTCACCGGCACGCTCACCTCGCCCGACGACCTCGCCGCCGCGCCCGCGGTCCCCCTCCCGGCACCGGACGAGGCCGGAGAACTGCTGGCGGGGTTGACTTCCGGCACGTCGGGCACCCCCAAGCTCTTCGTCCGCTCGCGGCGGTCGTGGTCGCGCACGCTCGATCGGTCCGACGAGGAGTTCACCGTGGACCGGCACTCCCGGGTGGCCGCACCGGGCGTCCTGGACCACACCCACTTCCTCTACGGACTGGTGCACGCGCTCACGCGAGGTGCTGCCGTGGACCTACGACCCCTCGAGTCGTGGTCCTCCGCGGGAGATGTCGACCCGACGCACGTCTACACCGTGCCCACCCTCGCACACGACATCGCCGTGTCCACCCGACCCGGGCTGGCGCAGGTCCGAGAAGTGTTGTCCTCGGGTGCTTTCTGGCCGCGCTCCGGTCGCGACGCCCTGTCCGCTCGCGTTCCCGGCGCTCGGCTCGTGCACTTCTACGGAGCCTCGGAACTGTCGTTGGTGGCCGTGGACTCCTCCACCGAACCGGTTCCCGACGGCTCCGCCGGGCGGCTCGTCTCGGGTGTCCGCACGAGAACTGTGGACGGCGTCGTCAGCGTGCACAGCGACATGCTGTTCGACGGATACCTGACCCACCCCGACCACGCGGAACCGTCCGACGGGCCCGTGAACGGGTGGACGAGCGTGGGCGATCGGGGCGAGATCCACGGCGGGTGGCTGTTTCTCGCGGGCCGCAGTTCCGACACCATCGTGCGCGGCGGCCTCAAGGTGGAGCCACTCGATGTGGAGACCGCCCTGCGGGGGTTTCCCGGCGTGCTCGACGCGGCGTGTATGGGCGAGCCGGATCCGAGGATGGGGCACGTCCCGGTCGCGGCGATCACGGTCTCGGAGCCGGTCGACCGCACCGCTCTGCGGCGTCATCTGCGGGCGCACCTCGAGGCACCGGCGATGCCCACCCGCGTGGTCACGGTAACCGCGCTCCCCCGCACGGCCCGCGGCAAGCTCGACCGCCCGGCCGTCCTGGCGATGATCGCGACCGGACCTCGATCCTGACGGCTCGCTGTGCTGCGGACGTATTGTCCGAACAAACTATTGACTTCCCTTGTGATGTGGATTACACATATGTCGGGCCGCGACCGAAGAGGTCACCGGCTCGATCCATTCCAGTCGTACCCAGTATGTCGCCGCGTTGTTCTCTCGTCGGCGTTCGAGAAAGAGACCGAATGACACGTCATTTCACCCGTCGGGGCACTGCTGTCGCTCTCGGCGTGGCACTGAGCGTCAGCCTGGCAGCGGGCTGCTCCAGTTCGGGCGGCGCACCGGAGTCCTCCGGTGACGGCGGCGGCAACGCCGGCACGGCCGACACCCCGCGCGCCACGATCGCGATGATCACGCACGAGGTTCCCGGTGACACGTTCTGGGACCTCATCCGCAAGGGCGCCGAGGCGGCTGCGGCCAAGGACAACATCGAGCTGCGCTACTCGGCCGATCCCGAGGCACCGAACCAGGCCAACCTGGTGCAGAGCGCCATCGACTCCGACGTCGACGGCATCGCGGTCACACTGGCCAAGCCCGACGCCATGGCACCCGCCGTCGAGGCCGCCACGGCCGCCGGCATCCCGGTCGTCGCCTTCAACTCCGGCTACGACGCGTGGAAGGACCAGGGCGTCCAGCAGTACTTCGGCCAGGACGAGACCATCGCCGGCCAGGCCGTCGGTGCGCGTCTGACCACCGAGGGTGCGAAGAAGACCCTCTGCATCATCCAGGAGCAGGGCCAGGTCGCCCTCGAATCCCGTTGCGCGGGTGTGACGCAGGGCTTCACCGGCGGTTCCACCGAGATCCTGAACGTCAACAGCAAGGACATGCCGTCCGTCGAGGCCACCATCACGGCCAAGCTGCAGCAGGATCCGACCATCGACCACATCGTCGCCCTGGGCGCTCCCATCGCGCTGACCGCGGTGCAGTCCAAGGCGAACGCCAACTCCGAGGCCACGGTGGTCACCTTCGACACCAACGCCGCACTCGTCGAGGCCATCCAGAGCGGCGACGTCGCGTGGGCCGTCGATCAGCAGCCGTACCTCCAGGGCTACCTGGCCGTCGACTCGCTGTGGCTGTACCTGAACAACGGCAACACCATCGGTGGCGGCACGCCCGTTCTGACCGGCCCGGCCTTCATCGACTCGACGAACATCGACGCGATCGCCGAGTACGCCAAGGGCGGCACTCGCTAGCCTCCACGCACACGAGATCCGGTGCAGAGATCCGCGTTCACCGCGGATCTCTGCACCGGATTCGTCGTCGTGGGGTCAGGTCAGGTCAGGTCGTTGTTCTTCGTCTCCACCAGTGCTCGCGTGCAGATCAGACTGAGCACCGACAGGAGCGCCAGCATGACGCCCACGGCGATGCTGCCGAACTGCGCCGTCAACGGAGCCGCCAGCAGCGGTGGGATCGCACCGCCGAGCACGCCCGCCAGGTTGTAGCCGAGACCGGCACCGGTGTAGCGGAACCGGGTCCGGAACAGCTCCGGGAGCAGCGCACCGGTGGGGCCGTAGGCGATACCGAAGATGGACAGGGTCACGCACATCGCGATCACGTACGCCGTACTCGATCCCGTGTCGAGGATCGGGAACAGGGCGAGCGACCAGGGAACGGCCGCCGCGCAGGACACCATGATGACGCGGCGCCGACCCACCCGATCCGAGAACGTCGCCGACAGCGCGATGGTGATGCCGAAGATCACCGCACCGACGATGCCGGTCCACAGCACGAACGGCCGGTCGAAGCCGAGGGTCTTCGTGCCGTAGCTCGTGAGATACGCGGTGCCCATGTAGAACAGCGAGAACAGCGACGCCAGCGCACCGGCCGCGAGCAGCACCTCGCGCTTCTGCACGTGCCACGCCTCGAGCACCGGGAGCCGGGTGGGAGCGGACGGCGTGGTCGCGGCGGCGGCCTGATCGGCCTTGAACACCGGCGTCTCCTCGATCGCGAGGCGCATGTAGAGACCGATCAGCACCAGCACGGCGCTGAAGAGGAACGGGATGCGCCACCCGTAGTTCAGGAACGTGTCGTTGGTGTCGCCGAACACGGCGCCGGTCACCAGGAACGTCGCGCTGGAGAGGATGAAGGCGGCGGCCGGACCGAGCTGCGGGAACATGCCGTAGAAGCCGCGCCGCTTCGCCGGTGCGTACTCGGCGGTCAGCAGCGTCGCTCCCGCCCATTCGCCGCCGACGGCGAACCCCTGCCCGAACCGCAGCACCACCAGGATGATCGGTGCGGCGACGCCGATGGTCGCGGCACCGGGGAGCAGCCCGATGACGAAGGTGGAGACACCCATCAGCAGCAGCGTCGAGATCAGCGTCTTCTTGCGGCCGATGCGGTCGCCGAAGTGACCGAACAGCACGGCTCCCGCGGGACGCGCGACGAAGGCGACGGCGAAGGTGGCGAACGAGGCGACGGTGCCGGCCGTCGATCCCAGTGCCGGGAAGAACACCGTCGGGAACACCAGCGCGGCCGCGGTGCCGTAGATGAAGAAGTCGTAGAACTCGATGGTCGTTCCGATGCCGCTGGCGACGGCCACCTTGCGGACGCTCGTGGCGGGCGGTGCCGCGACGGGTGGTGCCGAGGTGGCGCGCGCCGTCGCGTCGTCCGGCGAAACTGTGGTCATGGTTCTCCATCCGAGGTGAGGATCGTCCGAATCGTCGGACTCGGGAGGAACGTATGTGACCTGAACCACTCCCACCACCCTCCGAAGAGGGGGGCGGGATCCGGCGGGCGGGCGGTCGCCCGGCGCTACGCTCGACCGATGATCGTCGATGCCCTGCTCGCCGTACTCCCCGCCGATCGGGTGGTGGTCGATCCCGACGTCATGGCGTCCTACCAGCACGACGAGGCCGAGTGGGCGCCGTCCGCGACCCCTCTCGCGGTGGTGCGTCCGGCCACGGCCGACGAGGTCCAGGCGACGGTACGGGCGTGCCTCGACCACGGCACCGCCGTGGTGACGCGCGGCGCCGGGACAGGGCTCTCCGGCGGCGCGAACGCCACCGCGGGGTGCATCGTCCTCGCGCTCGACCGCATGACCGCGATCACCGAGATCGATCACCTCGAGCGGTACGCCGTCGTGCAACCGGGCGTGATCAACGACGATCTGCGCGCTGCCGTCGCGGAGGTCGGCCTCTGGTACCCACCGGATCCGGCGAGTTCGCCGTGGTCGACCATCGGCGGCAACGTCGCCACCAACGCCGGCGGCCTGTGCTGCGTGAAGTACGGCGTGACCCGCGACTACGTCATGGGCATGGAGGTGGTCACGGGCACCGGTGAGAAGGTCCGACTCGGCCGACGCACCGCGAAGGGCGTCGCGGGGTACGACCTCGCCGGACTGATGGTCGGCTCGGAAGGAACACTCGGCGTCATCACCGAGATCACCGTCAAACTGCGCCCCCTCCAGGACCCGCAACGCACCGTCGCCGGCTACTTCGACTCGATCGTCGACGCGGGCCGAGCGGTCGCCGCCGTCGCCGCCGCCGGGCTCACCCCCTGCGCTCTGGAACTGGTGGACAAGCAGTGCCTCCTCGCGGTGGACGCGTGGAAGAACATGGGACTGTCCGTCGACGCCGAAGTGGTGCTGCTCGGCCGCGTGGACACCCCCGGGCAGATCGGTGACCAGGAGGCGGAGAAAATGCTCGCCTGCTTCGACGAGGGCGGCGCCACCTGGTCGGCGGTGTCCACCGATCAGGAGGAGGCGGACGCGCTCTTCGCGGCGCGGCGCCTGGCCTACCCGGCCATGGAACGACTGGGCCCGGTGCTCACCGAGGACGTGTGCGTCCCCAAACGCCATGTGCCGGAGATGCTGTCGCGGATCGAGAAGATCGGCATCGCCCACGACGTCGTCATCGCCAACATCGCCCACGCCGGCGACGGCAACCTGCACCCACTGCTCATCACTCCCCCGGGCGACGACGCCGCCCGAGCACGCTCGCAGGCGGCGTTCGCCGAGATCATCGACGCCGCACTCGCCCTCGGCGGCACGGTCACCGGCGAGCACGGCGTCGGCCTGCTCAAGATGCACGGACTCGTCCAGGAACTCGATCCGGTGGTCCTCGCGATGCACCGCGCGGTCAAGGACGCACTCGATCCGCAGGGCATCCTCAACCCGGGCAAGGTGTTCGACCAGCTAGGCTCGCCCGTGTGACCGACACCCCCGCACGTCCCGTCATGCCCGACGACCTGCGCGAGTTCGCCGAGGCGGCAACAGGATTCATGCCCGCCGACGAGGGACTCGCGCTCTTCGACGCCGCCGCCGAGTTCCTGGGCGACGGCGTGGTGGTGGAGATCGGCACCTACTGCGGCAAGTCGACCGTGTACCTCGGCGCCGCGGCGCGCGCCACGGGCGGCCGTGTGGTCACCGTCGACCACCACCACGGATCCGAGGAGCACCAGGTCGGCTGGGAGTACCACGACACCACGCTCGTCGACCCGGCCACCGGTGCGCTGGACACTCTCGGACGATTCCGCCGCACCCTGGCGGGGGCGGGCCTCGAGGACGTCGTCGTCGCCGTCGTCGGCCGTTCCGGCGACGTCGCCGCGCTGTGGAAGCATCCCGTCGACGTGCTGTTCATCGACGGCGGCCACACCGACGAGGCGGCCACGGTCGATTTCCAGGGGTGGGCGCCGTGGGTCGCGGTCGGAGGCGCCCTGCTCATCCACGACGTGTTCCCGGATCCGGCGGACGGCGGGCAGGCCCCGTACCGCATCTACCGGCGCGCCCTCGACAGCGGCATGTTCACCGAGAACCGCGTGGTCGGCTCACTGCGAGTGCTGGTGCGGACCTCGGGTCAGCCGGGCACGCTCGCCGGGTAGGACTCCCCCGCGCAGCCGCAGCTGCGATGCGCACCGGAGAGCCCGACGGGCAGATCGTCCCCCCGGAAGATGCCGGATCCGGCACTGGACCGGGACAGGGCGTCGGCCGCCAGAATCATGGCTCCGGTGGTCCACGTCGTCCTCTCGACGGGCCACCGCTTGCCGTCCGCGTAGACCAGCCCGGTCCAGTACGACCCGTCGTCCTCCCGCAGGTGCTGCATGCTTCCGAGCAGGTCCGTCGCCACGTCGACCCGGTCCATCGCGTCGAGAGTCAGAACCAGCTCACACGTTTCGGCACCGGTGACCCACGGTCGGTCGTCGACACAGCGGATGCCGAGCCCCTCCACGACGAAGTCCGACCACCGGTCGTCGATGCGCCGCCCGGCCGCCGGTCCGCGCACGGCGCCGCCCAGGATCGGGTAGTACCAGTCCATGGAGTACGACGGCTTCGGCGTGAAAGCCGAGAGGTGATGCCGCAGAACATGACCCAACCGGCCGACGGCGACCTCCCAGTCCGGCTGCGGGTCGCCGATGTACGCCGCGAGGGCCAGCGCGCACCGCAGACTGTGGTGGATGCTGGCGTTCCCGGTGAGCAGGGCCTCGGCACGCGATCCGTTCGGCCCTGCGGCCCAGGCGATCTCGCCGCGGTCGGTCTGCAGACCGAGGACGAAGTCGACGGCGCGGCGCACGGTGGGCCACAGGGCCAGGGCGAAGTTGTCGTCGCCGGTGACGAGGAAGTGGTGCCACACTCCCACCGCGATGTACGCGCAGAAGTTGGTGTCGGCGCCGGCGTCCTCCACGACGTCGCCGCGCAGCCGGATCGGCCAGGTGCCGTCGCTGCGCTGCGTGCGCCGCGACCACTCGTACGCGGCGTCGGCCTCCTCGACGAGGCCCGCGGCGCTGAGCGCCATGGCCGATTCGACGTGGTCCCACGGGTCGAGGTGCCCGCCCTCGGACCACGGAATCGCCCCGGACCGGACCTGGACGGCGGCGATGCTGCGCGCACTGGCGAGACACTGCTCGGCGGACAGGATTCCGGGAATCGACGGCGTCACGTGATCAGTGAGCGCCACGTCCGGCCCCCGGTCCGCCGATCCCGGTCTCCGGCTTGCGCAGGTAGATCACCACGGACTTGCCGATGACGGGATTCAGGACCTGCTCGAGCACTCGGGTGGTGCGCGGGGCCTTCATCATGTCCCACACCAGCATCGAGTGATAGCCGCGCACCAGCGGGTGATCGTCGTTCCGCACCCCGACCGCGCACTTGAGCCACCAGTACGGAGCGTGCAGTGCGTGCGCGTGGTGGGTGTGCGTGACCTCGAGGCCCGCCGCGGTGAGTGACGCCGCCAACTCACTCGCACGGTAGATCCGGACGTGGCCACCCTCGTTCGCGTGGTACTCGTCGGAGAGGGACCAGCAGACCCGCTCGGGCAACCAGCGCGGGACACTCACCGCCACCGTGCCGCCGGGGCGCACCACGCGCGCGATCTCGGCGATGGCCGACGCGTCGTCCGGCACGTGCTCGAGCATCTCGGACACGATCACCCCGTCGAACCACTCGTCCGGGAACGGCAGGGACAACGCGTCGCCGACGACCGTCTCCGCCGTGGCGGACTCCGGTACCTGCTTCTCCTCGGCCATCGCGCCGAACATGACCTTGACCTCGTCGAGTTCGTCCGCGTTCTGGTCGAAGGCGGTGACATGGGCCCCGCGGCGGTACAACTCGTAGGAGTGGCGCCCCTGGCCGCACCCGATGTCGATGACGCGATCGCCCGCACCGAAGCCGAGCCGGTCGAAGTCCATCGTCAGCATGTCGTCTCTCGATTCCCTCGTCCACGGCGATCGGCGATCGCCTTCTCGTACTCCGCGACGGTCGCGGCGGCCACCGCCGGCCAGCCGTAGGTCTGCGTGGCCCGTTCCCGCCCGCGCTCGCCCATGGCGCGTCGGCGGGGCTCGTCGTCCAGCGCGCGCATCAGGGCCCGCGCCAGGGCGTCGCTGTCACCGGGAGGTACCAGATCGGCGCAGAGCCCGTCGGGCCCCACGACCTCGGGGATCGCCCCGGTGCGGCTCACCACGAGGGGGGTCGCGCAGGCCATGGCCTCGATGGTCGGGAGCGAGAAGCCCTCGTACAGCGACGGCACGCAGGCCACGTCGGCCGACGCCAGCACGCGCGCCAGTTCGGCGTCGTCGAGACCGCTCCGCGTCCGCACGATGTCGTCGATACCGAGATCGTCGATCAACGTCCGGGTCGGCCCTGCGGGGTCCACCTTCGACACCAGTTCGAGTTCGACATCCCGCTCGGTGCGCATCTTCGCGACCGCCTCGAGAAGGTGCCGCACACCCTTGAGGGCGACGTCGGCACTCGCGACGGCGACGATGCGGCCGGGAACTCGCGGCGCCGCGCCGGGGGTGAACACGGTGGTGTCGACCCCGAGCGGGACCACCGTCACCGCACCCGGAGCGACCCCGAACGCGTCCACGATGTCCACCGCGGACGAGCGGGACACGGTCAGCAACCGCGGGATCCGGCGCGCCACCCGCCGCTGCATGGTGAGGAAGCCGTACCAGCGCCGCACGGTGATCCGTCGTCGCCACGGCGCCGCCGCGAGGTCGAGGGCACGGTCGCGGGTGATGGGGTGATGAATGGTGGCCACGAGCGGCAACGGGATGCGCAGCAATCCGTAGCTCAGCGACTGGTTGTCGTGCACCACGTCGAACTCGTCGGCTCGCGCGCGCAGCAGACGAGCGGCGCGCGCCCCGAACGTGCGGGGCTCCGGGAACCCGGCCGTCCACATGGTCAGCACCTCGGACACGTCGACCAGGTCTCGGATCTCGGAGGGCCGCGGGGTGCGGAACGGATCGTCGTCTCGATAGAGGTCGAGGCTCGGTACTCGCGTGAGCCGCACCCGCGGGTCGAGATCGGGATAGGGCTGACCGGAGAACACCTCGACCTCGTGCCCCTCGTCCACCAGCGCTCGACTCAGACGCGCGACGTAGACACCCTGACCGCCGACGTGGGGCTTGCTCCGGTAGGACAGCAGAGCGATACGCACGTGGGTCCCCCGAGCTGTCGCGGCAGTGTGATGGCAGACACCCTCGCCGCGGTGGAACCGGCGATCATGTCCCGATGTGTCTACCACCTTCCGTTCTTCTCGAATCCACACGACCGACGACCAGCACTGATTCACACTGGACCTCCCCGCCACCCGAGATCGAGGAGACGACGATGACCGGAACCGGCGACAGGGCGCTGCACATCCATTCACCGGCGGGTCTGCCGTTCATCGATGTCCGGCGCGAGTTCGACGCACCCGTGTCCGCGGTCTTCCGGGCGCACGCGGAGCCCGAACTGGTGTCCCGCTGGCTCGGTCCCGCCGGCTACGAGATGTCGGTCGAGGAGTACGACTTCCGCGGCGGTGGCCGGTACCGCTACGTCCACCGTGATCCCGGCGGTGCGGAGTACGCGTTCCACGGCGTGTTCCACACGGTGCGGACGAACGAGTTCGCCGTGCAGACCTTCGAGTACGAGGGCTTCCCCGACGTGGTGAGCATCGAGTTCCTCACGTTCGTCGACCTGGGTGACCGCTGCCGGCTGGAGGGCCACTCGGTGTACCCGACACTGGAGGCGCGGGACTCGATGGCAGCGAGCGGCATGGAGAAGGGCATGCGGGAGGGCTACGAGCGCCTGGACGATCTGCTGGGCTGACCGGGTGGTCACAGGCGCAGCGCGGGGTCCATCCGCTCGATCAGGGTGTCGAGAGTGATGGGCAGGTCTCGCACCCGGACACCGCACGCGTGGAACACCGCGTTGGCGATGGCAGCAGGCGACCCCACGATGCCGATCTCGCCGATCCCCTTGCTGCCCATCGGGTTCAGATCGTCGTCGTGCTCCTCGACCCAGATCGCCTCGATGTCGGCGACGTCGGCGTCCACCGGGACGTGGTACTCCGCGAGGTCGGCGTTGAGGAAGCCGCCGTGTCGTCGATCCACGATGCTCTCCTCCATGAGTGCCATGCCGATACCGAACACCATGCCGCCCAGGAGCTGTGACCGAGCCAACCGAGGGTTCAGCACACGGCCCACGGAGAAGACGCCCAGCATCCGCGTCACGCGGACCTCCCCCGTGTCGACGTCGACGTGCACCTCGGCGAAATGGGCGCCGAACGCCTGCCGCGCCAGCGCCGCACGCTCCTCGAGGTCGTCGGTGGTGTCCGCGGTGGCCGTCGCACCCGGTGCGAGGTCTCCGTCCGCGCGCAGCGCACGACAGGCCTTGGTCACCGCCCAGCCCCACGACGAGGTACCCGAGGACCCGCCTGCGCCGGGCGCCGTGGGCAGCGCACTGTCCCCGACGTGGATGTGGACCCGGTCCAGCGCGACCTCGAGCGCGTCGGCGGCGATCTGGGCGAGCACCGTTCGTGCGCCGGTACCGATGTCCGACGCGGCGACGGACACGTCGACCGTCCCGTCGTCACGGACGGTCGCCCGCGCCGTGCTCGGCGACGTCATCGCGGGGTAGGTCGCCATCGCGACACCGGTCCCGACGAGGGTGCGTCCGTCTCGGCGTATCGCGGGCCGCGGGTCACGACCGGCCCAACCGAAGCGCCGCGCGCCCTCCTCGAAGACGGCGCGGACGGTACGTGAGCTGTAGGTCTGCCCGTCCGCGGGATCGACCGACGGCTCGTTCCGCAGCCGCAACTCGACGGGGTCCGTTCCGAGCGCGTGGGCCAGTTCGTCCACCGCGCACTCCAGAGCGAACATGCCGGGCGCCTCACCGGGAGCGCGCATCCAGCGCGGTGTCCCGACGTCCAGCGCGACCGCGCGATGCGTGGTCGAGACGTCGTCGATGTCGTACACGTGGCGACTGCCCTCGGACGTCTGCTCCACGAACTCCATCACGGTGGAGGTCTGCTGGAGCGAATCGTGCAGCAACGCCGTCATCGAGCCGTCCGCGTCCGCCGACAGTCGGACCCGCTGGATCGTCGGCGTCCGGTAGCCGACGAAGTCGAAGGTCGACCGGCGTGGAACCGGAAACGAGACCGGTCGACCCACGACGGACGACGCCATGGCCGCGACGACCGCGTTCGGTCGCGTGCTCCCTTTCGATCCGAAGCCGCCGCCCACGTGCCGGGCGATGACGCGCACGGCGTCCGAGTCGACGCCGAAGAGCTCGGCGAGATCTCCGGCCACGCCGGACGGCGCCTGCGTCGAGTCCCAGACCGTGAGGGTCGACCGGTCCTCGCTCCACGCGGCGATCGACGCGTGCGGCTCCATGGGCGCATTGTGTTCGGGCGGCGTCGTGTAGCGGACGTCGACGCGCACCGCGGACTCCTCGAAGCGCCGCTCCGGTTCCCCGGTGACGACATCGGTGTCGAAGCCCGCGTTCACCTGCTCGGGTGCGTAGATGCCCGGGTGATGCTCCCGTAATTCGTTGTCGCACTGGCGACTCTCGTACGTGACGTCCAGAACGGAGGCCGCACACGTCGCCTGCTCCGACGTCTCCGCCACGACCACGGCGACGATCTGCCCGCGGTAGGCGACGACATCGGACTGGAGCACCTGCAACTCGCCGTCCCCGGCGGACCCGAGCGTCGGAGCGTTACCGTGCCACAGCACGGCGAGGACACCCGGAAGCGTCAGCGCCGAGGCACGATCCACGTCCAGCACACGCCCCGCCGGAACGGCGGCGCCGACGATCGCCGCGTGCGCTGGTTCTCCACCGACGTCCCGGTACTCCGCCGCGTACCGGGCGGCTCCGGTGACCTTGTCGCGGCCCTCGAGCCGCTCGACCGGTGTTCCCGTGACGGTCATCGGGTGGCCGCCTCGTCCGCGGCCGCGTCGGCGAGGGACGTCACGGTGGAGGCCACCGTCGACGCGAGGAGTGACAACTTGTAGTCGTTGTCGGGGAACGTGTGTGCCGCGGCGAGCTCGCGCTCCATCGCAGCGATCACGCCGCTCCGGGACGGGATCGCCCCGAGCAGCTCGGACTCGGCGACCGTGGCCCGCCACGGCTTGTGAGCGGCTCCGCCCAGCGCGATGCGCACCGTGGTGAACACCCCGTTCTCCACGACCACGACGGCGGCGACGGACACCCTCGCGAAGGCGTAGGACGCACGGTCCCGCACCTTCCGGTAGGTCGAGCGCGCACCGGGTGGAAGCGGCGGTATATCGAGATGTGTCACCCACTCGTCCTGTCGCAGAGTCGAATCGCGTTCAGGTGCGGACTCGGGAAGCCGATGCAGATCGGCGAACCGGATCTCGCGCACTCCGTCGGTCCCGACGACGGTGACAGTGGGATCGAGCACCGCGAGACCCACGGCCATGTCCGAGGGATGGGTGGCGATGCAGTGCTGCGATGCGCCCAGCACCGCGGCGTTGCGCCGATCGCCGTCCAGGGCCGAACAGCCCGAGCCCGGTTCACGCTTGTTGCACGCTGTGTCGACGTTCATGAAGTACGGACAGCGGGTGCGCTGGAACAGGTTCCCGCCCGTGGTCGCCATGTTCCGCAGTTGACCGGACGCACCCGAGAGCACAGCGCGCGACAGGACGGGAAACCGCGAACGCACGACGGGGTCGGCGGCCAGATCGCTGTTGCGGACCAGGGCCCCGACACGAAGACCCGGCACCCCGCCGCCACTGCCGTCGTTCCACTCGATGTCCGCCAGGGCCAGACCCGTGATGTCGACGAGCCGGTCCGGGGTCTCGATTCCCAGCTTCATCAGATCCACGAGGTTGGTTCCGCCGGCCAGCACGCGGGTGGACCCCTCGGCGAGTGCGGACGCGATGGTCGACGCGTCGGCGGCACGGTCGTACGCGAATGTTCTCACTGTTCCGCGCCCGTCTCCATCGTCCGATCGGATCTGCCGTCGATGTTCTCTCGCACGGCATCGACGATGTTGGGGTAGGCGCCGCACCGACAGATGTTGCCGCTCATCCGTTCTCGGATGTCCGCGTCCGAGGCCGTCGGCACGCCGTCGAGGTCCTCGGTGACGGCGCTGGGCCATCCGTTCTTCACCTCGTCGAGCACGGCGACGGCAGAGCAGATCTGACCGGGGGTGCAGTAGCCGCACTGGAATGCGTCGTGCGCGAGGAACGACGCCTGCACGGGATGCAGGTCCTCGCCGTCGGCGAGCCCCTCGACGGTGGTGATGTCGTCGTCCTGTGCCGCGACGGCCAGCGTCAGGCAGCTGACCACGCGCCGACCACCGGACAGCACCGTGCACGATCCGCACTGACCGCGGTCGCACCCCTTCTTGGACCCGGTCAGCCCGAGCCTCTCACGCAGCGCGTCGAGGAGGGTCGTCCGGACGTCGCACTCGATCCGGTGCTCCTCGCCGTTGACCGTGAGGCGTACTCCGACATCTCCTGTGACGAGGCTCATGCTCCGGGCTACCCTGCGCTCCCGCCACCAAACCGCCCCCGGTGCCGGATTTACAGGGGCAGTGCGGTCTCCCGCACGGCGCCGGGCGCGTCGACCGGGGGCACGATGCGTCGGAACCACTCGGTGCCGAACGCGGACGCGAGATCCTCGTCCGACATGGGGATGAACGGGCCGAAGTCACCGATCTGCGACTCGTGCACCACCATCGCCGCACGCTTGGCGGCCAGGACACCGGACACGTCCACCGCGGTGGTGAGTTCCGACTCGGGCAGGCCGAACGCCTCGATGTCGAGCTGCGAGGCGTCCTCGTTCTCGCCCGGATCCCAGTTGGGGTTCGCCGTCATCATCTCGCGCATGCGGTCACGGTTCATCGTCGCCTCGTAGACGAACGGCACCTCGGCGATGACCGCGGCGCGCACCCCCACGTGGTGCACCTGCACGTGGTCGGGATGGCCGTAACCACCGTGCGAGTCGTAGACCGTCAGGACACGGGCCTGCTCCTCGACGAGAACGTCCGCGAGCCGCCGAGCGGCCTCCTCGACATCCACGTTGGCGAAGGCGTGCGGGTTCGTGTTGCCCTCGGTCCCGGCCATCCCCGAGTCCGCGTATCCCAGCACGACCACGCGCTGTGCCCCCAGCACCTCGGCCGAGCGCTCCAGTTCACGTTGCCGCCGATCGTGCAGCGACTCGCCCTCGGTCAACAGGCCGTCGGGCACCTCACCGAGCGCACCGTCCGTCGCCGTCACCAGCACCACTCGGTGGCCGGCGTCGGCCGCCGACCGCATGATCCCGCCGGTGCCGAACACCTCGTCGTCGGGATGGGCATGAAAGCACACCAACACACTCATCGGCAGATGGTCGCACGGGCGCGGTGCGCGGGCGCGGTCACGTCGGGTGTCGACCCGCCGCGTCGGTGCGCCGACAGATCGTGATTGTCGCCGTCGCTTCCGGGGAACGCGATGCGTCATGACGCAGAGGAACGAGACGGTGGACGACGTGTGGGACGACTGGAAGGACGCGGTCACCATGACCAGGAAGGAGCTCGAGGACTGGCTGACGACCGACGAGTCCCGCTCCGTCGGTGACTCGAAGGACGGTGAGTCGACGGGGCACGAGATGGGGCGGCGCATCACCTCGATCCTGGACACGAAGAAATCCGATCTCACGGACGACGACATCGCCGCGATGCGCAAGGTCGTCGGATACGTGCACCGACATCGCGCCCAGGGCCCCTCGAAGGACGTGGAGCACTCGCGGTGGCGCTACTCGCTGATGAACTGGGGACACGATCCGCTGAAGTGACACCCACGTCAGATGAGGAGCAGGCATTCGGAGCCGATCGGCGTTCGGATGTTTTCTTCTCTCGATTCGGGATATTCACGACCTAGCTCGTCGGCGTGTTCATCACTCACGGTGTTCGACGGCCCGCGTACTTCCGCCTGCTCTCGACATACCCGCGGGCCCGACGTTCTGTCCGATCCGGTCTCCAGCCGACCTCGACTTGCACCACCGACAGCAGCGAGACGTCGTTCAGTCACCAGCGACGACTCGGAACGCACGATCCGAGGGACGGATTCCTCATGCGCATCGCCATGGTGTCAGAACATGCAAGTCCGCTCGCCGCGCCCGGCGGTATCGACGCCGGGGGGCAGAACGTCCATGTCGGATGCCTCGCCGCCGCCCTCGTCGACCGCGGCCACGAGGTGTCTGTGTTCACCCGACGCGATTCGGGCGAGCAGCACGACGAGGTCGTCGTCAGTCAGGGCTACCGCGTCGTACATGTTCCGGCGGGTCCGCCCGAGCCGGTACCGAAGGACGAACTCCTTCTTCACACGGGTGACTTCACCTCTCAGCTGGCCGAGCACTGGACGCGAGACCGGCCCGACGTCGTCCACGCCCACTTCTGGATGTCCGGCCTCGCTACCCAACTCGCGGCGCGGCCGCTCGCGATTCCCACCGTGGTGACGTTCCATGCGCTCGGTGTGGTCGAACGCCGGCACCAGGGACCTCGGGACACGTCACCGCCGAGCCGGGCGAAGATGGAGCGGCTCGTCGCACGCGGAGCCGATCACGTCGTCGCGACGTGCTCGGACGAGGTCACCGAACTGGTCCGGATGGGCATACCGCGCCGACGGGTGTCGGTGGTGCCGTGCGGCGTAGACCTCGAGAAGTTCCAGCCGGCGCCGGTCAGCTCTCCCGGCCCCGCGCGACGGCGGCGGTTGGTCGCGGTCGGCCGTCTGGTGCCTCGCAAGGGTTTCGACCTGATGATCGCGGCTCTCGCGTCGATTCCGGACACCGACCTCATCATCGCCGGCGGCGAGCGCAGCGACGTCTCGGACGACGACGAGGCTCGACGCCTGAAGCAGATCGCGATCGCCCACGGTGTGGCCGACCGCGTCCGCCTGGTCGGGCAGGTCTCCCGTGAGGCGATGCCCGACCTTCTCCGCTCCGCCGACATCGTGGTCTGCACTCCCACGTACGAGCCGTTCGGCATCGTGCCGCTCGAGGCGATGGCGTGCGGGATCCCTGTGGTAGCCACCGCGGTCGGCGGTTTCCTCGACACCGTGATCGACGGTGTCACCGGCGTGCTGGTTCATCGCCGCACACCTGCCGCCGTCGCCGACGCCGTCCGTCGCCTGCTGAACGACGAGGGTCGACGCACCGGCTGCGGCATGTCGGCCGCCGATCGCGCTCGCGCCCGGTATTCGTGGGAGCAGATCGCCGTCGACACCGATCGGGTCTACCGGTCATTGCTTCCGGAGCCGACCTCCACCGACACCGCGGACGTATCGGGGGACGACCAGCTGGACCGGGTGTGAGGCCCTGTCACCAGCCCGCGACGAGAACGCGTCGGCCGTCCGTACCGATGCTGCTCATCGGGGCTCGATACCCTGGAAAAACCCCGTCAAACTCCCCACCCGGCGCTCGGAGCCGGTGTGGCATCGGTCGGACTCGGCTGCTTGAATGGCCTTTCTGGACCGAACACCGAAAGGCAGGACATCCGATGTCGATCGCCGAGAACACCACGGACGCATTCCGTGTCGACACCGAATGGCACGACGACGCAGCGATCCTGACAGTCGTGGGCGAACTCGATCTGGCCACCGCGCCGATTCTTCAGGACGCGGTGGACGCCGTACGGACCACGGCGTCGAGCGCGCTGATCATCGATCTGACGGGTGTCGATTTTCTCGCGTCCGCCGGTATGACCGTGCTGGTGACCTCGCATCAGGCGGTGGGCGACGACGTCGCCTTCGCCGTCGTCGCCCGCGGTGCGGCCACCGCTCGCCCCCTGCAGTTGGTCGGTCTCGACGAGACGTTCCCCGTGCTCGACACCCGCGAGGCGGCGCTCGCGGCCGTCACCACGTCCGGTTCGCCCGTCGACGACCTCGCATGAGCAGCGCTCCCGGTGTGAGGACCGGGCACGCGTGGGGTACTCCTCCCCTCGTGATCGACGACGCGACGACTGAGCACCACCAGCCCCCCACCCAGTTGTCCCTCACCGATCTCGACGCCGAACCGCAGCGCATCACCGACGCACGCGTCCGCTTCGGTGCGTGGTTGACGCACACGCCCTTCGACACGGCGCGGACGTACGACATCGTGCTCGCCGTCTACGAGGCGATGGCCAACGTCGTCGAGCACGCCTATGCCGCCACCACCGGTCGACGCGTCTTCGACCTCCAGGCCACCTACGACTCCGCGCGGCTCGAGGTCGCCGTCCGTGATCACGGAACGTGGTCCGACTCGTCGCCGGGGCCCCTCCGTGGCCGCGGTCTGCCGCTGATCGAGACCCTGTCGGACGACGTCACGCTGTCGTCCGCCGACTCGGGCACCACCGTGACCATGGCATGGGACGTGGCACCGACATCCGGCATCGACACCGACGATCAGGTCTCGTAGACTCGTACGCGATTGCTGAGGCTCCCCGTGAGTCTCTCCTCCTCCAGCCCCGGGGAGAGCATTACCGCTCTCGTCTCACCGGAGGCTTCGTGACTGCACTCTCGTCCCACGCGTTCGACTCCCCGCGCCGTGCCACGTCGAGAACGGCGATCGATGCCCTCGATCTCGGTCCCGACCTCGCGCAGGCCGCCGAGGCGGCACGCCTGGCCGCGTTGGCCCGGTACGACGTCGAGCACACCGCCGCCGACGGCGCCTTCGACCGCATCGCCCGCCTCGCGGCCCGCTGGTTCGACGCGCCGTACGCGTCCGTGTCCATCATCGATGCCGACCTGGTGCGGTTCACCGCCACCTACGGCGACGGGCTCCCGGACCACACCGAACGTCACGACGCCCTGTGCACGATGGCGATGACGCACGACGGGCCTTTCGTCGCGTCGGACACCCTGGCGAACCCGGCCACCGCCGGTAGTGCCTTCGTCCGCGGCGATCTCGGCATCCGCTTCTACGCCGGCGCCCCCATCGTGACCGCCGACGGCTTCCGGCTCGGCACGGTCAACGTCTACGACGTGGTGCCGCGCACGGTGTCCGACGATCGCGCGGACATCCTGATGGAACTGGCCGACATCGCGATGGACGAGTTCGAGTTGCGACTGTCGGCCGCGACCACCGTGCGCGCCGAGCGGGAACTCCGCACGCGCGCCGAGGCGGACTCCGCGATCATCGGTGACTACGCCGCCGTGCTGCAGCGCACGCTGCTCCCACCCTCCCTTCCCACCATCGAGGGTCTGACGCTCGCGTCGCACTACCACGCCTCGTCACCGCTGCAGGTCGGCGGCGACTTCTACGACGTCTTCGCGCTGGGCAAGGACCGGTGGGCGTTCTTCCTCGGCGACGTCCAGGGGCACGGCGCCGGCGCCGCGGCCGTCACCTCGCTGGTCCGCTACACCCTGCGGGCCGCGGCGCTGCACCACGACGATCCGACGGAGGGGCTCGCCGAGCTCAATCGACTGTTGTTGATGGACACCTCGCATCAGCGTTTCTGCACCGTGCTGTTCGGTGTGATCACCCCGGATCCTCGCGGCGGTTTCCGCGTCACACTGGCGACGGGCGGGCACCCGCCCGCCCTGCTCCTCGATCCCGCTCGCGGCGAGGTGCACGAGATCCGTTCCAGTACAGGCATGTTCGTCGGCGCTCTGCCGAACGCGACCTTCAGTGCGTGCAGTTTCCGGTTGCAGGAGGGGCAGACACTGCTGCTCTACACGGACGGCATCACCGAGGCACGTCCCGACGGGCGCACCATGTTCGGCGAGGACGGTCTCGCGCAGTTCACGCAGGCCCGCCTCGGACTGTCCACGACGAAGATGGTCGAGGATCTGGTCGCCCTCATCCCCGACCTCTCTCCGATCGACGACATCGCCCTACTCGCGCTGGGCGCCTGACCGGGCGTGGTCGCGCAGCAGACGTAGCGCGCGTTCGATGGTCGCGGCCAGGACGTCCTTCGGGTCGCCCTCGAAGACCACGCGCTCCGCGCTGGTCGTCCCGTGGTCGGCGATGCCGAACCAGACCGTTCCGGGTTCCACGTCCTCGTTCGTCTCCGGTCCCGCCTCACCGGTGACGGCCACGGCGAGATCCGCGCCGAGCGCCGACGCCGCTCCGCTCGCCATGGCCGTGGCGGCCTCCTCGCTCACCACGGGGCCGCGGGGTACCTGCAACAGCGAGTACTTCACCTCACTGGCGTAGGCGACGATCGACCCGCGGAACCACGTTCCGGACGACGACGCGCGGCCCAGGTTGGCAGCGATGTTCCCGGCGGTGAGCGACTCGGCGGTGGCGATACGGAGGTCGCGTTCGAGTGCGAGTTCCGCGATCTCCGAACAGAGCTCGGCGAGATCCTCGTCGGTGTCGACGCGCTGCTCCGGTTCGGCCGCCTCGCCCTCGATGAGTTCCTCGGTCTCGACGTGGTGAGACATGTGTCTTCCGTTTCCTCTCTCAGTGCTGCACGGACCGGTAGTCCTTCCCGCTCCGTCCGGTGACAAACATCCCCGGCACGCGCGGAGGATCGGCGCTAGCGTTGAGTCATGCCAAGCCTTCGCGACACCATTAGAACCGAACTCGAGGTCCGTCCGACCATCGATCCCGCAGCGGAGATCGACACGCGGGTGGGCTTTCTCGCCGACTACGCCGTCGCCACCCGAACTGCCGGCTTCGTACTCGGCATCAGTGGCGGACAGGACAGCACACTCGTGGGACGCCTGTGCCAGCTCGCCGCGGAACGCGTTCGCGCCGGCGGCGGCGACGCGACGTTCATGGCCGTACGACTCCCCTACGGTGAGCAGGCGGACGAGGCCGACGCGGCGATTGCGCTCGATTTCATCCGCCCCGACACCACGGTGACGGTGGACATCAAGCCGTCCGCGGACGGCGCAGGCGTGGCAGCTGCCACGGCCCTCGGAGTCGATCGACTGCGCGACTTCGTTCGCGGCAACATCAAGGCACGCGAGCGGATGGTCGCCCAGTACGCGCTCGCGGGCGAGCGGAACCTGCTCGTCGTCGGTACCGATCACGCTGCCGAGGCCGTGACGGGGTTCTTCACCAAGTACGGCGACGGCGGTGTGGACCTCACACCGCTGACCGGCCTGACCAAGCGCCAGGGTGCGGCCCTGCTGCGCGAGCTCGGTGCCCCGGAGAGCACGTGGAAGAAGGTACCCACGGCCGACCTCGAGGACGACCGGCCGGCGCTGCCCGACGAGGAGGCACTGGGTGTGACGTACGCCCAGATCGACGCCTACCTCGAAGGCGAGGACGTGCCCGACGAGGCCGCCGCCACCATCGAGAACTGGTTCGTCAAGACCCGGCACAAGCGCACCACTCCGGTCACCCCCAGTGAGACGTGGTGGCGCTGACCGTCTCGGTCGGTCGGTGTGATCCTGCTCCGAACGGGTAATCCCCCTCACAGCGCTCGAGAAGTGAGGCGTCGACGCATTCCGGTGTTTCGACAGGAGATGAACAGATGGACATCGACACGGTGGTCTGGACCGAGTCCGGTCCGCGGCAGGAATGGTGGGAGGCCGTGATGGCACAGTGCGGAACGGCGACTGCACGACCGGTTCCCCTCGACTCGGCACCCTCCCGCCGAGAACGACCGGGGCATGCCGACACCCCGACCAGGCGTGCGGGCTGACCGGACCGACGAACGACGAAGCCCCCGAGGATCGATGATCCTCGGGGGCTTCCGTGTGACGTGGATCAGGAGATGCCGACGATGTCCTTCGCCAGCGCTGCCAGACGAGTCTGCGCGCCGGAGACCACCGAGTGGCGGTTCTTGTTGCGCTCCTCGTAGGCGACCACGGTGCGCAGATCTGCCGGATCGGTCAGTTCCTTGATCTCGGCGACTGCTGCGGCGACGTTCAGACCGTCGTAGTCGGCGATGGGAAGTTCGTGCTCCTCGAGCGTCCCGCCGGCCGCACGGGTGCGGTGGATCGCGTCGGCGACACCGGTCGCGCCGCCGTCACGAGTGACCTCCTCGGCCGTCTCGAGTGCCGCGTCGCGGCTCGCGGTGACGGTGTCGACGGCCAGTTCGGTCGCGCGCTGGCCGCGGCCGATGAGGGTGGACACCTTCGCGGGAACGTCCTTCGCCGTGCCGACGACGCGGTCGACACCTCGCGACGACCAGGTGACCGGCGTGTTGATGAGACGCACGGCAGCACCGGTGGCGGCCTGGATCGGCGTGCGACGCAGTGCGGCCGGTCCACCGAGGGCGTCCTCGGCGAGGACGGTGGTGAGCCACTCGACGGTCGCCGTGTGGGCGGTCACGAGATCGTCTGCGAGCGACACGACGCCCGGCGTGGACGCGGTCGTGGCGAGAGCCTTGACGTAACGGGCGCGGTCGAGCAGCTGGTGCTCCAGCGCGAGATCGCCGAGAAGGGCCTCGTCGAACGGCTGCGCCTGCTCGCCGATGGCCTTGAGCAGCGCGGTGAGGCGCCCGACGACGGGTGCGACGACGCCGGGGAAGCCGCCGAGTTCACGAATGGCGGCATCGATGCGAGCAGCGCGATCGCGTCCGTTCGACGCGTTCTGCAGCAGTTCCTCGCGGACAGCTTCCGTCCGAGCCTGTGCGACGCGGGTCTCGGCCACCTGAACCTCGGTGTTGGTGAGCGCGAGCAGAGCGCGAAGCTGGGCGACGAGCGTCGCCCGTTCGGTGTGTGCGGTGGTGCTGACCATGTGATGTGCCCCCTGTGATGGAAGTTGAGTCTCGGTGCAAGAGCAGCCGGAACGACCGCTCCGTGTCATTCGGTGACAGATCGTGGTTACCCGCCGGTACAACGGGGAAAACGCAGTGTGACGAGGCACATTCCCCGCGATCGAAGGAGTTCTCATGGCCGACGAACTGGACGAGACGATGCTCGACTCCGTGCAGGAGAAGATCGACGAGGCCAAGCAAGCGGCGGGAGACATCCCCGAGCGGCGTGAGGGCGGGCCGGATCAGGACGATCTCCACGATTCCTCCGACGGTGCCGCCGAACAGACCGGCGACGCGGCGGAGGCGACACTCGACGAGTTCCGCAACGCCGACGGTGACCGTGACGAGGGCATGACCGAGGGCGGCGGCGGAGGTCAGGGCGCCGCCTGAGTGGGCTGAGCGATCCGTCTCATCACGTCGGCGACCAGTCCGCTCCGCGATGCGTCGACGGTCTGTGTGCAGAGATCCGCGTTCACCGCGGATCTCTGCACACAGGTTCTCCGCCCGCGCGACGTGCGCCTCAGAGCTGCTCGAGGTGGCGGTCGAGGGCGTCGAGAAGCGGAACCTGCCCGCTCAGCAGCCGACGCCGCGCGGACTCGCGATCACACCACTCCACGCGGTCGACCTCGGGAAACACCAGCCGTCGCCCCGATCTGGGTGGCCACTCCATCTCCACACTGTTGCTCACGGCGGTCGAGGGGTCGAGTTCGCCGCGCACGGCGAACGCACGAACCGACTTGGCTCTGGACTGCGCGACCGTGCCGAGATCGATCCAGTCCCCGTCGGGCACCGGGGACCCGAGTTCCTCCACGAACTCTCTGGCCGCCGCTGTGCGCGCATCCTCGGTGTCGGCGTCGTAC
Source organism: Rhodococcus sp. SORGH_AS_0303 (assembly GCF_030819335.1). Taxonomy (NCBI): domain Bacteria; kingdom Bacillati; phylum Actinomycetota; class Actinomycetes; order Mycobacteriales; family Nocardiaceae; genus Rhodococcus; species Rhodococcus sp. SORGH_AS_0303. The sequence continues at coordinate 3,285,267 of NZ_JAUTBO010000001.1, forward strand.
TCGCCCTTCGGTATGGACCAGGCGCCGGCGTCCTTGCGCGCCCAGAAGGGTCCGCCGGGATGAGCCAGCAGCACCTCCAGCTCGCCCCCACCCCCGCGGAACAGCAGCACACCGGCACTCGTCCTCATTCCGGGATTCTGTCCGATCACGTTTTCTCGCGATCGTGTCGGGTACGCGGTCCGCTGCACGAAGCCTCCGTTCCACAGAGCAGTCAAGGAGCCGACACATGACAGACGTCGCGTCGCAAGGGTCGACACCGGCAGACGACCGGGACATCCTCACCAATCGTCAAGGGCATCCCGTCTACGACAACCAGAACCAGCGCACCGTGGGCTCACGCGGTCCGGCCACCCTCGAGAACTACCAGTTCCTCGAGAAGGTCAGCCATTTCGATCGCGAGCGCATCCCGGAGCGCGTCGTCCACGCCCGCGGAGCCGTCGCCTACGGCTATTTCGAGGCCACCGGGAAGTGGGGCGACGAACCCATCGAGCGGTACACCCGCGCGAAGCTGTTCGCCGAGGCCGGCAAGCGCACGGACCTTGCCGTCAGGTTCTCGACGGTGATCGGCGGGCGCGATTCGTCCGAGGCCGCGCGTGACCCCCGCGGCTTCGCGATCAAGTTCTACACCGAGGACGGCAACTGGGACCTCGTCGGAAACAACCTGGGCGTCTTCTTCATCCGTGACGCCATCAAGTTCCCCGACGTCATCCACTCGCTCAAGCCGGATCCGGTGACGTTCCGGCAGGAGCCCGCGCGCATCTTCGACTTCATGTCGCAGACGCCCGAGGCGACCCACATGCTCGTGAACCTGTTCTCCCCCCGCGGGATTCCGGCCAACTACCGGACGCAGCAGGGTTTCGGAGTGAACACCTACAAGTGGGTCGACGCCGAGGGCGAGACTCACCTGGTGAAGTACCACTGGATCCCGAAGGCGGGAGTCGCGTCGCTCACCGAGGCGGACGCCGCCGCGATCCAGGCGAACGATCTGGGCCATGCGAGCAAGGATCTGTACGAGCACATCGAGCGCGGCGATTTCCCTGAATGGGAACTGCGCGTGCAGGTGATGAGCGACGACGAGCATCCCGAGCTGAACTTCGACCCGCTCGACGACACGAAGGTGTGGCCGGAGAACGAGTTCCCGCCGAAGGTGGTGGGCCGCATGGTGCTGGACCGCAACGTCTCGAACCACTTCGCCGAGAACGAGCAGATCTCGTTCGGCACCGGTGTGCTCGTCGACGGCCTGGACTTCTCCGACGACAAGATGCTGGTCGGCCGGACCTTCTCGTACTCGGACACCCAGCGCTACCGCGTGGGGCCGAACTACCTGCAGCTGCCCGTCAACCAGGCGAAGAACGCGCGGGTGTCCACGAACCAGCAGGGCGGCCAGATGCAGTACTCGGTGGACAACACCGGCAGCAATCCGCACGTGAACTACGAGCCCTCCATCACGGGCGGTCTCCGTGAGGCCGAGTACCCGACGCACGACGAGCAGGGTCCGGAAATCCACGGCCGCCTCACCCGCAAGCGGATCGATCGCACCAACGACTACGAGCAGGCCGGTCAGCGGTACCAGCTGATGGACCAGTGGGAGAAGGACGACCTCGTGGCGAATCTCGTCGCGAACATCTCGGAGGCGACGCGCGAGGTGCAGGAGCGGATGGTCTGGCACTTCTTCATGGCCGACGACGAACTCGGCGCCCGCGTGGGAGAGGGGCTGGGCATCTCGGCCGACGACGTCCGCGGACTCGAACCGCTCGCATCGCAGACCCTGTCGGAGGAGGAGGACCGGCGGCGCGCGAATCTCGGGAAGAACGGCCCCCGCGACGTCGCCGACCTGCAGATGACGCACTGCGTCCCGAACGAACGCGCGACGACTGCCGGATGACGTCGTCATGACGCAGGTGTGGACAGCGTCACTCCGCGGGGTTATCGTCGGAGACGCAAGCCGAACAGGTCGTAGGACGAACTCGAGGCAGGTGGTGCGTATCAACGCGGTGACGACGAGACACGTGTTCATTCCGACGCGAGGACGATCACGCGGAGCCTGTTCTCCGGATCGACTCGCACCATCCACATCAACCTGACAGAACCCCGGCGCCGTATCGGCGCCGGGGTTCTTCGTCGTTCGGGTCGGCCGATCAGCCGGCGTCGGGGTCCAACGTCTCCTTGATCTTGCCCATGACGCCCTTCTCCGTGCCGAGAGCCGCGTTCGACGGTTCGCCGAGTCCACCGTCGTAGGTGGCGTAGAGCTTCGGGTCCGGCGGCGGTCCGCTCTGCTTGTTGCCCAGCGGCTGCGGATCGGCGAGGAACCTGTTCTCGTGGCGGCCGTCGGGTGCGGTGCCGTGCGCCCACCGGCCCTTGTCGGACTCGGTGCCGTCCGACAGATGCCACAGCGTGCTCGCGTGCTCGTCGTACTCCTCGTCGAACAGGTCGTTCGGCGCCACCACACCCTCCAGACCGTCCGCCTGCAACTCCTCGATGGCCGCGAGCCACATGTTCTGGTGATACGTGTCGCGGGCGAGGTTGAACTCGAGCATGTTCTTGACACCGGGATCGTCGGTCATGTGCCACAGGCGTGCGGTCTGCACGCGGCCCTGCGCCTCCGCCGCGACGTTGGCGCGGAAGTCCGCCAGCAGGTTGCCGCTGGCGACGATGAAGCGCCCGTTCCACGGGACACCGTTGCTGTCGGCGAGGGTGGGTCCGCCGCCGGACACGATGGCCTGCTGCGGATCCATCCCGCCCAGCACCGCGGCGACGACGGGATCGGCGGCAGCGTTCTTGGTGGACTCGGTGGCCGGTGCGCCCTCGAGGAGCCGCGCGACCATGGTCGCGATCATCTCCACGTGACCGATCTCCTCGGTCGCGATGTCCATGATGAGGTCCTTGTACTTGCCTTTCATGCGACAGTTCCATCCCTGGAACAGGTACTGCATCGTGACGGTCATCTCGCCGTACGCGCCGCCGATCAACTCTTGCAGCTTGCGGGCGTAGACGGGATCCGGCTTCTCCGGCTTCACGTCGAACTGGAGGTGGTCGGTGTGACGGAACATGAAGGCTCCCGACAGTGCTCGGGGGTCGTGCTCTTGTCGCGCCCCGGCTACCCGGAGGCGGACCCGACAAACGACCCGGATCGCCGGATCGTGCGCGTGGGTAACGGCCCCGCGAACGGGTAACCGGCTGCGATGAGCACCGACCTGAACGACCCTGCGGCCCCGGGCGACTCCCCCGGTCTGCGTCGCGCCGTCACCGGCAAACTCCTGTTCGTCTTCATCCTGGGTGACGTTCTCGGAGCGGGCATCTACGCACTCGTGGGCGAGATCGCCGGCGAGGTCGGCGGTGCCGTGTGGGTGCCGCTGCTGGTAGCCCTCGCCATGGCCATGCTCACCGCGGCCTCGTACGCCGAGCTGGTGACCAAGTACCCGCGTGCGGGTGGCGCCGCCGTGTTCGCCGAGCGAGCCTTCGGACGGCCGGTGGTGTCGTTCCTCGTCGGATTCTCGATGCTGGCGGCGGGTGTGACGAGTGCGGCAGGGCTGTCCGTCGCCTTCGCCGGTGACTATCTGGGCGCCTTCCTCGACGTCCCGACGGTTCCTGCCGCGCTGGTGTTCCTCGCCGTCGTCGCTCTGCTGAACGCGCGTGGCATCAAGGAGTCGATGCGGGCGAACCTGGTCATGACCGTCGTCGAGGTCAGCGGACTCGTCCTCGTCGTCGTCCTCGCCTGCATCGTGCTCGGTCGCGGCGACGGCGATCTCGGCCGCACCCTCGAGTTCACCGACGCCGTGAACCCTGCCGTGGCGGTCCTCGCGGCGGCACTGCTCGCTTTCTATTCGTTCGTCGGGTTCGAGACCTCGGCCAACATGGCGGAGGAGGTCCGGGACGTGCACCGCGTCTACCCTCGCGCGCTCTTCCTCTCCCTGGCGGCGGCCGGTTCGGTCTACGTCGCGGTCGGACTCGCAGTGAGTGCGGTCGTGCCCGCGAGCGACCTCGCGGACACCTCGGCGCCCCTGCTCGCCGTCGTCTCGGCCGCCGACGTCGGTGTCCCCGACAGGCTGTTCGGACTCGTCGCGTTGATCGCCGTTGCCAACGGCGCCCTGCTGACCATGATCATGGCCAGTCGCCTCACGTACGGCATGGCCGGACAACGACTGCTGCCCGCCGTCGCGGGCCGGGTGTTGCCACGGCGGCAGACACCGTGGGTGGCCATCGTCGCGACCACGGTGGTGGCCATGATTCTCGCGGCCACCGGCACGGTCGCAGCACTCGCGGAGACCGTCGTCCTGCTGCTCCTGATCGTGTTCGTCAGCACCAACCTCGCCGTGCTGGTGCTGCGCAAGGACCAGGTGGACCACCCGCACTTCCGCACCCCGGTGATCCTTCCGGTGCTCGCTCTGATCAGCTGCGGCGTGCTCGCGACGCAGCAGACCGCACAGACATGGCTGCGTGCCGGCGTGCTGCTCCTGGTCGGCGGCGTGCTCTACGCGGCGATGCGGTGGACACGGAGTTTGAGAAGTCCCGAAATCGTCAACACGTGACCTGTCTCCTGTAGAACGGGGACGTTCGATGTGTGTCCGACGCCGGAATTCCGGCGTCCGGTCGTGACGACTGAAAGGTAGACGATGGCTATCAACGACGACGACATCACCACTTCCGGAGCAGCAGGCGGCGAAGGCCCCGCCGACGGCGGCTCCAACCCGAACGGTCACGACGGCGGCGCCGACGGCACCGCGTCCAGCACGGAGGGCCCCGCGGACGGCGGCTCGAATCCGGGTGGACACGACGGCGGCGCGGACGGCTCCGCGGCCAGCGGCGAGGGCCCGGCCGACGGCGGCTCGAACCCCGACGGCCACGACGGCGGTGCGGACGGTACGGCTTGAGCCGACCGACCGATGACGAGCGCGGACCGGGAGACCGGTCCGCGCTGCGTCGTCTTCTGAGCATCGAGCCCCGCGCCTTCGCCGAGGACCACTGGGGTCGCGCGCCGCTCCTGACGCGCGCGGTCGATCTACCCACTCCGTTCACCGATCTGCTGTCGACGGACGCCGTTGACGAGCTGGTGTCCGAACGCGGCGTGCGCACTCCGTTCGCCCGGATGGCCCGGAACGGCGCACTGACCGACCGCAGTCAGTTCACCGATTCGGGTGGCTTCGGGGCCGAGGTGACCGACCAGCTCGACTCCGCCGGAATTCTGGCGGCCTTCGCGGACGGCCACACCCTCGTCCTGCAAGGACTCCATCGACTGTGGCCTCCCCTCATCCACTTCGCCGGCGACCTGGTCGCCGATCTCGGCCACCCGGTGCAGGTCAACTCGTACATCACCCCCGCGTCCTCGCGGGGATTCGATCCCCACTACGACGTGCACGACGTCTTCGTCCTCCAGATCGCCGGCGAGAAGCGGTGGATCCTGCACCCCCCGGTGCACGAGCATCCACTGTCGAACCAGCCGTGGTCGGATCGCCGGGACGCCGTCGCCGCCATGGCGCGCACGGACCCGACCCTCGACGTCGTTCTGCGCGAAGGTGATTCGCTGTACGTTCCGCGTGGCTGGATCCATTCCGCCGAGGCCCTGGGTGACACCTCGATCCATCTGACCGTCGGAATGTCGGCCTTCACCCGGTACGACCTGCTGCATCACGTGCTGGGCACCCTCGCGGACGACGCGAGCTTCCGGGCCCCGCTGCCCGTGGGGCTCGATCTGACCGATCCGGACGCCGTCGCACCGCACGTGCGCGCGCTGATCGCAGACCTGACCGCGGCCCTCGCCGAGACCGACGGCCGCGACAGTCGAGCGCGGGCGGCAGCAGAGCGAGTCGGCCGTCGCTTCGTCGAGGTCACGCGGCCGGCCCCGGTGCGTCCTCTCGAGACCGTCCGCACGATGGCCGGCCTGACCGCGGCCACCGTGGTGACGTGGCGATCCGGGCTCGCCGCGCGGGTGACGCAGTCGCCCGAGTCGGTCGCCGTGACGACGCGGACCAAGACGGTCACGTTGCCCTCGATCGCGGCGGACGCCGTTCGGCAGCTGCACAGCGGAAAAGACTGTGCGGTCGGCGACCTCACGGGTCTCGACGATCAGGACGCGATCGTCGTGGTGCGTCGCCTGCTCCGCGAGGGTCTCGTCGTCGCCCGATCGTGACGACGCCGGTGAGCACCACCGCGGCGTGGCGCCCGTGCAGCGACAATGCTCGTGATCGGGGAGACACGTTGGCGGGAAGCGGTTCTCGCGGAGAACGATGGTTCCTCGTCGAGCTCGCGGGAAGCTGGGGCCCGTCGGCGTTCCTCGATTCCCCGTCCGTCCTCGATCCCGTACTGGGTGGAGCGCTCGTGCGCCGCATCGAGAGTGCCGGATTCCGCCCCCTCGCCGTCCGGGAGCCCGGCCGTCGCCGAGGCCGCGGCCGGTGGCGGTGGGCGTCGGTGGACGCACGGCCGGGGCACGAGAGCGTGCACCGGGGCGAGGTGTCCGACGCGGCCGAACTGCTCGACGTCCCGCTCGACGGATCGTCGGGTACCGCGTCGACGGAGACCATCGTGGCCGTGTGCACCCACGGCAGGCACGACCGCTGTTGCGCCGTCCGCGGTCGCACGATCCTCGGGCCGGCCGTGTCGGCGTACCCCGGCGAGGTGTGGGAGTGCTCGCACCTCGGTGGCGACCGGTTCGCCGGCACGATGATCGTCCTGCCGCACGGTCTCTACTACGGCAACGTCGACGACGCGGACGTCGTCCGCATCCTGCGCCGCCACCACGACGGACTCGTCACCCCGGAGTTCCTGCGCGGCCGCAGTGCGCTCTCGGGGGCCGTGCAGGTGGCCCAGCACGCCGCACGAACCGTCCTGCAGGACTTCGCCATCGACACCCTGCATCCCCTGTCGGAGGCTCCCGGCCCGGACGGTCGGCGACACGTCCTCCTCGACCACCACGGGGACACCGTCGAGGTGGTCCTCCAGGAGTCTCGGTCGGCGCCGATCCTCACCACGTGCCACGCCCGCGTCGCCGGGCCGGTGCGCACCCACGAGGTGGTGTCCGTCCGCCCGTCTCGGCCCCGCTGAGCGACCACTACTCTGGACCGGAGGCCGGTCGTACATCCGGAAGGGACACGTGTGGAACTCGTAGTACTGCTCGATGAGGACGGCCGTGCCATCGGCACCCACGACAAGGCCACTGTGCATCACGACGCCACACCGCTGCACCTGGCGTTCTCGAGCTACGTGATCAACCGCGAGCGCGAGGTCCTGGTGACACAGCGGGCGCACGACAAGCGCACCTGGCCCGGAATCTGGACCAACACGTGCTGCGGACACCCCGCGCCGGGTGAGCGTCTCGACTCCGCGGTTCTGCGGCGCCTCGATCACGAACTGGGTATCGGTGCGGACAGCGCGGCTCCGGTGCTCCCGTCGTTCCGGTACCGCGCCGTGATGGACAACGGCGTGGTCGAGTACGAGATCTGCCCGGTGTTCCTCGTCCTGCACGACGACAGGACCGTCGATCCGCGACCGGACGAGGTGGCCGACTACCGCTGGGAACCGTGGAACGAGTTCGTCGCGACCGTGTTGGCGGGCGAGAGCGATCTGTCGCCGTGGTGTCAGGACCAGGTCCGTCAGCTGCACGCCCTGGGTTCCGACCCTCTGGCGTGGCCCACCGGCGGCACCGAGTCCCTCCCACCCGCGGCACGCGTCGCGTGACGCACGGGTCGGGACGACGCGCGGTCGAGACGGGTGCACCACCGCGCGGCAACGTGCTGATGACGGCGGTCGACCGCATCTCGAACGCTCTGGGTCGGTCGTCGATCTTCGCCGACATCGACTTCGACGACGAGACGCATCCCTGGTTCCTGTCCGCGGAGGAGCGCGCCAACCCGGACACTCGCATCCGCGCCTGGACGGAGGGCAACCGTTGCGTCGCTCTCGTGCACGGCGACACCTACTTCCGCGTGCTGAACGAGCACCTGGCCGACGCGAAACCGGACGATCTGGTGTTGTTCACCGATTGGCGCGGCGACCCGGAGCAGGTGCTCACCGACCGCGGTCCGACGGTCGAGGACGCGCTGACCGGTGCCGCGACGCGCGGTGTCGTCGTCCGAGGTCTGCTGTGGCGCTCGCACGCGGAGGGCCTCGGATACACCGGCGGCAAGAACAGTGCCCTCGCGACCGCGCTCGAGGACGCGGGCGGTGAGTGCGTTCTCGATCAGCGCGTTCTGGCCTTCGGGTCCCATCATCAGAAGCTCGTGGTGATGCGCTCCGCGTCGCGGCCCGGCGGCAACGTCGCCTTCGTGGGCGGGATCGATCTGGCCCGGTCGCGACGCGACGATGCGCACCATCACGGCGATGCCCTGAGCCGACCGTTTCCGCCGGAGTACGGGGAGACCCCCGCCTGGCACGACCTGCAGCTCGAGATGCGCGGTCCGGCCGTGCGCGACGTCGAGGACACCTTCCGGGAGCGCTGGGAGGATCCGGCGGCGCTGTCGCGGCTGCCGTGGCACGTGGTGAGCGACGTCGTCCGCCGGCACCGGCGCGAGCCGTCCGAGCTGCCCGCTGCCCTCCCCGACCCGGAGGCGACGGGAACGTGCTCGGTGCAGTTGCTCCGCACCTACCCGCGTCGCCGACCGTCCTACCCGTTCGCGCAGGACGGCGAGCGCAGCGCCGCCCGTGCATACGCCAAAGCCCTCGGTCGCGCCGAGCGCCTGATCTACATCGAGGACCAGTACCTGTGGTCCGTGGACGTCGCGCGGGTCTTCGCGCGTGCGCTGCGGCGCTCGCCCCGGCTCCGCATGATCATCGTGGTACCCCGGCACCTCGACGACGACAGTGCGATGACCATCCCGCCGTCGCTCCTGGGTCACGCCGCCGCGTTGGACCTACTACGCGACGCGGGCGCCGACCGGGTGCTCGTCCTCGACGTGGAGAACGACGACAGCGTGCCGGTCTACGTGCACTCCAAGGTCTGCATCGTCGACGACGTGTGGGCGGCCGTCGGTAGCGACAACTTCAATCGCCGCTCCTGGACGCACGATTCGGAGCTCACGGCGGCCGTGGTCGACGAGGAGCGGGATGCGCGCGAGCCCGTCGATCCCGGTGGCCTGGGTGACGGTGCGCGGGTGTTCGCCCGAGATCTCCGCCTCGAGCTCCTCGCCGAACACCTGTCCCGTGGGAGCGGCGCGGACGCCGACGTCGCCGACCTCCTCGACCCGGACGACTGCTTCGACGCGGTCGCCGAGCAGGTCAGCGAGCTCGACGCGTGGCACGACGGGGGCCGCGACGGTGATCGCCCGCGGGGACGGTTGCGCATGCATGCCATCGAGGTGCCGCCGCTGTGGAAGCAGCGGGTGTTCTCGCTCCTCTACCGGCTGGTGGTCGACCCCGACGGCCGACCACTGCGGCTGCGGTTGACGCGCCGCTTCTGACGGTGCGGCCGCGCAGGATTCGCACGCCCACTCGCGGGTACCTGGGCGTTCGTGAGCCCCGACACCGTCCCACCGCCCGACATCGATGCGGCCGCGCGGGCGCTCGATCATGCCGAACTGCATCCGCGACAACGTGACTCGATCGATGCCGTCGTGTCCGGACGAGACGTGCTGGCACTGCTGGCGAGCGGTTTCGGCAAGTCGGCCATCTATCAGGTCGCCGCGTCGCTGCTCGACGGGCCGACCGTCGTCCTGAGCCCGCTCATCGCGTTGCAACGCGATCAGGTGAACGGTCTGCGTCGTCGGTCGACACACGTGCGGGCGGTCGCGGTGCACTCCGGGCAGAGCGACACCGAGAACGAGCGTTCGTGGGAGTCCCTCGCTCGCGGTGAGGCGACCATCGTCTACCTGACGCCGGAATCAGCCTCTCGGGACGAGGTGCAGGATCGGCTGCGCGCACTCGGCGTCGCGTGCATCGCCGTCGACGGGGCCCACTGCATCGCCGCCCGGGGCCACGATTTCCGTCCGGCCTACCTTCGTCTCGGTCACGTGGCCGAGGCGATCGGACGCCCGCCGATCATCGCCGTCACCGCGACGGCTCCCCCCGCCGATCCGTGACGAGATCACGACGCGCCTCGGCATGCTCGATCCGTTGACGGTGGTCGGCTCCTTCGATCGGCCCGAGATCCGGCTGTCCGTCGTCCGGCACCACGACGCGGACATGACACTCCGGGCGGCCGTGGACGATGTCGTCCGGCGCTCGGAGTCCGGCGGCCGGTCGGAATCAAACGGGCAGGCTGGAACCGGTCTCGTGTACACCGCCACTCGCGTGCAGGCGGAGGAGTTCGCGGCTCTGCTGGCGGAGCGCGGCCTCCGAGCGCTCGCGTACCACGCCGGTCTGCCGCGGTCCGCGCGCGACGAGGCGCACGAGGCGTTCGCGGCCGGGACGGTCGACGTCGTCGCGGCCACGTCGGCGTTCGGGATGGGCATCGACAAGCCCGATGTCCGGTTCGTCGTCCACACTGCACCGCCCGATTCGCTGGAGCGGTACTACCAGGAGTTCGGCCGCGCCGGTCGCGACGGTGCGGACGCCGCTGCCGTCCTGCACTTTCGCGCCGAGGACCTGGGGCTGCCGTCGTTCTTCGCCACTCGCCGACCGCGCCGAGATGCGCTCGAGGCGGTGCAGGGGGCGCTGCGGTCCGCCACGGAACCGATGTCGACCGAGTCGCTCACGGGGTTGCCCGACCTGTCACCGCGCGCTGTGGAGACCGCCCTGGAGCTGCTCGATCACGTCGACGCCGTGCACCACACGGACGCCGGGTGGGTGCCCGGCAGCCTCTCGACGACCGAGGCCGTCGAGCGCGCACTGGAGGCGGCTCGCCGGCAGGAGACGGCGGCGCGATCGCGGGTGGAGATGGTGCGGACCTACGCCGAGACACGGCGATGCCGACGACAGGTGCTCCTCGAGTACCTCGGCGAGGTGACGGAGCAACTCTGTGGTCGGTGCGACACCTGCGAGTCCGGCACCGCGGCCGAGTCCGACGTCAACGGCGGTGACACGAGCTACCGGCCCGGCGACACGCTGCATCACCGCGACTGGGGCGCGGGGAACGTGGTGTCGGCCGATGCGGAGCGCGTCACCGTGCACTTTCCCGAACACGGTTACCGCACCCTGGCGACCACGATCCTGGAGGAGCGCGACATCACCGAGTGACAGCCTCGAAACGGACCTTCGACAACCTGCGGGAGCCGAGAACCGGGGCCGACCACGACGGACGCGCGAGACTCGGACCGCAGGTTCGTTTAGCGCGTCGACCTGGCGGTTCCGAGCGCGGATCGACTGGGAAGACCGTAGATTCGCGCATGACAGACATCCCCGGGGGAGGGTGTGCCGTCGCTCCTTCCTGCCCGTCGAGTGTGAGGTTGCTAGACCACATGACAGACCTGAAGCCCTTCTTCAAGAACGTTCAGTCGCACTACGACCTGTCCGACGACTTCTTCGCGCTCTTCCTCGACCCCACGTGGACGTACAGCTGTGCGTACTTCGAGCGCGAGGACATGACGCTCGAGGAGGCACAGCTCGCGAAGATCGATCTGGCCCTGGACAAGTTGGGCCTCGAGTCGGGCATGCGCCTGCTCGACGTCGGCTGCGGATGGGGAACCGCGATGATCCGCGCCCGCGAGCGGTTCGATGTGGACGTGGTCGGCCTGACGCTCAGCGAGCACCAGTTCGGACGCGTCCAGTCCCGTCTGGACGACCTCACGGGCGACCGCAAGGCCGAGGTACGCCTGCAGGGCTGGGAGGAGTTCGACGAGCCGGTCGATCGAATCGTCAGCATCGGCGCCTTCGAGCACTTCCGTCGCGCGCGCCACGTCCCGTTCTTCGAGAAGGCGCACTCGCTGCTCCCCTCCGACGGAGTCATGTTGCTGCACACCATCGTCGGCTACGGACTGGACGATCTGGAGGAAAAGGGTGTCGCCGTCGACAAGCGCGACGCCGTCTTCATGCGCTTCATCCTCCGGGAGATCTTCCCCGGCGGGGAGCTCGAGCGCCCGGGCACCATCCAGGAACGCGCGACGTCCGTCGGGTTCTCGGTCGACCGGGTGCACTCGTTGCAGCAGCACTACGCCCGCACGCTGGAGATCTGGACGGAGAACCTCGAGGCCCGCAAGGACGAGGCCATCGCGATCGCCGGCGACGAGGTCTACGAGCGCTACATCAAGTACCTCGGCGGATGTGCGAAGCAGTTCCGCCGCGGAACCATCGACATCATGCAGTTCACGCTGTCCAAGTAGAACCAGGTCGTTTGGGACCATGTCGGCAGGGAAGCCGCCGGCATGGTCTCCCACGGCAGCTAAACGTTCATCGGTAACGCGACCGGGTTGGTGAGCTACGGCGATATCACGCTGCTCACCGATCCGAACTTCCTGCACGTCGGCGAGCGTGCCTATCTCGGTCACGGTCTGTTCTCCACACGCCGTCTCGATCCGGCCGTCTCGATCGACGAGTTGCCACCGCTGTCCGCGATCGTGTTGTCGCACATGCACGGAGACCACTGGGACCGGCGCGCACAGAGCGGGCTCGACCGGTCGCTGCCGGTGTTCACCACGGGTCACGCTGCCTCGAAACTGACCCGTCGCGGCTTCGAGGCGGCGACCGGACTGTCGACGTGGGAATCACGACGCCTGCGAGTCGGAGAGCAGGTCGTGACGATCACGGCGATGCCCGGTCGGCACGGCCCCGTCTGGGCACAGCGTCTGCGGGTGCTTCCGCCGGTGATGGGCACGATGCTCGAGTTCGGATCCGCGGAGTCCGACACCGTCGACCTGCGCGTGTACGTCTCCGGCGACACCCTGATGGTCGACGAGCTTCGGGAGATCCCCACGCGCTGTCCGGACATCGACACCGGTGTCGTGCACCTCGGTGGCACCACCCTGCCGTTCGGGCAGAACCCGCGCTGGGGAGCGATGGTGACGATGGACGGCCGCCAGGGCACCGACGCCATGCAGCTCGTCGACCCGGCGCAGGTACTGCCCGTGCATGTCGACGACTACGGTGTCTTCGCCTCTCCCCTGTCCGACTTCTCCCGCGAGATGCGCGCGCGAGGTCTCGGTGACCGCATCACCTACGTCGGGCGCGGCGAGACGGTGCCGCTGAGACGGTGACGTCGGCAGGGTTTTCGCGTCTCGGGACGCGGGTAGGCCACCTGGACACGAGACCCGACGTCAGGACCCGAGAGAAGGAGGCAGTCGTGCCCACCACGAACGACGACGGCAAGCCCATCGAGTCGGAGCTGCCCTCCACCCTGCAGAAATCGGACGACAAGGCGCAGCGCACCTTCGCGAAGACACTCGACTCCGCGGAGGAGGAATACGACGACGAGCAGCGGGCGCACCGAGTCGCCTACTCCTCGCTGAAGCACAGCTACGAGAAGGTGGGCGACCACTGGGAGCCGAAGGACGAGAAAGGCCCCTCCGACGAGCGCGCCGAGAGCGGCGGCCCGAATCCGAAGGGCCGCAGCGCGGGCGGCGTCGACGCGAACGCGTCGAAGAAGCATCTCGAGGAGGTCGCTCGCGACCTCGACGTTCACGGCCGCTCGACGATGACCAAGGACGAGTTGGTCGACGCCATCGACAAGGAGAACAGGAAGCAGACCGCGAAGAAGCGGTGACAGGTCAGCGGAACGCCTGTTGTCCCGTCAGCGCCTTACCGATGGACAGCATGTGCATCTCGCTGGTCCCCTCGTACGTGAGCACGGACTCCAGGTTGTTGGCGTGCCGCAGAGGTGAGTACTCCAGAGTGATGCCGCTACCGCCCAGGATCGTGCGGCACTCGCGGGCTATGGCGATGGCCTCGCGGACGTTGTTGAGCTTGCCCAGACTCACCTGATCCGGCGTGATCTCACCGCGGTCCTTGATCCTGCCGAGGTGGACGGCGAGAAGGAACCCCTTGCCGAGCTCGAGTGTCATGTCGGCCAGCTTCTGTTGCGTCAGCTGGAAACTCGCGAGCGGCCGGTCGAACACCTCGCGAGAATTCGCGTACGCGATGGCGGTCTCGAGGCTGTCCCGCGCTGCGCCGAGAGCGCCGAACACGATGCCGAACCGCGCCTCGTTGAGGCAGGAGAGCGGAGCTCCGAGGCTGGTGGCACCGGGCAGCATCGCCGACGACGGAAGCCGGATGTCGTCGAGGACGAGTTCCGCTGTCACCGAGGCGCGCAGCGACAGCTTCTTACCGATGGCGTGCGCGGCGAATCCCGGTGCGTCCGTGGGCACGACGAACCCACGGAAGCCCTCGTCGGTCCGCGCCCACACCGTCGCCACGTCGGCCAGGGTGCCGTTGGTGATCCACATCTTGGAGCCGGAGAGGATCCAGTCGTCGCCGTCCCGTCGCGCACGGGTGCGCATCCCGGACGGGTTGGAACCGAAGTCGGCCTCGGTCAGTCCGAAACACCCGATGGCCTCCCCGGTGGCGAGACGCGGGAGCCATTCCTGCTTCTGCTCCTCCGACCCGTAGCGGTGGATCGAGAACATGGACAACGAGCCCTGCACGGAGACGAAACTCCGGAACCCGCTGTCACCCGCCTCGAGTTCCATGCACGCGAGGCCGTAGCTCACCGCGTTGGTCCCGGCGCAGCCGTACCCCTCGAGGTGCATGCCCATCAGACCCATGCCGCCGAACTCGCGAGCGATCTCCCGCGGCAGCGTGCCGGCCTCGAACCAGTCCCCCACCTCGGGCTTGAGCCGCTTGTCGACGAACGCGCGGACCGTGGCCGCGATGTCCCGCTCGTCCTCGTCGAGCAGGGAGTCGGCGGCGAAGAGATCGAGTGGTCCGACGGGTGCTGCGGTGGTGCGCGGTGCGGTGGTCGTCATCCTGTCGAACCTACCCGGATCCGGGCCTGTACTCGATGAGTCTCGCGCTGTTTCCGACGACGATGACGGACGACGCGTTGTGCAGGATCGCCGCGAGTACCGGTGACAGCGCTCCGCCGGCACTCACGGCCAGCCCGATCGCGTTGACCGCGATCGACATGGCGTAGTTCTGGCGGATGACGGCCACCGAGCGCCGCCCCAGCGCGCGCACGTCGAGCAGTCGCGCCAGGTCGTCCCCGGCGAGAGCGACGTCCGCGGTCTCCACCGCGACGTCCGTCCCGGCGGCGCCCATCGCGATGCCGATGTCCGCGGCCGCGAGCGCCGGCGCGTCGTTGGTGCCGTCGCCGACGACCGCGACGATGTGGCCCTCGGCCTGCAGGGCGCGGACGACGTCGAGCTTGTCCTCGGGCATGACCTCGGCGCGCCACTCGTCGATACCGAGCTCGGCCGCGACGGCGGCGGCCGTGGCCGGGTTGTCCCCGGTGAGCATCACGATGCGGTACACACCGTCGGCCCGCAACGCGCGCAGTACCTCGGCGGCGTTGTGGCGGATCTCGTCGCGCAGACTGACCAGCCCGACCAACACGCCGTCGACCGCGAGGAGCAGTGGCGTCTCGGCACGGTGCTGCAGACGGGACACCCAGTCGGACGCCTCCTCGGAGACCTCGACGTTCTCTCTGCGCAGCAGCGACGCACCGCCCAGCAGCAGCGTCCGGCCGTCCGAGACGGTCCGCATGCCCAACCCGACGAGCACCTCGCACTCCTCGTGCGGTGGAATCTCGATGCGACGTTCCTCGGTACTGCGAATCACGGCTTCCGCCAACGGATGCCGAGAGTGGATCTCGGAGCTGGCCGCATAGGCGAGCACCTGCTCCGGCTCCCACGCGTCGTGGAACGCGATCACGTTGGTCACCACCGGGCGCCCGACCGTCAGCGTTCCCGTCTTGTCGAAGACGACGGCGTCGACACGGCCTGCCTGTTCGAGGTGGGACCCGCCCTTGATGAGGATTCCGCGCCGGGCACCGTTGCCGATGGCAGCGCTGATGGCGGTGGGGGTGGACAGACCGACCGCGCACGGGCACGCGACGAGCAGCATGGTCATGGCCCGGCGGACGTCACGGGTGACGAGCAGCGTGGCGGCCGAGAGCAGGAACGACGCGGGCACGAAGCGACGGGAGAAGTTGTCGCCCACCGTCTGGATGGGCGCGCGATCCTCCTGCGCCTCTTCGACCCGGGCGATGATGCGGCCGATCGCCGTGTCGCGACCCACGGCCGACGCGCGGACGACGACGCGGCCGCGCAACACGACGGATCCGGCCGACAGCCGGGTCCCCACGGTCACAGTGACCGGCAGCGTCTCGCCGGTGATGGCGGACTGGTCGACGACGGCGTCGCCCTCGATCACGGTGCCGTCGACCGGGACTCCGACGTGGTCGTGCACCACGACCTCGTCGCCGACCTCGAGCGAGTCGATGTCCACGGAGACCTCGGCACCGTCACCGGTCCGGATCCACGCGGTGTCGTGGGTGCCGCTGAGCAGATCCGAGATGGCACGCCTGGTGCGGCGCAGCGTCAACTCCTGGAGGTACTCGCCGATGTTCAGCAGCCACAGCACGGTGAGGGCGACGACGTTCTCACGCAGGACGAGGCTCGCGACCGTCGCCGCGGACACCAGGGCGTCCGTTCCGGCCGCGCGGCCTCCCGTGAGGGACCGCACGGCGCCCTTCAGGAAGGGATAGCCGGTGAAGACGGTGACCCCGGTGGCGACGAGCCGACTGGTGGGGCCCAGCACGGGAGGTCGGCGCAGCGCGTACCGGCGCAGGCCCAGCAGGACCAGGGCCGCTCCGCCCACCGTCATGCGCAGCAGCTCGCCGGTACCGACGTCTGCCGACCGTGGTGTGCGCACCGCGGCCTGGCCCGGCGTGAGCGCGGTCGCCGCGGGTACGGCCGTCAGCGCGGCCAGCACCGACGCGGCGTCGGTACGGGAGCGGGAGTACCAGACGACGACGGACGCCGTCCGAGGGAAGGCGTGCACGGCGCGGACACCGGGAACGGCGTCGAGAAAGTCCTCGACCGCGACCGCGCGGACGTCACTGCCGGCGATCCAGTCGAGTCGGACGCGCATCCTGCCGGCGCCGTGGGACAGGACCTCGGGTGCTGCGGGTGTCGGCGTCTCGGCGGGATCGGTGTCCGTGCGAGCGGCGACCGCGGTGCTCACGTCGGCGCTCAGTGGTCGTGGCCGTGACCGACGTCGGACGCCGCCGGGGGCCGCACCTCCTCACCCATGCGATCCTTCGCCTCGGCGACCACCTCGGAGACCGCGAGACGGGCGGACTCGGCCTTGACCTCCGCCTTGCGCACCCCCCGCAGGCTCACCTCGGTGACCCGGACGGCAGCCTCGCGCAGCGGTGCACGCTCGACGACCTTCTTCACACCGTTGTAGGCCGCGACGCCCACGACCCCGGTCACGACGGTGGACGCCGCCTTGGCGATGACGGGAAACATCATGGTGGGACTCCCTCTGCACCGCGCTGCGAGCAGCTGCGGATCGGTGACGGTGGATCGCCTGCGAGGACGACGTGCAGCGATCATAGCGTTACCGACAACCGTTGTCGGATCGGACGGGCGACGTCGGCCGGTTTGCCCCCATCGTGACGAACCCCTACTGTCTCGACGACAACGATTATCAGTATCGACAGAAGGCGGAGGAACACCACCGTGCTCGAGGTCGAGGACCTGACCGTCCGGGTCGGCGTCACCACGCTCGTGACCGGAATCACGTTCGATGTCGTTGCGGGACACCGTGTCGCACTGGTCGGCGCGTCCGGCTCCGGGAAATCCGTGATCGCGTCCGCCGTCGTCGGCGTCACTCCTCCCGACCTGGTCGTCGCCGGTCACGTGCGCATCGGTGGTCACGACGTGGCGGGCACGCCCGTCCCCCGCCGCCCCCGTGACGCCCGGGCGGCGATGGTCTTCCAGGACGCGTCGTCCGCACTCGCCCCCTTCCGCACCGTCGGACGGCAGCTCGATCTCGCACTGCGCCATCGCGGCGAGGCGAGTCGGCGACGTGCCGATCGAGAGGAACTGTTGCGGGGCATGGCTTTCACCGATCCCGAGCGCATCGCGGCAGCGCGTCCGGCCCAGCTCTCCGGCGGGCAGCGTCAGCGTGTCTGCATTGCGATGGCACTGGCCTCGAATGCCCCGGTGATCGTGGCCGACGAGCCCACCACGGCACTCGACGTGGTCAGCCAGAGCACCGTCGTCGCGACTCTCGGCGCCGCGACCGGCGGCGATCGAGGACCCGCCCTGCTGTTCGTCACGCACGATCTGGCCGTCGCCGCCGCTCTCTGCGACCGCGTCGTGGTCGCCGACCGGGGAACGATCATCGAGACAGGCACCGTCACAGACATTCTCGCAGCACCGCGCCATCCCGTCACGGCGAGGCTCGTCTCGCGCGCACGGTCCGCCGACGCGGCGCTGCACTCCGCCCCGGTCGCATCGTGACGTCGGGATCTCCCGGTCTGCACGGCCGCGCACTGACGCGCCGGTACGACGGACACACGCTCGCGGTCGACGACGTCACCGTCTCCCTCGCGCCCTCGGAGCGAATAGCACTCGTCGGCGCCTCCGGCTCGGGCAAGTCGACCCTGCTCCGGATGCTGCTGGCGATGGAGACACCCGACTCCGGCGAGGTGACACTCGACGGCGCCGCGATCCGGCCGGGACCGGCCCGCTCGACCCGCTGGTTCCGCCGCGAGGTGCAGTACGTTCCGCAGGATCCCGGTTCCTCACTGGACCCGCGTCGCACCGTGCTCGACTCGGTCGCCGCACCGCTGCGGTGGCTGCGGTGCGAGGGCGATCACCGCGCTCGCGCCCTCGCGGCCCTGGACTCGGTGGAGGTGGCCGCGTCGATGGTCGGCGCCCGCACCGGTGAGCTCTCGGGCGGCCAGAGACAACGGGTGGCCATCGCTCGCGCCCTCGCGTGCCGACCCCGCTACCTCGTCGCCGACGAACCGGTCAGTGGACTCGACCTGCCCCTGCGAGATCTCGTCCTGGACGTCCTCGAGACCGTGTGCGACCGCAACGGCACCGCGTCGCTGCTGGTGACGCACGATCTCGCCGTCGCCGCCCGCACGAGTGACCGTCTTCTGGTCATGACCGACGGCGTGATCGTCGAGACTGGCTGCACCACCACGGTTCTCGGGTCCCCGCAGCACACCCACACCCGCGCCCTGGTCGATGCGGTACCGCGTCTTCCCGTCCGCGCGCACCTGTAGTTCGTTCCGTCCGACCTTCCCTCGAAAGAATGCCCATGATGCGGTCCCCCCGCCGAATGCTGCCCCTCTCCGCCGTTCTCACCGTGTCGGTGCTCGCGCTGTCCGGCTGTTTCGCGGCATCACCGTCCGCCGACGACGGGAGCGGCCGAGTGCGTGTGGCGATGCTGCAGCCTCCGCGCTCCGGGCTGACCCCGCTGAGCGACGACGCCTTCAAGTTGTCCCGATGGTCGACGGCCGAGACCCTCGTCGTACTGGACGATCTCGGCGAGGCACAGCCTGCCCTCGCCACCTCATGGACTCGCGTGGACGACACGACCTGGAGCATCGACCTGCGGCCCGACGTCCGGTTCCACGACGGGACGCCGCTCGACGCCGCCGCGGTGGTCACCGCACTCACCGCGGCCACCACCGCCTCGCCGAAGCCCCGCATTCTCGACGGTGTCGACATGACCGTCGAGGCGGACGGCACGGACACCGTGACCGTGCGCACCGCGACGGTCGATCCGCTGGTACCGCAACGACTGTCGAGCCCACAGCTGGCCATCCTCTCGCCGGTCGCGTACGCGGGCGGTGGTCCCGTCGATCCCGTCGGACACGGCACCGGTGCGTTCGTGCTCACCGCCGTCGACGGCACGTCCACGGCGACACTCGATCGCAACGACGACTACTGGGGTGGTCCGGCGAAGGCCTCGGGCATCGACGTGAGTTTCGTCCCCGACGGCACGGCCCGGGCCGCGGCGCTGCGGAACGGTACCGCCGACATCGTCGAGGCGGTGCCGGTGTCGCAGGCGGCGCTGGTCGATCCGGCACTCGTGCACGAGGTGCCCATGCCGCGCACCAACACCCTGTATCTGAACAACAGGACGGGCGCCTTCGCCGACCCGTCGATGCGTGCCGCGGCGCGGGAGGCCGTCGATGCCGATCGACTCGTCGACCAGGTGTACGAGGGCCGAGCCGACGTCGCCCGCGGACTTCTGGGACCCGCCCTGCCGTGGACGGCGGATCGGCCCGCACGCACGACCGCCCCGGCCGGCGATCCCGCGGGACGACGGATCACCCTGGGCACCTTCACCGATCGCGCGGAACTACCCGAGGTGGCGGTGCTGCTGCAGCAGGAGCTCGAGGCCCGCGGTTTCGTGGTGGAACAGGTGGTCCGGGAGTACCAGTTCATCGAGGCCGATGCTCTCGCCGGCGCGTTCGACGCGTTCATCCTGTCGCGGGCGACCGTGCTCGACTCGGGTGACCCCGTCGCCTACATGTACTCCGACTTCGCCTGTGCCGGATCCTTCACGATCGCGCAGTTCTGCGACCCTGCCGTCGATTCCGCTCTGGCCACCGCCTCGGCGACCGAGCCGGGAGCAGCGCGCCGCGCCGCCGTCCTCGAGGCGGAGCGGCTGATACTCGAGCGCGATGCGGTGGTGCCGATGCTGCACGAGCGCGTCGTGCAGGGTGAGGCCGCGTCGGTGTCGGGTGCGGCGCGCGATCCGCGGGAACGGATGTTGGTCACCACCGACACCACGGTCGGATGACGTCCGGCCGCGTCCTCGTCTCCGCCTCTCGCCTGCTGTCCGTCTCGGGCGTGATCGTGGTGGTCGCACTGCTGCCGTGGCTGTCGGGCCGCGACCCGGCGTTGTCGATCCTGCGTGCGCGCTCCGCCGACCAGGAGCCGACACCCGCCGCGCTCGCCGCGATCCGCGCCGATCTGGGACTCGATGCGGGTCCGATCACGCTGCTGCGCCAGTGGTTCGGCGGAGTCCTGCGGGGCGATCTCGGTACGTCGTGGAACACCGGCAGGCCCGTTCTACCCGGCGCCCTCGACGCGCTCGCCGTCTCGACGACCCTGATGGGCTTCGCCCTCGCGGTGGCCTGTGCGGTGGCGACGGTGATCGTGGCTCCGGCACTGCGCGCCGGGCTGCGGGGGCGGCCGTCCCGCTCGTCGGGTGTCGGCGCCTCGGTTCTCACCTCGGTGCCGGAGTTCCTGCTGGCATCCGTCGCAGTGATCGTCGGCAGTGTGTGGCTGTCGCTTCCGTCGTACGGCTGGACCGGTCCGACCTCGGCGATCCTCCCGGCTCTCGCACTCGGCCTCCCGGCCGGCGGGCTGCTGGGTCGTCTGCTCGCCGATGCCGTGTCGGTGTCGTTCACCGAGGCGTGGGTGACCACGTGGACGGTCGCCGACGTGGATCGCGGCACGCTCGCCAGTGCGGTGCTGCGCCGCGCGGCCTCGTCGCTCACCTCCCAGATGGCCCTCGTAATGGTGGGGCTCCTCGGTGGGGCCGTCGCGGTCGAACGCGTCTTCGCCATCCCGGGGATCGGACGATCGATGCTCGGAAATGCTCAGTCGCAGGACCTTCCGGCACTGCAGGCCGACATCCTGCTGCTCATGGGGGTCAGCGTCCTCATCGGTGTGGCCGCGCAGGCCGCCCGCCGGGCACTGCTCGGCCGGTCGGTGCACGATCGCGCTGTCCCGGTACCCACCGCACGAGTCGCCGCGGGTCGGTTCCCGTTCGCCGTGCCCGCCGTCGCCGCGAGCGCGCTGGGCATCATGGTGCTCGTCGGCCTGCCCCGCGACCCGTTCGCCACCACGCGAGGAAAATTCCTGCCGCCGTCCCTCGCACATCCTTTCGGCACCGACGCATCGGGACGCGACGTGCTCGCCCGCGTCGCTCACGGTGCGGCACACACCGTCACCGTGTCCGCGACGGTCGCTCTAGGATGTGTGGTCGTGGGTCTGGTTCTCGGTTCGGCGGCGCGGGTGTTCACCGGTCCGATCGAGGTGACCAACGCTGCGCCTCCGGTCATCGCCGGCGTGATCGTCGCCTCCGTCGTGGGCCCCGGTGCCGCAGCAGCGGCCGTGGCCGTCCTGTCGGTCTCGTGGGCGCCCCTGGCCGCGCACACCGCAGCGCTGTCGGCCGAGGTCGCGGCCAGGCCGTACGTCGCCGTCCTCCCCACCCTCGGCGCAGGTCGACTCCGCGTGCTGTTCGGATCGGTGCTGCCGGCGGTCGGCCCCGCCGTTCTGCGTCACGGAGTGCTACGGCTGCCGGGCATCGCCCTGGCGCTCGCCGCCCTGGGCTTCCTGGGGCTCGGACCGCAACCACCCAGTCCCGACTGGGGTCTCGTGCTGGCCGACGGGGTGTCCACGGTGGAACGGGCGCCCTGGGTGGCTCTCGCGCCCCTGGTGAGCCTCGTTCTACTGTCGGTCACGGCGGTCTCGCTGTCGAGCGCCGTGCGATCCCGCCGTGGGCGTCGGCCCACCGGCGATCCTGCCGCACAGGCCGACCGTCCCACCGCGCTCTCCGCGTGCTGAGGGCATCTCGCCGCGGTCGGGTGCTTCCCTGGCACGACCTCCACGCGGCCACCCCCACCGTGAGACTCCTCGTCCTGACGCAGATGGCGTTCAACATCGGCTTCTTCATGGTGTTGCCGTACCTGTCCGTGCACCTGACGTCCGATCTCGGTCTCGGCGCAGCGGTGGTCGGTGTCGTGCTCGGAGTCCGCACGTTCTCGCAGCAGGGACTCTTCGTCGTCGGCGGAACGCTGGCGGACCGCCTCGGCATCAAACCTGTGGTGCTGACGGGGTGCGTCCTGCGCGTGCTCGGATTCGTGGGACTGGCGTTCGCCCAGAGCCTTCCGGCCGTCCTGGCGGCCACGGCCCTCACCGGTGTGGCCGCGGCACTGTTCTCGCCGGCGGTCGAGAGCGCAGTGGCGCTGGAAGCGGGCGAGGGTGAACGTGCGGGTGGCCAGTCCCGCCTCGACGCGATCGCGTTGTTCACCGTGTTCGGCCAGATCGGCGCGTTCACCGGTCCGTTGCTGGGCTCCGCGCTGCTCGCGGTGGACTTTCGCCTCACCTGCCTCGTCGCTGCCGGGGTGTTCGTCGTCATCACGCTCGCGCACGTGGCGCTGCTGCCCGCTCGACGTGCCGACTCGACCACGGACTCCTGGCTCGACGACTGGCGTGAGATCGCCCGCAACCGCCTCTTCCTCGTCTTCGCCGCAGCGATGAGCGCGCAGCTCGTCGCATACAACCAGCTCTATCTCCTGCTGCCGTTGCGGGTCGAGCAGGTGTGGGGATCGCAGGCTCCCCTGGGATGGTTCTTCGCCGCGGCATCGGCACTCGTCGTCGTCGGCCAGATGAGCGTGACCCGAGCACTGCGCCGGTTCTCGCTGGTACGTGTGCTCCCACTGGGTTTCGCCGTCATGGCGACCGCGTTCGCCGCGGCGGCCGTGGCAGCACTGCTCGGCACCGAGGGTGCCGCAGGGCTCGTGGGGCCCGCCGCGTTCGTCGTGCTGCTGACGGTAGGTCAGATGATCGCCATGCCGTTCGCGCGCGACCTGGTGCCGCGGATGGCGCGGGAGCGCAGCACGGGCTCGTACTACGGCCTGCTGGCCTCGCTGGGCGGGATCGGGGTGCTCGTGGGGTCGGTCGCGCTCGGCGCGATCATCGACGCGATGCCGGACACGCCTGCAGGCGAGGCGGTTCCGTGGGCGGCCGCGGCGGTCCTGCCGCTCGCGGCGGCAGTGACGTTGCGCTCGGTGGCTCGCCGACTGGTCCCGGTGACCCCGGCGATCACGCCGCCAGAACCAGGTCGCGGCCCGTCAGCACCTCCGTCTCGCGAGTGATGCGTGCCCACACGTCCTCGGTCACGTCGTCCATGATCGAGAACCGGTCCCACCACATCATGCGGGTCCGGTAGCGCTCGTCGGGGTACGCGGCCGGGGCGATGTTCTCGGCCACGCGGCCGCCGCCGGACTCCCACCGTCGCAGCACGTGATCGGCCGCCGTGGCCATGACGTACCGGGCGCCCGTGAAGACCATCGTGGGCAGCGCCGTACGGGACAGCAGTGCGGAGAGCGCACCGGGATGCTCGGCGTCCGCGGAGACGAACGCGGTCTTCATCTCCACCACACCGGCGGGCAGTCGACCGTGGATGAGTTCCGCGACGTCGGGCCGGGCGGCGTTGCCCTCCCACTCCACCAGAGCGTGCGACTGGTCCGCGCTGAGGTACGGGCCCTGACCGCGGACGCCGGCGACGACCTGCCCCGCACGGTCCACGGCCGCGTAGAACACAGCGGTGTCCGCACCGTCGGCGACGCGCTCGACGTCGAGCGCGACGCCCACTCCGTGGCGCTCGTAGGACCGCGTGGCGCAGGCGAGGTACTCGTCCCAGAGCCCACGATCGGCGGACGGGGAACTCATCACCAGAACGGTCCCACTATCACGATCTGCAAGGCGCGTGCTCCCTTGTGTGATCAGGCGGGTGGGGGCGAGCAGAGTCGTCGACATCGGACACCTCTCGGACAGAGTTGTCGGATCGCCGTCCGGCGCCCCGACCAACAGACCACGGACTCGCCGGACGACGAATCCACACACTTATTGTCCCGCTTCCCGAGCAAAAAGTGGATTCCGCCCCGAAATCGGTGACATGCGACGGATGTGCCCTTTTCGAGGCCCGAGAACGAACCGCAGGTCATTGACCCGTTACGACAACCTATATCCGAGTTACCCGTTCGTATTCCGGGTCGCTTTGGTGACTCCTCGTAGAACTGCACCGACGAAGCAGACTGAATTTCGTGAAAAGCCACGAACGGCGGGTCGGCGATTCGTGGCGAATTCGCGCTCCACGACGGCCACTGGGGCGCTCTCACAGCGCCACACCGACACCTCGGAACGCAGTCAGCCCCGGACCACACCTCCCGAGAGGTACGGTCCGGGGCTGCTGGAGACCCGGGAGTGGAGCGCGGGAACGGCTCGCCTATCGGCCGGCGCGGCCGAACAATGGTCGTCTGCCGGCCGTCTCGCGACGCGACGACGTGGCTGCGGAGAGGGAGTCCGCGAGCATCAGCTCGACGGTGCGCTCGGCATCGAGCTTGTTGTCGCCGATACCCCCCGTGGCGCCACGCTTGGCCCATCCCACGACGTAGGCCCCGGCCACCGGGCGGTCCTCGGAGTCCACGACTCGACCCTCGACGTTGCGCACGGTTCCGCGGTCCGCGTCGAAGGGAAGTCCGGGCAGGGCGGACCCGCGATACCCGGTCGCCTGCAGCACCAGATCGGCGGGAATCGAGCTCGCGATCCCCGCGTCGGACGTGCCGGATCCGCGGACGTCGAGCGCTCCCGGGCGTACCGCCACCGGTGCGCGCCCGAACGAGAAGACGATGCGCGGCGCGCTGTCACCCGTCTCGGCCTCGTCGGCGCGCGGTGCGGCGGCGAGCGGTGCAGCGGACGCGGACAGCGGCAGCGCCGCCAGGACCGAGGAGAGATCGTCGTCGCCCGCGACCAGAACGGGCACCGATGTGCGATCGACGAGCGCCTGGCACTCGGACCGAGTGAAGGCGGCGACCTCGGGGCCGCGTCGACCGAGCACGGTGACCTCCCGCACCGCACTGTCCCGTAGCGCCGCGAGCGCGTGGGCCGAGATGTCCGTGCCCACGAGGTCCTCGACGGGAGCTGTCAGAATCCGCGCCGCGTCGAGCGCCACGTTCCCGTTGCCGATCACGACGACGCGCGTCACGCCGCGCAGATCCACGGCGTCGGCGGGGACGTCGGGGTGACCGGTGTACCAGCCGACGAGGGTGCGGGCACTCATCGGGACGACCTCGGACTCGAGGGGAAGCTGCCTGTCCTGATCGGCACCCACCGCGTAGACCACCGCGTCGAAGGTCCGCGAGAGTTCCTCCACCGTGACGTCGACCCCGACCTCGACCCCGAGGCGCATCGTCACGCGCGAGTGCACGAACAGCGACCGAAAGTGTTCACCGATGCGCCGGGTACTCGTATGATCCGGTGCCACACCGTATCTCGCGAGACCACCCGGCACGGGCAGCTTGTCGAAGAAGGTCACCGCGGCATCGGTCTGCCGCAGGAGCGCCGTCGCGGTGTAGCAGGCGGCCGGCCCGGTTCCCACCACGGCGACCCGTTTCAGCGACACGGAGCCGATGTCCGCCGGCGGGAACGTCGGTGCGCCCCATGCATGATCGACCGGCCGGTCCCGGTAGTAGTCGGCGTTCAGTTCCGCGTAGATCGCCTGCGACGGCGACAGCCGCGACACCCGCGTGATCGCGTCCACCGGGCACGCGTCCGCGCAGGCGCCGCAGTCGATGCAGGACCGCGGATCGATGTACAGCAGGTCGGTCTTGCCGAAGTCCGGCTCGTCCGGCGTCGGGTGGATGCAGTTGACCGGACAGACCGACAGACACGATGCGTCGTTGCAACAGTTCTGGGTGATCGCGAAGGCCATGGGAGCGTCAGACCATGTGGATGGTGCGGTAGACGGCCGCAGCGGGCTTGGTCAGCAGTCCACAGTCGCTGAGGAACGCCATCAGGTGCTGGCTGCTCGTGCGCATCATGACGTGGTGGTGCGTGTTGTTCTTCGCCTCGCGCACGGCGCGGTCCCGGTCGAGACCGGCCGCGGCGTAGACGTCCTTGTTCACCATGTTGGACACGATGACTCGGGCGGCGATGGCGATGAGCAGGGCCGCGGACTTACGGCGGGCGGTGGAGATTCCCGCCATGTTCTCGCGCATCTGCTGACGCGCGAACGTCATGTGCCGCGACTCCTCGACGACGTGGATCTTGCTGGTGGTGCGTACCAACGGGAGCACGTTCTCGCCGCGCATCCAGTCGCGCTGCATGACGTCGAGGACCTCCTCGGCGACGAGGATGCCGCCGTAGGCGGCCTCGGACACGGCGAGGGTCTTGAAGCCACGACCGAGCTCGATGCTGAGCCGGCGCGGGACATACGCCTTGATGCCCATGGTGCGGCACGCCTTGGCGAACATCAGGGAGTGGCGGCACTCGTCGGCGATCTCGGTGAGCGCGAACTGGAAGTCCGAGGACGACGAGTCGCTGCAGTACTGATCACGCAGGACCATCTGCTGCAGGATCATCTCGAACCAGATGCCGGTGCTCATGATCGAGCAGACCTCGTGGCGGGTGAGGGTGACGCGCTGTTCGGGCGTCATCTCCTTCCACAGATCAGTGCCGTAGAGGGTGCTCCACTCAGGATTGAGGCCGAACTGCTCCGGGTCGAGTGGAGCCTCCCAGTCGACCTCCTGCATGGGGTCGTACGAGAGCGCTGCGACGGAATCGAGCAGCCTAGCAGACACGTCCTCGGCGTCCGAGACGGTGAGTTCCGGGTCGAGTGTGCTGGTCATGGCGTCGTCCTTCCGTGGGCGGGTACATCTCCGTGACTAACTGTGACACAGGTTATCAGGTACTCGCCGTCACGGGAAGACGTCGCCGGGTCGGGACGGTCCCGAATCGTCAGGAGATCTGTGGCATCTCCAGGTCCGTGTGCGCCACTGCCCGAGCGGTGTCGGGGTCCGTTCCGAGCATCACCAGCAGCCGCTCCGCTGCGTCGTCGATCCGGCGATCGTCGACGGAGCCCGGGTCCTCCAGCCATCGGTGTACCAGGGCGAACAGCACACCCGCCGTCATCGCCGTCGCGAGAGACAGGTCCTCGATCTCGAGTCGTCCGGCGTCCACCGCCGCCGCGAGATCCCGGCGGGCCCGCGGCCCGAGACCACCGGGCGCGTCGAGCAACGCGAACCCCGACCGGTCGACGATCTCCGCGGCCTGACGATGCGAGACGGCGGCACGACCGGTCCGCCTGACGGCGTCGCAGAAGATCTGCACCGGATCGTCCGAGCGCGGCGAGACTCCGTCGAGCGTCTCCCCCATCTGCTCGAGAACCTGCTCCACGGCGGCGGCGAAGAGTGCGGGCTTGTCCTCGAAGTGGTTGTAGAAGCTCCCGAACCCGACGTCGGCGGCGGCCGTGATGTCGGCGATGCTCGCGGTGGAGGAACGCCCGTCGGCGATCATCTCGCGCGCGGCGTCCACGAGAGCCTGGCGCGTGCGCGCCTTCCGTCGCTCGAGCCTGTTCCCGGCAGTCTGCATCCGGAAAGTCTAGGTCGACGGGTGCCCGGTCGTCGGCGCGGCGAGCCCGCTGACGACGCGTCGCGACGTCAGCGGGAGACAGGAGCGGACCAGATCCCCACGATGGCGTCGACGAGGTCGATGCCGCACGCCGTCCAGTACGCCGTCGGATCGGCGCCCGATGCGGCGAACTCCGACTCTCGTTCGGCCATCACGTGCGTCAGCAGAGTGCGCGCCATGGCCCCTCTGGCCGAGCGGACGTCGGCAGGAATCGGGGGCAGACACGAGGTGACGCCGGCGACCGTCTCTCGCAGCGTCGCCGAGGACAGCGCCTCGTCCACCAGGATCGGCCGCAGCACCGGATCCGTCATGACCTGGGAGGCGAACCGCGCGTACCAGGTGGGGGCGCCGAACTCGGCGAAGTACTGCGTCGACGGAAGGACCAGTGCCGACACCCACGCTCGCAGGTCGGCGCCCTCTCCGATCGCCGCGACGTGGGCGGAGCGGATCCGTTCGACGTCGCCCGTCCGGCGGACGACGATCGCGCGGACGAGATCCTCCTTGCTGCCGAAGTGGTAACCGACCACGGCGCTGTTGCTCTGCCCCGCCGCGTCGCCGACCTGACGGTTCGACACCGACACGACACCGTTCTCCGCGTACAGCCGCTCGGCGGCACCCAGAATCGCCTCGCGCGTCGCCTCGGAGCGCGCGGACGGGGCTCGCTTCGACCGGGCCTGGCTCATTCCACCGTCTCGGTGGCCCGGTCGGTGACGGCACCTCCGACGACCTCCGACGCCTCGCCCTCGCCGTCCTGGTGACGCGGAAGGAAGGAGGCGAGTACGACCGAGAGGATCGCCGCGCCGGCGGCGATGGCCATGGTGATCCGGAAGGCGGCCTCGGACGGCACCGCGGTGGATCCGAACGACACGGTCATCGACGCGAGAACGACCCCCGCGACCGCACTGGCGAACGACGTTCCGAGGGACCGCATCAGCGTGTTGAAGCTGTTGGCCGCCGCTGTCTCGGAGGCGGGCACCGTCGACATGATCAGGGCGGGCATCGCTCCGTACGCCAGTCCGATGCCCGCACCGATGACGAGCGAGACCACGATCAGCTGCCACACCGCGCCCATCATCACGATGCCCAGCAGGTAGCCGACGGCAACCGTCGCCGCGCCGGCCATGAGCGTGATCTTCGGTCCGCGCGTGGTGGTGATGCGCGAGGACACCGGCGCGACGGCCATCATGATCAGTCCGGACGGCGCCATCACCAGGCCCGCGACGAGGATCGACTGTCCCCGGCCGACACCGGTCGCGGCGGGCAACTGAAGGATCTGCGGCAGAACGAGACTGAGTGCGAACATCGCGAAACCGAGCATGATCGACGCGGCGTTGGTGAACAGCACCTGCCGCCGCAGCGAGACCCGCAGGTCCACCAGTGGCTGGGGAGTGCGCAGTTCCCACACGATCCACGCCGCGAACGCGAGGACGGACACCAGCAGCAGGCCGAGGATCGACGCGCTGCTCCACCCCCAGTCGGAACCCTTCGAGATCCCGAGCAGCAGGGTCACCAGGGCGACCGACAGCGTGAGCGCTCCACCGATGTCGAACGTGCCGCCGGTGCGCACCGTCGACTCGGGAACGACGACGACCACGGCGACCGCCACCAGTGCGCCGAGCGCAGCCGCCGTCCAGAACAGGAAATGCCAGTCCGCGTACTCGGCGATGATCGCCGCGGCCGGAAGACCCAGGGCGCCGCCCACTCCGAGCGACGCACTCATCAGCGCGATCGAACCGGGAAGCTTGTGGCGAGGCAACACGTCCCGCATCACGCTGATGCCGAGGGGAATCACACCGGCGGCGAGACCCTGCAGTGCCCGCCCCACGACGAGGGGCACGAGGCTGTTCGCAAGGGCACCGACCACCGATCCGGCGACGAGCAGCGCCAGGCTGACCAGCAGCATGCGCCGCTTGCCCACCATGTCGCCGAGTCGGCCGGTCACGGGAACGGCGACCGCACCCGCCAGCAGGGTGGCCGTGATGGCCCACGCGGTGTTCGCGGCCGAGGCGTTCACCAGAGCGGGGAGCTGGGGAACCAGCGGGATGATCAGTGTCTGCATCAGGGCGACCGTGATGCCGGCGAAGGCCAGTACCGCGACGATGCGTCCGGTTCCGGTCTCCTCCGTCTCGGCCGTGGCAGCGATGGGTGAGGACATGGGTCGAGTCTCTTCTCAGCTAGTTTGAAACAGCTGTTTTAAAATTAGGCACCGATCCTTACCCACGTCAACGTTCTCGCCGCTCCTGTGGCCCGCATCACCGCTTCACCGGACGAATCGGTCGAGGAAGGCATTGCCGAACACGCGGTGCGGGTCCAGTCGGTCGACGGTGCCGACGACGGAGTCCCAGTCCCGCTCGCCCGAGTACCCGTCGCGGAACGAGTCGGGGATGGTGGCCGTGAGCGCCTGCACGTCTCGGTAGGGGCGGTCCTCGTCGAACGCCCACCCCTTGGACCACTCCGGCCGGAACACCGCATCGGCACCGTCGAAACGTTCTCGCATCCACTGCTCCATCTCGCGATAGAACGCGAACATCCCGGGCGTTCCCGGAATGCCCAGCACGTTGAGCCACACTGCCGTGTCCCACTCGGGACGATCGGGTACCGGACGCATGGCCGAGATCGTCGGAGGGCCGGCCGAGTCGACGAGGACGTCCGAGCCCTGGTCGAGACCACAGCACCGGATCTCGACTGGGCCGTTGATCGGGAACTGCCCCAGGGACGCGTAGTGCTCGGTGCGCTCTCGGAACCAGCGGGTGAAGTCGTGCAGGACCGCAGCCACGTTCGCGCGAGCCGTGATCACCGCACCGCCGCCCTCCGTCAGGAGCAGTGTGCTCGGACGGATGTAGAACTGCGTGTTCTTCGGCGCTCCCCAGATGTCCGACGACCCCGTGGCCGCGAGCCCCGCCACCGTCGTCGCGAGGAACACCTGACCCAACGCGGGCGTCAGTTCCGTCCGCCCGGACACGACAGCACCGATCGCGTCGGACACCGCTTCCGGGAGGGTGTCGGAGAACGTGTAGTTGTACGGTCCGTCGACCTCGTGGGAGGACGGCGGTCGCACGGGAGTCGGCGTCCACACCTTGAGCCACGGAGTGTCGGTGAACGGGTACCAGATCGCCTCCGCGCGGCCGGACCGGTCCAGGAAATCGACGTACGTACGCCCCGGTGCCCCCGGCGCTCCGAACAACTCCGCCCAGCCGATGTCGGTGATGCTCTCGCATCGCAGAGGAGTCGCCGGATGCGCCTGCATCGTCACCTCGGTGACGAACGCTCGGCCGAGATGGACCGCGAGATCCGGCGCGTCGGCCTCCGACCGGGCGACGGTCCGCAGTGCGTACCCGGTACCGTTCCACGCGACCACCGTCATCGAGGTCATCAGATTGCTCAAGGATCCCGACGACGAACCGATCGGAACCTGTTCTCCCACTGCGCGTACCACGGCGCCGTGCGCCCCGACAGCCAGAGCGCCCGCGATGGACAGAACCCCCGGCGCGGGCACACTCGACCATCCGAGACCGTGGTCCTCCAGCGCCTGGAGGACGTCGGACAGAGTCGCGCCGGCACCGGCGGTGACGGTGGACGACGCGGTGTCCACGGTGACACCGGTCAGCGCGGTCATGGTGTCCACGAGCACGACCCGGTCCAGGTTCTCGCCGTTCTCGATGGTGAACGGGGTCCACCCGTGCATCGCGCCGCGCGGCCGCAGCCGGTGACCGGAGGCGTGAGCCCAGTTCGCGAGCGTCACCACGTCGTCGGCGGATCGCGGCGAACACGTCCACACCGCGTCGACCACGATCTCCTTCGACCAGTTCTGGTATCGCTGCCGGAACAGCGGGATTCCCGGCGGGAAGTCGGGTGGAACCGGCCCGGAACCCGTCGGTCCCCGCCGGAACGGCGTTCACGAGAGCAGGTCGAAGCACTCCCGCGAGCGTGGCGGCCACGGCCGAGGCGGCGGATGCGGACAGGAAGGATCGACGGTCGAACGATGGCATGAGTCCCCGATGCGCGAGATGCGGATGATGTGAGCCCCACGCCTCGTGAGCGCACTGCTGGGCAGTCCGGATCTGCTTGCCCCCCCCGGAGGGTTTACACCTTTGACATACCCGTAAAGATTGTCAAGTCCGGGAGGGTCTCGGCCGGGTGGGTCACGCGCCGGGCAGGTCGAGGACCGGCACGAGGCGACGGCGCAGATAGCCCCGGAGCGCGTCGTCGGAGCGGGTCGCCTCGCTGTCGAACTGCACCACGGACAGGAACATGCGGATGCAGAGGTCGGCGACTTCGTCGAGGTCGCCGCCGGCCTCGGCGGGCGCTCCCACCAGAGGCGTGAGGAAGGACCGCGTCAGGCTCAGCGCGTCGATCCCGAAGGCGGATCCGTCGTAGATCACCGTTCCACGGCCGGGATGCACCAGCGGCGCCAACGCCGGCGACGACCGGAACGCCGCACGCGCGGCGACCATGGCCTCGACGACGAACTCGGACACCGACTCCCGCTCGCCGACCGCGGACACGACGGACCCGATGACACGCGAACTCACGTCCTGCAACGCGTCCGACACCAGGGCGTCGCGGGTACCGAAGTGCGCGTACACCGTCGGGCGGGAGACACCGGCCTCGTCGGCCACGGAACTGATGGTCACGCCGTCGAAACCACCGAGCTCGAGGCGTCGCACCGCCGCCGCGAGGATGCGTTCCCTCACGCGGGCGGTGGCTGCCATGCGGCGATGTCCACACCCATGGCGGTGCTCGGCGGTTCGTCGTACAACCACTCGCGCGCGATCCGCCCCCAGTTCGCGGTGGCACGAAGTTGCCCGAGGATGCCGAACGTCAGGAAGTCCGCGCGACGGGAGAAGACGTGCTCGGGCGGCAACCACTGCTTGGTCATGGTGCCGAAACTGCCCGATCGCGGGTCGACGGCGAGGACGAAACACGCCCCCGCCATCTCTGGCGTCACGGTGACCGACCCGTCGTTCAGACTGAGTTCCGCTGCTGCGCAGACGTAGTCGAGACAATCGCTCGCCGTCACGGCGGCGCCGGGGTCGAGAATCCCCCGCGCGGACATGGCGATGAGCAGATCGTCTCCGCGCCCCTCGATCGCCGCTCGCAGGCACTCTCTCTCGAAACGGACGTCCGCCGGACTCATCCGCAGGTACAGACCGAAGTCGACGAAGGTGACGCGCCCGTCCCGAGCCAGCAGGACATTGCCCGGATGGGGGTCACCGCAGAACTCGCCGAGCGTGTGCAGAGACCCGATGTAGAAGCGGAACACCGTCTCACCCACCCGGTCTCGCACCTCCGCCGACATCGCACGGATCTCGTCGAACGGCACCGCGTCGACGAACTCGGTCGTCAGGACCGCCGCGCCGCACCGCTCCGGCACGGTGTCCGGGACGAAGAAGTGCGGGTGCTCCCGATACAGTGCCGCGACGCGGCGCTGCGTCCGCTCCTCCGCCGGGTAGTCGAGTTCCGCCTCGAGGTTTCGGCGCAACTCGTCGACGACGGCACGGGAGGACAGCATCGGGATCGACGCCGGCAACAGCTTGACGTAGAACGACAGATTCTTCAGGTCGGCCCGCACCGCGTCGTCGATACCGGGGTACTTCACCTTGACGGCCACCTCCCGGCCGTCGTGCAAGCGGGCACGATGCACCTGACCGATCGACGCGGCGGCGAACGGGCTCTCGTCGAACTCGGCGTAGAGCGACTCGATCGACTCGCCCAGATCCGCCTCGATCACAGTGCGCACGTCGTCGAACGAGACGGTGGGCGCGCGGCTCTGCAACTCGGCGAGCTTGCGGTGGAACTCGTCGCGGTGCTCGTCGGGGACGAACGACAGGTCCAGCATCGACAGCATCTGGCCCAGCTTCATCGCCGCTCCGCGGAGACCGCCCAGGACGGTCACCAGCCGCTCGGCCGAGCGGACCGCCTCCTTCGCCGTGAGGGCGGCACGCAGTTCCTCGGTGCGACCCGCCATGCGTACTCGCATGGTGGCGTTGCGCGCCGTGCGACCCGCGACGAGGCGACCCACCTCGGCGCCCCGGGCCACCCTGGACGTCGGCATCTTCTCCGGCACTTCCCCAGTATCCCGCACCGTGCCTGCGCTCGATCGATCGCGGCACCGCAGACCCGGAAGTTTCTGGCGCACCGGACATCTCGGGCACGCTATGTCGCACATCACGTTTCCGGAGGTCCGCGAGGGCTTACTCTTACTTCGAGTAACGATATATCGCGCGACGGGGACCGCGCGACGTCGATCAGAGGGGGAAACACAGCATGACCAGCACCATCACATCAGGAGACACACGGACCGACGCTGTCGCCGCCCGCGCGGCACACCTGTTCGACACCGACGCCGAGGTGCGCGCCGCGGCCGCCGATCCCGCGGTGTCGGCACAGGTGGCGGACCTGACGCCCGATCTGCACGCCATGGTCGAGGTGGTCATGGACCGCTACGCAGACCGGCCCGCGCTGGGTCGCCGGGCGTACGACGTCGAGCCCGCGGACGACGGTCGCCGGGTGCGTCGGCTCCAGCAGCGCATGGACACCATCACCTATGGATCGCTGTGGTCCGATGCCCTCGATCTCGCGACCGCACTCGGCGACGTCGCCACTCCGGACACCTTCGTCGCGACCCTGGGATTCGCCGGTGCCGACTACGTCGTCGCCGAACTGGCGACGGTCCGGACCGGTGCCGTTGCCGTTCCCCTCCAGTCCGGCGCGGCTCCCGGACGCCTCGCCGACATCGCCGCCGAGGTCGAGCCTGTCGCACTCGTCGTCGACAGCGAACAGTTGTCCACCGCCACGGCTGTGGCCGCCGCGTGCCCGAGCATCCGCCGCATCGTCGTCCTCGACCACGACGATCGTGTGGACGACGACGAGGACCGCCTCGCCGAGGCTCGACGATCCGCACCGGGCACGGTGCTCGCGATCGAGACGCTACGGGAGGCGATCGCACGCGGTCGCACTCTCCCCCGGCTCGCCGGCCCCGAGGCCGTCGATCCCGACCGGATCGCCACGTTGATCTACACCTCCGGCAGTACCGGGACCCCGAAGGGCGCCATCCACACCCAGCGCATCGTCTCGCGCCTGTGGTCGACGTCCCACTGGTACGACCAGAGCGCGGAGTCCGACGAGGCCGGGCGACCCGGTGCGATCACGCTGGACTACCTGCCCATGAGCCATCTCGCCGGGCGCGCGGTGGTGTTCACGACCCTGGCAGCCGGCGGCATCGTGTACTTCGCGAGTTCGAGCGATCTGTCCACGCTTCTCGACGACTACGCACTCGCCCGGCCGACCGTGGCCATGCTGGTTCCCCGCGTGTGTGATCTACTGCGTCAGACAGCCCTCGGACGCATCGAGACCCGGGCGCACCGCACCGGCGAGAGCGCGGACGCCGTCCGCGCCGAGGTCCTCGAGGACATGCGATCCACCACTCTCGGTGGCCGCATCCTCTCCGCAGTGGTGGGTACCGCGCCGACCTCCCCCGAGGTCATCGACTTCGTCTCCGAACTCCTGGACACGACGGTGCAGAACAATTACGGCTCCACCGAGGCCGGCATGGTGTTGTTCGACGGCGTCGTCCAGCGGCCGCCGGTGCTCGAGTACCGCCTCGACGACGTTCCGGAGCTCGGGTACGCGGTGACCGACCGCCCCTACCCGCGCGGTGAGCTTCTCCTCAAGACCGATTCCCTCGTGCCCGGCTACTACAAGCGGCCGGACGTGACGGCCGAGATGTTCAGTGCGGACGGCTTCTACCGCACCGGCGACGTGGTCGCGGAGACGGAGCCGGACCATCTCGTGTACGTCGATCGCCGCAAGAACGTGCTGAAACTGGCGCAGGGCGAGTTCGTCGCCCTCTCGCGCCTGGAGTCGATCTACGCGTCCGCCGACGCCGTCGACCAGATCCATCTGCACGGCAGCGGCGAGCGGTCCTACCTCCTCGCCGTGGTCGTGCCCGCCGACGGAGCCGACACCGCCACCGTGCTCGACTCCCTGCAGGCGCTCGCGCGCGAGGAGCAGCTCGAGTCCTACGAGGTCCCGCGCGACATCGTCCTGGCCGCGGAGCCCTTCACGCAGGAGAACGGTCTGCTCTCGGGAGCGAACAAGCAGCTGCGTCCCGCTCTGACGGCGCGCTACGGCGAGGCGCTCGAGGACAGGTACCGCGAGATCGACGAGGGCCAGACGGCGAAGATGAGCGAACTACGCCGCCGCGGCGCCGACGCACCCGTCCTGGAGACCGTCGGCGAGGCCGCCGCGGCGTTGCTGGGATGCGCCGGCACGGAGGTCTCACCCGATGCGCACTTCACCGACCTCGGCGGTGACTCGTTGTCCGCGTTGACGTTCGCCACCCTGCTGCAGGACATCTTCGAGGTGGACGTCCCCGTCACGGTCGTCATCGCGCCGTCGTCCGACCTCGCGGCGATCGCGACCCACATCGAGCGGCGACGCGGCGACGCGGATGCCACGGGAGCCGCGACCTTCGCCTCGGTGCACGGAGCGCACGCGACGCAGGCCCGTGCCGATCAGCTGACGCTGAGCGCCGTCCTCGGCGACGAGTTCCTCTCGTCCGCGGCTGACGTGGGACCGGTGCGCACCGACACCCGGACCGTGTTGCTCACGGGCGCCAACGGATACCTCGGGCGCTTCCTGTGCCTGGAGTGGCTCGAACGCCAGGCCGCGGTCGGCGGCACCGTCGTGTGCCTCGTGCGCGGACGCACCGCGGCGGACGCTCGTGCCCGTCTCGACACCGCGTTCGACACCGGCGACCCCGGCCCTGTGGTCGCGGTGGACGACGCTGGCCGACACCGCGCTCGAGGTCGTCGTCGGCGACGTGGGCGAGGCGAACCTGGGCGTGAGCGTCGAGGAGTACGCGTCGCTGGCCGAGCGGGTCGACCGCATCGTGCATCCCGCGGCGCTCGTCAATCACGCGCTGCCGTACGAGCAGTTGTTCGGCCCCAACGTGATCGGCACCGCCGAGATCGCCCGGCTCGCCCTGACGCATCACCTCAAGCCGGTGACCTACCTGTCCACCGTGGCCGTCGCGGCGGGCGTCGAGGCCTTCTCCGAGGACGGCGACATCCGCGAGATCAGTCCGGTCCGCGCCCTCGACGAGTCGTACGCCAACGGATACGGCACCTCCAAGTGGGCGGGTGAAGTGGTGCTGCGCAACGCCTCCGACGCCTTCGGACTCCCCGTGACCGTCTTCCGTTCGGACATGATCCTGGCGCATCCCCGGTGGACCGGTCAGCTCAACGTCCCGGACATCTTCACCCGCACGGTGCTGTCGCTGATCGCCACCGGAATCGCCCCGGAGACGTTCTACCGGCAGGACACGGGCGCACCCGTCGACGATGCAGGGCGGCCGCGCGCACACTACGACGGACTCCCCGCCGATTTCACCGCAGCGGCGATCACCGAGCTCGGTGGCAGCGCGACGTCGGGACACCGGACTTTCGACGTGCTCAATCCGCACGACGACGGCATCTCTCTCGACACCGTCGTCGACTGGATCATCCAGTCCGGCAGAACGATTCGGCGCATCGCCGACTACGACACGTGGTTCGCCGAGTTCTCCGACGCGCTCGAGTCCCTGCCGTCGGCGCAGCGGTCCGCCTCGGTGCTGCCGCTGCGGCACGCCTACGCGCGGCCGGACCTGCCGACCGCCGGGTCACCCCTGCCGGCCGAGGTGTTCCGTGCCGCAGTCCGCGACACGTCGACACCGGGGTCGGCACTGGCGGACATCGACGACATCCCGCACCTGTCGCGCGATCTCGTCGCGAAGTACGTGCGTGATCTCGAGGCGCTGGGGTTGATCCCGACGCTCTGACAGCCGATCAGCGTCCGGTGCGTGACCGAACGAGCCGGACGGCGGGATCGAGGATCCGATGGCGTGCGAGCGCGAACACTGTCCCCACGGGGGAGCTCGCACCGCCACCGGATCCTCGCCGCGCCGCGGTGAAAGCGTCGATCCCGTTGCGCTGCAACGACGACAGCATCGTCTTCGCCACGGGCCGAGCCGGATCCGGATCCTTGCCGGCTCCCATCAGATGCAACTGATCGGTGTGCCACTGCAGATCGAGCAGTCCCCCCAGCGACCGGACCGAGCGGTGGGTCGCGAAGCGGGCCGGCACCGGGACGGAGATGGACGGGCTGGGCAGTACGCTGACGGTGCCGTCGAGAACGTCCCGTGCCGCTCCGGGCAGGACGGCGGTCGGGCGGCCGAGTCCCACCATCTGACACGCACCGGACCGCACCGCGTCCGACATTCCGTCGCGCGTGCGGAACCCACCGGTCACGGCGAGCGGGATGTGGGGAGCGAGGTCGCGCACCGTGACGGCGTAGTCGAGGAAGTACGCCTCGCGCGACGCCGTACTGGCCGACACCGCGGTGCCCATCATCGCGGGCGACTCGTAGCTACCGCCGCTGATCTCGATGAGATCGACCGGCAGATCACCGATCATCGAGACCACCTCACGGGACTCGTCCTCGCTGAAACCGCCGCGCTGGAAGTCGGCCGAGTTGAGTTTGATGCCGACGGCGAAGCCCGAGGAGACGGCGGCCCGTACTCGTCGCACCACCTCGAGCAGGAAACGCGCGCGGCCCTCGATGTCGCCGCCCCACTCGTCGGTCCGCAGGTTCGTCAGGGGCGAGAGGAACTGGCTGACGAGATAACCGTGGGCGGCGTGGATCTGCACTCCGTCGAACCCCGCCTCCTCGGCCACCGCGGCCGTCGTCGCGAACCGCGACAGGATGTCCTCGATCTCCGCGCCGCTGGCCGCGCGGGGCGCCGGGATCCCGGGGATGTCCAGGCCCACCGCGGACGGCGCCAGGGTGCCGCCGACCGTCGTCACCGGGTTGCCCTGACGGCCGGGGTGGTTGATCTGCATCCAGATCGGACTGCCACCGTCCTGCGCCGTCTTCGCCCAGCGGGAGAGGGCGTCCAGGTCGCGTCCGTCCGCGACCGCGACGTTGCCGGGCTCGCCCAGATGCCGGTGGTCGACCATGACGTTCCCGGTGACGAGGAGCCCGTAGCCACCGTCGCCCCAGCGGCGGTAGAGACGCGACAGTCTCTCGTCCGGGGCGTTGTCACGGGTACCCAGCGCTTCGCTGAGCGCGGACTTCATGATCCGGTTCGGCAGGACCTGTCCGTTGGGCAACGTCAGCGGTGCGGACAGCGACACGTCAGGCATGGAACCCCTCGTCGGGTGAATGGGTGGGTGGATCCGTTCCCCGGAGTACACCAGATGTGGTGTGATGATAGCTGTCATCACTTGCCGCGGTGTCCGTGAACGGGCGCCCCACCACTCGGGAGCGCGATGCGCAGCGTCACGGTCGTCATCATCGGCAGCGGGTTCGGTGGGCAGTGCGCCGCCATCGAACTGCTGCGTCGCGGCATCGACGACATCGTCGTCCTGGAACGACGCGAGTTCGCCGGCGGAACCTGGCGGCAGAACTCCTATCCCGGAGCGGCCGTCGACGTGCAGAGCCCGCTCTACTCGATCGCGTCCGAGCCGTACGACTGGTCGCAGATGTTCGCGGTGCAGAGCGAGCTCGAGGACTACACCCGCCACGTCGTGGACAAGCACGGTCTCGACGATCTCACCGTGCTCGGCGCCGAGGTGCAGCGTATCGAGTGGGTCGACGACTCCTGGCACGTCACGACCACAGCGGGTGACTATCGTGCGCAGTTCGTGGTCAACGCGACCGGGCCGCTCAGCACCCCTGTCGTTCCGCCCTTCCCGGGTCGCCAGAGTTTCGCGGGCGCCCAGTTCCACACCAACGCGTGGGACCACGACGTCCCCCTCGCCGGCGCGCGTGTCGCCATCGTCGGCAGTGGTGCGAGCGCGGCGCAGATCATCCCGGCCGTTCAGCCCGAGGTGGGTGAGCTCCACGTCTTCCAGCGGTCCCCGCACTGGGTGATGCCCCGACCCGATCGGAAGTTTCGACCCTGGGAACGCCGCGCCCTGCGGGTGGGCTTCGTGCGTCGAGCACTGCGCGCGGCCATCTACTGGAAGCTCGAGGCCCGGATCATCGGCTTCAAGTACTCGAAGGTCGGCCTCTGGCTGTTCGCCGAGCGTCACGCACGGAATCTGCTCCGCGACCAGGTGGCGGACCCCGATCTCCGGGCCAGGCTGACACCGGACTACACGATCGGGTGCAAGCGGATCATCCTGTCCAACACGCTGTATCCCGCCATCAGCTCCGCGAACACGACGCTCCACGACCGTGACGACGGCATCGCCGAAGTCACCCCCACCGGCATCACCACCCGCGACGGGCCGCGAGATCCCCCTCGACGTGATCGTGTGGTCCACCGGATACGACGCCACCGACGGCGTCATCTCCTACCCGGTCATCGGCCGGGACGGCACAGCGCTCCGCGACGTGTGGTCCGACTACCCGAGGGCCTATCTGGGCACGACCGTCCCCGACTTCCCGAACCTGTTCATCGTCACCGGGCCGAACACCGGGATCGGCCACACGAGCGCCATCTTCGTCATCGAGGCCCAGATGCGGTACATCATGTCGGCCATCGAGCACGCTCGGCGGACGTCGTCGCGCACGGTGGAGGTCACCCGCGCCGCCGAGGAGCGCTATACCGCGATGATCCACGACGAGATGACACGCACGGTGTGGCAGAACGGTGGCTGCACGAGCTGGTACAAGTCCGCGTCCGGACGCGTGATCGCCATGTTCCCCGGCTTCAGCTTCACCTACCGCAGACTGGCCGGCTCGTTCCGGGACGACGA
This sequence comes from Rhodococcus sp. SORGH_AS_0303, assembly GCF_030819335.1. NCBI lineage: Bacteria > Bacillati > Actinomycetota > Actinomycetes > Mycobacteriales > Nocardiaceae > Rhodococcus > Rhodococcus sp. SORGH_AS_0303. The sequence goes on from NZ_JAUTBO010000001.1 coordinate 3,325,978, forward strand.
CCACGTCCTGCGGCCCGCGTCGACCGACACCGAGACAGTGGCAGCGTCATGACCCCCGGCACCCCGGGCATGTTCCGGAGATCCCCGCGGCTCCGCCTCGACGGGCGCGTGGCCGTCGTGACGGGGGCCGGCGGCGGCATCGGATCCGCCGTCGCGCGCGAACTCGTCTCCCGCGGCGCCGCGGTCGCGCTGCTCGACGTCGCTCCGTCCGTCGACGACGTCGCTCGTGCCCTGGGCGACCGGGCGATCGCGCTCCGCGTGGACGTGACGTCTCCCGACGAACTCCGTGCGGCCGTCGCCTCTGTCCACGACCGGTTCGGCGGGATCGACGTGGTGCACGCCAACGCGGGCATCTCGAGCGGCGACACCGCGTACACCGTGGCGACCGTTCCCGACGGGGTCTTCGAGCGTGTCGTCTCGGTCAACCTGAACGGCGTGTGGAACACGATCCGGGCGACACTGCCGGACATCGTCGCCGCCCGCGGCCACGTGCTGATCACGTCGTCGACCTACGCCTATCTCAACGGCCTGGCGAACGCTCCGTACGCCGCGACCAAGGCCGCGGTGGAGCAGATCGGTCGCGCCCTGCGTGCCGAGCTCGCTCACACGGGCGCGACCGCGGGAGTCCTGTACCCGGGGTGGGTCGCGACCCCCATCGCGGACGTGGCCTTCGGCGCCGACGACATCGCGACCGCTCTGGTGGCGCGAGCCTTCCCCGCACCCCTTCTCACGCCCATCTCCCCCGAGGCTCTCGCGGCGGGAGCGGTGGACGGTATCGAGCGACGAGCAGCACGGATCCAGCTTCCGGGACGGTGGCGGGCCTATTCGGCGATGCGCGGGATCGCGAACCCGCTGTCCGATGTCGTACTGGAGAAGGACCGGACGATCCGGACGCTCGTCGCGCGGCTCGAACGCCGCCGGCCCTGATTCGGCTATTTCCCCGTTTGTGACCCGCACACTGGTGATTAGTACCGACAGTGTCTGTTATCACGGGTATCGTTCCGATGCATGATGCTCGCCGCCCTGCTCCGGGAATGCTGGTCCGCCCAGCGTGACACGCAGCAGTTGCGGCTCTTCGTGGAGTCGCGCGGCCTCGCGCGATGGATGCGCGGCCTGATCTCCTGCCTCACCCTCGTCGTCACGGCCATCGCTGTCCTGTCGCTCGGATCGCCGTCCGGAGCCCAGGGTCTCGCGGATCGAGCCGTCGTCGTCGTCACCATCGTGGGTGGAATCGGCTGGGCCGTGCGCTGGAACGTGGCGCACTGGCCGTCCTTCCGCGAATCGGTCGTCTTCTTCGCCTACGCCGATGTCGCCATCGCCGTGGTCTGCTTCCTCGACTCGAGCTCGCTCGCCGGCTTGAGCGGCGCCGGACTCCTGGTGCTCCTCGGGACCTACGCGACCTTCCTGCTGGGGCCACGGGTGTTACTCGCGCACGTCGTGTGGTGCGCATTCACCATCGCGGTGCTCGCCGTCAAGGTCGCGCTCGACCCCGAGTACGACCTGGCGATCGCCGCCGCCAAGGCGATCATGCTGAGTGTCGTCGGCGTGGTGGTCCCCATCGTGATCGAACTGGGTGTCCATCTCATCCGCGTCGACGCGGACAAGTCGTTGACCGATCCGCTCACCGGCCTCAGCAACCGCCGGGGGCTCGAGTCGCGACTGATGCTTCTCGCCGACGACATGCGTTCCACGACCACCCGCGCCGCCGCTGCCCACCCGGTGGCCGCCGTGATCGTGCTCGACCTCGACAAGTTCAAGGCGATCAACGACGAATTCGGGCACAACGTCGGCGACGAAGTGCTGGTGCGCGTCGGACAGAGCCTGGTGCGCGCGGCCGGATCCGCCGCCGTGGTCACACGCCACGGCGGCGAGGAGTTCCTCGTCTTCGATCTGTACGACGACGCACTCGCGGCGTTGCGGGCCGCCCGCGCCGTCCGCGACGCGGTGGCGGAGAGGATCCCGGGGCCGGCGGTCACCGCGAGTGTCGGGCTCGCGATGGCGAGCACGACCGCCCTGCTGCACGATCGCCGGCGCCTGTCGGCCACTCTCACCGAACTCGTCGATCGGGGCGACACCGCGATGTACCGGGCGAAGCGATCGGGTGGGCACTGCGTCGCCGTGGACGGGGGAACGGCGCGCGGTCTCGCGTCGACCGGTTGAATGGTGGCGTGACCGATCCATCGCCCGCACGTACCTACGGCGGGGAGAGCGCCGAGGAGCGCACGGCTCGTCGCCGGCGCCAACTGCTCGACGCGGGGCGCGCGTCCTTCGGATCGGTGGGTTTCCGAGCGTCGACGGTGCGCGGCATCTGTCGTGACGCGCATGTCGCCGATCGCTACTTCTACGAGCTGTTCCCCACTCTCGAGGACCTCCTGGTCGAGGTGTACCGCGAGTGCATCGCCACACTGACCCGATCCACCACGGCGGCGGTCGACGACCTGCCCGCCGGGACGGACCCGCTGACGCTCTCGCGTCGCGGCCTCGACGGCTTCTTCCGCGCCGTGGAGGACCGTGAGCTCGCACGGATCGTGTGGCTCGAGGTGCTCGGGGTGAGCCCACGGGTGGACCGCACGTATCTGGACACGATGCACGGATTCGGTGAGCTGATGGTGCGGCTCCTCGGCCGCCACACGCCGGACATTGCCGTCGGTAGTTCCCTCGACAGATTGGCCACCGCCGCTGTCGGCGGCATCAGCCACACCGCCATGACCTGGCTCATGGACGGGTACCGAGCGGACAGAACCGATCTCGTTCAGGGGACCGCCCAGTTCCTCGCCGCGGTGGTCGGTGCGGCCGAGCCCGAGTAATTCGGTCGACGCGGTCCCCTCTCGGGTGTTTCAGTGGTGCGAACCGACCACCGGGAAGGCCGGAGGCCGGCCGACATCGAACCGACCACGACACGAGGACGCACGCATGTATCCCACCGATCCCGACGTGTTCCTGCTCGTCCGACGGCAGGAACACGCGACCTTCACCCGCGACGCCGAGCACCGGCGCGTGGCTCGCGCCCGCGCACGCCTCGCCCACGACGAACTCCGCGTCCAGCGCGCATGGGAGGAACTGACGGCGGCACTGGCCGAGTCCGCGCAGTCGCGGCAGTCCCTGGCCGACCTGGTGCACAGCAGCCGCTGAGTCAGCGTTCGTTGCCCCGAAGTTCGATGCCCCGAAGGAGGATGTCGACGGCGGCCTCGATGGTGGCGTCGTCGGGCAGCGTCCCGTACATCAGCGTCGGGCAGACCACGGAGCCGGACAGCATTGACACCGCCGCCTCGAGCTCCGGGCCCTGGATCACCGCACCGAGCATCTGCCGAGTGCGCTTCTCGCCGTCGTCGACGATGCGGCGGCGCACCCGGCCGATCTCGGCGACGGTGGCCCCCCACTGCGCCATCGCCATGAGCACGCGATCGAGGCGCTGCGTGGCGATGGCGTCGCGGAGCATCCGCAGCTCACCGATCAGGTCCGTGCGGACGTCGCCGACCAGGTCGTGATGCGGCATGTCGCCGATCGCCTCGAGAGCCATGGTGAGCAGGTCGGAACGGGACGGCCAGTGCGTGTACAGCGTGGTCTTGGAGTAACCGGCCACCCGTGCGACGTGCGCGTGGGTCACCGCCTCCCACCCCTCGCCTGTCAGCACCTCGAGCGCGGCGCGCGAGACGTCCGCGCGTGTGCGAGCGACGCGGGCGTCCTCTGCCACGGCGTCGGGCTCTGTTCCGATTCCGTTCACGTCCGACGGGGTATCACTCATCGCGTCACTCACCTCCTCGGTCGCTGTGCTTCGAAATTCAGGCTTCGAAATTCAGGCTTCGAAATTCGGGTATCGAAGTTCGAGGGTTGAAGTTACGCGAATTTCGGGTGCAGACCTATTGAACTAAATGTTCATTACTGTACTGTTGGACCAGCTTCGTGCACGGCATTTCGACCGCGAACTCCCCCACCATCATTCGCGACGGGTCATCCGTCGCCTCGGGCCACGGCGCAGCACAGCGTCGGGCCGGTCCACGGAAGGACACCGATGTCTGCCATCCTCTTCGGCTCCATCAGCACTCTCGCCGACACGTCCGAGCTCCAGCGACGCGCCTTCAACGAGGCGTTCTCCTCACACGGGCTCGACTGGAACTGGTCTCGCGACGACTACCGGTCCATGCTCGGTTCCAACGGCGGCGCGAACCGGATCGAGGACTTCGCGGCGTCCGAGGGCGTCGAGGTCGACGCCTCCGCGGTGCACGCGACCAAGTCGGAGATCTTCCGGTCCCTCCTCTCCTCGGCCGGTGTGAGCCCGCGACCCGGCGTCGTGGACACCATCGCCGCGGCGAAGAAGTCGGGCGCCAAGCTCGGCTTCGTCACGACCACGTCGAAGGAGAACGTCGACGCCGTGCTCGAGGCGCTGTCCCCCGAGGTCACTCGCGACTCCTTCGACGTCCTCGTCGACGCGGACGACGTCGAGCAGGGCAAGCCCGACCCCGCGTCCTACGCCTTCGCCCTCGACAAGCTGGGCGAACAGCCCTCCGCTTGCGTCGCGATCGAGGACAACGCCGGTGGTGTGGCCGCCGCAGCCGCAGCCGACATCACCTGCGTCGCGTTCCCGAACGAGAACACGGCCGGCAGCGACTTCTCCTCGGCATCGGAGACGGTCGAATCCCTCGACCCCGCTCGCATCGAATCTCTGGTGACGGCTCGACAGTGACCTTCACCGGTCGACTTCACATCCTGTCGAGTCACATCCACGCCAACCCCGGTTCACCCGTCGAGCGCGATGCTCGCGAACCGTTTTCCTCGGGAGAGAAGTAGTGAGCAACCTCCAGGCACGTGTCACCGCAGACGATCGCACCTTCCACGTCGAGGGATACGAGAAGATCGAGTACGACCTCGTGTACGTCGACGGCGTCTTCGACACCGCGAACACCGAGCTCGCGGACAGCTACCGGCCGTACGGCCGCTGCCTGATGGTGGTGGACGACAGCGTCCTCGCGCTGTACGGCGACGCGATCCACACCTATTTCCGCCATCACGACATCGCGCTGACCATCGTCCCGGTGCAGATCCGCGAGACGGCGAAGTCGATCGAGACCTTCGAGCGGATCGTGGGCGAGTTCGATCGCTTCGGCCTGGTGCGCACCGAGCCCGTCCTGGTCGTCGGCGGCGGACTCACGACGGACGTCGCCGGCTTCGCGTGCGCCAGCTACCGCCGGAACACGCCGTACATCCGCATCCCCACGACGCTGATCGGTCTCATCGACGCCAGCGTCAGCATCAAGGTCGCCGTCAACTACGGCAAGCACAAGAACCGTCTGGGCGCGTACCACGCCTCGCAGAAGGTGTTGCTGGACTTCAGTTTCCTGGGCACCCTGCCGGAGGACCAGGTCCGCAACGGCATGGCGGAGCTCATCAAGATCTCCGTCGTGGGAAATCTCGAGATCTTCGAGATGCTCGAGAAGCACGGCCCGGAGCTGCTGGCGACGCGATTCGGTCACCTCGACGGCACCGCGGAACTGCGTGAGATCGCCGACCGCCTCACCTACAAGGCCATCGCGACCATGCTGGACCTGGAAGCGCCCAACCTCCACGAGATCGACCTCGATCGCGTGATCGCTTTCGGCCACACCTGGAGTCCGACGCTCGAGCTCACCCCGCCCGCGCCGTTCTTCCACGGACACGCCATCAACATCGACATGGCGCTGTCCACCACCCTCGCGGAGCAGCGCGGCCACATCACGGCCGACGACCGCGACCGCGTGCTCGGCGTCATGAGCGGGATCGGGCTCGCGCTCGACAGCTCGTACCTGACGGCCGACCTGCTCGCCGAGGCCACGTCGTCCATCCTCAAAACCCGAGACGGGATTCTCCGCGCGGCGGTGCCGGCGCCCATCGGGTCCTGCGAATTCCTGAACGACGTGACCGTCGACGAGCTGTCGGACACGCTCACCCTGCACAAGAAGATCTGCCTCGAGCACGACCGCGACGGCGACGGCGTGGACATGTTCACCGCGCCGCAACCGGAGGTCGCGGTCGGTTCGTCCCACGATGAGTGATGCACGGCCGGTCACACCGACCACCATCGCCGCGGCCGAGCTGACGGAGCTGTGCCGGGACCTCGACGACCTCGGGGTCCCGGCAGCCGTTCTCGGCCGCGCTCGGCGTGCGCGTGACGTGATCGCGGGCCTCGACCCGTACCTGGACGAGTGCACCACCCCGGAATCACCCGCTCTCGCGGATCTGGCCGCACGCACCCGATCCGCGGAATGGTCCGGCAGCGCGCTCGAGCAGGAGATGCTGTCCGGCCACGTCGAGGGACGTTTCCTCGACTTCCTCGTGCGGATGACCCGCGCCACGTCGGTCCTCGAGATCGGCATGTTCACGGGGTACTCCGCTCTCGCCATGGCCGAGGCACTTCCACCCGGCGGAAGCATCGTCGCCTGTGAACTGGACGAACCCGTCGCGGCGTTCGCCCGACAGTGCTTCGACGCGTCGTCGGCAGGCGACGCGATCGAGATTCTCGTCGGTCCTGCGGCGGAGTCCCTCACCCGTCTCGCCGACGAGGGACGCCGGTTCGACCTGGTGTTCATCGATGCCGACAAGGCCGGGTACCTCGGATACCTGACGGCGCTTCTCGACTCCGAGCTGCTGACGCCGGACGCCGTGGTCGCCGTCGACAACACACTCCTGCAGGCCGAGCCGTACCTCGGTACGGCCATGTCGGACAACGGTTCCGCCATCGCGGAGTTCAATCGCGCCGTGGCGGCGGACCCCCGCGTCGAGCAGGTCCTGGTCCCGCTGCGGGACGGACTGACGCTCATCCGTCGATCGAGTGCGTCGTGACGAGCGTCGGCCGGTCCGTGGCGGTCCTCGTCGGCTCGCTCGTCACCGCCCCGCTCGACCTCGTGCCCGTCCTGGCGGCGCTAGCCCGACCGCGCACGGCACCCGGTTCGCCTGCCGCACAACGTAGGACGGTCGTGATCAACGGCGGCAAGATGACCAAGGCGCTACAACTCGCGAGATCGTTCCACGGCGCCGGCCACCGGGTGGTACTGGTCGAATCGGCCAAGTACCGGTACACCGCGCATCGGTTCTCCCGAGCGGTGGACGTGTTCCACACCGTCCCCGAGGCGTCGGAACCCGGATATGCGCGCGCGATCGCCGACATCGTGCTGAGCGAGAGAGCGGACGTGTTCGTGCCGGTGTCGAGTCCGGCGTCCAGCGTGCCGGACGCCGAGGTCGGTCGTCTGCTCGACGGGCGGTGCGACGTCGTCCACGTCGACTCGGCCACCGTGCGCATGCTCGACGACAAGGTGCAGTTCTCGAAGGTCGCGGAGTCGCTCGGTCTGCGCGTGCCGGAATCACACCTCGTCACCGACCGTCGGCAGGTCGAGGACTTCGACTTCCCCGACGGCCGTACCTACATCCTCAAGCGCATCGCGTACAACCCGGTGGGTCGTATGGACCTCACGCCGTTGACGGGACGGGACCGCGCGGCGAATGCCGCGTTCGTCTCCGGGCTCGACATCTCGGACGAGGATCCGTGGATCATGCAGGAGTTCGTCACCGGTCAGGAGTACTGCACCCACTCGACTGTCCGCAACGGGCGCGTGCAGGTGTACGGGTGCTGCGAGTCGTCGGCGTTCCAGATCAACTACGCCATGGTGGACAAGCCCGAGATCCGGTCGTGGGTGGAGCATTTCGTCGGCGAGCTCGGGCTCACGGGCCAGGTGTCCTTCGACTTCATCGAGGCGGCGGACGGCCACGCCTACGCCATCGAGTGCAATCCGCGAACGCATTCGGCCATCACCATGTTCCACGATCACCCGGACGTGGCGGCTGCGTACCTCGACGACGGGCACCCCGTCATCACGCCGCTCCCGTCCGCCCGGCCGACCTACTGGATCTACCACGAGATCTGGCGGCTGCTCACCCAGCCTGGCCGCCTCGCCCGCGCACGCACCATCGCCACCGGGAAGGACGCGGTGTTCACGCGGTGGGATCCGTTGCCCTACTTCATGCTTCACCACCTCCACATGCCGTCGCTGATCTGGGCGAACCTTCGCGCCGGTCGCTCGTGGAGCCGCATCGACTTCAACATCGGCAAACTCGTGGAGGCCGGCGGTGACTGACGACACGGCTTTCGTCCACCCGACCGCACGGGTGACCGTGCTGCACCTCGCGGGGTCCGCCGAGGACGAGTTCCACTCGGACCTGTCGCGGGTGTACGCCTCGGACGCGCTGTCCGCGCTCGCCGATCCCGCACGGTACGAGTTCCACGTCGCACTGGTCTCGCCCGACCGCACGTGGCGCTTCCCGGTCGATCTCACCGACGACGCGGTGGCGGCGGCTCCGCCTCTGTCGCTCGCGGGCGCGCTGCGTCACATCGAGGCTCTGGGTGTCGACGTCGTCGTGCCGCAGATGTTCTGCCTGCCCGGCATGACGTCCTACCGGGCGCTGGTCGACGTCGTGGGTCTCGCTCTGCTGGGCAACACCGCCGACGTGATGGCACTCGCGGCGGACAAGGCGCTGACCCGAGCGGTGGTCGCTGCGGCGGGCGTTCCGGTGCCGGAGGGCCACGTCGTCGTCGTGCCCCCGGACGCACCACGGTCAGGCACGCGGTCGCCCGTCCCGTTACCGGTGGTCGTCAAGCCGGTGGACTCCGACAACTCGGTGGGGGTGTCGCTCGCGCGCACTCCTGACGAGTACACCGACGCGCTCGCGGACGCTGCGCGGTTCTCCCGCCGGGTGCTGGTGGAGCGCTACGTCGAGTTGGGACGTGAGGTGCGCTGCGGCATCGTCGTGGTGGACGGTGAACCGGTGTGCCTGCCGCTCGAGGAGTACGCCGTGGACGCGGACGATCGTCCGATCCGCACACGCGAGGACAAGTTGTCCCGCGACGAGGACGGGGCGCTGTACCTGGTGGCCAAGAACGCCACGAAGGCGTGGATCGTCCCCGAGGACGATCCGATCACCGAGCGGATCCACGCGGTGGCCCTCGAGTGCCACCGAGCGCTGGGGTGTCGGCACTACAGCCTCTTCGACTTCCGGGTGGACCCCGACGGTCGACCGTGGTTTCTCGAGGCAGGCCTGTACTGCTCCTACGCGCGGGGCAGCGTGGTCGCGGTGATGGCCGCGGCCGCGGGAATCAGTCTCGAGGACCTGTTCGCCGCAGGACTGCGCGAACTCTCGATCGAAGGAGCACGATGATGCGACACACCACCCTCGAACCCGTCGGCGCACACGTCGAGGACGTCCGGGTGGAGGACCTCGACGCGGCGGGAATCGACGAGACACGCCGCCTCGCAGCAGATCACGGCGTCGTCGTCTTCCGGGGGCAGTCGCTCGACGACGACCGTTTCACCGAGTTCCTCCGTGCGTTCGGCGACCTCGTGTTCACCGAGGGCGAGACACCGGTCCCCGGACACCCGGATCTCAATGTCATCAGCAATGTCGGCCGGACGACGACGCCGCGCTCCACCTTCCACGTGGACACGAGCTATGTGGCACACCCACCGGCGTACACCTCGCTCCGTGCGGTCACCGTGCCGTCGGAGGGAGGACAGACCGTCTTCAGCAACCAGTACCGCGCGTGGGACACACTGCCCGACGACCTTCGCGACGAGCTCGTCGACCGCACGCTCACGCACGTCGTGACCGGTCTCGATCTCGCCGACGATGCCGAGTCGTCCGCAGTGCATCCGCTCGTGGCGACCCATCCGATCAGCGGACGGCGCTCGCTCTACCTGTCGACTCCCGCGCGATGCGCGTCGATCAGCGGAATGTCGCCCGACGAGACCGCCGAGACCGTCCGGTTCCTCTACGACCACTCCACCGCCGAGGACAACGTGCACCGGCACACGTGGCAGCCGGGCGACGTCGTCGTGTGGGACAACCGGTGCGTCATGCACCGGGCCGACCACAGCGGAGTGGTGGGCGACCGGGTGATGCACCGCGGGATGGCAACCGACGGTCGCGCTCGCTCCTGAGGCCGATCGTCAGCGCGCCAGGACAGCGGCCCCTCGCCGCACCACCATGTCGCGGAAGGCGAGGGCCTGCGCCGGCAGGGTGCGTGCGGGCCACACCACGCCGATGCGCCGCCGCGCCGCGGGGTCGTTCACCGCGATGTCGACCGTGGGCAGCGGGCCGGCGGGAGTGGTCGTGCGAGGGAGGACGCTGACGCCGAGGCCCGCCCCGACCAGCCCGCGCACGGTGTGGATGTCCTGCCCCTCGAAGGCGATGGTCGGGGCCATTCCCGCAGCGGCCCACAGTGTCTCGCAGAGAGAACGCATGCCGTACCCGTGTTCCATCGCCACGTACGGGTCGTCCGCCGTTTCCACGAGGTCCACCGATCGGCGGCCCGCCAGTCGGTGATCGGACGGGACGACCAACACGAGCCTCTCGTCGTACAGCCCGAAGGACGTGTCGGTGCCGTGTTCGGTGCCGAGCGCCACGAATGCGAGGTCCGCGCTCCCGTCCTCCAGTCTGTCGAGGCACCGGGCCCGCGCGCCCTGGTCGAGGGTGAACGTGACGGCGGGATGATCGGCGAGGAAGCGCTTGATGAGCAGCGGGAGCACGCCCTCGCCCACCGTGTTCTGGAAGCTGACCGAGATGCGGCCACGAGTGCGGGCGTCCTGCTCGGTCATGGCGTCGAGCCCGGCCTCGAGTTCGCGGACCGCCCGGTCGAGGAAGGGCATCAGTGCACGTCCCGCAGGCGTGAGGGCGATGCCCCGACCACGACGCTCGACGACCGCCACTCCCAACGCGGCCGAGGCGCGAGCGAGTTGCCGGCTCACCGTCGGCTGCGGGAGGCCGAGGACGTGCGCCGCCTCGGTGATGTGTTCGGTCTCCGCCACGGCGAGCAGTGTCGGGATCAGAGGCAGGAGTGCCTCGGCTTCCTCACGCATGAATCGAACGATACGTCACGATCATGATTGTGCGAGATGCAATGCATTGGACGAATAGGTCGCGTCCGGCCTACCGTCGGATCCCGTGACCATCGACGAGGCGACCGACACCGACTGGGACGGACACACCCGTGGGTCCCGCGAGTACCGCAGGCTCGTCGCCGGGCTGCTTCTCGCCGGTGTCGCCACTTTCGCCCAGCTGTACTCCGTCCAGGGCATCCTCCCGCTCATCGCCTCGAACCTCTCGATCACGCCGTCGCAGTCCTCGCTCGCGGTGGGCTGCGCCACGGTCGGCGTCGCGGTCGCCGTACTGCCGTGGTCCGTGGTGGCCGACCGCGTCGGCCGGGTGCGTGCCATGAGCATCTCGATCGTCACGGCCACCGTCCTGGGCCTCGTCGTCCCGCTCTCCACGTCGTTGCCGATGCTGCTGACGGTGCGGTTCGTGGAGGGCGCCGCCCTCGGCGGGCTGCCGGCCATCGCGATCGCCTACCTCAGCGAGGAGGTGCACCGCCGGAACACCGCGGTGGCCGCGGCCACCTACGTCTCGGGCACCACGCTGGGCGGGCTGCTCGGCCGCATCGTCGCCGGACCCGTCGCCGAGTACACGAACTGGCGCATCGGAACACTGACGGTCTCGATCATCGCCGCCGTGGCCGCGATCGCCTTCCTGCGCCTCGCCCCCGCACCGCGGCGCGCGCTCCCTGCGCGGGATGGCGGCCCGGGGCTGGGGAAACGCGTCACCACACACCTCCGGGACCCCGGCACGCGCGCGCTGTTCGGGCAGGCGTTCCTGCTCATGGGCGGCTTCGTCACCGTCTACAATTATCTGGGCTTCCGCCTCGAGGCAGCCCCGTTCGGACTCCCCCAGTCGCTGATCAGCCTCATCTTCATCGCCTATCTCAGCGGAACCGTCTCGTCTCGCGTCGCCGGACAGCTGGCCGGCCGGTTCGGACGCTCCGCGGTGCTCGCCGGGTCGACGGGCGTCATGATCGCCGGGGTCGCCCTGACGATCGCGCACTCGCTGATCGTCGTACTCCTCGGCCTGGTGGTGTTCACGATGGGATTCTTCGCCGCGCACGCCATCGCGTCCGGATGGACCGGGCATCGCGCGACGGACGGTCGCGCTCAGGCGGCGTCGCTCTACAACCTCTTCTACTACGGCGGTTCGAGCATCGTCGGCTGGACGGGCGGCGTCGTGTATCAGGCCTACGGCTGGTCGGCCATGGCCGCGTTCGTCATCGCACTGGCCGTCGTCGCCGCTCTGTGGGCACTGGTCCTGCGGTCGCCCGGCGCCGAGGCTCAGTCGGCGTAGTCGCCGGGGTCCAGGATGTCGTTCATGTCGCGACGGACGAGCCGGACCATGAGCGGGAGCGGCAGGAACCGGGCCCCGAAGGCGACCTGGCGCGACCGGTGTCCGGTGACGATGCGCATCCGTCCGGACTCGACGTCCCGCACCACGCGCTCGGCCACCGCCTCGGGCGAGGTGGCGTAGTACTTCGCTGCGAACTGCTGGGATCCCTCGGCCCGCGAGATGTTGGTCGCCACGCCGCCCGGATGGACCAGGTGGACCGAGACGGTGGACCCGGCGAGTTCGGTCGCGAGGGCCTCGGTGAATCCCCGCACCGCGAACTTGCTGGCGCAGTAGTCGGTGTGGTTCGGCGTGCCCTGCAGTCCGAAGATGGAGGACACGTTCACCAGCGCAGCCGCCGGCCGCGACATCAGCTGCGGCAGGAAGGCGCGCGTCCCGTGCACCACCCCACCGAGATTGACCGCCATCACCCGGTCGTAGGACGCGTCGTCGAGATGCCAGGCGGGCCGGAAACCGCCCTCGATGCCGGCGTTGTTGACGACGACGGTCGCCGGGCCCACCTCCCGGGCGACGCGGGCGGCGAAGGCCGCGACGGCGTCGCGATCGGCCACGTCGTACACCTCGGTGAGCACCGTGCCGCCAGAGGGCAGGCTCGTCACCGTCTCCGCGAGGGCGTTGCCGTCGATGTCGCCGAGCGCGAGGACCGCCCCGCGTGCGGCGTAGGCCGCCGCGTACGCGCGGCCCATGCCGGATCCGGCTCCGGTGATCACCACCACCTTGCCTGCGAGGTCCGCCAACGGTCTCCGTCGTCCCACCATCATCTGATGATAGCTGTCATCACATCGCCTCGCAGTGTCGATGTGCCCGGGTACTGTGCGTGTCATGCCCGACGTCGTCGTACCCGCTGCCGATCGAATCCACTGGCGCAACGAGTGGCTGGACTCCTGGCAGTCCTTCCCCGTGGCGGGCAACTTCGATCTCGCCGCGAATGCGCACGGGTTGCTGCTCGTCCACAACGACGACACCGTCGACGCGGGCGAGGGATTCGACAGCCACCAGCACGCCGACGTCGAGATCGTGACCTGGGTGCTGGACGGATCACTGGTGCACCGTGACTCGCTCGGGAACGAGGGGACCATCACGCCCGGGTTGGCGCAGCGGATGAGTGCGGGCTCCGGCGTCGTCCACTCCGAGCGGAACGGGGCCGGATATTCCGCCGGGACACCGCTGCGGGTCGTCCAGATGTGGCTTCCGCCGGACGAGAACGGGCGGCCGCCCGGGTACGAGGAGTACGCGGCGGCAGGCGAACTGGCCTCCGGCCGCCTGGTCACGGTCGCGTCGGGACTCGACCGTGACCGCGGTGGCACGGCCGTCGGACTGGGCCAGAGCAAGGCGGCGCTCCACGTGGCGCGGCTGCGGCCGGGCACGCCCGTCACCCTCCCCACCGCGCCGTTCCTCCACCTCTTCGTCGCGCGCGGCACCGTCGAGATCGACGGCATCGGAACACTCGGTCCCGGTGACGCGCTCCGCGGTACCGACACCGGCGGACATGTCGTCCACACGACGTCGTCGGCCGAGATCCTGGTGTGGGAGATGCACGCTCATGCGTGAGTGTTTGCGGTCACACGGCCGGGGGTAGAGATCTGTCCACACGGGTCGCGATGTGGACGTACCCGCCCGGAAGACGGAGAACGAGATGGCCAACGTCGTCATGCTGCTGATGTTCATGGTGGTCGGTGTCGGTTCGGGCGCTGCCCTCCTGCTGCGACCGCCCGTCCGCTAGGGCATTCCGGCGCCACCGGTCGGCGCCGGGCGCCGGTAGTGTTCGCCCATGGCCACTCTCGATCACGGCGACCCCGGCGACGCCCCGTCGATGCCGACGCCCACCGCTCCCGTCACCCACCCTCGCCGGCCGTCCGCGGCGGAGGAGGCGCGCACGGTGGCCGCGTCGACCAACACGGCCACGCTCGCGAGCCTCTCGGCCGACGGACATCCGTGGGCGTCCTACGTGACGTACGGCCTCCTGGGCGGGAACCCCGTGCTCTGTGTCTCCCACATGGCGGAGCACGGTCGCAATCTCGCGGCGGATCCACGGGTGAGTCTGTCCGTCGTCGCTCCGGGCGAGAACAGTGATCCGCTCGCGAGCGGACGTATCACGCTGGCGGGCACCGTGCTTCGGCCGTCGGGCTCGGACGTCGAGGCTGCGCGGGAGGCGCACCTGGCGGCCGTCCCGGCGGCGCGGTACTACATCGACTACAGCGACTTCACCGTCTGGATCCTGTCGGTGGACCGAGTCAGATGGGTGGGCGGCTACGGCCGCATGGACTCGGCCACGGCGGCGGACTACGCAGCCGCCGTACCGGATCCGGTACGGCCGGTGAGCGGGCCTGCGGTGGAGCACCTGAACGCCGACCACGCGGACGCACTCACCGCGATGACCGCGGCATTCGGCGGATTCCCCGATGCGACGTCCGCTGTGTGCACCGGCGCCGACCGCTACGGACTCGACATCACGGTCACCACACCGAGAGGCGTGTCCTACACGCGAGTCGGCTACACGTCGCCGTTGGCGTCACTCGACGATCTCCGTGCCGCGACGATCGAGCTGACGAGAAGCGCCCGCCGCCCCTGAGGGGACGACGGGCGTCGATGGTCGAACGGCTCAGCTGACCGCAGCGTTCCGACGCGGCAACTTCCAGTCGGGGCGGACCCAGTGGCAGGTGTATCCGTTGGGGATCCGCTGCAGGTAGTCCTGATGTTCGGGCTCGGCCTCCCAGAACTCGCTCGCCGCGGTGACCTCGGTGACCACCTTTCCGGGCCAGATACCGGACGCGTCGACGTCGGCGATCGTGTCCAGCGCGACGCGCCTCTGCTCGTCGGAGGTGTAGAAGATCGCCGAGCGGTAGCTCACTCCGCGGTCGTTGCCCTGACGGTTCTTCGTCGACGGGTCGTGAATCTGGAAGAAGAACTCCAGGATGTCGCGGTAGGTCGTCCGGGTCGGGTCGAACACGATCTCGACCGCCTCGGCGTGCGTGCCGTGGTTCCGGTACGTCGCGTTCGGCACGTCTCCGCCCGAGTACCCGACGCGCGTGGAGAGCACGCCCGGCTGCTTGCGGATCAGTTCCTCGACACCCCAGAAGCATCCACCCGCCAGGATGGCCGTCTCGGTCGTGGAACCTGCCTGTGTGCTGTCCGCCATGGTGTCTCCTCTTGTCGCAGTAACACTCTGTTCCGACAACGTCCGCGCGCACCGCGTTGTTCCGACGGGCAGTTCCGGCGGGCCGTCACGCGACGGGCGGAACCTCGACGGACCTCGTGGGATGCGACTCCTCGATCAGAGACAGCGCGACCTCCCGCAGCGGGCGGTTCTCGGACTGGGAGATGTGGGCGAGCATCGTGAAGGCCTGCACGGCATCGACGTCGAATCGCTCCATGAGGATCCCCTTGGCCTGGCCGATGATGTCGCGACTCGCGAGGCCGTCCCGGAAGTTCTGGTCGTCGCGGGCACTGAGCAGCGCCACCGCGCCGTGGGCGGCGAGCGCGGATCCGACCATCTGAGCATCGGCGTCGAAGGCGTCGGCAGTCCTGCTGAACAGCAGCAACACGCCGAGATCACGCGCCGACGGATCGGTGTAGAGGCGGAACGCCGCCATCGACTCGATTCCCCTGTCGCGTGCGGCCGCGGCGAAGGAGGGCCACCGCCGCTCGCTGCCGAGATTCTCGGCCACGACGGTGTCGATCTGCCAGATCTCGTTCTCGGTGGGCCCCTCACCCAGTTCGAACTGCACGCGGCAGAGATCGGCGGCGACGTCGTCGGTGCGGGCGTGGATGGTGCGCCGCGCACCGGTCATCACGGTGACGCACGCATGGTCGACGCCGGGCATGAGCTGCGTGGCCGACCGCACCAGGGCTGTCAGCGTGTCGTCCACCGATCGACGGGTTCCGCGGAGAGTGCGGGCCATCTCGGCGATTTTGCCGAGCGCCGACGCCTGCTGATCGACGGAGGTGTCCTCGTCGATGGTGCGGACGAGATCGCCGCGATCGCCGTACGGCACCGTCATGTGTTCCCCACTCTCGACGCCCATGACAACCGACCGTGTCGCGGACCTGTGTTTCCGACCCGGTCCAGAATAGAGCGAGGCCCCGGGGGCCGTCGCGCGACCGCCCCCCTTCACCTCGCGCCGGGTGTCGCCGTCACCTGATCGGCTCGAGCAACCGACGAGGTGCGCGGAGCGCGCGGGACACGGTGTTCGGCCGCGGGGTCGCGGTCACACCCGGCCCCGGCGACATGACGACCCGACCGGCAGCGGGCACGGTCCCGCACTGCGGGCAGCTGCCGTGATCGTCGAGCTCACCGCCGCACGGTTCGTGTCGGAACACCCGACGGGGGCCGTCCTGCGCGGGCACTGCTCGTTCACCCCACACCGTCAGCGCGTGCAGCGCGGGCCACAGGTCGACGAGGATCTCGGTGGGACGATATTCCTCACGCCCACCGACACGTTCCCTGCTCAGCAACCCGTGGTCCACCAGGGCCGACAGGCGCTGCGACAGCACTGCCTTCGACATGCCGAGGTGGTGCTGGAAGTCGGAGAACCGGCGCACACCGAACAGGGAGTCCCGCACGACGAGCAGTGTCCACCGCTCCCCCACGATCTCCAGGGCGCGAGCGAGCGAGCAGTCCTGCGCGGCGTAATCCGTTCCCATCGCCATGGCCCGAGCCTACCTCGAACGGTCTGTTGACCGAACCATATCGGCGGGTTACGGTTCGCTCACCGAACCGAAGGACGGGCATGACTCAGCAGCGATCCGCACCACCTCTCGCCCGTCCCCTGCCCGTCGCAGCGTTCGGGACCCTCCTCGCCCTGGCTGCGTTCACGTTTCCCCTGGCGACCATCGGCAGCACCGCCGCGACGCTCGGGAGCGACGCGTCGGGCAGAACCTGGATCCTGAGCTCGATGAGCATCGGCCTCAGTGCCGCGTTGCTGGTGTCCGGCGCACTCGCCGACGACATCGGCCGTCGCCGCACCTTCGTTCTCGGTCTCGTCGTCCTCGCCCTCGCGTCCGCTGTGTGCGCGGCCGCGCCGTCCACGCTCGTGTTCGTCCTCGCCCGCGTGGTCCAGGGCGTCGGGGCGGGCGCGGTGCTGGCGTCGAGTCTCGGCGTCATCGCGCACGCCTTCGAACCCGGCCCGCTGCGCGCCCGTGCCAGCGGCATCTGGGGCGCGGCCGTCGGCGCGGGCATCACCCTCGGTCCCCTGCTGTCCGCGACCTCGGATCGTCTCGCCACGTGGCGCGAGGGGTACTGGCTGCTCACCGCGCTGACACTCGTCGCCGCGGTCGTCGCAGGGCGCCTCCTCGCCGAATCCCGCACGGAGACACCGCGCGGGCTGGACCTGATCGGCGCCGTCGCCCTGTCCGGGGGTCTGTCGGCCCTCCTCGCCGCGCTCGTCGAGGGCCGTGCCGGGTGGACGCGACCCCTACCCCTCGTCCTGCTCGCCGTGGCCGCGCTGTTGCTCGCGGGTTTCGTTCTGCACGAACGCCGGACCGCGTCGCCCATGCTCGATCTCACGCTGCTGCGCCAACCCGCCTTCCTCGCCGCCACCGTCGCCGCACTCGCCACCGGAGCCGGGGTGATCGCGCTGATGTCGTACATGGCCGGATTCGTCGGCGCCGCATTCGGTCTGGACGCACTCCACAGCGCCTTCCTGCTCTTCGGCTGGTCGGCGACGAGCGTTATCACCGCCCTGCTCGCGCGGCGCATACCCGCGTCCGTCTCCGGCCGAACGCAACTGGCCCTGGGCCTCGTCGGTGTCGCCGTCGGGACGGGGCTGTTACTCGGACTGTCCGAGACGTCGTCGCCCCTGCGCCTCGTGCCGGGTCTCGTCCTGGCCGGCGCCGCGACAGGAATAGTCAACGCCGCCCTCGGCCGCGAGGCCGTCGCGAGCGTCCCAGCCGGGCGCGCCGCCATGGGAAGCGGGGCGAACAACACCGCGCGCTACCTCGGCTCGGCGATCGGCGTGACCGTGGTGTCGGTGGTGGTCCTGTCGGCCGGCACCGCGCCGTCCGCGGTGTTCGACGGCTGGAACCACGCCGTGATCGTCGTCATGGCGATCACCGCGCTGGGGGCCGCGGTCGTCGCGGCGACCCGGCCGAGAGCCGCACGCTGACAGCGTCGTCGCGCGCCCTCAGAACGAGGTGCGCACCGCGGCCTCGACGCAGCCGGCGGCAGACTCGTCGCTCCAGTCGGACACCCAGTGACGGATCGAATCGATGATCGAGTTCCAGGTCATGGCCCGACGCTAGAGCCGCGCGGCGCGCGGAGACACAGTTCTGCTCGGCGTGATCGGAAAGGTCACGACGGTCGTGCGTCGACTCCCGTTCCCGGAACGGCGTTGCGCAGTTCCCTGGTGTACTCGTGCTGCGGTCGATCGAACACGTCCTCCGCCGACCCGGACTCGACCACTCGCCCGTTGCGCATCACCAGCACCGTGTCGCTGATCTGCCGCACGACCGCGAGATCGTGGGAGATGAACAGATAGCTCAGATCCAGCTCGTCCTGCAGCCGAGTGAGGAGTTCGAGAATCTGCGCCTGCACCGAGACGTCCAGTGCGGACACCGGTTCGTCGAGCACGAGCAACTCCGGGTGGAGAGCCAGCGCGCGGGCGATGGCGACCCGCTGGCGCTGCCCACCGGACAGCTCGGCGGGGCGCCTGTCGAGGTACTCCGGCGCCAGGGCGACCTGCTCGAGCAGTTCGGCCACCCGGGCGGGACGCGTGGAGCGTGATCCGAGCCCGAACGCGACGAGCGGTTCCGCCACGATGTCCCGCACGCGCAGTGCGGGATTCAGCGATGCGTACGGGTTCTGATACACGATCTGGAAGCGTCGCCTGAGGGTGCGCAACTCCCTGCCGCGTGCGGACGTGATGTCGTCGCCGTCGAAGACGACCGACCCCGCCGACGGGTTCTCGAGCCGTAGGGCGATGCGAGCGGTGGTGGACTTTCCCGAGCCGCTCTCCCCGACGATCGACACCGTCCGTCCGCGCTCGACGTCGAGCGACACCCCGTCCACCGCCGTCAGGTTCTGCCCACGACCGATGCGGAACGTCTTGGACACGTGTCTCAGCGACAACAGGACCGGCTGCGCCTCGCGCGTCGCACGCGGCAGCCGTACCGACGTCAGAGACGGCGCGGACGCGATCAGGCTTCTCGTGTAGTCGGCGGTCGGGTTCTCCAACACCTCTCGCGCCGGCCCGATCTCGACGATCTCACCGTCACGCATGACGGCGATCCGATCGGCGCGGTCGGCCGCGACCCCGAGGTCGTGCGTGATCAGCAGTACCGAGGTGCCGTGCTCGGCGATCCGATCCGCGAGGTGGTCGAGAATGCGGCGCCGCACGGTCACGTCCAGAGCGCTGGTCGGCTCGTCGGCGATCACCAGCTCCGGCTCGCACGCCAGCGCGATACCGATGAGCACGCGCTGACGCTGCCCGCCGGACAGATCTTGCGGATACTGCCGAGCACGGAGCTCCGGATTGTCGATCCCCGCCTCGTCGAGTATCCGCACGGCCGCCGCCGCGGCGCTGCGCCGGTCGGCCCGGCCGTGGATGCGGAGCACCTCTGCGACCTGCTCCCCCACTCGCTTCACGGGATTGAGCGACGTGGTCGGGTCCTGCGGCACCAGACCGATGTGCGCACCGCGAAGCTTCTCCCACCGACGGTGTCCCGCGTCGTCGACACGGTCACCGTCGAACGTGACGGTGCCCCCGGTGACGGTGCCCGATCCGGCGAGCAGACCGATGATCGCCTGGGCCGTGGTCGTCTTGCCGCTGCCCGACTCGCCGACCAGGGCGAGCACCTCACCCCGCGCGATCTCGAAGTCGACACCCCGCACGGCCTCTGTCGCCCCGTACGACACGCGCAGACCGTCGACCCTGAGCAGGCTCGACCGGGTCGTTCCGCCGGCTCCACTCCTGCTGCTCATGCTCGATCACCCCGATCCAGCGCGTGGCCCACTCTGTGCGCCGACAGCACGACCGCCACGATGACGAGACCGGGCAGCGTGGTGAGCCACCAGGAGGTGGCGAGGAAGTTGCGCCCCTCCGACACGAGCGAACCCCATTCCGGTGTGGGCGGTACCGCTCCGAAACCGAGGAAACTGAGCGACGACACAGCGAGCACGGCCATGCCGAACTGCACTGCCGCCAGGGCGATCACGGGTGGGTACGCGTTCCGGAGAATGTGGGTCCACAGCACGGTGTGCCACCGCGAACCCGACGCGAAGGCGGCCTCCACGTACAGCGACCGCCTTACGCGCAGCACCTCGGACCGCATCACGCGCGCGAAGCTCGCGACGAGGGTGACACCGACCGCGATCGCGACGTTCACGGTTCCGAAACCGAGAGCGGTGACCAGGGCCAGGGCCAGCAGCAGAGTCGGGATGGACAACAGCACGTCGACGAGACGCATGAGCACCGCGTCGACGATTCCGCCGACAGCGCCTCCGATCAGGCCGAGAATCGATCCCGCCACGAGCGCGATGGCCACGGCCATCAGCGTCGCGCTGAGCGACAACCCGGCACCGTGCACGACCCGGGTCCAGACGTCGCGGCCGATGTTGTCGGTGCCGAACCAGTGAGCGGCGCTGGGTCCCTGCAACTTCTCCGCCGGGACGCCGCGCAAGGGATCCCCACTGGCGAAAAGAGACGGGACGACGGCGAACCCGATGGCGACGATCAGGACGGCCACCGACACCGCCACGCCGATCCTGCCGCCGACGGCCCGCGGGGTCACTCGCCGTCGACGGGACGTTGGCTCGGGCGAGACGCTCGCGTGGACCGTCTCTCGTACCAGGACGTCAGACATGGGCCGGCTCCTTCGTGGGTCGGGTGGTGCGCTGGACGATCCGGGGATCGATCAGGGGGTACACGATGTCCACGGCCAGCGTGACGACCACGAACACCAGCGACGTGAGGACCACGATTCCCTGCACCACCGGGATGTCCTGCGCGAGAACCGATGTCTGCGTCAGTCGGCCCACGCCGGCCCGGGAGAACACGGTCTCGACGACCACCGAACCGGCCAACAGTTCGCCGACGAGGACGCCGGCGATGGTGAACGCCGGAACGCTGGCCAGGCGCAGCACGTGGCGAGTCTGGATCCGCCACCGGGACGCACCCTTCGCCTCGGCCGCGGTGGTGAACGGTTGCCGCCACGTCGTGGTCAGGCTGGTCGCGAGCACCTGCGCGATGACGGCCCCGGTCGGTACCGCCAGCGTGATCGCCGGCAGCACCAGCGATCCGAACCCGCGGTCGCCGAACGCCGGGAAGATCGGCAGCCCGAACGAGAACACCTGCAGGAGCAGGAGTCCCACCCAGAACGTCGGCACCGCGACGCCCAGCGGAGGGAGGGAGAGCAGCGCGGTACGCAACCATCGTGCGCGGGTGTAGGTAGCGAGAAAGGCGAGCCCCCCACCGACACCGACGGCGAGCATCAGCGCGAGACCGGCCAGGGCGAGGGTGCTCGGAACGGCGCCCAGGATCGCGGTGGTCACCGGCTGACCCGTGGAGATGGACGTGCCGAAGTCACCGCGGATCGCGCTGGTGAGCGATGTCCAGTACTGCTCGAGGACAGGCTTGTCCAGTCCGTACCGGGCCTGCAGCTCGGCGACCGCGGCCGCGTCCACCGGGGTGCCACTGCCGCCGCCGGAATCGACCGCGATGCTCACCGGATCGGAGGGCAGCAGGAACAGCACCACGAAGGAGATGGTGAACGCGGCCCACAGGACACCGATCGCCTGCAGGACGCGCAGGCCGAGGTAGCGAAGCATGTCAGCTCCTGCTCAACCAGGTGTCGAAGAACTGCAGCCGAGCAGACGCGTCGAACCTCTGGTCCTGCACCGCCGAGCTCGCGCCGACCGCCTGCGACAGTTCGACGGTCGGGATCCACAGTCCGTTGTCGAGCACCTGCTGCTGTGCGTTCGCCAGGTACTCGCCGCGCTGCGTCGTGTCCGTCGTGCGCAGCTGATCGGTCAACGAGGCATCCAGATCGGCGATCGGGCCACGCTGGTTGAGATTTCGGCCGTCCGCCGCGAACGACGTCCGCAGGATGTCGCCGTCGCCACGCGTGCTGTTGTAGTACGTCGCGTCGAAGTCACCGGCGTTCTGTCGTGCGATCGACTCGGGCACGGACGTCAGCTCGAGCCGGGCATCGACACCGACGTCCCGCAACTGCTGCTGCAGCAACTCAAGAATTGCCTTATTGCCCGCGAACACGGCGCTGAACAGGATCGAGAAGCTGAGCCGCTGACCGTCCTTCTCGCGGATCCCGTCCGCGGCCGGTACCCAACCCGCACGGTCGAGCACGGTCCGCGCCGCGTCGGCGTCGAAGGTCACGTCGGGCAACGACACGTAGCCGGGCGTCCTGCTCGCGAGAGTGCTGGTCGCCGGCAGGAAGTTCGGGCCGAGGACGGTGTCGACCAACTGCTGACGGTCGATCGCGGGGACGAGTGCGCGGCGCACGTCCGGGTCGGCCAGTACGCCTCGCGAGACATTGGGCGCGATACCGAAGGGTGTTCCGGGATTCGACGTCGTCAGCACTCGACCGCCGGTCGCCTCGATGGTCGGTGCGTCCTGCGGGAGCGCGTCGCTGACGGCGTCGAGCTGACCCGACGACAGGCTTCCGGTCCGGACGCCCGATTCCGGCACCACCGTGAACTCGATGCCGTCAAGGTAGGCCTCACCGGTGTGACCGAACGCCGGCGAACCCCAGGAGTAGCCGGCTCGCCTGGCCACACTCACCGATCGATCCTGCTGGTAGTCGGTGTACGTGAACGGGCCACTGCCGATGTTTCCGCCCTGGCAGCGCTCCTCGGCGGACAGCGACGTGGTGGCATCGGCCTGCAGTCCCAGCTGTGAGGTCGCCGATGCCTGCAGGAACTGCGCATTGGGCGACGAGAAGGTCACCTGCGCGGTCCGCGGGTCGACCACGGTCGTCCCGACGTATCCCGCGAGATAGCTGGCGGCGAGCGGCGCCTTCGCCGCCCCGAGCGTGCCCACGATGGCGTCGAAGTTGTTCTTGACCGACTGCGCGGTGACCGGTGTGCCGTCGCTGAACGACACCCCGTCCTTCAGTGTGAACGTGAACGACGTCGCATCCGCGTCGGTCTCCCACTTCTCGGCGAGCCACGGCACGATCTCGCCAGTGTCGGGATCCTGATCGGTGAGTGAGTCGACCACGGCGCGCGTGACGTAGATCGTCTGGTTGGTCCCTGCCTGCGCGGGATCCGAGCACGTCGGCGCTGTGGAGAGTCCGTAGTTCAGGGTGCCTCCCGGCTGAGCGGGGCCGGCGTCGGCGCCCGCCGAACCAGCAGCGCCGCCGCAGGCGGTGAGGGCCGTGGTCAGGGCAACGAGGCCGATCGCGGCACTGACGGCGGGTGTCCGTTGATGGCGGTCGATCACTGGGTCAACTCCAAGAGGTGTGTGTGCAGGAACGAAGAACGGGGGTCAGTTGGTGGGTCGAGTCGTCTTCCGGAACGCACGGGGCACGCCCTCGGCCGGCGGGGCCACCGGGTCGAACAGCGGTGTGTACCCCGCCGCCAGATACAGGCCGACAGCCTCCGGTTGGCGCCACCCGGTGGTGAGGTGGATGCTCTCGTAGTTTCGGACAGCGATCTCCGATTCGAGTTCGGTGAGAACGCGCCGAGCGAGTCCTCGTCGGCGGTGCGATGCGGACGTCCAGATGCGCTTCAGTTCGGCGGTCTGCTCGTCGTGACGCCGAAACGCCCCGCCGGCAACAGGTTCACCGTTCTCGAGGAGCACGATCAGCCCGCCGTGCGGCGGCGCGAAGTCCTCTGCCGGATGGGTGGACAGAGCCGAGTACATCTGGTCGGCGGTCCCGCCGTAGCGGGTGCTGTACTCGATCGCCAGCTCCGCGAGCAGGGGTCGTGCCAGCGGATCGCCCTGGTCGACTCGCGCGACCTCGAGCTGCGGGCGATCGCTGCCGGCCACGGGTGCTCCTTGTCGGACCGAGGTCACTTCTTCGGGAGCCCGGGTGGATTGATCTCCGAGGCCGACACGGCCTCGCCGCCGAGCCCCCACTTGTCCAGCACCTGCTGGTAGGTCCCGTTCTCGATCGTGTGATCGATGGCGTCCGCGAACGCCTCGGCGAGCCCGCTGTCCTTCTTCACCAGGACGGCGATCTCACCCTGGAGCGCCTCGCCCGCACCGGAGAAGGTGCCGATGATCTTCGACTCCCCTGTGCTCGACGAGTGGTACTGCGCGGACGGATTGGGTCCGAGGTACCCGTCGATGCGCTTCGAGGACAGGGCGAGGTAGTAGTCGGCGGCGTTCTGGTAGTAGACGATCTCGGCGGGCGCGATGCCCTCCGCCCCGTTCTGCGTGTTCCAGTCGACGAGCAGTTGTTCCTGGTTGGTACCGGACGAGACACCGATCTTCTTGCCGGCGATGTCCTTGCGGTCGGTGAACGTCCAGTCGGAGTCCGTCGGAACCTCGAGGGCGACGTTGTCGAGGCGGTAGGTGGCGAAGTCGTACTTCTCCTTGCGCTCCTCCGTGACCGTCACGTTCGAGATGAAGGCGTCGTTCTCGCCCGAATCGATCTTGACGAAGTTCTGGGCCCAGTCCGCGGTCCGGCGGTCGACCGAGAGACCGAGGACGTCGGCGAAGAGGCTCGCGAGATCGATCTCGGATCCGACGACGGTGGTGTCGTCGGTGGCATAGAAGCCGAGAGGCGGAGTGGCACCCGCTGTTCCGGTGACGACGAGGGTTCCGCGATCACGGATTGCCTGCGGCACCTTCGCCGCGATGTCGTCCACCTTCTCGGTGTGGATGCGCCCGGACTGCTCGGGCGAGAGATCATAGGAGACACCGGCTTCGGACACCACGGTGTTCTCGGCTGCGGGTTCGCCGCACGCGGACGCGACGAGCGCGAGGACGGCGACGGAGGACAGGACCGACGCGAGGCGACGGGACGATCGAGACATGGGAGAGGTCACTTTCGGGAGAGGTGTGCGTGGGAATCAGAGAACCCGGGAGAGGAATTCTCGAGTGCGACTGTGGGTCGGGGTGTCGAACACCTCTACAGGAGAACCCTGTTCGAGGACGACGCCGCCGTCCATGAACACCACGGTGTCGGCGACCTCGCGTGCGAAGCCGACCTCGTGCGTGACGATGACGAGCGTCGCGCCGTCTGCGGCGAGACCGCGGATGACATCGAGCACCTCGCCCACCAGCTCGGGATCGAGTGCC
Organism: Rhodococcus sp. SORGH_AS_0303; assembly: GCF_030819335.1. Lineage (NCBI taxonomy): Bacteria > Bacillati > Actinomycetota > Actinomycetes > Mycobacteriales > Nocardiaceae > Rhodococcus > Rhodococcus sp. SORGH_AS_0303. Next base: position 3,351,426 of record NZ_JAUTBO010000001.1, read on the forward strand.
GACGTGGGTTCGTCGAACAGGATCACCTTCGGGCGCAGCGCCAGCGCCCGGGCGATCGCGACGCGTTGCTGTTGTCCGCCGGACAACCGCCGCGGGTAGTCGTGCGCCTTGTCAGCGACACCGACCCGCGACAGGAGTGCGAGAGCCTCGGGTTCCACCTCCGACCGCGGACGTCGCTGTGCGGACACGGGTGCCTCGACCACGTTCTCGAGCACCGTGAGGTGCGGGAACAGGGTGAAGTTCTGGAAGACGAAGCCGATCTGCGAGCGCTGGCGCCGGATCTCCTTCGGCGTCAGTTCGTGCAGTTTCCGGCCTCTGCGGCGGTATCCCACGAGGGCACCGTCCACTCGGACGGATCCGGCGTCGACCTTCTCGAGGTGGTTCACCGTGCGCAGCAGAGTGGACTTGCCCGACCCCGAGGGTCCGAGAATGGCCGTGACCTCCCCCGGCCGCACGGCCAGGTCCACGCCTTTCAGGACCTCGAGGGCACCGTAGGACTTGTGCACTCCCCGTACCTCGACCGCATACCGCGCAGTCTCGATCTCGGCGGTCATCGAGTTGCTCCCCTCGGTGGCAGCGGCAGCGCGGCGATGCGCGAACGCAACTTCTGGATCGGCGTGAGCGGCACCGTGCGCAGTGCACCCTTGGAGTAGTGCCGCTCGACGTAGAACTGCACCACGGACAGGACGGACGTCAGAATCACGTACCAGACCGTCGCGACCATGAGCATCGGGACGACACGGCCGGTCCGTCCGTAGATCACCTGGACCTGATAGAACAGCTCGGCGATGGCCATGACCGAGACGATCGAGGTGCCCTTGAAGAGACTGATCACCTCGTTGGCCGCGTTGGGGAGGATTCCCCTCATGGCCTGCGGCAGCACGATCGCGAAGAATTCGCGTCGCTTCGGGATCCCCAGCGCCGCAGCGGCTTCGAGCTGCCCCTGATCGACCGAGATGATGCCGGCGCGCACGATCTCCGCCGAGTACGCCGCCTGATGCAGGGCCAGACCGATGATCGCCGCAGTGGACCCGCTGATGACACTGTTGACGTCGAACTCGACGAAGCTCGGTCCGAACGGAATGCCCAGGGACAAACGCTGATACAGGTAGGCGATGTTGAACCAGAACAGCAGTTGCACGATCAGCGGGATCGACCGGAACGCCCAGATGTAGAACCAGGAGATGATCTGCAGGACCGGGTTCTGCGACAACCGCGCCGCCGCGAGAGCGATGCCGAGTGCGAACCCGATGAGGGTGCCCCAGAAGGTCAGCTGGATCGTGAGCCACAGAGCAGTGACGACGGACCGCGCCGTGAAGTACTGAGCGAAGGTGCCCCAGTCCCAGCCGGCGTTGGTCACCAGCCCGTGGACGAACTGTGCGAGAAGGACCAGGGTCGCGACGGCGATGATCCACCGCCACGGGTGCACCGTGCGTGCGACGACGAGGTCGTGATCCGAGACGTCACCGGCGTCGGTGGCGACCGGTCGATCGTGGAGTTGAGTCACCGGCTGCACCGGTGCGTGAGGGCAGCGAACATCGCTGTGCCTTTCGAGAGGACGAAGTGAGGGACCCGGTCAGCGCCGCGTACAGGCGCAGCAGCACTCTCGACACGACTCGAGGTGCAGGCGAAGGACGTGCGGGCGTCGGCTCGTCACAGTGTTCATCGGCGGATCTCCTCCATCGGTCCTGGCGGTAGCACCCACACACTCGAACTCGAGGCGGGTTGCTGCGACGTCGACGAGCCAGGTCTCTCGGTCGCTCTGGATGGTGAGGAAAATGTAGCGCCGCCGTCTCGAGACGTCAAATCGCGCAACAGTTTTCGGCTCCGTCGAGTTCGAATCACGATGACCGGAAAGGGTGACAACCGCACCGACCGCGTGTTCGCGGTGGTCACGCGCCCGAGGTCTCACGGCCAGACGTGCGCCGGATCGCCGCGACGGAACCGTCCCGGTCGGTACATTCACGGGGTACACGGTGGAGGTCAGCCGACGACGGATCACCGGTGACGGGGACCGGGGTGCTCGCGTGACGCCACACATCGACAGAGCGCACCGCGGCGCGCGGACGTCGCTCACCGAGTCGCCTCTCGAGACACCCGCACGGCAGGTGCTCGACATCCGGTCGATCGCGATGGGAACGGCGATCACCGGTTCCGCCCTGTCACTGGGAGCGGGCTGGGTGGTGCCCGGGCTGTTCTTCCCCGGCATCGCCCCGATGCTCGCCACCGCTCTCGCCGTCGCTGCGGCCGTGGTGGGAGCCGGCATCATCTGGCGCTCGGGGCGGCTGGCCGAACGCCAGTTCGTCGCCATGGGCATGGTGATGCTGTGCGGTACGACGTTCTCCGCGGTGGCGGTGACCGATCCGGCGGGTTCCCTCGCGATCGCTGCGCTGCTCACCATCGTCCCGGTGCTCTCCGCGGCCGCGTCGCCGCCCGCGACCGCGTGGTCGTTCACCGTGGCTGCCGGTGGAGCCGCCGTCGTGGTGTCGTTCGCCTCGGCAGGATCTGCGGCCATCGCGTTCATCAGTGCCGGCGCGTCCCTGACCATCGTCGTCGTCCCCGTCGTGTTGGTGTGGGGCCTGCGGCGGTCGATGGTGCGGGTGAGTCACCGATTCGACGTGCTCGCACGCACGGACGTCCTGACCGGCCTGCTGAACCGCCGGGGCGTACTCCCCCGTCTGACGGAACTGCTGGGTGCCGCGGCGTCGCGGCACGAATCGGTCACCACCCTCGTCATCGACATCGACAACTTCAAGGCCGTCAACGACACCCACGGACACACCCACGGTGATCGGACGCTGCAGTCCGTCGCGCGAGCGGTGGTGCTGGCGACTCCGGCGGGCGCCGTCGTCTCCCGTCTCGGCGGCGAGGAGTTCCTGGTCGTCGCCCGCGGTGCGCGTACGGCCGATCTCGCGGACCGTGTCCTGCGATCGGTGCGCACACGGTGCTCGGTGACGGTGAGCATCGGCACCACGACGGCCGTGGCCACGGCTCCCGACGGCGCCGCGCTCGCCCTCGGCGACGTGGAGTCGACGCTCGACTCCTTCATCTCCTGCGCGGACGATGCGATGTACCGGGCGAAGCGTCTCGGTCGTGACCGCGTCGAGCACGGCGACACGACCCGGTTCCACCCGCCGTCACTGCTGCGAGCACGGTCGTCTGACCACCTCCGGTCCCGTCGACGGCAGGCTGTGCAGAGACGCGCGCGCACCGAGGCCGCCGCGGCGGTCGCTGCCACCCTCGTCGCGCTGCAGACCCGCGGACACGGGCCGGAACACACGGCCGTCCGACTCGCGATGCTGTCTCGGCGCCTCGAGACGGAGATCGACGTGGCGACGACGTCCCGTTCGGATCGATACTCCGCGGCACTGCGCTCCGCGGCCGCGCTCGATCAGAGCATCGGCATGGCGATGGAACACCTCGGGGTGAACCGGGACACCGCGGCGGCACTCCTGCAGTCGGCCGCGCACGCCGAGGGAACCTCACTCGGCGCACTGTGTCGAGCGCTGGCGTCACTGGCGGACGAGAACCCGGCGGCGGCCGCGAGGTATCTCACCGCGACAGCCCGAGAATCACCGTGAGCGCAACCCTGTCCCGACAGGTCCGGGTTTCCTGACGTGGGATGGCCGAGTGGTGAGGCAACGGCCTGCACAGCCGTGCACACGGGTTCGACTCCCGTCATTCGCTCCACGGGGCGCTCAGCGATCGGCGATCACCGTCGCGATGTTGCGTTCGGCGAGCGCCGCGATGGTGAGCGACGGATTGACTCTGCCGGTGCTGCCCGGGATCAGCGCTCCGTCGACGACGTGCAACCGGTCGTGGCCGAGGACGCGGCCGTGCGCGTCCGTGGCTCGGCCCAGCACCACCCCTCCCAACGGGTGCGCCGTGAACGAGGTGTTCACGTCCGGAACCCGCAGGGGCGCATACCCCACACCGATTCCGGAGCGCTCCGCGATGCGGTCGTGCACCGGTCGCAGGGCGTCCGAGACGGCGATGTTGCCGGCCTCCGGCCAGTCGAGCCGTACCGACCGCGTCGACTCGTCCCACACGAACCGCCCTCTCGTCGGGTCGATGACCATGCCCAACGAGCCGATCAGCGTCAGATCGACGGGCGATCCGGGGACGAACCAGTTCTCGAGGGTGAGCGGGGCGCCCGAGTCGTCGGAGATCCTCGACGCCGAGGGCGACGCCTGCACGATGCCGTTGCCCTCCGGGCTCATGCCCCGGACGAGTGCCGCGTCACCGTTGGTGCCCCATCCCTCACCGACGTGTTCGTTCAGGTCGGGGAGCAGTCCGGTGTCGCGGGCATGCACGAGAAGCCGCGACGTTCCCATCGACCCGGCGCCCAGGAACAGGTCGTCGCAGGTCACCGTGCGGGTGGAGAGGACCTCGGCGGACGGGTCGAGCAGATCCACGGTCAGCGCGTAGCGACCGTCCGCCTCCCTGGTCACGGCGGTGACCTCGTGACGCGCATGGATCGTGCACCGGCCAGTGGCGCGAGCAGCGGCCAGATAGTTGCGGTTGAGGTCGAACTTGGCGCCGTTGGAGTTGCCGAGATTCGACTCCCCGATGATCGCGGACGGACGGAACCGACCGGCCATCTCTCCGCGCACCACGTCCCAGTCCCAGATACCGTCGATGCGCTGTGGTGTGTACCCGGCGCGGCGGACCTGGTGATCCCACACCCGTGAATGCGTGAACGGCAGCGACTGATAGACGTCCTCCGGCATCGGTGAGAGCCGCAGCTCGGAACGGACGAGCGGGTAGTGCAGAGCCTGCATCTCGTCGTACGAGACGAGCCCGGTGAAGAGCTGGTCGAAGAACCGTCGTTCGGGGGCGATCATCACGCCGGTGAACACCAACGAACCACCGCCGACCGCGGCTCCGGACCACACGTCGATGGTGCCGTGTTCGCTCACGTCGAAGATGCCGCCGAAGCGGTCGGTGGGAACCGTGGGCAGTCCGGTCAGCGGAGCAGTGCCACCGCGACGCCAGAACGCGCGCCCGTCCGGCAGGAAGTCGTTGGCGAAGATCTGTCGACGCGGATCCGTGGGCCACTGCGACCCGCGCTCCAGGACGGTGACGCGAACGCCGGCCTCGGCGAGGCGCCGCGCGGTGACCGCGGCACCGAAGCCCGACCCGACCACCACGGCCTCCGAATGCGACGGCGCCGGATCGATCGGTGCGTAGAGCTCGGGCACCGCCGACCGGTACAGACCGTCGAGTATCGGAGCCGCGCGGGACACCGCTCCCGGTCCCGTCGACCCGATCAGGCCCGCGACGCCCATCGCGCCCAGGAACTGTCTCCTCGACCACTGCATGTCGACGCTTCTCTCCACCCGGTGCAGGTGATCGCGGGTGTCGCGGACGGGCAGCGGATGCGCTGAAGCTTCCTTACTCGCCGGTAAGTTGTCCACTTCGCCCGGCTCGATGAGAGGCGATCGGCCGTGACGTCGACGAGTGCGCCGCACCACTCGAGCTGTTCCGACGCCCGCGCGCTGCGCACGGCGTTCCGCGCACGGTGCAGCGCGCGCTCGGCACCGGGCGGTGCGCGCGGCGCCTCGTAGCGGACCAGTGCGCCGCGCCACTCGGCCCCACTGGTTGCTCCGTTGCCCCCACGGGTAGCCCATGCAGGATCGAGACACGATCACCGATCGGAGGCATCACACACATGGCAGCACGAAGTCCGGGCACGGCGCTCGTCGTCGGAGCCACCGGCATCTCGGGGCAGACCATCTGTCGACGACTCGTCGACGCGGGGTGGCGCACCTACGGGTTGTCGCGCAAGACCGAGTTGCCGGTCGACGGCGTGACACCCGTGACGGCCGACCTTCTCGACGCCGATGCTCTGAGTGAGGCACTGCGCGGAACGGCGCCCGACCTCGTGTTCTTCACGGCGTGGATGATGCAGGACTCGGAGGCGGAGAACATCGAGGTGAACACCGCCACCCTCCGGAACACGTTCGACGCGCTGGCGCCGGAGAACTCGGTGAAGCACGTCGCTCTCATGACGGGTCTGAAGCACTACCTCGGCCCGTTCGACGCCTACGGCGCCGCGGTGACGGCGGAGACCCCGTTCCACGAGAGCGAGGAGCGCCTCGACACACCGAACTTCTACTACGCCCAGGAGGACGAGTTGTTCTCGGGCGCAGAGCGACTGGGCTTCACCTGGAGCGTGCACCGGGCACACACCATCTTCGGGTTCGCCGTGGGCAACGCCATGAACATGGCACTCACCCTGTCGGTGTACGCCACTCTCTGCAAGGAGACCGGCGAGCCGTTCGTCTTCCCCGGTTCGGAGACCCAGTGGAACGGTCTGACCGATGTCACCGATGCCGATCTGCTCGCCGAGCAGATGATCTGGGCCGCCACGAACGAGAACGGCGCCGACGAGCCATTCAATGTCGCGAACGGCGACGTGTTCCGTTGGCGATGGCTGTGGCCGCGCATCGCCGACCATTTCGGTGTCGAACCCGTCGGTTTCGACACCGAACCACGACCGTTGGCGACGCGAATGGACGATGCACCCGACGCGTGGCGGCGCATCGCCGAGAAGTACGACCTCGTCGAGTCGGACGTGACTCGACTCGCATCGTGGTGGCACACCGACGGCGACCTCGGCCGCGACATGGAGTGCCTGACCGACATGACGAAGAGCCGCAAGGCGGGGTTCCTCGGATTCCGCTCGACCAGTGAGAGTTTCGCGGAGAACCTCGCTCGGTACCGGGACGCGCGGATCATTCCTCGCTGACGTCGGACGCAACGGCCGGGCGGGTGGACCCGCCCGGCCGTCGGCGTCAGGACGCGATCGAGAGGCTCTTCAGAATGTTCAGGAAATCGGTCAGAGGCAGCAGATCTCCGAACGAGAAATTGAGGAAGCTGAGGCCGTTGAGAATGCTGAGCATGATGTCTCCCGAGTGAGTGATGTCGCGATTGTTTCGCGCACACAGATCATGAAGGACCCGTCGTCACGGACGACGATGAACGGTGTGGTGACCTGTCACTGACTTGGTCGTGCTCACAAACAACGCCCCGAAACGGTGTCAATTTCGAGAACATCATCAGCGAGCGAGAGCGGTCACCTCGTCCGCGATGATGCGCCCCAACTCGTCGGTCCCCGACGTTCCGCCCATGTCCGCGGTGAGCGCGGCGCCGCCCCGTGCCAACACGTTCTCGACCGCGGTCAGGACCGTGCGCGCGGCATCGGGTTCGCCGAGGTGATCGAGCATCATGCTGCCGCTCCAGATCTGTCCGATCGGATTGGCGACGTTCTTGCCCGCGATACCCGGTGCCGATCCGTGCACCGGCTCGAACAGACTGGGAAAGAGCCCCTCCGGGTTGATGTTTCCACTCGGGGCGATGCCGATGGTGCCCGCGATCGCCGGTCCGAGATCGGACAGGATGTCCCCGAACAGATTGCTCGCGACGACCACGTCGAACCAGTCCGGGTGCAGCACGAAGTTCGCCGTGAGGATGTCGATGTGATAGCTGTCGACGTCCACCGTGGGGTGATGCGACGCCATGGCGGCGACCCGCTCGTCCCAGTACGGCATCGAGATGGAGATGCCGTTGCTCTTGGTCGCGGACGTCAGGTGGCGTTTCGGCCTGGTCTCGGCGAGTTCGAAGGCGTACTTCAGGATTCGGTCGACGCCGATGCGCGACATGACCGTCTCCTGGATCACCGTCTCACGCTCGGTCCCCGCGAACATCCGGCCGCCGAGATCGGTGTACTCCCCCTCGGTGTTCTCCCGCACCACGTAGAAGTCGATGTCGCCGACCTCGCGTCCCGCGAGCGGGCTGGTGACGCCCGGCATGAGCCGGATGGGCCGCAGATTCACGTACTGGTCGAAGTGACGTCGGAACTGGAGCAGACTGCCCCACAACGAGATGTGGTCCGGCACCACCTCCGGCCAGCCCACCGCTCCGAAGAAGATCGCGTCGAACGGTCGAAGCTCCTCGAACCAGCCGTCGGGAAGCATCTTTCCGTGCTCGACGTAGTAGTCGGCGCTGGCGTAGTCGAAGTACTCGTACTCGAGGTCGAGGTCGAACGCCGCCGCCGCGGCGTCCAGTACTTCGATACCGGCGGGAACCACCTCCTTGCCGATGCCGTCACCCGGGATCACTGCGATGCGTCTGGTAGCCATCGTTCGAGCCTAGTCGGGGCGAAACCTTGACACTCGCTGATAGAACTGTCTAGGTTCTGAGCACCCGGCATCGAGATCGGGTGTTCGCCGGGGGGTGCCCACAGGTATCGGCGGACTCCACGAACGATCCGGGGGAAGCCGCATGTCACCGTTCACTCGCCGCACGTTCCTCTCCGGCGCCGCCGCGGCCGGCGGTGCGCTGATCGCCGGCAACCATGCCGCCCGCGCCTCTGCTCACGGCATCGCCGCACGCACACAACGAGTTCCGCTCTCCCGCGAGGATCACCGCGTGGTGATCGTCGGCTCCGGGTTCGGCGGCGGCGTCGCCGCACTGCGCCTCGCACAGGCAGGCGTTCCGGTGACCGTGCTCGAGCGCGGTCTGCGATGGCCGACCGGTCCGAACGCCGAGACCTTTCCGCACGCTCGCTCACCCGACGGTCGTTTCCTCTGGTACGGATCCGCGAAGAACGTGTTCGGACGTCCGATCGACGTCCCGGCGTTCACCGGCCTCGTCGAGGCGGTTCCCGGCGAGAACATGACCGCGCTGTGTGCGGCCGGGGTCGGCGGCGGGTCCCTCGTCTATCAGGGGATGACGCTGCAGCCGGCCGAGGCGGTGTTCGCGTCGCAGTTCCCCGGCGCACTGGACTGGGGCCTGCTCGATCACGTCCATTACCCGCGGGTCGCCCGGATGCTGCACCTCGCGGTCGCGCCCGACGAGTTGGTCGACAGCCCCAATTACGCTGCACCACGAGCATTCCGGGACAGTGCACGACGACTCGGACTCCCCGTGTCGAAGATCCCGATGCCCATCGACTGGAACTTCGCGCTCGACGAACTTCGTGGCGAAATGGCCCCGTCCTACACCAACGGCGACGGCGCCATCGGCGTCAACAACGGCGGCAAGTTCTCCGTGGACGTCACGTACATCGCCGAGGCGGAGGCGACCGGGCTGGCGACGGTACAGACCCTGCACCAGGTCACCGACGTCGAACGGGCGTCCGACGGCCGGTGGACGGTCTACGTCGACCGCATCGACACCTCGGGGGCGGTCGTGGAGAACAAGATCCTCACCACGCCGACCCTGATCATGGCTGCGGGCAGCATGAACACCACGCGACTGCTGATGCGGGCGGCAGCGTCCGGCCGGATCCCGGACATGCCGGACGCGCTCGGCGACGGCTGGGGCACCAACGCGGACAGGATCTACTCGTGGACGACGTTCGACCAGGACTTCGGACCCGCACAGGGCGGCCCGGTGGTCTTCGGCAGTCTCGACTGGGCGGACCCGTCCCGCGCGATGACGGTCATCCAGGCGTCGTTCCCCCCTCTCGGGGTGGATGCCCGAACCACCGTTCTGGTCGGCTACGGCGTCAGCGACGCCCGTGGGCGTTTCGTCTACGACGGTGCGCGGGACGATGCGATCCTGCGGTGGCCGCACGAGGGGGATGCGGCCATCCAGAGTCACATCGACCCGCGTGTGCGCGCGATCGCCGGACCGAACAGCCTCGTCGTGGACACCAACGCGGTGTTCCCGTCCACCTGGCACCCGCTCGGCGGGGCCAACATGGGAACGGTCTGTGATCTGGAGGGTCGAGTCCAGGGACAGCGCGGCCTCTACGTTCTCGACGGCGCCCTGATCCCGGGCAACTGCGCCGCCTGCAATCCGTCGATGACCATCGCCGCAGTCGCGGAGCACGCTCTCGACAGCATCGTGGCCACCGACGTCGGCACCGTCATCTGAGCCGGCGTCAGTCCAGCATGGCATCGGTCAGCTCGACCCGCCGCGCGACGATGTCGTCCGCGAGCTGGGTGACGCGGACCCCGTCTGCGTAGGCGAGGGACCGGAGCCGAACCACGGCCTCGTCGGCGGTGATCCGGAACCGTGCTGCCATCATGCCGGCAGCCACGTGCACGGAGGCGCGGGACAACGGATCGTCCGCGGCGTCGTCCCCCACTCCGGCGACGTCGCGGCGCACCGCGGACGCGAGTTCCCCGGCGCACCGCACGGCACGCGCCGCGGTCACCGGCGACCACGGATGCGCGTCGCGGCGATAGAGCTCGAGCACGCCCACCGTCGGCTCCGTGCCCACCGGAAGCGCGAACACGGCACCCACGTCGAGAGCTCGAACGGCGTCGTCGAACAGCGGCCACGGCGAGCCCTCGTCGGTACCGACCATGCTGATCATCGTCTGTTCACTCCGGAAGGCATCGAGGCACGGCCCGGTTCCCAGCGTGAACTGCAGTTCGTCGATGCGGGTCGCGACGTCGTCGCTGCTGTAGACGAGGTCGCGGATCGCCGCGGTCACGATGACTGCCACCGCGATCCCGTCCACACCCAGCGACGGCGCGTACCGCTCCACCACGGCGCGGGTGGCGTCGAAGGAATCCATGGATTCTGGTGCCCGAGTCGGACATGGATAAACGTACCGCCGAGATCACTCCACGACGACGGTTCGGCCGCCCTCGTTCATCGAGGCGACGAGAGCGTCGGCGACGAGACCTGCACGCAGCCCCGCGTCCGCGTCGGCGAGCTCCGAGACCCGGCCGGCCTCGAGGGAATCGACCCACTCCTGGAGTTGCAGGCGATACGCGTCCGCATAGCGGGGAACCCAGTCGGCCGGGTAGGCCACGGACCGCCGGCGGTCGCGGTCGGTGACCACGTGAGTGGGCAGCACGAGCGCAGACGCTCCGATATCGCCCACCACCTCGCACCTCGTGTCGTATCCGTAGCGGGCGTTGAGGAAGATCTCGACCGTCACCAGAACGTCGGACTCGGTCCGCAACAGCATGATCTGCGGATCCTGGCGCGTTCCGGAGTGCGCGGACGTACGACCCGCGTGCCAACTCACCTCCGTGATCGGCGACGACAGCAACCACGGCACGATGTCGAGTTCGTGAATCGCGGAGTTGGTGATGGTCGACGCGGACGTGCCGCCGGGGTAGGCCTCGACGGTGCGACTCACGCAGTGGGCGACGAGGGGTTCACCCAGTTCACCGGAGGACACCACGCGCTTCAGTTCCACGTAGGCCGGATCGAACCGACGCATGAAGCCGACCGTGATCAAGGTGCGTTCGCCCTGCGCGGCGATGATCTCGCGGCACTCCGCCGCCGTGGGCGCGAGCGGCTTCTCGCACAGCACCGGCTTGCCCGCGGCCAGCGCCAGGTGCACCAGTTCGGCGTGGGTCGAATCGTGCGAGGCGATGACGACGACGTCGACGTCGTCGCGCTCGATCAGCGCCGGGCCGTCCGCCGCGACGGTGGCGCCGCGCAGGGTGGAGGCGACTGCACTCGCCCGTGCTGCGTCGAAGTCGGCGACAGCGGTCACCGCCGCGCCCGACACCCGCCGATCGAGGGACAGGGCATGGTCCGCTCCCATGACGCCGACACCGATGATTCCAACCCGCACAGTCATGATCGAAAGTATTACATCTTAATGTCCTGACAAATATGCTTTCGTCTGATTGGCTCTGCCGCATGACGCAGAGCGCCTCCCTCCCCCTGTCACGAGTTCCCGATCCCCGTGACGCGCCCGTGCTCCGATGGGCAGTCCTCGGGCCGGGCTGGATCGCGCACCGGTTCGTCGAGTCACTGCACCGGCACACGACCCAGACCGTCGTCGCGGTGGGATCGCGCTCACCGGAGCGCGCACGCGCCTTCGCCGACGAGCACGGCGTCGACCGCGCGCACGGCACCTACGAGGCCGTCTTCGCCGACGACGACGTCGACATCGTGTACATCGCCACGCCGCACACCGAGCACCTCGCGAACGCCCTCGACGCCATCGCCGCGGGCAAGCACGTGCTCGTCGAGAAACCGCTCGCCGTCGACGCGGTCGGCGCGGCCCGTATCGCGGAGGCCGCACGGTCGGCAGGAGTGTTCGCGGGAGAAGCGATGTGGACGAGATTCCTGCCGAAGTTCGACGTGATAGAGCAGGTGCTCCGCAGCGGCGTCCTCGGACCGATCCACACGGTGCTCGCGGATCACGGCGAGTTCTTCACCACCGATCACCGCATCTACGATCCGGCGCTGGCCGGTGGCCCGCTCCTGGATCTGGGAACGTACGTCGCGTCCTTCGCCTACTCGGTTCTCGGTGCACCGGAGACGGTGGATGCTCGGAGTCGACCTGCCAATGACCAGATCGACGGTCAGATCTCGGCCCTTCTCACCGGCGAGTCCGGACATGCGGTGCTCAACACCACGATCCTGACGAACACGCCGACGACGGCGGTCGTGTGCGGCCGGGACGGCACGCTCACCATCGCCGGGCCCTTCTTCATGCCGGGGCCGTTCACCGTCGCACTCCGCGACGGCATCACCCTCGCCTACGACGAGACCCCCGGCCTCCAGGTCGACGGACTGCATCTCGCCGCGGTGGAGGCTGCGAGGAGGATTTCCGTCGGCGAGGTCGAGTCCGCCGTCCATCCCCTCGCCGACGCGGTCGCGACCCTGGAGATCATCGACCGGATCCGCGACCGGATCAGCTGATCAGATCGGCGTAGACCACGATGTTGTCGTCGTAACTGGCTGCGTCGCTGTCGAATCGACCGCCACACGTGATCAGCCGGAGTCCCGGGTGGTCGATGTCGCCGTACACCGTGGTCGTCGGGAACTCGGCCTTCGGGTACTGATCGACCTCCGTGACCCGGAAGCGCGACGTGGTGCCGTCCTGCAGAGTGACGATCACGTCGTCGTCCGGGACGAGGTCACCGAGCCGGGAGAACACACCCGGCGCACCGTCCCAGTCCACGTGACCGGCGATCACGGACGGCCCCATCGCGCCGGGAATCGGTGAACCCGTGTACCACCCGGCCGGAAACGCGCCGGGTGGTACCTCCATCGTCCCGTCCTGCTGCAGACCCAGGCCCATGAGGTCGGAACTCACGGAGATCGCGGGAACGTCGATGCGGACCGGCGGCGACGAGAGGGCCACGGCATCAGGGACACCGGTGGTGCCCTCGTCGACCACGCCGACGTCCGCCGACTCGGTCGCGGCCGGCGCCGGCGGGGCGGTGCCGGCAGCAGTGGAGCATCCGGAGATCAGCGCCAGCGCGAGCAGCACCGCAGCGCACAGTGAGCGCGCCGCGGTGGTGACGGAACGTGATGCCATGTCAGCTCTTTCGACGACGCAGCACCAGGGCCGACCCGATGATCGCCGCGGCCGCGAGGCCGATCGACGCGGGCCGCCAGTGGTCGGCCGACCGGACGGTGCTGCCGTCACCCGTGTCGACGCCACCACCCGGGACCTGAGTGATCTGGCTGCCCGGCGAGTACCGGCCCGGCGCGTCCGGACCCGTGGGGACACCGGGGGTTCCGGGCGTGTTCGGGGTTCCGGGCGTGTTCGGGGTTCCGGGAGTGTTCGGGGTTCCGGGAGTGTTCGGATTTCCCGGCGTGTTCGGGGTTCCCGGCGTACCGGGAGTGTTCGGGGTTCCCGGCGTACCGGGAGTGTCCGAGGTGGGCGGGATCGCCGGTGCGGTGGGCACCGACGGGGTGGGCGGTGTACCCGGCAACCCCGGAAGACCCGGGATGGTGATCACGGGCGGGACACCGGGGATCGACGGCAGTCCCGGGATCGACGGGATCGGAATCACGATGGGAGGCACCACGACTCCCCCGTCGCCGACCGGGGTGGTGGTCGTCCGCGGGGAGCAGTCGTTCGCCGTGATCACGTTGTCGTCCAGGGTGACCGCGCCGTTGCGCGCCAACACACGTCCGGAGACGGTCGCACCGTTCTGGACGCTGATCGAGGTGAGCGCCAGTACCGTTCCGACGAACGTCGTGGAGGTACCGATGGTCGCCGAGCTGCCCACCTGCCAGAAGACGTTGCAGGGATTCACGTTGATCAGTGCCACTCTGCTGCCGGACCCCGTGATCAATGTGGACGGTGCCTGAAAGACGAAGACGGCGTCGGGATCCGATCCACCGTCCAACGTGACGGTGCCGTTCAGGGCCAGTGCGCTGGAAGCCTTGTAGACCCCCGGGGCGAGGGTGCTGCCGGTGATGTCGGCAGCGACGTTCGCCGAGATCGGCTCCGCACTCGCCTGGTCGTATGCCGTGGTGAGGTCCGACTGCGCCTGCAGCGCAACCGCGTCGGCGGCATGGATCGTGCCGTTGTTCACGAGACCGGGAGGGAACCCCGTGACGGCCGCGGTCGGACTGGTTCCGAGGTCACCCGAGATGACCGACGGGCCGGTGTTGGTCACGCCCGCACCGGCCAGGACCGCGTAACTGGCAGCGGTGCCGAGTCCCACCGGAGTGGCGGCGTCGGCGGTGCTCGCGCCGACGATCATCAGAGCCGCCGTGGCGACGGCGACGGTACCCAGTGCGGGGAGGCGGCCTCGCTTCGCGGCGTCGAAGGGAGAGCGGTCGAGGTGTGTCCTGATCATGCGGTTCCTTGCGCGATATGGTGAATGTGCCGCATCCGAGATGCAGCACATGTGGTGCGCAGACTCTGTCCCCGACGACGCAGAGCGGTGCGATGACGCCCCCGCGACGTCGGCGCGTCGATGACCGTCCGAGAAGACGACCGCGGCGCCGAGATGTGGCGGGGGCAGGTGTGAGATCGAGCCGACTCCGTCGAATGCGACGTAGATTTACGGCATAAATGAGAGTGAACAGGACGATAACGGTAATGTCAATGCATGCCGGAATTGCGACATTCTGTCGAGTCCGGACAATCACGTGATGGACGAGTTAAATTTCTGTGCGACAACAATTCTCGGACTCTGAGGTCGACATCGATACGATATCGGGCATGCATTCACGATATAACGGGTGAATAACTTGGATGTACCGCCCGAGTTCTGTCCGACCGACCGCATCGACCTCCGATCACCGCAGACGCGAGGTCAACGCGTGTGCGGCCCGCAGCAGCTGTTCGCCGAGAACAGGGCGCCGGACATCGTCGAAACGGCCGGCGACACCCGTCAGACTCAGCGCCCACGCCGGGGCGTCGCGGCGATCGAACACCGCGGCCCCGAGACCCCAGCTACCTTCCACCAACAACCCGGGATTCACCGAGTATCCCTGCACCAGAACTTGTTCCACCCGTTCGGCGATCTCGCGCGGCGCGTGACGTTCTCCCCAGCCGCCGAGCTCTGCACGGTCGAGGTACTCCCTCCGCTCACGTTCGGGCAGGTGCGCGAGGATGACCAACCCGGCGGACGCGACTCCGAGGGGCATGCGCAGGCCGACGTGCAGGACGTGCGAGCGCAGCGGGAAACTGCCCTCCTCGCTCGCGATGCAGACCGTCTCGTCGCCCCGACGTGCCGACAGGAAGGCGCTCTCCCCCGTCGTTCGGGCCAGATCGCGCAGGATGTCTCCCGCGCTCGACGTGATGTCGTACCGCTCCGCTGCCATCGATCCGAGAAGGAAGGTCTCGGGCCCCAGCGCCCACCGGCCCGACTCGTGCCGATCGACGAAGCCCTCCGCCGCCAACGCGGTGACCATCCGGTGCACGGTGGGCCGCGCCAACCCGGCGGTCCTGGCGATGTCGGTGGTCGACGCGCCGTCCGGCTCGTGATCACCGACGGCACGCATCACGGCCGCGACTCGCGCGATGACCGACCTCGCTGCCTCCGCCATCACCACAGTCTAGGGCTCGCGGGGTGTCCACTCAGTGAACACCGTGCCGCCGATCGTTCCACGAGTCGAGCAGTTCGCCGTCCGGACCCCGTATCGCCTGCGAAGACGCCGTGGTCCTGATCGAATGCAGAGAGTGCGCACGTCCACTCACCGGACCGTACATCTGATCAGTACTCGATCTCAGGAGGAACTCGTGGCCACCGAAGTCCTGTCCACCCCCGCCGACGCGATACGCGGCGTCACGGACGGCGCCACCCTGGCCGTCGGCGGCTTCGGGCTCTGCGGTATCCCGGACGCACTGATCGACGCCCTCGCCGCCACCGACGTCACCGATCTGGAGGTCTTCTCCAACAACTGCGGAGTGGACGACCACGGCCTCGGCATCCTGCTCGCAGCGCACCGGATCCGTCGCGTCACCGCGTCCTACGTCGGCGAGAACAAGGAATTCGCCCGGCAGTACCTGTCCGGCGAGCTCGAGGTCGAGCTCACTCCCCAGGGCACTCTCGCCGAGCGACTACGCGCCGGGGGCGCGGGCATCCCGGCGTTCTTCACCCCGGCCGGTGTCGGCAGCCCCATCGCCGACGGCGGGCTCCCGTGGCGCTACGCCGCCGACGGATCCGTCGCACTCGCGTCCCCCCCGAAGGAGACCCGCGTCTTCGGCGACAAGCGGTACGTCCTCGAGGAGGGCATCCGCGCCGACTTCGCGCTCGTGCACGCGCACCTGGGTGACACCGACGGAAATCTCGTCTTCGACAAGGCAGCCATGAACTTCAACCCGCTCGCCGCCATGGCCGGCCGCATCACCGTCGCTCAGGTCGAGCATCTCGTGCAGCCGGGCGAGATCGACCCGGCGCACGTGCACCTGCCCGGCGTGTTCGTCCAGCGCATCGTGGAGACCGGCCCACAGACACCCCGCATCGAGAAGCGCACCACCCGACCCGCAGGAGACGCACGATGAGCACCGACACCGGATGGACCCGCGAGAACATGGCTCGGCGCGCGGCGGCCGAACTGCGCGACGGTGATTACGTGAACCTCGGCATCGGGCTGCCCACACTGATTCCCGGCTTCCTCGATCCCGCGATCCGCGTCACGCTGCACTCCGAGAACGGCATCCTCGGTACCGGCCCCTACCCCACCGAGGACGAGGTCGACGCGAATCTCATCAATGCCGGCAAGGAAACCGTCACCACCCTGCCCGGCGCGGCGTTCTTCGACTCCGCGCTGTCCTTCGGCATGATCCGCGGCAGCCACATCGACACCGCCGTCCTCGGCGGCATGCAGGTCTCGTCGACCGGCGACCTCGCCAACTGGATGGTCCCGGGAAAGATGGTCAAGGGCATGGGCGGCGCCATGGACCTCGTCCACGGCGCCGCGCGCGTCATCGTCGTCATGGAGCACACCGATCGGGACGGCAACCCCAAGATCGTCGACGCGTGCACGCTCCCCCTCACCGGTCAGGCCGTGGTCGACCGTGTCATCACCAACTACGCCGTCATCGACGTCGTCGGCGACGGCACCCTGGTCCTGCGGGAGACCGCGCCCGGTGTCACGGCGGCGCAGGTGCACGACGCCACCGGCGCCACCCTCACCGACGCCGACGACCTCGTCACGCACTGACCGGCGGCGGGCCGTTCTCACGGCGTGAGGATGGCCCGCCCTCGCACCGTGCCCGCGTCCAGATCGTCGATGGCGCTCTGAAAGTCGTCGAGTGCGTACTTCGCGGTGTGCAGAACGACGGACCCGCGTGCCGCGAGAGCCATGAGGTCGCACAGGTCGTTGTAGGACCCGACCAGGTTGCCGATGACGTTGATCTCCGACGACACGATGTCGATGGTAGGGACGTCGATGTTCTCGCCGTATCCGACGACGTGGTAATTGCCCGCCTGCCGCAACATCGCGATGCCCTCCGCCGTCGCGCCGCCTTCACCGACGAAATCGATGACCGCTTCGCCGCCCTGCCCACCGGTGAGCTCGATCACCTGCTCGATGTGGGTGCCGTCGGCGACGACGCCGTGATCCGCCCCGATGGACAGGGCCAGCTTCACCGCGTCGGCGTTACGGTCGACGACCACGATCTCGGCCGCGGTCAGCGCCTTCAGCACCTGAATCCCGATGTGCCCCAGCCCACCTGCGCCGATCACCACGACGCGGTCTCGGGGGGTCAGATGCCGGGAAGCCTTCGCCGCGGCGTGATAGGCCGTCAGCCCGGCATCGGCGAGGGCGGCCACGTCCGCCGGCTCCAGCGAGTCGTCCAGCTTCACCACACTGCGTGCCGACGTCTTCAGGTACTCCGCGTAGCCACCGTTCGTGTCGATGCCGGGGAACTGGTTGATCTCGCAGTGCACGTCGTCGCCGGATCGGCAGGCGCGGCAGAGCCCGCACGTGATGAGCGGGTGGACGATGACCTTGTCACCCTCCTGCACGTTCGTCACGGCGGAACCGACGGCGTGGACCCAGCCGGCGTTCTCGTGACCGATCGTGTACGGCAGGGTCACGTTCGACTTCTCGGCCCACTGCCCCTCGAGGATGTGCAGATCGGTACGGCACACCCCCGCTCCACCGATCCGGACGACCACGTCGAACGGCCCCGTGGGAGTGGGAACGGGCACCTCGGTCATTCGGAGTTTCTCGTGGTACCCCACGACCTGGACTGCGCGCATGGTGCTCATGATGTGTCTCCTCGGCTTCTCGGGAAGGTCAGGCGTCGACCGTCGTGCGGTCCGGGTCGTCGTAGCGGGTACGGAGCAGTCCCCGGCAGAAGTGGGCGTTGCCGTCGATCGAGATGCGGGTCGATCGAGCCCGACGCAGTGCGAGCGGCACGTCGAGCTGCGTGTAGCCGGCTCCGGTGTGATCGACCATGACGATGCTGTCGGGCACGTCGTCCAGGCCGAGGGACCGTCGCCGCGACCGCAGCGCCCTGGTGGTGTCGTCGTCCGGGAGATCGCCCAGCACAACGGTTCCCATGTCCTCCATGCGCCGGGACGGATCCCGCTTCAGCAGCGCGGTCAGGCACCGCTCCATCGCCGCGACGTGAGCCTTGCGCCGGAACGTCGTCCGGAGCTCCTCCAGATCGTTCTCCGCCTCGTGCGCGAAGGTGCCCCGGTACCCCGCGTCCGCGGCGAGTCCCGCGTTGATGATCGGTGAATCGTGGTGGTCGTCGAGTTCCACCGTCACGTTCCGCGTCCAGGGCAGGCCGGTGAGCACGTCCTTCGCGTCGGAGGCCATGAGGTAGGCGAAGTTCGGCGCGCAGAAGGACGTCGGCAAGCGCAGGTGCACCACGACGTCACGGTCCTCGGAGACGGTGAGCGACTGCACGAAGTCGAGGTCGGTGATCGGCTCGTCGAGCTCGGGGTCGATCACCACGTCCAGAGCCCGCATCGCCGAGTCGGCACGGGTGGTCATCTCACGCTCCCACGAGAACGTCGTCGGCCGCACGGTCGGCGCCGCGCGGGCCGGTGGCCGTCTCGTCGGCATCGGCGATCTGCAGCTCCGCCGGAACCGGGATGTCGTACATCTTCGCGGCGTTCAGGCCCAGCACCTTGCGCTTCTGGTCCATCGTGATCTCCGGGTACTCGCTCAGCTCCGCCGGGATCTGGAAGTCGACGAACGACTCGATCAGCCAGCGCGGTGTCCAGAGGGCGTAGTCGGACGAGAACTGGATCCGGTCCTCACCGAGCCAGTAGAGCAACTCGCCCATGATCTGGCCGAAGTACTTCGGCCGGGAGTGGATGAACGGCATCGCGACGGCGAGCCCGGCATGCACGTTCGGCTCCTGGGTGGCTATCCAGCAGAAGTCCTCGAGCCGCGGGAGACCGCAGTGCTCGACGACGAAGTTCAGATCGGTGAAGTCGGTGGCGACATGATCGACGTCCGCCACGTCGAAGGCATCGCGATCGAGCGGCCTGATGGTCGGTCCCTTGTGGACGTGGATGTTGGTGATCCCGAGCTCGCGGCAGACCTCGAGGTAACGCCGGGTCCAGTCGTCGTCGAGCTTGTAGCCGCGAGAGTCTCCGTGCCACTCCGCCGTGTAGAGCTTGACGCCCTTCAGTCCGAACCGTTCGGCATCGGCGCGGAGCTGATCGAGCCCACGCTCGCCGTTGCGCGGATCGAAGTGGTGGTTGTAGGTGAGCTTGTCGGGATTCTGCGCCGTGAGGGCCCATGCCTCCTCCGTCTGCCCGAACCCGTTCACGTAGAACTCCCCGAGGTGGGCCGGCTGGAAAATCGCATGATCGACGTACCCGTCCTCGAAGAGGTCCTTCATCAGGCGGTCGCCGCCCTGGTAGAGGTACTCGTCGTACGGCCACAGCTCGCTCTCGGGCGACAGGTTGCGGTGGTAGTCGTAGAAGCAGTCGATGAACTGCTTGCCGTGGATGTTGCGCTGGTTCTCGGGCCGCGCGTCCCACAGCGCGACGTGCGCGTCGACGATGAAGAAGCTGTTGTCGCCCTTGGTGTACATCGAGGTCCCTTCGTCGTGTGACTGGCGTCACCTTCACTGGCTCGACGCTAGAGCGCGACGGACGGGAAGCGGGCGTCCCCGGCGTCTCAATCTGAGACGGTCGACCACCCCTCGGGCGCTGTAACCTGGATCACAACCCGACCCGCTTCGACCCACCAGGACGCCCGCGTGCCAGCACAGCTCCCCGAACACCGGACCGGCTCCGGCCGCGAGGTGGACGCGGTCGCCGGTGCGGTACCCCCTCGGCTCCGCGCCTCCTGGCTTCGGAGTCGGCGCTACGGCATCCCGGTCGATCATGTCGAGCCGGTCTTCGCCGGGACGGAACGGCAGGAGTCGCTCTTTCGGCAGTGCGGTGACGAAGTGCTCGCCGACCTGCAGCGGACGCTCACCGCCGAGCCGGTGGGCCTCATGCTCACCGACGCCGACGGCCTCGTTCTGTCCCGCCTGAGCGGGGACCACACGTTGCTCCGCGCGCTCGACGACGTCCACCTCGCGCCCGGTTTCGGCTACTCGGAACGGGAGGTGGGGACCAACGGTCTGGGTCTCGCGCTGGCAGACCTGGCACCCACCCTGGTCCGAGCGGAACAGCACTACTCCCACAGCCTCACCGGCTTCACCTGCGCAGCCGCCCCGGTGCTGGATCCCGCGACGGGTCGTCTGCAGGGTGCCGTCAATCTCACCACCTGGTCCCGGACGTCGAGCGACCTCCTACTCACACTCGCACGGTCGGCCGCGAGCACCATCTCGCTGTCGATGTCGTCCCGATCGACCGGTCGACGAGAGCGACCGACGGTGCGTCGCAGCCTCTTCCGTATCGAGCACGGGTCCACCGGCACAGGCGTTCGACTCGGCGCGGAGTGGTCAAGACTGGAGGCGGACGCCCACTCCGCGATGGCCGCGGGATCGACCGTCGCGGTGATCGGCCGCCCCGGCTCCGGCCGCTCGTCGCTGGTGACGCACGCTGCGCGGCGCGCCTTCCCGCGCCACCGCATTCTCTCGGCAGCGGCCCCCGCACCCGACGACGTCGACACGTGGCTCGACCTGTGGACGTACGAGGCGGATCGCACCGACACGGTCGTCGTCCTGCGCGACGTCGACACGCTCCCCGACTTCGCCGCGCAGTCACTCGTCGACCTGCTGCGGTCCGCCGAGACCCGGATGCCCTTCGCGGTCACCGCCGAACGACTGCACGACATCCCGGCCGCACTCGCCTCCGCGGTCGCATCGGTCGTGTCGCTGCCCCCACTGTCGGACCGACCGGACGACGTCGTGCCGTTGGCTCACGAGTTCGCGCGCGCGGTGCGCGGACGCGACGTGCACATCACCCCCGCGGCGGAACGCGCTCTGCAGCACCACGACTGGCCGCAGGGCGCGGCGGAGCTCCGCGAACTCGTCACGCGAGTCGCGTCGCGTGCGGACGTCGTCGACGTCGCGATGCTCCCCGCCGAACTGCTGGCGGGCCGGACGCGCCGATTGTCGAGCATCGAGGCGTTCGAGCACGGGGAGATAGTGCGGGTCCTCGCGTCGGGCAAGGTCACGATGAGCCAGGCGGCCCGTCAGCTGGGGATGAGCCGCGCCACGCTCTACCGCAAGACGGCCTACTACAAGATCGATCCGCGGAACCCCGGCTGACGCACGTCGGCCGCGTAGTCTCGTCCCGGACGACTCGATCTCACGGGAGGGGCGCGGACATGGACGACGAACTCACGCGACGTCTGTTCGCACTGCGCGACCTCCCCCACTTCCGTCGGGCCCGCGAACGGGACTCGACGGCGACGACCACGGTCTCCGATTTTCTGACCGGCTCGGTGGACGACGATGCCGCTCTGCTCGTCGTGCTCGAGCAGGGCGCGGCGGCGGCGGTCCGATCACTCGACAGCGTGGCGCACGCCGGCATCACCGCCACCGTGGACGGCCACCCCTTCACCGTGTCCCCCACCGACGCCGTCGTGTTCGCGCTCGACGCCCAGCAGTACGACCTCGACGACGGACCCTGCCTGCGCGCGCTGCGGACACACTCGTCGCTGCACTTCTCCCACGACGAGGTGGCCCGACTCTGGCCGCCGCTGGCCGCCCTCGCGGCGAGGGCAGGCGTGGACCGGGTGCACGCGTGCGCGCTGACCGTCGACGGGGCGGCCGCCGGATCGGTCAACCTGTACGCCGCGGGGCCTCCCCTGTCCTCCGCGCAGGTCGAGGCCGAGGACGATCTGGTGTGCGTCCTCGTGGACCACCTCGACACCGCCCTGTGGTCCTACGGCCGCGGGCGCGACCTCGTCGCCGGAGTCCGACGGATCGGTGCGGCCATGGCGGACCGCCGGGTCGTCGGCATCGCGGTCGGCATCCTCATGGTGCGGGACGATCTCGACATGGGCGAGGCCCGAGCACTACTCGAGAAAGCCGCTGCCGCAGCGGAACTGCCACTCATCGACGTGGCCCGCCGGATCACCGAGGACAGCTGACCGACGATCACGGCGCCGTGAACGCCGCCTCGAAGGCGTCGAGTGCCTCGTCGGGATCGGCGCGTGCCCACCCCTCGAGACCGACCACACCGTCGTACCCCATCTCGCGCAGTGCGGCGGCGACGACCGGGTAGGCGATCTCCCCGGTGCCCGGTTCGCAGCGCCCCGGAACGTCGGCCACCTGGATCTCGCCGATCCAGGGAAGCGAGCGCCGCACCGTCTCGATGAGGTTCCCCTCGCCGATCTGAGCGTGGTACAGGTCCAGATTCAGGCGCAGGGCCGCACTGTCCACCGCGGACACGAGTGCGAGCGTGTCCGCCGCGGTGGCGAACGGTGTACCGGGGTGATCGACCGCGGTGTTGAGGTTCTCGAGGGTGAACACGCGACCGGCACGCTCGCCCAGCTCCGCGACCCGGCGCAGTGTGTCGGCCGCCCGGAGCCACATGTCGGGGGTCACCCTGTGCTCGGGGTGGACCGGCAACCCCTCGGAATCGAGACCTGTGCCGTGCAGATTCAGGCGCGGGCAGTCGAGCCGATCGGCCACGCGCAGCGACTCCGCGGCGGTGCGGAGCAACTCGTCGATGCCGTCCGGGTCGGTGAGGCTTCCGCTCAGGTACCCGGTCATCGAGGAGAACCGGGCACCCGTGGCCCGCAGATCGTCGATGTTCTTCGTCGACCAGTTCCAGATCTCGACCTGCAGGCCGCGGTCCGCGATCCGTCGGACCCGATCGACGAACGGCAGATCGAGGTGGAGCATCTCGGCGCTGGCCGCCAGCGTGTACGTCATCGGACACCGTCCGAGTCGAGATCCGCGACGGTGACCGCGGCGCCGGACCGCACGCTCTCGATCGCGGCGAGCGCGATCGACAGGGCTACCCGTGCGTCGGCTCCACCGACGACCGCGGGCGTCGAGTCGCGGACCGAGGACACGAACGCGGTGAATTCTCCGATGTAGGCCTCGCGCAGCAGATCGGTGTCGCGACGGGCGGTGCCCACGGTGATCCCGCGAGCGTCGTACAGGGTCATGTCGCTCGACGCCGCGGTGCCGGCAGTGATCATGCCGCCGGATCCGAACACCTCTCCGCGGACGTCGTAGCCGTACAGCGCGGAGAAGTTGGCCTCGGCCGTCGCGAGGGCGCCGTTGTCGAACGCGATGGTGACGACGGCGGTGTCGAGGAAGCCGTCGTCCCTGGCCTCGGGCCGGATCAACGCGTCGGCCATGGCGTGCACACGCACCGGAGCGGCTCCCGGGTTGAGGAAGCACAGCGTGTCGAAGTCGTGGATCAGCGTCTCCAGGAAGATGGTCCACGCTGGAACGCGGCTCGGATCTCCACCCCACGGGCCGGGATCACGGGTGAGCGACCGCAGCAGCTGGGGCGTACCGATCCTGCCCTCGTCGACGGCCCGACGTGCCGCCGCGAATCCCGGTGCGAAGCGTCGGTTGAAGCCCACCTGGAGTGTCACTCCCGCGGCCCGTGCGGCGGCGATGGCACGGTCCGCGTCCTCGAGGGTCACGGCCATCGGCTTCTCGACGAACACGTGCTTCCCGGCCTCCGCGGCCGCGACGACGAGTTCGGTGTGACTCCGCGCGGGGGCGGAGATCACGACCGCGTCGACGTCGTTACGCCGCAGGGTCTCGTGGATGTCGGTGGACGCCGTCGGTGCACCGAGTTCCCCGGCGAGCCTGTCGGCGGCGCCGGGCACCGGATCCGCCACTGCTCGCAGTGCGGCACCCGGTACCCGGCGCGCGACGATCTCGGCGTGGTTGGCGCCGATCCTGCCCGCACCGAGCACCGCGATGCCCACCACCTCCGAACGATCGACTGCCATGACGCCTCCTACTAGTACGTTCTAGTTTGCCTGTTCGCAGAGGCTAGAACGTACTAGACGCCGGCGTCAACACCCCCGTACGATCGGTGCGTGACCACCAGGAGACGAACCGAGCGTCCCGTCACGATGACCGACGTGGCACGGGCGGCGGGAGTCTCCACCGCCCTGGTGTCCATCGTCTTCCGCGACTCCCCCGGTGCCAGCGACGCGACCCGCGCACGGGTACGCGAGATCGCCGACGAACTGGGATACGTCCGCGACAGACGGGCGAGCAGTCTGCGGCAGTCGCACTCCCGGCTTCTCGGGGTCGTCTTCGAGCTGCAACAACCGTTCCACGGGGATCTGGTCGAACACGTCTATTCCGCCGCGGCTCGACGGGGCTACGAGGTGGCTCTCAGCGCCGTCGCACCCAGCAGAGGTGAGACAGCGGCCATCGACTCCCTCCGTCACGATCGCTGCGAGGCAACGATCCTCCTCGGCAGCCGACTGCCGGAGGACGAGCTGGCCGCGCTCGCCCGCACCGTTCCCACCGTCGTCGTCGCTCGCCGTGTCGACACCCCGGACACGGTGACGGTGCGCAGCGACGACGTCGCCGGCATCACGCTGGCGGTACGGCATCTCGAGGAGCTCGGCCATCGGCGCATCGCCTTCGTCGACGGCGACGGCGCACCGGGCAGCGAGGACCGATCCGCCGGTTTCCTGGACGCCCTGTCCCACATCGACGACTCCCGAGCCGAGGTGGTGAGGGGCGGCCTCACGGAGGACGACGGAGCGCGAGCAGTCGAGGGACTCCTCGACACAGAGCACCCTCCCACCGCCGTGATCGCCTTCAACGACCGGTGTGCCACAGGCGTTCTCGCCGCACTGGTCGCTCGCGGACTCGCCGTGCCGCGGGACATGTCGGTGATCGGGTACGACGACTCGCGCGTCGCCGGACTGGACCACGTCGCACTCACCACGGTGTCCCAGGACGCCGAGAGCCTGGCCGACGCGGCGGTGGACGCCGCACTCACCCTCACCGTCGACGACAGTGCGCCGAGCATCGTGCTGACGCCCAGCCTGGTGTCACGGTCGACCACCGGCGCACCGAGGGCTACGTCGTGACGTCCGGGGCGGCACCGGTCACGACGGTCCGCAGATCACGGCACGCGACGCGATAGATCTCCGCCAGGTCGGCGTCCTGATCCCCGTCGTCCACGCGCGCCGCCCACGAGTCGAACGCGACCCGGACGGTCATGATCGCCGTCTCGGCGGTCAGGCGGGAGGGCGATCGCGGAACTCGCGCCGCCAGCGCGTCGGCCAGGCGAGCGATGACCACTTCGTCGAGGGCGATCGCCGCGGACCGTAGGTGCGCATCCGACACGATCAGCCGACGGATGCGCATCACGCGGTCGGACGACGCCGTGTTCGCCGCACTCATGCGCCGGAGGAACCGCTCCACGATGTCCTCGATGCCGGCCAGACCGACACCCGCGAGGTCGGCCTCGGTCACCCACGCCAGGATCTCGCGCTCCAGCCCGGCATCGAAGCCGACGACGGACTGCTCCTTCGTGGGGAAGTGACGGAAGTACGTGCTCTGCGAGATGCCCGCGTCGCGAGCGATGTCGCCGACGGTGGTGGACGCGAATCCCTGACGCTCGAAGAGTTCCAGCGCCGCCAGTGAGATCTCGGAACACATGTCGCGACGCCGACGTTCCCGCAGATCGGGCACCGGTGTCGCCGCCACCTCGGTCGAGCCGTCTCCACTCACGACATCACTCCTCTCCGAATGGCCGTCACCCTACATCAACAACCAGTTTGACAGTGATTGTCATGCAGGAAGACACTGTTACCACACCGAACGACAGAGAGGCCCCACGACGATGCAGGTTCAGCAGACAGAGGTGGACGCGCCGCGCGTCACGGACGGGCCTCTGCCACGGAGCAGTCGGCTGTTGATCGCGGTGCTCGTGGTGTCGGCATTCGTCATGATCCTCAACGAGACGATCATGAGCGTCGCGCTGCCCACCCTGATGGTCGATCTCGCCATCGACGCCGGCACCGCGCAGTGGCTCACCACCGGCTTCCTCCTGACCATGGCCATCGTCATCCCGACCACGGGCTTCCTCTTCCAGCGCTTCACTCTCCGCCAGGTCTTCTTCGCGGCGATGTCGCTGTTCTCCGTGGGCACCGTTCTCGCCGCGTCGGCGCCCGGCTTCCCGCTGCTGCTCACCGGTCGAGTCGTCCAGGCAGGCGGCACGGCGATCATGCTTCCCCTGCTGATGACGACCGTGCTGCGACTGGTTCCCGCCGATCGGCGCGGCCGCATGATGGGCGTCATCTCCATCGTCATCGCCGTGGCTCCGGCCGTGGGGCCGACCATCTCGGGTGTCATCCTCAGTGCGCTCGACTGGCGGTGGATGTTCTGGCTCGTGCTCCCGATCGCGTTGTTGGCCTTCGCGATCGGATTCCGCCTGGTGGAGAACGCCACCGCGGCGAGCACGGTGGCCCCGTTCGACGCCGTCTCGGTGGTGCTGTCCGCGCTGGCGTTCGGCGGCATCGTGTACGGACTCGGCAGCCTGGGTCACGCCGCCGAGGGCACCGCGGTCCCCGTGTGGATCCCGTTGGGTGTCGGAATCGTGGCACTGGTCGTGTTCGTCCTCCGGCAGATCGCTCGTCAGGACTCGGGCCGGGCCCTGCTCGACCTGCGTCCGCTGCGCACCCCCACGTTCAGCATCGGCCTGGGCATGCTCTCCATCAGCATGATGGCGCTGTTCGGTGCCCTCATCCTGCTGCCGATGTATCTGCAGAACGTCCGCGGGCTGGACACGTTGACCACGGGCCTGATGCTCCTTCCCGGCGGTCTGATCATGGGCGGTCTCGCTCCCGTCGTCGGACGGGTCTTCGACCGGGTCGGCCCCCGCCCACTGGTGGTCCCGGGCGCCGTCGTCGTCAGCGCCGCACTGTGGTCGATGACGATCCTCACGGCCGACACCGCCCTCCCCGTGGTCGTCGCGATCCACTCGCTGCTCAGCGTCGGACTCGCTCTGATCATGACTCCGCTGATGACCTCCTCACTGGGTTCGGTTCCGCCGCAGTTGTACTCGCACGGCAGCGCGATCTTCAACACCGTGCAGCAGTTGGCGGGAGCGGCCGGCACCGCGCTGTTCGTGACCGTGATGTCCACCGCTGCGGCCTCCCGACTGGCCGGTGGCGTGGGCGACGTGGCGGCGCAGCAGTCGGGGATCCACACCGCGTTCCTGTGCGGCGGTGCCGTGTCCCTGCTGGCAGTGGGCGCCTCGTTCTTCATCCGTACGCCTGCGGCCGACCGGGGGTGACCTGGTCGTTGCCGGAAGGTTGTCGCCCCGTCGTGGTGCAATGGTGCCGTGAACTTCTCTGACTCCTTGCCACTCGCGGTCGTGATCGGTAACGCCGTCCGCTCGTTGAGCGCGGCGGGCACCGACGACGACCATGCTGCGGAGTTGATGCACCGGCTGGTCGACGCCGCCTGCGCGTGCATCCCCGACACGGACATGTGCGGAGTCACCGTCGAGCTGAACGGCGCACCCTTCGCGGCCGCGACGTCGTCGGCCACCGTCTCCGCCATCGACCTCGAGCAGTACGACGCGGACAGCGGTCCGTGCCTGCACGCCGCTCGCGAGGGCGAGACGGTGCTGGTCGACTGCGAGGCGGGAGACGCCCGGTGGCCGGAATTCGGCACCACTGCGCGCGCCGCGGGGATCGCCGCGATGATGTGCACCCCGGTGCGGGTGGGTGACCGCACCATCGGTTCGCTCACCCTCTTCGCCCACACCCCGCACTCGTTCGACGACCTGGACCGTCAGGTTCTCAGCACGCTGGTCGGCGCCGTCTCGGACGCGCTGGAGCGCGATGACCAGCACCGCGACCTCTCGACCACCGTCGACGGCCTCCGCGATGCCATGGCCCACCGCGCACCCATCGAGCAGGCCAAGGGCATCCTCATGGCCCTGCGCGGCATCGACGACGCCGCGGCGTTCGAGGTGCTCTCGACCGAGTCGCAGCGCACCAACCGCCGACTGCGGGACATCGCCCGCGAATTCGTGTCGTCGGTGACGGACGTCGCGCCGGCCGAGATGACCGGCGCGCGCCCCGCCTGACGCACAGTTCGACCGGTCACCACCCGGGCGGAACCTCCAGGTCGACCGGAACTCGGGTGTTCCGGTCCCCGCTCGCGGACGCCAGTTGCGTCCGGGTGAGAAACAGCGCGTCACGCAGGTCCGCACCCCGGACGTCCGCGCCGCGCAGATCGACCCCGAGAAGGTCGCATCCGGTGAGGTCGGAACGGCGCAGATCCGCCCCCACCAATGACGCCCCGCGCAGGTCGGCACCGACGAGCCACACGTCACGCAGGTCCGCGCCCGCCAGGTCCGCTCGCGGGACGAGCCGTGCGTCCGTCGCCGCCCCGTCCGCGAAGTAGGCCGCGCGCACCTCGGCGCTCACGGTGTCGAGCACCTGCCTTACGCGCCCTCGAACGAACGTCACGTCCACCGCGAGAACCGAGGTGGCGCCAGCGTCGACGGCGGCAGAGATCTCCGCGCACAGCAGATCGACCTCGTCGGTCAGGTCGCTGTCGTGGGAACGCGTGCGCACCCGCGTCAGATGCCACAGCATCTCGTGCAGGTCCATCACGACCTCGAAGGCCGAGAAGACGGTGCGCGCGGTCGCGTCACCGTCGCGCCACGACGCGGCAGGGAACATCGTCGTGCTGACGCGTTGGCCGGCTCCGAAACAATCGAAGGACACGCAACCGCGGTACCCGCGTCGAGGCAGAGCGGAGTGGATCGAACACCGGAACGTCGTGTCCAGATGGGCACACGGGACGCCCGGTGGTTTGTCGGTCGCGAACTCCACCGATCGCGAGAATCCGAGGGCGGTGCAGCACAGGCCGGTGCACCGCGCGCAGTCGGCGCGCAGTGTGGACGGATGCGGGACAGGGGCCGAGAACGGCTCGTTCATGAGGTACTCCGGAGAGAAGTGACAGGGGCCGGAGGCGGCGGAGCCCTCGGAAGGGTCCGCCGACACCGGCGCACGCAGTCACCACCGAACGCACGGAGTGCGCTCGGTCGGAGCCACAGGGCCTGGTCAGGACATCATGAAGAGATCACTGCGCGCAGAGTAGCGCACCGACCCCGGTCAGCCGAGCACGAACCTCTGCACGACGAGTCCTGCCAGCACGAGATACCAGAGGACGAGGGGGACGGCGTGGTACCGCGTCGGCAGGTCTCTCGTCCGGCCCGGTCCCGCCAGAGCCGACACGTTCACCACCGTCACGTACCAGAAGACGGGCACCGTGACGGCCCACACCACCATGCAGTACGGGCAGAGCGCACCGATCTCGTACAGGCTCTGCACGATGAGCCAATGCACGAAGGCGACGGCCGCGGTGACCCCTACCTGCAGCCCTGCCCAGAACCACCGATCGAGACGCGTGCGCATCAGCAGGGCGACGCCCACCATGGCGACGATGGCGAAGCCGCCCACCCCCATGAAGGAGTTGGGGAATCCGAGGACGGCCGCCTGGCGTGATGCCATGACCGAGCCGCAGTTGACCACGGCGTTGAGGTTGCACGTCGGCGCGTACGACGGGTCCGCCGTCAGTCGTATCTTCTCGTAGGTCAGCACACAGGCGGCCGCGAATCCGACGACCCCGCCGATCAGCAGGACCCACGGCAGCACGCGCGCCGGGGTTCCGCGAGACGGACGGTCCACGTCGACGTCGTCGTCGGACAGCGAGGACATCGTCATCGGTGGGATCCCGTCGGAGAGTCGGAGAGTGGTCGAGTCCCCGAGTGTAAACAGCCTCCCTGAGAGATCGGCTCCGGCGAGTCAGTTGACCTCGCGGTCCATCCCGTCCCAGTAGGGCGTGCGTAACTTGAACTTCTGCAGCTTGCCGGTGGCCGTGCGCGCCAACTCGTCCCGGAACTCCACGGTGGTCGGCGCCTTGTACCCGGCCAGTCGCTGCTTGCACCACGCGATGAGGTCGACCTCCGTCTCCGGGCCGGCGTCCACGTCCGGCGCGAGCACCACCAAGGCCTTGATCGTCTCGCCCCACTTCTCGCTCGGCACCCCGATGACGGCGACCTCGCTCACCGAGGGATGGGAGAAGAGGCAGTCCTCGACCTCGATGGACGAGACGTTCTCGCCGCCGGTGATGATCACGTCCTTCTTGCGGTCGGCGATGGTGAGATAGCCGTCGTCGCCGATGAGGCCGCCGTCACCGGTGTGGAACCAGCCGCCGTCCAGCGTTCTGGCGCTCTCCTCGGGCCGCCCCCAGTAGCCCTCCATGACGACGTTGGATCGCGCCAACACCTCGCCGGTCGGGTCGACGTCGAGTCGGACACCCAGTGCGGGGGCGCCGGCCCGAGTGAGCTTCGCGGCACGCTCCTCGGGTTCCAGATCGTCCCACTCCTGGCGAGTGCGGTTGACGGTCAGCAGAGGGGACGTCTCGGTGAGCCCGTAGATCTGGATGAACTCCCACCCCAGTTCACGCTCCACGCGCGCAACGGTCTTCGTCGGTGGCGGCGCACCGGCCATGATGATGCGCACCCGATCCCGGCCGGGGATCTCGCCCTCCCACGACTGCGCGGCATCGAGCACGGCTGCCGCGACGGCGGGGGCCGCACACATCACCGTCACGCCGTGATCGCGCACGCGGCGCAGGATCTCGGCGCCGTCGACCTTGCGCAGGACGATGTGCTGCGCACCGACTCCCGTCATCGCGAACGGCTGTCCCCAGCCGTTCGCGTGGAACATGGGCAGGGTGTGGAGGTAGACGTCGCGATCGCTGACGCCGACGTGCATGCCGAAGGTGACCGCGTTGACCCAGATGTTGCGGTGCGTGATCTGGACGCCCTTGGGGCGAGCCGTGGTCCCCGACGTGTAGTTGATGGCAGCGGTCGCGTTCTCGTCCGGATCCCACGGTGCCGGAGTCGATCCCGGCGGAGCGTACAGATTCTGGTCGTCACCGAGAACGACGACGTGTTCGCACTCGACGTCGCCGAGCGAGTCCTTCAGCTCCGGATCGATGTAGAGCACGCGCGCACCGGAGTCCTCGACGATGTACCGCACCTCGTCCGGCCGGAGTCGAAAATTGACGGGAACGATGACGCGGCCCCAACCACTGATTCCGTAGAACGACGTGAGCAGACGGCCCGCGTTGTGGCTGACGATCGCCACTCGATCGCCACGCTCGATACCCAGATCGTCGAGTTTCGCGGCCTGCCGCCGGGCGAGGTCCGCCATCTCGGCATAGGTCGGCGATCCGAGGCTCGGAGCGGGCTGATCGGGCTCGTCGACGAACCCGACCCGGTCTCCGTACACGGCGGCGGCGCGGTCGAGGAAGTCGGTGACACTGAACGGGACGAACATTCGACCGACACTAACAAGGCTCCGCGCCGTGCGGCGCAGTTCACCGAGAGGCGGTGCCCAGCAGGTCGGCCATCATGCCGACGAGCCACTCCTCGACGACGTCGAGCGGCCGCGTGCTCCGTTGCGCCTTGCACATGAGGAGGGCGCCCTCGATGGCCGACAGGGCAAGGGTCGCACCGCGTTCCGCGCCGTCACGAGCGACACCGCGCTCGCACAGAGAGTCCGCGATGATCTTCTCCCACGACGTGAAGGCCGCACCTGCCGCGTCGCGGGCACCCGGGGTGTTGGGCCCCTCGACGGCCGCCGCACCGACGGGACACCCCGCGACGTGATCCGTCGCGACGAGTTGGTCACGGAACGACCCGACGATGGAGGCCATGGTGTGCTCGGGTCCCCGCGACGCGAGACCCGCCGAGATCATCGATCCCATGAAGTCACCCGCGCCCCGTGTCGCTTCCTCGACGAGCTGCGGGCGCCCTCCGGGAAAGTGGTGGTAGATCGATCCGCGCGGCGCATGGGCATGCTCGATGACGTCGGCCACCGAGGTGGCCTCGACACCCTTCTCCCGGAACAGCAGCGCCGCGCTGCGCAACATGTCGGTACGGGCGGTGCTCTGCCTGGGCATGGGATTCCTCTCGTTCTATGCAGTGCACTATACCGACCGTGCTCGTGCTCAGCCGACGGTGAGAAACTCCCGGAACGAGAGCGGTCGGCGTCCGGTGATCTCCTCCACGTCACCCGAGACGTCGGCGAGAGCTCCCGAGGCGATGGCCGTGTACGTCGACACCCACGCGTCGTTCTGCCAGGCGGGTGCCGCCCACCGTGCCCTCGACTCGTAGGCCTCCGCCACCGTCTCGTCGTGGAACCGCACGTCGACTCCCCGGACATCGGACAGTGTGGCGGCCACCTCCGTCATCGACAGCGCCTCGGGCCCGGTCAGATCGTAGGTCCGGCCGATGTGACGGGCCGGGTCGCTCAGCACCGCCGCAGCGGTGCGCGCTACGTCGACGCGGGCGACGAGCGCGGCACGCCCCTCCCCCGCCGGTCCGCGCAGAACACCGTCCTCCCCCACGAAGTGCTCCATGACGTCGAGGTAGAAGTTGTCCCGGAGGAACGTGAACCCGATACCCGTGGACCGGATGTGACTCTCCGTGGCGTGGTGATCTCGGGCCAGGGTGAAGACGGCGTCCGGCGCGGCGCCGACGAACGACGTGTAGACGATGTGGCGCACGCCGGCGGCGACGGCCGAGTCGACGAACGTCCTCTGCTGGTCGACACGATCGGCGCTCTCGGAGGCCGAGACCATGAACAGGACCTCGATCCCGGCGAGTGCCTGCACCGCGGCGGTCGCGTCCGAGTAGGAACACTGCGCGACGTCGGCACCCGGGTGTGACGGCGCGCGACCGGCGTTCCGCACCAGCAGACGCTGCGACGCGCCCGCGGCGGCGAGCGACGCGGCGACGGCGCCGCCGAGTGCGCCGGTCGATCCGGTGACCGCGACGGGAGTTCGGATGACGTTCACGGGCTTTCCTCTCGTGACACGATGGCCGCCGGACGATCACCGACCAGGAGACTTTTTCATGGCGACGTGGCAGATGCGCGCGGTGGCGCTGTACATGCGGGCGACGGCGAAGCGGACGATGGCGTCCGAGGCTCGTGCCGACCGCCGGATGCGGCGGCCGAAGGACTCTCCGACTCCGCCGGCGCGCATGGCGGGACGGCACGACATCGAGCGGTTCGAGGTCGCGGGACGGCCCGTCGACGTGGTGCGTCCGCGCGACCGACCCTGCGTCGGCGGCGTCCTGCATCTCCACGGCGGAGCGTTCGTCAGCGAGATCGCCGCTCAGCACTGGTCGCTCGTCGATCAGCTCACCGAGGCGGGGCTCGCTGTCGCGGTACCGCACTACGGTCTGGCTCCGGATCACACCGTGGACGACGCCTACCCCCTCCTGACGTCGGTCCACGAACGGATGGTGTCCGAGCACGGGATCGACCACACCGCGATCATGGGCGATTCCGCCGGCGGCACCCTCGCCCTCGGGCTCGCGCAACGGCTCGCGGCAGCCGGCAGACCGGGGTCTCATCTCTGCCTGATCTCCCCGTGGCTCGATCTCGCGCTGACGAACCCGGCGATCCCCGATGTCGAGGCGCGCGACCCGTGGTTGTCGAGCGTCGGCCTGCGACATGTGGCGCGGACGTGGTCGAACGGTCGAGACCTCGACGATCCCGTGGTCAGTCCACTGCGCGGGCCCACGCGCGGACTACCGCCCGTTCACGTCCTGATCGGGGATAGAGATCTGTTCCTGCCCGACGTCCGGGCGTTCGTGGACGAGGCGCGCGCAGCGGGCGTCGACATCCGCAGCACCGAGTGTCCCGGGGCGATCCACGTCTACCCCCTGCTTCCCACACCCGAGGGGGCGAGCGCGCGGCGCAGCATCGTCGACGCCCTGATACGCGATCTCACGACCGCGCCCTGACGTCGCTGCGTCAGGTGTCGCTCACCGCATCACGACGCGCGCGGAGACGCCGGAGACGAACGACGACGACCACGGCGAGCAACAACCACCCGGCGCCGATCACACTGCAGCCGACCACGACCATGGTGCGCAACGGATGATCCTGGTCGAGGCGTGCACCGACGAGCGCCCAGAACAGGCCCAGCACCGCGAACAAGGCCATCGCCTGCGCGACGGATCGCTTGAACGTCACTCGTCTCGTCACCAGCGGGGTGTACCCCGCTCCGGACGCGGACTACCCCCGAGGGGGGTGCGAGTCTCGTCACGCGGGAACGACGACGGTGCAGCAGCGCGGAACAAAACATGACCGTGCTCGGTTCTGAGTACAGTCATATAAACCCGTCACAGAATCGAGCTCGTCATGACCGCTCTCGCCGGATCCGTCGTCCTC
Source organism: Rhodococcus sp. SORGH_AS_0303 (assembly GCF_030819335.1). Classification (NCBI taxonomy): domain Bacteria; kingdom Bacillati; phylum Actinomycetota; class Actinomycetes; order Mycobacteriales; family Nocardiaceae; genus Rhodococcus; species Rhodococcus sp. SORGH_AS_0303. Next base: position 3,386,196 of record NZ_JAUTBO010000001.1, read on the forward strand.
GTCACCGGAGCCAACGGTGGCATCGGTACGCAGTTCGTCCACGACGCCCTCGCCCGCGGCGCCGCCAAGGTGTACGCCAGCGCCCGGACGCCGCGCGACTGGGACGACGACCGCATCGTTCCCGTCACCCTGGACGTGACCGACCCCGCGTCCGTCGAGGCCGCCGCCGCACAGGCCGCGGACGTCACGGTGCTGATCAACAACGCGGGCGCACTTCCGCCCGGCGCCAGCCTGCTCGACGTCGAGGTCGCCGACATCCGCGCCACCATGGAGGTGAACTTCTTCGGTCCCCTGCTCGTGGCGCGAGCTTTCGCGCCGGCACTGACAGCTCACGGCGCGGGCGTGCTGATCGACGTGCACTCGGTCGCCAGCTGGTACCACTTCGGTGGCGCGTACAGCGCGTCCAAGGCGGCCCTCTGGGCGGCCACCAATTCCCTGCGTCTCGAACTGGCGCCCCACGGCGTGCTCGTCACCGGTGTGCACATGGGGTACGTCGACACCGCGATGGCGGCGGGCGCCGACGGGCCGAAGTTGACGACCGAGCAGCTCGTCGCGGCCGTTCTGGACGGAGTCGAGGCAGGTGAGACGGAGGTGCTCGCCGACGAGCTGACCGTCAGCACCAAGGCCGCACTGGCCGGACCACTCGACGCCCTGTACCCCGGATCCCGCCCCACCACAGTCTGATTCGACCGGCCGAAGAGAACTCAGGAGGCTCACGATGCGCGCACTCGTTCTCACCCGCTACAAGCACCCTCTCGTCGAACGGGATGTTCCGGAGCCGATCGTCGGTGATCACGACGTCCTGATCAGAGTGGAGGCGGCCGGTCTCAACGTGCTCGACGAGAAGATCCGTCTCGGCGAGTTCACGCAGATACTTCCGTACACCCTTCCCCGCACACTCGGTCACGACGTCGCCGGCACCGTTCTCGCAGTCGGCTCGGCGGTGCGGTCCTTCGCACCGGGGGACGAGGTCTGGTCGCGGCCACCGACCGATCACATCGGCACCTTCGCCGAGCGCATCGCCGTTCCCGAGTCCGACGTGGCACCGAAACCGGCCGGCATCAGCATGGCCGAGGCCGGGTCGCTGCCCCTCGTCGCGCTCACCGCGTGGCAGGCGTTGGTCGAGCGAGGCGGCCTGCAGGCAGGTCAGACGGTGCTGATCCATGCGGGGGCCGGTGGTGTGGGCACCATCGCCGTCCAGCTTGCGAAACATCTGGGAGCGACCGTGGTGACCACGGCCAGTGCCCGCAACGCCGACTTCCTGCGGGCACTGGGCGCCGACGTCGTGATCGACTACCACACCGACGATCTCGACACCCTGTCCGGCGTCGACCTCGTGCTCGACAGCGTCGGCGGTGAGACACTCGAGACCTCGCTCCGCGTGCTGAAGCGAGGTGGCAAGGCCATCGGGATCACCGGCCCGCCGGACCCCGCCTTCGCCTCCGACGCAGGCCTGAACATCGTCGTCCGCACGGCCATCGCGGTGATCAGCCGGAAGATTCGTCGACAGGCGGCGAAAGCCGATGTGTCGTACGAATTCCTGTTCATGCACGCGGACGGCGGTCAGCTACGGGAGATCGCCGCCCTGATCGAGAACGGGGCGCTCCGTCCCGTCGTCGGCCGCACCATCACCTTCGACGAGATACCCGAGGCGCTGTCGACGATGTCCGCCGGCGGCAACCGCGGAAAGATCGTGGCCACCCTTCCCGTCACCTGACCGGCGGCGGCTCCCGGTAGCGTCGTCGCGATGAGCTGGATTCGCATGAACGACGTCACCGCCGGGTACGAGCAGAAAGTCGTTCTCCGCGAGGTGTTCTTCCGTCTCTCCGACGGAGACAGGGTGGGCCTCACCGGCCGTAACGGGTCGGGCAAGACCACGCTCCTGCAACTGCTCCTGGGTCGCGTCGCGCCGGACTCCGGCACGGTGGACGTCACCGAGGGTGCTCGGATCGGCTACTTCTCCCAGTTCTCCGAGCTCGACGGCGATCGCAGCATCACCGCCGAACTCGAGTCGCTCTTCGGGGACATCAGGGCGGTGGAGACCGAACTGGCCGAGGTCGAGACGGCGCTCGGAGGCGACATCGACGAGAAGGAGATGTACCGCCTCGTCGACCGCCAGGCCGAGCTGCTCGAGCAGATGGAGGTCGGCGGTGGATGGACGTACCACCAGCAGATCGACACCGCCCTGTCGATGCTGGGTTTCGACGCCGAGCGTCGAGAACTGCCGGTGGACAAGCTGTCCGGTGGATGGCGCAACCGAGCCGCGCTGGCCCGCATCGTCCTGGAATCACCCGACGTCCTCCTTCTGGACGAGCCGACCAACTTCCTCGACGTCGCCGGGATCACGTGGCTCGAGCGGTGGCTCCGTGACTTCCGCGGCGCACTGCTCCTCGTCTCCCACGATCGCCATTTTCTCGAGCAGGTGGTGACCACCATCGTCGAGATCGAGAACAACCGGTTGCACACCTACGACGGGAGCTACTCGGAGTACGTGCAGCAGAAGCAGTTCCGACTGAAGAACCTCGAGAAGGAGTTCAGCACCGAGCAGCAACTCCTGGCCTACGAGCAGGACGCGATCACCGACCGGAAGGAAGCCGCGAAGAATCCGAGCGGCGTGCTGAAGCGGCGACTGGCGTCGATCAAGAAGAGCAAGACCCCTCGACCGGTCGATCAGATCATCACGTCGATCTACAGCGGACTGCACGTGCACGACGACCTCTGCGTCGTCGACGGCGTCACGAAGGGGCACGGCGGCGATCCACTGTTCGCGGATCTCTCCTTCGAGATCCATCGGGGCGACCGCATCGCGATCACCGGCCCCAACGGCTGCGGGAAGTCCACGCTCCTCGACGTGCTGACCGGGCTCGCACCCGCCGACTCCGGAACGGTGAAGTGGAAGGTCAAGGCGCCCGCGTTCATTCACTACAACACGGTGCTCGCGAACCTCGATCCGGACGACACCGTCACGCACGCGGTCAACGCGATGCCGGACAGTCTGGCACTGACCGCGACCCGGAAGGACGTGGCACGCTTCCTCGCTCTGCTGCAGTTCTCCGAGGCCGAACAGAAGCAGCGCATCGGAACGCTGTCCGGAGGTCAACAGGCACGCGTCGCGTTGGCCCAGTGTCTCCTGTTCGGAGCCGGCGTCATCGTGCTGGACGAGCCGACGAACCATCTCGACCTCCCGAGCGCGCACGTCCTCGAGCGAGCGCTGACGGCGTTCCCCGGGGCCGTCGTGGTGGTGAGCCACGACCGCTTCTTCATCGAGAAGGTGGCCTTCCGCCAACTCGCCTTCGACGGCCGGGGCGGAGTGCAGAAGATCGCCGGCGTGCAGATGTAGCCCGGGGTTCGCTCAGCGCGGCGGCACCCGGTGCAGAAGCAGCGTGGCCGCGTCGAGCACCTGATCACGGTCGCGGGTGAGTCGATACTCCACACACGGCTCCCCGTCCGCGGTGCACGGCACCGCGGTCAGCGCCGCGGCGAATTCCGGGTCCACCACCACGATCGAGTGTTCTCTCGCCAGCGGCTCGCTCTGTCCGATCACGACGATTCGATGGTGGCCGGCCAGCGATCGCGCGTCTCCCGCGGTGAACAGCACGGTCAGAGCACTTCGCTCGGACAGCTGATCGAGCAGCTGCCGCCGAGTCCCGATCATCGTCTCCGGCTCCGGGACCGTGACGAGCACCAACGATGTCGGCCCACACTCCAGGGCACGACGGAGCAGATCCGCCTCCAGGTCGGCCAGCGCGGCCGGGGTGGTCCGCACCGCGGACCCGCGGCCGTGAGTGAGCCCGAAGGGTGTCACGGCCACCGGGGCACGCACCGTCACAGCGGGGCCGGCCAGCCCTGGATGCGGTCGACGCGGCACGGCGTCGAAACGCGGTAGCGGGCCGGGTGCGCCGAAGTACCAGCCCTGCCCCCACGAGGCACCGAGCTCGAGGGCGCGGGCCTCGTGCGCAGCATTCTCGATTCCCTCGGCGACGACGACGGAGCCCGTTCGCGCGGTCTCCGCGGCCACCGCGGCGAGGAGCGCGATCGTCTCCGGCGTGGAAGGTTGCTGGACCAGGCGCATCTCCAGCTTGACGACGTCCGGTCGCAGCAACGCCAGCAGCGCGAGGCTCGACGAGTCCGCCCCCACGTCGTCGGCGGCGATACGCCACCCCAGGTCTCGGGCGTGCGCGACCGCACGCAGTATTCCGGCCGGATCCGCCATCAGGTCACGCTCGGTGATCTCCACGACGATGGACTGGTCGGCGGCGTCCACGAGCGCACCGCGTGCAAAATCCGGCGGTGGGGCGTCCAGGGCGGCGGGTTCGGAGTTCACGAACAACGCCAGTTCACTCGGGAGTCCCGCTTCCGCTGCGCCACGCACTGCGGACACGCGGCAGAGCCAATCGAACTCGGCGGTCACACCCCGGCGCTCGGCCTCGGCGAACAAGTCCTCGGGTGAGCCGCCGGACGCCGGCCTGGTCAAAGCCTCGTAGCCGACGATCGAGCGATTCCTCAGATCGACGATGGGCTGATAGACGGTGTCGATCGGTCCGGGAAGAAGAGGGGGTGCGTCCACCACATGCCCTTTCCGATCCACAACTGCTCCGACGTCCCCACCCGGCCACACAGTGTGCCTCGAGTTCCGTTCGAGTCGGACATCGCGGCTCTGCGTGACCAATGGCCGACCCGCCCTAGGATCAATGCCCATGGTGAACCGGTCGACAGGTGCGATGAATGGCTGAGCAGGTGGCCGCACCCCGCATCGTCGCCGGTCGCTACCTCCTCGGACCTGTCCTGGGCCGCGGTGGCGTCTCGGACGTGTTCCGGGCGACCGATCGGACGCTGGGCCGGGCCGTGGCGGTGAAGTTGTTCCGCAGCGACGACCACACGCCGCACGACCGTCGACGCATCGACAGCGAGATGCGCACCCTCGCGTCGCTGACCCACCCCGGCCTGGTCACGCTCCACGACGCCGGCTCCGAGTCCGACGTCGTCGGCTACGACGGGCCCTACCTGGTGATGGAGTTCGTGGACGGCACCACGCTGTCCACGTTCCGCGCGGGCGGCACCCTGCCGCCCGAGGTGATCCGGCAGATGGGCCACCAGGTGGCGCAGGCACTGGCACACATCCACGCGTCGGGCATCGTCCACCGCGACGTCAAGCCTGCCAACATCCTGATCACCCGCGACGACGACGCGGGACTGCGAGCGAAGCTCACCGACTTCGGTATCGCGCGCATCGTCGACTCCGACCCGATGACCGAGCACGGCACCGCCGTCGGGACGGCGCACTACCTCAGCCCGGAGCAGGCGACCGGCGAGGCGACGGGGCCGGCCTCCGACGTCTACTCGCTGGGCCTTGTCCTGACCGAGTGCCTCACGGGACGAATGGTGTTCGAGGGCAGCGCGATCGCCGCCGCGATAGCCCGTCTGCATCGCGACCCGGTGATCCCCGTCGAACTCGGGCCTACGTGGGTGTCGCTGCTGACCGACATGACCTCCCGGACGCCGACGGCGCGCCCGACCGCCGCCGACGTGGCTCACCGGCTGCACACCCTCACCGAGGACACCGACACCGCGGTCCTCGCGACCCCGATGGCGACGCCGGCCGCCGTCGTGTCGGGCCGTCGATCCGCCGTGCCGTGGGTACTCGCCGCGCTGGGAATCTGCGCGGCGCTCGTCACGGTGCTCGCGATCCGCGGAGCGGGGTCGGACGGTGAACCGACGACGGAGCCGCCGCTGCCGAGCACGTCCGTGGTGGTCGAGACGACGTCGGAGCCGACGGCCACCCCTGTCCCGGTTCCCGAGACGGTCCCGGAGGTCGCGCCACCAGTCGTCGAGACGACGACGGTCGCTCCCGCACCCGTCGTTCCGCAACCCGCAGCACCCGGCAACGGCAACTCTGGCAACGGCAATTCCGGGAACGGCAACTCGGGCAACGGCAATCCCGGGAACGGCAACGGTAACTCCGGGAACGGTAATGGCAATCGCTGACTGATCACCCTCGTTTGTGGCGTGACAGCTCGGGTAGGCCGCACCCATGACTGCAGACGACGCGACCACACCACTACCCGACTACGACCAGCTCACGGTGGGGACCATTCAGCACCGTTGCCGAGCGCTCGATCAGGATCAGATGGAGCGGCTGATCGCTCACGAGCGCGATGCGGCGAATCGCCCTCAGGTCTTGAAGATTCTCACTGCTCGTCTCGGCGAACTGCGCGCCGGAGCCGAACCCTCCGGAGGGGACCCGTCCGCCGCTCCCGAGGTGTCGGACACCCCGCGGCAGTCGAACGTCGGTCCGGAGCACTCCCCCACCGACCACACGCCGCTCCGGCACGGCGTCGCGTACCAGACCCCGGCACGCGGCAAGCCCTGACGACGCTGGGTCCGCGCGGCGTTCACCGGTCGGTGTGCGCCCAGCGTCGTGCGCCGGCGAAGGTGCTCGCGAGGACGAGCACGACGACGATCGTCAGGGCGGACCACATGGTCACGGATGCGTCGAAGGAGAACAGCAGGCCTGCTCCCAGTGCGGCCGCCGTCGCGACCACCGCGCCGAGGGGAAGCGCCACTGCCACCGCCGTCGTCGTGCGCCGGACCAGAGGATCGGAGGTCAGCCTCAGCGTCAGGAACACGGCGAGCAGCGCGAGAACGTATGCCGCCGCGACGCTCCCCACGTAGAGGATGAGCAACCCGTCCACGGGGAACGCCACGGACGCGTCGGGCGGCAGACCGACGAAGGCGGACACGATCCACAGCAGCCCGGGCAGCAGACCGAGCAGGACACCGGTGAGTCCCGCGGCGACGACTCGTCCCACGTCGTCAGCGACGTCCGGTGCGGATCACGCGGGTTCTCGCATCACACCGAAGTGCCGCGCGGTTCCGGACACCCCGGGCAGCTCCTGCACCGGGGACCATGTGGCGAGACCGTCCGTGCTGTCGGAGTACAGGTACTTCCCGTCGATGTAGGCATCGAGGTAGATGCGCCACACGTCGTTCGGCAGCTGGACCAGAGCCGGACCCTCGACCATGGAACCCCACGCGCCGGGGGCGACGAAGCGGTAGGGCCCGAGCACGGTCGGCGCGACGGCATGCTCGACGAACTTCTTCGTCTCGTTCTTGGTGAACGCGTGGTACGTGGATCCGACCTTCACGATCGTCGTGTCGATGTGGTCGGCTCCGATCCCGTCGAGTGGCACCGGAATGCTCCACGAACTCAGAGAGTCGTCGAGTGCCGTCATCAGGTACGGCACGAAGCCGCCACCGGTCGACAACGACAGGACGACGTGCACCCTGTCGCCGTCGACGAACCATTCCGGAGCCCAGGCCTTGGTGACGAACGGCGACAGCGACGGGCCGTCGGCGAAGCCTGCCGACTCGGAGAAGAACGGGATGCGTGGGCCCTTGCCGTCTCCGGTGCCGGGCATGAACGCGCAACAGAACGGCACCGGCTGGGTACCTGTGAACGTCCAGTTCACCCGGTCCGGGCTGCGAGCGAAGCCGATGTTCGCACCGTCGGCCGTCGTGTAGGTGAGGCGGTACGACCCGTCGGTGTGGCGAAAGATGCTGGGGTCCCGCATCAGTCCCGACGGCGGTCGGAACGCGGACGTACGCTCCGGCGTGAACGTGGTCCCGTCCGACGACCGATACACGTCGAGGTCACGGTCGCTGGCATTGCTGAACGCGACCATCGTGTAGGTCCATTCCGCTGGAGCGGCAGCACTGCTCGCCGGGGCGGCGACGAGCAGGCTCGCCACGGCGAGAAGCACCATCGGTAGGCCGGACAGTCGCCTGCGTCGGAGGGTCGTCACCGATGCAGTCTCCCAGTCCCATCTGTCTCATCTGCACCATGATTCACATCGGTGCGGGATCGTTACGCAGGTCGTTCACAGGAAACGTCCAGCGTCCTCGCACCGCGGGTGCAGGAAGCATTCGTAACGTCCGACCCATGATGTTCTACAGAACCCCCACACCCGCCGGCTTCCCGCGAGGCGGCCGCACGGCCCTCGCCTCTGTTCTCGTGGCCGGCAGTCTGCTGCTCGGCGGCTGCAGCGCCGCCACCGAGAACGCGGCGACACCGGCCTCCGCCACCACGAGCCAGGAGGCCGCCGTGTCCACCGCCTCCGTCACCGAGGGCGCGACCACCACCGCGGCCACGATCAGCGACAGCGCCACGGCCGCCGAGGCCTTCCTGGCGACGCTCACCGACGCGCAGCGCGAGCAGGTCACCTATGCCTACGACGACGAGACCAAGACGACGTCCTGGTCCAACTTCCCCGTCACGTTCGTCGACCGCGCCGGCCTGAACCTCGCCGACCTCACCGACGAGCAGCGCGCCGCCGCCATGACCGTGCTCGAGTCGATGCTCGGCGACGACGCCTACTCGACCGTCACCGGCATCATGGGCGGCGACGAGTACCTGCACGAGAACAGCACCTCCACCGAGGACTCACTCGGCCAGTACTACATCGCCTTCTTCGGCGACCCGTCCGACACCAGCGCCTGGGAGATCCAGTTCGGCGGACACCACCTCGGCATCAACGCCACCCTCGACGGCGCCGCCGACGCCGTCACCTTCGCCCCCACCCACCTCGGCGTCCAACCCGCCGAGTACACCACTGCCGACGGCACCGACGTGCAGCCGTTCGACGGCATCTACACCGACGCCTTCGCCTTCTACGACAGCCTCACCGACGAGCAGAAGACCACCCTCTACCAGGGATCGGACGTCGCGGCCATGGTGTGCGCGCCCGGCAGCACCTGCGACTTCCCCACCGGCAGCGGACTTTCCGGCGCCGACCTCACCGACGAGCAGAAGCAACTGCTCCTGCAGGTCATCGCGAACTGGGCCGGCATGGCCGACGAGGAGACCACCGCCGACGCGCTCGCGACCATCGAGGCGACGCTCGACACGACCTACGTGAACTGGTCCGGCGCGACCACCTACGACATGAGCCAGGGCGACGGAATCCACTTCCAGATCAGCGGACCGGACGTCTACGTCGAGTTCGCAGCACAGCAGGGCTCGGCCGGGGCGGACGTCGCGGGCGTCACCACCTCGGGGTGGGGCCACGTCCACACCATCTACCGCGACCCGAGCAACGACTACGCGAACAGTGTCACGCAACAGGAGTCGACCGGAATGGGCGGCGGCGCGATGCCGGGTGGGGGCTTCTGACGATTCCACGGTTGCGCCGGGCGGTTCGCGGCGGGTAGTCAGGTGCAGATGAAGACCTACGAGCTACCCGGCACCGATCTCCGCGCGTCCAGCGTCGTGCTCGGCCTCATGCGCATCGAGACGCTGAGCGACGAGGAGATCCGAACACTCGTCGGCACCGCGCGTGATGTGGGAGTGTCGGTCTTCGACCACGCGGACATCTACGGCAGCGATCGTCACGCCTGCGAGCGCAGGTTCGGCGACGCCGTGTCGTTCGCGTCGGATCGAGACGACGTCATCGTCCAGAGCAAGGTGGGCATCCGAGAAGGGTTCTACGACTTCTCGTCCGAGCACATCCTGACCACCGTCGACGAGTCTCTCGCCGCCTTGCGTACCGATCACCTCGACGTCCTGTTGCTGCACCGGCCGGACACCCTCGTGGAGCCGGCCGAAGTCGCGGCGGCCTTCGACACGCTGCACACGGCGGGCAAGGTGCGGCATTTCGGAGTCTCGAACCACACTCCCGGACAGATCGAGGTGCTGAAGACCGAGGTGCGACAGCCTCTGATCGTGAACCAGGTCCAGCTGAGCATCACGCATGCACCGCTCGTGGCGGCCGGTCTCGCGGCGAACATCGCCGGGCTCGAGCAGTCGGTCGACCGCGACAACGGTCTGCTCGATCACGCGCGACTGAACGGCGTCACTCTGCAGGCGTGGTCACCGTTCCAGAAGGGGACGTCGGACGGCGTGTTCCTCGGTGATCGCGAGAACTACCCCGAACTGGACGACGCGCTCCGCGAGCTCGCCTCCCAGTTCGGAACCACGCCCACCGCGATCGCCACCGCGTGGATCACCCGGCACCCGGCGAACATTCAAGTGGTGCTCGGAACCACCAACCCCGGCCGCGTGCGGGAAGCTGCCGCCGGCTCGGACGTGGTTCTGAGCCGGGAGCAGTGGTACCGCCTCTTACGCGCTGCAGGGCACACGTTGCCGTGACGCCGGTGAACCATGCACTCCCGAACACCGGGATTCCCGCGCCCGCAGGAGAGAATCGTCTTCGAACACCCCTCAGCAGCACATCGACGAGGAGCAGCGCATGCGCCCGCACGTCCACCTCAGCGGTCAGCTGATCTGTCGGGACGATGCCGAGTCGGCCGTCGTGTCGGAGTGTCTGCCCCGCCATGTCGAGCTGACGCGGGCCGAGCCGGGCTGCGTGTCCTTCGACGTCCAGCAGAGCGACGACCCCTCGTGTGGCAGGTGGACGAGTACTTCACCGACGACGCCGCCTTCGCACGACATCAGGAGCGAGTCTCGTCGAGTGAGTGGGGCAGACGGACGGCGGGCATCGAACGGCGGTACGTCGTGGAGCGCGAGCGCGACGTCGCCCCGACGACGAGGGGGCCGTTACCCACCGCAGGCATCTCTCTGGATTGTGCCGATCCGGAGGAACTCGTTCGGTTCTATCTGGCCCTCCTCGGTGGTCGTCGACTCTGGGGTGACGACCAGGCGTCCGGGATGCGCACCGATGAGGGGCTCGTCCTGGTGGCGCAGAAGGTCGAGGAGTACACACCTCCCGAGTGGCCCGGAACCGCCGTGGTGCATCTGGACATCGACGCGGGCTACGACCTGGCCGGTGCAGTCCGGTACGCAGAATCCTGTGGCGCGCGACAGTCCGAGTCACAGGTCGATTCTCGGTGGGCTGTTCTCCTCGATCCGGCCGGACATCCGTTCTGCATCACGACGATGGTGTGGTCCGACCGATGACGAGTCCGGCGCGGTGGCCCCAGCGCTCGATCGGGCGGTGGGATCCGGTGCAGCAGTCCGCGCTGTACGCGGTTCAGTGCACCGGATTCGCTCTGCGCGGCCGGCGTGCCGCGTTTCGTCGTCGATTGGCAGTGGCTGCTCACTCGTCGGTCGAGTCGAACAGTGCACGCACCACACCGTCGAGCGTCTGCGACGAGACGTCGGCCTCGCCGAAGGCGGCACTGGGCACCTTCTCCTCGCGGCGGCACCATCCGGTGCGCATTCCCACGCGTCCTGCGCCCTGGAGATCCCAGGAGTGCACCGCCACCATCGCGCACCGGTCCGCGGTGACTCCGGCGCTCGACACCGCCAGCTCGTACGGCGCCGCTGCCGGCTTCCACGCGCGGACGTCGTCGATGCTGAGCACTCGTTCGACCCGATCGGACACACCCGCCCGGTCGAGGAACCCTGCTGTCGAGTCCGCGCTTCCGTTGGACAGGGTGAACACTCGCGCACCACTGGCGACAGCGGCGTCGAGTGCCGCGACGACGTCCGGGTGCGGTGTCGTCTCGGCGAACCCTCCGACGACGTGCTCGATGTCGGCGTCGGAGACGAACCCACGGGTGTACGCCCGCAGAGCGGACGATGCCACGACGGCGAACGGCTCGTACGCACCGGACAGGGTCAGCGCCATGCCGTCACGCAACAGGTGCGCGAACCATCCGTCGAACGACGACGACGGCGGCGCCACCGAGATGAACCTGTCGCGTACGATGCCGAGATCGGCGAGTGTGCCGACCACATCGAACACGACGACATCAGGACCAACGGGTTCTGCCATGCCACCGGCGTACCCGACGCGGGGAGACGCCAACCCCGGGCCCCATCCGTGTCGCCGAACTGTCACCCGCCCGCCGCCACCCGGGTGTGCGCGGTCATGAGGACGGTTCCCACAGTGGACTCGAGTCCCTCTCCCAGTGGTTCAGCACTGAGATCGGCGAGGATCTGTCTGCACAACAGCCGAACTGGAGTATTCGTCTCCTGCGACCGCCACCTGATCAGTGCGAAAGCCTGATCGTCCGTGATGTCGAGGACGACCAGGACGATGCCCTTGCACTGATCGATGACCGCGCGTGACTCGAGCGCCGCTCGAAGACCGTCCACCTGACGTTGGGCGTCGTCGGCTCGCCGGGCGATCGCGAGCAACGACTCCACCACGGTGACACAGATCGTCGACGTGTCCGCGTCCGCGTACTCGAACCCGTGATCGCTCCGGCTGTAGAGGTTGAGAGCCCCGTAGCGCTCATCGCCCACCGACACCGGTGTGGACAGGAAGCTCCGCATTCCCGTGTCCGCGTTCCGTGTCCAGAACTCGGGATACCTCTGCGCGGCAACCCCGCTCGTCACACGGACCGGCGTCCGGGTCGCCGCGGCCTCCAGGCACGGGCCCTCGTCGGCGTCGTACTGAGCACGGTCGACAGCTCGGACGCACCCGTCGGTGACCACGATCGTCACCGGTCTTCCCCGTCGAATGACTGTCACGCCTGCCGCGTCGGCTCCGGGTACGGCGTCGACGAGGTTGTCGCACATCTGTTCCAGCGTCGCGTCCACGTCTCCGATGGATTCGAGGAACGAGGTCATCTTCCCGACCACCTCGGCGACGGAGGTCAGAGCCGCATCCGAGGGGCTCCGAGCCATGTGCCGTGCGTCGTCCTCACAGTGCTTCTCGAGCATGAGATCACCGAGTCCTTTCAGGGCTCGTCGGTTGCCGCGTCTCCGGTGTCCGATCGGGCCACGCCCACGGTGAATCCATTCGCCAACTCGTCGAGCACTCGCTCCGCTCGCGCGGCGCGCCAGGTGTCACCGCATTCGAGCAATCTGTCGCGGTGCGATGCGAAGTGGGCGCTGAGCAACGGGATGAGGTCGACCGGGATGTACATCGATCCCCGTGACGGCCGGGCCTCGAACACCTGGTCCACCTCGACGCCGATGTCCCCGGTCATGACGCATCGCTCAGCGTCGCGGGCAGCCCGCCCCCCGTTCGACGACGCTCGGCGAGCAGTCGCTCGAGTGCCATCAATCTGAACACCTCTTCTGCGGGGGCGTTCTCTCGTACGGCAGCGCGTCGTCTCTGCACGATCGCCACCACGTCGTCGACGTCGGCCGTCCGGTCCATGTCGTCTGCTCTCGACACCATGGGGTTCTCCCTTTCCGACACCGGACGAGTCGTGGAACAGTCGGGCCGATGCCTGGTCTCCGGCCGTCGCCCGGCCGGGAACGAGCGCGCGGCTCAGTGCGTCGACCGCGCTGGGTCAGGTCGATACCCGTAGGGAGTTCCTGTAAACACCACGAACGTATCGACGTGACGTGGCGAGAGGACGGAAGGACGGTGTCGGTGCCCCCACCGGGACTCGAACCCGGAACACAAGGATTTTAAGTCCTCTGCCTCTGCCAATTGGGCTATAGGGGCCTGCTCGCGGCCAGCCTATCGTGGGCCGTTCAGGAGACGCCTGGTCCCGTCTCGACCGGTCGCGCGGGATCCGACGACCACGCGGACCAGGATCCCGGGAACAAGGCCGCATCGATACCGGCGAGTGCGAGCGCTGCGATCTCGTGCGCCGCGGTCACACCGGAACCGCAGTAGACGGCCACCTCGTCACCGGGTCGAATACCCATGGTCGTGAACCGATCTCGCAGGACAGCAGGCGCAGCGAAGGTCCCGTCGACGGTCACGTTGTCCGACGTCGGCGCACTGAGAGCGCCCGGAATGTGGCCGGCACGGGGATCGACGGGCTCGACCTCGCCGAGGTACCGCTCCCCCGCACGTGCGTCCAGAAGACGGCCGGGGAATGTCGCGGCCTCGTCTGCCGTCACCGTCGGCAGATGGCCCTCGGACAGCGTCACGTCCCCAGCTCGCGGCGCCCTCTCCTCGCCCGACCGCGTGGGTAGTTCGGCCGCCTGCCACGCGCCGAGTCCACCGTCGAGCATGCGCACGGTCTCGACGCCCGCCCAGCGCAGCAGCCACCACGCCCGAGCCGCAGCCATGTTGCCGGTGGCGTCGTAAACGACGACGGACGAGTCGGCGTCGATGCCCCACTGCCGCGCATACATCTGCAGATCGTCGAGTCGGGGCAAGGGGTGCCGCCCTTCGGTGGGCTCCCCGTGACCGGCGAGTTCCGAGCCCAGGTCGACGAACACGGCGCCAGGGATGTGCGCGTCGAGATAGTGCTGGTGGTTGTCGGGATCACCGAGTGCCCATCTCACGTCGAGCAGCACGGGCGGACGCGGCGACGTCAGCGCTGCGGACAACTCCGACACGGTCACCAGGATCTCCGACATGGCGATCAGAGTACGACTCGGTGTGCCGCGCGCACCGCTCGGTCAGGCAGGGATCACGGGCGGCTCGAAGGTGAACGTCGTCCCGAGCAGCCAGACGAGCAGCAGCACCACCGGGAAGTGGAAGAGGAACTGCAGGAACGTGAATCCGATGAGATCGCGCGCCCGCAGACCCAGGACGGCGAGCAACGGCAGCATGAAGAACGGGTTGATCAGGTTGGGCAGCGCCTCGGCCACGTTGTAGATCTGCACGGTCCAGCCGAGGTTCATCTGCACGTCGGTGGCGGACTGCATGACGTACGGCGCCTCGACCAACCACTTGCCTCCGCCCGACGGGACGAAGAGTCCCAGGATCACGGTGTAGACGGCGATGACCACAGCGAAGGCTCCGCCACCGCCGACCTCGGTGAAGAACGTGGCCAGGTGCTCGGACACCGTGACTCCGCCCCGCCCTTCGGATGTGGTCAGAATCGCGGCCATCGCGGCGTACAGCGGGAACTGCACCAGGATCCCCGCCGTGGCGGGCACGGCCTTGGCGACGGCATCGAGGAACCGTCGCGGTGTGCCGTGCAGCACGAGTCCCAGCATCAGGAACACCAGCAGGTAGCCGTTGAGGCTGCTCACCACCGACAGCACGGGCTTCGAGAGCAGTTGCGACACCAGCCATCCCAGCGTCATCGCCCCGGCGAGGATCGGGAGGATGCGGCTGTACTCGAGCCACTCGCCCGGACGGGTGCGCGTCGGCGGCTCGGCGATGGTGTCGTCGAGGTTCACGTCCATGGCCTCGGCGGTCTTGATCGCCGCACCGGTGGGAGCGGAGAGGTGCGCGATGATCACCGTCAGCACGATGATGATCACGCACATGACCAGTGACTGCCAGGTGAAGATGGTGGTGCCGAAGTCCAGGACTCCGGTGATGCGGAGCAGAGCCGGCGGGAGCGAGCTCGCGGTGGCCTGGAGCTGCGCCGCGGACGACGACATGCCCAGTGCCCACACCGCGCCCAGGCCCATGAACGCCGCGGCGCCGAGCGCGCGGTAGTCGACGCTCAGATCGCGTCGCCGGGCGATGGCACGAGCGAGCAGTCCACCGAAGACGAGGCTGAGACCCCAGTTCAGGAACGACACCGAGCACGACATGAGCGCGACGAAGCTGACCGCCGTGCGTGGATTGTTCGGCAGCGCGGCCAGTCTCGTGATCAGCCGCGCCACGGGTGGCGACGTGGCCACGACGTACCCGGTGAGCACGACCATGGCCATCTGCAGAGTGAACGCCGTCAGGTCCCAGAATCCGTTGCCGAACGCGTCGACCACGTTCTGCGGCGACGATCCGTTCGCGAACGCGGCGATCGCCACCACGAGCACGCCGACCAGCGCGAAGATGTAGGCGTCGGGGAACCACTTCTCGGTGCCGCGGGCCAGTGCCTGGGCTGTTCGCGCCAGCCCCTTCTCCGCGGGTGCGTCGGTGTCGCGGACTGCCATGGTGACCTCCTGGTCGTCGAGCGATCGGTGTGTCGGGGACCACAACGGCCTCGATCGACCCTTCCCGTGCGTCCGCCCGAAGGCAAGAGGCATCACTGCACCCTCGATCTGCGGCGATGCAGGACTGCAGGTGGCACACTGCGTCCATGGCGACAGAGGACGACGTCCGACGTATCGCACTCGCGCTGCGCGAGGTGACGGAGAAGCCGTCGTACGGCACTCCCGGCTTCCGCGTGAAGGACCGACTGTTCGCACGGGTCCACGAGATGCCCGACGTTCTGCTGCTCCGCAGACCGAGCGTCGAGGACCGCGAGGCCCTCATCAGCTCGAACCCGGCAGCGTTCTTCACCACTGATCACTACGAGGGTCACGCGTCGGTGCTCGTGCGACTACCCGAGGTGGACGTCGACGAGCTTCGTGAACTGATCGAGGAAGCGTGGGAGTGCCGCGCTCCGGTGACCGTCAGGAAGCTCGGGCCGAGACCGGAGTGATCATCGCCCGGCGACGCTGAGAGCGATCCCGTCGAGGATGTCGTGCTCGCTCACGACCAGGCTGTCGATTCCGGCTTCGGCACCGATGTGTTCGGCGAGTGTGGCCGCGACGAGGGATCCTCCGCCGATGACGTCGACGCGACCGGGATGCATCGGGCCGAGCACGGCACGGTCCGCTCTCGTCATGCCGAGCAGACGATCACAGACGTCGCGCAGATCGGTGAACGGGATGCGCGACAAGTGGATCGCGTCCGGATCGTAGGCGGGAAGATTCTGTGCCACGGCCGAGAGGGTGGTCATGGTCCCGGCAACCCCGACCCAGGTGCGGGCATCTTTCACGGGTACCGCGTCGAACGCCGGCTGGAGGCGCTCCGAGGTGAAGGCCTGCCCTGCCCTGCGCTCGGACTCGGTGGGTGGATCGGTGCGCAGGCACCGCTCGGTGAGCCGAACACATCCGATGTCGGCGGAGAAGGCGGCGCGCACGCCGTCGGCATCTCCGAGCACCAGCTCGGTGGAGCCGCCGCCGAGATCGACCACCAAGAACGGCCCCTCGTCCGGATCCAGGTCGCCGACCGCCCCGGCGAAGGACAGACGAGCCTCCTCGTCGCCCGAGATGACCTCGGCCACTGCACCGTCCGCGACGGAGGCGAGGGTCCGGCGCGTCATGTCGAAGAACAGATCACGATTGTCGGCGTCGCGCGTGGCCGACGTCGCGACCATGCGCACCGCGTCGACACCGCCCAGCTCGGTGATGATGTCGACGTACTCGAGCAGCGCTGCCTCGGTGCGGTCGATCGCCTCGGGTGCGAACGACCCGGTCGCGTCGACACCCTGCCCCAGCCGGACCACACGCATCTCACGCGCGAGGTCTCGGAGACCGTCGTCGTCCACGTCGGCCACGAGCAGGCGGATGGAGTTGGTTCCGCAGTCGATCGCAGCGACCCTCATGCTCGGAGCTCCTCGATGGTGGGCCAGTCCGCGGGCAGGGCCGTGCCACGCAGGGGCCCCTCGGCGGCCAGCGCCACCGACTCGTCGCCCAGCGGATTGGCACCCGGCCCCTTGGCCAGCGAGTGCGCCATCAACACGTGCAGACACTTGACCCGGTCCGGCATCCCGCCGCCGGTGAAATCGGTTCCGAGCGACTCGATCTCGTTGCGCTCGGCCAGATACGCCTCGTGGGCACGCAGGTAGGCCGCCGCGAGCTCCTCGTCCTGCTGCAGCCGCTCGGTCATCTCGCGCATGACACCGGCGGATTCCTGGCGGCTCGCCTCGGCCGTCAGACGCGGATCCGTGAGGTAGTAGAGGGTGGGGAACGGCGTTCCGTCGGGCAGCTTCGGCGCCGTCCTGACGACGGCGGGACGGCCGTCCGGGGTGCGGTAGGCGATCTCGAGCACGCCGCGCGGCTCTCGTCCGAGCTGGGCGGACACGGCGTCGAGGTCTTCGCGCGACACGTCGCTCACTGGGTCTGACTCATTTCCGGATCGGGTGGATCGGCGTGCGCCGAGGCGTCACCGTGGGGTGGTCGCCGTGGACCACAGGTCGCTGTACCAGGGTCCGGGCGGGGGCGGCGGCGGATCGTTCTCGATGTCCGATCGTGCACGCGCGCCGGGCAACTGGACTTGATAGGGGGTCTCGCCGGGCATGACGTAACCGAGGCGCTCGCGTGCCTGTGCGGTGATGTAGGCCGGATCTTCTGTCTGGTCCTTGCGGATCTGGAGCTCGGCCACGTGCTGTTCCAAGGCCACTCGCTCGGCGGCCACCTGGGCGGCGTCCCCGCGCTGGGAGATGTACGTCCGCAACGGAACTGCGAGAGTCAGGGCGAGAGCGCAGATCACCACGGCGAGAACGACGGCCTTGCCCGTCGACAGGCCGAGGAACGTGCGCTCCTTCTTCTCGCCGCCGCGGCGGCGTCCGCGCCGACCGACCAGTGCGGCACCCTCGGTGACGACGTCGTTGACCGCGCCGGCGACGGTCCGGGGCTGCGAGGACCCGGACCCGTCGCGGCGCGTGGATCGACCGGGACGCGCGTCACGGCGCGGCGAACGGCCACCCGGCCGTGCCGCACTGCGTCGAGAGTCCCGGTCCGCCATCGGTGAGCTCAGCTGTCCTTCGAGGTGAAGTCGAGCCGCGGGAACGCCAGCTCGCCCGAGTAGCGCGCGGCGTCGCCGAGTGCCTCCTCGATGCGCAGCAGCTGGTTGTACTTGGCGACACGCTCGCTGCGAGCCGGGGCACCGGTCTTGATCTGTCCGCTGCCCACGGCGACGGCGAGATCGGCGATGGTGGTGTCCTCGGTCTCGCCGCTGCGGTGGCTCATCATCGTGCGGTAGCCACTGCGGTGCGCGAGATCGACGGCGTCGAGGGTCTCGGTCAGCGTGCCGATCTGGTTGACCTTCACCAGGAGAGCGTTGGCGGCTCCCTTGACGATGCCCTCCTCGAGGCGCTCCGGGTTGGTGACGAACAGATCGTCGCCGACGATCTGGACCCGGTCACCGATGCTGTCGGTGAGGGCGACCCAGCCGTCCCAGTCGTTCTCGTCGAGCGGATCCTCGATGGAGACGAGCGGGTACTGGTTCAGCAGGTCCGCGTAGAACGCCGACATCTCCTCCGCGGTGCGGGTGTTGCCCTCGAAGGCGTATCCCGTCCCGGCGGTGAAGAACTCGGTGGCGGCGACATCGAGCGCGAGAGCGATGTCGGAGCCCAGCGTGAGGCCGGTCTTGCCGACGGCCTCCGAGATGAGGTCGAGTGCGGCCTTGGTGCCCGCGAGGTCGGGGGCGAAACCGCCCTCGTCGCCGAGCCCGGTCGACAGGCCCTTGGCCTTGAGGACCGACTTCAGTGCGTGGTAGACCTCGGCGCCCCAGCGCAGGGCCTCCTTGAAGGTCGGCGCACCGATGGGGGCGATCATGAATTCCTGCACGTCGACGCCGCTGTCGGCGTGGGCGCCACCGTTGATGATGTTCATCATCGGCACCGGCAGGATGTGGGCGTTGGGTCCACCCAGGTAACGGAAGAGCTCCAGTCCGGCGGACTCCGCGGCACCCTTGGCCACGGCGAGCGAGACACCGAGCAGGGCGTTCGCGCCGAGGCGCGACTTGTCGGCGGTGCCGTCGAGGTCGAGCAGTGCCTGGTCGACCGTGCGCTGCTCGATGGCGTCGAGGCCGATGACGGCCGGCGCGATCTCGTCGAGCACGGCGTTGACAGCCTTCTCGACACCCTTGCCGCCGTAGCGATCGCCGCCGTCGCGGAGCTCGACGGCCTCGTGCTCACCGGTGGAGGCGCCCGAGGGCACCGCTGCACGGGTCAGCGTGCCGTCGTCGAGCGCGACCTCGACCTCGACCGTGGGGTTGCCACGTGAGTCGAGAATCTCGCGAGCTCCGACCTGTTCGATGATGGCCACGAATGAACTCCTAGTCAGGCGTTGAACACACAGCTTCGGGCGCGAACCGGTCACCCGTGGTCGGGCGCGGCTCGAAGACAGACTAGCCGCCGCAGCCGCCGCGCTCGATATTCGACGCGCAGGCGGGCAGGCCGGAGGCCGGTCGGTAATCGGGCGGGCAGGCCGGAGGAGGTCGACGTCAGGACGGCCGGGCACCGACGGAGTAGGCGGAGGCCGCGTCGCGGACGTCCCTCAGGTAGACCCCCGACAGGTTGTAGGCCATGAGAGCGGCCTGCCACCCCTCCGCGGTGGTGAGGTCTCCCCCACGGGCGCAGAGGTAACGCCCCGCGGTGAGCGCGGCGTCGTCGAGGTTGTCGGGGTCGGCGCGGCCGTCCCCGTTGGCGTCCACGCCCCACTTGCGCCAGGTCTCGGGGATGAACTGCATGGGTCCCATGGCGCGGTCGAAGACGGTGTCGCCGTCCAGTTCTCCGCCGTCGGTGTCGGCGATCTCCGCGTTGCCGGCGGTGCCGTCGAGGGGCACTCCGCGGATGGGCGGGGTCGCGGTGCCGTCGGGACCGACGGACGATCCACCGAAGGTGCCGTGACGACTCTCGATACGGCCGATTCCGGCGAGAGTGGTCCAGGCCAGACCGCACCCTGGTGACGAGCGGGCCATGACCGCGGCCGCGTGGCCGTAGGCCTCGAGCGCGGTGCGGCCGATTCCGGTGGGGTCGACCAGCGGTTCCGCCCAGCCGGCGAGCAGGTCGGCCGAGCGACCGGGCGCGTCCACGTCGATCGGCGGCAGGGGCGCTCCGGGCCCCGGCGGGATTCCCTCGGGGATCTCCACCGCGGGTCTGCCCGGATCCAGATCGAGGGCGCCGCAGCCGGAGACGACGGCGGCCGTGGCGAGCGCAGCCGCGACGACGCGGAGGCGCCGGGAGCGCGGTGGGAGCATGCCTCCATCATCCCGAGTCAAAGTAATAGAAGGGTAAAGGTCTTCAAAAGTCCTGGTCGGCGGCTGTTTCGCACCCCGAAGCCGGTGTATGTTCACCTTTCGTATGAGGGTCGCCTTGCCTAAGACGCCCCACTCCACTCGAACCCGGGAGATCCCGCCGTGTCCACAGTCGCCGTCGTCGCGTCCGCGCCGTCCGTCGTGACGCAGATGGTCGGCAGCGGACTGATCGGGGTGCGGGAAGGACTCGAGACCGGCATCGTCGTGATGATCCTGGTCGCGTTCCTCGTGAAGTCCGACCGCCGCGACGCGCTGAAGTGGGTGTGGACGGGTGTCTCGGCCGCCGTGGGCATGGTCGCCGTCGTGTTCGCCGTCATCCACCTCGGCACCTCGACGGTCACGGGCCTCACCGCCGAGATCATCGCCGGCATCGCCTCGCTTATCGCCGTCGCGATCGTCACCGGCATGGTGTTGTGGATGCGGTCGGCCGCCGCCTCCATCTCCGGCACGTTGAAGGCCGGCATGGCCCGCGCGCTGGACGTCGGGCCGGTGGCCGTCACATCGCTCGCCTTCCTGGCGGTCGGGCGCGAAGGAATCGAGACGGCGCTCCTCATGGTCGGCTACGCGGAGAACACCAACGGCAGTTCCTGGCCGCTGCTGGGTCTGCTGGCCGGAATCGCCGTCGCTGCATTCCTCACCGTCCTCCTGTACTTCGGAGCAGTACGCATCGACTTCGCCCGGTTCTTCCGCTGGACGGGCGTCTTCCTCGTGTTCGTCGCCGCCGGAATCCTGGCGTACGGACTGCGGGCTCTGCAGATCGGCGGAATCCTCCCAGGCGGCAGCGCGACCGCGTTCGACATCAGCGACACCTGGGACGCGGGCAGTTGGTACGGCACCGTCGTCGCCGGCATCTTCAACTTCCGCCCCGAGCCCACCGTTCTGCAGGTCGCGGCCTGGGTGCTCTACCTCGTCGTCGTCCTGCCCCTGTTCCTCCGGCGGCCGAAGGCCGTGCCACGAGTCACCGCACCGCAGCCACAACCCGCCGCGTCCTGACCTACACACAACTCCCTGCTCCAAGAACCTCCGGCCTTCCCGCTCCACTACCGACCGGCCTCCGGCCTTCCCGCTCCCGAAAGGGCACCACTGAAATGCGCACCACCACCCGCCTCCTCTTCTGCGCCGCCGCGCTGCCGCTGGCACTCACGGCCTGCACCGAGAAGGAGGCCGCGACCTCGGCCGAGGGCGGCGACATCGTGGTCGACGCGACCGACAGCTCGTGCGACGTCGGTACGACGAGTGCACAGACGGGCAGCTCCACCTTCCAGGTGACCAACAACGGCTCCAAGGTCACCGAGTTCTACGTCTACGGCGAGGGCGACCGCGTCATGGGTGAGATCGAGAACATCGGGCCCGGCGTCTCCCGCCAGCTCATCGTCGCGCTACCCGAGCCCGCCACGTACCAGACCGCGTGCAAGCCGGGCATGGTCGGCGACGGCCTCCGCGGCGACTTCGTCGTCACGGGTGACGCCAAGGAGTCCGACGCCGACGGGACGCTCGCCGAGGCGGCCGACGGCTACAAGCGCTACGTCGTCAGCCAGGTCACGGCGTTGCAGGAGACGACGGGATCGTTCGTCACCGCGGTCACGTCCGGCGACGTCGAGGGCGCCAAGGCCCAGTTCCCGCTCGTCCGCACCTACTACGAGCGCATCGAACCCGTCGCGGAGAGCTTCCCCGACGATCTCGACCCCCGCATCGACCTGCGCGAGCCGGACGTCGAGCCGGGTGCCGAGTGGACCGGGTTCCACCGCTTGGAGAAGGACCTGTGGGCACAGGGGCTCCAGCCGGACACGAACGCGATCGCCGCGCAGTTGAAGGCGGACGTCGACGAACTGGTCGCGGGCGTGCAGTCCCCCGACTTCGTGATCGACCCGATCACGGTGGCGGGCGGCGCACAGGGCCTCCTCGACGAGGTCGCCCAGACGAAGATCACCGGTGAGGAGGACTTCTTCTCCCACACCGACCTGTACGACTTCCAGGCGAACGTCGACGGATCGCAGGCAGCGGTGGCGGCTCTCGCTCCGGTGCTGTCCGAGCGGAACCCGGAACTCGCGTCCACCATCGAGCAGCGCTTCGCCGAACTCGACACCGAGCTCGCGAAGTACCGCCAGGGTGACGGCTTCGTCTCCTACGACACGGTCACCGAGCCGCAGCGCCAGGACCTGTCGAAGAAGATCGACGCCCTGTCCGCGTCGGTGAGCCAGGTCCAGGGTGTCGTCGCAGGCGCCTGAGCGGACGTCCGACACGGACGCCGCCGCCACCACCCCGCCGAGTCGACGCCTCTCGCGCCGCGCGCTCTTCGGTGGCGTGGGAGCCGGCGCACTCGCGGTCGGCGCCGGTGCCGCGCTGGGCCGGTCGACCGCACCCGAACCCGTGGTCGCCGACGCGGCCGAGGCCGTGGTGCCGTTCCGCGGCGTCCACCAGGCGGGCATCGTCACGCCCGCACAGGACCGCATGCACTTCGTCACCTTCGACGTGACGACCACCTCGCGCGACGAGATCGTCGCGATGCTCACGAAGTGGACGGCAATGGCCGAACGTCTCACCGTCGGCGCCGAGTCGGTGCCCGGTGGCGTGGTCGGCGGCGGACAGTACGAGCCGCCCGGTGACACCGGCGAGGCCTACGGTCTGATGCCGTCCAACCTCACGCTGACCATCGGCTTCGGCCCGTCATTCTTCGACAAGCTCGACTTGGGTGACCGCAGACCGGCTGCACTGCAGGATCTTCCGCGATTCCCCGGTGACGACCTCGACCCGGCGCGGAGCGGTGGCGACATCGCGGTGCAGGCCTGCGCCGACGATCCGCAGGTGGCGGTGCACGCCATCCGCAATCTCGCGCGCATCGCGTTCGGCACCGCGTCGGTGCGGTGGTCGCAGCTCGGTTTCGGTCGCACCGCGTCGACGTCGACCGCCCAGGCGACACCGCGCAACCTCTTCGGCTTCAAGGACGGCACGAACAACATCAAGGCCGAGGAAGCGGCGACCGTCGACGAGCACGTGTGGGTGAACGGCGGCGAGTCCGACTGGATGACGGGCGGCACCTACCTCGTGGCGCGGCGCATCCGGATGAAGATCGAACCGTGGGACCGCGCGGTGCTCGGCGAACAGGAACGCGTCATCGGTCGGTCCAAGGCCACCGGCGCGCCACTGGGCGGTACGGCCGAGTTCGACACCGCCGATCTCGGCTCCTCGACCATCGCGAAGGACGCGCACGTACGACTGGCGTCGTCGGAGTCGTTGGGCGGCATCAAGATTCTTCGCCGCGGGTACAACTTCACCGACGGCTCCGACGGCTTCGGCCACCTCGACGCGGGGCTCTTCTTCGTCGCTTTCTGCAGCGATCCGCAGACCCAGTTCGTGCCGATGCAGCAAGCTCTCGCGCGACGAGATGCCCTGAACGAGTACATCTCCCACGTCGGCTCGGCGGTCTTCGCCTGCCCACCGGGAGTTCCGGAAGGCACCGAGGACTACTGGGGCTCGACGCTCTTCGGCTAGACGGTCAGCGGTTCTTCTCGTCCGCCTGCGGCCGATGGTGGGACGCGGCGACGCGTGCGTCGTCCGTCCCCGTCGCCGCGAGCGGTCGGCCGAACATGTCGGTTCCCGGCCAGTACTTGGACCACGCTCGTGCGTCCATCTCGGCCGATCGGACTCCGTCCATGGCGGCGCCGCGCTCCGCGGCCCGTACGTCGGCCACGAACTCGTTGACGGTGCGGCGCAGCGAGTCCTCGGCGCTGGTGGCGCCGTGATCACCCGAGATGTCGATGCGCACCGAGAGCACGGACTCCGGGACGAAGTCCTGAGGGAGCCCGGCCTTGACCGCTCGGGTGATGACCTGCTGGGCGAGCGCGAGCGACGGCTGCGCCATGGCGATGCCGTCGAGGCACGACGCGCGTACCTTCTCCGCGGCCTTGCGCTCCTCCCAGGCCTTCTCCTGCGCACCGATGTCGATCGGGGCGCCGGACGTGTCGGCCAGGTGCGGACTGCGGTGGGTCAACTTGGCCACCAGGGTGGACGCCACGTCGTCGATGTCGAACGCGTCGGCGCCCGCGTCCTTGGCGATGCGCGCGTGGAAGATGACCTGCAGCAGCAGATCGCCGAGCTCCTCCCGGATGGAGTCCGCATCGCCGGTCTCGATGGCATCGAGCAGTTCGTAGGTCTCCTCGAGGAGGTACCCGCGCAGCGACTCGTGCGTCTGCTGCGCCTCCCATCCGCCGAGTGAGCGCAGTTTGTCGATGACGAAGACGGCCTCGGCAAGGTTGCCGCCGCGGGGTACCGGCACCTCGATGACGTCCTCGCCGCGCGTGATGCGTTCCTGAACGTCGGGGTTGTCGCGGCTGGTGCTGATGAGCACCTCGGGCTCGTCGTCGCCCGCGGAGGTGAACCCCGTGAGGCGCCAGCGGATGGAGACCGGCACCTCTTCGGTGAATCCCACGGGCTTGTCCAGCAACGTCACGGCCTGCACCGGCACCATGGTGGGCCGCAGGGGATCCAGCAGCAGAATCGTCATCGCGCGCTCACACCCCGATCGGTTGCTCGACTCGTACGGAGCCCGCGGGCTGCCCGTCCATCGCGAGCAGCACGTCGGCGACGAACTGCAGAAGTTCCTCGTCGCGGACACGGGCCGAACCGACTCCACCACCTGCCACACGCGGAATCGGGATCTGCACCGTGCCGGTGGTCGCCCGATACTGTGCGCTGGGGTAGAGCCGCTTCAACCGTATCTGCTTGGAGTCGGGTAGGTCCATCGGCGCCAACTTCACCATGGTCCCCGCCATCTGCACGTCCACGATGCCGTAGGAACGGCACAGGATGCGCAGGACGGCCACGGCCACGAGCCGGGCGACCTCGGCCGGCACCGGCCCGTAGCGGTCGGTCAGCTCGTCGATGACCGCACCGATCTCGGCGTCGTTCTGCGCCGCGGCCAGCTTGCGGTACGCCTCGAGTCGGAGCCTGTCGCTGGTGACGTAGTCCGGCGGGATGTGCGCATCGACGGGGAGGTCGATGCGCACCTCCTTGGGCGCCTCGTCGGTGGTGACGGGGCGGCCGTCGGCCACGGCGCGGTACGCCTCCACCGCCTCGCCGACCAGTCGGACGTACAGGTCGAATCCCACACCGGCGACGTGGCCGGACTGCTCCGCGCCCAGCACGTTGCCCGCGCCGCGGATCTCGAGGTCCTTCATCGCCACCGCCATACCGGCGCCCAGGTCGGAGTTCTGCGAGATGGTGGCCAACCGGTCGTACGCCGTCTCGGTGAGCGGCTTCTCCGGCGGGTAGAGGAAGTAGGCATAGCCACGGTCCCGGCTGCGACCCACACGCCCACGCAACTGGTGGAGCTGGGACAGACCCAACGAATCGGCTCGCTCGACGATCAGCGTGTTCGCATTGGAGATGTCGAGGCCCGTCTCGATGATGGTGGTGCAGACCAGGATGTCGAACTCACGCTCCCAGAACCCCTGCACCGTCTTCTCGAGCGCGTCCTCGTTCATCTGGCCGTGTGCGACCACGACGCGCGCTTCCGGCACCAGCCGTCGGATGTTCGCGGCGGCCTTGTCGATGCTGCTCACGCGGTTGTGAACGTAGAAGACCTGGCCGTCACGGAGCAGCTCACGGCGGATCGCCGCCGCCACCTGCTTCTCCTGATAGGCACCGACGTAGGTCAGGACGGGGTGACGCTCCTCGGGCGGCGTCAGGATGGTCGACATCTCGCGGATGCCCGCCATGCTCATCTCGAGCGTGCGCGGAATCGGTGTCGCCGACATCGTCAGGACGTCGACGTGCGTGCGCAGCGCCTTGATGTGCTCCTTGTGCTCGACGCCGAAGCGCTGCTCCTCGTCGACGATGACCAGCCCGAGGTCCTTCCACTGCACACCGGTCTGCAGCAATCGGTGCGTGCCCACGACGATGTCCACCGTGCCGTCCGCGAGGCCGGCGAACGTCTCCCGCGACTCGGCGGCGTCGGAGAACCGGGACAGCCCCTTGACCGTCACCGGGAAGTTGGCCATCCGCTCGGTGAAGGTCTGCAGATGCTGCTGGGCCAGCAGGGTGGTGGGAACGAGCACCGCCACCTGCTTGCCGTCCTGGACGGCCTTGAACGCCGCCCGGACGCCGACCTCGGTCTTGCCGTAACCGACGTCGCCGATGACCACTCGGTCCATCGGGACGGGCTTCTCCATGTCCGCCTTGACCTCGTCGATGACGGTCATCTGGTCGACGGTCTCGGTGAACGCGAAGGCGTCCTCCATCTCCTTCTGCCACGGGGTGTCCGGCCCGTACGCGTGACCGGGCGCCGCCTGCCGCGCCGCGTAGAGCTGGACGAGCTCCCCTGCGATCTCGCGGACGGCCTTGCGGGCCTTGCGCTTGGTGTTGGTCCAGTCGGATCCGCCCAGCTTGCTCAGGCTCGGCATCTCCCCGCCGACGTAGCGGGACAACTGGTCGAGCGACTCCATGGGAACGAAGAGGCGGTCGCCCGGGTGGCCGCGCTTGCTGGGCGCGTACTCGACGACGAGGTACTCACGGCGTGCCCCGCCGATGGTCCGCTCGACCATCTCGACGAAGCGGCCGATGCCGTGCTGGTCGTGGACCACCATGTCGCCGGCCGTCAACGCGAGCGGATCGACCTGATTGCGACGCTTGGCGGGCAAGCGTTTGCCGTCGCCGGCCGCGGCGACCCGGTTGCCGGTGAGATCGGCCTCCGTCACCACCACCAGGCCGGCGTCACGCAGGACGAGACCCGAGTGCAACGACCCGCACATCACGCCGACGACGTCGGGGCCGGGCTCGGCACCGGCATCGAGAGGGAGCGCCGGCACACCGGCCTCCCGCAGGCGTTCGACCGTGCGCTGCGCCGTTCCCGCGCCTGCGACGACGACGGCCACGCGGCCGCCGGACGCGAGGTGCGCCGTGAACATCTGGAAGAGCGTCGCGAGTGCCTCCTCGGAGCCGCGCACGTCCGGCGCCGCGTCGACGTCGAGCACGATCTCCTCGTCACTGCCCGAGGCGAGCGGGCCCACGGTCCACCACGGCCGACCGGCCGCCTCCGCAGACTCTCGGACCTGCCGCAGCGACCGGTACGCGGACGCGCTGAGATCGAGGTCGAGGACGGCGCTCTCGTCCGTCACGCTGCTGGTGTCCAGCGCTGCGGTGTCGAGCGGTGCGGCCGCACCGATGCTCGCGGCCGTCCACGACGCCTCGAGGAACTCCTTGCCGGTCCGCACCAGATCCGTCGCGCGCGTACGCACCTTCTCCGGATCGCAGACCAGCACGTGCGCGCCGTCGGGCAGCGCGTCGGTCAGCAGTTCGAGGCCGCCGGCCTTGAGCACCGGCAGCAACGCCTCCATGCCCTCGACCGGAACGCCGGCGGAGATCTTCTCGAGCATCTCCACCAGGATCGGGTCGCCGGTGTTGTCGGCGGCGAGACGCGCCGCGCGCTCCCGTACGGCCTCGTCGAGAATCATCTCCCGGCACGGCGGCGCGATGACCGTGTCGACCTCCACGTCGGGGATGGAGCGCTGGTCCGCGACCGAGAAGGCGCGCAGGTCCGTGACCTCGTCACCCCAGAACTCGACACGGACGGGGTGATCCGCCGTCGGCGAGAACAGGTCGAGGATGCCGCCGCGCACCGCGAACTCACCGCGTTTGCCCACCATGTCGACACGCGTGTAGGCCAGTTCGACCAGTCGCTTCTGCAACTCCTCGAAGTCGAACTCCGCCCCCACGCGCAGGCCGACGGGCTCGATCTCGCCCAGTCCACGCGCCATCGGCTGGAGCACCGAGCGCACCGTGGTGACGATGATCTTCAGCGGGACGCCGTAGTCGGCGTCCTCCGGCCGGGCGAGGCGCCGCAGCACCTCGATACGACGACCGACGGTGTCCGCTCCGGGAGACAGACGCTCGTGCGGCAGCGTCTCCCAGGACGGGAACTGCGCCACGGCGCCGCCCACCATCTCCGTGAGCTCGGCCGTCAGATCGTCGGCCTCGCGGCCCGTCGCGGTGACGAGCAGGACCGGTGTGGTGCGGGACATGGCCGCAGCGATGAACGCCCGTGCCGGAGTGGGTGCGACCAGGGTGGCCTCGCGGCGGCCGGCCAGATCGACGATCTGCGCCAGCGACGCGTCACGCAGTGCGAATTCCAGCAGGCCCGACATCCGGCCCGCACCGTCGTCCGGGGTCTGCGCGGGAGAAACATGGACGGACGGCGAGGACACCAGCAGAACTCCTGACGGAAAGACGACACGGTCGTGCACCCGCAACGCTCGACACCCCTCACGGAGATCGATCGGTCGGCAACGACTCGGTATCGATTCTAGGAGCAGTCGCCGACAGAAACGACCGTGGGCCGACCGAGGCGACCGCGACGCGGCCGCTCGTCGTCAGGCGCCGTAGCGCAGGACCCGGCGGGCGGCGAACTCACGGAAGTAGTCGAGCTTGCGACCGGGGACCAGCGACGGGAGCAGGTAGTGCCACAGCCGCTCCATGCGCGCCGACAACTCCTTGGTGCTGTCGGTGGCCACCGCGACCATGTGGGCGCCGACGATGACCTCCAGGAACAGCATTCCGGTGGTCACGGGGTCGAGGTCGGCCTCGAGGTCGCCCTCGTCGATCGCCCGACGCGCCAGGCCGGTGTGGTACTCGGCCCAGCCCTCCATGACGTTCTCACCGGTACCGCGGTAGTCGCCGATCTGATGCTTGAGCCGGAACATCGCGGCGACCATCGGATCCGTGATCGCCAGATCGACCGTGATGTACGAGACACCGATCTCGGCCTCGAGAGCGGGGATCCGGCCGTCGTCCAGGGCGCGGCACGCCGTGGTGAGCCGCCGCACGCCCTCGTCGATGACGGCGCGAGCCAGCTCCTCCTTCGACCCGAAGTGGAAGTAGAGAGCTCCCTTGGTGACCTGCGACTGCGAAATGATCTCGCTGAGGCTGGCATTGGCGTACCCGAGCCGTAGAAAGACATGGGCGGCCCCCGCGAGCACCGTGTCTCTGGTGATCTCGGCGCGTGCCTGTCTGACCATGCGATCCGCCTCGAAAGTTTGGGGCATTCAATCCGTGAACAACGCGAGAACGGTACCACTGGACCACTACACAGCACGAGCACTCGTCCCGGAGTCCGAGCGTCGTGTCGTCACGACCGACGAGGTGGTCCACCGTGACCACCTCCGGTGACACTCGCGCTTTCAGCTCCCCAACCGGGGATCGGGCTCCAGATTCGTGAGCCCGTTCCAGCACAGGTTCACGATGTGCGCGGCCACCACCTCTTTCGAGGGCGACCGTTCGTCCAGCCACCATTGCGCCGTCATCGACACCATTCCGACCAATGCCTGGGCGTACAGCTGGGCATTGGCCGGGTCGATGTCGCGGCGGGAGAAGTCGCCCGCCAGGATGTGCCCCACCTGGCCGACGGCGTCGTTCAGCAGGCTCGAGTACGTTCCCTCGGCCGCGGCGACCGGGGAGTCGCGCACGAGGATGCGGAACCCGTCGCTGCGCTCCTCGACGTACGTCAGCAGGGCCAGCGCCACCCGTTCGACCCGGATCCGGGATCGGTTCTCGGTCAGCGACGACGTGATCATGGACAGCAGCGTGGACATCTCGCGGTCCACCACCACGGCGTAGAGACCCTCCTTGCCGCCGAAGTGCTCGTACACGACCGGCTTGCTCACCTGCGCGCGTTGCGCGATCTCCTCGATGGACGTGGCCTCGTAGCCACGCTCGGCGAACAGCGTGCGGCCGATCTCGATCAACTGGGCCCGGCGCGCGGTCCCCGTCATCCGGACGCGGGGCGCACGTTCCGGTAGGGCGGCGTCACCGGGTGCACGCGGCTGATCGGGCTCGCGGGGCGCGTCGGGCGTCGAGGTCATGGAATCACTGTGACACGCGAGCACTGCGCGGCGAGTGAGGCCTGCGGAGCGTTTTACGGAGCGGGTGCACTCGTGCGAGGATCGACGCGCTCGGCGCACGCCAGCCGAGGCTGTGATCCGCCGTGGTGTAATGGCAGCACCTCTGATTTTGGTTCAGATAGTTCAGGTTCGAATCCTGGCGGCGGAGCCGTGACGCCACAGCGGCGGAGCTGCTGTCGTAGGGCGGCGGAGCCGTGGCGACGAGTGTGGCGGGTCCCCCGCCCGGGGCACATCCGAAGTCGGTCGAGGAGATTCATGACGTCGAAGGTCGCTGTAGTCGTGCTCGCCGCGGGGGCGGGAACCCGAATGCGATCGAAGACTCCGAAGGTTCTGCACGAACTGGCCGGTCGGTCCATGCTCGCGCACGCTCTGCACGCGGCCGACGGAGTGGACCCCGATCACCTCGTCACCGTCGTCGGGCACGACCGCGAGAAGGTCTCGGCCGCCGTCGCCGATCTGGCCGAGACGTTGGGTCGCACCATCGACATCGCGGTGCAGGCCGAACAGCACGGCACCGGTCACGCGGTGCAGTGCGGCCTCGCGTCGCTGCCCGCCGACTTCGACGGCACCGTGGTGGTCACCGCGGGGGACGTGCCACTGCTCGACGCCCACACTCTGCAGGCACTGCTGCACGATCACCACTCCTCCGCGGAGCCCGTCGCGGTGTCGGTGCTCACCTTCGTCCCCGACGACGCGAACGGCTACGGCCGCATCGTCCGCGACGGGTCCGGCCAGGTCCAGGAGATCGTCGAGCACGCCGACGCGACTCCCGATCAGCTGACCATCACCGAGGTGAACTCGGGTGTCTACGCCTTCGACGCGCAGTCGCTGCGGGTGGCTCTCGACTCGCTCGGCACCGACAACGCGCAGCACGAGCTGTACCTGACCGACGTCCTGAAGATCTCGCGCCGACGCGGCCTGCCGGTGTTCAGCACCCAGCTCACCGACCCGTCGCTGGTGCGCGGTGTGAACGACCGAGTGCAGCTGTCCGAGGTCACCCGCATCCTCAACGAGCACATCCTCGCCCGCCACATGCGCGCCGGCGTGACCGTGATCGACCCGTCGTCGACGTGGGTGGACATCGAGGTCGCCGTCGGACGCGACGCCGTGCTGCACCCCGGCACGCAGTTGCACGGACGCACCGTCATCGGCGAGGACGCGATCATCGGGCCCGACACGACACTCACCGACGTGTCGGTCGGCGAGGGCGCGACGGTGGTCCGCTCGCACGGATCCGACTCGGTGATCGGTGCCGGAGCGACGGTCGGGCCCTTCACCTACCTGCGGCCGAACAGCGACCTCGGCGACCACGGCAAGCTCGGCGCCTTCGTGGAGACCAAGAACGCGACCATCGGAGCGCACTCCAAGGTGCCGCACCTGACCTACGTCGGCGACGCCAGCATCGGCGAGCACTCCAACATCGGTGCCTCCAGCGTCTTCGTCAACTACGACGGCGTCGGCAAGAGCCGGACCGAAATCGGTTCGCACGTGCGCACCGGTTCCGACACCATGTTCATCGCGCCGGTGCGCGTGGGCGACGGGGCCTACACGGGCGCCGGAACCGTCCTACGCCATGATGTACCGGCGGGAGCGCTCGCCGTCTCCGGTGGTCCGCAACGGATCATCGAGGGCTGGGTGCAGAAGAAACGTCCGGGAACGCCGGCGGCAGAGGCCGCCGAACGCGCCCGTTCGACCGAGGAATCACACGTGCACGAACCGAAGGACGGCGAGTAGAGCAGTGACCACAGCCAACTGGATCGACAACCAGAAGAACTTGATGCTCTTCTCCGGTCGCGCTCATCCCGAGCTCGCCGAGCAGGTGGCGAAGGAACTCGGGATCGAGGTCACCCCGCAGACCGCCCGCGACTTCGCGAACGGCGAGATCTTCGTCCGCTTCGAGGAGTCCGTCCGCGGCTCCGACGCCTTCGTGCTCCAGAGCCACCCGTTCCCGTTGAACACGTGGCTCATGGAACAGCTCATCATGATCGACGCGCTCAAGCGCGGATCCGCGAAGCGCATCACCGCGATCCTGCCGTTCTACCCCTACGCCCGCCAGGACAAGAAGCACCGCGGCCGCGAGCCGATCTCCGCGCGCCTGGTCGCCGATCTGCTCAAGACGGCCGGTGCCGACCGCATCATCACGGTCGATCTCCACACCGATCAGATCCAGGGCTTCTTCGACGGCCCGGTCGACCACATGCACGCGCACAGCCAGCTCGCCGACC
Source organism: Rhodococcus sp. SORGH_AS_0303 (assembly GCF_030819335.1). Lineage (NCBI taxonomy): Bacteria > Bacillati > Actinomycetota > Actinomycetes > Mycobacteriales > Nocardiaceae > Rhodococcus > Rhodococcus sp. SORGH_AS_0303. The sequence goes on from NZ_JAUTBO010000001.1 coordinate 3,418,896, forward strand.
ACATCCGCGAGGGCTACAACCTCGAGCACATCACCGTGGTCTCCCCCGACTCCGGCCGCGTGCGCGTCGCGGAGAAGTGGGCCGACTCGCTCGGCGGGGCGCCGCTGGCGTTCATTCACAAGACACGAGATCCGTTGGTGCCCAACCAGGTCAAGTCGAATCGAGTCGTCGGTGACGTCGAGGGACGCACCTGCATCCTGATCGACGACATGATCGACACCGGTGGCACCATCGCCGGCGCGGTGAAGGTGCTCGAGGAGGCCGGCGCGGGCGACGTCGTCATCGCCGCCACGCACGGCGTGCTGAGCCACCCGGCCGCCGAGCGCCTCGCGTCGTGCGGCGCCAAGGAGGTCGTCGTGACCAACACGCTGCCCATCAGTGACGACAAGCTGTTCCCGTCGCTGACCGTGCTCTCCATCGCACCCCTGCTCGGCAAGACCATCCGTGAGGTCTTCGAGAACGGGTCCGTCACCAGCCTGTTCAACGGCAACGCCTGAGAGACGACGTCACCGACCGACACTCCCCGCGGACCTCGTCCGCGGGGAGTGTCGTCGTCGGGCGCCCTACTTCCGGGCCAGCACCAGGGCGAAGCGCTCGTCGGAATCGGTCCAGAACTCGTCGACCGTCAGCCCCGCCGCGGCCAGTTCGCCGGTGATCGACTCGCGTCGGAACTTGGCGGAGATCTCGGTCCGCATCTCCTCGCCCGCCGCGAACTGCACGTTCAGGTCGAGGTCCGCGACGCGCACCGTGTGGTCGCGACGTGCGCGCAGCCGCATCTCGATCCACTCGTTGCGCTCGTCCCACACGGCGACGTGCTCGAAGTCGTCCATGTCGAAGTCGGCGTTCAGCTGCCCGTTCAACACGGAGAGCACGTTCAGGTCGAACTGCGCCGTCACTCCCTGCGCGTCGTCGTACGCGGGCACCAGAACCGCGGGGTCGATGACCAGCCCGACCCCGAGCAACAGGAACTCCCCCGTGTCGAGGGTGTTCGAGATGGCGGAGAGGAACTCGGCGCGCTCCTGCGGCACGAGGTTCCCCAGCGTGCCGCCCAGGAACGCTAACGTCCTGCGCCCGCCGGTGGGGACCCAGAACAGACCAGTGTCCGGGCCGCCGGTGCTCGTGAAATCGCTCACCACACCGTGGATCTCGAGATCCGGGTACTGGCGCGACAACTCCTCCATCGCACCGGTCAACGCCGACGGCGACACGTCCTGCGGTACGTAGCGACGCAGGGTGCCGTGTTCCAGACCCGCGGACAGCAGCACCCGGGTCTTGTCCGACGATCCGGAGCCCAACTCGACCAGCACCTCCACTCCCGTCACGCGAGCGATCTCCGCGGCCCGTTCGGTCAGCAGGGCGCGCTCGGTGCGCGTCGGGTAGTACTCGTCCAACTCGGTGATGCGCTCGAATAGTTCGCTGCCCACGGCATCGTAGAAGTACTTCGGCGGCAACCATTTCGGCGTCGCGGTGAGCCCGCGGCGGGCATCTTCCCGCAGCGATTGCTGTAGATCACCCTCGGTGATGTGGATGTCCAGTGACGGCGCTGTCATGACGAACTCCTCGGTGCTGACGAGCATGGAAGGTGCAGGGGTGGAGCGGTCAGAAGGTGGTGATGTCCACGGATCCCGGTCGGGCGGAGACGAGGCACCGATCGGGCACCTGCTGCCATCCGGGCAGATCGTCGAGCGGTTCGGACGCGAGGACGACGCTGTCCTCGTCGTACCGGACGGAGAGCGAGTGGTGGAGCGTCGTCGCCCAGAGCGACTCGCCATCGCCGAGCAGCAGGTTGACGCGCGAGTCCGGAGCGGCGGCGTCGACGTCCGCCAGCAGACCGGCGAGTGCGTCCGCCGGATCGCGGTCCAGTAGCCGCTGCTGCAGAATCGCCCACAGCACAGCGGAATCCGTGGGTGCCGCCAACCGCAGCAGCGACTCGACGGGCACCTTCTCGGCGAGCGCGGAGACCGACTGCGGCCATCCGCGCACGACACCGTTGTGGCTGAACGCCCATCGACCCTCGACGAAGGGCGCGCACGCCGACCGCTCGACGGGCATGCCGACGGTGGCTGACCGCACGGCCCCCATCACCGCCACCGAGCGGATGTGGGTGAGCGTGTCGGTGACGGCCGGGTCACCCCACATCGGCATCGCGCTCCGATACGACGACGCGGTGCCGTTCGACCACCAGGCCGCACCGAAGCCGTCCGCGTTGATCGTGCCGCCGCCGCGCATCTCGCGGGGTGCGTACGACTGGGTGAGCAGCGATGTCGGGCCCGCGGTGAGCACGTCTCCGACGGTGCGTGCGGGTCCGAGATAGCCGACGTGTCGGCACATCCGCTACCGGTGTCCCACGTCGCGGGCGCACCGGAAGCCGGCGAAGATCTGGCGCCGGATCGGGTGGTCCCAGTTGCGGAACGTCGCGCGGACCGCGGTCTGGTCGGTGCCGAACGAGCCGCCGCGCAACACCTTGTAGTCGCCGCCGAAGAACACCTCGGAGTACTCCGGGTAGGGGAACATCTCGAACCCGGGGTACGGCTCGAAGTCGGACGACGTCCACTCCCAGACGTCCCCCATCAGCTGTTCGACGCCGAGCGGCGAGGCTCCCTCGGGATACGCGCCGACGTCGGCGGGTTCGAGGTGGCGTTGACCGAGGTTCGCGTGCCGTTCATCGGCGTCGTCGTCGCCCCAGGGGTTGCGCCGGGAGAGCCCGGACGCGGGGTCGAAGCGTGCCGCCTTCTCCCATTCCGCCTCGGTCGGCAGGCGCTTGCCGGCCCAGCGGGCGTAGGCGTCGGCTTCGAACCAGCTGACGTGAACCACGGGCTGCGTTGCTCGAATCTGCTTCGCACGTCCGAAGACTCGACGCCACCACACACCGACGTCGTCCTGCGACCAGAACTGCGGCGCGGTGAGACCGGCCTCGGTGCGGTGCACCCAGCCGCGTTCGGTCCACAGCTCCTCGCGGTCGTAGCCACCGTCGGCGATGAACTGGAGGTACTCACCGTTGGTCACCGGAGCCGCGTCGATCGCGAAGGTGGGCACCTCGACGGTGTGCGCGGGCCGCTCGTTGTCGAGCGCCCACGGATCGTCGCCGGTGCCCATCTCGAAGGCGCCACCGGGGACGATGACCTCGACGTCGTGGGCGGGCGGCAGCTGGGCGCGGGGAGCGTCGGGTGCGTCCAGCACGGCGTCGCCGGTGCGCAGCTGATGTGTCGCCAGCATCGTCTCGTCGTGCTGCTGTTCGTGCTGCGCGACCATCGCGAAGACGAAGCCGTTCTCCACCAGCCGACTCTCGTCGAAGGTGCAGCGCTGCAACGCATCCAGTGACAGGGCGCGCACGGTGTCGACGTAGGCACGCGCCTCGTCGGGCGACAGCAGATCCAGCCCCGGCCGGGTGGACCGTGCGTGGCGGAACGCGTCGTAGAGGTCGTCGATCTCCGGGTGCACCGCGTCGCGGCCGCCCACGTCGCGGACCAGCCACAGCTCTTCCTGGTTGCCGATGTGGGCGAGATCCCAGACCAGTGGGCTCATCAACGGCGACACCTGCTCGCGCAGCCCGTCCTCGTCGAGGCACCGGGTGAGCGCCAGGGTCCGGGCGCGGCTACGCACCAGCATCGATTCGAGCCGGCCGCGCAGCGCCACCGCGTCGACCGTCGTGTTCGCCGTCATCGTGAGAACTCCTTCCGAGCATCGCCTCGTGGTGGTGTCGCCGCTGTCCCTGGTGCCGTCGGCGGCTGGGCGGCGGAGCAGCGCGTCGCCGCGCGGCCCAGGGCTTCACGCGCCTCGCCGTGGCTGGAGTCGGCCGCGAGTGTCAGCAGCTCCACCGCAGCTCGCCGCAGCGCCTGGTCGGCAAGTCCGTCCCGCGCCGCGTCCTCCCACCTGTTCAGGGTGGGTTCCGCCAGGTCCAGCGCCTGATCGGCCACCGAGTCGGAGGACAGCAGGGCGTCCACCGCGTACATCGGCACCTCCCACGCCCAGTCGGGTTGGCCGTCGAGGTACCGGATCTCGAGGTGGCCGCTCGCACGCACGAGGGGAAACACCGTCGTCAGGTGGTAGTCCAGGTCGGCCGTCGTGGGGCGCCGACCCATGTCGTCGTCCAGGTCACCCTCGAGCCACTGGGCGAACGTGGCCTCGCGCGGCGGCGCGGCGAGGCGCCCGTCGCGTCGCACACACAGGAGCGGGACGTCCATGACCCAGCGTGCGTAGTCGCGGACGGGATCGACCCCGAGCGGAACACGCGTGCGGGTGCGGTCCAGTTCGAACCAGGTGCGCATGCGCTGCGAGGCCCACCGACCGTCGGGAACGCCGTACAGAGCGGGCGTGGTCGCGAACGCCGCCAGTAACGCCGGACCCACGGCATGCACTGTGGCCCAGCGCCGTCGGATCTGCTCGTCGTCGCCGCCGGCGTCCACACTGACCTGGACCGCGGCCGTGTTGCACATCATGAGCTTGCCGTACGGGCCGTACTGCTCGAAGCGCTGCTCCATCGCGCAGTAGCGCGGCAGCGTGAGCAGGCGGTCGGGAGGTCGCAGCGTGTCCGCGCCGCCTCCGGCGAGGGAGATCCCGTGCGCGTCGAGCAGGCGGGTCAACGTCTGCTCGTCGTCGCGCAACGCCTCGACGACGGAGGCGAGGGACGTGGCGGGCGAGGACGACAATTCGATCTGACCACCGGGCTCGACGGAGACGACACTTCCGGAGCGGAGGGCGAGTGCGGGGGACTCGGGCCGAAGAGACTGCGGGGTGTGGGCACCCAGTGCCTCGGCGAGCGAGTCGAGAGTGGGACGTGCACCGGACGGGGTCCGGGTGAACCATTCGAGTTCTGCGCCGATCAGAGTCGGCGGCCCCACCTTGAAACAGACCCGGGCGAGGTATGCCTCGGCGGCGGGCCGCGAACTGAGAGTGCCGGAAACGGCCGTCATGGATGCCTCCGCGGGGTGACGGTGGAGCGTGAAGTGGAACGGGCACTGCGTACGGGAAGAGGAACGGACACTGCGTGTCCGGATGACGTCTACCCCCGCCCTTCACAGACTAATCGCTCCCGCGCGCGGTCGCCGGTAGTGTCGGCGTCACTGTGAACGCCACCCCCGAGACGGACACCGTCGACGTGCTCGCCGCCCGCGCGGACACCCCTGCCGCCGAGCACGGGGTGTTCCTCGACAGCGCCGGCTCGTCGCTGCCGCCACAGCGCGTCGTCGAGACGGTCGTCGAGCACCTGCGCCGTGAGGCCGAGGTGGGCGGATACCGCGCAGCGCGTGAACGCTCGGAGGATCTCGCCGCGGTGCGCACGTCCGTGGAGATGCTGATCGGAGCCCCGACCGGCACCGTGGCACTGTCCGACAGCGCCACGCGGGCCTGGTGCGACTTCTTCTACGCGGTACCGCTCTCCCCCGGTGACCGCATCCTGGTCTCCACCGTCGAGTACGCCACCAACGCGATCGCCGCACTGCAGCGGGCGCGGGCGACCGGCGCGGTGGTCGACACCATTCCCGTGGACCCGTCCGGACGCATCGATCTCGAGGCCCTCGAGCGGATGATGGACGACCGCGTCGCGCTGGTCTCGCTCGTGCACGCGCCGACCAACGGCGGCCTGCTGAACCCGGTCCGGGAGATCGTCGACCTGGCCCACCGTCACGGGGCCCTCGTGCTGCTGGACGCCTGTCAGTCGGTGGGCCAGATCGCCCTCGACGTGGCGGAGCTCGGTGTGGACGCTCTCTCCGCGACGGGACGCAAGTGGCTGCGAGGACCGCGCGGTACCGGTTTCCTCCACGTCGCCCCGTCGGTGCTCGACACCCTGGAGCCGCGATCTCTGGATCTGCACAGTGCGTCCTGGACCGGCCCCGACTCCTACACCGTCGCCGACGACGCGCGGCGGTTCGAGACGTGGGAACACGACGTCGCGGCCCGGCTCGGTCTCGGCGCCGCCGTCGATCTCCTGCTCGAACTCGGACCGAGCGCGGTGGAGGCCGCGGTGCGTGTGCGGGCCGAGCGGCTGCGGAACACCCTCGCCGAGGTGCACGGCATCGCGGTGCACGACTTGGGCGACCACCACACCGGCATCGTGACCTTCACCGTCGAGGGCGTGGCGCCCGCCGCGGTGAAGGACGCACTGGCGGAGCGCGACATCACCGTCTCCGTCAGCCCGGCGTCGTCGACTCTGCTCGACATGACGGCCCGCGGACTGGACTCCGTCGTCCGGGCATCTCCCCACTACTTCCTGACCCTCGATCAGATCGATCACGCCGTGGACGAGTGCCGGGCTCTGACGTCGCAGCGGTGACGAGCAGGGGCGATTCGCGGCCGATCGGCGCGTTCGGGTAGTGTTCACGCCGTTGTCTCGGCGAGGGTGACAGTGCGCAGTGCGTACGTCACCGTGATCGACGCAGGCGCGGTCTCGCAGCCGTCCTCGTTCGTGTCCACGCCGAGCGAGTAGTACCCGCAGCAGTCACACCGGACCGCAGCCGTTTCAGACCGCAGTCACACCAGATCTTCCGAGGAGCCCCGTCCCATGGCCAACGTTCTCAACGCCACCGTCCGCACCGAGTTCGGCAAGGGCGCAGCCCGCCGCACCCGCCGCGACGGTCTCGTCCCCGCCGTCCTGTACGGACACGCCACCGAGCCCAAGCACCTCGCGCTCCCGTCCCGCGAGTTCGCCGCCGTGCTCCGCGCCGACGGCACCAACGCCGTCATCGAGCTCCAGGTCGACGGCGAGAAGCACCTCGCCCTCACCAAGTCGGTCGTGGTCCACCCGATCCGTAACTACATCGAGCACGCCGACCTCCTCGTCATCCGTCGCGGCGAGAAGGTCACCGTCGAGATCAACGTCGTCGTCACCGGCGACGCGGCGCCCGGCGCCCTCGTCACCACCGATGCCAACGTCATCGAGATCGAGGTCGACGCGACCCAGATCCCCGAGCAGTTCGAGGTCTCCGTCGAGGACGCCGAGATCGGCACCCAGATCCTCGCCTCGTCGATCGAGCTGCCGTCCGGCGCGACGCTGATCTCCGATCCCGAGCTCCTCCTCGTCAACGTCGTCGAGGCGCCCAGCGAGGCTGCACTCGAGGCCGAGGGCGCGGGCGATCTCGCCAGCAACGTCGCCGCCGAGGAAGAGGAGGCTGTCGAGGACAGCTCCGCCGCCGACGAGGCCGCAGCAGCAGACGAGAACTGATCCACCGAGCACCACCGCGGCGCGCCTCCCTCACCGGAGGCGCGCCGTTTCTCGTTCCCCCACTCCGTACGACCCCGCACGCCACGAGCTGAAAGCGACTGCCGCACATGACCGATCGCCCTGCTCTCGTCATCGGCCTGGGCAATCCCGGACCGCAGTACGAGCGCACCCGACACAACGTCGGCGCCGTCGTCGTCGACACCCTGGCGGAGCGGATGCGAGGGTCGTTCTCGTCGCACAAGCGCAGCAACTCCGACGTGCTCCAGGCACGGCTCGGGACTCGCCCGGTCGTGCTGGGGAAGCCGCGGTCGTACATGAACGAGTCCGGGGGCCCGGTCGCCAACCTGGCCCGGTTCTTCTCCGTGGCGCCGGAGGACATCATCGTCGTGCACGACGAACTCGACGTCGATCTGGGTCAGGTGCGGCTCAAGGTCGGCGGCGGGGAGGGCGGGCACAACGGGCTGCGCTCGATCTCGAAGTCGTTGTCCACCAAGGACTACCTCCGTGTCCGGGTCGGGGTGGGGCGGCCGCCCGGCCGGATGGATCCGGCGTCGTACGTGCTCAAGCCGTTCGCCGCGTCCGAGCGCGACGAGGTGGCGGTCGTGCTGGAGGAGGCCGCGGACGCAGTTGAGCTGCTCCTGAAGGGCAGCCTCGAGGACGCGCAGAACCGCATCCACCGACCCTGATGCGCTGAGCTCAGCCGAGGAGCGACGCCGAGTTCGCGCGGCGGAGCTTGCCCGAGGACGTCTTCGGAATGGTGCCGGGACCGAGCACCGCGACCGTGCGAGGACGAACCCCCACTTCCGAGAACACCGCGTGCACGATGTCGTGCTCGATGCGCTTGACCGCATCCGGGTCGGCGATCTCGTTGGTCTCCGCCGCGACCGCGAAGCTCTCCCGCTTCTGCCCCGCGTCGAGACGGATCGCGACGGCATTGCCCGGCCGGACGCCCGCGACGGTGCCCACGGCACGTTCGATGTCGGTCGGATAGATGTTGCGGCCGCCCATGATGATGACGTCCTTGATGCGCCCGCAGACGACGACCAGGCCTTCCTCCGTGAAGTACCCGATGTCTCCGGTGTCGAGCCACCCGTCGTCGTCCTGCGCGGACACCGAGCCCTCCACCGTGATGTATCCGGGCGTCACCGCCGGCCCCCGCACGTGGATGACACCGACGCCGCGACTCGGGAGCACCTGGCCCTCGGCGTCGACGACGCGCCCCTCGAGATTCGGCACCATCCGCCCGAGCGTCGCGAGACGACGGACGTTGCCCTTGGTCGACGGAACGGCGCGGCCCATCACCTCGAGCAGGTCCGCGTCGACCACGTCGAGCACCTGGCCCTGATCACGGACCGGGATCGACACCGCGAGCGTGGTCTCCGCCATCCCGTAGACGGGTGCGAGAGCGGTCGGGGCGAGCCCGAACCGGGCGCCCGCCTCTGCGAGGGCGAGCATCGTGTCGGGATCCACCGGCTCGGCACCGTTCCACGCGTAGCGCAACGACGACAGATCGAGGGCCGTGTCGGCGGACGCCTGCTTCAGCCTGCGCGCGAGCAACGAGTACGCGAAGTTGGGAGCGGCGGTGACGGTGCCGCGGTACTTGTCGATCAGCTGGGCCCACAGCAGCGGAGAACGCAGGAAGTCGATCGGCGTGATGCTGACGACCTCGGCACCGACCTGCATAGGCACCGACAGGAACCCGACCATCCCCATGTCGTGGAACAGCGGGAGCCAGCTGACCATCACGTCGTCCTCGAGCGAGTACTCGATCCGATCGATCATCGCGTAGGCGTTGACGTAGAAGTTCTCGTGGGTGATGCGCACGGCCTTGGGAGATCCGGTGGACCCGGACGTGAGCTGCTGCAGCGCGATGTCGGACTCGTCGGTGGGCACGGGATCGGTGTCCTCACCGCCGCGCAGGTCGTCGATCGTCAGCACGGTGATCCCGCGTTCCTCGAGGATGGGCGCCGCGGCGTCGAACGGCGCACCGAGCACCACCGCGGCGGCGTCGATCATCCGGATGACGGTCTCGGTGTCGGCACCCCACACGGCGAGATCAGTGCGCGGCGTCGGCTGATGCAGCATGGTCACGGACGCGCCGCGCATCCACGCCGCCTGGCACGACGGCGCGATGTCCACCGGCTGACCGGCCAGGATGCCGATCGCGTCCCCGCGGGAGACCCCTGCCGCGGCGAGCCCGCCGGCCATCCGGCGCGCGACCGCATGGATGTCGCCCCACGTCTGCCGCAACGGTGCGTCGGGCTCACCGGTGACGAGACCCCGCTCGGTCGTGGCCGCGGTCGCGTACATCTCCTCGGTGAACCTGCTCAACGTCACTCCCTCGTCGGTGGTGCGTGCCGGGTGCGCGCACCACTGTTACATCCGGACGACGGTGACCGCTGTTACGGACGGACGGGCTCGGCGTGTCGGCCGAGTACCCTGGGTACGTTCCGACCAGTGATCCGCACAGCTGCGGTCACCGAAGAAAGGCCTTCGTGAGCACCCCGTCCGTCGACACCGACACCACCACCGCGGTCACCGCCGCCGGCACCACCCCGCCGAAGAACCTCCGGCGCGAGGTGGAGCGTCGTCGCACCTTCGCGGTGATCTCGCATCCCGACGCGGGCAAGTCGACGCTCACCGAGGCCCTGGCTCTGCACGCGCGGAAGATCTCCGAGGCCGGTGCGATCCACGGGAAGTCGGGTCGCCGCTCGACCGTCTCCGACTGGATGGAGATGGAGAAGGCGCGCGGTATCTCCGTCAGTTCGACGGCGCTGCAGTTCGACTACGCCGATCACACCATCAACCTGGTGGACACCCCGGGTCACGCCGACTTCTCGGAGGACACCTACCGCGTGCTGACCGCGGTGGACGCCGCCGTGATGCTGATCGACGCGGCGAAGGGTCTGGAACCGCAGACGCTGAAGCTGTTCCAGGTGTGTCGGCACCGCGGCATCCCGGTCATCACCGTGGTCAACAAGTGGGACCGGCCGGGCCGCTCCCCCCTCGAGCTGCTCGACGAGATCGAGGAGCGCATCGGTCTGACGCCGACCCCGCTGTACTGGCCCGTCGGTATCGCGGGTGACTTCCGCGGACTGCTCGACGTGTCGGAGCACCAGTACATCCACTTCACCCGCACGGCCGGTGGCGCGACCATCGCACCCGAGGAGTTCATGGACTCCGAGGCGGCGCAGTCCCGTGAGGGCGACGACTGGACCACCGCCGTCGAGGAGAGCGAGTTGCTCGTCGAGAGCGGGCAGCGCCACGACGAGGACGAGTTCCTCGCGGGCCGGACGTCTCCGGTGATCTTCGCGTCGGCGATGCTGAACTTCGGCGTGCACCAGATCCTCGACACCCTCGTCTCGTTCGCTCCGGCCCCGGGCCCCCGTCCCGATGTGGCCGGTGGTGAGCGCGAGGTCACCGACCCCTTCAGCGCGGTCGTGTTCAAGGTGCAGGCCGGCATGGACACCGCACACCGCGACCGCCTCGCCTTCATGCGCGTGGTCTCCGGAGTCTTCGAGCGCGGCATGGTGGTCACCCATGCCCAGACGGGCAAACCGTTCACGACGAAGTACGCGCTGACGGTGTTCGGCCGCGAGCGCACCACGGTGGAGAACGCCTACCCCGGCGACGTCGTCGGGCTGGTCAACGCCACCGCGCTCGCTCCCGGCCACACGTTGTACGCGGATCGCAAGGTCGAGTTCCCGCCGATCCCGTCCTTCGCTCCCGAGCACTTCGCCGTCCTCCGCGCGGAGAGCGCGAGCAAGTACAAGCAGTTCCGTCGCGCCGTGGACCAGATGGATCAGGAGGGTGTCGTCCAGATCCTCCGCAACGACATCCGCGGAGACGCGTCGCCCGTCCTCGCCGCCGTGGGTCCGATGCAGTTCGAGGTGGTGTCCGCGCGCATGAAGTCGGAGTTCGGCGTCGAGGCGCGCATGGAGCCCCTGGGCTACTCGATCGCTCGACGCACCGACGCGGCGTCCGCCGGGGAGCTCGGTCGCCAGCGCGGCGTCGAGGTGTTCACCCGCACGGACGGCGTGATGTTGGCGCTGGTCAGTGACAAGTGGCGGCTGCAGTACATCCAGAAGGAGCTGCCGGACCTGCTGCTCGAGCCGCTGGTCGCCGCAGCCGACTGATTCTCTGGGACATCTCCACACCACCTCACCCCAAGATTGGTGTCATCTCCAATCCATAGGGTCAAAACTGTTCGCTGTTTCCTTCCCGTGGTACTTTTTCTCTGTTCGAACGTACTTCTGGTTTGTTCTTTCGGAAGTACTCGAGTCACGTACCGAGACGATCGAGGAGCAGTCCGAGTAATGAGCGATGGATCAAGTGGGCCCCTCACGGGGATCAAGATCGGCAAGGCACCAGCCCACCGATCCAACGGGACACCTTCGAGCGTCACTCCGAGCAAAAGTGAGGTCGACATGACAACCAGTGATCAGATTTCCGAACACGCGTTGCCTGGCGGCAGCACGTCCACCAACGGATCGTCGAACGGCAGCAGCTTCGCCTCGGGTCGTCACCCGAGCCCCGATCGCCGCACGGCCATGGGCATCGCGTCCATCCGCATCGCGGGACGGCTGACCCAGAACGAGATCACCAGTCGCGACACGCGCCCGATGGATTCCTCCACCGGACCCGACGAGCTGCTGCAGCTCCTCGGTGAGTACCTCACCTCCGGTGGGCTCGCGAGCCCCGAGCTGCACGTGCGTTCCAACGGCACGACGGTGGTGCTCGATCTGCAGAACCCCGCCAAGGGCTTCCGCTGATCCTCCCCTGACACACGAGAATGGCCCCCGGCATCGCCGGGGGCCATTCTCGTGCTGTCGTCATCCGTCCCCGTGACGCACGAAGGCGACCCGAGAAGAATCTCGGGTCGCCTCGTACTACTTCACGACGGACACAGTCGGGGGACGACCGCCGCGAAGAGAGTGTTCGTCCTCATGATCCCTGTGGAAAAGGATCAGGCGGGGGGCATCATGACCGAGTCGACCAGGTAGACGGTCGCGTTGGCGGTCTTGACGCCACCGCAGACCAGGTTCGAGTCGTTGAACTTCAGCGTGTCGCCCTCACCGGTGACGTTGACTGCCTGGCCCTCGACCGAGGTCTGCTCGCCGGCGATCGCGTCGGGAGCGATCTGGCCGGGGATCACGTGGTACGTGAGGATCTTGGTGAGCAGCGCGGAATCGGTCTTCAGCGTCTCGATGGTGGCCGGGTCGATCTTCGCGAACGCGTCGTCGGTCGGGGCGATGACGGTGAACTCGGAGCCGTTCAGCGTGTCGACCAGGTTGACGCCCGGGTTCAGGCCACCGGAGACCGCTGCGGTCAGGGTGGTGAGGATCGGGTTGTTGGAGGCGGCGACGGCGACCGGATCGGCAGCCATTCCGCTCACGGAGCCCGCACCGTCCGGGACCTGCTCGGCGTAGGCGGCGCAGCCCGAGCCGACGAGGTTGGAGGCCGGATCGGCACTCGAGTTCATCGCGGTGGAGGAGGACATGGCCGACGAGGTCATCGACTCCATGCTGCTGCTCGCGGTGGTCTCGGTGGTGCTGCTGCTGTCGTCGGACGAACATGCGGACAGTCCGAGGAGTGCAACTGCTGCGAAGCCGACTGCTACTGCACTCTTGCTCTTGGTGACGCTCATGGCGAGAACCCTTCTTGTACGGATCTGATAGCCGCTCACCGCCGGTGATGATCACCGGCCGCTGTCGGTTGTGTCATCCACCATTCGGATCCGGGTCCCATGGGGGATTGGTGACGGTTGTGAGAAAAATTCCCCACCAGTCACTTCGGGGTCCGACCAGGGATCACTCCCTGGGATCGGTACGCCCCGGCCCCAATTCGGCGGGCAGATCGGTCGGAAGGCAGGTTTCCTGTGTGGCGGTGAACCATCCGGTGTAGCGGAACAACCGCCCGAGCGTGCGGCCACGCACCTCGATGTCGATGCGGTGGCGCTGCTGCTCCTCGTCCCACCACTCGCGGCCGATGGTCTCCGCCGACAGGAGACCCGGCGGCTTGATCGACCCACGCGGAGCGAGGAACCGGGGCAGACCGCTGTCGAGCCGCAGGCCACCGTCGGCGTCCGCGGAGCACTGGGTGTGCACCACCATGTCGGGGCCGGCACCGATGTAGTCGAGTGCGCCGCGCGATCCCACGACCATCACCGAGTCGAGTGCCACCTCGTGGCCGGGGAACTGGAAACGACGGACGAACGCGAGCGTGGGCCTGCCCAGCTCGTCCGTGTACGCGTAGTTGGCGATGGTGAAGGGGATGTTCTCGCCCGAGTCGGAGGGGACCATCCGCCGCTTGCCACCGAGCCACAGGGCCGGCGGCGGCAGCAGCGGAGAGTGCGTGATGGTCTCCATGACACCGGTGCCGAACTGCGCCACATGATCGTCCGCACCGAAACCGAAGCGCCACTGCACCTTCGGGTGAAGCTTCTCGAACTCCGAGCCCATGACCTCGGACACGACGGATGTCATCGTCACTCCTCGCGCAGAACGCGGTCGCCGATCGACCGCCTGAACGCGAGGGTAGACCGTGTCAGCCCAGTTCCTCGGCCAGCTCCATCCAGCGCTCCTCGACGGAGTCCTTCTCCGCGACGACAGTGAGCAACTCGGCGTTCAGCGACTGCAACGTCGCCGGGTCCGTCGCCGCCTCGGCCAGCGAGACGTGCAGTGCGCGCACCCGATCGTCGAGCTTGACCAGGGAGCGCTCGAGCTTCGAGAGTTCCTTGCGAGCGGCGCGCTCGTCGGCACCGCCCTTGGCCGCGGCCGGCTTCGCTCCCCCGCCCGACGTCATTCCCGGAGCCGCGTCGTCGGCTGCGGCGATTCGCGCGCGACGCCGCAGGTACTCCTCGATGCCACCCGGCAGGTTGGTGAGCTTGCCGTCGCCGAACAGAGCCCACGTCGAGTCGCAGACGCGCTCGATGAGGTACCGGTCGTGACTGATGACGATCATGGTGCCGGCCCAGCCGTCGAGCAGATCCTCGAGCTGCTGCAGCGTGTCGATGTCGAGGTCGTTGGTCGGCTCGTCGAGGAGCAGGACGTTCGGCTCGGACATCAGCACGCGTGTCAGCTGCAATCGACGGCGCTCGCCACCGGACAGGTCACCGACGGGCGTGCGCTGCCGTGCAGGCGTGAAGCCCAGCCGCTCGGCGAGCTGTCCGGCAGAGATCTCCCTGTCACCCAACTGAATTCGTTCCGCGACGTCCTGGACCGCCTCGAGCACGCGCATCCCGACGGGCAGGTCGTCGAGTTCCTGGCGGAGCCAGCCGATGCGCACCGTCTTGCCCTCGATGCGGCGGCCCTTGGCGGGTTCGAGCTCGCCGGCGATGGTGCGGAGCAACGTCGTCTTGCCGGAGCCGTTGACACCGACGAGACCGATGCGCTCCCCCGGCGCGAGGCGCCACGTGAAGTCCTCCACCAGTACGCGACCGTCCGGGGTCGCCAGCGTGGCGTCCTCGAGCTCGATGACGATGCGGCCCAGCCGGGTCTGCGCGAACTTCGACAACGCGACCGAGTCGCGCGGCGGCGGCACGTCCGAGATGAGGGCCTCGGCGGCCTCGATGCGGTAGCGCGGCTTCGAGGTTCGAGCGGGCGGGCCGCGGCGCAGCCAGGCCAGCTCCTTGCGGGCGAGGTTGCGGCGACGATCCTCCGCGGCATCGGCCTGGCGAGAGCGCTCCGCGCGAGCGAAGATCCAGTCGGCGTAGCCGCCCTCGTACGTCTCGACCTGACCGTTCACCACCTCCCAGGTGCGGGTGGCGACGGTGTCGAGGAACCACCGATCGTGGGTGACGACGACCAGTGCGGACCGCCGGTTCACCAGATGCTCCGCGAGCCACTGGACGCCCTCGACGTCGAGATGGTTGGTCGGCTCGTCGAGCACGAGCAGGTCGAGGTCCTGCACCAGCGCGGCGGCGAGCGCCGTGCGTCGGCGCTCACCGCCCGACAACTGCTCGACCGGTGCGTCGAGCCCGAGACCGGTGATGCCGATGCCGTCCAGAACGCTGCGGATCCGGGCGTCACCGGCCCACTCGTGCTCGGCGACACCGAGCGGTGCGAGGACGATGTCCCCGATGGTGGACCCGGGCGGCAGGACACCACGCTGCGTCACGACGGCCATCCGGAGGCCGCCCACGCGACTCACCCGGCCCGAGTCGGGCTGCTCGACGCCCGCGAGCACCTCGAGCATGGTGGTCTTGCCGTTGCCGTTCAGGCCCACGACGCCGATGCGCTCGTTCTCCTGGACACCGAGCGAGACGCCGTCGAGGAGCGGCTTCACGCCGAAGGATTTGGAGACCTGCTCCAGGTTGATCAGGTTGGCCATCAGTGTTGTCCCCGGTTCGTGTCGTTCTGGTCGCGTTCGGTGCGCACTCGCGCTCCGCTCACCGGTCCACGTGCCACGCGTACCGTGCGGCAGACGCCGGCGCCGGACAGTTCCGCGCCGACCTCGACCGCATGGTCGGCGGAGGCGCAGAGGAAGGCGCAGGTGGGGCCGGACCCGGAGACGATGCCGGCGATGGCACCCGCCTCGGTGCCGGCGCGCAGGGTGCGGCGAAGGCCTGGTTCGAGGGACAGCGCCGCGGCCTGGAGGTCGTTGCCCAGGAGCGGCCCGACCCGCGCCGGATCGCCCGACGCCAGGGCCTGCATCAGCTCGTCGGGTGCGCCGAGGCGCGGCGGCGCTCCCCGTTCGCGCAGCCGGTCGAGTTCGCGGTAGACCGCGGGAGTCGAGAGACCGCCCTTCGCGAGAGCGAGCACCCAGTGGAAGGAGTTGCGTGAGAGCACCGGCAGCAGCTTCTCGCCGCGACCCGTGCCGACGGCCGTGCCACCGGCGACGGAGAACGGGACGTCGCTACCGAGCTGCGCCGCGAAGTCCATGATCTTCTCGCGGGACAGGCCGAGGTTCCAGAGCGCGTCCAGCGCGACGACGGTCGCGGCCGCGTCGGCGCTGCCCCCGGCCATGCCCCCCGCGACGGGAATGCCCTTGTCGATGCTGATGGCGACGGCCGGCCGACGACCGGCATGGGCGGCGACGAGTTCGGCCGCCTTCCACGCCAGGTTGGTGTGGTCGGTGGGAACGATGCCCGCATCGTCCCCGTACACGCTGACGGACAGTGTCTCCGCGGCCACGACGGAGACGTCGTCGACGAGGGAGAGCGCGTGGAAGACGGTGGTGAGTTCGTGGTAGCCGTCGGGGCGCAGGTCACCCACGGCAAGGTGCAGATTGACCTTGGCGGGAGCGCGGACCGAGACCGGCCGCGGAACGACTGTGAGCACGTCTCACCACTGTAGTCGGCGTGCGCCCGAGTACCGAACCGGATCGAGGACCCGAACTGTCCGCTGTCGGGTGCATCATGTCGACATGCGCGAGACGTCCGCCCGACTGCTGGCTCTGCTGTCGTTGCTGCAGACCCGGCGCGACTGGTCCGGGGCCGATCTGGCCGAACGGCTGCAGATCACCCCGCGCACCGTGCGCCGTGACGTCGACCGGCTGCGGTCGCTGGGCTATCCGGTGGACGGAACGGTCGGCGTCGGCGGCGGGTATCGGCTGGGTGCCGGCGCGGAGATGCCACCCCTGCTGCTGACGGACGACGAGGTGATCGCCGTGGCGCTCGGGCTGCAGAGCGGCGCGTCCGCGTCCGTCACCGGCACCGCGGAGTCGTCGATCGGGGCCCTCACCAAGCTGCGGCAGGTGATGCCGTCACGGTTGCGTCACCGACTCGACGCACTGCAGATCGACGTCGTGCAGTCACGTCCGGTGCAGTCGAGCGTCGACGCGTCGGTACTGACAGCACTGGCGACCGTGTGCCAGAACCACGAACGCCTGCGGTTCGACTACCGCACCCACGGCGGGGACACCATGCGGCGTGAGGTGGAGCCGTACCGGCTCGTGCGGTCGGGGTTGCGGTGGTACCTCGTGGGCTGGGACCTCGCCCGTGAGGACTGGCGGTCGTTCCGCGTCGACCGCCTCGATCCGAAGGTGCCGACGGGGCCTCGCTTCACTCCTCGGGCCCTGCCCGAGGGCGGCGCCGCGGAGTTCGTGTCGAGGGGCATCGATCAGGCGTTCTCGGCCGCCCGCGGACGTGTCGTGCTGCACGTGCCGTTCGAACGGATCGAGGACCGCGTCGATCCGCAGTGGGGCACCCTCGCCCGGCTCGACGACGAGCGGTGCGAGGTCTCGATCACCGCGGACACCTACCCGTCGATGGCGCGGTGGCTCGCCGCCTTCGACGTGGACTTCACGGTGTGCGGCCCACAGGAGTTGATCGACGCCTGCGAGGTCGAGTCACGGCGACTCGACCGTGTCGCCGCCCGATACGCCCGTGCCCGCGACGAGCACAGCGCGCGTCAGGACTCGTGACCACCGGTGGTCTGCGCCAGTCGGACGAACGCGGCGGCGTCGAGCGTCTCCCCGCGCGCCGACGGGTCGATCCCCGCCTCGACGAGCCGCGTCTCCGCCATGGCCGCCGATCCGGCCCACCCCGCCAGAGCCGCACGTAACGTCTTGCGCCGCTGCGCGAATGCCGCGTCCACGACGGCGAACAGAGTGCGGCGGAACGTCTCGTCCATCGGCCACTGCGGATTCTCGTGCCGATCGACGCGCACCAGACCCGACTCCACCTGCGGCACCGGCCAGAACACCGAACGGCCCACCGCGCCTGCGCGGCGGACGTCGCCGAAGTACGCGGCCTTCACACTCGGCACCCCGTAGGTCTTGCTGCCGGGAGGAGCCGCCAGCCGGTCCGCCACCTCCGACTGCACCATCACCAGCGCGGTGCGCAGGGTGGGGATCAGGGCGAGCAGGTGCAGCAGCACCGGCACCGCCACGTTGTACGGGAGGTTGGCGACCAGTGCTGTCGGCGCGCCGGGAATCTCGTCGCGGCGCACGCGCAGAGCGTCGGCACCGACCACCGCCAACCGGTCGACTCGCGACTCGGCGCGCTCGGCGACGGTCTGCGGAAGACGCTGCGCCAGAACGGGGTCGATCTCGACGGCGACCACGTCGTGCACGACGTCGAGCAACGCCAGGGTCAGCGATCCGAGTCCCGGCCCCACCTCGAGCACCGTGTCGTCCGGACCGACTCCGGCCGCGGTCACGATGCGTCGCACCGTGTTCGCGTCGTGGACGAAGTTCTGGCCGAGGGTCTTGGTGGGCCGGACGCCCAGCTCGGCCGCGAGGGTGCGCACCTCCGCGGGCCCCAGCAGGCGGACGCGTGCCGGGCCGGCTGCGGAATCGGACGCCGGCGAATCGGACGTCGGCGGGGAGACGGGAGGTTCGGACACGGGTGGAGCGTATGTCAGCGCAGCCCGAGCCTGCTGGTGCAGGAGGGCCAGGCGCCCCAGCCCTGGGTGCGCTGGGTCTGCGACGCGATCGCGATCTGCTCCTCGCGGGTGGCCAGGTCGGCGCGCGCCGCGTACTTGAGCCCGCCCTGCCGCTCCCAGGTGTTCTGGTCGAACTGCACGCCGCCGAAGAAGCCGTTGCCCGTGTTGATGGCCCAGTTCCCGGTGGCCTCGCACTGCGCGAGGGCGTCCCAGACGGCGCCGTTCTCGACCGGCGGCACCTCGGTGCCGGGCTTGGCACCGACGCGCACGGTCTTGGCGACCGGCGGTGTCGTGACGTCGGCCTTCACGAGCGTGCGGGAGACCTCGACACCGTTGACCTTGTTCACCGAGTAGGTCGCGTTCTGCTCGCCCGGAGCGCCGGCGGACTCCTCGATCGTCTTGCTCATGTTCATCGTCGGGTCCTCGATGCGCTGATCCGGCGCGACGACGGGTTCGGTGACGCTGACGGTCTCCGTCCGATCGCGGGTCACCGTGACCACGGCGCCCTCGACGAGCGGCTCGTCCGCCGCGGGGGCGACCGTGTCGTTCTGTTCGAGAGGCGCACCGGCCGCGGCGAGGAACTCGCCGACGGTGGGTGCGGCGAGCCGCATCGGTGCGGGCGACGCGGCCCCGTCGGCGAGGGTCACGGACTTCGGCAGCACGACGTTGACGGAGGCACCGTCGAGCGGCAGCGGGTCGGACTCCGACTCGTCGATGTGGACGTCGGGAGCGATGCCCAACTGATCCTTGGCCTCGGCGACGGTGGAGGCGGTGGTCCACACCGTCGTCGGCGCACCGTCCACGGTGAGAGTCACCTCGCGGGCCCGCTTGAGTGTGACGGTCTCTCCGTCGGCGAGGGTCGCGTCCGCGGCGGGCGCGACCTCGTCCCGCTCGGTGGGCTGATAGCCGGCGGCCTCGAGGGCGCTGCGGACGTCGGTGGTCATCGTGGAGAGCTGGACCTGCTGCCCGTCGACGTCGATCGTGACGGTCTTGTGGCGGGCCACGGCGACGCTCGCTCCCACGACGAGTGTGGCGAGAAGCGCGGCCACCACGACGTACAGCAGGCGGGACCGGGCGGAGTTGAGTCTGGCGACGTGCGACATCGTCACCGCGCTCCCGCCCCGGTGGACACGACTGGTCGAACGGACATCACGGACGAATAACGCAACTTCGATTTCCTTGCCGGGTCGAGACGATCACGAGGCCGAGAGGCTCGCATCGGGGTCATACGATCACGATACGGTAACGAGCGGGCACAGGTTCGGCAACTTCACGGCCTCGAGCAGCCCGTCGACCGTTCCTACCTTCCGGTAAGGGTCGTCGCGAGCCCCCCGGCCGATAGGGTCCGAGCCGACTGTTCACCTGCACCAGAACGGAAGGCTCTTCGTGAATCCGACCTCCCCACCGCGATCCGAACGCGGACGGTGGCACCGACTGCGCCGCCTCCCGGCGATCACCGCCGTCGTGGCACTCGTCGCGTTGGTGCTCGCACCCGCAGCGCAGGCCCAGCCGGCGCCCCCGAGCCCGGTGGAGGGTCGCACGTTCGCCATCGCCACCGACGTGACCTTCGCGCCGTTCGAGTTCCAGAACTCCGACGGCCAGTTCGTCGGCATCGACATGGACCTGATCCGAGCGATCGCGGAGGACCAGGGTTTCCAGGTCGACATCCGGCCCCTCGGGTTCGACGCGGCGTTGCAGGCAGTGCAGGCGAACCAGGCCGACGGCGTCATCGCCGGCATGACGATCACGCCGGCACGCGAGGCCGTGTTCGACTTCTCCGAGCCCTACTTCGAGTCCGGCGTGCAGATGGCCGTGCTCGAGAACTCGTCGATCACCTCGTACGACGATCTCTCCGGGCAGCAGGTCGCGGTCAAGAACGGCACCGAGGGCGCCGACTTCGCGGAGAGCATCAAGGCGCAGTACGGCTTCACGACGCGGTACTTCGCCGACTCCGCGAGCATGTACGACGAGGTGCGCACCGGGAACTCGGTCGCCGTGTTCGACGACTACCCGGTGCTGCAGTACGGCATCACCCAGGGGAACGGTCTGAAGACGGTCACGGAGAAGGAGTCGCCGAGCAATTACGGCTTCGCCGTGAACAAGGGCGCGAACCCCGAGCTGCTCGCCGCGTTCGACACCGGACTGGCCAACCTGCGGTCGTCCGGCCAGTACGACGAGATCCTCGGTACCTACATCGGCGCCGCGGCGGACGAGACAGACAACTCGATCCCCGGACTGATCAAGAGCGAGTACAAGGAACTGCTGAAGGGCCTCTGGCTCACCATCGTCCTGACGGTCATCTCCATCGTGCTGGCCCTGATCCTCGGCGCCGTCTTCGGACTCTTCCGGGTGTCGACGAAGGCGTGGCTGCGCGGGATCGGCGCCACCTATGTGGCCATCTTCCGCGGCACGCCACTGCTGGTGCAGGCCTTCTTCATCTACTTCGGCATTCCCGCTGCGCTCAGCTTCCAGATGTCGGCGTTCACCGCCGGCATCATCACGCTGTCGCTCAACGCCGGTGCGTACATGGCGGAGATCGTCCGTGGCGGCATCCTGTCGGTGGACAAGGGGCAGATGGAGGCCTCGCGCAGTCTCGGTATCAGCTACCTGACGTCCATGCGCAAGGTCGTGATGCCACAGGCGATCCGGACGATGATCCCGTCGTACATCAATCAGTTCGTCATCACGCTGAAGGACACCTCGATCCTGTCGGTGATCGGCCTCGCCGAACTCACCCAGTCGGGGCGGATCATCATCGCCCGCAACTTCCAGTCCTTCAACATGTGGCTGATCATCGGCGTCATGTACTTCGTCATCATCATGGCGTTGACGATGCTGTCGAACCGTCTCGAGAAGAGGATCAACAAGTGAGCACCGAGACCACCGCGCCCGACGCCGCTGCGGCCGAGGTCAAGATCCGCGCCATCGGACTGAAGAAGTCGTTCGGCGATCTCGAGGTGCTCAAGGGCCTCGACGTCGACGTCCACTCGGGCGAGGTGGTGTGTGTCATCGGCCCGTCCGGTTCCGGCAAGAGCACCTTCCTCCGGTGCCTCAACAAGCTCGAGGACATCACGGGCGGCACGGTCGTGGTCGACGGTTTCGATCTGACCGATCCGAAGGTGAACCTCGACTCCGTGCGCCAGCACATCGGCATGGTGTTCCAGCACTTCAACCTCTTCCCCCACATGAGCGTCATCGAGAACGTGATGCTCGCGCCCGTGGAGACGAAGAAGTCGGACAAGTCGAAGGCGCGCGAGAACGCCGTTCGTCTGCTGGCCCAGGTGGGCCTCGCCGACAAGGAGAACGCGAAGCCGGCGCAGTTGTCCGGTGGGCAGAAGCAGCGCGTCGCCATCGCACGTGCACTGGCGATGGACCCGGACATCATGCTGTTCGACGAGGCCACGAGTGCGCTGGACCCCGAGATGGTCGGCGAGGTCCTGCAGGTCCTCCGCGATCTGGCGAAGGGCGGCATGACGATGGTCGTCGTCACGCACGAGATGGGCTTCGCCCGCGAGGTGTCCGACCGTGTGATCTTCATGGCGGAGGGGTACATCGTCGAGGAGGGTTCGCCGGACGACCTGTTCGGCAACCCGCAGCACGAGCGAACGAAGGACTTCCTCGACAAGGTCCTGTGAGACGCGGGCCCCGCACCGAGAAGCCGCTACACCGACGAGAGGCACGACAGTGAGCGACGACCAAGAGATCATGCAGAAGATCACGGCGAAGATCGACGCTCGGTTGGGTGCGCAGACGAACGGTCTGCAGAACGAGGTGCCGCCCGGAGCGAGCACGCAGGACGACGACGAGGACGGTGAGCGCGGTCCCCTGGGCCGCGACTACCACCTCGCGGGCAAGTACGCGCAGGCTCTGGCCATCAACGAGCCCAGCGTGATCGACCGTGCCGAGTTCGATCGACTGGTGGAGACGTACGGAGACGACGACTGATCCGTCGCCGCGACCCGATCGTGACCTGAGCATCGGTAACGATCGGGTGGTGGTCGCCGACACACCCTTCGACCGCCGAGCAGAACGCTCGGTACGGACACCCTCGAGGCCCGGTGACCACTCTCCCGCGTTCGATGGCCGTTCTCGCCGTGGCGGCCTGCGCCGCCGCCGCAGTGTCGTGCGGTTCCGCCGGTACGACCGGGACGGCGCTCCCTGCCGACGACCCGGCACCCTCGTCGTCCGCTCCGGCCCCCGCACCGGCACCCGCGCCGGAGACGAGGGTGGAGACGCAGACCGAGACGGTCACCGTGCCCGCACCCGCACCGGCGCAGCCGGCGCAGGTGGTGCCGTGCGTCGATCCGAGTTCGCTGAACGTGCGCACCGCCGTGGCGAACCTGGGCACCGACTCGCAGGGCGGGGCCTTCGTGATCGACGATCACACGCCCGGCACCAGCGCGGACGGGTGTCCGACGCTCGAATGGGCGCGGGCGACGGGGACCGGCATCCGGAACGGCACCGTGCAGTCGCACGTCCTGTTCTTCACCAACTCGGGTGACTACCTCGGGACCGCGACGTCGGACGCGTACAGCTACACCTCGGTGGTCGGTGCGTCGGACAGCACCGTCACCGTCCGGTATCGCTGGCTGAACGAGAGCGACGCGCTCTGCTGCCCGTCCAACACCTCGTACGTCGACTTCACGCTGGACGGCGGGACCATCGTCCCGAACGGGCAGTTCCCGCCCCCGAACTAGAGCCGGTAGACCCGCTCCGCCGTGGCGGTCGCCGACGCCGCGACGTCATCAGCAGTTCGGCCGGTCGCCTCGGCCAGCGCACGGGCCGTGTAGGGCAGGCAATACGGCTCGTTCGGAGCACCGCGGAACGGGTGCGGTGTCAGGAACGGCGCATCGGTCTCGAGCAGGTACTGCCCGTCCGGCACCACCTGGGCCGCTTCCCGCAACTCGTGGGAATTCTTGAAGCTCACCGTCCCGGAGAAGCTGAGCACGTAGCCGGCGTCGACACACACCTGCGCCATCTCGGGACCCGACGAGAAGCAGTGGAAGATCACCGTCTCCGGCGCGCCCTCGTCGAGGAGCACCGCGAGAACGTCGTGGTCCGCGTCGCGGTTGTGGATCATCAACGGCTTCCCGACGCGCTTGGCCAGGTCGATGTGCCACCGGAACCCGTCGACCTGCTCCTCGACCGAGGCGCAGCCGTCGAGCTTCCCCGGCCAGTAGTAGTCGAGCCCCGTCTCCCCCACGGCGACGGTGCGGGGATCTCGCGCGAGGCGTTCGATCTCCGCGCGGACCTCGTCGGTGAGCACGTTCGCGCGCGTCGGATGGATCGCGGTGGCGGCGTACACGCGGGAATCCCAGTGTGCGGCGGCGACGGCGAAGCGAGCAGCGTCCAGGTCGTCCGCGACGGTGACGACGCGTCCGACGCCCACCGATGCGGAACGATCGAGGATCGCCGCGACCGACGCTGCATCTGTGGCCCCGCACGCGTCGAGGTGCGTGTGCGCGTCCACGAGCGGTGCGAGCGGAGTGGGCAAGTCGGGGGCGGGACGGTCTCTCGGCACGAAAGATAGAGTAGGCGCACCATGACTGAGACCGGTTCGACCAAGCCTGCGTTCTACATCACGACCGCTATCGCCTACCCGAACGGTGATCCCCACATCGGCCACGCGTACGAGTACATCTCCACCGACGTCCTCGCTCGGTTCAAGCGGCTCGACGGGTTCGACGTGCGGTTCCTGACGGGAACGGACGAGCATGGTCTGAAGATGGCGCAGACGGCGTCGAAGGAGGGCATCTCCACCGCGGATCTCGCGCGTCGGAACTCGGACGCGTTCCAGGCCATGCAGGAGTCGCTGAAGATCACGTTCGACCGGTTCATCCGCACCACGGACGCCGACCACCTCGAGGCCAGCCGCGACCTGTGGCAGAAGATGACCGACAACGGCGACATCTACCTCGACTCGTACAGCGGCTGGTACTCGGTGCGGGACGAGGCGTACTACGCCGAGGGCGAGACCACGCTGCAGGACGACGGTTCCCGCATCGCGACCGAGTCGGGCACCCCGGTGGAGTGGACGGAGGAGTCGACGTACTTCTTCCGGCTGTCCGCGTACCAGGACAAGCTGCTCGCGCTGTACGAGGAGCGTCCCGAGTTCATTCTCCCGGCGGGTCGCCGCAACGAGGTGGCGAGCTTCGTGAAGTCCGGTCTCAAGGACCTGTCGATCTCACGGTCCACCTTCGACTGGGGTGTCCAGGTTCCCGGCGATCCCGACCACGTCATGTACGTGTGGGTCGACGCGTTGACGAACTACCTCACCGGCGTCGGCTACCCCGACACCGACAGCGAGTCGTTCCGGACGTTCTGGCCGGCCGACGTCCACATGATCGGCAAGGACATCGTGCGATTCCACGCCGTGTTCTGGCCGGCGTTCCTGATGTCGGCAGGTGTCGAATTGCCGAAACGCGTTTTCGCGCACGGCTTCCTGACCAACAAGGGCGAGAAGATGTCCAAGTCGGTGGGCAACGTCGTCAGCCCGGCGGCCTTGATCGAGGAGTACGGCCTGGACTCGTTGCGCTTCTTCCTCCTGCGCGAGGTGTCGTTCGGACAGGACGGCAGCTACAGCCACGAGGCGATCGTCACCAGGATCAACGCCGACCTGGCCAACGAACTGGGGAACCTGGCTCAGCGGTCCCTGTCCATGGTGGCCAAGAACTGCGATGCGCAGGTGCCGACACCCGGCGAGTTCACCGCCGACGACGAGGCGATGCTCGCTCGCGTCGATGCCCTTCACGCCGTGGTGCGCGGCCACATGGACGCCGTCGAGATGCACCTGGCGCTCGACGCGATCTGGTCGGTACTCGCGGAGACCAACCGCTACTTCTCGTCGCAGGAACCGTGGGTTCTGCGCAAGACGGATCCGGCCCGCATGGCGACGGTGCTGTACGTGACCCTCGAGGTGCTCCGCGTGACCGTCCTGCTGACCCAGCCGTTCATGCCCGACAGCACAGCGAAGCTGCTCGATCTGCTCGGGGTGACGGAACGCGAGTTCGACTCGCTGACAACGCGTCTCACGCCCGGCATCGCGCTGCCCAAGCCTACCGGCGTCTTCCCCCGCTACGTCGAACCGGAGGAGTGAGCGGACCGATCGGCGACCGTCGTACCGACCACGGCGAGCAGGATCACGGCCGTCACGGCCCCACTGACGACGGCCGACCCGGGTACCGCCGTGGCCGCGAGCACGGCGACACCGCCGACCGGCGTCACGATGTTCACCAGCCGTGACGACCGGCGGCGCATCGCCACCATCCAGAACCCCAGCACGAAGACCGCGACCGGAATCGTGATCGCGGCGGAGGACTGACGGTCCGACAGCACTCCGTCACCCTCGATGTGCGCGACGGCCACCTCGATACCCGCGGACACCGCGCCCGCGGCCGCGAACACGAAGTAATGCGTGTAGCCGAAGCTCAGCGAGCGGCCGAGTCTCGCCCCGACCGAATCCTCCTGCGACACCGAGAAGTACAGCCACCACATGCCGGCGACGACGACGAGCGTGGCCATCGCGAGGCCGACGAGTTCGACCGTGTGATCGTGTTCGTTGATGCCGCCGACAATGGCCGTCGCCGAGGCCAGCAACGACTCACCGAGCAGGATGAGGGTGAAGAGACCGTAGCGCTCTGCGATGTGCTCGCCGTGCAGCGGCGTCCGTCCCGCGCGCTCCGCCAGCACCGGGACGGCGAGCTCCGCGGCCACCAGCGCGACGAACCCGAGCACGGCGACGCTGTCGGGAAGCGCGAGTCGGGCGACCCACAACACCTGCACGACGGTGATGCCCACCGCGTATCGCATCGCAGTACCGCGGAACTCGCTGTTGCGCAGCCCCGCCCGTATCCACTGACTCACCATCGCCAGTCGCATCACGACATAGCCGATGGTCACCAGCGTGAAGTCGTAGTCGATCATCGCGTCGGAGACACCGCTGGCCAGGATCAGTACGCCGGCCATCTGCACGATGGTGGTGACACGGTACAGCCAGTCGTCGGTGTCGAACGACGTGGCGAACCATGTGAAGTTCATCCACGCCCACCAGATGGCGAAGAACACCATCGCGTAGGCACCGATGCCCGACGCGATGTGGTCCTCCTCCAGCAGATGGGCGAGTTCCACGGAGGCGAACGACACCGCGACGACGAAGACCAGGTCGAAGAACAGTTCCAGCGAACTCGCCGCTCGATGTTCCTCGTTCGGGTCCCGCGGAACCATCGGCCGCAGCGCGAGACTCACCCGTCGGCCAGCTTCTCGAGTTCCTCGAGCGCGGTGTCGAGATGCGTGAGCATGCGCTGCAGCGACGGCACGCTACGCCGATCTCCGACGAGTCCGAAGTTGACGTTGTCGGCGTTGGTCGCGAGCGTGATGTTGAGCGCCTGCCCGTCCAGCACGATCGATGCCGGGTAGACACCGTCGAGTTTCGCACCGTTCCAGTACATCTCGGTCTTCGGACCGGGCACGTTCGAGATGATCACGTTGAACGGAGGCGGTGTGTTGCGCACGAAGCCTGGCACCGGTGTGAGCAGCAGCGGGGCCATCACGGCCGCGCCGTAGCTGAGCGCCTGCAGTGGAGACAGGGTGCGCATCATCGCCTTCGACTCGTTCATCGACGAGACGACGGCGGCGAGTCGGCGTTCCGGATCGGGTTGGTCGGTACCGAGGTTGCACAGCACGGTGGTGACGGCGTTACCGCCGTCCGCGTCGGCACCGGCCTCGCGCATCGACACCGGCACCATGGCGATCAACGGCTGATCGGGCAGTGCGTTGCGGTCGATGAGATAGGACCGCAGCGCCCCGGAGCACATCGTCAGCACCACATCGTTCAACGTGACCCCCAGCGCTGCCGCGATGTCCTTCATCCGCGACTTGGACCACTGCTGCGAGGCGAAGCGGCGTGCCCCGCCGATCGGCACGTTGAGCATCGTCCGCGGTGCGGTCAGAGGCAGCACCATCTCGTTGCCACGCAGCTTGTTCAGACCGATCCGGGCCGCGGCGGGTCCGACCCCGGCGAGCTCACCGGCCGCCTTGACGCCCGTGGACAGCAGCGACAGGACGCCACCGTCGTCGACCTTCGCCACCTCGGTGCTCTTCTTCTTCGGCCGCTCGAACAGCGCCGGGTCCCAGATCGGGCCGCAGTCACGGGCCTCGGGATCGGTGGTCAGGGTGCGCTCGAACAGCTTGAGCGCCGAGACACCGTCGACCAGCGAGTGGTGGATCTTGCTGTAGAGCGCGACGCGGCCGTCGGCCAGCCCCTCGATGATGTGCAGCTCCCACATGGGGCGATGCCGATCGAGCGGCGCACTGTGCTCGGCGGAGATGTAGCGCAGCAGCTCGCGGATGCGGCCCGGCCGCGGCAGCATGATGCGCCGGACGTGATGCTCGAAGTCGAGCTCCTCGTCGTAGATCCAGCGCACGGTGCCCATGAAGTTCACCGGCGGCGCCGGCCGCTTGCGGAACAGTTTGTAGACGTCGGTGGCGGCCTGGAACGTCTCGTAGAGCTGCATCCCGAAGTCGTCGCCGGCGTCCTCCGGGGGCACGAACAGCTGCAGTCCCCCGACGTGCATGGGGTGCTCGCGCGTCTCGGCCAGTAGGAACATCGACTCTGTGACCGGCATGAAGGGCATGGGGGCGGACCTCTCTCGAACTGCGGAACCGCGTGGTCACGGTGCGGCTCACCTGCAGGTTCACTGTGCTACCCGGAAGTAACGAACCCACAACTATTGCGACAACGTGGGGTCACGGTGTGACCCCGGCAACAACTATTCCTCGAGAAGTGTTTCGTTTCGGCCCTATCGTGCGATTCCCAGTACGAGCAAGGAAGTGGAGGGCCACCCATGAGCATCGCCTCGGCCGAGATGACCGCACCGTCGTCGCTGACACGCACGTCCGCCAGTCGCCGGGTGCGACGCGCCCTCGGCGTCGGCACCGCCGTGGACCGCCAGGAGTTCGAGGGCGGCAGCATGCAGTCCAAGCTTCTCGCCGCGTACCTGCGCCGCACGGTCCGTCCCTTCCTGGGCGTGTGGGCCCGGACCCACAGCCTGCCGTGGCCCATGTCGATGGTCGACCAGGCCGGCCGACTCCTCCCACCCGTGGGTGACACCACTGTCGCGCCCGTGCGGCTCGACGAGTGCCGGGCCGAGTGGGTCCGCACGGACAGCCCGCGTCGTGTCGGTGCCGACGGCAGGTCCGAGCGACCGACCCGCCGCGCGGACCGCGATCGCGTGATCCTGTATCTCCACGGCGGCGCGTTCGTGGTGTGCGGCCTCAACAGCCACCGCCGGCTCGTCTCGCGCATCGCCCAGTCCACCGGTGCCGACGTGCTGTCGGTCGACTACCGGATGATGCCGCGCAACCCCATCTCGCACGCGGTGGAGGACGGGGTCGACGGCTTCCGCTACCTGCTCGACGCGGGGTACCTGCCCGAACAGATCTTCATCGCCGGTGACTCCGCCGGCGGTTACCTGGCCTTCATGGTGGCGCTCGCCCTGCAGAGCCAGGGTCTGCCGCCCGCGGGCGGCATCATCGCCCTGTCTCCGCTCACCGATCTCGATCCGACGCGGAAGATGTTGCATCCCAACGCGTCCCTGTGCTCGGTCTTCCCCAAGGGGCGCCGTGCCGGCGCTCACCGAGCTGGCGGACGAGGTCGAGGCTCGCATCGTCGTGGACGGCAAGCGTGGTCCCCGCGTCTGCCCCGTCGACGCGGACCTGTCCGCCCTCCCGCCGGTCCTGATCCAGGTCGGATCCACCGAGATGGTCTACGCCGACTCGGAACTGATGGCGGAGCGCCTGGCGGACGCCGGAATCGAGTGCCGTCTCCAGGTGTGGCAGGACCAGGTGCACGTGTTCCACGCCGCGGACTTCGTTCCCGAGTCGGCGCGGGCGATCTCGGAGATCGCCGTCTTCGTCGACGAGCAGGTCCGCCGCGGCACAGTTCCCCTGGCCGGCACCGGGACATGATCACGACACCGACCCAAACCGCCCTGTAGGTGTGGACGGTCGGTTACATTCACGCCATGGCTGTCAGTGGAAACAGAGAAGTCGAGATCGAGGCACCACCGGCCGACGTGCTCGCGGTCATCGCGGACCTCGAGGGTCTGCCGGCCTGGTCGTCGATCCACAAGAAGGTGTCGGTGCGCGAGCGTGACGATCAGGGTCGTCCCGTCCTCGCCGAGATGACCGTCGCCGTCATGGGATTCACCGACGAGCAGGTGCTGCGCTTCACGTGGTCCGACATGTCGGTGGAATGGGACGTCGTCGAGAGCACCCAGCAGAAGTCTCAGCACGCGGAGTACCGCCTCAGCGAGACCGACAAGGGCACTCACCTCGAGTTCGAGATCACGCTCGACCCGAAGATCCCCGTGCCGGGATTCATCGTCAAACGCGGGACCAAGTCCGTCCTCGAGACGGCGACCGACGGACTGCGCCAGCAGGTCGTCGGCTGACGTCGCGGCGTCGGCGTCAGCCGCGCGCGGCCAGCACCGCTTCGTAGAGCGCACGCTTGGACACGTCCGCCGCCGTCGTGGTGGCCACCCGTGCGCACGCGTCCTTGAGGCCGAGCCCGGCGGACACGAGATCCTCCACCTCCGCGACGAGGTCGGCGGGATCCGCGCTGACCGGCTCGGCTCCGGCCAGGACCACCGTGATCTCGCCGCGCACGCCGTCGGTGGCCCACGCGGCCAACTCCCCCAGCGTCCCTCGCTTCACTTCCTCGTAGGTCTTGGTCAATTCCCGGCACACCGCGGCGCGCCGATCGGGGCCGAGTACCTCGGACGCGTCGGCGAGGCAGTCCGCGATGCGGTGCGGGGCCTCGAAGAACACGACGGCGCGGCTCTCCGTCGTCAGCGTGCGCATCCACGCCTGCCGGGGACCACGCTTGCGAGGGGCGAATCCGTCGAAGCAGAAGCGCTCCACCGGCAACCCCGACAGGGCCAGTGCGGTGGTCACGGCGGACGGCCCGGGCAGGCAGGTCACGCCGATCCCCGCCTCTGCGCACGCGGCCACCAGTCGGTAACCCGGGTCGCTCACGGAGGGCATACCGGCGTCGGTGACCAGCAGGACCCGCCGCCCCTCGCGCATCTCGGCGAGCAGCAGGGGAACCCGATCGACCTCGACCTGGTCGTAGAAACTGACGACGCGACCGGTGATCTGCACCCCGAGTGCCGTGGCCAAGGACTTCGTGCGACGCGTGTCCTCCGCCGCGACGACATCGGCCGTGGCCAGTGCGTCGCGCAGTCGGGGCGACGCGTCTGCGGGGTCCCCCATCGGTGTCGCACCGAGTACCAGCACGCGTCGTCCTCATCTCGCTCGTCGGTCACGACCGCGGTCGCCGTCGGCATCTAGCCTACGATCGAATCGTGACCCTCGTGACCGCGCGTATCCCCACCGGTCGCGACGGTTCCGACGAGTACCTCACCGCGCCGCGCCCCGCTCTCCCGCCCGCAGTATTCGGGCCCACCGACCGCATGCGCGGATGGATCGTCACCGCGGTCCTCACGGTCCTCGCGGCCGTCACCCGCTTCACGATGCTCGGCTATCCGACCGACGCCGGCACCCCGGTGTTCGACGAGAAGCACTACGCCCCGCAGGGCTACCAGGTGCTCACCGGCGGCGGCGTCGAGGACAACCCGGCCTACGGCCTCGTCGTCCACCCGCCCGTCGGCAAGCAGCTGATCGCCGTCGGCGAGGCACTGTTCGGCTACACCGGATGGGGTTGGCGGCTGTCGTCGGCCGTCTTCGGTGTGATCCTCGTTCTCCTCGTCGTCCGCATCGTGCGCCGCATGACGCGCTCGACGCTGCTGGGCGCGATCGCAGGGATCCTCATGATCGTGGACGGTGTCACGTTCGTGACGTCCCGAGTCGGCATGCTCGACATCTTCATGGTGGTGTTCGTCGTCGCCGCGTTCGGCGCTCTGGTCCGCGACCGGGACGACGTCCGGGAGCGGTTGCACCGGGTCGCCGTCGAGGGCCGCATGAAGATGACCACGTGGGGCCCGCGTCTCGGCGTCCGCTGGTGGCGGTTCGGCGGCGGACTCCTGCTCGGTCTGGCGTGCGGAACGAAGTGGTCGGGTATCTACTTCGTCGCGTTCTTCGGACTGCTCAGCGTCGCCTTCGACGTCGCGGCGCGTCGCCAGTACGGGGTCACCCGGCCGTGGGTCGGCACCGCCGTGCGCGACGTCGGACCCGCGCTGTACGCGCTGGTGGCGATTCCGCTCGTCGTCTATCTGGCCACCTACGCCGGCTGGTTCGCCAGTGAGACCGGCGTCGACCGGAACGCCGTGGGCACCGACATCGGGACGGGCGGACCGTTCTCGTTCGTGCCCGCCGCTCTGCGCTCACTCTGGTACTACAGCGGCAACGTCCTCGACTTCCACGCCGGACTGACCAACTCGGCCGGTAACCGCCACCCGTGGGAGTCCAAGCCATGGACGTGGCCGATGGGTCTGCGGCCGATGCTCTACTACTTCGCCGACGGGCAGCAGATCACCGGTTGTTCGACGGGCGGCAACTGCGTCAAGGCCGTCATGCTCATCGGCACGCCTGCTCTGTGGTGGGTCGCGTTCCCGATGCTCGGCTGGGCGCTGTGGAGCACCGTGGCCCGCCGCGACTGGCGCTACGCCGCCGTGCTCGTCGGCTACGGCGCCGGCATCCTGCCGTGGTTCCTGACCCTCGACCGTCAGATGTACTTCTTCTACGCCGCGGCGCTCGCGCCCTTCCTCGTCATGGGCGTCACCCTGGTCCTCGGCGACATCCTCGGGCGAGGACTCTGCGGTGGGCAGGGTCGCGAGCGCCGCACGCTCGGTCTGCTGCTGGTCTCGCTGTACGTCGCCGTGGTGATCGCCAACTTCGTGTGGCTCTGGCCGATCCTCACGGGTCTGCCCATCAGTCAGGAGACGTGGCAGCAGCAGCTCTGGTTGCCGAGCTGGCGCTGACCGCTCAGAGCTCGGTGCGCCCGGCCTTCGTCAGCCGGAGACGTCGACGACGTTGCGTGAGCACCAGTGGATCGTGCGACAGGTCGCGGTAGAGCGACACCGACAGCCCGATCATGACCAGCACGAACGGCGCCGCGGCGATGATTGTCATGGTCTGCAAGCCGTTGAGCGCGTCCGCGCCGCCCGTCCACAGGATGATCGCGGCGGTGCCACCGGTGATGGCTCCCCAGAACACGACGACCCAGCGGCTGGGCTCGAGGGTTCCGCGCTGACTGAGGGTGCCCATGACCATGGACGCCGCGTCGGCACCGGAGACGAAGAAGACGGCCACGAGAATCATCACGACGACCGTCGACAGCCCGAAGAGCGGCAGGTTCTCGAGCATGCCGAACAGCTGAGACTCGCTGCTGCCGCGCGCGGCCAGGTCGATGCCGTCGCGCTGTTCGCCGATACCGGCTCCGCCGAAGATCGAGAACCACACCAGGCTCACGGCACTCGGGATCACGATGACACCGATGATGAACTCACGAACGGTGCGGCCACGGCTGATGCGGGCGAGGAACATGCCGACGAAGGGGGTCCAGGAGACCCACCAGGCCCAGTAGAAGATCGTCCACGACGACAGCCACGACGCGGTCTCCGGATCGGACGACGCCGCCGAGCGAGCCGACATGTGGAACAGCTGGCTCGCGTAGTCGCCGATGGTGGTGGGAATCAGGTTGAGGATCAACACCGTCGGGCCCAGCACGAACACGAAGAGTGCGAGGACGAGTGCCAGCACCATGTTGATGTTGGACAGCCACTGGATGCCCTTGGCGACGCCGGAGACCGCGGACGCGACGAAGGCGAGGGTCAACAGCGCGACGATGGCGACGAGCAGGAGCGTGCCGGCCTCACCGAGCCAGCCGATGACCTCGACACCCGAACCGATTTGCAGCGCACCGAGTCCGAGGGAGGCGGCGGTACCGAACAGCGTCGCGAAGATGGCGAGGATGTCGATGACCTTGCCGATCGGGCCCTCGGCGCGGCGGCCGAGCAGGGGGAGGAAGGCGGAGCTGATGAGCTGACGACGGCCGCGGCGATAGGTGCTGTACGCGACGGCGAGACCCATGACGGCGTAGATGGACCACGGATGCAGGCTCCAGTGGAACATCGTGGTGGCCATGGCCGTTCCGACACTGCTGTCGGTGCCGGGCGGCGGCGTGACGAAGTGCGTCAGCGGCTCGGAGACGCCGTAGAACATCAACCCGATGCCCATGCCGGCGCTGAACATCATGGCGATCCAGCTGACGGTCTTGAACTCCGGCTTCTCCCCGTCCTTGCCGAGCGGGATACGTCCGTACTTCGACATCGCCAGGTAGATGCAGAAGAGCACGAAACCGGTGGCGGAGATGATGAACAGCCAGCCCATGTTGGTGACGAGCCAGTCCAGCATCGAGGACGTCACGTTCTCGAGGCTCGTCGGTCCGGCCAGTCCCCAGACGATGATGCCCGTGACGACGGCTGCCGCGACGCCGAACACCACGGGGTCGAGGGTGGCGCGCCGCGGCGCCGGTTCCTGCGACCCGGGGTCCTGCGCATCGGGGTGCGCGGAGGTGGGCAGCACGGCAGATGCCGCGGACGAGGGAACGTCCGCGGCATCATCGCGTGGGGTGTCAGCCGGTCCTGTGTCCGTGTCCATACGCGATGTCATGAGACGTCACGTTGCTCGCCTCGACGCCCCGGTGCAAGTTCACAGACTGTTTTTGCAGGTCAGGACGATACGCGTGCACGTGACTTCGGACGGCGGAATGCGCGGTCGACACTGTACGTGCCCGAGCCGACTGCCGCGAGGAGAAGCGCTCCGGCGCCGAGTGCGACGACCAGTTCCCAGCCGCCCTCGCCGACGAACACGCCCTTGTCGAGGTGCACGAAAACGAGCGCGCCGACCATGTCGACGACCAGCAGCAGAGCCGCGACGGACGTCAGCACGCCCAGGATCAGAGCGGCTCCACCGATGAGCTCGACGAAGGTGGCGAAGTACGCCGACACCTGCGGGGCCGGAATGCCCATGCCCTCGAAGCCGGCGGTGGTGGCATCGAGCCCGTTGGTACGCAGTTTCTGCCACCCGTGGGCGACGAACACGACGCCCAGGGCGATGCGCGCGACGAGTGCGGCGATGTCTCGAACGACGACAGGTGTCTTCACAGTGATCCTCTGATGGGTCGGGGTGGATTCGGGATCACGATGACACACTTAGGTTGAAGCGTCAACCTTGGTGGTGTCAGGAGTCTGTGAGCGCCGTCCGGACGTAGCGCAGAGCCACCTCGTCGTCGATGCCGGCGCGACGCGCCGCGCGGACGTACTCCGTGGCCGCGAGTTGCACTGCCCCGGCCGAAGGATCGCCGCCGGCCGCCACGAAGGTGCCCGACCGCCCCCGGGTCTCGATCACGCCGTCCTTCTCGAGTTCGCGGTACGCCTTCGCCACCGTGTTGGGAGCGAGGTCCAGCGTCGCCGCGAGAGCTCGCACCGTCGGCAGTTTCGATCCCGCGATGAGCTGCCCCGACCGCACCGCGGCCACGATCTGCGACCGCACCTGGTCGAACGGCGCCGTCCCCGACGCACCGTCGATCGTGAACCTCATCGGTCCCACTCCCGCCATACTTGCTCCATGTCCGTCACGATCTATCACAACCCCCGGTGCTCGACGTCCCGCAACGTACTCGCGGCCATCCGCGACGCGGGGGTGGAGCCGACCATCGTGCCCTACCTGACCACCCCGCCGGACGAGGCGACGTTGCGAGCCCTCATCTCCGATGCCGGCCTCACCCCGCGCACCGCTGTACGCAAGCGCGAGACACTGTACAAGGAACTCGATCTCGCGAATGCCGACGACGAGACGGTCCTGCGCGCCATGCTGACGCATCCGGTACTCATCGAGCGGCCCTTCGTGGTCGGCGAGAAGGGCACCGTCCTGGCGCGCCCGGCGGCCACGGTGAGCACGGTCCTCTAGCCGGCCGGACATCTGCGGGAAGGCCGGAGGCCGGCCGGAGGTCAGCGGGAAGGCCGGAGGTCAGACGGGATCGCGGGCGACGGGGCAGGACATGCAGCGGGGTCCGCCGCGGCCCGACCCCAGTTCCGATCCCGAGATGCGCAGCACCTCGATGCCCGACGCCTCGAGGCGCGCGTTGGTCTCGACGTTGCGTTCGTACGCGACGACGACGCCGGGAGCCAGTGCGAGCGTGTTGTTCCCGTCGTCCCACTGCTCACGTTCGGCGGTGACGTTGTCGAGTCCGGTGTCGATGACCCGCAGTTTGCCGATACCCATGGCGTCGGCCGCGGCGTCGAGGAACGGGCCCGCGCCGGTGATGGTCACACCGGTGTCCTCGCGACGAATCGTGAACGCGGACAGCGTGTCCTGGATGATCGGGTACATCACCACCGCGTCGGTGTCGACCATCGTGCACACGGTGTCCAGGTGCATCGACGCCCGTTCCTGCGCGATGGGCACCACGAGCACGGTGTGCGCGAGGTCGTCGTCGAAGAGGCTGCGCGCGAGCGCTTCGGCACCGGCGGGCGTGGTGCGTTCACCGACTCCCACGGCGACGACGCCGGGCGCCATCAGCAGCACGTCGCCGCCCTCCACCGGCGCGGTGTGCGACTCGTAGGCCCGGCGCACACCGAGGAATCGTGGATGGAAGGCGTAGATCAGATCCGTCAGCGACGTCTCCCGAGCGCGGGCCCGCAGCGCCAGTGACGTGATCGCGACGCGTTGCTGGATCCAGAACGACGAGTCGCGGGTGAACAGCAGGTTCGGGAGCGGCTCGATGACGAAGTCGCCGCCGTGGTGCATGCGCCGGACCAGCGAGACACCCGAGTCGTCCGCGACCGGCAGTTCGTCGAAGGTCATGCCCGCCATCAGCACGGTCGCCAGTTCGGGTGCGGGCAGGCCGCGGAGGTAGGTCGCCAGGTCCCGGGCGAGCACGTGTCCGAGCCGCCGGGGTTCCACCGCGGCGGCGACACCCTGCACGCGTGCGGCACCGCTGAGGGCCAGGGTCTCGGTCAGCAGATCACCGAGCAGGAGGACCTCGACACCGCGTCCTCGCAGCAGGTCGGCGAACGCGTCGTGCTCGTCGCGAGCGCGGTCCACCCACGGCAGTCCATCGAACAGCAGCTGATCGTTGTTGCGTGGGGTGAGTCGGCGCAGCTCGTCGCCAGGGCGGTGCAGCATGACCGTCCGGAGCGTTCCCACCTCGGAATCCGCTCCCAGCGGAGCCGTCGCGTCCATGCCAGAACGGTAGTGCGTGAGCGCCGACTCGGCACGCGCTCCGCCGCGACACGCGTGTGAGGTCAGCGCAGCAGTCGGGAGAAGTAGTCGTTGGCCGCCTGCATGGTCATCTCGTAGGGGCGCGCGAACTTGCGCGACACCCAGTACCCCACCCGGATGTCGTTGCTCGAGTAGACGAGGAAGTGCCGCTTCGCCATCCCGGTCAGGATCTTCTCCGCGACCACCTCGGGCGACACGGCGTGGGCCTCGAAGCGTGCGGTCAGCTTTCTCACGCGTGGGTCGTCGCGATCCACGCCGGCGATGTCCACCGTCTCGACGAGCGGTGTCCGCACCGCCCCGGGGACCACGAGCGAGACGTCGATGCCGTGCCGGGCGAGGTCGTAGCGCAACACCTCGGACATGCCGCGCACGCCGAACTTGCTGGCGCTGTAGGCCGCGTGCCACGGATACGCGAGCAGGCCGGCCGACGACGACACGTTGACCAGGTACCCACCGCGACCCGCCGCGATCATCGGGGGAACGAAGCACTGGGTGACGTGGATCGGGCCCATCAGGTTGATGTCGATCAGCGCCTTCCACGTCTCGTGGGCCATGTTCTCGACGGTGCCCCACGCGGAGATCCCGGCCACGTTCATGACGACGTCGACGCTGCCCACCTCGGCGTGCACGGCGTCCGCGAACGAGGCGACGACGTCGTGGTCGGAGACGTCGAGCGCACGCGAGGCGACGACGCTGCCGCCGTTCTCGGCGATGGTGGCGGCCGTGGCGGCCAGTCCCGCCTCCGCGATGTCCGTGACGACCAGCCGCGCCCCACGCCGCGCGGCCTCGATGGCCGTGGCGCGACCGATGCCGCTGGCGGCGCCGGTGACCAGCACGATTGCCCCGCGCAGGTCGGTCCACGACCGCCGCGGACGTCTCCCACCCAGCCTGCTCTGCACCATCGCGTCGCACTCCCCCCTCGCCGGCCTGCTGTGGTGCCCGACACTACCGGTCGAGTGTGCGCGCTCCGACTTGTCAGAGTCCCGACGACCGGCGCAGAATCTGCCACCATGGCGTTGATCTCGAAGGGCTTCGTGGGCCGCCGGCGCGGCGACGACGGCCGGACTCCCCCCGGCCAGTACCTGACCAACGATTTCCCGGTTCTCGCCATCGGGCCCGCGCCCGTGGTCGCGACCGACACGTGGTCGTTCTCCATCACGTCCGAGACCGGTGAGACCCGGACCTGGACGTGGGACGAGGTGGCCGCGCTGCCGCACGAGACCCCGACGGTCGACATCCACTGTGTCACCAAGTGGTCGAAGCTCGACACCAACTGGAATGGCGTGAGTCTCGACGTGTTGCTGGACGGTCTCGACACCGAGGCGGGGTACGTCGTCGTGCACGGCTTCGA
This sequence comes from Rhodococcus sp. SORGH_AS_0303, assembly GCF_030819335.1. Classification (NCBI taxonomy): domain Bacteria; kingdom Bacillati; phylum Actinomycetota; class Actinomycetes; order Mycobacteriales; family Nocardiaceae; genus Rhodococcus; species Rhodococcus sp. SORGH_AS_0303. The sequence continues at coordinate 3,456,976 of NZ_JAUTBO010000001.1, forward strand.
CGGATACACCACCAATCTGCCCCTCGAGGACCTGCGAGACGGGAAGGCCTGGCTGGTCACCGAGTTCGACGGAGAGCCGCTCGCACGCGAACACGGCGGTCCCGCACGGCTTCTCGTGCCGCACCTGTATTTCTGGAAGTCGGCGAAGTGGGTCTCGCGCATCGAGCTCACCGAGGAGAACGAACAGGGATTCTGGGAGCGCGGCGGCTATCACGACTACGGCGACCCGTGGCGCGAGCAGCGATACCAGGGCGACTGACGTGACCACCGGATCCACGGCCGGGGTCGGGGCCAGGCCCTGGCTCGTCTCGACCGTGCTCGAGGTGCGGCGCGAGACACCGACCGCCTCGACGCTGGTGCTCGACGTCGACGGCTGGCCGGGACATCTCGCCGGACAGCACGTGGACGTGAAGCTGACCGCCGAGGACGGGTACAGCGCGCAGCGCAGCTACTCCCTCGCCTCCGCACCGGACGGCACGTCGCGCATCGAGATCGCCGTGCAGAACGTCTCCGACGGCGAGGTGTCCCCCTACCTCGTCGGCGCCGTCGAGGTGGGCGACCGGTTCGAGATCCGCGGACCCGTCGGCCGGTGGTTCGTCTGGCGGCCGTCGGCACCCACCGAGACCCCGTCACCGCCTGTCCTGCTGGTGGGCGGCGGCTCGGGCATCGTTCCGCTCCGCGCGATGGTCCGCGCGCAGGCCGCGGCGGGATCGAGCGGCGGCCGGGTGCCGTTCCGCGTGCTCTACTCGGTCCGTGAACCGGCGGAGGTGTACTTCGCCGACGAGTGGGCGCATCCGCCCGCGGGAGTCGACGTCACCACGCTCTACACGCGGCGCGCTCCCACCGGCTCCCGCAGGCCGCTCGGCCGCATCACGATCGAGGATCTCGACGCGCACGGGTGGCCCGCCGAGTTCGAGCCGCGGTGCTACATCTGCGGGCCCACGAGCTTCGTCGACACGGTCGCGGACATGCTGGTCGAGCGAGGACATGCACCGGCGAACATCCGCACGGAGCGCTTCGGACCCAGCTGACAACCGTCCCCGCCCGGCCGAGTTCAGAGGCGGGTGGTCATCTCGTCCTGGTAGTCGCAGACAGTGCGTTCGATGCGTGCGGCATCGTCGGCGTCACCGCGTTTCCGAGCGTCGTCCGCGCGTGACTGCAGCACGCGGATGGCCTTGCGCAGCTCGTTGTCGGACATGCGGCGGTCGGTGCGTTCGCGCGTGGCGATGTCTTCCATGGGTCTCTCCCGACGTCACTCGTGCGGTCGACACACGATGCCGTGTGTCTCACGTCACAGTGTGCGCCGGGAGAGCGCCGAACGCTAGTGGTTGCTGGAGACGCCGGTGTCGCTGGTGGCGTCGGCACCCGAGCGATCGCGTACGAAGCTGGAGAGGCTTCGCGAGGCGAACTCGCGGAAGTACGGGAGCTTCGCCGGAGGCACGAGCGAGGGCAGGATGGTGTGCCAGACCTGCTCCATGCGCACGGCGGCACCGTCGAGGCGCGCAGTGCCCTCGGCGACCATCAGCACGCCACTGAGCATCTCCGAGACCAGGCAGGACGCGGTCTCGGCGTCCAGCGAGTCGATGACGTCACCGTGCTCGATGGCACGCTCGAAGAGGTGCGAGAAGATGTTCTGCCACGTACCGAAGACGCTCCCCCGCGTGGGGTCCGGTGCGTCCACCTCGAGCTGCAGGCGGTACATGATGCGCACCAGGTTGTCGGTATTGGCAAGGTCGAGAACGGAATACGTGATCCCGATGACGGATTCCAGTGCGGGAGAACGGCTGTCGACCATTCCGGTGCAGGCGGCCGCGACACGCTCACGACCCTCGTCGACGAGCGCGCGCGCCAGCTCTTCCTTGGACGCGAAGTGGAAGTACAGCGCGCCCTTGGTCACACCCGACTCCGCCGAGACCTGGCTCAGGGTCGCCGTGGCGTGGCCGACCCGCAGGAACAGATCGGCGGCAGCCCGCAGGGCCGCGGACCGCGTTGCCTCTGCACGTAATTGCCTGACCATTGTTACTCCCCACTAGTCACGCGCGTTCGGACCGGTGCTCCGAACCGCCGGTGTGAATCCCGTGTCACACCCTTCTACTGCGCGTGATCATGATAGGCACAGGTTGGACTCGAACACCGCCACAGAAATGCACTCGAGACAAAATCACAATGACGACCAGCGCTCGAGCGAGTCCAGGCACCGCTCCGACTGCTTCTACTCGTCGGTAGGTTCTTTATCTCGACGAGAGCCGACTTCTCGTCCGCCGGCACCGGACGTCGGCGCACGTCATTGCAGCGAGACGGCGACGAAGATCTCGACGTTCCCGTCGGCTGAGAGGCACTCGAACTCCACCCCGCCGGCGCGCACGATCGAGCCGTCGGCGATGGCCTCCTCGGCCTGCGCCCACGCGTCCTCCGCCCGGTCGGGCAGCGTCATCGACGGCGTGAAGACCGCGAACGCTCCCGACGGAACCGTGACGAAGACGTCGCCGATCGGCACGTCGTCGACGTTCCCACGAGGTACGCCGACGACGACGTTGCAGACACCACGCTGATCCGGGACGTAGACGGTGTAGACGTCGGCGTCCTCCGGTTCGCGTTCGCGGATGCGTTCACGCAGGAACACGACGAGATCGCTGGCGCTGCCCTCGGGTCCGGGATCGACACCGGGCACGACCAGTCCGCCGAACACCATGCTCGGACGTGCCACGAGACGGAACGTCATCCCGCACCGCCGACGCCCCGCGAGCCGGGCGTCGCGACCGGAACGTACATCTCGATCTTGTACGCGTGGGGATACACCTCGAACTCACCGGTGAAGGCGCGAGTGAAGGACCCCATCTCCTCCGCGTGGGTGATCTCGTTCCACAGCGTCGTCAGGACCTGCGGAAAATTGCCGACTGCTGAGAATTTCGCATAGCGACCCGCCGGCACACGCGCCACGATGTGCCCGCGGCGCACGTCACCGTCCGCGACGCGGTACCCGACGATCTGCGTGCTGTAGGACCCGATCGCGGGAACGAAGTCGGTGTAGATCGACCCGAGCGGTTCACCGATGTCCTGGTTCAGGATTCCGGACCACGCACGTTCGAGATTGGTGTCATAGAGAGAGCCCAACGCCCGTTTCGGGCTACGCACAGGGAGACCCGCAACCCACGTTTCCGCGAGGTCGACGAATTCGATGGTCATGACGGGCTCCCGTGCAACGGCTTCGATGTCCGCGTGGTGGTCACTGACATTCCGGCGGACCGGCACTCGCGACCCCGCCCGGAGAAGTGCCCACCCGCCGAATACCACGACGCGCCCTCACCATACAGTGCCGCGTCAGGGGAGAACGGATACCCCGTGCGATCCGTCCATTCCTGCCGAGGCCGGCAACGCCTCCACGGGCGGCGGTGCATCGGATCGCCACTGCACCACGGCGGCTCCCGTCAGAATTGCTGCACCACCTGCGATTTGAGTGAGAGACACCGTCTCGCCGAGCAGGAGCCACGCCGCAACCACCGCGCACAGCACCTCGACCAGCGCGATCACCGATGCGGTCGATGCCCCGAGAGCGCGGGACGCCATGATCCCGAAAACGTACGCGACGGCTGCGGAGACCAGGGCGAGCACTGCGACGGCAGTCCACCACGGCCACGCCCGGCCGTCGAGAGCGACGTCGTTCGTCGACACCTGCAACGGAACCATTCCCAGCATTCCGGCGACGCCGACCACAATGGCGCCCACCGCCAGTCCGGCGGCCGAGAGAACCAACGGATCGACGGCGTCACCCTGTTTCGCGGACACCACGAAGTAGAACGCGAGACACACGGCGGCGGACAGTCCCCAGAGCACGCCGACAGGATCGAACACGGCGCCGTCGAACACGTCGAGCACGACCAGCGCACCGCCGAGCGCGAGTGCGACACCCGCCATCGTCGTCGGGCGGGGGCGCCGCCGGGTGGTGATCCAGATCCAGCCGATCACCAGGACCGGCCCGAGGTACTCGAGCATGAGTGCGACACCCACCGAGAGGTGTTGGATCGCATTGAAGAAGCAGACCTGGGCTCCTGCCACCGCGACGACGCCGTACGCGACGACGGTGACGGGAGCCGAGAGCACCCCGCGGAGTGCGCCGCGGCGCAGCAGGACGACGACGGGCAGGAGGATCACCGCACCGCCCACGATGCGAGCGAGCACCGCGGACTCGGGCGACCACCCGGTGTCGGTGAGCGCCTTCGCGAACGGGCCCGACATTCCGAACGCGATCGCGGAGGTCACGGCGAACGCGACACCGGAACGGGAGGACACCATGAGCGGCCCTTTCGAGGATCCGGCCACACCGTCGGGTACGTCGCCCGTCATGTCATGACCGTAACTGTAGATTGGTCATGACACTAGAGACCCGGAAGGTCAGGAGTCAAATGCTTTTTGCTCATGACACACGCACCGCCCTCGTCTGGGCGGCGGCGCTGATCAACACCGCCGCGAACGGCGAGGACCACCTCCCTGACGTGAGCACCCTGTCGTCGATGCTCGACGAGCACGAGTGGACGGGGCGCCGCGACGGCACACAGGAGGAACTCGACGCCGTGCGGGCCCTGCGCCCGGCCTGGCGGGCGCTGTGGGAGACGGGCGAACCCGACGCCGTCGTACCCGTCGTCAACGCGATGCTGGCCGCATCCGACGCCCGGCCGTACCTCACCCGCCACGGCGACTGGGGCTGGCACATGCACGTCAGCGACGACGACGCGCCCCTCGCCGATCGCATGACGGCCGAGACCGCCGTCGCCCTCGCCGACATGGTGCGGTCGGACGAGCTCGAGCGGCTCCGCCTGTGCGACGCACCGGACTGCGACGCGGTGCTCGTCGACCTCTCCCGCAACCGATCGAGGCGGTACTGCGACACCGGAAACTGCGGCAACCGCGCCAACGTCGCCGCGTACCGGGCCCGCAAGAAGATCTGACGACCGCCGGTCCCGGTGAACCGATATTCGCATAATTTCTGATGATCCGGATTCACTCCGTGGTCACCGGACCAGCCACTCGGAACTGCCCCACAGGATAACGGTGGTTCGCTCCATCTGTTGTGGCGCAACATCATACGACTCATCGGTGGCTTTGACGCCACCTGCAGCCGGGGTTACCGTCGGTGATCGCGGCGGCCCGCCGGGCCGCACGCCTCATCGCTTCTCCTCGTCTCGGGAGCCACACCATGTCGATCTCGACGTCCCTCGACGGGCGGGTGCAGAGCCACACCCGCGCGCATCTGTCCGAGTCTCGTGCACGCGTGGCCTCCATGCTGGGCGACATCGTCGAGGACCGCTCGCTCGGAGCCAGACTGTGGTCGACCGACGACGTCGAGTACCTCAACTGCGGCGGGTACGGGACCCTCCTGCTCGGCGCCCGGCATCCCCGCGTCGTCGACGCGGTGATCGCCCAGCTCGGACGCCATCCCGTCTCCACCCGCACCCTGCTCGAACCTCGGGTGGCCGAGGCCGCGGCGGCACTGGCGGCCCGCCTGCCGGACCCGCTGTCGAAGGTCTACTTCGGCGCCTCCGGAACCGAGGCCACCGAAGCCGCCGTCAAGATGGCCTGCAGCGCCGGCCACCATCGCCTGATCGGGGCGAGCCGCGGCTACCACGGCAAGACCCTCGGCGCGCTCGCCCTCACGGCGAATCCGTCGTATCAGAACCCGTTCCGTCGACTGTTCACCGCGGCGACCACAGTTCCGTACGGCGACGTCCAGGCACTGTCGGACGCACTCGGCGACGACGCCTCCGACGCCTGCGTGGTCCTCGAACCCGTGCAGGGCGAGGGCGGGGTCGTGCTGCCGCCCCGCAACTACCTCGCGGTCGCCTCGGCACTGTGCCGTGAACGCGGAGCCCTCCTCGTGATCGACGAGATCATGACCGGCCTCGGACGCACCGGCCTGATGTGGGAGAGCGAGCGGGACGCCGTCGACGCCGACATCGTCCTCGTGGGAAAGAGTCTGGGCGGCGGCGTGATTCCCGTGTCGGCCGCCGTCGCGACACCGCGCGCCTTCCGTGCCTTCGACATCGACTTCGGCATCCACACGTCGACCTTCTCCGGTGCGCCGCTGGGGATGGCGGCCGCGTGCGCCGCGCTCGAGGTCATCGACGACGAGAAGCTGGTGGCGCGATCCGCACGGACGGGCGGACGACTGCTCGACGAGTTGCGCATACTCACAGCGGATCTCGGGACCGTGGAGGTCCGCGGTCGAGGGTTGCTCATCGGGCTGGACTTCGGCGACGCCGGCACCGCCGGCCGCTTCCTGCTCGCGCTGCTCGACCGGCGCGTCGTGGCCAACCACTCCCTGAACGCCAGTCCAGTCGTGCGTTTCACTCCCCCGGCCACGATGACCGAGGCTGATGTCGACTGGATGCTCACCGCCGTCGGCGACGCACTGCGCGAGACGTTCTCGAAAGGACACCGATGACGATTCTGCTGACCGGAGCCTCCGGCGTCGTCGGACTGCCGACGCTCCGCGCCCTCACCGAGGACCACGACGTCGTCGTGCTGGAAGGTCGACGGGCCGTGCAGCACTCGGGGATCACTGTCCGCGGCGACCTCCGCGCGCCACACCTCGGACTCGACGACCGGACGTGGTCCGCCCTCACCCGCGACGTGGACACCGTCGTGCACTGCGCCGGCGTCGTGGACTTCGGGATCGACGACGCGTCCACCCGGGCCGTCAACGTCGACGGAGTCCGCCACATCGTGGAGCTCTCCCGGGACGCGTCGGCACGCCTGGTGCACGTCAGCACCGCCTTCGTCGGCCAACCCGTGATCCCGGACGTCACCGGCGGACTCGCCACCATGCACCCCGGTGCGTACATCGCCAGCAAGAGGGACGGCGAGGATCTCGTGCGGAGCAGCGGCCTCGACTGGACCATCGTCCGCCCGTCCATCGTGTGCGGCGATTCCGAGACCGGTGAGATCTCCGAGTTGCAGGGGCTGCACACCCTCGTGCGCGCCTTCCTGCGCGGGTCGTTGCCGGTCGTCCTGTGCGAGGACGCGCGCTGCAGTACGACTTCGTGCCGTGCGACGTCGTCGCACGGTCGATCGCGACGGTGGTGAACCACCCGCGGCAGTACGACCGCGAGCACGTGTGGGTCACCAGCGGGGCCGCGGCACTGGACATCGACTCGCTCGTCGCCGTGCTGGTCGACGAGGCCACCCGCCTCGGGATCGCGGTGGACGCGCCTCGCCGGCTGCACCCGGACGTGTTCCAGCGCCTGTGGAAGCCGGCCTTCTTCGACCTGCTCGACCCCGCGTCGCAGACGAAGTTCGCCAATCTCCTCGCCTCCGTCGCGAACCTGTTCAACACCAGCCCGTTTCCCACGTCGCTCGGGTCCGGACCCCTCCCTCCCGCGCAGACGGCGGGCACCATCGAACGCTCCGCCCGCCTCACCGCCCGACATCTGGTGGAGCGCTCCCCCGGCGCCTATCCCGTCCTGCAGTCCGCCTGACCGTCGATTCCATTCGAGGAGTTCTCATGTCCCCCAGCATCATCAGTGTGATCGCCACCCTCACCGGCGTCACTCCGGACGACGTGTTCGATCGGGTCAGCGACTTCGCCTCCTTCGGCGATCACGTACCCATGGTCGACCGCATCACCGTGACGGATCCCGAGTCGCGGGACGCGGCCGGGTACGTTCGATCGTCGTCGTGGTCGACCCACTTCCGCGGCGGTCTGCTGCAGTGGGTCGAGACGGACACCGTCGACGTGCCCGGCCGCACCGTCACCTTCGAGCAGTCGAGCGGCGACCTGGGATCGTTCGACGGCCGGTGGGCGGTGCGGGAGACCGCCGACGGCGCCGTCGAGATGGCCTTCGACGCCGCCGTCGACATCGGCATCCCGTCGATGGCCGACATGCTCAATCCGGTCGCCGCACAGGAACTGGCCACCGGCGTGCACCAGATCGTCGACGGGCTCTTCGGCTCGGGCGTCGTCTCCGTCGAGACCGGGTCGCGGCTCACTCAGCGCTGACGGACCGGCCCCGGCCTATGCTGAACGCGTGCTCGGCCGACGGCAGTTCCTCCGCGGGGCCGGCGTGGCTGCGGCCGCCGCCGCCCTGGCGGGGTGTTCCCGAGATACGTGGTGGCAGGACGCTTCCGGCCGACTGCGCATCGCCACCGGCAACGTGGGTGCGGTGTTCGACGAGTACGGCGCGGCTCTGCGCACAGAGGCCTCGCAGGTGCTGCCGGGTGTGCGCTCGGAGGTCCTCGTGACCGGCGGTTCCGTGGGAAACGTGCTCGACCTCTCGTCGAGCAGCGCGGACGTCGCGTTCTGCCTCGGCGACACGGCACTCGATGCGGTGCGCGGCGAAGGGGCCTTCGACTCCCCGGTCCCCCTGACCGCGCTGGCCCGGCTCTACGACAGCTTCCTGCAGATCCTCGTCCCGGTATATTCCCCGGTCACGGGGATCCAGGACCTGGCGGGCGTGCGCCTGAGCGCGGGCCAGACCGACTCGGGTACCCGGTCGGTGACCGAGAGGTGCCTGGCCGCAGCAGGAGTGGACACGGCGGACGTCGACTTCGTCGCGCAGCCGCTCGGCGAGGCGACGGCGGCGCTGAGCTCCGGACGCGTCGACGCGCTGGCCTTCGTCAGCGGGTTCCCGGTGCGGGCACTGGTCGAGCTGGGCGCGCGCACACCGATCCGCGCGCTGGATCTCGGTGGACTGGTCGAGGGACTCGTGTCGACCTGGGGTCCGCAGTACGTCACCGGTCCGCTGCCGGCCGGGCCGTACCGTCTGCCCGCCGCCGTCCAGACTGTCAGCGTGAAGACGTACCTCATCGCGACGCCGACGCTCCGCGAGGACACGGCCTACGGGTTCACGTCCGTCGTCTTCGACCGTCAGGACGCGATCGCACGAACCGTGCCCGACGTCCGGCAGCCGACCGTCGCCGCCGGGATGTTCACCCAGCCGGTCCCGCTGCATCCGGGGGCGCTGCGGTGGTTCCGCGATCGAGACGCGCGGGAAGTGAGATGACCGTCCGCAGGCCGGGATCGGCGGGTTCGAAGACCACGTTCCCGTCGGCGTCGCGGACGCGGAGGACGACGATCGCGAGACCCAGTCCGGTGCCCTCGACGCCGGCGTGTCGTTCGAGTCGGTGGAAGCGCCGCCCCAGCTCGGCGGCTTCGGCGGCACTGACGCCGTCACCGTGATCGCGCACCGTCACTCGCCACGCGTCGCCGGCCTGCTCCAGCGCGACGTCGACGGACCGACCCTCCGCGTACTTCAGCGCGTTGTCCAGAAGGACGTCGAGGACCGTGGGGACGAGGTCCTCCTCCAGGAACGCCGGGGCGGTGTCGACGTCGACCCGGACGGTGAGCAGATCCTCGAACAACGGCGCCCACAGCGCGACCCGCTCGCGAAGCTGCCGGGCGACGTCCACCTCGGACAAGCGTCGGTCGAAGCCTCCCGCGCGGCTGATCTCGATCACCGCGTCGAGTGAGCGCGCCATGCGTTCGGTCTCGGCGAGCACCGGTTCGACGGCGGGATCGTCCACGGCCAGGTTCTCGAGCCGGAGCCGCAGTGCAGTCAGCGGATTGGCCAACTGGTGCGACACGTCCGCGACCAGTTCGCGCTGCTGCTGCCGGGAGTGCTCCACGTTCGCCGCCATGTCGTCGAACGACTCCGCGAGCCGCCGGAGTTCGGGAGGCCCGACGTGGCGTCCCTCGGTCGGAGTGCGGCCGCGGGACAGCTGCTCGACGCGGGTGGTCAGATCGTCGACCGGCCGCACCACCCAGCCGACGAGTGGCACTCCCACGAGCCAGGCGACGAGCGCGAGGACGACGGCGCCGCCCGCCGCGGCGAGCACCATCGCTCGCTGCACGTTGTCCCGCGCGGCCGATGTGTTCTCCAGCATGACGACGGCACCGAGGATCTGCGCGTCCCGGCCGATGGGCGTCGCGACGATCAACGGCTCGGTCTGCCACGGCCACAGCGCAGTCGGAGCGGAGGTCGGTGTTCCCGCGAGCGCGTCGCGTACCGCGCCCGCCAGACCCGGCACGTCGGCCGGCAGATCCGAGCCGGCAGGTGCGAGCACCGATCCGTCGATGTCGACGATCCACGTGCGGGTGCTCTCCGTGACCTCGCCGTACCGCATCAGATCGGGTCCCAGAGAGCTCGCGTCACCGACGCTGTCGGCCAGGGTGGCGAACCGGGTCGCGGCGGCCAGACGCCGTTCGTGGATGGTGATCGCCCGTTCCTCCGCGTGGGCGGCCACGAGCGGCGCGACGAGAGCCGCCAGCACGGCGGCCGTCAACGTGATCGCCAGTGCGAGCAGCCGTCTCCTCACGCGTCGGGCTCGGCGGGAGCGACCAGTCGATAGCCGACACCGCGCACCGACTCGATCCGGGCGACGTCCTTCAGCTTGTTCCGCAGTGACGCGACGTGGACGTCGAGTGTGCGCGAGGCACCCACCCACGTCGTGTCCCACACCTCCTCCATGAGCGCGGCGCGGCTCACGGGGCGGTCCGGTGTGCGGGAGAGTGCCACGAGCAGTTCGCATTCCTTCGCGGTGAGCGTGCGCACGGTGCCGTCGGGTGCGGTGACCTCGCGGGTGTCCCGAGCGAGGTCGAAGCCGAGATCGACGGCCGGCTCGGTGGCGACGCGTCCGACACTGCGCCGCACGACCGCGTCCAGCCGTGCGAGCAGCACCGCGAAGCTGTACGGCTTGGTGACGTAGTCGTCGACACCCGCACGCAGAGCGCCGATCACGGAATCCTCGGTGCGCCGCGCCGTGAGCGCCACGATGGGAACGGACGAGTGCTCCCGGATCCGGCGGCAGACCCACAGGCCGTCGTGATCCGGGAGCCCCATGTCGAGCAGGACGAGATCGGCGTCGTCCACCATGTCGAGCGCCGCGGTCCCGGTCGCGGCGTGCCGCACCGCCCAGCCCTGCCGACGCAGCGACTGTGTGAGTGCGTCGGCGACTCCGAGGTCGTCCTCGACGACGAGAATCTGCATCGTCAGGCCCTCCCGTCCGGCGCGGAAAGCCTAACGCACGGACCTCAGGACACGGCCGCCTCGTTCCTGTCCGCTCGGCGTGCCTGCTCGGCGTCCAGGAAGGTCGGTGCGCGGTTCTTCAGGACGAAGACGTACACGACGAGCGAGACACCGATGGCGATGGTGACGTAGATGCCGAAGGCGTCGAGCGCATCGTTCTCCTTGGCGGCCTCGTAGATCACCGGAGCCGTGCCACCGAACATCGAATTGGCCAGTGCGTAGCCGAGTCCCAGTCCCAGAGCGCGCACGTGCGCGGGAAACAGTTCCGCCTTCACGATCGCGTTGATCGAGGTGTAGCCGGTGAGGATGACGTAGGTGCCGGCGAGCAGCAGGAAGGACACCATCGGCGTCTCGACGCGCGGCAGCAGGTTCAGGAAGGTCCACGACCACAGCACACCCGCGATGCCGAACCCGACGAGCAGCGGCTTGCGCCCGATCTTGTCGCTCAGCAGTCCGCCGAGTGGCTGGATCACCATGAGCAGCACCAGCGCCGCGAGGTTGATCCACGTCGCCGTCATGCCCTGATCGGCGTAGGTGCTCTTGACGATGAGCGGCCCGTTGACGCTGTAGGTGTAGAACGCGACGGTCCCGCCGAGGGTCACGAGGAAGCAGATGAGCAGCTGCTTCGGGTACGCGGTGAACAGCTCGGTCATCGAGCCGCTGCGCTTGCCGTCGACCTCGGTCTGCAGGGATTCGTCCATGCTCCGACGCAGGAACAGCACCACCACGGCGCCGAGGGCGCCGATTCCGAACGCGATGCGCCAGCCGAAGGAGGCGATCTGCTCGTCGGTCAGGACACTCTGCTGGATCAGCAGCGTGACCTGGGCGAGGACGTGACCGCCCACCAGGGTGACGTACTGGAACGAGGAGAAGAATCCGCGCAGCCCCGGCGTGGCCGCCTCGGACATGTAGGTCGCCGACGTGCCGTACTCGCCACCCGTCGCGAAGCCCTGCAGCAGACGGCAGAGGACGAGCATGACCACGGCGGCCGACCCGATGGACGCGGCCGTCGGGGTCAGCGCGATGAGCAGGGACGAGCCCGCCATGAGCGAGATGCTGAACACCAGCGCGGGACGACGCCCGTGCCGGTCCGCGTACCGACCGAAGAACCACGACCCGATCGGGCGCATCACGAAGGTGATCGCGAAGATGCCCATCGTGTAGATGCCCGCGTTGGGCTCACCGTCGGCGAAGAAGCTCGACTGCAGGTACGACGCGAAGACCGTGTAGACGTACACGTCGTACCACTCGACGAGGTTGCCGAGTGATCCGCGAATGGTGTTGAACACCGCCCGCTTCGTCGAGGGAGGCCCCGCGGGGATGGCTGTCGTGGCCATGGATGGTCACCTTTCGGTCCGGTGCAGGGGATGCACCGAACGAACACTAGGTGTGACCGGCGCCATATGAGGCACGGCTGCGGGCAGTCTTTACAGACACTTTGCAAACCCGACCGAGGCTGTCGGTGGGACCTGCCACCATCGCCGACATGACGACGACGCCGGCGCTCCCCGAAGCGTGCCTCGCGTGGTGCAGCACCCGTTCGTACGAGTACGACGTGCTGGGTGATCTCGCGGAGATCGACCTCGACTGGTGGAACAGTCGTCTCACGAGCGCGCGCATCCCGGTGCGGGTCCGCGCCCGAGGTCAGGACGGAGACGTCGTCGAGACCGGCACCGGGTTCCTGCGGCGCGGCGATCTGCAGACCATCGGGAGCGGGTGCGATCTGACCACCGTCTACCACTGCGCCGCATGGCTCGTCGGTCATCGAGACCGAGACCGCGCTCGCCGCTTCCCCGATGCGCGGGACCTCGAGGAGCCGGCCGGCGACCGTCGGCTGCACGGTGTTCGGCAGGCACTGGACGAGTGCCGCCGCGCGCCGGCGCTCATCGACGTCGGTCCGCACCGGGACTGGTCGGGCTGGCCGAGGGCCACGGGATTCGGGCGCGTTCCGATGTCCCTGTACGTGTGGGCGATCGGGTCGGAGACCATGCTGCACCGCCCGCAACTCCTCGACCAGCAGGCGCTGTCGGAACTCGTGCACCTGGGGTGGGTGGACAATCCCTCGGTGTCGGCCATGACCGTGCGGCGCTACCTCGACTACTGCGAGGTGCTCGACGAGTGGGCGAGACTGGGCCGCGTACGGCCCGAGCTCGTCGAGATGTGGCTGGTGCGGTCGTGGCGGATCCGACGGGAGACGCCGTCGCCGTTCCTGGACGAGTTCCGCGATGCGCTGTGACGAGAGTCGAACGTGGTGGAGCTGAGGGGAATCGAACCCCTGACCTTCTCGATGCGAACGAGACGCGCTACCAACTGCGCCACAGCCCCTGACCCGGCGAACCAGGATCGTCTCGAACTCTAGCAGCCCCGCGGGACTGCCAGAAATCCGGTCACTCCCCCGCTGCGCGGCGCATGCGGACGTCGAGGTGGGAGTCGCCGACGTGCTCGTCGTAGTGCTCGAGATGGTCGAACGCCGGGTCCTCGTCGTCCACCTCGAGCACCACGGCGCCAGGACGACGCAGGCGCTCGGGAGTGAGCTTGAGCTCCGGGTCGGTGCTGGACTCGACACCGAGGCGCGAGCGCTGCAGACGCTGCATACGACGACGACGGATGTCCTCCTCGATGCGCACCTGGCGGCGGAGGTAGAACAGGTAGGACGACAGCCCGACGATGGTGACGGCGAAGACCCACCAGAAGATCGGGCTCGCAAGGAATCCCAGCGCTGCAGACATCGCGATGACGAACACGGAGCCGAGCACCGTGCGCTGACGGAACGCGTAGCGGGCGGCGCGGGCGATGGCGTCGGCCTCGGGATCGAAGCCGCCGCGGCCGCGTCGCTGCGGCACGAAGTCCTCCGAGAAGTACTCGTCGACGTGCTCGTCGCTCTCGTGGCCGTGCTGGGTCTCCATCGGATCCTCCGAAAGCGAGTCGGTCGAGTGCAGGTCGTCGTCGGACGGGCGCCAGTCGGGGTCGCTGCGGTGCCCTGCCGCGGGACCGGGATCGACGCGGAGCCGCGCTCCGCCCCGGTGCAGGACCCGTGTCGCGAGCGCGACGTCGGTGGTGCGGCGGATACGCGGGCGCGATGTGACCACCATCGGCACGAGCACGAACAGCCAGATGGCGACGAGGCCGATCCAGATCACCGAATTGGGCACACCCACCACCTCCTGACGTGAATCACATTCATGTGAGCTTGCACGTCAGCGTAGTGGGGCGCGGTGAACCGCCGACGACGACGCGCCGAACACGAGTGCACTCATGTCACTCCAGTCACAGGCCGAACTTCCCGCAGTGCTTGCGTGTTCCCGCGGACACTGCAGCACGCGCGGGAACACGGAACCCCTACGGGAACCTCGAGGCAACTACCGAGCCCACGCCGCCCGACCACTGCGCACCAGCACGTCCGCCACCGTTCCGGGCGTCTCCCCCACCGTCATGGCGACGAGGATGTGGTCGCGCCACGCACCGTCCACGTCGAGGTACCTCTGCAGCAGGCCCTCCTGGCGGAACCCGACGTTGCGCAGAACCGCTTGGCTGGCAGCGTTTTCCGGCCGCACGGTGGCTTCGAGCCGGTGCAGCCCGGCCGACGAGAAGCAGTGGTCGACGCCGAGTGCGAGTGCTGCCGTGGCAACCCCCTGCCCGCCGACGTCCTTGGCCACCCAGTAGCCGATCCACGCCGATCGAAGGGCTCCGCGGACGATGTTGCCGACAGTCAGCTGCCCGACGAAGGTGCCGTTCAGTTCGATGGCGAAGGGCAGCATCATCCCGCGCCGGGCCTCGGCCTTGAGGCTCGAGAACAGGGGCGGCCACGACGACATCGCGTGCCGCATGTCCCACGGCGCCTCACCGGTGGGCTCCCACGGTTCGAGGTGCGCGCGGTTGTCGATGCGGGTCCGCGACCACACCGCGGCGTCACGCAGACGCACCGGTCGGACCGTCACCTCGCCCGCGGGAACCACGAGAGGTCCCAGCTTCGCCGGCCATCCGGGATGGCTCGACCACGATCGCGGCATACTTCGAAACCTTAGCGAAGAGGACGGAGCGTCAGCCGCGCTGCGCGAGGAATGCGACGTCGACCTCTTCGCCGGTCCGCACCTCGGTCACCTCGGGGTCGACCATGACCAGGCAGTTGGCCTCCGCCAGCGTCGCCAGCAGGTGCGACGAGCTGCCGGGAGCACCGCCGAGTGCCTGCACGAGGTACTCCCCCGTGCCCTCGTCCCGCATGAGCTGGCCGCGCAGGTAGGCGCGGCGCCCAGCGATGGACGTGATGGGTCCGACGGTGCGGGCCGTGACGATGCGGCGCATGGGCTGGCGTCGACCGAGCGCGATGCGCACGAGCGGCCGCACCATCACCTCGAAGACGACGAGCGCACTCACCGGGTTGGACGGCAACAGGAAGGTGGGTACCTCGTCGCGACCGAGCTGGCCGAAGCCCTGCACCGATCCGGGGTGCATGGCCACGCGGCCGACCTCGATGTCGCCGAAGTCCTCGAGCGCCTCGCGGATCTCCTCGGACGCGCTGCCGCCGACGGCTCCGGCGATGACGACGATCTCGGAGCGGATGAGCTGCCCTTCCACCACCTCGCGCAGCCGCTTCGCGTCACCGCTGACGATGCCGATGCGGTTGACGTCCGCGCCCGCGTCCCGCGCCGCGGCAGCGAGGGCGTAGCTGTTCACGTCGTACACCTGGCCCTGGCCCGGTGTGCGTTCGATGTCGACGAGTTCGCCGCCGATCGAGATGACCGAGAGGCGGGGACGGGGATGCACCAGGACCTTGTCGCGGCCCACGGCTGCGAGGAGCCCGACCTGCGCTGCGCCGATGATGGTCCCGGACCGCACGGCGACGTCGCCGGGCTGCACGTCGTCACCGATGCGGCGCACGTACTCCCCGGAACGCACGGGTGCGAGCACTTCGATGCGGCCGCGCGCGAACTTCGCTCGCTCCACGGGGAGAACGGCGTCCGCGAGGGTGGGCAGCGGTGCACCCGTGTCGACGCGCACCGCCTGCCGCGGCTGCAGACGGATGGGCTGACGCGACCCCGCCGCGACCTCGCCCACCACGGGCAGCGAGATGTCGACGGGTGCGCCGTCGTCGTCGGTGGCCGACCCCGCGGCAGCGATGTCCACACTGCGGACCGCATAGCCGTCGATGGCCGCCTGATCGAATCCGGGCAGCGGGCGCTCGGTCACCACTTCCTCCGCGCAGAGCAGACCCTGCGCCTCGGAGATGGCGACTCGCACCGGCCGGGGGGCAACCGCTGCAGCCGTCACTCTCGACTGCTGCTCCTCAACCGAGCGCATCCGCACCTTCCGTCATCCGTGTCGACCGGGCGTCACTCGTAGGTCGTGAGCTCCGGTGCCCAGCTGTCGCTCAAGCGCTCCTGGAGCCACTCGCGCAATGCCGGACCGTAATCTTCGCGTTCCAGTGCGAAGTCAACCGCAGCGCGGAGGTAACCCCCGGGATTTCCGAGGTCGTGTCTCACTCCGCGGTGCACCACCACATGTACCGGATGACCCTCCTCGATGAGGAGAGCGATGGCGTCGGTGAGTTGCAACTCGCCGCCGGCGCCGGGCTGGATGCGTCGCAACGCATCGAAGATGGCCCGGTCCAGAAGGTATCGGCCGGCCGCCGCGTAGTTCGACGGCGCGTCCTCCTTCTTGGGCTTCTCCACCATGCCGTTGACCTTGAGCACGTTGGGGTTCACTGCGTCGGGCACGATCTCGGTGTCGAACACTCCGTACGCGGACACCGCGTCCTCGGGAACCTCGATGGCGCACAACACGGTTCCGCCGCGCTTGGCACGCACCCGCGACATCACGTCGAGCACACCCCGCGGCATCACCAGGTCGTCCGGGAGCAGCACTGCGATCGCGTCCTCGTCGTCGTCGAGCACCTCCTCGGCGCACGCGACGGCATGTCCGAGACCCAATGGCTCCGCCTGGATCACCGACTGGACGTCGAGAAGTCCGGGCGCGACACGGACCTTCTCGAGCATCTCGAGCTTGCCGCTCGCCTCGAGCTTGTTCTCCAGCACCAGATCCTCGACGAAGTGGGCGACCACACCGTCCTTGCCGGGCGAGGTGACGATGACGAGGCGCTGCGCGCCGGAATCGGCAGCTTCTCCGGCGACGAGCTCGATTCCGGGCGTATCGACCACCGGCAGTAGCTCTTTCGGTACCGTTTTCGTGGCGGGGAGGAAACGTGTTCCCATGCCTGCAGCGGGTACGACGGCCGTACGGAACGACGGCTTCTTGCCACCGGCCACGGACTCACTGTTTGCTGAGCTCATGCGCACACCCTATCCATGTAGACCGCGAATCGTCCTTCGCGAGACACTGGGGTTTCCCCCGTGATCAGTGACGACAAACTCGAGTGGAGGACACGCATACTCACTGCCCGCAAGCAGCGAGACGTCCACGCACGAGAGCGGGCATCAGAGGCACTCTCTCACGCCGTGTCGGTTTTGGCCTCCGATGCGCGGGAGCGCGGCGGCGACACTCTCGCCGCCTACGTACCGGTGGGTAGCGAGCCCGGTGATGCGAGCATGCTCGACTCCGCACTGGCCGCCGGACTGCGAGTGCTGCTGCCCGTCGCGCGTGAACCGGGGCCGCTGTCCTGGGCCGAGTACCGCGGACCCGACTCGCTCGTCGCGGCCGCGTACGGCTTGCGCGAACCGTCCGGCCCGACGCTTCCTCCCGAGACCGTCGCGGACGCGTCGATCGTGTTGGTACCCGCACTCGCCGTCGATCGCAGCGGCGGTCGCCTCGGCCGAGGCGCCGGCTTCTACGACCGCACACTCGATGCCGTCCGGCCCGACGCGTGGCTGGTGGGCGTGGTGTACGACGACGACCTGGTCGACGCGCTGCCCACCGAGACGCACGACGTGCGCATGACCCACGTGTTGACGCCGCTGTCGGGGCTGCAGCGGCTCGGCCACGACAGCCGCGGCTGAGGAATAGCGCCACCTGCACGGACGTTGCCTCGATTGCCGACGCTGGCACTGTCGACTGTAGAGTGCCAGTCAGGGACCGACAGCGGAGGAAACGTGCCTACCTACTCTTATGCGTGCACCGAGTGTGACAACCGGTTCGACATCGTCCAGAAGTTCACGGACGACTCGTTGACGGTCTGCCCCGCGTGCTCCGGCAAGCTTCGCAAGCTGTTCAACACCGTGGGCATCGTCTTCAAGGGCAGCGGCTTCTACCGCAACGACAGCCGCGGCAGTTCGAGCAGCAGCGAGTCGGGCTCGTCCGACTCCGGCAGCTCCTCGGACAGCAAGAGCTCGAGCGAGAAGAAGAGCGACACGAAGTCCGACTCGACCTCGACCACCTCGAGTGAGAAGAAGTCGACCAGCACCTCCACCCCCGCCGCCGCAAGCTGATCGTCCGACCCGGGGAGCGTCGAACCGCTGTCCCCGGGCACCGTGAAACCTGGCGGCGTCCTGCGTCGCCCGCGTTCTACGGTCGCGTCATGTCTCCCACGGTCGATCACCCGCTGAGCGCGCGCCTGTTCGACCGCATCCCGCCTCTCCCGCCGCGTCTGCGGTCACCTGCCGCTCGACGCATCGTCGCCGCTGCTCTCGTGGGGCTCGCTGTCGTCTCGGCCTATCGAACCGATCCGTCGCGGACGGAGGTCCCGGTCGTCGTGACCGCCACGGACGTCGCTCCCGGCACCTCACTCACGGCCGCCGACGTCACGCTGACCCGCGTCGACTCGTCCCTGCTCGCGGACGGAACGCTGCGGTCGGTGGACGACGCGGTGGGACGGACTGTCGCCGGACCCGTCCGATCCGGCGAGGCGCTCACCGACGTCCGACTGCTGGGGCCTCGGCTTGCGTCCGCCACCCTGCCGTCCGGTGATGCCCGCATCGTGCCGATCCGCCTCGCCGATCCCGAGCTGGCGCAACTGCTTCGAGCCGGCGACGTGGTCGACGTCGTGCGTGCGGCGCCGGACGACACGTCCTCGTCCGGGGTGATCGCCGAAAGCGCCACCGTGGTGATGGTCTCCGCCCCGGGCTCCGGCGTGTCTCGACGCGACCAGCTCGTTCTGGTCGCCCTGCGCGCGGAAGACGCGTCGGCCGTCGCCGCTGCGTCGCTCTCCGATGCACTGACGGTCCTGCTGCGGTGACCGTCCCCGGGTCCCGGGCTTCGCCGCGCCCATCGAGACGCGCTGGTCGGTTACTCTCGTCGTGGCTCAATCCATGATCGACGAGAGTAGGGGCGGATCGCATGTTGAAGGGCTTCAAGGACTTCCTGCTGCGCGGGAACGTGGTCGACCTCGCGGTCGCAGTGGTCATCGGTGCGGCCTTCACGGCCATCGTCACCGCATTCACCACCAACATCGTGAACCCGTTGATCTCGTCCATCGGGGCGAGCAACGAGCTGGGCTGGGGCTTCCTGATCCGCTCCGGCAACGACGCGACATTCGTGAACATCGGGGCCGTCATCACCGCGGTGATCAACTTCGTCATCATCGCGGCGGTCGTCTACTTCGTGCTCATCCTCCCGGTGAACACCGCGAAGAACCGCTTCGCGACGAAGAAGGAGAAGGCTCTGAGCGATCAGGACATCCTGATCCAGATCCGGGACCTCTTGGCGGAGGGCCGTTCCGACGGCGTCAAGACCACCTCGGACGGCATCACCGGCAACACGACGCCGGGCACCACCACGTAGTCACCCACAGACACGACGAAGGGCTCGTCCTCACCGCACGGTGAGGACGAGCCCTTCGTCGTCTGTTCGAACGAGCGGGATCAGTTGAACTTGACCAGCGGGAACTCGTCGAGGGTGATCGCGGTGCCGGCCGCGGAGCAGGCGTCGACCACTGCCGTCGAGTTGTCGACGAACGCCTGACCGGACGAGCTGTCCGGCTCGGTGAGTTCGAGGGAATCGGCGGGTAGCGCACCGATGAGCGTGCTGAGCGAGGACTCGACATCACCGGTGGCGGTGTCCGCGAGAGGCTGGAACTTCTGCATCTCGGCGGTCTTCGCGTCGGTCCAGGTCTGGACGTCCGTGTCGGCCGGGCCGGCCTTGACGAGGGCGGTGAACTGGTCGTACGTGGTCTCGAAATCAGTGCAGGCGGTGGCGTTCTCGGACGAGTCGTCGGACGTCCCGGAATCCCCGCTGCTGCAGGCGGACAGGCCCACCAGGGCCGTGAGGGCGAAAGCTGCAGTCATCACACGAGTCGCGGTACCGGAGTTCATGCCGACCATTCAACAGGATGCGTGGACGTCGGAACGCAGTGGGGCGGTGCACCTTCGGATGCTCGTGACATGCCACCGACCCCTGTCGCACGCCCTTGTCACGCCTCACGAACACGACGAAGCCCCACCCGGATGACCCGGATGGGGCTTCGTCTGTGTTCAGATCTGCTGTGGAAGCGGACTACCGATCAGCAGGCAACTGATACTGGCTGGGCCAGGATCAGTTAAAGCGCCACGGCTTGCCGTAGGTGACTGCGGTGTCGCCATTGCTGGAGACGACCTTCACGTACGGGCGAACCGAGACGTTGCCGGCGATGTTGGTCGCGGTGCCGTGCACGTTCGAGATCTGGATCTCGGTGCGCTCGCCCGAAGCCGAGCCGGTGCCGACCTCGACGTCCTCGATGCCGGGGCCCGGCTCGAGGGTGACCGTGGTGCCGACCTGCGGGAGGATGTCCGACACGGTGAAGGCGTCGCCGTCACCGATCTCGAGCTGCGGGGTGCTGTAGCTGAAGGTCAGCTCTCCACCCAGCGAAGCCGGGTAGCCGAACTGGTAGCCGAGGGTGATGTCACCCTCGAAGTCGGCGGCGTCGGGGCCGGTGACCTCGACGATGGCGCGACCGTTGTGGAACCACTCACGGGTGAGGGGGCTTCCGTCGAGCGGGAAGACGCTGTTGATGAAGGTGTCGGCCTGCGAGACCGTGATGGTGTTGCCACCACCGTCGACGACGGAGTTCGAATCGTCGACTGCTGCAGATGCCGAGCCGCCACCGACGACCAGGCCGACGACTGCGGCACTGGCGACCCACTGCGGTACGCATGGACTTGAGCCCCCGGCTGCGCCGCGGCTTCTGAATTACGGTCATGTACTTCCTCATCATGTTCGTCCCGCGGCGTGTTCGCCTCGGGTGCGCTGTCGGGCTCTGACGTCCTCCCGAGCGGTTCGCTTGCGAGCGAACCGTATCAGGCGGCGACTGCAAGCTCATGGCTTACGCGTCGGGCAGTGCAGGAACACAAGTTGGACGCGTCCTCGTATCGATTCAGCATCCACCGTTGAACCTGAGCGAAACCTTAGAGGGTGATTCGGACCGTGACAATCCCTACGTTCGCGGCGTTGCGTCCAAAAACCGCCGTCCACGTTTCGTGCGTGTGAACGTGCGTCACAAGCGTTTTGGCCGCACGACGCGCCGCAGCTCCAATGGCGCGAAACGTCGTCGGACTGTGCTAATCGGGTACCCGGGTGCCCGTGACGTGGGCGTTATTCGACTCGGCCCCGAGCGGAACCACTGCTCGACGGGGGTTGCCAGTCACACCAGTCACATCTACCCTGCGGTAACTCGCGGGGAGGTCGTCCGGATTCAGGCGAATTCGCGGTTAACAGACAGGCAACACCGGGTTCGCACTGTGGTAACTCCCAGTGATGTGGATCACACAAAACTAGTCGTAATGAGGAGGCCTCTGGCTCCTCAACCACTCCTCCGAGCCCGAGGACGAATCACCTCGATGTGGTTCGCCCGACGTTCCGTCGTCTCGAGTCGACTCGGGAAGAACGTCGCCGAACACACGAGCGAGCCGGGCCCGTCGTGCACGGGCCCGGCTCGCAGTGTCCTCGGAGTCCGGATCGGCGGGTGTTGCGTCGTCGGCTCGAGGGTCGTTCTTCTGGGGGTCGTCAGCCGTCAAGGCTGGACAACTCACCGATGACATGGGCGGCGAGGGGCGTCAGCGTCGCCATTCCGTCGCGGACGGCCGCGCGGCTCCCGGCCAAGTTGACCACCAGCGTGCTGCCTGACACTCCGGCGAGCCCGCGGGACAGGCCGGCGTCGAGCGACCCCGCCGCCAGTCCGGAGGAGCGGAGCGCCTCACTGATGCCGAGGAGTTCACGGTCGAGCACCTCGGCCGTCGCGTCCGGGGTGACGTCGCGCGGCGACGTGCCGGTGCCGCCGACGGAGACCACCAGGTCGACGCCGCCGATGACCGCGGTGTTCAGTGCGTTGCGCACGTCCACCTCGTCGTTGCTGACCACGACGACACCGTCGACGAGGAAGCCCGCCTCGGTCAGCAGTTCGTTGACCAGAGGTCCGGTCGAGTCGGCATCTCCGTGAGCCGTGCGGTCGTCGACGATCACGACGAGCGCACGTCCGGCCACGGCTGCATCCATAGTCATGTCGCTCACCGTAATGCCCGGGCCCGACGGAGACTCGATGTGCCCGACGATGGGCGTGAGGTGCCCACGGTCACGGACGATCCGGGGTCGCTTCATCAGTTGCCTCCGCTCGGGGCCGTCCCGAGCGTGACCTGCACGGTCTGCTCGTTGCCACCCTGTGTGTACGTCACCGAGACCTGGTCGCCGGGGGCGTGCGAGCGGACCGCCGCGATGAGTGCGTCGCCGCTGGCGATGACGCGGTCGTCGACCTTGGTGACCACTGCACCGGTCGGGATGCCCGCCTGCGCGGCCGGCCCGCCGTCGGTGACGGCCATGACCGTGGCTCCGTTGGCGTCGTCGCGGCTCGGGACGCTGATGCCGATGATCGCCTGCGTCGCCTTGCCGGTCTGTACAAGCTCGTCGGCGATGCGGCGCGCCTGGTCGACGGGGATGGCGAAGCCGAGGCCGATGGACCCGCTCTGCGACTCGGACGAGCTGGCGCCCGCTCCCAACGTCGCGATGGCGCTGTTGACGCCGACCAGCTTGCCGTTCATGTCCACGAGCGCGCCGCCCGAGTTGCCGGGGTTGATGGCCGCGTCGGTCTGGATCGCGTCGATCACCGTGGTCTGGTCCGTCGACTCGCCACTGGTCGCGACCGGGCGGTTGAGCGACGAGATGATGCCGGAGGTCACCGTGCCGGCGAGGCCGAGCGGCGATCCGACGGCCACGACACCCTGACCCACCTGCAGACCATCCGAGGTGCCGAGCTCGATGGGCGTCAGGTTGCTGCGACCCTGCGCCTTGATCACCGCGATGTCCGAGGACGCGTCCGCACCGACCACCGTCGCCGACGACGTGGATCCGTCGTTGAAGGAGACGGTCAGCTGGGCGTTCGCACCCGCGCCGGACACGACGTGGTTGTTCGTCAGGATGAGACCGTCGGAGGAGAGGATCACGCCGGACCCCTCACCCTCGGCGGTGCGGCCCGCCACCTGGATCTGGACCACGCTGGGGAGCACCTTGCCGGCCACGGCCTGCACCGAACCGTCAGGAGCGTTGGCGGCCGGGTTCGCCTGCGTGACGGGCTGATTGAGGGCGTTGGTCACGCCACCGTTGCCGCCGTCCGCGGCGATGGCGCCGACCGCGCCGCCGACTCCACCGCTCACCAGGGCCAGGGCGATGGCGCCTGCGACGAGGGCTGCACGCCCCGGCTTCCGCGACGTGGTCGCCGGCGCCGTCCCGCCGTAGTACTGCGGCTGCTGGTACGGGTTCTGCTGGTAGGGGTTCTGTCCCTGCTGATGAGGCTGCTGATACGGGTTGTGGGGCTGCTGGTGCTGACCCGCCTGGTGTTGACCGGCCTGGTGTTGACCCGACTGTCGACCGTCCCACCCGGTGTACTGGGGCTGTGTCTGTCCCCCGTACGCGGGCTGCTGCGCGGTGGGCTCCGATGCGCCGTCCCGGCCGTCGCGGCCGGTGTCACCAGTGGTGCGGTCCTCGTTCATGCGTTTCGCTCCATCTCCATGACCGGCTCGCACCGGTCACCTCACGTCGTCCTGATCGACGATGCTCCGCCGGACTGAGAGGGCGCTGAGATCATCGTGTCAGTGGCCTGTGGGTCCTGCGATCCTGTTCCCAGCAGATCCTGCGGACCGGCGGATTCCCCCCGGGAGAACGATTCGAATCAGGGTGCCGCCGGTGACCGAGTCCTCGACCGCGATGGTTCCGCCGTGCTTGAGCACCACCTGGCGCACGATCGCCAGACCCAGTCCCGATCCGGGCATCGACCGCGACGCGGTGGACCGGTAGAAGCGTTCGAACACCAGCTCTCGTTCCTCGGGCGCGATACCCGGACCCGCGTCGGACACGGTGAGTTCGAGCAGGCCGTCGGGCCGGGCGATCATCGCCACGTGCACGGTGGCGCCCGACGGACTCCACTTGGCCGCGTTGTCGAGCACGTTGAGGACGGCGCGGGACAGACCTGCCTGGTCGCCGTACAGGATCCACGGTGTGGTCATCGAGTCGAAGTCGATCTCGTTGCGACGCCTGCGAACTCGCTCCAGGCTGCGTTCGACGACATCCGCCATGTCGACACGTTCGAAGACGTTCTCCGGGGCGTCCTCACGTGCCAGGTCGACCAGATCGCCGACGAGCGTGGACAGTTCCTCGATCTGCGCCACCACGTCGAGACGCAGCTCCGCCATGTCCTGCTCCGGGATGCGCGGCGCACCCGGCCGACTCGACGCGATCAGCAGTTCCATGTTGGTGCGCAACGACGTCAGCGGGGTCCGCAGTTCGTGACCCGCGTCCGCCACGAGTCGACTCTGCCGCGCCCGCGACTCGGCGAGCGCCCGCAGCATCGTGTTGAAACTGTCGGTGAGGCGGGCGAGTTCGTCGTTACCCGTCACCGGAATGGGCGTCAGGTCGTCGGTTCGGGCGACACGCTCGGCCGCCGCCGTCAGCCGTCCGATGGGTCGCAGACCGGTGCGTCCCACCGCCGTGCCGGCCACCGCCGCGAGGACGACGCCACAGCCGCCCACGACGAACAGCACCCAGGCCAGTCGGTCCAGGACCTGGCCGGTGGGCGCGAGCCGCTGTGCGATCACCAGCGTGCTTCCGGTCTGCGTGCGCTCCGCGAGAACGCGAGCTCCCGAGGTGGTGCGCAGCGACGAGGTCGACTGTCCCAGCGCGACGTCCATCTCGGGGTCACCGATGGGCACGATCGAACCCGGCGGGATGTACTTCGTCAGGTCAGGAAAGATCAGCGCGACACTGACATCGGTGCTGTAGAGCGTGGCGCCCGCGACGTACCGGGGATCGAAGGCGACGAGGTTGGTCTCGATCAGCGCACTCGCCCGGGTACGCAGCTGATTGTCGACGTCGCCGTACAGCGCGCGGGACACCACCGCGTACGCGGCGATCGCCATGACGGCGACCGCGATGGCCACCACGGACGCCGCGAGCAGCGTGACACGCCACCGCAGGGACACCGAGCGGGTGAGGGGCATCGGAGGACGCATGAGTCCGTCCTGTGCCGCGCGCCCCTTGTCGGTCCCGGCCTCGCCCCGCCGGCGGCCGAAGGGAGCAACCATCACGGAGGCGTTTCCCGCAGCACGTAACCCACACCGCGGACGGTGTGGATGAGACGAGTCTCGCCGTCGGCCTCGGTCTTGCGCCGCAGATACCCGACGTACACCTCGAGGGCGTTGCCCGACGTCGGGAAGTCGTAGCCCCACACCTCCTCGAGGATGCGGCTCCGGCTGAGCACCCGTCGGGGGTTGGCGAGCAGCATCTCGAGCAACGAGAACTCGGTGCGGGTCAGGCTGATGGGCCGTTCGCCCCGTCGCACCTCGCGCGTGACGGGGTCGAGTGACAGATCGGCGAACGTCATGGCCTCGCTGTCCGGACCCAGTTCCCCACCGGTGCGTCGCAACAGTGCACGCAGCCGTGCCAGCAGCTCCTCGAGCGCGAACGGTTTGGGCAGGTAGTCGTCCGCCCCGGCATCGAGACCCGCCACCCGCTCGGACACGGAGTCACGAGCCGTCAGGACCAGGATCGGCAGGTCGTCTCCGGTGCTGCGCAGGCGACGGCACACCTCGAGCCCGTCGAGCCGGGGCATCATGACGTCGAGGACCAGCGCGTCCGGTCGCTCGGCCGCGACCTTCTCGAGGGCGTCGAGACCGTCGGTGGCCAGGTCCACGGTGTACCCGTTGAACGTCAGCGACCGTCGCAGCGATTCTCGGACGGCACGATCGTCGTCGGTCACCAGTACACGCATGGGAACAGTGTCGCCCCGACGACTGAGACGCTGCTGAGAGGACACAGGGGCGGCCGGTGTCAGCGCCCGAACAGCCGGTCGACGAACGCGATCGCATCGGGCTGCGAGTCACGGAACGTCTGACTGTGGTCGCCCGGGTAGGTCCGGAAGGTCAGCGGTTCGCCGTTGGCCGTCATGGCCGCCGCGAGCGACAGGGCGGACGGTGCCGGCACATCGACGTCCCGCAGACCCTGGCCGATGAAGACGGGACGGTCGTACCCGGAGGTGGGCACACCCATGTAGTCGTTCAGCAGTCCGTACACGTTCGGGATCTGCGCCAGCGGCCGCGAGAACATGTCGCCCAGTCGCAGCCCGGACACCGCATCGTGGAACGGGTTCGCGCACTGCGTCTCGGCGGTGTCCACCCACTGCCGGCCGAGCGGAGTCAGGTACGAGTTCAGATCGATCTCGGGATGGGCGGCCCGCAACCCCGCCAGAATGTAGAAGACGTACGACGTCAGACCGTCCGGAATCGCGACGGGCGGGACTCCTGGCCCGAGCGGAAGCAGAACGAGTTCGATGTTGGCGGGCACGCCGGTCCCGACGGCGCCGAGGTAGTCCAGGCCGTCGCCGCCGTACTCGGTGGCGTACCGCGCGGTCGTCACCGCGGCGCCGCCGCCCTGGGACTGGCCGATCGCGACCCATCGATTCGACAGCGTCGGCTCCAGTTCCCTTGCAGCAGCCACACTGTCGACGACGCTGTGCGCCTGCACCTCGCCGTCCAGGTACGGCATCACTCCGGGGGTACCGAGACCCACGTAGTCCGTGGCGACGATCGCGTAGCCGCGGTTCAGCCACGTCTGGAGGTACGGGAAGTCGCGGTCCGGCAACGTGGGGCCGACGACCGACGGAGCGCAGTCGTCGCCGAGCCCGGACGTGCCGTGGGCCCACGCGATGACAGGCCAGCCACCTTGGGGCGCCTCGCCGGGCGGCAGATAGACGCTACCGGTACTCAGGGCCGGCTCGTTCTGCGAGCCCACCGACCAGTAGGTGATGCGCCGGGCGTCGACACTTCCCGGAATCGGGGCCGGTGACGCCGTCGATCCGACGAGAGTGCCCGGATCACGGTCCTGCGCCTGCGCCACACCCGTGAGGGTCAGCGCGACGGACGTCGTGGCGGTCAGGGTCACCAAGGCGCGCAGCAGGCGGCGGGAGCGGTTCGGCACGGCGTCACCGTACCGCTCCGGCGCCGGACTCCGGACTAGAACATACGTTCGATCACGGCTACGCTCTCCAGTCATGGACGAGGTGGGTGCGACGCAGAGTTCGGTGAACGACAAGGTGCTCGAGCTGCGCGCGGTCGCGGACGAGCTCCGGGCGCTCGACGACCACCGAGTGGCCCTCGGCGACAAGCTGGTGGACCTCGAATACTGGTTCCGACGGGTGGGGTGCCTGGAGTTGTCCGACCACGCGCTCGACGTCTTCGTCTCCCGCTACGTGGGCCGGGTCTTCGAGCTGGCGGACGGCCTACGCGAGTAGCCGTGACCTCGTGTCACACTCAGTTGTGACCGCCGTCGCCCCGATCGGCACCACGTGGGGTGCCCCTCATTCCGGTGGAAACCACCTCGCAGCGGGCAATCATGGAGCACGGCGGGACACGCTCCCGCCGGGGCCGGTCAGGGGAACCGACCTCAGCACGATCGGAGGAAACACATGATGATCACACTGACACTCGTCGGCGCGGCAGCACTCGCGGTCGCACTGTTGTCCGGCGGACGCGACCTGGACTTCCGGGGACGCCAGATGTCGCACAGCTACCGTTCGCGCTGACACCGACGCACATCGACGACTGCCCACCGTTCACCTGTGAACGGTGGGCAGTTCTCTGTCCGTATTCGGTGACATCTACTATCGAACATATGTTCTAATCCATGTAGTCTGAAGTCATGGAATCGGGGGATCCAGGGTCGGCCTGGCAGGTGCAGATGGGCCGACGTGTCGGCGCGCTGCCTGCCGTGGCCGCACCTGTCGACGATCCCCGCGTGTGCGCGCTACTCGCCCAGCTCGGCTCCGCGGTCGAGGGCATCGCCATGCTCGACGCGTCGACGCTCACCAGCGAGGACCGACTGGCGCTGGTCTGCGCGGCCGAGAACACCCGGCGCCTGCTCACCGGCGCGTCACACACCTGGCTCAACGGCCTGGTGGCCGGCTCGGGATTCGACTCAGTGCTCGGTGCGATCGGCGCGAGCGGTGTTCCGCACGCACTGGCGCACATGCTGCGCATCACCACGGCTGCCGCGGCATCCCGCCTTGCCGTGGCACGCGATCTCGGCACCGGAACGACCATGACGGGTGAGACGCTCGATCCGCCGTTGACCCACACGGCCGCGGCAGCGCGGGACGGCGCGCTGGCCGACGCACACGTCTCGATCATCCGCTCGTTCCTGAAGAAGCTCCCTCACGCCGTCGATGCCGAGACGCGCGACGCCGCCGAGCAGACTCTCGCCGACCTTGCGCGCACGGTCGGACCGGAGGAGCTCACGGCCATCGCGACGCGCCTCACCGAATACCTCGATCCCGACGGAGCGGAGCCCGACGATCGCGACCGCGCCAGGAAGCGCTTCTTCGAGATCGACCCCCAGGGCCCCGATTCGATGTCGACCGGCCGCTTCTGCGTCGACCCGGTGCTGCGCGCCCTGCTCGACGCGTTCCTCGCCAAGTTCGCGGCACCCGGAACGAACAACTCCGAAAGCACTCCCTCAGCAGTCGATCTCGACGACCCGGCTCGGACCGAGGACGCGACTTCCACCGACGCGAAACCCGCCGACAGCGCGGAAGGGTCGGACGACCGCGAGGCCGAGTGGGACCACCGCACCCCCGGCCAGCGCAATCACGATGCACTGACCTACCTCCTGAAGGACGTGCTGGCCTCGGGTCGACACGGACAGCATCGTGGTCTGCCCCTGTCCGTGGTCGTGTCGGTGTCACTCGACCAGCTCACCGCCGCAGCGGGTCTCGGGCTCACCACCACCGGATCCACAATGCCCGTGGCAGACGTGGTGCGCATGGCGGCCGAGGCGCACCACTACCTCCGCGTCTTCGACGGGGCCACCGGCAGCACGCTGCACTTCGCCCGAGCCCGCCGGTGCGCGAGCACCGACCAGCGGCTCGCCCTGTTCGCCCGCGACCGCGGCTGCACCGGGCCGGGATGCTCGGCCCCCGCGTCACGGTGCGAGGCCCACCATGTCGACGACTGGGCGGCGGGCGGCCTGACCGACATCGACGACCTCGCGCTGGCGTGCGACGTCCACCATCCGCTCGTCGGCGAACGTGCCGGCCAGTGGGCCACCAGCACCGCTCCCCCGAGTCATCCGTACCCGGGAACAGTGCTGTGGCATCCGCCTGCCGTCATCGACGAGGGTCGGCACGGCATCCCGAACCACCTGAACTTCCCCGAACGGCACCTCGCACCGCCGCCGGACGACTGATCGAATCCGAGACGGTGAGCCGAGGGCGACCTCAGGTTCGACACTGCGCCGGCCTGGCACCGTCAGCCGGAATGTTCCGCCGTGAATTCCGTGATCTCGGCGAGCGCAGGCTTGGGCGAGAAATCGCGGCGCACCATTCCGAAATTCTGCTCCGTGTCGGACTCGTCGCTGCCCGAGTCACGCATGCTGTAGACGTACGCGGGCCCGAGCCAGGAATTGCCGAGAAGGGCATTGAGCATGATGCCGATGGACTCGGCCTGCCCCTCCTCGCTCATGGCATTCGCGTTCGTTCCCGTGGGTGCGCCCATCTCGGTGATCCAGATCTGCTTGTCGCCGTCACCCTCGGCACTCATGACATCGTGCATCGACCACATCGCCATCGCCGTGTTCCACGGCGCCGTCGACAGATCGTTCGGAAGGAACGGCCACGTGTACGGGTGAACGTTGAAGGCATCGAAATAACGATTCGCTCCGAGGGTGTAGAGCGACGAGAGGAAAGCGGTCGGCGAGATGTTGGTGCCGTTGTTCACCGCGGGCGCCATACCGCCGGCGAGCACCAGCGCCTCCGGTTGCACCTTCTTGATGGCGCGGTACGTCGCGCGCAGCATCAGCGCGTACACCGTCGGGTCGGGCAGCGGCGTGAAGTAGGTGGTGATGTTCGGCTCGTTCCACACCTCCCACAACACGATTCGGTCGCGGTACCGCTCCGCGGCGAGTGCTGCGAAAGCCCCGAACGCGTCCGGACTCGCCGGCCGGGCGTAGGGCTGATCCCGAGCCGTCGCCACACGCGCCCAGGCAGGTGCGTAGGTCACGATGGCGTACGGGCACATACCCCGAGCGACGATGGCGTCGACCACTCTGTCCGTCGACGACCAGTCGCGCCGACCGGGCTGCGGCTCCACCACCGACCAGTCGATGTCGATGCGGACCGAGAACATGCCCGCATTCTTCGCGATGTCGAGTTCGCGTCCGAGGTCCTCGTCCGACAGGAATCCGAAGGAGCCGCCGGGTGATCCGCCCACCCGGACGCCGTCGGACTCCGCGACGCACCGCGGTACCTCGCCCGACGGAGCGCCGGATGCCGGTGCCGGCACACCGACGAGAACGAGAAGGACAGCGGCACCAGACACGCTGCATCGCCGGAGAAACCCGGCACCGGCTCCGCGCCGAGTCGGCCTCGAACGCGAAACAGACCGATCGGTGAGCACCGGCCCAGGCTAACAGCGGCGGCCGCGCGGGGCGTACCAGCGAAAACGGACACCGGCGAGGCTCCGGCCGCGATGATTCTCCACATCGCTCGATCCCGTACAAGCCTGCATTAGTATCGGCGAAATGACGACGGGAAACGACGGCTTCGACGCCCGCCTCAACGAGGTTCTGGAACAGCAGGCCGTGAGGGTGGGCGAGACGGTGCCCGCCTATGTTCGGCGCGCCGTCATGACACGCCTGGTGAAAGAACTTGCCGAGGCGGACGACACC
This sequence comes from Rhodococcus sp. SORGH_AS_0303, assembly GCF_030819335.1. Classification (NCBI taxonomy): domain Bacteria; kingdom Bacillati; phylum Actinomycetota; class Actinomycetes; order Mycobacteriales; family Nocardiaceae; genus Rhodococcus; species Rhodococcus sp. SORGH_AS_0303. The sequence goes on from NZ_JAUTBO010000001.1 coordinate 3,488,055, forward strand.
GATCTCGGCCATCTGCTCAAGCGCCTCGAGTCGACGGCGGATCCGGTGCCCGACACGCCCGCGTCCACACCTCCGGCGGCATCCGACATGCCCGCGATCGTCACCGATCCCGATCGCGTGCGCGCCGTCGAGGCCACCGGGCTGCTCGACACCCCGTCCGAACCGGCCTACGACCGCATCGTGGCCATGGCCGCGGACGCGTTGTCCACGCCGGGCGCCTCGATCTCCTTGATCGACAAGGACCGACAGTTCATCAAGAGCGCTGTCGGTTTCGGGCCGGAGGAGGAACGACCTCGGGAGATTCCCCTCGAGGCCGGAATGTGCCGCCACACGGTGGCCCTGGGTGAACCACTGCTGGTGGAGGACGCCCGCCTCGACGAGAAGTTCATGAACCACCCCGGCGTGCTGGACAAGACCTTCATCTCCTACCTCGGCATCCCTTTGGTGGACGACGGCGGTCACGCGGTGGGCACGCTGTGCGTCTGGGACGCCGAGCCACGTCAGTGGACGACGGGGCACGTACAGGTACTGAAGGACATCGCGTGGATGGTTCGCGAGCGAATTTTCGAGTGAGCGAACCATTCCGGGCGTGATCTACATTTTCGCCTCGTTAGTCTGTCCATCGGTCGCTTTTCCGTAATGGCGCCGTGACCATTCTGAGAAGACAACTCCAAAGAATGGTCTAGTGTTGACCTCGGTCGGTCAACCACTAGGTCCGTACGGAGTGAATCCTGTGTCCGAAACACTGGAATCGCGAGATACGTTGCTACGCAACGCCCCTGCCACGAGGGTGTCCAATGAACGTGGAATAGCGGACCGTCTTCGCGTCGATCCCGCACACACGATGGTCACCATCGCGGCAGACGCGACGGCAGCGATCGTGGCTGTTGCCGTGGCGAGGTTCTGGCCGGGAACGGGCGGCATCGACTACGGCTGGGTGCCGTGGTTGTTCGTGCCGCTGGTTCTGCTCATCCTGGCGTCCCGCTCGCTCTACCGACGCGGACTCCGCCGGAACTTCCTCGACGAGATCGGTCCCGTCGAGACGTCCGTCGCGCTCGCCACTCTGCTGGTGCTGACGATCTTGCTGGTCATCGGCACGGACTACCGGCCCGGCCTCTTCATGGTCCGGGTGTGGATCGCCGCGGCGATCCTGGTGGCGGTGGCGCGGTTCCTGCGCACCGCGATCCAGCGGTACCTGCGGGTGAACCACAAGTCGGCGGCTCCGACGCTCATCATCGGCGGCGGTCCGATCGCCCACCAGCTGGCGTCGCGCATGCACCAGTTCCCCGAGTACGGCCTCGACCCCGTGGGCGTGCTCGACAAGGCACCCGCGGTCGATCCGCAGCCTGACACTCCCGAGGCACTGACCGTCCCCTACATGGGCACACCGTCGCAGCTCGCGCAAGCCATCGAGCAGACCGGCGCCGAGGAGCTCGTCATCGGGTTCTCGGACGTTCCGACCGAGAGTCTGGTCAAGGCCATCCGCACCGCCCACTCGAACGGAATGCGAGTGTGGTTGGTACCGCGCCTGTTCGACACCGTCGGCGTGCGGACCCGCGTCGAGCATCTCGGCGGGTTGCCCCTGATGGTGCTGCCGCACACCGACCCCAAGGGCTGGCAGTTCGTCGTCAAGGGCGTCATGGACCGCACCCTGGCCGGACTGGGCGTGCTGGTCCTGTCCCCCGTCTTCCTGGTGCTCGCGCTGCTGGTCAAGACGAGCTCCCCCGGACCCATCTTCTTCTCCCAGGAGCGCATCGGCCGTGACGGAAAACCGTTCGGCTGCCTGAAGTTCCGGTCGATGCGTCCGCCGCGTGCCTCGGACGCCGAGTTCACTCGCGTCGAGGGCGCCGCTCCGGGCGGCGTCGAGGGCGTGGATCGCCGGACCCGTATCGGCAAGATCATGCGCCAGACGTCGCTGGACGAGCTGCCCCAGCTCCTCAACGTCGTTCGCGGCGACATGAGCCTCGTGGGTCCCCGACCGGAGCGCCCCGCATACGTGGATCTGTTCGAGATGCAGATCCGCCGCTACGGTGAGCGCCACCGGGTGAAGGCCGGTGTCACCGGGTGGGCGCAGGTGCACGGACTGCGCGGACAGACGTCCATCGCCGACCGCGCCGAGTGGGACAACTACTACATCGAGAACTGGTCGCTGTCCCTCGACATCAAGATCCTCTTCCTCACCATCGCCGCGGTCCTGAAGAAGGCGGAAGACTGACCGTGTCGGCGGTCCCGTCATGCTGATCGTCCTCGAGGGTCTCGCCGCGGTCGTCGTGCTGGTCGTCGCGTTCCTGGTGGCACGCGCGGTCTTTCACCGACCGCAGCTCGGGGTGCTGCTGCTGGCCGCGTTCGTCCCGCTGAACGGTCTCCTCGCCATCCTTCCGCTGCCCGGCTTCGTCGCCGGCTGGAAGGAGGGCCTGGTGATCTTCACGCTCGGCAGCGCCTGGATCCGGCGCAGTCGAGCGCTGGGCCCGCGTCGTCCGACACTGCTGATGCCCTGGTGGCCGGCCGCAGCCCTGTTCGTGGTGTTCGGGACCGCGTCGGCACTGCTGTCGTTCGGGGTCATCGGCTTCGTCGGCATCAAGGTGACGTTCTTCTACCTGCTGCTGGTGGCGATCCTGTGGCTCGCGCCGTTCGACGCCCGCGACCGGGACCACCTCGTCAGCATCCTCATGGGCATGGGCGCGTTCACGTCCCTGGTCGGCATCGCCCAGTTGCTCGCGGGACCGGCGGCGCTCGTGGCGATCGGGTACGAGTACGGCACCCAGGTCCGGACGTCGGGCGGGCTGCTCCGCACGTTCAGCACGTTCAACCTGCCCTTCCCGTTCGGGCTCTACGTGATGCTGTCGCTGCTCGTCGGCGGAGCCGTGGCGCTCGCGAACCCCATGCGCCGGCGCAACCTGCTGTTCCTGTGCGCGAGCCCGTTCATGGTGGTCGCCATGTCGAGTGCCATCGTGCGAGCGGCGCTGCTCGGACTCGCAGTCGGGCTGATCTACATGACCATCATCCGGTTCCGCGCACTCGGCGGTCTGCTCGTGATCATGGCGGCGCTCGTCGGCGCGATCCTGCCGTTCGTCCCCAAGATCACGTCGGTCTTCTTCTCGTCGAGCAGCCTGAACGAACGTGGCGGTCGATGGAACGAGGTCATCGAGAAGGTGCGCACCCACTGGCTCGGCGAGGGGCTCGGGTCGAGTGGTGCGGCAGCGGACCGGATCTCGTCGGCGCAGGGTGAGAACATCACCGGGTCGCTCGGGCTGTCCACCAACTACCAGCCCGACAACTACTACGTGAAGACGGCTCTCGAACTCGGTCCGATCGGACTGTGGGCCGTCCTCGCGCTCCTGGTGACCGCCCTGATCTGGTGCACGCGACTCTCCCGCACCCTCCCCGGTCAGGACGGCGCGCTGACACTCGGTGTCGGCGCCTCCATCGTGGCGGCGATGTTCGCGTCGCTGGTGGCCACCTATTTCGAGATCTTCCCTATCGACGTCTATTTCTGGCTCTTGTTAGGAGTTGTGGGATGCGCAGCAGCACAACACGAATCGTTTTCGGGGCCCTCGCCCTCCGTCCCGGCGGCAGCGGCGTCCAGACGTACATCCGTGAGCTCCTGAGGGAGCTGCCCGGCCGTCTCCCCGGAACGGACCTCGCCGCCGTCGTCCAGAAGGACGCGATCGGCGAGCTGCCGACGGGCGTCGACGCGCTCCCCCGGCCGGTGTCCGGCGGTGCCGTCCGCGCGGTGCTCGGTGCGCTCCCGGTCGGATCGCACGACGTGGTCCACGGGCTCGACGTCGATCTTCCCCTCGTCGGCCGGGGCGCCACCGTCGCCACGGTGCACGACATCTCGGTCATCGACATGCCGTCCGCGTCGAGTCGCTTCCGCGCCGCCGGCGAACAGCGCCTCGTGCGACGGTCGCTGCGCAAGGCCGACCTGCTCATCGCCGTCTCGCAGTTCACCGCCGACCGCATCAAGGCCGTCAGCGGCCGCGACGCCGCGGTCGTCGAACTCGCCCCGGCAGCCTGGGCCGTGCCCCCGGAGGACGGCGCGGTGGAGACGGTGCGCGCGAAGTACGGTCTGCCCGAACGCTTCGTCATGCAGGTGGGCACCGTGGAGCCGCGCAAGAACGTGCAGTTGGTCGCCGACGCCGCGGAGAAGCTGGGCGTGCCCTTCTTCCTGGCGGGCGCGGGGTCCACGGGCCCGGACGCACCCCGCTACGCGAACGGGCTCGGCTACGTCGACGTGGAGGACCTGCCCGCGCTGTACGCGGCGGCGACCGTCACCGCGTACGCGTCGCGCTACGAGGGCTTCGGGCTGCCCCCCGTGGAAGCGATGGCGTGCGGCGGCGCCGTGGTCGCGAGCGCGGTGGGCGCCCTGCCCGAGGTGGTCGGCAAGGGCGCCGTGCTGCTCGACAACGAGCGGGTCGACGACTGGGCGGAGGCACTGAGCCCGTTGATGTTCGACGAGACGGCGCGCGCGGACCTGGTGACCGAGGCCCTGCACGCGATGGCCGACCTGACGTGGGCCCGGACCGCCGAGCGCACCGCGGACGCCTACCGGGACGCAGGCCTGCTCTGATGGACGACGACATCACCGTCGAGGGTGCCGTGATCCCCGAACCCGAGACCCCCGAACCTGAGACGACGGCACCTGAGACCACGGCACCTGAGACCACGGCACCCGACTATCGCGCGCTCGCCGCCGATCCGAAGGCGGCGGCGCGGGCGACCGCGGCGGTGCTGATCTCCCGCGTGATCGTGGCGGGACTCGGCTGGGTGGGCAGCGTCATCGTGGCCCGCTCGCTGAGCCCCGAGGGGTGGGGTCAGTTCAGCTTCGTCTTCGCGCTGCTCGGACTCATGTCCGTCGTCACCGACCTCGGCGTCGGCCGCGTCGTCCTGGCCCGACTGATGGACGACGACGCCGAGGAGATCGGCCGCACCGCCTCGTCGTTCCTCGCACTGCGCACCGTGCTCGGACTCGTGGGGTACGTGCTCGCCGTCGGCTACGTCGTGGTGCTGCAGTACCCGGGTGAGGTCATCGCGGCGACCGCTCTGGGCGGCCTCGTCGTGGTGTTCGCGACGCCGTCCCACGCACTCTCCGTGCTGTTCCAGGCTCGCCATCGACTGTTGCTGGTCGCGGTCATCGAGAGCCTGGGCCAGGGCCTGCAGTTGGTGCTCACGATCCTCGCCGCCGTCTTCGCGCCGGTGCTGCTGATCTTCGTGCTGCCGGCCGTGCTCAACGAGGCGTTCCGCGCGGTCGGCAAGGGTCTCGCGGTGCGGCGGCGGTCGGTGGGCTTGCGCCCGTCTCGTCACATCGACGTCCACCGGTGGGGTGCCTACCTCCGCGAGGCGATTCCCCTCGCGATCGGCTTCGCGCTGACCATCGCGATGCTGAAGATCGACGTCCTGATGCTGAGCCTTCTCGACACCTTCGACGCGGTCGGCCTGTACTCCATCGGCTACAAGTTCTCCGACATGATGGACACCATCGCGCTGGCCGCCGTGGCGCCGGTGAGCACCCTCCTCGTGGCGGCCTGGCCGAGCGAGACGGCCACGTTCCGCGCCCGATCCCGTTCCGCGGGACTGTACTTCGCGACCTTCGGCGCCGTCGCCGTCGCCGGCTTCTGGCCCTCTGCCGAGCCGCTCATCCGCCTGCTCTACGGCGAGCGCTTCGCTCCCGGTTCCGACGCGGCACGGCTCCTCGTCCTCGGTGCCGCGATCATGTCGCTCATCCTGCTCGGCATCTTCCTGCTCGCCTCCGCGGGGATGCAGCGGCACTACCCGCTCGTCGCGCTGTTCGGCCTCGCTCTCAACATCGGCCTTAACGTCGCGCTCATTCCGAGGTTGTCCTACAACGGATCCGCCATCGCCACCGTCGTCACGTTCGGTGTCACGGTGATCATGCTGTGGGTCGTGATCGAGCGCAGCATGCCCATGTCGGGGCTGCTCGCCGTGTCGCCGATCCTCGTGCTCGCCGCCGTCACGGCCGCGGTGACGGTCGGGGCGACACTGCTCGTCGACGCGGCACCGTCCCTGTGGTTCCTGATCTCGGTCGTCGCGGCGCTCCTGGTCGCCGCGTGCGGGTTCCTCCTGACCAAGCGTGACTCGCGCAGCAACTCTCCTGCCCCGGAGGTCGCCTCGTGACTCCGGATCGCACCACCGTGTTCGTCGCGCACACCGCGAACATCTCGGGTGCCGAGAAGATGCTGCTGTCGCTGGTGTCCGAGGCACTGCGGGGGCCGGGCGGCGTCACCGTCGTCTGTCCCGTCGGGGCGCTGTCCGAGGCGCTGCCCGACGCCGCGGTGCACGTCGCGATCCCCGAGCTGGGCCTGGGCGGAGAGCAGGGAGTCGCCCGCATCGGCGCCGCGGCGAGGATGGCGGCGCGGTGGGTGTCGGCGGCACGGACGCTGCGTGCGGTGACGCGACGGCCGGCGACCCACACCGTCGTCAACTCGCTGTTCGCCCTGCCCGCAGCGCGACTCGCCCGGCCACCGCACGGTGTCGCCTGGCTGGTGCACGATGCGATCGCGGCGGGACGCCAGCGCGCCGTGGCATCGGCGAGTCGAGGCGCCGTCCGCCGCGCGGTCGCGTGCACGTCCGCCGCGGCGGCACCGGTACGCGACCTCGGCATCGAGGTGGAGATCGTGCCCTACGGCGTGCCGTGGCCCGTGGAGGATTTCGCCGCCCCCACGCACTCGCCGCCCGTCGTGGGCATGCTCGCGCTCCTCACTCCGTGGAAGGGGCACCTCGTCCTGCTCGACGCGGTCGCGACGCTCGACGACGTGATGGTCGAACTTGCGGGCGGCAGCTTCTCCGGCGATCAGGCGTACGTCGACGAACTGCACACGCGGGCAGCACGTCCCGATCTCGCGGGACGTGTCCGCTTCCTCGGGCACGTCGATCCCGACAGCGCGCTGCGCCGGTGGGACGTCGTGGTGTCGGCCAGCGTTCTCCCCGAGGCGGGGCCCCTGTCCGTCCTCGAGGCCATGTCCCACGGGGTGCCGGTGGTGGCCACCGATCACGGCGGTCCCACCGAGTTCCTCGCTCGCGGGGAGGGCGTGCTGGTCCCGCCGGGTGACGCGGCGGCACTGGCCGACGCTCTGCGAAGGGTGCTCGGCGACGACGCGGCGCGCGCGGACATGGGAGCACGCGCGCGGGACACCGTCGCGACGCGTCACGACATCTCGGTCACCCTCCCCCGACTGTTGACGGAATTGACCGCATGAATGCCACGGCAGAAAGAGCCATCAGCCATTCCTCGCGCACCCAGAATGGGTACCGCGTCGGTTTCGCGACGGCCCGCGAACCGATCTCCCGAACGGTGACACACGGCAATTCGCCTACGCAGGAATGGTCTCCGTCCCTGCGTAGTATCGAATGGAACATGCCGTCGACCGGGCATGACCGCACGCGCACCAGCAACTCGAGGAGATTCGGTTGGCGCCCGTAGACGACCCCGTGCACCGCGGAGACGTACCTCCGCCGATAGATCTCGCCGGGCACATGCGGGAACTGGGACGCGCGTTCCTTCCCGCTCTGATCATCGCGCTGATCGTCGGCGCCGGCGTCTTCGCCCTCCGCGAGTACGGCACCGAGAAGCAGTACGCGGCATCCGTCGTGACGGAGATCCGGGCGACCGGCGAGGTGATCCCCGGCGACGCGTTCATCGAGCAGCTGCGCGCCCCGTTCATCGGGCTGGCCGCGGACAACGACGTGCTCGATCAGGTGCTGTCGCAGGTCGACACAGGCTGGGACGCCGGCGAGCTCGCCTCCCACCTCGAGCTCGCCCCGGGAACGTCGCCGGCGCTGCTCACCTTCACCGTCACCGCGGACTCCCCCGAGCTCGCCCTCGAGGTCGCCCGCACCACGGTGACCACGGTGTCGCAGGCGTCGTCGGCCAACGCCGCCCGCAACGCACAGGGGCAGCTCGAGCAGGTTCAAGCCTCGATCGCGGCCGAGGAAGCCCGCAACTCCCAGCTCATCCCGGGCGACCCTGCCCGCTCCGCATCGGACCAGTCGCTCGCCGACCTCCGCGACCAGCTGACACAGCTCCAGAGCACGGGCGGCGGGAACCAGCTGGTGGTGCTCGCCGTGCCCGAGCAGAGCACCGCCCCCGTCTCACCGATGCCGGCCTCGGAGGCCTCCGTCGCGGGCCTGGTGGCGTTCATCGTCGCCGCCGAGCTGATCGTGTTGCTGCGCAGTCGACTCGGGCGTCGTCCGCGGCCCGCGTGGGCCCGCCGCGTCGCTCGCAAGTACCAGGCCGACTTCGATCCGAAGGTGACCACGGGCCTGCCGCCCATCGTCGCCGCGACGGTGGCCGCGTCGGACCGGGGCGCGCCGTCGTCGAACGGCAACGGCAGCAACGGCAACGGCACCCGATCGGCCGGCGCTCGGCACGCCGCCCACGGCCGCATCGAGCAGAACGTGCTGGTACTCGTCGGTGACGACGCCGTGTATCCGGCTCCCACCTCCCTCTCCACGGGCGGGCAGCCCCGCCACCCGGACGCACTCGTCGGGGCCGACCTCACGAGCGAGTGGTGGACCTTCGTCGACGTGCACGACGTCGAGACCGCGGTGGTACTACTGTCGTCCGGTGGACGCGACCGCCGAGCTGCCGAGGGAGTGCTGAAGCAGCTGCGGACGTTCGGCATCCACACTCACCTCGTCGTGCAACCGTCCGGCCGCAAGCGCCGGTCCGATCCCGCTCCGGGTGGACGCACGGCCTCCCAGCGCCCCGAGGAACAGGTCGGACACAATGCCAGACACTGACAAGATCGCGATCGTCCACGAGCGCTTCACCGAGATCGCCGGATCCGAGCACGTCGTCGAACAGCTCGCTCTGCAGTGGCCGGGTGCGCGCGTGTACGCACCCATCGCCCGTCCCGAGGGAACTCCCGCCGGGCTGACCACGCCGCCGAACACCACGTGGCTCAACTCGATCTACAACGGCATCGGTCAGCGGTCCTACGCCCCGGTCCTGCCGCTGATGCCGACGGTGTTCCGTCGTCTGCCGTTGCGCGACGCCGAGGCCGTCGTCGTGAGCCACCACGCCTTCGCGACGCAGGCCGTGCACGCGACCGACGCTCCCGTCATCGCCTACGTGCACAGCCCGGCGCGTTGGGCGTGGGATCCGGAACTGCGGGCGGGTGAGGGCGGCGGCCGCGCAGGTGCCGCGATCCTCACGGCACTGTCGGCCGTCGCACGGCGCTGCGAGACAGGAGCCGCGCCGCGTCTGACCACCGTTGTCGCCAACTCGACCGCCGTAGCGGACCGCATCTCGCGCTGGTGGGGACGAGACGACGCCGTGGTGGTGCACCCACCCGTCGACACCGAGGGTTTCACTCCCGATCCGACGGTGGAGCGTGAGGACTTCTTCCTGCTCGCCGGTCGCCTGGTGCCGTACAAGCGTCCCGACATCGCGATCCGTGCGGCAGCCCTGGCGGACGTACCGCTCATCGTCGCCGGCGACGGCCGCGCGATGGAGCAGTGCCGCGCCCTCGCCGGACCGAAGACGGTGTTCCTCGGCCGCGTCTCGCACGAGAAGCTGCTCGAGCTCCACCGCTCCACGCGTGCACTGCTGATGCCCGGCATCGAGGACTTCGGCATCGTTCCCGTCGAGTCGATGGCCACCGGTACCCCGGTCATCGCGCTCGGTGAGGGTGGTGCCGTCGACTCGGTCATCCACGGCACCACCGGATTGCACGTGCAGCCCGGTACCGACGACGAGATCGTCACCGGTTTCGCCGACGCCATGACGTCGTTCGACCCGGCCCAGTTCGATCGAGCGCAGATCCGCGTCTGGGCGGAAGGCTTCTCGCGAGCCAACTTCCGCTCACGAATGCAGGAGGTGATCGATGCCGCAGTCTGAGTACCCGTCGACCGAACTCGACCGCACCTTCGCGTCCGCGCAGACCCTCGCCGTCGTCGGGCCGACGGCGGGTCTCGACGTCGACGCCGCGCGGGCGATGCTCGCCGCGGCGGAGAACGCGTCCCCCACCTCCCGCATCCGGCTCGATCCCCGCTCGGACAGTCGGAACTGGGCGTACCGCACCGACATCGGCGCCGGCACTGCCGTCACCAGCAGGCCGGATCTGGCCACCGACGACCTCGGTGAGCTGATGGACCGGGTGCGCACCCGCGACGGTGTACGCGCCCCCGTGGAGATCGTGCTGTGCGGTGACTACGCCGTGGTCCACTACTCCCACGGCGTGGGCGACGGTCAGCTCGGTGTACTGCTGGTCGGCGCCGCCGCGAGCGACCCCGGCTTCGCGATCGCACGCAGCATGGCGCCGTCGCTGCCGAGAAGCGCCACGTGGAGTGCTCTGCGGCGGCACTACCGATCCAACCCTCGTGCCCTGCAGGACTTCCGGCGCCTACGCGCCGTCCACAAACGGCGTGACGCGACGGCCGACGGGGCGCCGACGCGCCGTATCGAGCACTGGGAATCGTCGAAGACCACGCGCGCGGCCTACATGCGTCCCGAGCAGGTGGCGGAACTGCGATCGTGGTCGAAGGCGAACGCGCCGGGCGCCACCGGCGCGTCGGTGTCGGTCGCTCTGCTCGTCGCCGCTCTGCGCTCCGAGGGTGTCCCCCTCGACGAGCACGTCATGATCCTCTTCAACTGCCGCCGGTACCTCGACGAGAAGCACCGCGCGGAACACGGCAACTTCGCGATCGGTATCCCGGTCCGCCTGCCCGTGCTGCCGACGCCGGGTGACGTCGCCGGTGTCATGAAGCAGGTCATCGACTCCGGCTGGCCCATCGCCGTGCTCGGAATGGCCGATGCCCGAGCAACTCTCAAGGGTCACCGGACGGCCCCGGCACCGGCGCCGAGCGAGGACGTCGTCACGGTGCCCGACCGACCGCGACTCGCGGTGAGCGACCTGGGCACCCTCTCGATCTACGACCACCTTCCCTGGCTCGACGACGGTCGGCCCCGTCAGATGACGGCTTCTCTCGAACCCGACGGCCCGGACGGCATCTCGATCCTCGTCTCGCAGGTCCAGGGCGGACGTTCGTACTCGGCGTCGTTCTGCAGCGGCATGATCGAGACCGAGACGGTCGACCGTGCCCTCGCCCGCGCGTGTGCCGATCCTGTCGGTTTGCTGAGCCGGAACACCGCCGACCTGCGCTCCGACGGGGAGTGACGTGCGGTGGCCGCGATCATCGGGACGACGACCGCGCGCCGCCAGGTCGCGCTGACCTGGCTGTCGGTGCTGGCCGTCCTCTGCGCGAGTTGCGCTGGGCTGCCGGGAGAGTCGGCCCCGGAGACTTCCGTCGACTCTCTCACCGACGTCGCCGCGGGCTCACTGCTGGGCACCCCTCGTGACTTCGCGGGCTATCCCGCACTCGCCACCCTGACAGCGGTGTCGAAGACGGTGCTCTACCGTTCGACCTCCGGCATCGACGGCTCCGCCACCGAGGTGAGCGGGCTGGTCCTCGTTCCTCGCGGCGACCCACCGGCGGGTGGGTGGCCGGTCGTCGCCGTCGGCCACGCGACCACCGGTACCGACAGTCGGTGCGCGCCGTCCACCCACATCGGGCTGCTGGGGGCGCTCACCACCGTGATCCCGTTCCTCGCCAACGGTTACGTGGTCGCCATGACCGACTACGAGGGCCTGGGCACCCCGGGGCCGCACCCGTACCTCGATGCCGCCACGGCCGGCAACAACGTGATCGACGCGGTGCGCGCAGCGCGCGAGGTGGAACCGACGGCGTCCGACTCCTGGATCGGCTACGGCGTCTCCCAGGGCGGGCAGGCGGTGTGGGCCGCCAACGAACGGGCCGCCGACTACGGCGACGGACTCCGCCTCGTCGGCACCATCAGCATGTCCCCCGCGACCGACCTGAGCCCGCTCGTCGACGCGATGGTGGCCGGAACACTCACCGCCGAACAGGTCGTGCTGGTGCCGTCGGTCCTGACAGGGCTGTCCGTCGCGCACCCCGACCTCCAGGTGACCGACTACCTCCGCGGTGTGCTGTACGAACGCCGGGACGTCTTCGCCGCCTGCGAGGGCGAGAACGACGGGCTCGAGAGCGCGATCGCCGAGTCTGTCACACCGGCGGACTACGCACCGGTGGACGAGGCCGCCGCAGATCGTCTGCGCGCGTGGCTCACCGAGGCCGGAGTGCCGGGCGCCGCGGCGACCGCGCCCATGTTCGTCGGCTACGGCGAACTGGATCGACTCGCACTCCCGGAGTGGACGGTGGCCGCGGTGCAGCGAGCGTGCGCACTCGGCGACACCATCGAGCTCCGCGAGGCACCGGGGCAGGGCCACGGCATCCTGAACCTCGGAAGTGCGCCGGCGGAATGGCTGGACGGCCGGTTCGCCGGGACACCGGCGCCGAGTACCTGCAACTAGGTCACTCCCCGCGCCACTCGCGCTCGAACGGCAGCCGCCACGCGTCGGGCGCGACCAGACTGTGGATCGCGTTGGGACCCCACGATCCCGGCGCGTAGGACCGGACGGGCGGCGGGTCCTCGAGCAGCGGTGCCGAGACCTCCCACAGCCGCTCGATGCCCTCGGACGTGGTGAACAGCGTGTGATCCCCGTGCATCGCATCGAGGATCAGCCGCTCGTACGCCTCCAGAACGTCTGCGGCACTCTCCGTCTCGTGCAGCGCGAACTGCATGCTGAGCTTGTCCAGGCGCATGCCCGGGCCCGGCCGCTTACCGTAGAAGGAGAGCGACACCTTCGACGAGTCGGTGAGGTCGAAGGTCAGGTGGTCCGGCCCCTGGGCGCCGACGCCGGAGCCCGCCGGGAACATCGACTTGGGCGGCTCCCGGAACGCGATCGAGATGATGCGCTGCCCCTCGGCCAGCTTCTTGCCGGTCCGGAGATAGAACGGCACACCCGCCCACCGCCAGTTGTCGATGTGGCACTTCAGGGCGACGAAGGTGTCGGTGTCCGAGTCGGGGGCGATGTCCTTCTCGCTGCGGTAGCCGGAGTACTGGCCGCGCACGACGTTCCGCGGATCGAGGGGAAGCATGGAGCGGAAGACCTTGTTCTTCTCCTCCTTGATCGCCTCGGGTTCCAGCGCGGTGGGCGGTTCCATGGCCGTGAAGGCCAGTACCTGGAACAGGTGGGTCACCACCATGTCCTTGAAGGCACCCGTCGACTCGTAGAAGCCGGCGCGGCCGTCCAGTCCGAGAGTCTCGGGCACGTCGATCTGCACGTGTTGGATGAACGTGCGGTTCCAGATCGGCTCGAAGAGACCGTTGGCGAAGCGGAACGCGAGGATGTTCTGCGCCGGCTCCTTGCCGAGGAAGTGGTCGATGCGAAAGATCTGCTCCTCGGCGAAGGTCTCGTGCACAGCCGCGTTGAGCGCGACGGCGCTGGCGAGATCGGTGCCGAACGGCTTCTCCATGATGATGCGGGCCCGCTCGACGAGCGTCGCCTCGGAGAGCATGTCGATGACGGCGAGCGCCGCGGACGGCGGTACCGACAGATAGTGCAGCCGCTGCACGCCGTCCCCGAGTTCCTTCTCCGCCGCTGCCACCGCGTCCGACAACGCCTGCGGGCCGGCGGTCTGGGGCACGTAGGTCAGGCGAGTCGCGAAGCGATCCCACTCGTCCTCCGTCGGTGTGCGCGTGGAGAACTGCTCGATCGCCTCCTTCGCCATCGCCCGGAACTCGTCCGACGTCATCTCCTGCAACGACGTACCGACGACGCGCATCCGCGGCGCCAGTTCGGACAGGACGAGGTGCATCATCCCCGAGAGCAGCTTGCGTTTGGCCAGGTCTCCGGTGGCACCGAAGAGGACGACCACCTGGGGCGGCAACGCGTCCGGGACGGAGGATCGGCGGCGAGTCGTGGTCATGCCCGCGATGCTTCCATCGAACCCGCACTCCCGCTCGGCGGGGGTGAGCGCCGCGCACGCGCTACCGTGGTGGTCAGCGCCGTGTCGTCGCGCTGCCCGATTCCGCACCTTACGGAGCACCTGCATGTCGTCCCGTCCTGCCCTTCTCCGCACCGTTCTCCTGGCGTGCCTCGCGTTCGTGATGCTGCTGGCCTCGGCCTGCACCATCGGATCGAGTGACGGCGGCTCGGGAGGTGATTCCGGCGGCGCGCCGGAGACGACGCAGGCCGCACCCGCGCCGACCCTCGCCCTCGACCCGCCGGACGGCGCGGCCGACGTCAACCCGCTCGCGCCGGTGAGCGTGACGGCGTCGAACGGCACCATCACCGCGGTGCGGATGACGAACGCGGACGGTGTCGTCGTCGACGGGGTCGTGACACCCGACGGATCCACCTGGAAGCCGGCCACCACGCTCGGCTACGGGAAGCAGTACTCACTGGAGATCGACACCGAGGCGACCGACGGCGCCGCGCACGAGCAGACGAGCACGTTCACGACCGTGGAGCCGGACAACTACACGCTGCCGTCCTTCGTGACATCGGGCGGCAACCTGCTCACGGACGGGGGCACCTTCGGCGTCGGCATCGTCGCGGTGGTGCACTTCGACGAGCCCATCGGTGACCGCGCCGCCGCCGAGCGCACGCTGTCCGTCCAGACCACGCCCGCCGTGACCGGATCCTGGTACTGGGCCGACGACCAGAACGTCCACTGGCGGCCGGAGAACTACTACACGCCCGGAACCGCGGTGACCATCTCCGCGAAGGTGTACGGCGTCGAGGTCGGTGAGGGCCTCTTCGGACAGGAGGACGTCACCACGTCGTTCACCATCGGCGACTCGCACGTCTCCGTCGCCGACGACGACACCAAGCAGGTAGAGGTGTACGAGAACGGCACGCTCGTGCGCACCATGCCCACGTCGATGGGCATGGGCGGCAGCGAGACCGTCGGTGGCCAGACGTTGACGTTCTGGACTCAGCCCGGCGTCTACACCGTGCTGGACAAGGCGAACCCGGTGATCATGGACTCCTCGACGTACGGGCTGCCGGTGAACTCGCGCCTCGGGTACAAGGAGTCGATCAACTACGCGACGCGCATCAGCAACGACGGCATCTACCTGCACGAACTCGAGGACACCGTGTGGGCGCAGGGCAACACCAACGTCTCGCACGGCTGCCTCAACCTGAGCCGGGCCAACGCGTCCTGGTTCTACGACTTCTCGGTGCCCGGCGACGTCGTCGAGGTGCGCGACACCGGCGGTGCACCGCTGCAGCAGTGGCAGAACGGTGACTGGAGCGTCCCGTGGTCCGAGTGGCTCGCCGGGAGTGCGCTGGCCTGATCCGCTCGCGGTCGTCACCACCCCGCGCGCACCTTTACACTGTACGGAGACGCGCGAGGAAGGTTCATCAGGAATGCCGGGGACGACGACAGCACACAGCGCATGACGGGTGTGCTCGCATGATGCACGTGGTCGCGTGACGACCCGCGACGAGCTGTTCCCCGGCACGGACGCCACCTCGACCGCCCATCGCGAGTTCGACTGGTCGACGACGTCACTCGGACCGGTCGAGAACTGGCCGGACGCACTGGTGACCGCCATCCGCACGCTGTTCCCGTCCGAGGTGGGACAGCTCGTGTGGTGGGGCGAGGATCTGGTCCAGCTCTTCAACCACGCCTACACCCCGATGGCAGGCGACCTGTTTCCCGAGGCCGTGGGCCAGCGCGCCGCGGACTGCTGGCGCGTCGGCTGGGAGCAGCTCGGCCCGTTGGCGCACGACGCCCTGCGCGGCACCGCCGTCCATCGCACCCGTCAGCGCGTCCTGCTGGACCGTTTCGGCTACCTCGAGGAGACGTTCTTCACGTTCTCCTACAGCCCGATCCTCGGTTCCGGCGACACGGTGAACGGGGTCTTCGTCGCCACCACCGACGTGACCCAGCAGGTGCTGGCGGAGCGCCGCATGTCGGTGCTGCACGAGCTGGGCTCGATCTCCGTGGCCCCCCGCGACATCGACGACGTCTGCCGGGCGTCACTGGACCTGCTCGCCGGCAACGAGGCCGACGTGCCGTTCGCGTCCATCCACCTCCGCACCACCCACGACGCGGAACTCGGCGAGATCCGTCCCGTCGCCTCGACGTCCACGACGCTCCCCGGTCGGCCGCACACCGCCACGACCGTCGATCGCGGCGTGATCGATCGCGTCAGCACGAGCGGTGTCGGCGAGATCGTGGGCACGACCGCCGTCGTGCTCCCCCTGCACGCGTCGTCGGGCCGACCCGTCGGCGTTCTCGTGGCCGGCATCAGCGCGTTGCGGCGCTTCGACGAGCCGTACCGCGTGTTCCTCGATCTGGTGGCCGGACGCATCTCGACGGCGCTGACGGATGCGTACTCGTATGCGGCAGAACGCCGCCGGGCTCGCGACCTGGAAGAGCTGGATGCTGCCAAGACCCGGTTCTTCGAGAACGTCAGCCACGAGTTCCGCACCCCGCTGACACTGCTCCTGGGTCCGTTGGGCGACGTGGTGGACGACCAGGAGAACCCACTGCCGCCGCACCGGGTGCGATCGCTGCAGACCGCGCGGCGCGCGGCACTGCGACTGCAGCGACTGGTGGACACCCTGCTCGACGTCGCCCGCGGCGATGCCGACGGATTCGTCGTGTCTCTCGAACCGACCGACATCGTCTCGCTCACCACGGACTGCGCCTCGATGTTCCGCGACGCGACGGCGCGGGCCGGCGTGGAACTGCACCTCGCACTCGACGGCATCACCCACCGCTTCGCCGAGATGGACCGCACGATGTGGACTCACGTGGTGATGAACCTGGTGTCCAACGCGGTCAAGTTCACGACGGCGGGATCGGTGACCGTGAGCCTGCGAGACGACGCGGACACGGTGACGTTGACGGTCACGGACACGGGACCGGGTGTCCCCGAGGCCGACCGAGCGAAGATCTTCGACCGGTTCTATCAGGTCGCGGCCGCCGCCGGTCGCAGCCGCGAGGGGTCCGGCGTCGGACTCTCCCTGGTGCGCGACCTCGTGGCCGCCCTGCACGGCACCATCGACGTGAGCGACGGTCCGGACGGCACGGGATCCACGTTCACCGTGACGCTTCCCCGCACGGTGGCGTCCGCGCCGCCCGCCTCCGACGCCACCACACAGGAGGTCGCGGAAGCGTTGGGCGCCGGGTACATCGGTGAAGCCGACACCTGGCGACCGCTGGACGGCGTCCGGACCGATCCGACACCCGATCAGCGCCAGGTGGTGCTCGTCGAGGACAACGCCGACATGCGCGACTACCTCGTCGGACTGCTCCGCGAACAGAACTGGCACGTGACCATGTTCGCCGATGTCGACTCCGCGATGGCGCACGCCCGCGCCCACCCGCCGGACGTCATCGTCAGCGACATCATGCTGCCGGGACGCTCCGGTCTCTCGCTCGTCGACGAGGCGAGGTCCGACGGCCGGTTGGTGCGCGTCCCGATCGTGTTGCTCAGTGCACGTGCGGGATCCGAGTCGGTCGTCGAAGGCCTCCGCCTCGGTGCGGACGACTACGTGACCAAGCCGTTCCAGCCGGCGGAGCTCGTCGCACGTGTCCGGGTGCACCTGGAGCTCGCCCGGTTGCGGGAGCAGCTGCTCGGCAGCGCGCAACGCGAGGTGTCCTCGCTGCGCACGGCGCTCGACAGCCGCAGTGTCCTGAGTCAGGCAGTGGGCCTGCTGATGGTCACGCAGCGGATGTCGCCGGAGGCGGCCTTCGACCACATCGCGACGATGAGTCAGGCCGCCAACGTCAAGGCTCGGGTGATCGCGGAGCAACTGGTCCGCGACTTCGTGGAGGAGCTCGGGTCCGACCCCGTCGGATAGGCACAGCAGCGCAGGAGGTCTCGTCGCATGACGGAACGCAAGCCGTCGGACATCAGTGTCCAGACGTGGGTGGACCGGCAGATCGCGTCCGCTCAGGAGAACGGCGCCTTCGAGAACCTGCCGGGCCTCGGCAAGCCGATCCCGCCGTCGAGCACCGACGAGTTGTCCTGGGTGCGGGGGTATCTGAAGCGCGAGAACCTCTCGGGCGATGCTCTTCTGCCGACGCCGCTCCGCCTGCGCAAGGAGGTCGAGCGTCTCCCGGAGGCGCTGCGGGACGTACGGTCCGAGGACGCGGTCCGTGCGATCGTCAAGGATCTGAACGCGCGCATCATGGACTGGCTGCGGGCGCCCGTGGGACCTCAGGTACCCATCGGCCGCGTCGACGCCGACGAGGTGGTCGCGCAGTGGACCCGGGACCGGTCAGCGGCTCGGGCAGCGCTCGCGGCGAAGAAGGCATCGCTGCAACAGGCCGGTCTCATGACGTCGGACCCCGCGCCGCCAGCACGCGCAGCGTCACGGGCTCGACGACCCTGGCTGCGATGGGTCCGGCGACGGCCATGATCAGCACGTAGGCCGTGGCGAGTGCGGCCAGCTCGCTCTCCACGGCGCCGGCCGCGACGGCCAGACCCGCGATGACGATGGAGAACTCGCCGCGCGCGATCAGTGCTGCCCCGGCACGCATCCGGCCCAGCTGTCCCACGCCGATCTGCTTCGCGGCCCACGCGCCGGTGGCCACCTTGGTCACCGCAGTGATGACCGCGAGCAGCACCGCGTACCCGAGGACGGGCGGGATCGAGCGCGGGTCGGTGTTGAACCCGAACACGACGAAGAAGATGGCCGCGAACAGGTCACGCAAGGGCTCGAGCACCCGGGTGGCGGCCTGGGCGGTGGATCCCGAGATGGCGATCCCGAGCAGGAACGCCCCCACGGCCGCGGACACCTGCATCGCCGACGCGATTCCGGCCACCAGGAGGGCGAGCCCGAAGACTTTCAGCAGCACCACCTCTCGGTCCCGGCTGGCGACCACCTTCGACACCACCCACCCGTACCGCAGTGCGACGACCAGCACGACGGCGACGACCAACAGGGAGATCCCCACGGCCTCGGCGCCGCCGAGAATGCTGACGCCGCCGAGCACCGCGGTGAGGATCGGCAGATAGAGCGCCATCATGAGGTCCTCGAACACCAGGATGGACAGCACGACGGGCGTCTCGCGGTTGCCCAGTCGGCCCAGGTCACCGAGCACCTTGGCGACGATGCCGGACGACGAGATGTAGGTGACACCGCCGAGCACCAGGGCGCCGATCGGTCCCCAGCCGAGAATCAGCGCTGTCACCGCACCGGGCACGAAGTTCAGCACCAGGTCGACCAGGCCCGCGGTCCACGACCGTTGCAGCCCGGTGACCAGTTCGTTCGCGGTGTACTCGAGTCCGAGGAGCAGGAGCAGCAGCACCACGCCGATCTCGCTCGCGAGATGGGTGAAGTCGTCGATGCCGTCGAGCTCGACGATGCCGCCGTTGCCGAAGAACAACCCGGCGAGCAGATAGAACGGGATGGGGGACATGCCGATCCGCGAAGCGAGCCTGGCGAGCAACCCCAGCGCGAAGAAGACAGCGCCCAGCTCGGTCAGTCCGAGCGCAGTCTCTCCCACCCGTCAGCTACCGAGGATCTTCGCTGCGTGATCGAGACCGTCGCTCGTTCCGACGACGACGAGCAGGTCGCCCGAGACGAGGGTGAAGTTCGGCGGCGGCGACGGCTGGACCTGCCCCGCCCGCATGACCGCCACGATGGACACACCGGTCTTGGTCCGCATGGCGGTGTCGCCGAGAAGTCGGCCGTCGAAGCGGGATCCCTCGTGGATCGGCAACTGCCGGGTCCGGATACCGGGGAGGTCGCGGTGCTCCTCCCCCAGCTGCGCGACGAGTTGCGGCGTGCCCAGCAGGTTGCCGAGCGCCGCCGCCTCCTCGTTCGTCAGCGTGATCGACGCCTGCGTCGAGTCCGGGTCCTCCTTCTTCGACACGATCAGCTCGTTCGTGCCGTCCTTGCGCGTGATGACCCCGATGCGTCGCCCCGTGGACAGCGCGAAATCCTTGCGTACCCCGATGCCGGGAAGCAGGGTGACGTCGACGTTCATGCGGCGATGCTAGCCCCTCAGGTCAGTCGTGACGGGTCCAACAGTCCCGTCTGCACCGCCTTCACCAGCCGACGCGGCACCCGGTGCGTCACGCCGCCGACGGTGACGGACACCAGATCCGGCGGCGTCGCCTTCCACTGCGAGCGTCGACTGCGCGTGTTCGAGCGGGACATCTTCCTCTTGGGAACAGCCACGGGTCAGGCCTTTCTCGTGCGGGTGCCGTAGCGACGCTCGAACTTCTCGACGCGTCCCTGCGTGTCCATCACCCGCGCCGCGCCGGTCCAGAACGGGTGCGACTCGTTGGTGACGTCGACGACCACCAGCGGATATGTGCGACCGTCCGAGTACTCGACGGTGCGATCGCTGGTGACGGTCGACCTCGTCAGGAACATCGATCCCGTCCCGGAGTCCTGGAATACGACCGGATGGTAGTCCGGATGTACGTTCTTCTTCACTGTGCAGCCCGTCTGTCGTCGTCCGCCCCGACGGCGGAACTGTCTGTCTCGCAGGGATCTTCGTGGTACTGCCCGAAAGGGTCGGCCCACTCGGCCCAGAGCTCGGGAGTCTCGAGCTCGTCCGGCGTGAGCAGCGCGTCGGACAGCGCCGCGTACACGTGCTCGGGATCTGCCTCGTGCACCAGCACCACCAGCGACTGCGCGCGGTCCCCGTACTCCTCGTCCCATGCGAGTGCGGCGAGAGCGCGGCGGGCGGTGGGCGCCTCCTCGTAGTCGTCCGGTGCCATGGCCGCGAGCCACGAGCCCGCGGAGGCAACCCGGAGCCCACCGCCGGCGGACTCGAGCCACAGCACGGCGTCGGGTTGCGTGGCCACCCACAGCCGACCGCGGGTGGCGACGACACCGTCGAGGAGAACATCGATCGCGTCGTGCAGCCGGCCCGGGTGGAACGGCCGTCGGTCCGTGAACTCGACCAGGGTGACGCCGCACTCCGCCGACAGCGGCGGCTGCCCGTCGAGCAGTGGCGCGTGGGCGTCGTCGACGAGTCCTCGCCGCGCCGTCGCCGGAACGCGGGCCAGCAGGTCTCGCGGACGTTCGCCCGGCAGGATCCAGACCCGCGGCGCGCGTGGTGCGAGCCGCGCCAGTACCGCGTCTAGGCGCGCGGCGTCCCACCGATCGACTCCGGTGTCCGCGACGACCAGCAGATCGGACCCTCGAACGGTGCCGACGGCGACCTGCGCGACGGTGCGGTCGTCGAGAAGATCCACGACCTGACCGCCGTCGGGCCCGGGCGGGAACGCCCGTTCGCCGACGAGCTCGTCGCCGGTGGCGTCGGACAACCAGGTCGCGCCGTCGACGCAGCCGACGACCGCCTCGATGCGCACGTCTCGCGACGCCGTGGCGTCCACCCGGCCGACCATGCCGGTGACGACGGTGTTCTCGATCGCCCAGCAGATCGCCTCGACCTCCAGCGAGGGATCGACCCGGACGACGATGCGTCGCACGGACGAGTCCGCGGAGACCGATCGCAGCAGGGGGAGCAGATCCTCCCGCAGCAGGCAGGAGACGCAGCACCCGAGACCCGCCAGGTCGACGACCCGGGTGGTCGGCGTGGCGTCGTCGTCCACCCGGACCGTCCGCCGCCGCACGACACCGACGGTGGCGTCGGAGAGGTCGTGGTGCAGGACGATCGTGCCCGGCTCCTGGAACGTCGCGCTCACCGCGGCGCCGAGATCCTCCGGCCCGCACACCACGACCAGGGGCGTTCTCCTGTCGGGCGCCTCGAGGTTCTCCATCGGCACTGCACGTCCTTTCGGTTCTTCGATTTGTCGACAACGATTGTCAGTTACCGGCGTCCGAGCGTACAGTTCCGATACAGCGCTTGTCGACAACTGTTGTCGATAAAGTCACCGGTCACCAGTCGACAGAGAGGAAGGGTTCGCGATGTCCGCGCACTGCGACGTCACAGGACGGGTCCCGAGCTTCGGGAAGTCCGTCTCGCACTCCCACCACCGCACGAGTCGGAGGTGGAACCCCAACGTGCAGCACAAGACCTACTTCGTACCGAGCCTCGGCCGACGAGTGCGGCTGACGGTCTCGGCGAAGGGGATCAAGACCATCGACCGCGACGGCATCGACTCCGTCGTCACGCGGCTCGTCGCGGCCGGAAAGAAGTTCTGACATGGCGAGCAAGAGCACCGACGTCCGGCCGATCGTGAAACTGACGTCGACCGCCGGCACCGGCCACACGTACGTCACCCGGAAGAACCGGCGCAACGATCCCGACCGACTGGTCCTGCGCAAGTACGACCCCGTCGTGCGTCGACACGTCGATTTCCGGGAGGAACGCTGATGGCCAAGAAGTCGAAGATCGCCCGCAACACCCAGCGGGCCGAGATCGTCGCCCGCCACGCGGCACGTCGCCACGAGCTGAAAGAGCTGATCCGGAGGCCCTCGACGAGCGACGAGGACCGGTTCGCGGCGCAGCGGGCTCTCCAGCGTCTACCGCGCGATGCGAGTCCGGTAAGATTGCGCAATCGAGACGCTGCGGACGGTCGCCCGCGCGGGTACCTCCGGAAATTCGGACTCTCCCGCATCGGCGTTCGAGAGAGAGCACATCGCGGGGAACTTCCCGGCGTCCACAAGAGCAGTTGGTGAGATGGAGAACTCATGGCAGTGAAGAGGGGCCCGTCCAAGAAGGATCGGGTCGAGAAGGATCGCAAGCCCAAGAAGAACCCGCTCATCGCGGCGGGCATCACCGAGGTCGACTACAAGGACGTGAACCTGCTGCGTCAGTTCATCTCCGATCGCGGCAAGATCCGTAGCCGCCGTGTCACCGGGCTGACCCCCCAGCAGCAGCGTCAGGTCGCCACCGCCGTGCGCAACGCACGCGAGATGGCGCTCCTTCCGTTCACCACCCGCTGAGTGTCGACCGGTAGGGGCTGACAGGCCCCCCGTGTCAGGAGTTCTCGCCGGATTCACCGTCATCTTCGTGGTCGTCTTCATCGGCTACGTCGTCGCCCGTACGGGCGTACTCGGTGAGTCCGGCGGACTCGTTCTGGGGCGGATGGTGTTCTTCGTCGCCACTCCGGCGCTGCTGTTCGACACCCTCGCCCGCGCCGACCTGTCGGTGATCTTCTCCCCCACACTCGCCATCACGGCCGTGGGGGCTCTGCTGGTCGGAGCTCTGTATCTGGTGATCGCCCTGACGATCACGAAGCGCACGGTCCCCGAGGCCACCATCGGGGCACTCGCCGCGTCCTACGTCAACGCGGCCAACCTCGGCATCCCCATCGCCGTGTACGTCCTGGGCGACGCCTCGTTCGTCGCGCCGCTGCTGCTCTTCCAGATCATGATCTACTCGCCGCTGGCCCTGACGATCCTGGACGTCTCGACGTCGTCGCGCGGCACCTCGCTGGTCGGTGTCGTGGCAGCCCCGTTCACCAACCCGATCGTCCTCGCCGGCCTCGCCGGACTGGCGCTCGCCGTGACGGGTCTGAGCCTGCCGGACCCCGTGATGCAGCCGTTCGCACTGCTCGGCGGCGCCAGCGTTCCCGGCGCCCTTCTCGCCTTCGGCATGTCGTTGCAGGGCGTACGCGTGCTCGAGCGGGGAGCCGGACCGCGCCGCGACGTCGCGCTGGCGACCTTTCTCAAGATGGCCGTGCTGCCCGTCCTCACCTACGTCCTGGCGCGGTGGGTGTGGCGCATCGACGGCCACGACCTCTTCGCCGTGGTGGTCATCGCAGCGCTTCCCACCGCGCAGAACGTGTTCATCTACGCCACCCGCTACGGCCGCGGAACCGTGCTGGCACGCGACACCGCGTTCGTCACGACGCTGGTGTCCGTTCCCGTCATCGCCCTCGTCGCCGCGCTGCTCGCGTGACCGTGGGAGCGAGCTCGGCCGGGCCCGCGCGCGGCCGCGCTACCGTGGAGGTCATGAGGTCGTTCGCCCTGGGGCTGCTGTTGTGTGTCGCACTCGGCGGATGCGGCTCCTCCGACCCCGGCGACGCCGGCGACCTCGAGACCGGCGCGGCGTCCCCCACCGACCTCGTGCCCGTCCCCGGCTCACCGCCGGTTCCCCACGAGGTGGCCGCGGACCAGGTGGGCACCGAGTTCACACCCGGCGCGTCGCTGGTGATGGCGCAGTCCACGCCGTTCGAGGCGTGGACCGCGCTGCCGGGCAACCGGATCGCGGTGCACTTCGTCACCGGCACTCCCGAGTGCTACGGCGCCGACGCGACCGTGGAGGAGACCGAGGAGACGGTGGTGGTCACCGTCCGGACCGGCACCCTCGAATCCGCGAAGGACAAGTCCTGCATCATGATCGCCGTGTACGGGACCATGGAGCTGCAGCTCGCGGCCCCGGTGGGCACCCGCACGGTGCTCAACGGGACCTGAGCCGGCTCAGCGCTTCCTGCGGGCGCTCAGATAGTCGCTCACCACCGCGGCACCGAGTCCGTCCAGATCGGGTGCGACGACCCGCCCGCCCACGCGCTGGGCCATCCGGTCCACGACGCGGGCCAGTCCGGGGTCGTCTCCCAGCCGGAAGATCGTCACCTGCGCACCGATCTTCGCCAGGGTGTCGAGCTCCCTGACCGTCAACCCGAGGGTCCGCGGATGCGGCGGATAATCGAAGAAGGCGTGGCCGTCCGGTTCGAGATGGGCGGTCGGCTCGCCGTCCGTGACGATGAGCACCACGGGGTGGGCGTTGGGATTGCGCCGCAGGTGCGCCGTGGCCAGCATCAGCGCGTGGTGCAGGTTGGTGCCCTGGTCCCACGCGCCGTCGAGCCCCGCCAGTTCCGACGGTGTGAGCGTCTGCGCGTGTCGTCCGAAACCGATCATCGTCAGATCGTCGCCGCGGAACCGCGTGCTGACGAGGTGATTCAACGCCAGCGCCGTCCGCTTCATCGGAACCCAGCGACCCTCCATCACCATGGAGAACGACGTGTCCACCAGCAGGGCCACCACGGCCTGTGACCGTTGCTCGGTCTCGCTGATCTCGACGTCGGTGACGGCCAGACGCACTCCGGTCTCGCCGTCTCCGCGAGGTTCCGTCGCGGTGCGCAGGACGGCGTTGGTCACCGTCCGGACGACGTCCCACGGCTCGGTGTCGCCGAACTCCCAGGCGCGCGACGCACCGGTGGGCTCGCCCATCGCGCCCGCTCGGCGGGTGTCACGCTCACCGCGGCGCGATGCCATGCCGCCCGCGACGTCCTTCAGAGCCGATTGTCCCAACTGCCGCATGGCCTTCGGGGACAGGCGCCACTGTCCGTCGGCCCCCTTGTCGAGGAAACCCTCCTGCTGCAACGCCTTCTCCAGGTCCGCCAACGTCCGCGCGTCCGCGGCCGCCTCCGGACCCAGTTGGCGCAGCAACGCATCGGCGTCGATGTCGTCGAGCGCCGCACCGTTGTACTGCTGCGAGAGCTGGTCCCCCAGCTCCTCGAGTTCGGCGATGTCCTGCAGCACACCGGTCCCGTCGCCGAGTCCCATGCCCTCCTGAC
Source organism: Rhodococcus sp. SORGH_AS_0303 (assembly GCF_030819335.1). Taxonomy (NCBI): domain Bacteria; kingdom Bacillati; phylum Actinomycetota; class Actinomycetes; order Mycobacteriales; family Nocardiaceae; genus Rhodococcus; species Rhodococcus sp. SORGH_AS_0303. The sequence continues at coordinate 3,513,352 of NZ_JAUTBO010000001.1, forward strand.
CGCGGAACTTCTGGGCGGAGTCCCAGTCCTCCCCCGGCCGGGCCGACTGCAGATTCGCGTCGAGTCGCGACAGCTGGTCCATCAGGTCCTGGCTGCCGAAGGCCTGCTGCGCCAACGCGTCCAGCTCGGCACGCTGCTCCGCGGGAGAGCGAGTTCCGCAGCCTCTGCGCTGCCGCGGACCGCTCCGCGAGAGCATCGATCAGGTCGTCGATGGTCTCGGGATTCTCGGGGAAGAACTCACCGTGATCGCGCATGAACTTCTCGAACTGCTCGTCGGTGTTCTCCCCGCGCGCATGGGCGTCGAGCATGTCGTTGAGATCGGACAGCATCTCGGCGACCCGAGCACGGTCCTCCTCGGTGGCCCCCTCGAGTGCCTGCTTCATGCCCTTGAAGCGTTGATCGAGCACCTCGCGGCCGAGCAGATCCTTGATCTTCTCGTAGTTCTCCCGCGCCTCGCTGCTGCGCCAGTCGTAGTCGGCGAGCTCCTGCACTGCCTGCGCCGTCGACGGAGGCAGTTCGGCGATCTGCATCTCCTGGAAGCGGGCGTCGTCGTCCAGAGCACGGGCCAGGGTCTTGCGCTCCTCGAGGACCGCCTCGTCCAACAGCTCGCGCACCTCCTGCAGGGTGCCGTCGAGATTCTTGTTCTTCAGCAGTTCCCGCCGACGACGGTTCGCCCGCGCGGCGAGATCGTCCAGGCCGCGCATGTTCTTCGTCCCGCGACGCAACATCTCCTGCATCGCGCGGCGCGGCGACGCACCTTCGAGAACGTCCTGACCGATCGCGTCGAGCGCCTCCCGCAGATCGACGGGTGGTGCCAGCGGATCCGGACCGTCGACGTACGGCCCGTACCGGGAGTTGTGGCCCGCCATCAGCTGTACACCGTCTGCCCGTCGTCGCCGGTGTCCTTGCCGATGCGACGTGCGAGGTAGAGACCTTCGAGCGCGAGCTCGACGGCCGCGGCGCGCTCACCGTCGGAGGTCGCGCCCAGACGCTCGGCGATCTCGTCGATGACAGGAAGATCCGGCAACTCGTTCAGCAGCACCTTCGCGGTGACTCGATCACCGGTGATCACGGGCTCACCCTGCTCGACGGCCGTGACGAGAGGGCTAAGGTCGATACCGCCGAGCGAGTCCCGTGCGGTGTCGGCTGTGGCCCGCCGCAACAGGTGGTTCAGGACCTCGATCTCCCGTCCCTCCTCGCCCGACTCGAACTCCACCTTGCCCCGCAGGACGTCGACGATCGTCTGGGTGTCGACGGGACGGGCCACCGGATCGGACTCGCCCAGCACGGCGGCACGGTGCACGGCGGCCGCGCCGACGGTCTCGGCGGCGGCGACGGCGAACCGAGCCGAGACGCCGGAACGCTGGTCGACCGACGGCGATTCACGCAGCAGCCGGGTGAACCGCGCCAGCACCTCGAGCACGTGCGGCGGCACGACCGCGGTGAGGTCGGCCTCCTGCTCGATGACCGCGATCTCGTCGGTCAGCAGGATCGGATAGTGGGTGCGGATCTCGGCGCCGAACCGGTCCTTCAGCGGAGTGATGATCCGACCGCGGTTGGTGTAGTCCTCCGGGTTCGCACTCGCGACGAGGAGCACGTCGAGGGGCAACCGCACCGTGTAGCCACGGATCTGGATGTCGCGCTCCTCCATCACGTTGAGCAACGACACCTGGATGCGCTCGGCGAGGTCGGGCAGCTCGTTGATCGCCACGATTCCTCGGTGGGTACGCGGCACGAGGCCGAAGTGGATTGTCTCCGGATCGCCCAGGCTGCGGCCCTCGGCGACCTTCACGGGGTCGACGTCGCCGACGAGGTCGGCCACCGATGTGTCCGGGGTCGCCAACTTCTCCGAGTACCGCTCGGAGCGATGGCGCCAGGACACCGGCAGATCGTCGCCGAGTTCGGCTGCCCGGCGGATCGAGGCGGGGGTGATGGGGTCGTAGGGATGCTCACCGAGCTCGGAGCCGTCGATGACGGGCGTCCACTCGTCGAGCAGCGTGGCGAGGGTACGGAGCAGGCGGGTCTTGCCCTGCCCGCGCTCGCCGAGGAGAACGACGTCGTGCTGGGCGAGGAGTGCGCGTTCGATCTGCGGAAGGACGGTGTTCTCGAATCCGAGAATGCCGGGCCATGCGTCGCGGCCCTCGCGCAGGGCGTCGAGCAGGTTGTCGCGGAGTTCGTTCTTGACTGTCTTCTGGACGTGTCCCGACGCGCGGAGTTCACCGAGGGTGGTCGCGCGCGGGTGTGGATCTCGACTACTGGGAGACTGGGTCACCCTTCCAACGTACGAGCGTCGAGCCGTTTCGGCACGTGCACAGCTCGATCAGTGCCCCGACGGGTCCGTCAGGTCCTTGCCCTCGGCGTTCTTGACGCGCTTGCGTTCGAGCAGGATCACCGTCAGACCGGCGGCCCAGAGGATCACGGTGGCCGGGAACAGGATCATCACCCACCCCTCGAAACCGCCTCCTGCGGCAGTGAGCCCGAGACCCATGGCCCCGAGGCCCAGTGCGATGAGGAAGTAGCCGGGCCAGTTCCGGGCATCGGCGATGGCCTCGCCGGCGTGTGCGCGGAAGGTCCGCTCGTCGTCGCGAGGCTCGCGCTCCGAGCTGCCCTCCTTCATTCCGCCGTCCGGGTCGCCGTCACGGTGGTCCTGAGTCATGGCCCGCGTCTACCCTCGCCGAGAACAGACCAAACACGATGTGGCCTCCTGCCGGTAGCGTCGAGCGGTGACCGAGACCAGTGCATACGACTTCACCGCCACGACCATCGACGGCGAGCCCGTCGACCTCGCCGCCTACAAGGGCAAGCCGCTCCTCATCGTCAACACCGCCTCGCAGTGCGGATTCACGCCGCAGTACGAGGGCCTCGAGGTGCTGAACAAGACGTACGGGCCGCAGGGGCTGGTGGTTCTCGGCTTCCCGTGCGATCAGTTCGGGCACCAGGAGCCCGGCGACGCCGACGAGATCAAGAACTTCTGCTCGCTGCGGTACGACGTCACGTTCCCGATGCACGAGAAGATCGAGGTGAACGGCGACGGCGCGCACCCGCTCTACAAGTGGCTGCGCGACCAGAAGTCGGGCGTGCTGGGCAGCCGGATCAAGTGGAACTTCACCAAGTTCCTCATCGACGCCGACGGCAAGGTGGTCGACCGTTTCGGGCCGACCACCAAGCCGGAGAAGCTCGCGAAGCCCATCGAGAAGGTTCTCGCTAAGGGCTGAGCCCGGGGGGTCGAGGTTCGGGGGGTCGAAGTTCGGGGGGTCGAGGTTCGGGAGAGGTCAGTGCGCGAAGTGGCGTGACCCGGTCAGGTACATGGTCACGCCCGCCTCGCGCGCTGCCTCCACGACCTCGGTGTCGCGGATCGATCCGCCGGGCTGCACCACCGCCGCCACCCCCGCTGCGGCGAGGATCTGGAAGCCGTCGGGGAACGGGAAGAAGGCGTCCGACGCGGCCACGGCGCCCGTGGTGCGGTCGCCGGCGCGGCGCACGGCCAGTTCGGCGGAATCGACCCGATTGACCTGTCCCATGCCCACTCCCACGGACGCACCGTCCGCGGCGATGAGGATGGCGTTGGACTTGACGGCGCGGCACGCCTTCCAGGCGAACTCGAGGTCGGCCAGCACTGCCTCGTCGGCGGGCTCGCCCACGGCCAGGGTCCACCCCGACGGATCGTCGCCCGCGGCGTCGAGACGGTCACGGTCCTGCAGCAGCAGGCCGCCCGAGATCTGCTTGATCTCCGGCACCGCCGTCGGCGGCTCGCACACGAGGACGCGGATGTTCTTCTTGCGCTGCAGCACTCCCAGCGCGCCGTCGGCGTAGGACGGGGCGATGATGACCTCGGTGAAGATCTCGGCGACCTGCTCGGCCATCTCGACGGTGATCTCGCGGTTGGACGCGATGACGCCGCCGTACGCGCTCACCGGATCGCAGGCGTGCGCCTTGCGATGCGCCTCGGCGATGGAGCCGGACGCCGACACCGCGATGCCACACGGGTTGGCGTGCTTGATGATCGCCACGCACGGGAGATCGTGGTCGAACGCGGCACGCCAGGCGGCGTCACCGTCGGTGTAGTTGTTGTACGACATCTCCTTGCCGTGCACCTGCTCCGCCTGCGCGATGCCGGCGGGAGCGGACGGGTCGACGTACAGAGCGCCGGCCTGGTGCGGATTCTCGCCGTAGCGCAGAACCGAGGCGCGCTCGTAGGTCGCGCCCATCCATGCCGGGAAGTGCTCGGACTCGTCGGAACCGCCGGCGACGAGGACGTCGGTCATCCAGGACGCCACCGCGACGTCGTATGCTGCGGTGTGCTGGAACGCCGTGGCGGCCAGAGCGATTCGCTGCTCGAGCGTGAAGCCGCCACCCTGCACCGCGGTCAGCACGTCGGCGTAGCGAGCGGGATCCACCACGACCGCCACCGACGGATGGTTCTTCGCCGCGGCGCGGACCATGGACGGGCCACCGATGTCGATCTGCTCCACGCACTCGTCCGGACTCGCACCGGACGCCACCGTCTCGGTGAACGGGTAGAGGTTGACGATGACGAGCTCGAACGGAGCGACGCCCAACTCGTCGAGCTGCGCGAGGTGTTCCGGCTTGCGCGTGTCCGCCAGGACGCCGGCGTGCACGCGCGGATGCAGCGTCTTCACGCGGCCGTCCAGGGTCTCGGGGAAGCCGGTGAGGTCTTCGACCCGAGTCACCGGCACGCCCGCGGCGGCGATGCGCCCGGCGGTCGATCCGGTGGACACGATCTCCACCCCGGCGGCGTGAAGGCCCACGGCCAGCTCGTCCAGACCGGTCTTGTCGTAGACGCTGACGAGTGCGCGCGAGACGGCGCGCGTGTTCTCTGGGTTAGTCACTGGGGATCTGGGCCTTTCGTCCATCGGTGATGACTCCGCGTGTGGCGACGGCGGCGACCACGTCGATCAGCAGCCGTCGTTCGACGATCTTGATGCGCTCGTGCAGCGACTCCTCGGTGTCGCCGTCGAGCACCGGAACAGCTTCCTGCGCCACGATGGGCCCGGTGTCCACACCGTCGTCCACCAGGTGGACGGTGGACCCGCTGACCTTCACACCGTGGGCGAGGGCATCGGCCACCGCGTGCGCGCCCGGGAACGACGGCAGCAGTGCGGGGTGGGTGTTGACGATGCGGCCACCGAAGCGTGCGAGGAACACCGGCCCGAGGATCCGCATGAATCCCGCGCTCACGACGAGATCCGGTGACCAGGAGTCCACGACCTCGGTGAGGGCGGCATCCCACTCCGCACGCGAACCGTGGTCCGACACGGCCACTCGCCGGGACGGCAGCCCTGCGCTCTCGGCGCCGCACGGCCGATCCACCACCACGGCGACGACCTCGGCCGGGAACTCGGGAGCGGACGCGGCCTCGACCAACGATCCGAGCAGTGATCCGACCCCCGAGGCTAGGACGACGACGCGGGCCGGGAGGTCCCGCCCGGGTGTCGAACGCGGGGCAGACAGCGTGCTTCTCCTCAGCTGCTCGGGCGGGTCAGGTGCTTTGTCGGCGTGGGATCACGCCGACAGGAAGCCTAGACGGCCGCCATTCGCCTCCTCGATCGGCCTCGCTCGGGGAGGACGCGCGTCAGGGAGCGGTGTCGGTGCCGCCGGGCTTCTCGGGCTCGGCCGACTCGTCCGGCAGGTCGACGATCTCGGCGTCGACGACGTCCGCCTCCACGGCATCGTCTTCGGTCTCGACGGTGTCGGTGTCGGTGTCGGTGGTCTCGGCTTCGGTCTCGGCTTCCACGATGTCCGTGTCCGTCGGCGCGGCGTCCGGGGCTGCGGGGAGGGCGGCCGGCTCACCGAGCATCGATGTGCCCGCGGAGTCGTCGGATTCGCTCTCCTCGGCTTCGCTGTCCTCGTGCCATCCGTGGATGTCGTGGCGCCGCATCGACCAGGCGGTGACGGCCGCGGTGAGCGCGCCCACCACGAGGCACCACGCGAAGGTGGTGACGCCGAGGAGCGGCGCATCGACACCGAGATGGCCGAACGTTCCCACCGAGCCACCGGCGACGACGCCGATCAGGACGGCCGCCACGCTCACGCAGACCGCGGCGGCGGCGGCACTGCGCACCGCGTCCACCAGGGACGTCGTCGCACGAGCACACGCACGCCCGAGCACCACGGCGGCGAGTGCGGGGACGACGAGCATGACCGGCCACCACACCTGGGCCGACGATTCGGGCATGACTGCCAGCACCGGGACGGCAGGAAGCTGACCGCCGGTCGTCTCGGTGACGGAGACCATCGCCGCGCCCACGTGGGCGGACGACCCGGTGACGACCGACGACGCCGCCACCACGATGTTGGGCAGATACAGCACCGAGATCGCGGTCAGACCCAGCGCTCCGCCTATCCCGCCGCCGGACTCGAGCAGCGTGCCGAGCGTGGAGAAGGACAGCACGAGAGAGGCGGCGACGACGACGGCGCCACCGGCGAGCAGTACCGCGCCGGCACGCGCCGCGGGAGCGAAGGACGCTGCGAGCCACGGCGGCAGGACCACAGTGCGCATGAGTGAGGGCCAGGTACCGCGGATGCAGCCGATCGCCGCACCGATGCCGTGCACGAGGATGACCCACCCGAAGGTGGCGAGTGCGTTGGGCGTGCTCAGGGCGATGACGGTGGACGCGTCGTGAATCATCGCGAGCATCACCGCCGCCATCGCGAGCGGACCCGCGATCGCCGCGCCGACGACCCATCCGATGTCGCGACGGGTGGAGGCGTCGGTCAGTGGCCGCGCGACCGCCGACGACACCGCGTGCACCAGCACGAGAGTGGGCAGCAGCGGAAGGATCGACAACGTCGCACCGGCGATGCCCAGCGGCACCTGATGCACGGCCAGCCACGTGGCGGCCAACGCTCCGAACGTCCCCGTCAGGTCGCTGTTCGCGGAGACGAGCGTCACCAGCACCACGGCCGTGACGACGGCCAGGAGTAGCCCGACGGGCCGGAACGCCACGGTGAGCAGCATTCGAGCCTCGTCGGGACTCGGACCGAAACGGCCCCGCGTGTGCGGTTCGCGATCGAGTAGTGAGGTCATCACCGATCAGGTTCTCACCGTCGGCGCGGTGGAGAACCTAGGCGCGCCGACGACGTGGTTCAGCGGCGGTCGTCCGACCGATCGCCGAAGTCGAGTGCGCGGGTGGCTTCCGGTGCCTGCTGCTCGGGCGCCTGCTGCTCGGGTGCCTGTTGCTCGGGTGCCTGTTGCTCGGGTGCGTGCCCCTCCGTGCTCGGCTGCTGCGCGGACGACTGCTCACCGGTGGGAGGTGTCGCGGACTCCGCCGATGCGGCGTGCGCGGGGGCGGTGTCCGCGGCGGTCTGGCCGACCGGCTGCCCGTAGCGCTCGGTCGGGGCGCTGTAGGGCGATCCGTAGCCCTGCGGCTGGCCGTACCCTTGCTGACCGTAGGCGCCGGGCTGCGCCTGACCCTGCTGGCCGTATCCCTGCGGCTGCCCGTAACCCTGCGGCTGCCCGTAACCCTGCGGCTGCCCGTAACCCTGCGGCTGCCCGTATCCCTGCGGCTGCCCGTAGGCACCCGGCTGCCCGTAACCCTGCGGCTGGCCATAGCTCTGTGGCTGCCCGTAACCCTGCTGGCCATAGGCGCCCTGCTGGCCATATGCCTGTTGGCCGTATGCCTGTTGCCCGTAGTTCTGCTGGCCGGGACCCTGCTGTCCCGGGCCACCCGGCTGGCCGAACTGCTGCTGCTTCGGACGCGGCGCCGGAACCGTCACGACTCCCGAGTCGACGAGAAGCGCACCGACGGCCGCGGCCACCTGCACGATGGCCAGGATCAGCACCAGGATCGACCCGATGCCGATACCGACGCGGACGGTCTCACCGAAGGCGGTGAACGCCGCCCCGCGGTTCACCAGCTGGAAGATCAGCGTGAGCAACGCGGTGACGGACAGCGCCGCGACCAGTCCCCGCGACGTCGTCTGCCGCGGGAGGAGGCCCGCGGCCGTGACGAGCGCAGCGAGGAGGAGCAGCGCCACGGACGTCGGGTCGCCCAGCTCGCGTTCGAAGAAGTTGGAGGACTCACCGCCGAGCGCGAACTGCGCGGACAGACCGAGCAGGAACGCGAGGACACCGGTGCCGATGACGACGTACGACGCGATACGGGCGACCTGCGTCGTGCGCGCCGCGATCTGCTCGGTCGTGTTGTCGTCGGCGCCGGCCGCGTCCGCGTCGACGGACGGGGTCGCAGCGCCGTCAGTGCGGTCGATCGACGCTGAACGGTCGTCGACCTGCCCGGTCTCCGTGGACGGGTCTCCGAAGGTGGTCGTCCGCGGGTCCGTCCGGCCGTGGTCGTGGTCGGGTCCCCCTGGTGAGAAGGTCATCTCGATTCCTCTTCCTCGGTGCTGGTCGTCGGTCGGCCGCCGACTGCGGCGGCCGCGCCGCTCACCAACACTACGGACCCGCGGTGAGTGACTCCTCGCTCAGGCGACGCCGACGGGTTCGCGGTCACTCGCCCGCGCGGCCTCGATCTCCCGCACCAGCGGCAGAATCTTCGCTCCGAAGTACTCGATCTCCTCCTGGAAGTGCAGGAAACCGCCGAGGATGAGGTCCACGCCGCGGTCGCGGTAGTCGACGATGCGCGTCGCCACCTGTTCGGGCGTACCGATCAGCTGGGTCTTGAAGCCGTCGTTGTACTGCACGAGGTCCTCGAAGCTCGAGTCGGCCCACATGCCCTTCTTGTCCGACGTCGAACTGCCGGCCTGCTGCACGGCACCGCGGAACCCCTCGACTGCCGGCTTGTTCGCCTTCTCGATGATCTCGCGGAGGGTGTCCCTCGCCTCCTTCTCGGTGTCGCGGGCGATGATGAAGCCGTTGAGACCGAACTTCACCTCACGCTGATGGGCCCGTGCGACGCGCCGCACGTCGTCGATCTGCTCGGTGATGCCGTCGAAGTCCTTGCCGTTGGAGAAGTACCAGTCGGAGTACCGACCTGCGTTCTCCCGTGCCGCCGACGAATTACCACCCTGGAACAGTTCGGGATTGGGACGCGCGGGCGTGTTGAGCGGTTTCGGCTTGAGCGTGAAGTCGTGGATGCGGTAGAAGTCGCCGCGGAAATCGACGTCGTCCTCGGTCCAGATCTTCCGCAGCACCTGCAGGAATTCGGCGCTGCGTCGGTAACGCTCGTCGTGTTCGAGCCAGGGCTCACCGAGATGCGTGAATTCGTCCTTGAACCATCCACTCACCACATTGACGGCGAAGCGTCCGTTGGAGAGATGGTCCGCTGTCGCACCGAGTTTCGCGAGCACGGCCGGTTGCCAGAGCCCGGGATGCACGGCAGCGATGACCTTGAGGCGCTCGGTCGCGAGGAGCAGTCCCAGACTGAAACTCGTGGACTCGTGTTGAAACTCGGCTCCGTAGCTGGCCTCGTACCGGACCTGGCTCAGCGCGTACTCGAACCCGTTGTTCTCCGCCGTCTGCGCGAGCTTCTTGTTGTACTCGAACTCCCAGCTGGTGCGTTGCTCGATGTCGCTGGTGACGAGGCCACCACTGACGTTGGGCACCCAGTAGGCGAACTTCACTTCGTCGGCGATCTTCTCTGTACTCATGCAGTCCTCGGTTCGATAATAGTGCGCGACATATGATTTCAGGAGTACCAGGTGGGCTGGGGCAACTCGCCGGTGAGCACGTGGCGGCCGACCTCGCGGCGCTTGTAGGCCACCGGATCGTGCAACGTGTGCGTGCGCACGTTGCGCCAGAAACGGTCGAATCCGTGACTCGACGCGGTGGCGCGGGCGCCGAGCCCCTCGAAGATGCCCGACGTGATCTCCAGGGCGACCTCCGTGGCGCGTGCCTTCGCCGCGGCGACGCGCACCTCGTGCTCGCCGCGCTCGTGCTCGGTGACGGTCCAGGCGTTCTCGTGGATCCGCTGCTGCTCCGCGGCCACGGCGTCCGCGAGAGCCTCTGCGGCCCAGAGCTTCGCGGTCAGGTCTCCGTACAGGTCGATGATGTAGGGCTCGTCGAGCGCGTTGTCCACGGTGCTGTGCAGCCACGCTCGCGTGGTGGTGCGCGTGTAGTCGGCAGCGGTCTCGAGGGCTCCGCGTGCGATGCCGAGGTAGAAGTTGACGAACACCAGCTGGATGATCGGGACGTTGAGGGTGTTGTAGACCCGCGGCTCGAACGCCTTGTTCGCGAATCCGGCGGCCGAGCTCCAGTCGGTGCGGACGTGATCGATGGTGACACTGCCACTCTCGGTGCGACGCTGACCGATGTTGTCCCAGTCGTCGTGGAACGTCAGGCCCTCGGAGTTCGACGGAACGATGGCGAAGACGTGGGTGTCGGTACCGGCGAGCACCCCCTCGAGCACGGTCACGTCGGAGACACGACTGCCCGTGGAGAACGTCTTGGCACCGTTGTAGACGATCGTGTCGCCCTCGTCGGTGATCTCGACGTCGTTGTCGCGCGGGTTGACCGCGCCGCCGAAGAACCAGGTGTTCTCGGTGGCGGCTTGTTCGACGGCAGCGATCTGCTCCTTCGTCCCGACCAGACGTGCCGCCCAGAACCACAGCAGGTGGTAGCCGAGCAGCTGTCCGATCGACCCGTCGGCGGCGGCCACGGCGCGGATCACCTGGTAGGCGGTCTCCCAGGTCTGCCCGCCACCACCGAACTCGGTCGGCCCGAGGATCGTGACCAGACCGGACTCCTTCAACAACGTCACCTCCTCGTGCGGCGCCTCGGTGGCGCGATCACGGGCGACGGCGTCGACGGCGAGGATCGCGGCCACCTCGTGGGCACGGTCGATCCATTCCGCGGACGTCGTGGGAGCGGTGGTCCAGCGCGGTTCGGTGGCGGCGCCGGCGGGGCGGGTGTCGGTGATCGTCATGCCCGGAAGTACATCGCCCGGGTCGATGCGGAACCACCGTTGCGCTCTGGGTGATTCGAACGGTTCGCTCACTCGCCGGGTGCGGTGAAGTAGTCGGTGCCGTGCGAGTCGCGGACATGGACGATCCCGTCCCGGAGCATGCGGTGGTGCCACTGCCGCCGGGTCTTCAGGCCGTGGTGCCGGCGGCACAGCGGCGTGAGGTTGCCGGTGACGGTCCATCCGCCTCTCCGGGGGTCGGTGTGGTCGAACGGGACGACGTGGTCGAGATCGCAGTCCTCGCTGGGCACAGCACATCCCGGGTGAACGCACGTCGAATACAGCGCTGTCACCAGCGACGCGATCGCTTCCGACGGCCGGTACGTCAACGCCCCGGCCGGGGGTACGGCGAATCCCCCATGTCCGTCGGGGTCGGCGACGGCACGGTCCACCGCCGATGGTGGGAGCGCGCGGAGGTACTCGGTGTCCTCCCGCACCGCCCGCGCTCGAACGCTGTCCATTCGCCCCGTGGTCGGTGTCCAGCCTGCCGGCATCCGCCGAGTACGTCGAACCTCTCGCCCGGCATCCGCGGCCTCGTGTTCCGGGCATCGGCAGCTGCACCCCACCCGCGGTTCCGCGACCTTCGCGGCGGTGATCATCGCCTGCCACGTCGCATCCCCGGCGATCCTCCGTGCCACGTCCGCAGGAACCGGACCCCAACCCATGAGATGCCCGGGTTCCCCCGCCAACCCCGCCGCCGTGGCCGCATCGAGCACGATCACCGCAGTGGCCTCGGTACGGGCGACCGTCTCCCGCTGTTCGCAGTCCTGGCCTGCACAGTCGCACGCGACAGCTCCGCCGGAGAGCACCGCGTGAGCTGCATCGAACAACCGTGCCGGCAGCGGCCGCGGATCCGTCGCGCACACCCCACGCGCCGCCGACACGATCGCCCGCCACATCGCCGCGACCTGCTCCGCCGGACCACGAATCGTCAGCTCGGCCTGACCGCGCGGGAGCTTCCGCACCGTTGCCGACCGCTCCCGCGTCGCCCGTTCACGCGCTTCCCGGTGCCACTGCGCGTCGAACTCCGCGACAATCCGGTCGACCGCCGCTGCCACCGCACCCGGAGTGCACCTCGACGCGGCAGCGATCACCCGCTGCAGCAGCGCTTCGGTGGCGTTCGGGATCCCGGCCACCGACCGGCACACCGTCCGGAACGCCGCATACGCCAACCGGCCCGCATCGAACGCTTCCTGCACCGCCGGACGGGCGGTGCGAATCAGGAACAGCCACTCGGTCACCGTGCGCGTCGACACCGACAACGCCGCCCGCGACCTCCGCCACCGCACAGATCTCAGCAGCCTCGGCGTCGAACACCCCACCCGGACCGAGCACCGCCGGCCGACGCGACGACTCCTGCACGTACGCACACGACGCCGACACGGTCCGGGCGAACGACGCCTGAGCGTCGACCTTCGCCGACACCACCACATCCACCGAAACCTCTGCGTCGTACACGAATTCACCCCCCGGTGATGCCCCGATCAGACCGCCCCCCGACGACCTGAACAGACAATAACCCACCCCACCGACACACTTTCGGGTCACGCCGTCGGATGCGCGCTCCAGCTCCTCGATCCGTTTCGGCCGTCGATACATGCGCGGACATTGAGCGCAGATCGCCTTTCCACCAACACATTCCGTGCCCGAGAACACGGCCGGTCGTACTGACCGGACACGTCGATCGAGCTCGAGGCGTCCCGATCGGCGGTCAACTGGATGGGGGTGAGTGTGTTTCGGCCAGGACTTTCGCGAGTTGGCTGATGCGTGTGCGGGCTGCGTCTGGGGCGAGGACCTCGATGTGGTCGCCGAATTGCAGCAGTTGACGCACCGACTCGATGTCGGGGTAGCCGACGACGACGATGCATGTTCCGTTCTCCGGATCGGATACATCGTGGATGCGTGTCCCGAGGATGCGCCGCGCCAAGTCGAGGCCGTGTTCCGGCAGGCGAAAGGTCACGCTCACATGACCTCGACCCTCGGTGCGGTCCTTCAACGCGGCCCATGTGGTGCGGAGGGTTTCTCCGGGTCGGAGAGAGACTGGCGCGTCGAGTTGTTCGAAAGCCGCGAGTCGGTCCAGAGAGAACAGTCGTCCATCTCCTCGGTGGTCGGCGACGAGGTACCAGCGGCCGGACTTCGCCACGATCCCGTACGGGTCGACCACACGTGTCGAGGCCTCACTCTCGGCGCTCCGCCGGTATCGGATTCGCAATCGGCGTCGGTCCTGCAGGGCCGATGCCAGATCGGCGACGTCGACCGCTGCTTCTGAATCGGCAAACCACGGGGTGCTGTCCACCAGCACGAGGTCCGCCAGTCGCAATGGGCTCGTGCCCGTGGATGTCGCGGCCTGGCGGGCGGCGATCTTGCGTGCTGCCGACTCCCACATCGCCGACAAGCCCATGCGCTCACGTTGCGTGCTGTCCAGACCCGCCAGAGAAAGGGCTTCCAACTCCGGTGGTTCCAGGTGGGACGCGTTGAGCCGCGCACCGGGGAGCAGGACGATTCCACCGCTGCGGCCACGTTCGGCGTACACAGGCACTCCTGCTGCCGAGAGCGCCTCGACGTCCCGCAGCACGGTCCGCCGCGATACTTCCAGACGCGCGGCCAGCTCCGTGGTGGTGATGCGTTGGCGGGTCTGCAGCAACAGCAAGAGGTGCAGCAATCGGGCGGCCTTCATGCGTCCGATCTTCGCAGAAAAGGTGACAGGTTCTGTCGTGATAGGCCGGTCCACTGTGGCGGTACCGAGAATTCACCGAGTCGAGGAGCTCCTGTGCCCGCACCGAACCTATTCCTGATCGGCGTCCGCGACGGCGAGACCGCTACCAGCTTCTACAGCGACCTGTTCGAGATCGAACCGACCTTCATCAGTCCCCACTATGTCGCTTTCCAGGTAGCCCCCGGCGTCTTGTTCGCGCTGTGGACCGGCTACAGCGAGCACCTGGCCCCGGACACTCCAGGCACGACCGAGGTCGGACTGATGGTCCCCGGGTCGGCGTCTGCCGTCGACGAGGTCTTCGCGAACTGGGTCTCGAAGGGAGTCCGTGTCGTCGACGAGCCGTACGACGCGGTCTTCGGCCGCACATTTGTGGTCAGCGACCCCGACGGCAACCTCATCAGGGTCTCGCCGATCGACTGATCTACCGAACGACGACCACCTTCCCGATGGTGCCGCCACTTTCCACCCGCCGGTGCGCGTCCTGCAGGGTGTCCACGTCGAACGGTGACAGAGTCGTGGTGCGGGTGCTCCGCAGAGTTCCGTCGTCGATGAGTCGCGAGACCTCGTCGAGGATGGTGTGCTGAGAAGTGCTCTCCGGCAACGACAACGGCACCGTGAACATCAGTTCCCAGTGCCAGGTCTGGCTCTTGGCCTTCAGCGGCATCAGGTCCAGGCCGACCGGATCGTCAATCGCCACGACCTGACCGTGCACTGCCATCACCGCGGCGTAGGCGTCGACATTGCCCTCGGAGAACGGGGAGAACACGTACTCGACGCCGTCCGGCGCCAGGGCACCGACCTCGTCCACGAGGGAGTGCCGATCCACCACGTGATGGGCGCCCATCTCCGTTGCCCAGTCGCGGGATTCGCCGCGCGATGCCGCGGCAACGACGGTGAGCGAGGTCAGTGCCCGGGCGAGCTGGATGATCATCGACCCGGTACCGCCGGCGGCCCCCATCACGAGAAGTGTGCCGGTGCTGTCTTTCCCGAGTCCGAGCCGGACGAACAGCGATTCCCAGGCGGTGATGGCGGTCAGCGGCACGGCCGCGGCGTCCTCGGCGGACAGTGACGACGGCGCATGGCCGACGATCCGCTCGTCGACGAGTTGGTACTGGGCGTTGCTGCCGTCCCGAGCTATGGATCCCGCATAGAAGACTCGATCGCCGGGCTCGAAGATTCGGGCGTCGGAACCCACCGCGACGACCTCACCGACGGCGTCGAAACCGAGGACCTTCGGGCCGTCGGACGGATCGAAGGACGAGCGAACCTTCGTGTCCACCGGATTGACGGACACCGCGTCGACACGTACGAGAACGTCGAATCCGGTGGGCGACGGAGTCTCTCGCTCGATCTGCACGAACGGCGAGTCGGGTTCGACGGAGACGATGGCGGAGTGAGTCGCGGGAATGCTCATACCTCGACGGTAGTCCCCCGGAACGACACGAGGGAGGCAAGCTTCCCGAGCGGGAAACCGGCCTCCCTCGTGTGAGAGAAGAAAGAGTGACTACTTCTTCTCGAGGATCTCGCGCGCGAGGGCAGCGGTCTCGGACGGCGTCTTGCCGACCTTCACGCCGGCCGCCTCGAGAGCGTCCTTCTTGGCCTGAGCCGTTCCCAGCGAGCCGGAGACGATGGCGCCGGCGTGGCCCATGGTCTTGCCCTCGGGAGCGGTGAAGCCGGCGACGTAACCGACGACGGGCTTGGTGACGTGCGCCTTGATGTAGTCGGCTGCACGCTCCTCGGCGTCGCCACCGATCTCGCCGATCATGACGATGATCTCGGTGTCGGGATCGTTCTCGAACGCCTCGATGGCGTCGATGTGCGTGGTGCCGATGACCGGGTCGCCGCCGATGCCGATGGCGGTGGAGAAGCCGAAGTCACGGAGCTCGAACATCATCTGGTAGGTCAGGGTGCCCGACTTCGAGACGAGGCCGATGGGGCCCTTGCCGGCGATGTTGGCGGGCGTGATGCCGACCAGTGCCTCGCCGGGGGTGATGATGCCGGGGCAGTTCGGCCCGATGATGCGGGTCTTCTTGCCCTTTTCGACGTTGTAGGCCCACGCGTACGCGCTGTCCTGCACCGGGATTCCCTCGGTGATGACGACGAGCAGCGGGATCTCCGCGTCGATGGCCTCGACGATGGCGTCCTTGGAGAATGCCGGCGGCACGAACGCGATGGACACGTCGGCTCCGGTCTTCTCCATGGCCTCGGCAACGCTGGCGAACACGGGCAGCTCGACGTCGGAACCGTCGGCTGCGGTGTGCTTGACCGTGGTCCCGGCCTTGCGAGCGTTGACGCCGCCGACGACCTGCGTGCCGGCCTTGAGCATCAGGGCGGTGTGCTTCGTGCCCTCGCCGCCGGTGATGCCCTGGACGATGACCTTGTTGTTCTTGTTCAGGAAAATAGACATAGTTTCGGTGCCCTCTACTTCGCAGCCAGCTCGGCGGCCTTGTCGGCGCCTTCGTCCATGGTCTCGGCCAGTGTCACCAACGGGTGCGCAGCATCGGCGAGAATCTTCCGGCCTTCTTCGACCTTGTTGCCGTCCAGGCGGACGACCAGCGGCTTGGAGGCGGTGTCGCCCAGCGTCTTCAGAGCGCCGACGATGCCGTTGGCAACCGCGTCGCACGAGGTGATTCCGCCGAAGACGTTGACGAACACGCTCTTGACCTGCGAGTCGCCGAGGATGACGTCGAGGCCTGCGGCCATGACCTCTGCCGAGGCGCCGCCGCCGATGTCGAGGAAGTTGGCGGGCTTGACGCCACCGTGCGCCTCACCGGCGTACGCGACGACGTCGAGGGTCGACATGACCAGTCCGGCACCGTTTCCGATGATGCCGACCTGTCCGTCGAGCTTGACGTAGTTGAGGTCGTTCTCCTTGGCCTTCGCCTCGAGTGGGTCCGCCGCGTCGGCGTCCTCGAACTCGGCGTGGCCCTTCTGGCGGAAGTCCGCGTTGGCGTCCAGGGTGACCTTGCCGTCGAGGGCGAGGATCTGGTCGTCCGGCGTGCGCACGAGGGGGTTGACCTCGACGAGCAGCGCGTCTTCCTTGATGAAGACGTCCCACAGCTTCTGGATCGTGTTGGCCGCGGCGTCGAGCACCTCGGCGGGGAGCTTGCCGGCTTCAGCGATCTCACGCGCGAAGGCGAGGTCGACACCCTTGACGGCGTCAACGGGGATGCGGGCGAGCGCGTCGGGGTTCTCCTCGGCGGTCACCTCGATCTCGACACCACCCTCGACGGAACACATCGCGAGGTACGTGCGGTTCGTGCGGTCGAGCAGGAAGGAGATGTAGTACTCCTCCGCGATGTCGCTGGCCTCGGCGACGAGGAGCTTCTTGACGACGTGGCCCTTGATGTCGAGTCCGAGGATCGCTTCCGCGTTCGCCTCGGCCTCGGCGACGTCCTTGGAGTACTTCACGCCGCCGGCCTTGCCGCGGCCGCCGACCTTCACCTGGGCCTTGACCATGACAGGCTTGCCGATTTCTTCGGCGATCTGTCGTGCACCGGCGACCGTGTCGGTGACACGACCTGCCGACGTCGGAACCTCGTGCTTGGCGAAGGAGTTCCTTCGCCTGGTATTCGAAGAGATCCATCAGCTCACCATCTCGTCTGCGTTGACGCCCGCTCGAGGGGTAGGAGCGGGTCCGACTTGCGACTGTAACTTTCCACCGAGAGGCCTGATCGACAGCCCGTCGAACTTGTGGTTCAGATCACCGACCTGCGCCGACATCTACTCACCAGTACGAAAAAATCCTGCCGCCACCAGCGCCGATGCCGCAGCGCCGACAGCGGTCACGAAGGCCCCCGACGACGCCGTCACGTCGGGGCCCGCGCCGCCGAGGATCGGGCTCAGCGCGACACCCGCCAGAGCCACCGCGGAACCGATCTGGAGCGCCGCGGCGCGCGACGCCCGAGCGCGGGCCGCGACGGCGGCGCCGATCAGGACGGCGGCCACGAGTACCAGCCGCCCCCACACGTCCCACCCCCACGGCAGCGCCCCGATCCAGCCGCCGGTCTCCCCAACCACGTCGTACTGCGGCAGGAGCAGCCCCAGTGCGGCGACCCCGGCCGCGACGGCCAGCGCGGCTGCGAGGGGGCGCGAGGCCCCGTCCAGATCGCTGGTGTCGACGCCGTCCCGCTCCGAGGCGCCCGCCGCGGCGACGAGCGCGAGCGTGAGCAGACCGAGCAGCGTGCCGACGACCAGCAGCCAGCCGCCCGCACCGACGGACACGCCGTCGATACCGACGCCCAGCACGAGCGCCTGCAGCACCGCGGCCGCGAGCGCCAGATGGCCCGTGACGATCAGCGGCACCGCAGGCCGCACCGCGGCGGCGAACTCCGAGAAGAGCAACAGCACGCCGCCGACGACGGTCACGACGGCGTACGCGGCCACCGCCCGATCCCCCACCACCGTCGGGACGGAGCCGGTCGAGACGTCGAGAAGCGGCAGGACGGCGCCGACACCGAGAGCGATGCCCGTCAGGACCGTCACCGCTCCCGCGACGACGTGCCGCCGCGTCGAGTTCGAGGGAGCGGCAGACCGTGCGAGCCGGGGCACGGAGGTCGTGGGTCCGGAGGTCGCGCGCGCCGTCGCCACCGTGGCCACGCCGAGGACGACGAGCCCGCCGACTCCGACGACCGTGCCCGCGCCGAGGTCGATGCGGTCGCCCGCCCCCAGCGCGGCAGCCAGGCGGACGCCGACGACGGTCGCCGACGCCGCGACCACACCGGTCTGTGCGCCGACCGCCGCGGACCTGCTGGTCGACGAGAACGCGTAGGCCACACCCACCAGCACCGCGACCGCGGACAGTCCACCGCCGAGAGCCGACGCGACGGGTCCGGCGACCGGAGCGGGAGCGAGGACGACGGCATCGGTGCTCACGTACGCGGGCAGGAGGAACGAGGCGGCGAGTGCGAGAGCGCCCGCGACCCCCGCGGCGACCACGACCGATGCCGATCGACGAGCGACGGGATCCTCGTCGACGTCGTCCCACTCGACCGTCCGCGCCAGCGCGAGTGCCGCCAGCGCCCCGGCGACGACGACGAGCGCGTGCCCGAGCGTCACCACCACGGCTCCCGGGCCCGCCTTCAGCGCGCCGGCCGAGATCGGACGGAACAGCTCCAGCCGGTCGGCGTCGATCGCTCCGACGAACAACTGGAGATCGGCCACGATCGATCCCAGTGCGACGGCGCCCAGCGTCGCGAGCACGGGGAAGACGATCGGCCGGATCGCGCGCACCAGGAGCAGCAGAGCGATCGCTGCCCAGAGCGCCGACGAGACGGCGGCCGCGCCCCGCACCGGGGGGCCCACGTCGGCGCCGCCGACGACGGGAACGTACGGAGCGGCCGCCACCGCCAGCGCTCCGACGACTCCGAGAGCGCGGGCACCGAGCCGGACGGGGTCGGACGCGGAACCTGAGGTACGACGGCCCGCGGATGTCGGCTGTGTCACGATGACGAACGGTATCCGGTCCTCGTGTCCGTCGATCGTGATGCCGCTCGCCTCGATCACAGGAAGATCACCGATGTGCCTGATCGGCGTCGGGACTCGTCCTCGAGTAAACCCAGGACACCTTGTGAGCCACCTCACATATGTGACCCGAGAAGCCGTTTGGCTTGCGCCCGCCGCGACCATTTCGTTACCGTCCACGAGGTTCCACATCACGGGTAGGTCACGAATCAGGAGGACGGCAGGTCTTGCAGCACCACCGAACTCCGTTCACACGCTCACGCTTCGTCTCGGACGCCACCGACGAAAGTCGGTTCGATTCCCAGCAGTACGAGGCCCAGCAGTTCGAGCACGACACCACCGTGTTCACGCCGGCGGACGGTCATCTGACCGACACCGGCCCCCTCGAAGCCCTCTCGACCGATGCAGCATCGTCCCCCTGGGACCGTGCGCACGAGTCCAGCGACTACGTGGCGTCCGCGCCCGCGTACACCCCGGCCCCCCTCGGCGATGCGCCCACGCGCCGCCGCCGCTCGGTACCGGCGACGTCCTTCCTCGTCACCGCTCCGGCCGGGGCAGCACCGTCGGTGACCTCGGCTGCCATCGCGGACGAGATCGCCGTCAAGCGCAGCGGCGCCCACCGCATCCCCGCTCCGCCGTCCGCCCTCAAGGGACGCGTCGCTGTCGTCGCCGTGGCCGCAGGTGCGGTCGTCGCTGCCGGCCAGGCCGCGATCGACAACGCGCAGCCCGCCGAGCGCACCGAGACCTCCGAGTACGCGCTGGCCGCCGGCCAGGCCCCGGCAGCTGCCGCGTCCGCAGGAATCGTCGACAGCTCCACCGCCGCCGGCATCGTCGCGGACCAGCCGGCCGCGCACGTCGACTCGGTGCCCACCGCCACGTCGACCGGAGCGCCCGTCACGGCCCCCTCCACGTCCGCGGCACCGCAGATCCTCAACATCGCCGCACCGGTCGACCTGGGCCAGTTCTCGGAGCTCCTGGCGAAGGGCCAGCGCTTCAGC
Source organism: Rhodococcus sp. SORGH_AS_0303 (assembly GCF_030819335.1). Taxonomy (NCBI): domain Bacteria; kingdom Bacillati; phylum Actinomycetota; class Actinomycetes; order Mycobacteriales; family Nocardiaceae; genus Rhodococcus; species Rhodococcus sp. SORGH_AS_0303. The sequence continues at coordinate 3,533,406 of NZ_JAUTBO010000001.1, forward strand.
GAGGAGCGCGAGGCTCGCGAGGCCGCCGCACGGCGTCCCCTCTTCGCACTGCCCGCGCTCGGCACCTACACCTCCGGCTTCGGCTCGCGGTGGGGCACGCTGCACGCCGGCGTGGACATCGCCAACGCCATCGGCACGCCGGTGTACGCCGTGGCCGACGGCACCGTCATCGACTCGGGCCCCGCGGCCGGCTTCGGACTGTGGGTCCGGTTGCAGCACGCCGACGGCACCATCACCGTGTACGGCCACATCGATTCGTCCGAGGTCCAGGTGGGCCAGACGGTCATGGCCGGCGACGAGATCGCCAAGATGGGCAACCGCGGCCAGTCCACCGGCCCGCACCTCCACTTCGAGGTTCACCTCACGGGCGACAACAAGATCGACCCGCTCCCCTGGTTGGCGTCCCGCGGTATCGCTCTCGGCCCCGAGCGCGACTGAGTTCCCACACCTCCACACACGTCGAAGGTCCGGCGTCACCGTCATGCACGGTGGCGCCGGACCTTTCTTCCGTGCCCTCTCACAGCTTGGTCATCGGCACTCCGCCGATGAGCATCATCTTCACGCGACCGGACGTGCCGAAGTCGATCAGCACCATCGCACGCTGACCTGATCCCTCGGACTCGACGACGGTCCCGAGACCGTACTTGTCGTGGCTCACGCGATCACCCACGGCGAGCGTCAGGGTGTTGTTGGACCGGGCCTTGCCGAAGCTGGGTGTCGGGGTGGCCGACGGCGACGACCCACCGGACCATCCACCACGGGGATTCGACGTCCAGTCGCGCTGGCGCCCCGAGCCACCACTGGAACCGAACCCGCTGCCGACGCCGGGATCCTCCCGTTTCCAGTCGATGAGATGCTGCGGAACCTCTTGCAGGAAGCGCGATTCGGGGTTGTTGATGGGCTGCCCCCACGCCGAGCGCATGATCGCGCGAGTGAGGTAGAGCCGGTGCCGAGCACGCGTGATGCCCACGTAGGCGAGTCGACGCTCCTCGGACAACTCCGCAGGATCACCGAGCGCTCGCATGTGCGGGAACTGGCCGTCCTCCCACCCGGTGACGAACACGACCGGGAACTCGAGCCCCTTGGCCGTGTGCAGCGTCATGAGCGTGACGACGCCGTCGCCGTTGTCCGGGATCTGGTCGGTGTCGGCCACCAGCGAGACCCGCTCGAGGAAGGCGGCGAGCGAACCCGGCTCGGCCACACCGTCGGTGTCCTCGGGTTCTGCGGACGCGACGTCGAGGTCCGCGTTGATGTCGACCCCCACCTCGAGATCCTCGATGCCCTGAAGGTTGCGTGCGTCGGCACTGAACTCGCGGGCCACGCTGACCAGTTCGTTGAGGTTGTCGAGGCGAGCGCCGTCCTGGGGATCCGAGCTGGCCTCGAGTTCGGCGCGATACCGCGTGCGGTCGAGCACCGCCTCGACGATGTCGCCGATGTCCGCGACGTCGTTTCCGTCGGCATCGGTGGCGTTCATGGTGGCCCGCAGCTCGCCGATCATCTCCATGAACGACGCGATGGCGTTCTGCGCGCGCGTGTTGAGCAGCGCCACGGAGCCGGCCGCGGCATCGAGGAGCGCGGCGTTGAAGCTGATGTTCTTCCGCTCGGCGTGCACGGCGACACAGGCCTCGGCACGATCGCCGATGCCGCGGCGCGGGGTGTTGAGGATGCGCCGCATGCTCACCGTGTCGTCCGGATTGGCCAGCACGCGGAGGTACGCGACCACGTCGCGTACCTCCTTGCGCTCGTAGAAGCGCACACCGCCCACCACCTTGTAGGGCAGACCGAGGCGGATGAAGATCTCCTCGAGCGCGCGCGAGGAGTTGTTGGTCCGGTAGAACACCGCGACGTCGGAGTACCTGTAGTCGGTGCCGTCGACCAGCCGATCGATCTCCGACGCCACGAACTTGGCCTCGTCGTGCTCGTTGTCCGCCACGTAGCCGATGATCGGATCGCCGTCGCCGGTGTCCGTCCACAGCCGCTTGTCACGGCGGTTGGTGTTGCGCGCGATGACGGCGTTGGCGGCCGCGAGGATGGTCTGGGTGGACCGGTAGTTCTGCTCGAGCAGGATGGTCCGCGCGTCCGGATAGTCGCGCTCGAACTCCTCGATGTTGCGGATGGTCGCGCCGCGGAACGCGTAGATCGACTGGTCCGCGTCACCCACCACGCACAGTTCGCTCGGGGGAACCGCCGCGACGTCGCCCTCCGCCGTCGTTCCGGTACCCACCAACTCGCGCACCAGCATGTACTGCGCGTGGTTGGTGTCCTGGTACTCGTCGACGAGGACGTGGCGGAAGCGGCGCCGGTAGTACTCGGCGACGTCCGGATGGCTCTGCAGCAGTGCCACCGTCTCGCCGATGAGATCGTCGAAGTCGAACGCGTTGGCCGCCCGCAGACGCTGCTGGTAGTGGCCGTAGACCTTCGCGATGACGGCCGGCAGCTCGGCCGGCTCCTTCTCCGCGTCGGCGACGGCCTGGTCCGGATCGATCAGCTCGTTCTTCAGATTGGAGATCTGCGTCGCCAGCAGACGCGACGAGAACTTCTTCGGATCGAGCTGCAGATCCTTGCCGATCATCGTGAGGAGCCGACGCGAGTCGTCCGCGTCGTAGATGGAGAAGTTCGAGTTGAGGCCGGGGAGCAGCGCCGCCTGGCTGCGGAGGATCCGCACGCAGCTCGAGTGGAACGTGCTCACCCACATGAAGTTGGCCCGCGGCCCGACCAACTGGACGACGCGCTCCCGCATCTCGGCCGCGGCCTTGTTGGTGAACGTGATCGCGAGGACCTGACCGGGTGTGACATCTCTCTCCGCCAGGAGATACGCGATGCGACGGGTCAGCACCGCGGTCTTGCCCGAACCGGCGCCCGCCACGATGAGCAACGGTCCCCCCGAGTGCATCACTGCCTCGCGCTGCTGGGGATTGAGGCCCTCGAGGAGCTGGTCCGAGGACCTGGTGGCACGTGCGGGTGACTGTGTGTTCATCGTCCGTCCAGATTACCGGCGGTCACCGACACCGACACCATCACTCGGGCCGTGGGCGCCGAATCCCTGTCGTGACACACGCACGCGGACGTCGGATCCGAACGAGACCGTTCGGCGCCTTCTTTACGCCGAGTGCGGGCCGGGCATACTCTTGCTCGGGCCCGGACTCGCGGACGGCACAGTGCCGACCGCATCCGACCCCCTGACCAGGTATTTCGTGGCGTCCTCGAGAATTCTTGGAATCTACGTAACAGAACGTGAGAGCAGAGCGACACACGTTCTGACACGAGGAGTTGATATGAGCACAGCGATTCACACCACCGCAGCATCGGCATCGTCCGAGTCGAACGATCACGCCGACGACGCGAACCTGCCGACGTCCGAAGCCGAGATCGACGAGCTCCGCAAGGAGATCGACCGCCTCGATGCCGAGATCCTCGCCGCCGTGAAGCGCCGCTCCGAGGTCTCCCGCACCATCGGTCAGACGCGGATGGCACAGGGCGGACCCCGCCTCGTCCACAGCCGCGAGATGAAGGTCCTCCAGCGCTTCAGCGACCTCGGCCAGGAGGGTCACACGCTGGCCATGCTCCTGCTCCGCCTGGGCCGCGGCCGCCTCGGACACTGAGTCCACCGCTCGTAGAGCTCGACCGGGAACCGCCCAGACGACGGGCGGTTCCCGTGCCTCACCGCATCACTGCAGGGCGATGTACTTGGTCTCGAGGTACTCCTCGATCCCCTCGCTTCCGCCCTCGCGACCGAATCCCGACGCCTTGATCCCACCGAACGGTGCGGCCGCGTCGGAGATCACCCCGCGATTGACACCCACCATGCCGGTCTCCACGGCCTCCGCCACGCGCAGCGCCCGGTCCAGATCCCGCGTGAAGATGTACGCGGCCAGGCCGAACTCGGTCTCGTTCGCCGCAGCGACGCCGTCCTCCTCGGTCTCGAAGCCGCGCACCGCGAGCACCGGTCCGAAGACCTCCTCGCTCAGAATTCGGGCGTCACCGGGCACGTCGGTCAGCACGGTGGCGGGGTAGAACCAGCCCGGCCCGTCCTCCGCAGTGCCGCCGAGTGCGACGGTCGCGCCCTTGGACGCCGCGTCGTCGACGAGTTCGGCCACCGTGTCACGCTGCTCCTCGTTGATCAGCGGTCCGAGCTTCGTGTCCGGATCACTGCCCCGCCCGACAGTCATGGCGCGCATCTTCTCGGTCACCTTGGCGACGAACTCGTCCTTGACCGAGTTCTGCACGTGGAACCGATTCGCGGCCGTGCAGGCCTCGCCGCCGTTGCGCATCTTGGCGAGCATCGCCCCCTCGACGGCGGCGTCGATGTCCGCGTCGTCGAACACGACGAAGGGCGCATTGCCGCCCAGCTCCATCGACGTCCGCAGCAGATTCTTCGACGACTTCTCCACGAGCATCCGCCCCACCTCGGTGGAGCCGGTGAAGGTCAACTTGCGCAGTCGAGGATCGTCGATCAGCGGCCCGGTGACAGCGCTGGACTTCGACGTCGGCAGTACCGACAGCACGCCCTCGGGCAGCCCGGCCTCGGAGATGAGCTTCGCCAGGTAGAGCATCGTCAGCGGAGTCTCCGAGGCGGGCTTCACCAGGATCGTGCATCCCGCCGCGAGTGCGGGCCCGATCTTGCGGGTGCCCATCGCCAGCGGGAAGTTCCACGGCGTGATCGCCAGCACCGGGCCGACGGGCTGCTTGGTCACCAGAATCCGGCCGTTGCCCGCGGGCGCCGGCGTGTACCGCCCCGCGATGCGGACCGCCTCCTCGGAGAACCAGCGGAAGAACTCTCCGCCGTACTTCACCTCGGCCTGACTCTCGGCGAAGGCCTTGCCCATCTCCAGCGTCATGAGCAGTGCGATGTCGTCGGCGTGCTCGGTGATCGACTCGAAGACCGCCCGCAGGATCTCGCCGCGCTGTCGCGCCGGGGTGGCGGCCCAGGACTTCTGCACCGCGACGGCCTCGTCGAGCGCGCGTGCGGCGTCGGCGGGACTCGCGTCCGAGACCTCGGTGAGCACCTCCCCCGTCGAGGGATCCCGAACCGGGAACGTGGCGCCGTTCTCCGCGTCGACCTGCTTGCCTCCGATCCACAACTTCGTGGGGACGGACGCGATCAGGTCCTTCTCCCGGGTCGTCGCTGCGCTGCTCGTTCCTTCGCTCACGTCTCTCGCACTCCTCGTCGCTGCTCGCCGGGTCGCCCGGTGGTACCGACTGTCTACCCCGTGGGGCGGGACTCGTCACGCACTCCCGCACGGCGATCGCATGTCAGCGGGCAGGCCGGAGGCCGGTCGGCATGTCCCAGCGGCTCGGGTGCCCAGCGATTAGGGTCAGGGCTCATGAGCGCCGACATCACGAGCACCGAAGCCTGGACCGAGCTCGTCTCGCATCACGAGGCCGTGGCCGATCGCCACCTCCGTGACTTCTTCGCCGACGATCCGTCGCGTGGGAGCGAGCTGACCGTCACCGCGGGCGACCTGTACATCGACTACAGCAAGCACCGGGTCGAGCGGCAGACGCTCGAACTGCTGCTCGACCTCGCACGCGCAGCGGACGTCACCGGGCGTCGGGACGCCATGTTCGCGGGCGAGCACATCAACACCTCCGAGAACCGGGCCGTGCTGCACACCGCGCTGCGTCTGCCGTCGGACGCGTCACTCGAGGTCGACGGCCAGGACGTGGTGGCCGACGTGCACGAGGTCCTCACGCGGATGGGCGATTTCAGCGATCGAGTGCGATCCGGCGAGTGGACCGGCGCCACCGGTGAGCGGATCCGCACCGTCGTCAACATCGGGATCGGCGGCTCCGACCTGGGTCCGGTGATGGTCTACCAGGCTCTGCGGCACTACGCCGACGCGGGCATCTCGGCGCGCTTCGTCTCGAACGTCGACCCGGCCGATCTCGTCGGCACCCTCGCCGACCTGGACCCGGCGTCGACGCTGTTCATCGTCGCCTCCAAGACCTTCGGCACACTCGAGACGCTGACCAACGCCACGGCCGCCCGGCGATGGCTCACGGCCGCACTCGGTGACGACGCCGTCGCCCAGCACTTCGTCGCGGTGTCCACCAATGCGGAGAAGGTGTCGAACTTCGGCATCGACACCGCGAACATGTTCGGCTTCTGGGACTGGGTCGGCGGCCGCTACTCGGTCGATTCCGCCATCGGTCTGTCGGTGATGCTCGCCGTCGGCCGCGAGGCGTTCGCGGACTTCCTCGAGGGCTTCCACCTGATCGACCAGCACTTCCGCGAGGCGCCGCTCGAGTCCAACGCGCCGATCCTGCTGGGCACGCTGGGCGTCTGGTACTCCAGCTTCTTCGGCGCGCAGTCCCGGGCGGTGCTGCCGTACTCGAACGATCTGAACCGGTTCGCCGCCTACCTGCAGCAGCTCACCATGGAGTCGAACGGCAAGTCGGTGAGGGCCGACGGAACGCCCGTCACGACGGACACCGGCGAGATCTTCTGGGGCGAGCCCGGAACCAACGGCCAGCACGCCTTCTACCAATTGCTGCACCAGGGAACACGACTCGTGCCGGCGGACTTCATCGGCTTCGCCGAGCCGACGGACGATCTTCCCACCGCGGACGGCACGGGCAGCATGCACGACCTGCTCATGAGCAACTACTTCGCCCAGACCAAGGTGTTGGCCTTCGGCAAGACGGCGGAGGAGATCGCCGCCGAGGGCACGGACGCGGACATCGTGCCGCACAAGGTGATGCCGGGCAACCGCCCGTCGACGTCGATCCTCGCGCCGAAACTCACGCCGTCGGTGGTGGGTCAGCTCATCGCCCTCTACGAACATCAGGTCTTCGTCGAGGGCGTCATCTTCGGCATCGACTCGTTCGACCAGTGGGGAGTCGAGCTGGGCAAGACCCAGGCGCAGGAGCTGACGCCGGTGCTGACCGATGCGGACGGCCCGGGCGCGGACCTCGATTCGTCGACGAGTGCGCTGATCGACTGGTACCGCAGCGAACGCGGACGCTGACGTACAGCGAGACCGCGCCGGTCCGTCGGGTCGGGGGTCTGACGGACCGGCACGGTCTCACACACCATGTCGCCGCCACCCGTCCGGGCGTTACACATCGGGCGAACTTTCTTCGGCGGCCTCGTGAACAACCACAACCGGGCGTGGCAGCGGTACGGTCGAACCATGAACGTGCGGATCGAACGCCGAGGTCCGGTGGTCACGGTGATCCTCCACCGACCCGAGGCACGCAATGCCGTGGACGGTCCGACGGCGGCCGCTCTGGTGGCGGCCTTCGAGGAGTTCGACGCGGATCCGACGGCGTCGGTCGCGGTGCTGTGGGGAGACGGCGGAACCTTCTGCGCCGGTGCCGACCTCAAGGCACTGGGCACCGAGCGCTCGAACGTGGCGACCGAGCACGGTGACGGGCCGATGGGGCCCACACGCATGGAACTGTCCAAGCCTGTCATCGCCGCGGTGTCCGGCCATGCGGTCGCCGGCGGTCTCGAACTCGCGCTGTGGTGCGACCTGCGCGTCGCCGACGAGGACGCCGTGTTCGGTGTGTTCTGTCGGCGCTGGGGTGTGCCGCTGATCGACGGCGGAACGGTGCGATTGCCGCGGGCGATCGGTAGGTCGCGGGCGATGGACATGATCCTCACCGGGCGTGCCGTCGACGCGCAGGAAGCGCTGACGTTCGGACTCGCCAACCGGGTCGTCCCCACGGGCACCTGCCGCGCTGCCGCGGAGGAACTCGCCGCGTCCCTGGCCGAGTTCCCGCAGGCGTGCCTGCGCGGCGACCGACTGTCGGCGCTCGAGCAGGAGGGCCTGGACCACCGCGCGGCGATGGCGAACGAGTTCCGGCACGGTGCCACCTCGCTCGTCGACGCGTTCGACGGCGCACAGAAGTTTGCGTCCGGCGCCGGGCGACACGGAGCACCGCTCGAGTGACTCGCCTCTCCGTCGTCGACGAGATCTTCCTCCGCACACATCGAGGCTTCGGCATACCCGTTGCGATGCAGGGCCTCTGGGTCACCGAGGAGCCCATCACCCCCGGCGCTCTCGACCTGATCGACGCCCGGCTCGCCGAGGGTCGTCTGGGTGTGCGGATCGTCAGCTCGCGTCTGCCCGGCGCGCGTCGGCGCTGGGTCCGGGCATCGGGGCGCCCCGGCGTCCGGTGGACGGAGCCGACCGACGACCCGGTCCGCTGGGCCGAGTCGGGCGCCGACGTCTCGCTCGACCCCGAGTACGGACCGGGCTGGCGTCTGACCGCGGCGCCCTGCGGGAACGGAACCGCCGTCTCGTTGGTGTGCTCCCACGTCATCGCCGACGCACGCGGACTCATCGACGCAGCAGCGGCGGCGCTGTCCGGCGTCCCGGACCCGATCGCCCCGGACGACGGCACCACCGACACCGCCGATGCACTGGCCACACTGTCGACCGTCGTCGGCCGCACCGCCGTGGCCGTCTCCGCGCTCGCCGTCAGTCCCGCCCGGCGCGCCGAACTGATGCAGTACTTGCAGGCGTCGAGGACCGGAACTCCTGCGCCGGCCCGTCCCGACGCGTGGGAAGCGCTGTCCGTGAGCACCGATGTCGAAGCGACGCAGTGGGATCGGGTCGCCGCCGACGGAGCGGGCACTCCGAACGTGGTGTTCCTGTCCGTCGTCGCGGCCGTCGTCGCGACGTTGAGATGTTCGGGCACGTCCGGCGACACCGACGGGTCCGTCCTGCTCGGCGTCCCGATGAAGGTCGAGGCCGGCGGCGCCAACGCGATCTCGGTGACGGCGGTCCGCATCACGGAATCCGACTCACTGGCCGACATCCGTCGACGCGCGAAGACGGCGTACCGAAGCCCGCTGACCGGTCCCGCGGGCTTCCCCGACGAGTTGCTGCACGTGGTCCCCGAACGCGCCGCCGCGCTCCTCGCGCCGTCGACGGGCCGGCGAGATGCTCTGTGCTCCAACATCGGCCCGCTTCCCGAGGCGGTGCGCACCATCGGCGGCCGCCCCGCGGTGCGCGTCGCCGCGCGGGCGATCCACCCGGGACTCCGACACGAGCAGTCCGCCGCGTCGCCGACCATCCTGTCGGCCTATCTCTGCCGCCACGATCACGCCTACACGCTGTCGGTGGTGGTCACCGATCCTGCGGCGGCGCACTCGGTGGAGCAGGTTCGCGACGCGATCGCGACGGCACTCGGGCATCACCACCTCACACCCGACTTCTGGTGAGTACGGTGAACATCACCGACTTCAGAGAGGTGAGTGCGTTCATGAGTGAGACCGACATCTACGCGAAGATCAAGGACCTGGTCGACACCGAGCACGAGTTGCGTTCGCGCACCGAAGCAGGCGAGCTCGATCCGAGCGAGGAGCGGGCGCAGCTCGACCAGCTCGAGAAGGCACTCGACCAGTGCTGGGACCTGCTGCGTCAGCGGCGCGCCAAGAAGGACGCCGGACTCTCCCCCGACGACGCCGAGGCGCAGTCCGTCTCACAGGTCGAGAACTACCTGCAGTAGCTAGACGAGCCCGTCCGTGAGTCGACGAGGGAGCACGCGCAACACGACGTCGATCGCCTTCCAGGTGAGGCCCGGCAGCGCGGAGCGCGTGACCTCCTTCTCGATGGCCGCGACCATCGCGGAGACGCCGTCGTCGAGTGAGGACATCAGTCGACCGGCGTCTCCGGCGCGGGAGGACATGTCGGTGGCGACATATCCGGGCAGAACCGTGGTGACCGCGATGGGTGTGCGGCGGAGTTCGGCGACCAGCGCCTCGCCGAGTGCCGAGACTCCCGCCTTCGATGCGGAGTACACAGCCTTGGATCCGGGTAGTCCGCGATCGGCACTCACCGACGACACGAGGACGAGGTGACCGGCATTCTGCTCACGGAACACCGCCAGCGCTGCCTCGACCTGGGACACCACTCCGACGAAGTTGGTGCGTGCGGTCTCGAGGTTGGCGTCCGCGCGGCCGGTGCCGAGCCTCGCGCCCTTCCCGAGACCGGCGTTCACGATCACGCGATCGAGCCCGCCGAGTGTCTCCCGCAGCGCGTCGATCCCCGACACCACCGACTCGTGATCCGTCACGTCCATCGCGGTGACCGCCACGGTGATGTCCGGATGCCGGGCGGTGAGCTCGGCGCGCAGAGCCTCGAGCCGGTCCACCCGCCGGGCACACAGCCCCACGTCGCGGCCCATCGCCGCGAACCGCCGCGCCATCTCCTCGCCCAGACCCGAACTGGCCCCGGTGATCACGATCTTCTGTCTCCCCATCAGGCACACACTAGCCACCACGACCCACTCAGAACTCTGGAGGATCAGTGAGCGACAGCAGCACCGACGAGTACGACGTCATCGTGATCGGCGGAGGGCCCGTCGGCGAGAACGCGGCGCAGTACGCGATCGCGGGCAGTGATCGCACCGCCGCCATCGTCGAGCACGAACTGGTGGGCGGTGAGTGCTCCTACTGGGCCTGCATGCCCAGCAAGGCGCTGCTCCTGCCCGCCTCGGTGCTGAACCAGGCCCGGGCGATGCCCGGGGTCCGCGAGATCGTCGGCGACGCGCGACTCGACGTCGACGCGGTGTTCGCCCGCCGCGAGAGCTTCACCCACGGGCTCGACGACTCCTCCCAGGTGTCGTGGGCCGAGGGCGCGAACATCCACGTCGTGCGCGGTCACGGCCGGGTGTCCGGCGAGCGCGAGGTGACAGTGGGCGATCGGGTCCTGCGCGCTCGGCACGCGGTGGTCCTCGCGACCGGCACCACGGCCACGGTGCCGCCGATTCCCGGACTGCGCGAAGCACTTCCGTGGACGTCCCGCGATTCGACCAACCTGCACGAGGTGCCGGAGCGGATCATCGTGATCGGCGGGGGCGTCGTCGCCTGCGAGTCGGCGACATGGTTGCTTGCCCTCGGCGCCGAGGTCACGATGATCGTGCGCGGAACCTCGCTGCTGGCCGGATCGGAGCCGTTCGCCGGGGTGGCGGTGGCCGACGCTCTGACCGCCGCGGGTGCGCGCATCCTGTTCGAGTCGCAGGTCGCCACGGTGTCGCGGCCCGACGCGCAGGACACCGGGTACGGCCACCTCCACGGTGGGACCGCCTCGGTGACGATCGGCGACGACACACTCGAGGTCGACGAGATCCTGGTCGCCGCCGGCCGAAGGCCGGCCACCAAGGACCTGGGACTCGACGCGGTGGGCCTCCCCACCGGGGACTCGATCGCCGTCGACGACCATCTGACGGCGAAGGACGAGTGGCTCTACGCGGTGGGCGACGTCAACGGTCGCGCCCTGCTCACCCACATGGGCAAGTACCAGGGACGCGTGTGCGGCGACGTCATCGCCGCGCGCGCCGACGGTCGATCGATCGACGGCAGCAGGTTCCGGGCGAGTGCCGACCACGGCCAGGTGCCCCAGGTCGTCTTCACCACCCCCGAGGTGGCGTCGGTGGGCCTCACCGAGAAGAAGGCGCGGGCCGCCGGTCTGCCGGTGCGGGTGGTCGAGATGGACATCGCCGTCGCGGGAAGCTCCCTGCGCCAGGACGACTTCGCCGGACACGCGTCGATGGTGATCGACACGTCGAGCGACGTGATCGTCGGATTCACGCTGGTCGGCCAGGGCGTCGCGGAACTCCTGCACGCGGCCACCATCGCGGTGGTCGGCCGCGTCCCGCTGGAGACCCTGTGGCACGCGGTCCCGTCCTACCCGACGATGAGCGAGGTGTGGTTGCGCCTGCTCGAGGCCGCTCGCAGCGGAAGCTAGCCGCGCGGCAGCGGCTGGGCGCGCCGTACGGACAGTGCTGCTCGCTCGGGGTCGAGTGGGACCGGGGAGATCACGACGCCGTGTCCGACTCGCAGCGTGCCCGAGCTGATCGGCGCGGTGCGCAGACCACCGCGTCCTATCAACGCCTTGCGGGTGCCGTCCACCACCATGCTGTCCATCCACGCGCACGGGTGCGCGGGACGCCCCCCACGCAGGAGCACCGGGCCGTCACCGGTGTCGATGACGAAGTCCTCGCCCCGGAGCGGGTCGAGTTCGAGACCACGCACGACGATGTTGCGGCGGGCCACGCTCACGTCCCCGTCCCACGGCTCGTCGTCCGGGTGCAGGGCGTTCGCCTCCGCGACCGCCGTCTCCCACGCCTCGACGGCCAGGAACGTGATCGCCGCCTCGGTGTGCGCCTGGACGCCGAAGAACCGGTCGCCCCGGATGCCCTTCCCGGTCACCACCTCGACGGACGACGGCAGCTGCGTGCGGACGTCGGCGGCGGGCCCGTCCTTGCTGCGACCGAAGTAGGCATGTGACGGAGACACGAGAAGCTGCACGATCTCGATGGGACAGGTGAACGTCATACCCCGAGTGTGCTCACTCGGCTCTCCGTATAGTCGGCCGGATGGGGCAGGGAGACTTTTCGACAGAGATCACCACGAGCGAGGGGCGGGTCCGCGGATTCGTCGCGCGCGGTATCGCGCAGTGGCGGGGCATCCCGTACGCGCAGCCGCCGGTCGGACCGCTGCGGTTGCGGGCACCGCAGCCGCCGACGGCGTGGGAGGGCGTCCGGGACGCCACCCGCTGGGGTGACGCGGCGGTCCAGGACTCGGGCCGCTCCCCCATCGGTCCCATCAAGGGACAGGGCACCAGCGAGGACTGCCTGACGCTGAACGTCAGCGCGCCGGCCACCACGCCCGCCGGCCCCCGCCCCGTTATGGTGTTCATCCACGGCGGCGCCTACACGCTGGGAACGTCGGCCACCTCCATGTACTCGGGCACGTCGCTGGTCCGCCGCGGCGACATCGTCTACGTCTCGCTCAACTACCGGCTCGGCGCCCTCGGATACCTCGACTTCCGACAGTTCTCGACGCCCGACCGGACCTTCGACAGCAATCTCGGGCTGCGGGACCAGGTCGCCGCGCTGCAGTGGGTCCAGCGCAACATCGCCGCATTCGGCGGCGATCCGGACAACGTCACCATCTTCGGCGAATCGGCCGGCGGCAACGCCGTCACCACGTTGACGACCGTGCCCGCCACGAAGGGCCTCTTCCACAAGGCCATCTCGCAGAGCTCGGCGCCGGGCATGGTCGCCACGTCCGACCGTAGCGAGAAGTGGGGACGCGACTTCGTCGAGTTGCTCGGTGCCACTCCGGACACCGCCGCCGACACGCTCGCGGGAGCCGACGTGGCCGACCTGCTGAAGGCGGCTCACCGGCTGGGTTCGAAGAGCCTGAAGGAGACTCCGGGGCTCATTCCGTTCGGCCCCAGCGTCGACGGGGACTACGTGCCGGAGGCGCCGCTCGAGGCGTACCGATCGGGCCGCGCGCATCCCGTCCCGATGATCATCGGCAGCAACGAGCACGAGGGCACCCTGTTCCCCAAGTGGCTCGACGCCCTTCCCACGAATGCCGAGCGCATCGACCGCCTGTTCGCGAACACCGACCCGTCGGCCAGGGATCGCATTCTCGCCGAGTACCCCGGATACCCGAAGGGCCTGTCCGCCATCGACTTCGGCGGCGACATCACCTTCTGGCGACCGTCGCTGGAGATCGCGGACGCGCACACCGAGCACGCGCCCACCTACGTGTACCGCTACGACTACTCACCGCGGTTGTTCGACCTGCTGAAGCTGTACTCGACGCACGGTTCCGAACTGTTCGCCGTGTTCGGCGTCTACCGCGCCCGCGTCGGGAAGTTCTTCGCGATCCTGGGCGACTGGGGCAGCTCGGTGGCTGTCACCGACGAGGTGCAGAAGCAGTGGCTCGCCTTCGCGAGAACCGGTGCGCCCGAAGCGGACTGGACTCAGTACGAGGTGCCCGGGCGCGCCACTCGGATCTTCGACAGCGCGACGCGGATGGAGAACGATCCGCTCGGATCCCGTCGCGCTGCGTGGGAGGGCTTCAGCGGCTACGACACACCGACCGGATCCTCGGCCGGTTCGGAGAACGAGTCGTCGCAGGACTTCCGCTGATCGGCTACTTCACGAGACGGGACAGACGGCGGTCGGCGAGAATCCGGCCGCCGGTCTGGCACGTAGGGCAGTACTGGAACGACCGGTCGACGTAGGAGACCTCGCGAACGGTGTCACCGCAGACCGGGCAGGGCATGCCCGTCCGCGCGTGCACCCGCATACCGGACCGCTTCTCGCCCTTGAGCCGTGCCGCGTCCTGACCCTCGGACCGCGCGACGGCGTCGAGCAGGACCGAGCGCATCGTGGTCCACAGCAGGGTCACCGACTCGGGGGTGAGCGAGGCGGTGGTGGCGAACGGCGAGAGCTTCGCGGTGTGCAGGATCTCGTCGCTGTAGGCATTGCCGATCCCGGCGAGCAGTTGCTGATCCACCAATGCGGTCTTGAGCCGAGAACTCTTGCGGGCGAGTAGTTCCGCGAACTCCGGCTCCGTCACCGCGAGGGCGTCCGGGCCCAGGCGGGCGATGCCGGGCACCTCCTGCGGATCGCGCACGACCCACACGGCGAGCCGCTTGCGCGTCCCCGCCTCGGTGAGGTCGAACGCGGGGGTGAGCCCCTCGGGCGTGAAGAGATGGACGCGGAGTGCGAGCGGCCCCTTGCCCGGCTTGGGCGGCGCCGACGACGGATTGTCCGTCCACCGCAGCCAGCCACCGCGGGACAGATGCGTGACGAGCCAGAGCCCGCCGGCCTCGATGCCGAGGTGCTTGCCCCACCGGGCCGCGCCCGTGACGTCCTTGCCCTGCAGATCGGTGACCGGCGGGTCGAAGGTCTTGAGAACGCTCAACGCGGCCACGTCGATCCGCCCGATCACCGCTCCCAGCGCATGCTCACGGAGGAAGCCCGCGAGAGCCTCGACCTCGGGTAATTCCGGCACACCTCGACCCTAATCGGAAGTCACGGTCGATGGACGAGATAGGTGTCCATCACCCAGCCGGCCTCGGCCCGCAGAGCCGCCCGGCGCGCGACGATCTCGTCCCCGATGTCGTCGACGGGGCCCGCCAGGGTCACCTCGCCGGGCGTGCCCAGGTTCGCACCCCACCACACGTTCCACCCGGGCAGTGACCGGAAGCTGCAGTCCGAGTCGAGCATCACCACGGCCGCCGTGACGCCGTCGGGCAGGCCCTCGTCACGAAGCCGGCGACCGGTGGTGGTGAGGACCGGCTCCCCCACTCGGTTCATCACGATGCGGTGCGCGGCCGCGAGCGCCGACGGACTGGTGACACCCGGGATCACCGAGACCTCGAACGGGCTGTCGAGCACCGCGCGCACCCGCTCCACCACGCGCAACGTGCTGTCGTAGAGCGACGGGTCGCCCCACACCAGCATCGCGCCGACCGACTCGGACGGCTCCGCGTCCACGAGGTCGGCGAGCATCCGGGCGCGGAGGTCGTGCCAGGTGTCGACGGCGTCGTCGTAGTCCGACGGCGCGCGGTCGCGCGGCGGATCGGTGAACTCGACCACGCGATGGTCGGTCGGCACGTGCTCGCGCAGGATGCGGGTGCGGACGTCGACCAACTCCTGCTTCTGCGCGCCCTTGTCGATGACGAAGAAGACGTCGACGGTGTTCATCGCCTTGATCGCCGCGACGGTCACCTGGTCGGGATCCCCCGCGCCGATACCGATCACGTGCATGGTCCTCATCTGCCTGAGCCTAAGGTGTAGCCATGGTCGCGACGCCCTACGAGGATCTGCTCCGCCGCGTGCTCGCGGAGGGCACGCCCAAGTCCGACCGCACCGCGACCGGCACCACCAGCCTGTTCGGCCACCAGATGCGGTTCGATCTGTCCGAGGGATTCCCGCTGGTGACCACCAAGCGCGTGCATCTCAAGTCGATCGTGCACGAGCTGCTGTGGTTCCTGCGAGGCGAGTCCAACGTCGCCTACCTGCGCGAGAACGGCGTCACCATCTGGGACGAGTGGGCCGACGAGAAGGGCGACCTGGGGCCGGTCTACGGAGTGCAGTGGCGCTCGTGGCCCACACCGTCGGGCGACCATATCGATCAGATCTCGCAGGTGATCGACACCATCCGCCGCGACCCCGATTCCCGACGCATGATCGTCTCGGCCTGGAACGTGGCGGAGATCCCCGACATGGCGCTGGCTCCGTGCCACGCCTTCTTCCAGTTCTACGTCGCCGACGGAAAGCTGTCGTGCCAGCTGTACCAGCGCAGCGCCGACATGTTTCTCGGCGTGCCGTTCAACATCGCGAGCTACGCCCTGCTCACGCACATGGTCGCCGCGCAGACCGGCCTCGAGGTGGGCGACTTCGTGTGGACCGGCGGCGACTGCCACATCTACGACAATCACGTCGACCAGGTGCGCGAGCAGTTGACGCGAGACGCGTTCCCCGCCCCCACGCTCCGACTCGCTCCACGTGACTCGATCTTCGCTTACACCTTCGACGACATCGAGATCGTCGACTACCAGCACCATCCCGCGATCAAGGCACCCGTAGCGGTATGACGATCGGGTTGGTGTGGGCGCAGGCGCACGGCGGCGTCATCGGCAAGGACGGCACGATTCCGTGGCGGGTGCCCGAGGACATGGCGCACTTCCGTGAGGTCACGGGATCCAGCCGCGTCGTCATGGGACGGCGTACCTGGGACTCGTTGCCCGCACGGTTCCGCCCTCTGCCGGGCCGGACGAACATCGTGCTCAGCCGTGACGCGTCCTGGTCAGCGGAGGGTGCCGCACGTGCCGCCACGATGGACGAGGCGCTGCTCGGCGGCCACGACACGTGGATCATCGGCGGCGCGGACATCTACCGGCTCGCCCTGCCGCACGCCGATGTCGTCGAGATGACCGAGATCGATCTGGACGTCCCCGGCGGCGACACGGTCGCTCCCGAGGTACCGGCATCGTTCACCCGGACCGAGGGCGCCTGGCAGACGAGCAGCGCATCCGATGTTCGCTATCGATTCGTGCGCTACACGCGCTGATTCGCCGCGCCGGGGCCCGCTGAGCGGGACAATACGACGCATGGACAAGAAATCGCTGACCGCGCTCGCTCGACAACAGCTGAAGCTGGCGAAGACCGCGTCCAGCGGGCGGAGTTCGCACACCGTCTACGGCGGACATCAGCGCAGCCTGCGGCAGACCGTCGTCGGCCTGGCCGCGGGCAACTCGCTGGCCGAGCACGATCTGAACGGGGAGTCCACGGTCCTGGTCCTCAGCGGCCAGTTGCAACTGGTGAGCGGTGAGCGATCCTGGAAAGGTTCCGCGGGCGATCTCCTCGTCGTCCCCGACGCCCGCCACAGTGTGGAGGCCGTCGAGGACGTCGCGTTCCTGCTGACCGTCGCGATGTAGGACGGGCAGGCCGGAGGCCGGTCGATCGAAGACGGTCGTCAGATCTGTCAGACGGCGATGGCTTCGCCGCGTTCGCGGTCGCGGGCCAGTGCTCGGTCGCGTGACTCCTCGAAGCGCACCGCCTGCTTCTCGAGGTCGGCCAGGTAGTCGGCCACCATCTCGCGCAGCTTCTCGCCCTCGGGTCCGAAGTCGGTGCGCTCGAAGATGTCCCACTTGCGCAGCACCGGCATGATGACCTCGTCGAGGTGCTGGCGCAGGTCGTAGATGCCGTACTTCGCGATGAGGACGGCGTTGCGACGGAAGTCCGGCTGGTTGAGCCCCGGCATCTGGAAGTTCATGACGACGTCGGCGATCGCCTTCATCGTCTGGTCCGGCGCGAGCTCGATGGCCGCCGAGCACATGTTGCGGTAGAAGATCATGTGCAGGTTCTCATCGGCCGCGATGCGGGCGAGCAGTGCGTCGGCGATCGGATCGTTGCAGGCCTTGCCGGTGTTGCGGTGCGACACCCGGGTGGCCAGCTCCTGGAACGTCACGTAGGCGACGCCGTGCAGCAGGTTGGCGCCCTCCATCGGCGAGTCGATACCGACCGTCATGTGCTCCATCCGCGCCTGCTCGAGCGCGACGGGATCGACGCTCCGGGTGACGACGAGATAGTCGCGCATCGCGATGCCGTGGCGGTTCTCCTCCGCGGTCCAGCGACCGACCCAGGTTCCCCAGGCCCCGTCCATCGAGAAGTTCTCGGCGAGCCCGCGGTGGTAGGAGGGCAGATTGTCCTCGGTCAGCAGGTTGGTGACCATGGCCGCCTTGGCGACCTTCGACAGCGACGACTGCTCCGGCGACCAGTCCTGGCCGCCCAGCATTGCGAAGTTCTTGCCGTCGCTCCACGGAATGTAGTCGTGGGGGTTCCACGGCTTGGCCAGCGTCAGATGGCGTTCGAGATTGGTTTCCGCTACCGGCTGCAGTTCGCGCAGCAGCTCGATCTGTGACAGCACCTGTGGCATGAGGTTCCCCCGTGACGCGTCGTGTTCCGTCGACCTGGCCGGCCGACGAGAGGTGACGCTAGGACGGGTCCGATCGGGCCACCGCCGCCTTGCGTCGATGTTGGGACGAGTCGCAGGACGGTCCGATTCCGCCTGGCTCGGGTCACAGCGCCGCGAGGAAACGCGGGACGAAACTACACATATGAACTTTTATTGCCCTACAATCTGAACTTGCGCCCCGTTTTTGTGCGAGTGACGAGCCAGTCGACCGTCGACGTGGAGGGAAACCGCCACGTGACACGGAGTGGACGTACGGCTCGCCGACCGGAAGGAACTAGTTACGTGAGTGTCGAGAACACGCAGTCGTCCCAGGCGGCTGCGGTGGAGAAGAGCACCACCGGACTCATGGTGGCAGGCCGCACCGGCGTGCCGCCACGCGACCTCGAGAACGTCGCTCGTCGGACGGTGGGTCAGCCGGCTGCGGCCACCCGCACGTCGACACTCGGCGCGACCCTCCGGGCTGACGTCACGGAACTGACGGTGTCCTGCCTGTCCATGGCCGTCGGCGTCGGCGACGCACCCACCACCTCGGACGAGGACATCGCCGAGCTCGGTGGCCGCGCGGCGCAGTGGGCCCGCGAGGGTGTTCCGCTCCGCGCCGTCCTCGGCGTCTACCACGAGGGCATCCAGATGGGCTGGGACCTGGTGTCCGAGCGCGCGACGGGCAATCTCAAGGCTGTCGCCAAGGCGTTCGTCGCCCTGTCGGAGCGCATCTCGACGGCCGCGTCGGCCAGCTACGTCGACGAACTGCAGGCCGTCGCGAGCGAGCACCACACCGCCGCGCACACCGTCGTCACCGCACTGCTCAGTGGCCACAACGCGCGTTCGGTGGCCCGCCAGTCGGGCATCGAGCTCGCCGACTCGTTCACCGTGCTGGCCGTCTCCATCGCCGCGCATCCCGACGAGTCCAACCCCGCCCTGCCGCGCGCGGTCACCGCCCGTCGCAAGCTGCGCCGCGTGCAGGCCGAGCTGGCCCTCGTGTGCGACCGCTCCCCCCTGTCGATGCTGTCCGCCGAGGGCGGCACCATTCTCGTTCCCGGCGAGCGCGACGACGAATGGGTCGCCACTCTCGTGGAGCGCATGTCCGTCGCCGCCGAGACCGCGGTCACCGCCACGGTCGCCACCAGTTCCGTCAACGACGTGCCGGCCGCCTCGGATCAGGTGCACGAGCTTCTCGACCTCGCCCAGCAGCTTCGTCGACCCGCCGGTGTCTACCGCATGACCGACCTGGTTCTCGAGTACCAGCTCACCCGCCCCGGCCCCGGCCGGGCGTACCTGTCACGCGTTCTCGTCCCGTTGGACAACTCGCCCGAGCTGCTCGAGACCCTCGAGATCCACATCAACCACGACCTCAACCGTCAGCGCTCGGCGCGTCAGCTGCACCTGCACACCAACACGGTCGACTACCGCCTCAAGCGGATCGCGCACCTCACGGGGTTCGATCCCACGCGCCCGTCCGGAATGCGGCACCTGCAGGCCGCACTGGTGGCACGCAAGCTGGAGGCCATCTCGCCCAGCGCCTGACAGACATGTCGACCCGGTAGAGTGCTGAGCGTCAGCCCGGCTCTCGCCGGGTCGGCCCTCGTAGCTCAGGGGATAGAGCAACCCTCTCCTAAAGGGTAGGTCGCAGGTTCGAATCCTGCCGAGGGCACCACGTTCATGCTGGTGCCGCCGCTTTTCTGCTTGTCGAGCGCACGCTACAAGCACGCCACCCCGCCCCCACCCCCGCACGCTGCGGCATAACCCGGTGTTGTCAGTCCGCCTCGATATGATCCTTGCGTGACAACCAACGATGCCTCTACCGGGCAACCATTCATCCCCCTAGGCATGGACGGCGACGAGCTGGAACGCTTCACTGCACTCAGGGATGACATCCCGCCTTGGTTGGAGAAGTCGCTTTGGGACTGGATTAAGCATGAGTTTGTCGTGCAAGGTCGGTCTGGCGCGGCCTCAGTTACTCTTTTCGATGAGGCGCTCGTGCGCGAGGTAGAGCGCAAATTGCACGTACCTATCGGCTGGGACGGGACTCGCGCTCGGGATGTAGAAAATGCCTTCAACTGGCTTCGCTTGGCGTTTTCTAGCAACGACGCACTCCGGACATGGCGTCTTGTCGACTATCTCCTTGCGACGAAGAACGATGTTCGCAAGCTGCAGCTTGGCAGGGTGCTGACACAAGCTGGATCAGCGTGGAAGGTCGACACGCGAGACGGCAGGCCAGGACTCGTTAAGCGATTGCCGTCCGGTGTTGCGGAAGCTGCTAAAGCTGTATTCACGCACGGTGATGCAGGTCGGCGGCTCGAGTCCGCTTGGGCGTCGGCTTTTGGTGTCAGTCCCGACCCCGAGACTGCCTACTCTCGCGCCGTGAAGGCTGTCGAAGACGCCGCAATTCCCGTGGTCAACCCTGGTAACGACAAGGCGACACTGGGAACTCTGATCGGTCAGATGACCGGCGGCGGCAAGTTCAATCTTCCCTATCTGCGTCAACATGCGGGTGCCACTTCACACGACGTGTTGATTTCGATGATGCAATTACTTTGGACCGGCCAGCACGACCGCCACGGAGGGCCGTCCAGCGTGGGTGCCCCGAACGTGACCCAGGACGAAGCGGAGTCTGCCGTCATCTTGGCGGTCACTCTTGTCGGTTGGTTCGAAACCGGGAAGGTCGTTCGGTAGCCAGTCACGAAAGCTCATGCTGTCGGTGCCGGTAGGTATGGTCCGTGACGTGAACAGGACGGACGCGCTCTATGCCCTAGGAAGACTGCTGGCCCCTGCTCTCGGACGAGTAGTCGAACGAGGCAAGCGAGGCCAGACGCTGGAAGCGTGGGGGTTGAAGCCACACCGAGCCGACGCTGGTACTGCAATGGCCGAGGACGACGAGGATGACTACGCGAACAAGATTCCCGAGGGCGTGACTGGGACCGTTGTGTTTCCGATCATGAATGCGACGGATGCGCTCGCGACAATCAACGCGGTTCTTGCCGAGGCGGGGAAGAGCGCGCCGTTCAAGCACCACACGCCTTGGTTCTTATCCTCCTGTAGAACGGCTTTCGAATCATCGGCCCAAGCAATCTGGATAATGAGCGATGAAGACAGAGACACTCGCAGAGCACGTGCTGCGGGGCTCGCCCGTATCGGTACAGAGCATGCCCGCGAGTACCACGAAGTGGCCATAAGTGCTCACGAGAACAAATTCATGGTGATGTCGGACGAGCTGCTCGCACAGTCGAAGCACCGACTCAAATTTCATACCGACGAATTACGAGTACTTGACACTCTGCCGCAGCAGAAGGGCGGTGGATACAGCGCCATGGTTCGTAAGGCAGCCAATTGGCTCCAAGAAAATCCGCCTGCACACACGACAGACATGGACGGAAAACACTTCCCGACGATCATGAAGCAGCAGTATCGGCTGTGTTCAAGTTTCACTCACGGCCATTCGTGGCCAACCGATTTGGTGCACGGACCGTCCGCCGTACCTGCAATGTTCGCGATGATGGCCGACGCACTTGCAACGGCTGTGATCAGTACGGAATGCGCCATCGCGCTGTTCGAAGCGCAGACAACTGATCCCGCTGCGGGGCGCAAAAACTATTACCCCGACCGCTTGCAGCCGAGCATCGATGCATGGCGGGGTCGATATATGTAGCGGGCAGCTAGCCGAGCCGACCGAATAGCGGCACCACGTTGCTGGGCGCAGGCGCGCGGTCTGCCGGTGCCGTGGGTCGCGTGAGCGGGGCTTGCTTACCGCCTTCGTTCTCGGCGATGTAGTCGGCGTACACGGTCAGAGTCGTCACGTACGACGCATGGCCGAGCCACTTGCTCACCTGCATGTAGTGCTCCCCCGCACTGAGCGACATCACCGCAAAGGCGTGGCGTAAATCGTGCCATCGGCTGTGCCGCAGGTTGAGCGCCACCAGGGCAGGTTGCAGGCACCGCCGGTACACGTTGGCGCACGTCAGCGGCACGTCCCACCGGTACATCGTGGCGGGGTCGCGCACGTCGATGCCTGCCGCCACAGCGCTGGCGCGGGTGTGCCGCCCGGGAAACAACGGTGCGTCGGGGTCGTAGTCCGCGCTGAGCTCGTCGCCGTGGGGATGAACGCTGGCCAGGTAGGTGCGCAGGTCGTCCGCGAGCCAGCCGTCTACGGGCACCTTCCGCCGGGACTTCCGCGACTTCGGGGTGCCGGTCTCCCAGCTCCCGCATACCGGACGACGGGTTCGCTGCACCCGCACCGAGCCACCACTCCCCGCCATAGGGCCGAGGGCAAGGTCGCCCACGTTGAGGCCTTGCAGCTCCCCAGCGCGCACTCCGGTGAACGCCGCGAATGTCACCGCCAAGGCGTCAATCGGCCGGCGAAGTTCACTACGGATGTGGTCGGCCACCGCGCCGATCTGCTGAGCCGTCATCGGGCGTGCGGTGAACGGCTCTTCGCCAGGCGCTGCGCTGGCTGCGCCGTTACTGCGCGGCAGCTTCGCCGAGAGCATCGGGTTGCTGGGGATGGCTCCATCCACCACTGCGAGATCAAGAATCCGCTGTAGGCATTCCCACGCGGGCTTGATGGTGGTCCGTGCCAGGGTCACCATCTCGGTGGGCTGGGCCGGGGCTGCACTGCGGGTGTCGTAACTGCGCTTAGGGCGCGGGCTCAACAGCTCCGCGCGGAAGCGTCGCAAGTCGGCTGCGGTGATGGCCGCCACCGGCTTGTTCCCGAGCGAGCCCTCGACGTACCGCCGATAGACCGACTGCACTTCCTTGGCGTACCGGGGCTTCACGGTTCCTACCAGTCCCTCGAAGTACCGATGGGCGAACGCCGTGAGCGACTGGTCCCCCAGCTTGCGCATCTCGCTGGGCGACTGCGCAGTGACGTGGTGGCGGGCCGCGTTCAGCTCGTCGCGGCGCGCTTCGGCGTCCTCGCGGGTTGCGAACGACTCCTGCCGGGCGCGCGTCTTCTTCCGGCCGCTCGGCTGCGCCGGGTCCGCTGGCACTGGCAGGCCCATCTCGTCGAGAACGGGTTCCTTCCAGATCACCTCGTACCGCTTGATGGCCTTGCCCCGGCTCTTGGCGGTGGTCTCGTGGGCGCGGATGTACGCCATGTCAGGCTCCTGTGGTGGTGAGGGCGTCGGCCTTGGCCAGCTCGACTGATTGGCAGAACCGGCGCACGGTGCTTTCGTGCCACACCGGGCGACCGGCAGGGCTGAGTACTTCGTCGGCGGTAAGCGTCCGCGCGATGGCTCCGTAGGTGTGGCCGTCGGCGCGCATCGCGACGATCCGCCGTGCCACTGCGGTGGGCATCTGCCGGGGCCGTCCCAGCGATACACCCTGAGCGCGCTTGGCGGCGAGCGCCGCTTTGGTCCGCTCCCCGATCAGCCGCCGCTCGAACTGAGCGAACGTGGCCAGCATGTTGGCCATCGCCTCACCGGCTGCTGTGGTCGTGTCCACCTGCACGTCTAACATGACCAAGCTCCACCGCTGGGTACGCGCGCGTTCCATGATCTCCGCCGCGTGCACGACGCTGCGCGCCATGCGGTCCAGCTTGGTGACCACCAGCCCGTCCGCCAGGCCAGAAGCCAACTGCTCCAACGCATTCCGCAGATCAGGGTTCACCTGACTGCCGCTGAGTCCTTCGTCTCGCAGGATGGTCAGCTCCCACCCGCGCCGCTCGGCCTCGGCGATGAGCGCGGCCTCTTGCGCTTCCAGGCCGAGGCCACTGTCGGCTTGCTCGTCGGTGCTGACACGCACGTACCCGAGCATCAATGGGCGCTCGCTCATCATCGGCTCCCCCACACCAGTGCTCCGCGGAACGGTGACAGGTCCACGATGACCAGCCCCGGCGCGTAGTCGGCGTCGAGCACGGCCTGCACCTCTGCGCGAATGGCGGCGGTGTCACTGCCGCGCGGGACCATCACGTCGATCTCCTCGTATCCTTCTGCGTTGCCTACGCACGCTGTCCACACCTCGTGGTCGCGTGCGACGGGTCCTCCGTGAAACTCGGTCATGTTGTCTCCCTGCCAGATTGAGGCGTTAACGTCCGATAGCGCCTTACGCCTCAACCTAGCCTGGCGCGGCCAGGGATGACACCTCACTTATGTTGCGATGCAACAGCATTCGTCACGGAGCAATCAGAACGCTGAGCGGCGACCGTTGTACGGGTCTCGCATCTTGGGGGTGATGGCCGCGTTCCGCTTCTTGGGCTTGGGTTCTGGGTCGGGGTGAGCTTCGTCCAAGCTGATGATGGGACTGCCCTTCGCTTTCGCCCTGCGGGGTTTGACGTCGGCACCACCACCGGGTGCCCCATCCGGCCCTGCTGGGCCGCCCTGGCGAGGCTCAGCCCCGTCCAACGGCGGTTGTGGGCCTGCACCGTGGGCCGGGGTGGGCAGGTTGTTGGCGTATGCCGCGCGGACTGGGTTGTACGAGTCGTCCTCCGGCAGCCAGTCGGCGTCGATGATCTCGCCGGCATCGGGGTCCTCCACACCGCGTGCAGCGCGAGACTCCGCGCGGCTGCCACCAACCAGCCCCTGAAACACCTGCTCCCAGGGTTCCGCTGGACCCACGGTCACTTCCACCGCAGTCTTGGCGCTGACGCCGGTGCGGTCCAGGGCGTCGCGTATCGCAGCCAGGCGGACTGCCGGAGGCGTGCTCTCGTCGTCCGCGATGCCCAGCAGCTCCTTCGCCATGCGGTCAGCGGCTCTGTCGAGCCGGACACGCGCTGCGGCTTTCACCTGCGGGGCCGAGCCGCCGTGCATTCGGCACACGGTGGTGCCGTGCATGGGTGGGTTGTTGCATGGGTCGCCCGTACGACGGCTCCTCGCCGAACACCGCGCTCCTTGCGGGTCGCGTTCGTACTTGCGGACTGCTGTGCTCTCGACTGCTTCCGCGCCTACGCCGTCGAGTGGTTCCAAGTTGTCGCTGTTCGTGGTTGTCACGTGTACTCCTAGCCTGAGAAAACTGGTTGCGTTGGACTGCTGGCGGGCACCATCGGCGGCGGACGATAACCGCCCTAAAGGGCAGGGCGGCGGTTATCGGACCCAGCACGTTGGCCGATAACCGGCTCCGATAACCGAACCGGTTATCGCCCCCTAACTGGGCTCTTCCGATGCGCTGTGGGTGCCCGGTATCGGACCGGTAATCGTGCGGTTATCGGACCGCACACCGTTAACCGCGCGGTAAACGCCCTGCCGCAACAACTTTGGGCAGCGCCTCCGATAACCGGTTTACGTGCCCTGCGCACGGGAGTGCGTCCACGTTGCGGCATTTCCACCTCCCCCGTTGCCACCTTTCGACCCGGCGGTGTAACCCAGAACCCCATCGCGGTGGAGCTTGTCGAGCCGCCGTCGGACGTTCGACTTGTTCGCGGTGTAGCCGTCGTCGCCGCGTTCCTTGTCGTAGAGCGCGCGGACGCATTGGGCTTCGGTGATGCCCGCGCTGCCCGCTGCCAGGGCCAGCTCCACAAGCTGCTGCGTGGGGTCCGACGACACCGATGCCCCCGACCCGTGTGTGTGATCGACGATGAGCGGACCCACGCGGTCCATCGGTTGCTTGAGGTGGCTCAGCTCCACGGTGCGGGCACCGGCTTCACCCCACAAGAGAACAACCGAGCCCTTACCGGCGGTCAGCCATCCCGACCCGTACACGTCGGAGAGCTTGTCGGGCTTGCGGTTGTCGGCGTTCGCCTTGCGTTGGTGATGCAGGTCCACGTACTCGGTTCCGGCGGCGAGGATGTGCTGCATCGCCATGTTGATTCCCGAGCCCACCTCGTCACTGGCGAGTCCGGATGCCAGGTCTTTCAGGCTGTCGACGACGACGAGGCCAGGGTTGCGGCCCACCGTGGCCACCCAGTCCGCGAACACCTTCGGTGCCTGGGACGCATTGATCGGCGGTGGGCCTTTCCACACGATCAGACGCTCGCGCAGAACGTCGGCAACAACGTTGTCGGCGGCGTCGACCATCCGCGCCAACGACCGCCGGATCTGCGGAGGCCGGTCCATAGCCAGGTACAGCACCGGGCGGTCGTCGGTCTGCACCGGCAGCCCGAACAACTCGGGTGGACGCAAACCCATGCGCGCGAGCACAAGTTGTTGCACCACTGTCGACTTACCGACACCCTGCGGGCCGCAGATCATCAGCCCTTCCCCGGTGGCCATCAGTACCTTGTCGTCGACGCCCCACAGCGGATCGGCCTCCGGCGCTTCGGTGAGGAAGTGCAGGCCGTCCAAAGCGCGGTCTGAATTCAACGCAAGGAGCCGCTTGGCCTTCTCCTCGTCGTACCTGGCGCGGGCTTGGTCTCGCACCCGCAGCTTGCCGATCTCCATACGGAGCTCGATGTCGTCACTCGCGCCCGGTTCGCTGCTCTTGCGAATTGCGTCAGCGACGACAGGATCGATCGACTTTCTCTTTCGGGGTTGCTGCCGGAGGAACCGCTGCACCACCACCGGGGCGTCGGCAGCCGCCGCGACCTGCCCAGCGTTCATCCCGTCGCCCACGAGCTCGGCGATGGTGATCGTCTTGAGTGTCATCCGCGCGCCGCCAGCGTGACCCGCAACGGCGACGTGCCGTACGCCCGCTCCTCAACGCTGAGGACCGGTCGAGCACGCGCCTTGGACACTGCACCTCGTACTGCCCGGTAGAAGTCCGCCGTGGCGACCGACTCGGTGCGGGCTTCTCCCGGCAGCTCCCCGGCCCGACGTCGGTCCATCACTTCCAGATACGCCTGGCGGATCATCTCGAGTGCGAGCGCCAACCCGGTACGTCCTTCGGTCGCGGCGAGCACCACCGCCAGCACCCGTTTCGTCATCGCCGCGTGCGCGGACGGATCGTCCTCCGTTCCCTGAGCAATCAGTTCGACCAGGCCCGGATACATGACGAGGGTCTGCATCGCCGGGCTCATTTCGTCCCAGACGGCGTCGGCTCCGTGTTGGGCGTGCACCCACTCCCAGGCCTCACGAGGTGCCGTCGGTACCGATCGCATCGTCGGAGCTGTCGGCGCGACGACGATCGCACGCTCGGCTACGGCGTTGACGATGCCCAGCCGGGTAAGCCCCGGCGCAGCGGGGTTCAAGGCCGTCCGCACCGCCACAGGCCGGTCTATTTGCTTGTGGTTGACGGTGCCGGGGCACCGCAGGATGTGGCTGAGGTCGAACACGCTGTCCACACGAGCACCGGCCTGCACGTGATCCGCAGCAGCGGCGACCAATCCACCCCACCCAGCGCAGAGTTCACGCCACCGTTGCAGCGGCCACATCTCGCCGGCCGAACCGTCGAGCTGCCAATGCTCCGCGACGCGGTTCGGCTGGGTGCGCGAACTCCGCACACGCCACAACGGTTGCAGTCCGTGGCCGCTCTCGATCAACACCGACGGCTCCGACCCCACCCAACGGCTGAGGACCTCGACCACCGCGTAGCAGCGTTCCATCGAGGCGAGTGAGCCGTCCTTGACGTCGAGGTCGGCCCATACCGCGCGGACGCGGGTGACGTCGGCCTCTGTTCCTCGTCCTCTTGCCACCGATGGTGAGATCGGATTGACGCCCCACCACACGTCGCGGTCCTGCGGAGGCACCCATCTGGACACGTCGCCGACGGTCGTCAAACGACTGCCGAAGTGACCATTCATGGGGTGGTTCAAGCTGATGCGCTCGGTGGGCCGATGCTGAAGGACGTCGAGGGCATCCGGTAGTCGAAAGTTGCGCTGTTGCAGCAGAACAGAATTGGGCATATCGTGGGTCACGCTTAGGGCCTTTCGTCGGCCGGGTCGAGGTGGTGCTCGACCGATAGATGAACGGACGGACCGGCCACCTCCCCCAGCTTGAGGTCGGTGGCCGGGCCTGGCATCAACGCCAGGGAGCGTCGATCGGGACGAACATGTCGACGCCTGGATACTCGGCTTGCACCCAACTGAGGCAATCCGTGCAAGCGGTGATGACCCGCAGCACCGCTCCGCAGGTCACGGCAACACCACCGGCAGAACCACTGCGTCCGTCAGACGTTGGAACCCACGCGCACAGGGTGCAGTCGTGTCCGTGCCTGAGCGCCAGCAGTTGCTCGGCAGCCGTCCGTGACGTCCAGCCCAGCGAGACGGGCCACAGGTCTCCGGCCATCGCACTCAGTTGCACGTGGGACGACCCGAAGGCCGCACCGGTCGCCACTTCCTGCGCGGCATTGTGAAGAGCGTGCAGCTCAGCGCGGCGCACGCCTGGCACCAAGTCACCCGCGTAATTTCCGACCAATGACGAATGCGCGGCACTCAGTCCGATTCCGGGCAGGAAGCCCGGATCCCCCTCGATATCGATAGGGCTCGGCGCTCCTTCGCGCATTGCTTCGAGCACGGAGGACAGGATCGGGATGGAGTGCGCGTCCGGCGAGTAGCTCTCGGCCTTGGCTGTCTGCAGCGCCGCGTCGATCTGCTCAGCGTCCGGCGACAGCTTGCGGAAGTTGTCGTGTTTGAGAGCGGGATACTTCTCAACCAAGTACGCGCGCTCTCCTGAAGCCGGGGTGCTCATCGGGTCATCCCCAGCAGCCAGGCCCGCACGTCGTTCTCGGACCACCGAAGTCGACTTGCGACTTTGTGCGCCCTGAGCTCGCCGGCCAGGGTCGCTCGCTTGACGCTGTTGTGCGTGATCGAAGTGACGCCGAAGCTCTGGGCCAGTGCAGCGACGCCGTCGCGGTCGAAGCAGGGCATGGATGGGTCGTAGTTCGGTGCTCGCCGGGGCGCGAGTGGGTCCGCGTGACGATGATCTACTGCGGTGTGGGACGGTGCTGTGCTCATCAGGGCCTTTCGATTAGATGGCCCTGAAGAACGGAGGCAGACAACACAGCTCATTCAGGGCGCACACTTCAACCAATGAATGAACCTTGTTCGCACTACCGATGTTGGCAGGGAGGGTTCCACTCCCCTGAGCAGCAGCTCGGCTTTCCATGAGCCAGGGTGATACGGCTCAAGTGGGGCGGCTGCATCGGTCGAACTGGTCGCCGCGCCCATTTGCCATGCAGTTGCCTGCAGTACCACTACGGTACGCCGCCGGTACCCAGGTGCGCAACCACCGCCCGCCGGAAGGCGTTCCAACACAGTCGCTTTGGGTTCATTAGCCGAAGTCAGTGTCGCCCTGAGTTCGACGGAGAAGCTTTTGACTGAGTTCTGAGAAAACCGACACACCCCAATCGGTCGGCAACGAGCCGTCTCAGCGTGAACAGGAAGCACAGACACACGTCGACCCTCGGGCTGAAGGTAGGCCCGAGGGTCTTCGCGGACTGGTCGGAAGGCGGCGACCGTCTTTCCTGCGTTCGGGCGTGGCTCCCTACTTGCAGGACGTGTGTTGTGGTGCGGGCAGCTAGGCCACGCGCCAGGATGGGCAGTCGCTGGTGGCTGGGCATCGCCACATCCGACGGGCACAGCCACGCCGCCCACTGGCCCGCATGTGGGTGCTCAACGGTGCGCCTTGCGTCCTGCGGCTGTCGAGCTGCTGGGCGAGCGCATCGTCTTGGAGCCCGCCGACGCGCGCCTGGGCGTCGACGACGCGCGGGTCGGATTGGGCTTGACCGTGACCGTGACCGTCTTCGCGGGCTTGTCCAACTTCGGCGTCACGTCCACACGGCGGTCGGGCTTGCCGTGGTACCCGACGATCCCTTTGACGACTGCACCGCGACCTGCGGGCGACTTGAACTCGGCACCGACTTTGACGCCCTTGTAGTCGCCGCCCTGGCCGACTTCGAGGTTCTTCTCGAAGCTGCCGTTGACGTAGGCGCGTCGAACCTTCTTGGTGGCCTTCCGGCCCGACGCCTTGGTGGCCGACTTGGCGGCACGCGCAGCCGTTCCAGCGGTCGTGGCGAAGCGCCCGTTGCGGTCGCGCTTGGGTCGTCGGACGGCCATCACGCGCCGCCGAGTTCGCCGGCCGACCGTTCGGCGATCAGCTCGGACACTGCCGTCAGCTCGTCCGACACCTCCATGTGTGGCAACAGTCCGTGGTATCGGCCACCCTGACTGGGCGGGACGGTCTCCCGTCCGCGTCGCGTCAGACCTTGTCCGTGGCTGAACTCGGACTCGCCCGGCGCGTCCCGCTTGCCGTACGACGGCACACCTACCGGACGGGAACCGGCCTGTCCGGTCACGACCACGCCCACGTCGGCGGGGTGTAGGTCAGGTCCGTATGCACCTGAAGCACGAAGGCCGCGCCCCGGTGCCGGACTCCGGTGCCGAACCCACGAGCGAAGTAGCTGTCGACAAGCGGGTAGCGGCTGTCACCGCCGGGGATGATGCGCAGGCCCTGATAGTCGGGATTGGCGTGCTGACGGAACGCCACCGGATTCATCGAGCTGTTGGGGCCACCGGTCGCGACGATTGCCACGTAGCCCATCGGGATGAGCACGTCCGAGATGACCCACGCGGGGCCGTACGAGCCTGCGACCGGGAGCCCGCCGTACTCACCGGGAGCGATCTTGCCGATGACGTTCTCATCCGTCAGGTAGGCGGGGGCCGTCGCCGACTGAATGAAGTCGAACTTCGGGAAGATGTCCTCCGACTCGCCCGACAGTCGCGGTCGGGACGGAACGCCGCGCCGGAAGGTGCTGATCTGGTCGAGCTCGTTCGGATGGCACAGGATCAACAGCTGCGACCCCTGCGTCACGC
Source organism: Rhodococcus sp. SORGH_AS_0303 (assembly GCF_030819335.1). Classification (NCBI taxonomy): domain Bacteria; kingdom Bacillati; phylum Actinomycetota; class Actinomycetes; order Mycobacteriales; family Nocardiaceae; genus Rhodococcus; species Rhodococcus sp. SORGH_AS_0303. Next base: position 3,564,260 of record NZ_JAUTBO010000001.1, read on the forward strand.
CGTAGCCCTTCTCCGAGACCGACTTGATCGCGTGCTCCAGGTCCCGTGAATCGAGCACCGGCGCACCCGTGGAGAGCATGTGGCTCGTCTGCTGGGGGAAAACCTGCCCCATGTACGGAGGAGGTGCCAGACCGTCCTTGCCGGTGTAGAGCGGGCGCACCGGGTGCTGGAACTCGTTAGACCCTTGGGTGTTGTCGAACAGGCGACGCAGCACCGTGCCGGTGACCTTGCGATTGTCGGCCTCGATGATCTCGCCGATATGCGCGCGGACATGTTCCGCAGTGGCGTCTCTTAGGAAGCGCCACGTGAACCGAGCTGCGGTGTCGTAGTCGTTGAAGTCGTAGCCCATGAGCAACGGCTCGAGCTTGGTTTTCGATGCAACGGGGACGCCGTACTCGCTCGCCTTCTCGAAGTCCACACCCTTCGGGCTCTGCACGATGGGGTCAGCGATCGACGTCGTCGAGTAGGACACCAACGAGGAAAGCTTCGTCCTCTTCTCGTTCAGCACCGAGACGACGGCAGCGGACTCATCCCACAGTTGGTTGATGGGCACGCCGTCCGCAGTCCGGCTGACGAGGGCGTCTCCGGCGTTGCGGTAGCCGCCCGGGTCGCTACCGAAGATCGGCGCGAGGTAGGCGGCAGGGATGCGGCCAGGGCCGGTGGTCCACGGGTCGGGGCGGTGAAAGACGGGACGGCTGAGCGGTCGAGTGGTAGTCACTTGGTTCTCCATCAGTGCGAGGCGGTTGCTGGCTCCTCCTCCGCACGGCGAAGTGAGGGGTGGCCTCTGGCCTGATGGGTCCGGTGACCCTTCCGGTGCACCTGGCGGGCGCGCTGCGCCACTGCCTGGCTTGCTGTGCAGGCAACAGTAGGCACACCATCGGAACACCGCCACCCCGCCCCCACCCCGGCCACCGGGGGACGTACTGGGCGCTACCGCTGCGCAACCTGCGGTGTACCCAAGCACGCTATCTCCGCAGTTCAGTGCGGATTTACCGACCATTTCGGGGCGCATCAGCGCAGGTGGCAGCTACTCGGAAAACGGCCCGGCAACCCTCTCCTAAAGGGTAGGTCGCAGGTTCGAATCCTGCCGGGGGCACCACTGTTTGCACAGCCCAGGGCATGTTTTCGCACTCTCTCGGACGGCCCCGTTTGATCCCCGTTCGGGAGGAACGCAATTTGCGGGGTGGTTGAGTCCCGGCCGCCGCAGGGGCCGCAGGTAGCCGGAAATGTCGGTGTCCTCAGATAATCTGCGTCGCATGACTGACTACTACCCACACATCAAATCCATCTCGGACGACAGAGGTCACTCGATCTCGAATTTCAACTATTCGATGCCCGTCGACGCTCTTCGAACCGGCGATGAGGTGCGCCCCGGCGACGTAGTGAAGTTCACGTGCGTTGGGGAAGATCCGAAGAATCGTGAACTCGAGTGGACGCTGCAGTCTAAGGGCGGTCTCGTGATGCAGACAGCGACCGGCAACGAGGCGACCATGACGTGGACCGTTGAGGACGGACAAGTACAAGATAATCAGCTCATGGTGATCAGCATGCGAGCACTGGGCACCAAGTATCACCGTCACGGAACAACCGATCACGGGGTGCACTTGCGCTACCGCGTCATTCCTCCCAACGATGCCGACTGAGTAGGGAGCGAAGATGACAGAGACACGGGGTGGCCTCTCCTCTTTCCCCGGAGCGATGGAACCGATACCGGTGCCGCGATCTCGGGCAGTTGTCATTGGCGCGATGATCCGACGTTTCATCGACTCGATCGGATCGCTGAATCGAGCTACACAAAGCGTGTTCGCGCTTCTCGGCGTCGGCCTCATCGCAATCGCCGCGACCAAGCCCAGCGCGGTCACAATCACAATCGCGGTCACAGGGTTTCTCGCTGCCCTCATCGTGGCGGCTTGGTACCGCTCGGAGTCTGAGTACCAAGCGATGAGAGAGGGCTATCTCCAAGCCCTCGTTCGGGTCCGCGCACGCACCGGATACTCGGAAGGCCCCAACCCTTTCGGTCGGACCAACTACGCGGTAGATGGCGGGTTCGGGGGTGGGCCGTTCTCAGGCGGCAATGGTGGCAACGGTGGGAACGGTGGCGTCGTCTATGGCGAGGGCGGAAGCGCCAACGGTGGCAACGGGGGCGCGGGTGGTCCCGGAGGCTTCCCCGGCGGCGGCGGCGGCGGCGGGAGCGGCTGGCAACCTCAGTAGCTATGACCAGAACGCGCAACCATCGCGCGCCTCGGGGCTGGTCACGAGTAAGCTACTCGCCGGTAACTTAGAGGTCCGGTGATCGACTTCTCCGAATTCTACTTTCGTACTGCATTCCGGCCCCGAAACCGACCGTCTGCATGATCCCCTGACCTGCGGTTATGCCCCTGACCTGGGGTTATGCACTCTACCTCTCTAGTAAACGCCAGGATCTTCATGTCAGAGAGATCCGGGGAAGGGGCGAGTCGGGGTCGATCTCCCCCGAATTCCCCTGTGCCGCATAGCCCCCCCCTACCAATCGACCTGCACACAACACGCAATCAGGTTGCGCAACAGTCCCTCTCGGCCTCGAAGCATCGGAAGGCCATGACAGCGCGGGGATGACGGGTCATCGGCGGGTGTCGCTGGCGACGTGCTCGGGCCTTCCAACCGACGACGACCGACCATGACCTCTCGAGCTGGCGGGGTGTCGTGGCGCGGGGCAGGTGGCGAGATCCGCAACTCAGGACTAACCCTCGGTTGCCGCTGAGCCGTCCATGACGGTCGGGGGTACTCGTGCACGGCGACGGCAATCGAGATGTCACAGCGTCGACGTGAGAGGGCAGCACGAGCGACCACACGAGGCAGGCACACGAGGCAGGCAGCACGAGCACGAGGGCAGGCACACCACCACCACGGCCACCACCTCGGGCGCACGGGGTAGTCATGTGGTGAGGCCGTCGCGCTGCTGCTCTGCTCGTGCGAGTGAGAGGTAGTGAGCTGTGGTCAGGTGCGATGGGGTCTCACGGCACTGGCGTATGCGAGGGTGCACGTTCTGTCCGTTGCGATCACAGCACCACAGCGAGGACGGCAGGAGCACGCTCTGATGTGGCACTGCTGGTGTCGGCGCGGGGCGGGCAGGCAGGGCGGTAGCCACGAGAGCTGATGGTGGTGGCATACGTCGAGCTGGTCCTAAACCCTTGCGCGTGTTGCACTTTCGGTGGGTCGGCATGAGTCCTGTTGTGTCGCTGATGTCGTCGCGCAGTTCCATCGGGGTCTCGTGGTCTGTACAGAATTCCTGGGGCGAATTGCGCGGCGCATTCCTCGGTATCTCGGTCCCGCACAGATAGCAGATGACCGGGTTACCCGACGCGTAACATGCGGCCTTGAATTCGCGGGCTGCCTTTCGCCACGCATAGGAACTGTGATCTGCCATGTCATTCTCGATCCGTTGTGAATGCGAATGCGAATAGGGCTATATCCCCCGAACAAATGCCAACGGCCCCGGCTCTTACCCGCCATGCCAATGAACGGATTGTGCCGGGGCCGTTGGGTGAATCCGCTGGCGCTGCTGGGCCTAGGTGGTGCTATGCCGCGCTGCTCTGCGGACTCGAGATCGGTTCACGCCCTGGGCCAGTGGGTAGGAGCGGCTACGCGGCTGGAGAAAGGGACCGCGCATAATGCCGCCGCCAGAGTGTGAACCGAAGCTTTCGGGGGTTGGTGTGTGGCCCGCCCAAGCCATCCATCCGACAGAACGACACACCAACCCCGTCTCGGTTCGAGGGCTCAGTGCCCCGGAGCGAGGAAAGTAGCCAAGCCCTCCGGGAACCACCTCGAACCGTGCTCAATGCTACCCCGTCAGTTCGGCAGTTGCTGAACCAGTTTCGACGGGTCGGCGGTCGGAGAATCCGGGAGAGCGCGCCACGTCGAGACCGGGATACCCTCTCGGGTACCACCTTTCGGACCGATGTCCTGTTGCCGCCGTGCGACCTCGGATTTGAGCCACTGGCCCGCCCCGATCATCGCACCAAAAGCATTGATGCCGAACATCACAGGATGCCGGAGTCGACCACGAAGGCGCTCGGGTGCGCGACCTGCACATCGAGCCTCATCGTGGCCAGGAAGGCGATCTGCCCCGAGTCTGCATATCGTTCTGTGAGAGTGCGGATTTGGAACTGGGACCGAAGTCCGATCAGTACCTGCCTGTAATCACCGGTCACGATCTGTGATGCGGTGCTGGACGATCCGACCGTGAGGTTCACCGGGACATTCGTGCTCGTCAGGACCGGCAGACTTGAGGTCGGCGGGTCGAGGTACCGGCCCTGTGAATCCTTCAACAGCGCGAGGTTGGTTGCCGTGCGCGGTGCCACGATATGCGCGGTCGGATCCCAGTTCGCTGCTCGGACAGCGCCAGCGGCGGCGATGAGCCAGTCGTAGTTGGTCAGGGCGGTCCCGTTGGCTCCGTGCGCGGTCGCTGTGACCCCGGCGGTGTTGACGACGCCGGTCGGGTTTGCGCCCGTGCCTGAGCCGTACAGAGCTGCGAGATCGAGTCCTGCGGCGAACTGCGCGGCGAAAGCGTTCTCGATGACCGTGCCGACGCTGGGGTCGGAGTCCTCGAACAGTTCCTTGCTCAGAATGATCAGTCGCTCATACGACTTCGCGGTCAGGGTCACGGCGTCGAACGCGATATCCTGTGCCGACCGCTGGGCACCCTCGGAGTAGAACGCTGCTGCGCCCTCGTTCGTGATGCGCGGGATGCGCAATGTCGCTGCGGACATCGGGACGATGGTTGCCCCGGCCTGAATCACTCGGGCCTGAGCGCGGGCAACGTCGATGACCTGAGCCGCAACGGGAGTCGGGACGAGAACGCCACCGGCCGACTGCGTTCCTTCGACCAATGCGCGCTGCTCGGAGTCGACACCACGCCAGTCACCGATACCCACACCTCGGAGGATCTGGTCGAGACTGATTCCCGCGTGCTCGGTGTGACCGTTCTGCCGATTCCATTCGGAGAACGACTCATCCTTGCGGAGCAAGAGAGCACCCTTGAGACTGGGCTTCTGGTCGCGTCTCTCGGTCTTGAATCCACCGGGTGCACCGTCCTCGTAGCCAATTGCGCCAGCTGCAAAACCGTTTTTCACCGACTCGGCGCGTGCTTCGATCTGAGCCTTCCGGGTCTTCGCTTCATTGAGATCCCTCTCGAGAGAGTCGAATCGGTCCGCGTCCTCCCCCGTGAGGTTGTCACTGCGGGTTGCCAATTCGGTGGCCTCGGTGCGGGCCTCGGTGATGTAGGCGGTCAGTTCCGCCAGGTTCATCTTGCTGATCTTCATGTCTATCTGCCTTCAGTTCTAGAGATCGAGGAGCCGGAGTCGGCGGGCTGCCTGCTCGGGCGTGATGACGTTGGTGTCGTGTGATCGAGTGCCGAGAATGACCGCGCCGGAGTAGGCCCCGAAATTGACGGCGGACACCTCGGCCAACGCGATCTCGGTGATGCTGCGGCTCGTGTGGTCCCGGTTCCAGGTGTCGGAGATGACCCGCATACCGACCGAGAGCGCGTCGAGTGCACCATCATTGATGAGTTCGAGGACTTCGTCGCCTGCCTGAGTCTTCGAGACTCGGAACTCACCGTAGAGCCCGCTGGCATCCTCTCGGAGCAACGTAGCGCGGCCTAGGGGCATCGAACGGGCGTCGTGCAGCGCCAGGAATTTCACGCGATCACCGCGCTCGGCAATCGTCTTCGCGAAGCTACCGGGGCGAATGGTCTCGGAGAACCGGTATCCGCGCTCGGAGATGTCAGCGGCCTGATTGAACGGCGCACAGATGCCGACGACGGTTCGCCCGTCCGATCCCCGTAGTTCGAGGTCGACAGGTTGGGCGCGGTGCACAATGTTGCTGGGTGACATGGGAATTCCGTTCGAGGACGTGGATTGATCACACGGTCAGACTCGAGAGCGGCCCGGATACGCTGCGGCCCAATGGCTCCTGCCGAGAGGGTGCATCTGCGTTGGTGAGCGTTGCTTCGCTGCTGGCGGTCCCGGTGATCGTGCGCGAGCCGGGCGACCTGCTGGGGACCAGTCTATGCCGTTGCCGGACATCATGCTTCACACACGAGAAGGCCCCGAAACACCCAACGCGGGAGGTGTCTCGGGGCCTCTCAGTGCCCTTGTGGGGCGGTCTCACGCCTCGGGGTCTGGGTTCTCCTCCCAGTCAATCCCTTCGAGGCTGTCAGGCAACGTCTCAGCCCTCGGAATCATGTGCACCGTCGCATCCTCGAAACCGAGTTCGTCGTCCGTCAACCAGTCCCAGTCGACGGCGGCGTACAGGATTCCGGCGGCGCTGAACTCGGCGGTATCACCGACGCGCTGCATCGTCGTGCCCGGTCTGGCGGCGATCTTCTGCCGTGTCTCATCATCGAGTCCATCGAGACTTTCCCGTAGAACCCGCTTCACTTTCTCTTCGAATTCCACTCACTTTCCTTTCCGTTGGCGCTCGAAGTCTTGCCGGCTAATTGCCGGCTCACCTCTTGCGATTCTCGATCTGTTGTTCCGATCGAATTCTGCATCGACTTCGTTGTGCTTTTTCTGGAAGAATTTGTCGAATTCGTTTTTCGGTTTGCTGTTGATTCCTCGCCTCATGCGACGGCCACCTCGTCTGCCGCGTGCTCGGCTATCCGGTGTCTCGTGAGGCCAGCGTTGTTCTCACCCACCGGCACGACATCGCCATGCCGTTCCAGATTCTCGAGGATGGTCACGATCCGCTGTTCACTGCGCTTCACGATGTGGGCGAGACCCGTTCCCGTCATCGGTCCGTGCGCGGCGAGGAGTTGCAGAATGACCGTCTCGACCTCGGTGCGTTCGCGTGATGCGTTGTCAGACATGGTGTTCGGACCCCTCAGGCCCCGTCAGCGGCGGACCCCAGTGCGCCAGCACCCGGACCAACTTCCCGATCTCGGGGACGTACATGAGCCTGCCCGCCTGCCCATAGAAAATTCCGGAGGTCGGCGGACTGGGATGCGCGGCGAGGTCGATCTCGAAGCGCGGGTTGGGCTTCCGGTTCTCTTGTGAGTGATTGTCGCTCATCATGTTTCGCTCATTTCATGTGCAGCGTGACCCATCGGTCACTGGTAGAATTGTCCTGTCAATCGGACAAACTGGAGGTACTTCGATGACTGCTCAGACCCTCGACGCGTCGGCACGGCCCACGTTCACCCGCCCGCTGCGCCGACCGCCGGTCTTCTACGTCGACCCGGCAACCCGCCCCGTCGTGAGTTGCCCCCGTACCGGTCGCCCTGCTCGGGTGCTGGTCCGCTTCTGACACATCCCACACGAGAACGGCTCTCAGCGATCTGGGGGCCGTTTTCGTGTTTCCGGGCACTCGTTTGACCATCCGCGCCTGCCGATCCGTCTCCGTGGACGCTGGGCGGGCGGAATCGGGCGGCGGGCGAATCGCGGAGCGGGCCACTCTCGCGCTAAGCAACCGGGTCGGGTCGGTCATCGCCGTACACGTCCCACAGATGGCCCTGAGACTCGATGACCCACTCGGCGGCGCGGTAGAAGTCCTCCCGTGCCTCAATCGCGGCAGGCATGATCCCGGCCAATGAACCGGGTACGTCGTCAGGATTCACCGGCAGCATCACGTACGGCCTGCTGGCGTTCGGAGGGGAGCACGTTCCCCCGAAGCGCGCCACCAACCCGAGACATACGATGTCGTGAAACTCGGTGAACACGCTCGGGCCGCGTTCGTCTCTCCGATGACCGAGTTGACCGAATTCCGGTGGATAGTCGAGATTGGAATTCAGCCCACTGGGGACAGCGCGCCATTCAATAGCGATGATGATGTAATACCCCGATGACGCTATATCGTGCTGTTCTTCGACATAGAACGGTTCGTCCTCTACGGCGTAGTCGAACTCGATATTCACCATCGTGCACCCGGCCTGAATTCCGGCGGCAGTTTCGAGACGTCGAAAGGTTCCGGCAATTTCTCGTCTTCGTATTCGTCATCTTCATCAGCGCGGCCTGCACTGTCTTTCCGTTTTTCCGGCGAGACGGGACGGCCCCCGGCCGGATCCGGCGTAGCCGGGGGTTTGGTCTTTCTCTTCTCCTCCACTCCACTCTTCACTTCGTTCAGTGTCGTTTCGTTTCGTTTCGTATAGTGGTCCGGCACATCACCCGACACGTCACTCGTGTCGTCACGCGTCACGCGCTTGAGTGCCCAACACCTGTCGGGGTCGCATTTGCTATGGTCACCGGCCTTGTGGCGTCGACTTCGTTCACTGCGAAGGGCGTTGTTTTTGTTCCGCGTTTCGACCTCTTCGTGTGACAGTTGGTCGTCAAAGAATGCGACGATCCGTACCCCTTTTCGACCACCATCCGTCGTCGTTTCGGACAACAGCCCGTCCTCGATCAGTGCGTCGATCAGTGCGGAGGGTCGCGCCACGGTCGTCACGCTGCGCATCATGGCGTACTCGATGAACCCGTCAGTGCCCTGATCATTCGAGTAGCAGAGCATTTCGATATACAGCAGGCGAGCACTACGACTCTTCACGCGAAGCAAGTTCGGGTCTCGCAAGACATTCCCGTCGATGCGGGTCCACATACGCGCTTTACTCATTGCGTAGACCTTTCTTCGACCGACTCATTCTCACCGTCGACAGTCTTTCGAGCATTCCGTTTCAGGACCGCGCCCCGTGGGTCTATCTGGTCCTCGGAATAGTCGCGGGCATCGTCGTATCGGACCCCGCCGACCTGGCCGTAGTTCCGCATATCAGTTGACCGCCTTGAGGCATGACGCGAGGTCGGCTTCACGGATACGGACGGTGCGACCGCCGACGCGATACGCCTTCAATGTGCCGTCTGCGATGTACTTGCGGATCGTCTTCGGGGTGACCTGCAAAGCCTCGGCGGCGTCGTCCTGGGTCAGATACTTTTCGGGCATGGCTGTTCTCCCACAGTAGAATTCATGTGGGGAGGCACCCGCTCAAGCTGTCGTCAGCACCGACAGTGAGCGCGACCCCCACGAGATGCCGCATCGTCGTGGTTCGAAGGTTCCCGATCCATATGCGCCGCTGACCAGCACTCTCGGGGACAAGACACACACTAGAGACGTTTCGCGAACCTTGCTTTACACATCCGCATTTCGGCACGTGGTACCCGAACGTGTCGGCATCGGTGCAGGTGGTTCGCTCAACCTCGGGTCGAGAGTTTGGCCGCGTCGGGTCTAGTTCGTGCCGGTGAACATCGCGTCGAGCTTGTCGGCCAGGTGCGCAGGTCCCGCTCTGCCGATGCCTGCTGATACCGGACCGCCATCGCGTAGGTCGAGTGACCGAGACGGGACATGAGTTCCTTGACCGTCGCGCCGGTCTGAGCGGCCAGGGTGCCAGCGGTGTGGCGCAGTTCGTGCGGTCGTAGTGGCTTGTGGTCGTCGTCGGATCCGTCGAGCCCGATAGACCGGCCTGCCTCGGCCACAGCGCGGCGAAATTCCCAGTCGGTCATGTACTCGGCCCCGGTCCTGCCGGGGAAGAACACCGCGCCACGAGCGGCCCCGATCACGTCGAGCTGCGCCACGAGTGTCGGCCGCACGAACGCCGGGACGGCGATGGTCCTCACCCCCGCGTCGGACTTGGGTGCCTTCACGATCCACCGACCAGACCGGAAATTCACCGCACGGTTAACGGTGACAGTCGACCCGTCTGCGGCCACGTCGGACCGTCTCAGACCTTTCAGCTCGCCAGATCGCAACGTGCAGGTACCGGCCAGGAGAATGGCGGCGCGGTAGGCGGGGTCGGCGGCGTTCGCCACGGTCACGAGCTGCTGCGCGGTCAGGGCGCGGATACGGGCCTTCGACTTTGCGTTCTGCGCGCCGACGACCACGGCGGGGTTGCTGGTGCGTCGACCGGTTCGCACGGCGTCGGCCATCACGGAATGCAGGAGCGCGTACGCGTGAGCCCGTGCGGTCGGCCCGGTCACGAGGGATCGGTGCCAGTCTTCGACGTTGTCGACCGTCACGGCTGCCAGCGCGGTTCGTCCCAACTCCGTCGACGCGATGTGGAGACGAACAAGCCCTTCGTAGTGCTCGCGGGTGCGTTCGGACAGGGTCCGTGCTGCCACGCGCTCAGCGGCGTACTCAGCGACCGTGACGCCCTTTGCTGCCTCGGTGCGTTGGGCGGGCGGGGTCCACGTCTCGGCGTCGATCAGAGCGCGCTCGGCCTTGAGATAGGCGGTCGCGTCCATCCGAGTGGCGAAGGTCCGTCGCGGCGGGTTCCAAAGCTGCCCACGGTGCAGGTAGCTGGCGCGGTAGCGGCCACTCGGCAGCTCGTCCACACGGCCCCAGCTGTTGCGCTTCGAGCGTTTGACCATGACGTGCCGCCTCGGATCGTGGGAACAATCGTTTGACTCACGATGGTAGGCGGTTCCCCAGAAGGACACTTGATTCCGCACCGCGTCGAGACGTCAGACCAGCTCACGACGGTTTTACCGGGTCTGAGCTGCGGCGATGCTTTCAGTGTTCGGCATGTTCGAATCCTGCCGAGGGCACCGAAAGCCCCGCTACAGTCCAGCCATGACGCGCGCGCTCCTCCTGGTGGCAGCCCTGTTCGGCTCACTTTTCCTGTCGGTGCCGGCCGCGTCGGCAGCACCGTCGACAACCTGGCTCTGCCGGCCCGGCACCGCGGATCCGTGTGGTGGTGGCACCGACGCCCCTGTCGACTGCTTCTACGTCTACCCCACCGCCTCTCTGCAACCGGCGCAGTCGGCGAACCTCGACACATCCCCCGAACTCGCCTTCGCCGCGGCGGCGCAGGCCCGCCCGTTCGGCTACGTGTGCAACGTCTGGGCTCCGGTCTACCGTCAGGCCACGCTGCTGAGCCTCGCCACGGCCGACGGTCCCGCACGCGATGCGGCACTCGCCGCGGCCTACGTGGACATCGATGCGGCGTGGACCGATTTCCTCGCGCAGCGGAACTCGGAACGCGGTGTCGTGCTTGTCGGCCATTCGCAGGGTTCACGCATGCTACGCACGCTCCTGCAGCAACGCATCGAACCGGATCCCGCGACGCGAGCGCTGTTGGTGTCCGCCATCATTCCCGGCATCTCGGTGCGGACGTCGGACTTCACCACCGTCGCCCCGTGCACGGATGTGAGCGAGACCGGTTGCGTGGTCGCGTATTCCACGTTCTCGCGCACTCCCCCACCCGACTCCCGCTACGGCGGCGACGGCATCCTCTGCACCAACCCGGCGTCGCTCGAAGCGAATGCCAGGACGCCGGTACTGGGGCCGTTGCCGAACCTCACGGCGCAGTGCGACGGTGACAACGTGCTCATGATCGACGGCCCCGGAGCCTCGGCCCTGCCCACGCTGCCGAACGCGACCTGGGGGCTGCACCTGCTGGACCTGACGATTCCGCAACAGACACTGGTCGATCTGGTGCGGTCGCAGAGCGCGGCGTTCACTGCCTGACCGCACACCGATTCCGTGAGGCGCACACCCGCTGCGGCCTGCTGGGAGGGATGTGCGCCCACCAGAGGGGGGGTGCACACCCCTACCGGGCCAGCATCTCCCGCGCACCCACCGCAGCCCCGTGCGCGCCGGTCACACGGGGTGCGCACACGCGAACCAGACCCGCACGCCGAAGCGCACACCGATTCCGTGAAGCGCACACCCGCTGCGGCCTGCTGGGAGGGGTGTGCGCTCACCAGAGGGGGTGTGCACACCCCTACCGGGCCTTGCACCGAAGCGCACACCCACCGCAGCCGCGCGCGCTCATCACCCGGGTGCGCACACGCGAACCAGACCCGTACTCCGAACCGCACACCGATTCCGTGAGGCGCACACCCGCTGCGGCCTGCCGGGAGGGGTGTACACCCACCAGAAATGGTGTGCACGCACTGCCGATCCCGTTCCGCCACAACAACTCCACCCGGCAGAGCGTGCACAGCACCCACCCCACGCGCTGCGAGACGGCGGTCACAGCGACGGACCGGCTATACTGGGTCACGCTGCTGCGCCACTGTGCGCGGCGTACGTCGTGGAATCAGCACGAATTTTTCTTACGGCGATCGGAACTGCCCACCGGCAGTCTCGCCATTCTGCGCTCCGCCACAGGAGTGCTCAGATGCCCGAAAGGCACTCGAACTCTTCATGACTTCTTCCTCCTTCGCCGACCTCGGCGTCAGTGACCGTCTCGTCCGCGCTCTCACAGCTGCCGGCATCGCGTCACCGTTCCCCATCCAGGCGGACACCCTGCCCGACACGCTGAAGGGTCGCGACGTCCTCGGACGCGGAAAGACCGGCAGCGGAAAGACTCTCGCGTTCTCCATCCCCATGGTGTCCCGGCTCGGCGAGACGTTCTCGGGCGTCCGCAAGCCCAACCGCCCGCGTGGTCTGATCCTCGCCCCCACCCGTGAGCTGGCCACCCAGATCGCTGCCGCCCTCGAGCCGCTCACCATGGCGTCGAACCTGCGCGTCACCACGATCTTCGGTGGCGTCTCGCAGGCACGCCAGGTCACCGCGCTCAGCCGCGGCGTCGACATCGTCGTCGCCTGCCCCGGTCGCCTCGAGGATCTGATGAAGCAGCGTCTGGTGACGCTGGACGACATCGAGATCACCGTGCTCGACGAGGCCGACCACATGGCGGACCTCGGCTTCCTGCCCGGCGTCACGCGCATCATGAAGGCCACACCCTCGCACGGACAGCGCATGCTGTTCTCGGCGACGCTGGACAACGGCGTCGACAAGCTGGTCAAGCAGTTCCTCACCGACCCGGTGCAGCACTCCGTCGACGAGGAGAACTCCCCCGTCGCCGCGATGACCCACCACATCTTCGAGGTGGGCGGCGTCGACGGCAAGAAGGCGCTGGTCCAGCGCCTCGCCTCCGGTGAGGGTCGCCGCATCCTCTTCATGCGCACCAAGCACCAGGCTCGCAAGCTGGCGCGTCAACTCACCGAGGCCGGCATCCCGTCCGTCGACCTGCACGGCAACCTGTCGCAGGCTGCGCGTGACCGCAACCTCGCTGCGTTCTCCAACGGCGACGCGCGCGTGCTCGTGGCCACGGACGTCGCGGCGCGCGGTGTGCACGTCGACAACGTCGAGCTGGTCGTCCACGTCGATCCGCCCGCCGAGCACAAGGCCTACCTGCACCGCAGTGGCCGTACGGCCCGTGCGGGCAGCGCCGGCGACGTCGTCACCGTCGTCCTGCCGGAGCAGCGTCGAGACCTGTCGGTCCTGATGCGCAAGGCCAAGATCGACGCGGCGCCGCAGCGCGTGACCGTCGACTCACCGGCCGTCCAGGAGCTGGTCGGCGACGTCGCGGCCTACGTCAAGCCCGCTCCCAAGGAGGCCGCACCGGCTCCGAAGCAGCAGCAGCCCGGACGCGGACGCTCCACCCGCGGCGGTCATGCCGGCAACTCCAACGGGGGTTCGGGTCGACGTCGTCGCCCCACCACCGCGCGCAGCGAATCAGCCGGTTACCGGGGCTGATCGCCGAGCGATCCCGACGCTGAGCACCGCCGCCACGACGCAGAGACCAGCTGCGCCGAACCAGGCGGCGGTGTACTCACCGGTGGCATCGCGCACGACCCCCGCCACCACGGACGCGATGCCCGCGCCCACCTGGTGCGAGGCGAACACCCAGCCGAAGACCAGCGGCCCCTGCGTGCCGAACACCTCGCGGCACAGAGCGATGGTGGGCGGCACCGTGGCGACCCAGTCGAGGCCGTACACGACGATGAACACCACGATCGACGGGTGCAGGGCGTCGGACAGCAGCGCCGGCAGGAACAGCAGGGCGACGCCTCGGAAGGCGTAGTACGCGCCCAGCAGCAGTCTCGGATCCACCCGGTCGGTGAGCCAGCCCGACGCGATGGTGCCCACGATGTCGAAGATCCCTACCACGGCCAGCAGTCCGGCGGCCGTGGTCTGCGGCATGCCGTGGTCGTGCGCGGACGGGATGAAGTGCACCCCGACCAGCCCGTTCGTGGTGGCGCCGCAGATCGCGAAGCCCACCATCAACGCCCAGAACGTCCGCACGGACGACGCGTCCCGCAGTGCTCGGATCGCCCGCATCGCGGGATTCCCCGTGACGAGCACCGGGGCGGGCTGCTCGGTCGCCCCGTACGGCAGCTCCCCCACCTCCTCCGGAGAGTTCCGCAGAAACAGCAGGACGAACGGCACCACGGCCAGGGCACCGCCCGCCACGACGAGTGACGCCGTCCGCCATCCCGAGCTGTCGGCGAGCGCGGCGACCACGGGCAGGAAGATGAGCTGACCGGTCGCGGACCCGGCCGTGAGGATGCCGGACACGAGCCCGCGCCGCCGCACGAACCATCGGTCGGTGACCATGGCGGCGAAGACGAGTGCCATCGATCCGGTACCCAGGCCGATGAGCAGTCCCCACGTCAGCAGGATCTGCCACGGCGCGGTGACGAACACGGTGAGGGCGCTGCCCAGGGCCACGACGGTGAGGGCGACGGACGTCACCGTCCGGATGCCGAAGCGGTCCATCAGTGCCGCCGCGAACGGTGCGGTCAGCCCGAAGAGCAGCAGGTTGACACCCACCGCCGCGGACAGCACGCCGCGCGACCAGCCGAACTCGTCGGTGATCGGCACCATCAGCACCGACGGAGCGGCGCGGAACCCCGCGGCCCCGAGGAGTGCGAGGAACGCCACGGCGGCGACGATCCAGGCCCGGTGCACGCGTCTCGGGCGCGTGATCTGCACGGCGGCGTCGGAGTCGGACGTCATGGCTCACTTTCTCGTTCCGCGGGTCTCCGTCGGAACGGGAACCGGACACGCCGGTGGCACACTCGAGGGGTGAGATCCAGAACGGCCACAGGTCGCGGTACGAAGACGCTACACCCGGACGAACTCGCGACCGGATCGGTGATGACCGCCCTCGCCGTCGCGTTCTCGGTGATCGGCGCCCTCATTCCCGTGGCGGGTGCGCTGCAGATCGTCGCCATCGTCCCGTTGGCCGTCATCGCCCACCGCCACCGCCTGCGGGCACTGGCCGTCGCCGGTACCGCCGGCATGCTCGTGTCGTTCGTCGCGGGCGGGTTCGGCACCGCGCTGACGATGACGATCTCCGGAGTGCTGGCCGGCATCGTGGGAGTGAGCGTCCGACGCGGACGTGGGTTCACGTCGGTGCTCACCCTCTCGCTGCTCACCGGCGCCGTGGTGGGCGCCCTCTCCGTGCTGATGCTGCTGATCCTCAGCGGACTGCGCGAGCTGTTCCTCACCGTCCTCGACAACTCGATCCGCGGCAGCGCGGACATCGTCGGCAGGATCGCACCCGCCGAGGACGTCGCCACCGCCGTGGCCGACTACGCCTCCTTCGCCCTGGGGTACTGGTGGGTGCTCGTCTTCGTCTCGGCGCTGATGTCGACGGCCGTCAGCGGCGTCGTCGCGTGGTGGGTGCTGCGCGCCACCCTGTCCCGCCTCGGCGAGCTGGAGTCGCGGGGCGAGTTGCCCGACGTCGTGGTCACCCCCGACGACGCGGCCGCACCGCACCCCGTGCCCGTGCGGTTTACGGGCGTGACCTACCGCTACCGGGGCGGTCACGACGACGCGCTGGGCCCACTCGATCTCGAGATCGTGCCCGGCCGTTTCGTGGCCGTCGTCGGCGCCAACGGATCCGGCAAGTCGACCCTCGCTCGCATCCTGGTGGGCACCGAGCCGACGGGCGGCCGGATCGACCGGACGGGTTCCACCGGGCTCGGCCTGATCGGCGGAACCGCGATGATTCTGCAGCATCCCGAGTCCCAGATCCTCGGTACCCGCGTGGCCGACGACGTCGTGTGGGGCCTGCCGGCGGCGGCGCGGCCGACACCGGACCGTGTCGAGGCCCTGCTCGCCGAAGTGGGCCTGGCCGGGTACGGGCTGCGCGACACCGGCAGCCTGTCCGGTGGCGAACTGCAGCGCCTCGCCGTCGCCGCGGCGCTGGCTCGCGAACCACGGCTGCTTGTCGCCGACGAGGCCACCGCGATGATCGACCCCGAGGGACAGCGCGATCTCGTCGAACTGCTCGCCCGGCTCCCCCGTCGCCACGGCATGGCCGTCGTCCTCATCACCCATCGCGCGACCGAGGCAGCGCTGGCCGACGACGTCGTACGGCTGCACCGCGGCCGCCGGGTGATGCACGACCCGAACTGGATGTCGTCGACTCCGCTGCGGACGGATCCGCTGCCGCCGCCCGGACCACCGTTACTGGTGCTGCGCGGCGTCGGTCACGTGTACGACCGACGCGGTCCGTGGGCCACCCGCGCGCTCGAGGGAATCGACCTCACGGTGCATCGCGGCGAGGGGTTGCTCGTCATCGGCGGCAACGGCTCCGGCAAATCCACGCTGGCCTGGATCATGGCCGGCCTGACGAAGCCCTCCGAGGGCACGTGCGAGCTCTCGGGCAAGGCCACGTCGTCGTCCGTCGGCACCGTCGCGCTCTCGTTCCAGCACGCTCGATTGCAACTGCAGCGCCGCACCGTGTCCGAGGACATCGAGGCCGCGGGAGGAACCGACGTGGGCACCATCGACGTCAGCCGTGTCCTCGACCAGGTGGGACTCGATCGCCGCATCGCGGGCGCGCGTGTCGACGAACTGAGTGGCGGGCAGATGCGGCGCGTCGCGCTGGCCGGACTTCTGGTGGGCAAGCCGGACGTCCTGGTGCTCGACGAACCGCTCGCCGGACTCGATCCGCCGGGTCGACGGGAGATCACCGCCCTGCTCACCCATCTGCGCCGCACGGGGCTCACCCTCGTCATCATCTCGCACGACGTCGACACCCTGGCGTCCGTCCGCTCGCGCACCGTCGTGCTCGACCACGGCACCGTGGCGCCCGAGTCCACGAACGACACCATCGAACGAGGAGCGACCCGGTGAGAGGCACACTGCTCCGCGAACTTCCGCGGGAGACGTCGGTCCACCGACTCTGGGCGGGAACGAAACTCGTGGCGGTCACGCTGCTGGGCGGGTCGCTGGTGGTCTACCCGACCTGGCCGATGCTCGCCGCGGTGTCCGTCGTCCTGCTGCTCGCGGCGATCGCCGCACGAGTCCCGGTGTTCGCGATCCCCGTTCCGCCGTGGTGGCTCTGGGGACTGGTCGCGTTCGGTGCCGCGGTGAACTCGGTGGTCGGCGTCGACGCCGTGTGGATCTACTTCCGCGGCATCCTGTTCGGCGTCGTGCTGCTGTGGGCGACGCTCACCGTGGCCTGGACGACGTCGATGGCGGACATCGCACCGGCCATCGCCACTCTGTTGTCGCCCCTGCGCAGAGTCGGTGCGCCCGTGGACGAGTGGGCCGTCTCGATGGCTCTGCTGCTGCGGTCGCTGCCGATGTTGGTCGACGACGTCTACACGCTGGTGGCCGCACGCAAGCTCCGACCCCGCAAGAGCACGCGCAGCGGCAAGACGCAGGACACATTCCTCATCGACATCATGGCCGCCATCATGTCGGTGGCCATCCGGCGGTCGGCCGACATGGGCGAGGCGATCGCGGTGCGCGGCGGCAGCGGCAGCATCACGTCGGGCCGACGTCGCCCGCACGGATCCGACGCGGTCGCCCTGGTGCTGGTGATCGCCGCGTGCGCGACGGGGGTCGTACTGTCCTGACGCTCAGGAGAAGACGGTGACGAACGTGTCGACGGACTTCTCGATGTCGCCCTTGAGCGCACGCGCCACACCGGATCCCACGGGACCGAACAGGGGCGCGCCGCCGAGATCGATCGTCATCTTCAGCTCGGAGCCGTCCTTCTTCTCCGCGACGGTGAGCTTCAACGAGACCTTGACCCCGCCCTTGCCCGCGCCCTTCAGTTCGAGCTCGCGCGGCGGGGAGTACTTCTTCACGGTCCACTGCACCCGGTTCCGCATGCCCTTGACCGACACCACGGACGCCATCTGCGTGCCCTCGGACAGTTCGGCGGGCAGGTCGCCGCGCCACCCGTCGTGAATGCTGAGCCATTCCTCGTACCGCGTCAGATCGGATGCGCCGTTCCAGGCATCCTCCGCGGACAGAGGAACGATGCGGACCACCTCGAGTTTCGCCACGCCGTGAACACTAGCGCGTGACGACACCCGCGGTGGCCCGCATCGTGTCCGAACTTCCAGGACGAATCCTAGTGAGCGACCGGCTTCTCGGCGCCGACGCCGGTGAGGGATCGCACCTCCATCTCCGCCGCCTTGTCGGTGCTCTCGTTGTCCTTGCTCGTCAGCGTTCCCACGATGCCGAGGATGAAGGCGAGCGGGATCGAGACGATGCCCGGGTTCGACAGGGGGAACCAGGCGAAGTCCGAGCCCTTGATCATCGCCGTCGCCGAGCCGGACACGGCCGGGGAGAAGATGATGAGCACGATGGTGGAGATCAGACCGCCGTACATGCTCCACAGCGCGCCGCGCGTGGTGAAGCGTCGCCAGAAGAGCGAGTACAGGATGGTCGGCAGGTTGGCCGCCGCGGCGACCGCGAAGGCCAGCGCCACGAGGAAGGCGATGTTCTGTCCGTTGGCCAGGATGCCGCCACCGATGGCGAGGATGCCGATGACGACGGCGGTGATGCGGGAGACCTGGACCTGCTTCTTGTCGTCGACCTTGCCCTTCTTGATGACACCGGCGTAGATGTCGTGAGCGAAGGACGCGGACGCCGTGATGGTGAGGCCGGCGACGACCGCGAGGATCGTCGCGAAGGCGACCGCCGAGATGACGCCCAGCAGGATCACCCCGCCGAGTTCGAACGCGAGAAGCGGTGCGGCAGCGTTCTGTCCGCCGGCCGCGGCGAGGATGCGGTCCGGTCCGACGATGGCGGCGGCGCCGTAGCCGAGCACCAGCGTGAAGAGGTAGAACGCACCGATCAGCGCGATCGCCCAGACGACGCTGCGACGGGCTTCCTTGGCGGTGGGCACCGTGTAGAAGCGCATGAGCACGTGCGGCAGGCCGGCGGTGCCGAGCACCAGGGCGATACCGAGCGAGACGAAGTTCAGCTGCGACGTGGCCGAGCCGCCGTACTGGGCGCCGGGGGCGAGAACGTCACGCGCGGCGACGGTCTCGGAGACCGAGTCGCCGACCATGGTCTGCGCGCTGCCGAGGATCTCGGACAGGTTGAAGCCGAACTTGGCCAGCACCATCACCGTCATGAGACCGGCACCGGCGATGAGCAGCGCGGCCTTGATGATCTGCACCCAGGTGGTGCCCTTCATACCGCCGACGAGGACGTAGACGATCATCAGGACGCCGACGACCGCGATGACGATGGACTGTCCCGTGCGATCCGAGATGTCGAGGAGCAGTGCGACGAGGCCGCCGGCTCCGGCCATCTGCGCGAGCAGGTAGAAGAACGACACCGTGAGTGTCGACAACGCGGCGGCGGTACGCACCGGGCCCTGCTTGAGGCGGAAGCTCAGCACGTCGGCCATCGTGAACTTGCCGGTGTTGCGCAACATCTCGGCGACGAGAAGCAGGGCGACGAGCCACGCGACGAGGAAGCCGATGGAGTACAGGAAGCCGTCGTAACCGTAGACGGCGATGGCGCCCGCGATGCCGAGGAAGCTCGCCGCGGAGAGGTAGTCACCGGCGATGGCGACACCGTTCTGCGGTCCGGAGAAGCCGCCGCCCGCGGTGAAGAACTCCGCGGAGGTGGCGTTCTTCTTGCTGGCCTTGATCACCACGGCCATGGTCACGATGACGAAGACCGCGAAGATCGAGATGTTGACGAGCGGGCTGCCGACGGTCTCGGCCTCGATCGTCTGCTGGGCCAGGAACTGCTGCGCGGCAGAGTAGGTGGTCACTGGAGGGGTCCTTCGAGTTCGTCGCGGATCTTCGCGGCACGGGGGTCGAGCTCACGGTTCGCGAACTTCACGTAGATGCCGGTGATGGCGAACGTCGTCACGAACTGTCCGAGTCCGAGCAGCAGTCCGACGTTGATGTTGCCGAAGACGCGGGTGGCCATGAAGTCGTGTGCGTACGCCCCGAGGAGCACGTACGTCGTGTACCAGATGAGGAAGAAGGCGGCCATCGGGAAGACGAAGCCGCGCAGGCGCTTCTTGAGTTCCTGGAACTCGGGCGTGGCCTGCATGTCGACGAAGTCCTGGGGGGACGGGGTCCGGGGTTCGGGGTGTGCGCCCGAATGGGGTTGTGCGGTGGTCACGGGTGCTCCTACGTGTCGGGAGATACTCGGATGACGGTAGTGAGACCACCATCACACCGATACGGCGTGGCGCCGATCACACGCCGAGCAGCGCGCCGGTGCGCCGAACGGTCTGCCGGGCGGGACGAACGGTCGTGCCGCTCACTGCTTGCGCAGTCGCTCCACGCCCAGACCGAGGCGTTCGGGTGCGTGCATGGCCGACATGATGCGGCCGATGTCCAGCGGTATCGAGGACCGAGTCGCCAGCGACACCGTCACCATCCCGGCGAAGGCGAGGGGCACGCTGACCGCCGCCGGGTAGCCGACGATCGCCGCGGCCCACCCACCCAGGAGCTGGTCGGACACCCCGCCGAGCACGGCGAGGGATGCGGCGGCCGTGGAGACCCCGCCGCCGACGATCAGCCCCGCGGCGGCCCCGGCGGCGGTGAGACCGCGCCACCAGATGCCGAGCACCAGCAGCGGACACAGCGTCGACGCCGCGACGGCGAACACGAGCCCGACGGTGCGGGAGAGGTCGAGCGTCACCAGCCCGACCGACAGCAGCAGCGGACCGGTGCCGGCCACGATCGCGGCGATCCGGAAGTCGCGTACCCGGCCGCGCAGGACGTCGGTGCTGAGCACTCCGGCGATGGTCACCAGCAGTCCCGACGACGTGGACAGGAACGCCGCCATCGCGCCCGCGGCGACGAGTGCGGCGAGCAGCAGCCCCGGCACCCCGTCGATGGCCGCCGACGGCAGCAGGAGCACGGCCGCGTCGGATGCTCCGGTGATCAGCAACTGGGGAACGTACAGGCGTGCGAACACACCCAGCACCGTCGGGAACAGGTAGAACACCGACAGCAGACCCACCACGGTCAGCGCCGTCCAGCGGGCCGCCGGCCCGTCCGGGTTGGTGTAGAAGCGCACGAGGACGTGGGGCAGCCCCATCGTGCCGAGGAACGTGGCGAGGATCAGCGAGTACACCTGGTACAGCGGGAAGGGACCACCGAAACCGTTGCCGGGCGAGAGCCAGTCGGAGCCCTCGACCGGTGCGCCCGCCACCACGGGGACCGGCGATCCGGCCTCGAGTTCGAGCACCGTGCCCGACTGCAGGGTGTGGTCGCCCGCGTCGAGTGTCGTCGGTCCGTCCACCGCGGCGCCGTCGACGGTGCCGCGGACCACGACGTCGAGGTTCTCCTGCACCTGCACGACGACGTCGGTACTGATGTCGACAGTCGTGGCGGTGTCCACGGACGGCGGTGCGGGAGTGCCCATCTCGCGCGGATCGGCCGCGAAATGCACCGCGAGCACCAGCGCCGGTACCGCGACGGCCGTCAGCTTGAGCCAGTACTGGAACGCCTGGACGAACGTGATGGAGCGCATGCCGCCGCCGACCACGTTGAGGATCACGATCACCCCGATGACAGCCGCGCCGACCCAACTGGGAACGCCGAGAAGGATGTTGAGGGTGAGCCCGGCGCCCTGCAGCTGCGGGACGAGGTACAGCGCGCACACCCCGGCGACCACCAGCATGGCCAACGTGCGGAGCCGCGCCGAACCGAGGCGGAACTCGGCGAAGTCCGGCACCGTGTACGCACCGGACCGTCGCAGCGGCGCCGAGACGAACAGCAACAGCCCGAGATACCCGGCCGTGAAGCCCACCGGGTACCACAGTGCGTCGGCACCGTACTTGGCGATCAGGCCCGCGACCCCGAGAAACGATGCGGCCGAGAGGTACTCACCGGACACGGCCGCGGCGTTCCACCGCGGACCCACGCTACGGGAGGCGACGAGGAAGTCGGAGGTGGTGCGCGCCAACCGGACTCCGTACGCGCCCACCGCGACCGTGGCCACCGCCGAGAAGATGACGGCGAGCACCGTGGGGACGGACACCATCAGCGCGTGCCGGACGTGAGAGCGCCGGCCATCAGTCCTCCACCAGTTCGGTGAACTCCTGCTCGTTGCGCTCGGCCGAACGGACGAAGAGGTACCCGGCGACCAGCAGGACCGGGTACGCGGCGACGGCGAGTGCCCACCACGGAACCCCGATGCCGGCGATGCGTGCGGTACCCGCGGCCGGCGCGAACACCCACACCAGCGGGACGATGCCGAGGATCAGGACGACGACGGCCGCGGTGCGCAACGCGAGCGCCAACTGTGCGCGGACCAGGCCGTTGATCATGGCCTCGCCCACCTCGGTCTGCTCCTGGACCTCCACCCGGGTGCGCACGATGCGTGCGCCGCGGCGCTGGGCCAACACCACCTTCTCTCGCTGCGCCGCCATCTCAGGAACGGTGCTGTCCGGCGAGTGCCGCTCGTGGGCCGCGGACGAGCCGATCGCGGAGTTCGCGGGTGTGGCGGCGGCTCACCGGGAGCTCGACGGGTGGGCAGGCACCCGTGCCGCGCAGGCAGACCACCAGTCCGGACCCGACGGTGCGGGTCCCCCCGACCTGGCCGACGGACACGAGGTACGACCGATGGACGCGCAGGAATCCGTGGTCGGCCCAGCGGGACTCCAGCGTCGAGAGGGCGATCCGCACCAGGTGGGTGCCGGTCGTCGTGTGCAGCCGGGCGTAGTCGCCCTCGGCCTCCACCCAGACGACGGTGGATCGCGGCACCATCGTCGTCACACCGCCGAGCTCCACCGGGATCACGTCGTCCTGGTCGCTGCGCCCCGCGGGACCCGGTACCGCGCCGGACCTCTTGTCGACGACGCGGCGGACAGCGTCGGACAGGCGCTGGTCACGGATCGGCTTGAGGAGGTAGTCGACGGCCCCGATCTCGAAGGCGGCGACGGCGCGATCGTCGTGGGCCGTCACGAAGACGACCGCCGGCGGTGAGGCGAAGTTGCTCAGCACTCCGGCCAGTTCCATGCCGTCGAGTCCGGGCATGTCGATGTCGAGAAAGACACCGTCGACCGGCGCGTCGCGCAGGATGCGCAGCGCCGTGGTGGCGTCGCTCGCGCCCTCGACCGATCCGACCGCCGGGTGGCGGCGCAGCAGGTAGACGAGTTCGTCCAGGGCCGGCCGCTCGTCGTCCACGGCGAGCAGCCGCAGGGGCCGGTCGGCAGCGGCGGGCGTGGTCGCCTCGGTGGCATGGGTGGGGCTCATGGCGTCTTCATCGTGCCATGTCGCGCGCGCACGTCAGGGCCGGATGCCTGCCCGAAATTTCGGGATCCGCATACTCACCTTGGTGCCGGCGTCCGGCGCGGTCTCCACCACCAGGCCGTAGTCGTTGCCGAAGGCGGCGCGCAACCGGTCGTCGACGTTGGCGAGTCCGACGTGCACCCCCTCCTCCGATCCCAGGTCGCCGGAGCGCAGCAGTTCCGGATCCATGCCGACACCGTCGTCCTCGATGCTGATGGCCGCGTCCGTACCCGCGTCCGCCGCGATGACGGTGATGCGGCCGCGTCCCCGG
This sequence comes from Rhodococcus sp. SORGH_AS_0303, assembly GCF_030819335.1. Taxonomy (NCBI): domain Bacteria; kingdom Bacillati; phylum Actinomycetota; class Actinomycetes; order Mycobacteriales; family Nocardiaceae; genus Rhodococcus; species Rhodococcus sp. SORGH_AS_0303. The sequence continues at coordinate 3,587,747 of NZ_JAUTBO010000001.1, forward strand.
CCGGCGACGCCGTGGCGCACCGCGTTCTCGACGAGGGGCTGCAGCGCCAGGAACGGCAACACCACTCCCAGTACCTCGGGAGCGATCTGCACCGTCACGTCGAGGGAGTCACCGAAACGCGCGCGCTCGAGCGTGAGGTACCGGTCGATGTTGCGGAGCTCGTCGGAGAGCACCGTGAACTCCCCCGCCGTGCGGAACGAGTAGCGCGTGAAGTCGGCGAACTCGAGGACCAGCTCGCGCGCACGATCGGGATCGGTCCGCACGAACGACGCGATGGTCGTCAGGGCGTTGTAGATGAAGTGCGGGCTGATCTGGGCGCGCAGCGCCCGGACCTCGGCCCGGTCGAGGCGTGCTCTGCTCGCGTCGAGTTCGGCCAGCTCGACCTGCTCGCCGACGTACCGCGCGACCTCGGTGCAGGCCCCGAGAAGACCGGGACCGGGTTCCTCCAGCGTGACCACGCCCAGCACGCAGACCACGCCGGCGCCCTCGGTGAGGACCGGCTGCACCACCACCGAACGTGCCGGGGCGTCCGCGGTCGCGGCGGTGCGCAGCAGCACCCGACGCTCGGTGTCGACGGCGCGGCGGGCGACCACGGGGAACTCGTCCAGGGTCCCGTCGACGGGACCGTCGTGGCCCAACACCGTCCCGTCCGGTCCCGCCAGGACGACGGCGGCGGCGCCGGTCAGTGTGCGCAGGTGCGGCGCCGCCTCCGACGCGGACGCGGCGTCGAGGCCCCGCCGCAACGGGCGTGCCGCGAGCGATGCGGTGTGCAGCGCGGCGTGCACCGCGCGTTCGGTGGGCGTGGTCAGCGGGCGCGTCCCCCGGCGCGTGATGACGACGACCGCACCGGCGACGACCGCGGCCATCACCAACAGGACGACCGCCGTGGTGGCTGTCACGGCACCTGGTCACACGTGTTCGTCGGTTGTCCGGTTCCCTCGAACCGCTGGGTGATCCAGTCGATGCCCTCGATGTTGGCGGCCGAGTCGGCGTGGCCCTGGTCCGCCCGGACCCGGTAGTCGATGACGTCGCCCTGCGCGCACGCTCGGCGGGACGCGTCCTCGGTCCACTGCGGCAGGATGAGATCGTCTCGCGAACCGACCAGCACCATCATCGGCGCCGCGGCCCGCCCCTGCGGTAGGGCGTTGTCCGACAACCACTCTCGAATGGCGGCGTACGCTTCCGGCGAGCTGGGGCGCACGTCGTCCGGTCCGATGGATCCCGCGGCCGTCAACTTGCCGGCGGCCAGGGGTCCCGTGCAGGCCAACAGGACGTCCTTGTTCTCCAGCAGTCCGCCGCTGAGGAAGTCAGCGTCGGTGTACTCCGGATGGTCCACGAGGAAGCCCTCGACGACGAACGGCATGATCGCCTTCTGGGGCAACGTGAGCTGCCCCAGTCCGGACTCCGGGGCGATCGGGCTGATGTCCGCGGCCGGGGACAGGTTGGCCGATCCCAGGAACTCGAGCCCGTCGCCGTACTCCGCGGCCATCTCGGCGGCGGCCCAGGTGGCCTGCCCACCCTGCGACACGCCCAGCGCCGCCCAGCGAGTCCCGCTGCCGGGCGCCACGTTCCGCGCTGCGCGGACAGCGTCGATGATGTCGTGGCCGGCCGACGGGGCGTTCAGGTACGGATGCGGATCGTCGGTTCCCAGGCCCTCGTAGTCCGTCACCGCGACGACGGCGCCGCGTTCGAGCATCGGCGTGACCAGGCCGATGGAGCCGAGCAGATTGGGATAGAGGGACGGTGCGCACTCGTCGGTCACACCCGTCGTGCCGTGCCCGACGGACACGACCGGCCATCCCCCCTCGGGCGGTGCGCCGGCCGGGACGAACACCGTGCCCGTGACGTCGACACCGCCGCCGTCCACCCCGGACGTCGAGCGGTACGTGATGCGGTGCGCCGTGGCGCCGAGATTGGTGACCGCCTGGTCGACCTGACCGAGGAGCACGTCGGCGACCAGCGAGCCGCGCTCGTCGCCCGTGGGGGCAGGAGAGCGGGGTGCCGCGTCGGTGGTCGCGTCGTTCCCCGGGGTGGGCGCGGGATCCGAGGACGCACATCCCGACAGCATCAGCATCGACGCCGCCAGTGCCGATCCCAGCAGGACCGGGACCCTGCCGCGCAGTCCTGGTCTCGAACCGATCCTGCACACGTTCACTCTCGACCTCTTTCCGCCATGAATCGCTGCAACCGTGTCTCGGTGGCGGCCTGCTCGATGTCGAGCCCGTCCAGAACCGCGGCGAGAACCTCGTCGTCGAGGTCCCCCGCGTCGCGTGCGGCGAGCAACGCCTCGCGCTGTCGCCGCAGTGCGGTGCGCCGCCATCGATCGAACACCGCGCCGGAGGACCGCGCCCGCGCGGCCCTCTCCTGATCGTCCTCGTCCTGCTCCGTGCGGAGTCGGCCCAGCATCACGCGGCGCACCCGATCGACGACCTCGGCGGCCTCGGTTCCCTCGACCTTCGTCATCGCCTCGTCGAGCGACTCCTCGACCGCACGGCGGGCGATCTGCCGAGCGAGTGCGCGCTGCTCGTCGAGATGCCGGGCCTCGTCCGGGTCGGAGATGTCCAGCCGTCGGATCACCATCGGCAATGTCACCCCCTGGATGAGCAGGGTTCCGACGGCCACGGTGAAGGCGATGGCCTGGATGACTCCGCGCCCCGGGAAGTCGTCCCCCGCGAGGGTGGTGAAGGGGACACCGGCGGCCGCCGCGAGGGTCACCACTCCGCGCATCCCGGCCCAGGACAGGACGACGTTCTGGCGCCAGGTCAGTTCCGCGTCCTCGGTCGATCGAGCCCGGTGGTAGACGCGTCGCAGCGCCGAGCCGGCGAACAGCATCACCGGACGCACTGCCATGACGAGCGCGAGGACCAGAAGTCCGTACAGGAAGATGTGGTGGACGGGCAGCCCCTCGCGGCTGATGTCGTCGATGACGAACTTGAGCTGCAGGCCCATGTAGGCGAAGACGAAGGTCTCGAGGAGCAGATCGAGCGTCGGCCAGACGTGCCGCTCCTGGATTCGCGTCGGGATCGCGTCGCCGCTGCGCGCCGAACCGAGCACGAATCCGGCGGTGACGACGGAGAGCACACCCGAGGCGTGGATCTGCTCCGCGGCGAGGTAGGCGGTGAAGGGAACGAGGATGCCCAGCACGGTCTCCAGCGCGCTGTCCGCCATACGGCTGCGGACGAAGCGCACGAGTCGGCTGAGCACGTATCCCACGGCGACGCCGCCCACGACCTCGTAGACGAAGAACAGGAGCGGCGAGTCGATGCCGACCCGGCTTCCCGTCACGGAGGCGACGGTGATGGTGAACAGGGTCAGCGCCGCCGCGTCGTTGACGAGTGATTCGCCGGTGAGGATCGCCATCATGCGCGCGGGCAGACCCAGCTTGCGCCCCACGGCCACCGCGGCGACGGCGTCGGGCGGCGCGACCACGGCGCCGAGGACCAGGGCGGCGCCCAGTGTCAGCTCCGGGACGAGCCAGTACGAGAAGTACCCCACCGAGACGGTCGTGACGACGACGAGACCGACGCCGAGCCGGACGATGGAGCGGAAGTTGTGCGCGAAGGAGCGGAACGAGAAGTTCAACGCTGTCGAGTACAGCAGGGGCGGAAGGATCACGCCCAGAAGGAGTTCGGGTTCGAGAGCGGGACGCGGCAGCCCGGGGACGAACGAGGCGAGCGACCCGACGGCGACGAGAACGAGGGGCACCTGCAGATCGAGGCGCTTGGCGAAGCCGGCGATGACGACGGCCCCGACGATCACCAGAAGCAGGAGCCACCCGTCCATCGACTCGACTACCGCGCGGGTCTGCTACTTCTCGGGGATCGCCTTCTTGGCGGCGTCCTGGACCTTGTCGATCTTGTCGGCGTACTTGCCCTGCGTCTTCTTGTCGGCGAAGTCCGCTGCCTTGTCCACGGCCTTCTCGATCTTGTCACTGTTCTGAGCGGCGGCCTTCTTGCCCTGGCCGATCAGCTTCTTGAGGTTGCCCACGAGTGCCATGGTCGTCACGATACCGCGCCGGACCACCAACGCCGGTGCGGGAGAGGACGCGCGAGATCGACACGCTGGCCCGGCATCGGCACCACCACCGAGATCCGCTCCGCCTCGGCGGCCGTCAGCAGCCGCTCCACGGGTTCGGACCACGGGTGGAACGCGAGGTTGAAGGTCGCCCAGTGGACGGGCACGACGATGCCGGAGGACGGGGTGCCCTGTTGCAGGTCACCGTGCGACCGCGCCGCCTCCTCGGGGTTCATGTGGATGTCCGGCCACCGGTCGTCGTAGGCACCGACGGGAAGCAGGGTCACGTCGAACGGACCGAGCCGCGCGCCGATGTCCGCGAACGCCTCGGTGTAGCCGGTGTCGCCGCCGAAGAAGGCCCGGTGCTCCGGACCCACCACCGACCACGACGCCCACTGCGTGGTGTCGCGCACCAGGGACCGGCCCGAGAAGTGTCGTGCCTCCAGGCACGTGACGGTGAGCGATCCGATGCGGACGTCGTCGTTCCAGTCGAGCTCGACGATCCGGTCCTCGGGAACCTTCCAGCGGCGCAGATGGGCGCCCACCCCCAGCGGCACCAGGAACGGCGCCGACTGCGACGTGAGCAGCGTGGCCACCGTGTCACGGTCGAGGTGGTCGTAGTGATCGTGCGAGATGACGATGGCGTCGACCTGCGGAAGCGCCTCGGCCGCAACGGGTACCGGGTGCAACCTGGCCGGTCCGAGAACCCGCGACGGTGAGACCCGCCGGCTCCAGACCGGATCGGTGAGCACGCGGTGACCGTCGATCTCGACGACCACCGAGGAGTGCCCGAACCAGGTGACGGCCAGGTCCCCGGCCTCCGCCGGCGCGAGCGGGGTGGCCAACGGCACGGCGCGCTCGGGTCGTCCCGAGCGGCCGCGCGTGAGCATCGCGGCTCCGATGCTCGCCTGCTCCCCCGCCGCGACCGGCGAGCTGCTGCGTGTGTTGTGGAACTTGCGGTCCCGGTAGTGCGAGGACGCGGCGGCGTACGGACGGATGGCACCGCGTCCGGCGCCGACGGCGGACGGCACACCCCACGCCGCGCGCGCGAGCCAGGACAACCCTGCGGCGGCGAGCCCGATGGACACTGCTGCGGTGGCTGGATTCACGCCTCCGACACTAGTCCACGGTTGATGTGTACCGACTTCACAAGTATCGGCTCACGTCTGTTCCGGCAGGATGTGCTCCCCCGTCTTGTCTGTGCTCAGCGACAGCGACGAGATGTAGAGCGTCTCCCCGTTCGGCCCCTTCTTGGCCGACGCGATCATGTCCGGCCGCTCGAACTCCATGCCCGACACCGAGCACAGCAGCGTCGCGTCGGACGGGTTGCCGTACTCGTCGAACATCGGCAGGTCGATGCCGTCGTCGGTGCGCCGCAGGTAGTACTTGCCCTTGGTCGCGATCGCCAGCACGGGCGGCAGCACGATCGCCAGTACCAGCGCCACGATGGGCGAGTACGGCTTGATCGCCGGCCCGAACGCCCCGAAGAACACGAGGATGGACAGGATCGCGGACACCGCCATGGAACCGAAACCGACGGGGTTCACCGCGTAGAGCATCCCCCTGCGGAACTCCGGCACCTTCGGGGACAGCTTCAGCAGGTACTTGTTGAACACGATGTCGGAGGCGACCACCGCGATCCAGGCGATACCGCAGTTCGCGTAGAACCCGAGGATGTTGTTGAGGAAGTCGAACATGTTGGCTTCCATCAGGATCAACGCGATCGCGAGGTTGAACAGCACGAAGACCAGTCGTCCGGGGTAGGACTTGGTGACGCGGGTGTACGAGTTGGTCCACGCCAGGGAGCCCGAGTACGCGTTGGTCACGTTGATCTTGATCTGCGAGATGACCACGAGCACCACGGCGAGGGTCATGGCGAGCCAGCCCGGCATGAAGTTCTCGTAGATCTCGAGGAACTGGTGCACCGGCTCGTTGGCGATCGACGATCCGTCGACCACGTTCGCGATGAGGTACACGGCGAGGAACAGTCCGACGATCTGCTTGAGCGCACCGAAGATGACCCAGCCCGGCCCCGCGAGCAGGACGGCCGTCCACCAGCGACGCGAGTTCTCCGGCGTCTTGGGCGGCATGAAGCGCAGGTAGTCGATCTGCTCCGCGATCTGAGCGATCAACGAGAGGCAGACACCCGCGGCCAGCATGACGGATCCGAGGTTCACACCGGTGCCGGCGGCACCGTCGGCACCACCGTAGGCCATGAACTGACCGATGGAGTCGGGGTTGCTCACCACGAGATAGACGAACGGCAGCACCATGAGGATCAGCCACAGCGGGGTCGTCCACACCTGCAGTGTGGCGAGCGCCTTCATGCCGTAGATGACCAACGGGATGACCATCAGGGTGGACACCGCGTACCCGATGGGCAGCGGGATGTTCAGCCCCAGTTCGAGGCCCTGGGCCATGATCGACCCTTCGAGCGCGAAGAAGATGAACGTGAACGTCGCGAAGATGACGTTGGTGACCACCGACCCGTAGTAGCCGAATCCGCTTCCGCGCGTGATCAGATCGAGGTCGATGTTGTAGCGCGCCGCGTAGTAGGCGAGCGGCAGACCCGTCAGGAAGATGACGACGGCGAACACCAGGATTCCCCACAGCGCGTTGCCGGTGCCGTAGGAGATGCCGATGTTGGCGCCGATGGCGAAGTCCGCGAGGTAGGCGATTCCGCCGAGAGCCGACGTCGCCACGACGCCGGTCCCCCACTTGCGGTAGCTGCGCGGGGCGAAGCGCAGCGTGTAGTCCTCGAGCGTCTCCTTCAGTGCCGCCGACTGCTTCTGACTGTCGGACGTGAGCGTGGAGTCGGGTGGAACGTCTCCGAGAGCGGTCATGGTCGGGTGCCTCCGGTCGTGTCGCACGCCGTGGCGGCGCGATGCGAGATGACCGTAGGAACGCTGTGTTGCCGGACTGTACGCACTCTGTGTCGAGTGCGTTACGTGGTGCCGGGGTGTCGCCTTTGCCCGAATCGGCAGGTCAGGGACCCCGATGTCGTCACTGGCCCTGGAAGACCGGGCGTCGCTTCTCCTTGCGCGCGATCCGCGCCTCCACGGCGTCGTTGCTCGCCCAGGCGGCCGCGAACGCGTCGAGCTGCGTGGCGTTCGCCTCGTCACGTGTGCCGTCGTCGTTGAAGACGAGTTTGAGGTGACGCAGCGACAGTGGCGCCAGCTGCGCGATCTCCTCGGCCCACGCGTGCGCGACGTCGAGATCGCCGAGTTTGTTGGCCAGTCCGCACGCCAGCGCCTGCTCGGCGGACAACTGCTCGGCACCCAGGAGCACCGTCCGGGCGGGACCGCCGCCGGCCAGCGACACCAGCCGCTTGACGGTCCAGTTGTCCACGGCGATGGCCAACCGGGTGGAGGGAATGGCGAAGAAGGCGCCCGAGTCGACCACCCGCAGGTCTGCGGCGATGGCCAACTGCGTGCCCGCACCCACAGCAGGCCCGTTCACGGCGGCGATGACCGGGACCGACACCGTCTGGAGCGCGCGGTTCATCGACAGCAGCGCCTCGGGGAACTCGTCGGCGATGGCTTCGCCCGACAGATCGGCGCCCGCGCAGAAGCTCGTGCCCTCGCCGGTGATCACGACGACGCGGGTGCCGTCCGCCTCGGCACCCTCCACCGCCTCACGCACTTCGGTGCACAGAGCCGTGTTCAGAGCGTTGCGGCGCTCCGGTCGCTGCAGTTCCACGGTGAGAACCGCGCCGTTCCTGGTGATACCAATGGTCACGTTGTGTCTTCTCTCTGCGTGGAACGAAGTGTTCTGTGAGACCCCCTTACGCGAATTTACCGGGTGCGGAGCCCTGACTGGTGTACTGGACGGGTGCAACACGTCGACGTCGCAGTGATCGGTGCCGGGCAGGCCGGTCTGTCCGCGGCCTATTTCCTGCAGCGAGCGGGGCTGCGGGCATGGGACGACTACGTCGTGCTCGACGGTGCGCCGGCTCCCGGTGGGGCGTGGCAGTTCCGCTGGCCCTCCCTGACCCTCGAGACCGTCAACGGGGTGCACGACCTTCCGGGCATGGCGTTCGCGGACACGCTGGCCCCCGACGTCGACCCCGCGCACGTGCCCGCGTCGTCGGCGGTGCCCGAGTACTACGCGGCGTACGAGAAGCACTTCGCGCTGCCCGTGCGGCGGCCGGGACGGGTGTCGGTCGTCTGCGACCGGGACGAGACGACGATGCGGTACCGGGTGGAGGCCGAGCAGGGCGACGTCCACGCACGGGGCTTGATCAACTGCACCGGCACCTGGGAGCACCCGTTCGTCCCGCGCTACCCCGGCATGGAGACGTTCACGGGGCGCCAACTGCACACGCGCGACTACACCTCGGCGGAGGAGTTCCGCGGCGAGCACGTCGTCGTCGTCGGAGGCGGGATCTCCGCGGTGCAGTTGCTCGACGAGATCTCGCGCGTGACCACCACGACGTGGGTGACCCGCCGCGAGCCCGTCTTCCTCGAGCGGGACTTCACACCCGAGGTGGGCCGCGCTGCCGTCGCGCAGGTCGAGGATCGGGTGCGCCGCGGACTGCCGCCGGGATCGGTGGTGTCGGTGACCGGTCTGATCCTCACCCCCAGCTTGCGCGAGGCCCGCGATCGCGGCGTCCTGGTACGGCAGCCCATGTTCGCGGAGGTCACACCCGACGGAGTGCGGTGGGACGACGGCACCGCCACCCGGGCGGACGTCATCCTGTGGGCCACCGGGTTTCGCAGCGCGCTCGATCACCTCGCGCCGCTCCGACTGCGCGGGCCGGGCGGCGGCATCACGATGACCGGCGCGTCGGCCACTCGAGTGGCCGCGCGGCCCACCGTCCATCTGATCGGATACGGTCCGTCGGCCAGCACCATCGGCGCCAACCGTGCGGGACGCACGGCCGTGCGGGAACTACTTCAGGAGCTGGGCGAGACGTGAGTGCCGTGGTCCGTGTCGACGACCTGTCCGCCTATCGCGGCGAGCGCACGCTGTTCGACGGTCTCGACCTCACCGTCGGACCCGGCGACGTCGTCGGGCTGGTCGGCGCGAACGGCGCCGGCAAGTCGACGCTGCTCGGCCTGCTGGCGGGCACGGCGACCGGGGTCGACCACGACGGCACGGTCACGCTCACCCCGTCGGACGCCACCGTCGGCCACCTGGCGCAGGAGGTCTCCCGCGTTCCCGGTGAGACCGTCGAGATGTTCCTGCAGCGCCGCACCGGAGTGCGCGCGGCCGAGGACGCGATGAACGCGGCGGCGGAGACGCTCGGCGACGCGAGCGCGTCGGACGATCTCTACACACCGGCACTGGAGCGGTGGTTGGCGCTCGGCGGCGCCGATCTGCCCGAGCGAGCCGAGTCGGTGCTCGCCGGCCTGGGCCTGGACGCGGCGCTCGACACCGAGATGTCCGCCCTGTCCGGTGGGCAGGCGGCCCGCGCATCACTCGCGGGAATCCTGTTGGCGCGCTACGACGTCCTGCTTCTCGACGAGCCCACCAACGATCTGGATCTCGCGGGACTGGACCAGCTCGAGAACTTCGTGACGAGTACCCAGTGCGCCGTGATGATCGTCAGTCACGATCGTGAGTTCCTGGCGCGCACCGTCACCGGCATCGTCGAGCTGGACCTGGCGCAGCAGCAGATAGCGGTCTACGACGGCGGGTACGAGGCCTACCTCGTCGAGCGCGACGTGGCGCGTCGTCACGCACGGGAAGAGTTCGAGCAGTACGCCGACACCAGGTCCGGGCTCGAGGATCGCGCTCGGATGCAACGGAACTGGCTCGAGCACGGCGTGCGGAACGCTCGACGCAAGAGCAAGGACAACGACAAGGCGAGCCGGAAGGTCCGCGCCGAATCGACGGAGAAGCAAGCCGCGAAGGCGCGCCAGACCCAGCGACGCATCGAACGGCTCGACGTCGTCGAGGAGCCGCGCAAGGAGTGGGAATTGCGCATGGAGATCGCGGCGGCGCCCCGCAGCGGCAGCGTCGTGGTCTCCGTGAACTCCGCCGTCGTGGAGCGGGGGGCGTTCCGGCTCGGGCCGGTGACGGCACAGATCGACGCCGGGGACCGCATCGTCGTCACCGGCGCCAACGGCTCGGGCAAGACCACCCTGCTGCACCTGCTGCTGGGCCGCATCACGCCGACCAGTGGATCCGTGAGCATCGGCTCCGGAGTCGAGATCGGCGAGATGGACCAGGCCCGTTCGGCTTTCGACGGACCCGACTCGGTCGCCGACGCGCTGGCAGCCTCCGTTCCGGACTGGCCGGACGCCGACGTCCGCACACTCCTGGCGAAGTTCGGTCTCCGCGGACAGGCCGCCCTGCGGCCGTCGGCATCCCTGTCCCCCGGCGAGCGCACCCGAGCGGGACTCGCGCTGCTGCAGGCACGAGGGGTGAACCTGCTCGTGCTCGACGAGCCCACCAACCACCTCGACGTCCCCGCCATCGAGCAGCTCGAATCGGCACTGGAGACCTACGAGGGAACGATGCTCCTGGTCACCCACGACCGGCGGATGCTCGACTCGGTGCGCAGCACGCGCCGGTGGACCGTCGCGCAGGGCGTTCTGCACCAGGACTGAGGATTTCCCCACCCGATCGTCGCAGTTCCTGCCGATCGGCAGAATCACGCACGATCGTGTGGTTCAGCGCGCGCTCGCCCGAACAGCGCTGCCTACGGTATTGACACATCGTTGGGTTTATACAACACTTCGATATATGAGTCCGGTCAAACGCGGGACCACGCTCCCCATCCACAACCGCATCGGGTGTGCTGCGCGCCGAGCGTCGGATGACCCGCGCCCAGCTCGCGGAACTCGTCGAGGTCAACCCGCAGACGGTCGGCGCACTGGAACGCGGCGACCACTACCCGAGCCTCGATCTCGCGATGCGCATCTGCGACGTGTTCGGGCTGCCGGTCGAGGCGGTGTTCTCGCGTACCGAGTTCGCGCCGCTGTCCACGGAGGTCTACCGACGCACCCAGCCCGAGGAAGGGACACCACGATGAGTGACACCGTTCTGGACCGCTATCAGGCGTTCCGCACCCGTCGATACCTGCAGAACGAGGCGCGGTACGCGCACTACCTCCCCGGCTGGCGCACCCGGTCACGGCGCCGGCTGCTGGTGTGGATTCTCGTCGCCTCGCTCGTCGCGCTCGCGGCATCGTCGATCTTCATTCTCGTCGGGCCCGAGTGGGCGCCGCTCACCTGGCTTCCCGGCGCGATCCTCATGAGCGTGTCGTGGACGACGCTGCAGATCGTCACCGGCCGCCGCAGCGATGCTCCCGCCGATGCGCTCGACGAGTGGGACCTGGAGCGTCGCAACGCGGCTCGCTCCATCGGGTTCGCGATCACTCAGGGCGCGGTGACGGTTCCGGCGCTCGCACTGGTGTGGGCGACCACCTTCACCGACGATCCCCGACTGGCACTCGGTGGCGGATTCATCATACTGAGTGGTCTACTTGTCGGGATCTGCTCTCCCGGCATCATCCTCGCCTGGACGGCGCCGGTCGACGAACCGGACGAATTCCCCACTCCCACACCCCACTCCCCCGAGAAAGGATCAGCATGAGCGGCTCGACTCTCGAGATCGACGACCTGCACAAGAGATACGGCGAGACCGTCGCACTCGACGGCGTCGGGTTCACCGTGAATCCCGGCGAGGTGTTCGGGTTCGTCGGCAGCAACGGTGCCGGCAAGACCACGACGATGCGCATCACCCTCGGCGTGCTGGGAGCCGATTCGGGAGAGGCACGCCTGAACGGGCAGCCCATCGACCTGAACGTCCGCCGCACCATCGGGTACATGCCGGAGGAGCGTGGGCTGTACCCGAAGATGAAGGTGGGGGCGCAGCTGAAGTACCTGGCCGAGCTGCACGGGCTGTCCACGTCCGACGCCTCCGCCGCGGTCGCGACCTGGACCGAGCGCCTCGGCATCGACGGCCGGGTGAACGACACGGTCGATTCACTGTCACTGGGAAACCAGCAGCGAGTCCAGTTGGCCGCAGCCCTGATTCACGATCCCGCCGTCCTGGTGCTGGACGAACCCTTCTCGGGTCTCGACCCCGTGGCCGTCGACACCATGAGCGAGGTGCTTCTCGAGAAGGCCCGCACCGGTGTCCCCGTGCTGTTCTCGAGCCACCAGCTCGATCTGGTGCAGCGCCTGTGCGATCGGGTCGGCATCATCGGTTCCGGCCGGATGAAGGCCGTGGGCAACGTCGACGAACTGCGCGGCAAGTCCGGCACCACCCTCGAGGTGCACGCCCCGGCCGCTCCCGCCGGCTGGGCCGACGCGCTGACCGGGGTCACCACCGTGTCGCACTCCGACGGGCGCACCAGCCTGTCGTTGGCGCCCGAGGCGGACGACCAGGCGGTGCTCGCCGCAGCGCTCGCCACCGGACCCGTGCACGAGTTCGCCCGCAGCACACCGTCCCTGACCGACCTGTACCGAGAGGTAGTGGCATGAGCGAGAAGTCGACCACCCGATCACCGCTCTCGGCGGGACGAGCCATCGCGCTCGTCGCCCGGCGCGAGTTCGACGTCCAGGTCCGGAAGAAGAGCTTCCTGATCTCCAACGCCATCGTGCTGCTGGTCATCGTCGGCGGCATCGTCGCGTTCTCGATCTTCTCCGGCGGCAGCGACTCCGAGGACCGGACGCCCCTCGGGCTGGTCGGTGACCAAAGCCTGTCCCAGACCCTCACCGCGGTGGGCGATCAACTCGGCGCTCCCGTCGAGGTCCGCGAGATCGGCTCGGCGGACGAGGCTCGCACGCAGGTCACCGACGGCGACGTGGACGTGGCGCTCGTCCCCGGGACCGGCGGCGCGTACACGGCCGTCACCGAGGACACCGTCGACGGCACCCTGAAGGCCGTCATCGACAGCGCGGTCGCCGCGCAGGCGCAGAACGACGCGCTCACCGGGCTGGGAGTCGATCCCGCCACCGTCACCTCGGCGACGAGCGCCGCCACGGTCACGGTCGAGGCGGTCGATCCGCCCGATCCCGCACAGGGTCAACGACTCGCGCTGAGTTTCATCGCCGTCATCCTGCTGTACGCCCAGATCATCACCTTCGGCATGTACGTCGCGATGGGTGTCGTGGAGGAGAAGTCGTCCCGGGTCGTCGAACTGCTGCTCTCCACCGTGCGCCCGCTGCAGCTGCTGTGGGGCAAGGTGATCGGCATCGGTGTGGTCGGACTGGTGCAGCTCACCGCGTACGGCGCCGCCGGCCTCATCGCGGGCACGGCCACCGGCACGCTCACGGTCACCGGTACCCGCCGTCAGCGTCTTCGTCTCCACCATCGGCTGGTTCGTGCTGGGCTTCGCGTTCTTCGCGGTGCTCTACGCCGCCGGCGGCTCCATGGTGTCGCGCCAGGAGGACGTCAACTCGACGACCATGCCGCTGCTGATCGTGATCCTGGCGATGTTCTTCGCGGCGTTCTCGTCCATCGACGACCCGGGAGCGACACTGCCGACCGTCCTGTCGTGGATTCCCCCGTTCTCCGCCATCCTCATGCCGCTGCGCATCGCGGCGGGCGTCGCGGACCCGATCCAGATCGTCGGCACCATCGTGCTGATGATCGTCGCCACCCTGGTTCTCGCCGTCGTCGCGGCCAAGATCTACCAGCGCTCCATCCTGCGCATCGGCCGCACGGTGTCCTGGAAGGAGGCGCTCGGGCGCGCCTGATCGCACGCCATACTGAGCGCATGACGACCTCGGCGCAGCAGTTCCTCGACGCGGTGCTCGATCCCGGGACTTTCCTCTCGTGGGATCGGGCGCCGCTCGTCGTCGCGGCGGACGAGCAGTACCTCGCCGACCTCGAGCGCGCACGAACCCGGAGCGGAGTGGACGAGGCGGTCCTGACGGGTGCGGGCACCGTCGGCGGGCGGCACGTCGCCGTGGTGGTGTGCGAGTTCGCGTTCCTCGCCGGATCCATCGGTGTGGCCGCGGCGGAGCGCATCACCCTGGCCGTGGAACGGGCCACGGCGGAGGGGCTTCCGCTGATCGCGTCCCCCACTTCCGGCGGCACGCGCATGCAGGAGGGCACCGCGGCGTTCGTACAGATGGTGAAGATCGCCGCGGCGGTGACCCTGCACAAGGACGTCGGCCTGCCCTACCTCGTCCATCTCCGGCACCCCACGACGGGCGGCGTGTTCGCGTCGTGGGGATCGCTCGGCCACGTCACGTTCGCCGAACCCGGTGCCCTCATCGGGTTCCTCGGACCGCGGGTCTACCAGGCCCTCTACGGCCAGGACTTCCCCGAGGGCGTGCAGACGGCCGAGAACCTGTTCCGCTGCGGCGTGATCGACGCGGTCGTCCGTCCCGCCGATGTCCGCGGCGTCCTCGAACGGGTCCTGGTGGTTCTGCAGGACGAACCGGAGGCGACCCCAGAGAACGCGGAGCCGTCCGACGAGGGTGCGGACACCTCCGTGTCGGCATGGCACTCGGTCCTGCTGAGTCGCCGCGACGACCGCCCCGGTGTGCGAGAGCTGCTGGCGGCGAACGTCTCTCATCACATCCCGCTGAGCGGCACGGGGCGCGGCGACTTCGACTCCACCGTGACCCTGTCCCTCACCCGATTCCGCGGACGATCGTGCGTCCTGTTCGGGCAGGATCGCACCGGGCAGACGCCGGAGAACACCATGGGTCCGGGCGCTCTCCGAGAAGCGTTGCGCGGCATGCGCCTCGCGGAGCAACTGGGCCTGCCGCTGGTCCTGGTGATCGACACGCTCGGCGCATCGCTGTCACGCGAGGCCGAGGAGCACGGGTTGGCTCCAGGAATCGCGCGCTGCATCTCGACGCTGATCACCCTGCGCACCCCCACCGTGTCGGTCCTGCTGGGGCAGGGCACCGGCGGCGGCGCGCTCGCACTGCTGCCCGCCGACCGCGTCGTGGCCGCGCAGCACGCGTGGCTGGCGCCGCTCCCGCCGGAAGGGGCGAGTGCCATCGTGCACCGCGACACCGCACACGCGCCCGCGATGGCCGAGGCGCAGGGCATCCGGCCCGTCGACCTCCGGTCGGCCCGGATCGTCGACACCATCGTGCCCGAGGATCCGGATGCCGCCGACGAACCGCACCGGTTCATGGGTCGCCTCGGGACCGCGATCGCCCGCGAACTCGACACCGTCACCGCCCTCGACCCGGGCGTCCGGCAGTCCGAGCGACTGCGTCGGTTCAGGACGCTGGGGCAGTAGCCTTCGCGCGGTGCCGCCGGACCGCGTCGCGGTTGGAACAGGCTGTGCCGCAGTACCGTTGGCGACCGGTACGGGAGAAGTCGGCGTAGACACGGTCGCAGTCGTCCGCCGAACACCGACCGAGACGGTGCATGCCGCGGCCCACCAGATGCAGCGCGGTACCGACGCTCACCAGCGCGCGCACGACGTCCGCGAGCGGCAGATCCGGATCCCGGTAGTGCAGGTGCCAGCCGTCGTCGGCGTGGTTCGTCAACCTCGGGTATGCCGAGGTCTGCGCGAGCAACGCGTTCAGTGCGAGCGCCCGTTGCTCGTGCGTCGGCGCGTCGACCACGCCGAGCCACTCCTCGAAGAACACCTCCGCCCGAGCCAGATCGGTGTGCATGGCCACCGTGTCGTCGGACATGCCCGCCTCGAGGCACCGACTCTCGAACTCCACCGCATCGGTCGGGGGCGAGTTCACGATGTCGACGGCCAGCTGGACCGCATATTCTCCGTAAGGGTTGAGGTGCACAAGACCATTACAGCAGACTCGTCGTCATGAGCACCGTGGAATGTCTGCATCGATGGACGGCCGAGTCCCGCCACCGCACCAGCGAGGGCACCGTCGTCTATCACCGGTGCCACTGCGGACGGCACCGCGTCACCCGGGAGACCCCGGTCCAGGAAGCGGTCGGGATCAGCTCCCCGACGTACCGGCCATGACGGGAACCATCACCGCCACGGTGACCGCGGTGTAGACGTCCTGCACCGCCTTGCGCACGGCATCGCTCGCCCACTCCCCCTGCGCGATGTCCTTGGCACGGTTCTTCACCGCGCGCTTGTCCGCATCGGGAAAGACCTTGTGCGTCGCGTCGATCGCCGACAGCAACGCCACCACCGCGGACGTCCGCGCATCGGGATCGAGACCGTCGATCAGGACGGAGTGCAGCGTCTCGCGGACCCGGTCCTCGTGCGACGAATCGAGCGTCGGCCACGTGGTGGTGGGGAACAGCCCCAGGACCGTGCCCTTCTCCTCGCCGACGAACCCACGCTCGACGACGCGGGCGACCACCTGCTCGCGAATGTCCTTGTGCAACTTCTCGACGGCCGATTTCGGCGTCATCGGACGTTTGGCCGTCTCGATCGCCTCCACGGCCCGCTCGAGTATCGGATCCGACACCGTTCGAGCGCCGGACACCGCGAGCCGGCCCTTCTTCGTCGTCTCGTTGTCGCCGGCCACCGACACGGTGCCGTCCATCGCGAGCTCGAGGATCACCGCGCCGGCGAGCACCCGCGGCAGCTTGGTGCTGTCGACGACGGGCTTGCCCGTTCCGTCGTCCAGCAGAAGAAGCAGCAGATCCTCGGCAATCAGGGTCATGTCTCGACCTTACGGAAGTGCGGCCGAGATTACAGTCGGCTCATGACCGAATCGGGCGCCTACCGCCAGGCCTACGACGCCGCTGCCGCCGACCCCGACGCCTTCTGGCTCGAGGCGGCGCGGGCGATCGACTGGGACGTCGCGCCGACCATCGCCCTGGACTCGTCGAACGCACCCTTCCACCGCTGGTTCCCGGACGGTCGACTGAACACGTGCGTCAACGCGCTCGACCGCCACGTCGCGGCCGGTGCCGGCGATCGGACCGCGCTGATCCACGATTCCGCCATGACGGGCGCGCGCGTGTCGTTCACCTACTCCGAACTCCTCGACCGGGTGTCCCGCTTCGCGGGGGCGCTCGCCGCTCGCGGCGTCGGTGCGGGTGATCGCGTCGTGCTCTACATGCCGATGATCCCGGAGGCCGTCGTCGCGATGCTCGCCTGTGCGCGCCTCGGTGCGGTCCACTCGGTGGTGTTCGGCGGGTTCGCCGCTAAGGAACTGGCCGCGCGCATCGACGACGCGGATCCCGTCGCGATCGTGACCGCCACGGGTGGTCTCGAACCCGGACGCACCGTCGACTACGTGACACCCGTCGCCGCGGCCCTCGCCATGTCGACGTCGTCCCCGCGTGCGGTCTTCCTCACGCGCCGACCGGAGATCGACATCGAGGCACCGGGCGACTGGCTGGACTTCCACCGGGAACTCGACGCCGCGACCCCCGCGGATCCCGTGTCGGTCGCGGCGACCGATCCGCTCTACATCCTCTACACGTCGGGCACCACCGGGAAGCCGAAGGGCGTCGTCCGGGACAACGGCGGACACGCCGTCGCGCTGCGCTGGTCGATGACCAACATCTACGACGTCGGACCCGGCCAGGTCATGTGGACCGCCTCGGACGTGGGCTGGGTGGTCGGCCACAGCTACATCGTCTACGGCCCGTTGCTGGCCGGAGCGACGACGGTGCTGTACGAGGGCAAGCCCGTCGGCACCCCCGACGCGGGCGCGTTCTGGCGAGTGATCGAGGACTACGGGGTGCGTGCGCTGTTCACGGCGCCCACGGCACTGCGCGCCGTACGCAAGGTCGATCCGGAGGCCGCGCTGCTGCGCGATCACGACGTGTCGTCCCTGGAAACCCTGTTCGTCGCCGGCGAGCGCCTGGATCCGGACACCTTCGCGTGGGCGTCCCGCATCCTGGACCGACCGGTGGTCGATCACTGGTGGCAGACCGAGACGGGGTGGGCGATCTGCGCGAATCTCCGCGGGCTGGAACCGATGCCGCTGAAGTCGGGCTCACCGACGGTGCCGGTGCCCGGGTTCCACGTCGGCATCGTCGACGGCTCGGGGGCCGAGGTACCCGCCGGCACCGAGGGCAACATCGTGCTCGAACTCCCCCTGCCGCCCGGCACACTCGCCGGCCTCTGGCAGGACGACGACCGGTTCCTGTCGTCGTATCTCGCCGCGTTCGACGGGTACTACCTCACCGGTGATTCGGGCTACGTCGACGAGGACGGCTACGTCTACGTCCTGGGGCGCACCGACGACGTCATCAACGTCGCGGGGCACCGATTGTCCACGGGCAGTATCGAAGCCGTCGTCGGCGCCCACCCGGCCGTCGCCGAGTGCGCCGTGATCGGCATCCACGACGAGACGAAGGGTCAACGCCCCAGCGCCTACGTCGTGCTCAAGACCGGCGTGGACATCGACGACGACACCCTGCGCTCCGAACTCGTCGCGGCCGTTCGCGAGGACATCGGCGCCGTTGCCACGTTCCGTGACGTGACCGTCGTACAGGCGTTGCCCAAGACACGCTCGGGCAAGATCCTGCGCAAGACGATGCGCCAGATGGTCGACGGCGACGAGGTGGTGGTGCCGTCGACCATCGAGGACGCGTCCGTGCTCGACGCCCTGGCGGCCCTCTTCAGGCCCTGAACGGTCCGCACAGTCAAGACTTGAGCGCGCCGAAGCGTCGGAGCGCTTCCTCCCGCTCGTGCTTGTGGTCGACGATCGGCTCGGGATAGTCCTCCGGCCGTCCGTTCTTCAGAGCGTGCACGGCTTTACCCTCGACACCGCGGAGCTCGGGAACCCAGCGACGCACGTAGTCGCCGTTCGGGTCGAACTTCTCGCCCTGCGTCGTGGGGTTGAACACCCGGAAGTACGGCGACGCATCGGTTCCCGTGCCCGCGGTCCACTGCCACCCGTGCTGGTTGCTGGCGATGTCGCCGTCCATCAGGTGCTGCAGGAAGAAGCGTGCACCCCGCCACCACGGCAGGTGCAGGTCCTTCACCAGGAAGGATGCGACGATCATCCGCACCCTGTTGTGCATCCAGTTCTCCGAGACCAGTTGGCGCATGCCCGCGTCGACGATGGGGAAGCCCGTCGTGCCGTCGCACCACGCCTGGAAGAGCTCGTCCGCGTGCGGCCCGGAGTCGAGCTCGATCTTGTCGAACCTCTTGTCGTAGTTCTCCCGAGCGCTGTCCGGTCGGCGAAAGAGGATGTCGGCGTAGAAGTCTCGGAAGCACAACTCGCGTCGGTACGCCTCCGAGCCGTCGTTCTTCAGTGAGGCCAGATCGGCCAGCATGGTGCGCGGGTGGATGGTCCCGTACTTCAGGTGCACCGACATCCGGCTGGTGCTGTCCTTGTCAGGACGGTTGCGCTCGTCGTCGTACCCGGTCGCACGGTCGTCGCGGAAGTCCGCCCACGAGGACAGCGCCGCCTTCTCGCCGGCCTCGACGTCCGCACGGGTCTTCTCCGTCGGAATGGTCACTCGCTTGCGGCCACCCGACACGTCGTCCGGATCGATCCACGACGCCGACGACGCGGAGGTGTCGGCGGGGCCGCGCCAGCCGTGGTCCTGCCAGCGGCGGTAGAACGGCGTGAAGACCTTGAAACCCTCGCCGTCGTCCTTGACGATGCGGCCGGGCGACACCGCGTACGGCGACCCCGTCCGCACCAGGTCGACCTTCTCGGCGACGGCGTCGTCGCGGCGTCGACCGTACGGACCGTAGTCCTCGCTCACGTGCACGGCGTCCGCTCCCACGGCCTTCGCCACGGCCGGAACCGCGGCCACCGGATCGCCCTTCACCACCATCAGGCGGCCGCCGAGCTGGTCGTCCAGCGCTGTCAACGACCGGAACAGCACGTCGCGGCGCGCGGCACCCGACGGGCCGAGGAGGTGATCGTCGAGCACGAACAGCGCCAGCACGTCCCGGCCGTCCTCCGCGGCGTGGGCCAGTGCCGGGTGGTCACCGAGGCGCAGGTCGCGGCGGAACCACAGGACGGAGGGTGCAGAAGAGCTCATGACAGACGTTCGTACCCGTTCCGCGCCCCGGCCGAACGTCAGGGTCCGGTGTAGGCCGGCTCGGCCGGAAGCACCTGCGTCTGGATCTGCGCGTCCACCAGGCCGGCGATGGCGGTGGGCGCGGTACGCAGCGGGCCGAGCGGATCGGTTCCGGGCGGAGTGAGCTGGAGACAACTCTGCGTGCCCACCCTCGACTCGACGGCCGGGCCGTCGTTGTCCAACGCGTCGGCCAGCATCGCGATCGCCGTGGCGTCCGACGGAAGCAGGACGTGGGAGACGTACTTCAGGGGGCAGACGTCCTGGATCACCAGATTCGACGCCCCTGCCATCGCGCCGGCGATCGGAGCCGGTCGGACGAGCTCGTCGAATGCCGTCGAGATCGTGGTGGCCGACGTGCCCGCCGGGAACGGCGTCGACGTCAGTGCGGCCATGAAGTCGGACCCCTCGGAGAACTGCCAGATGGGCGCCGCACAGCCGCCCAGCGCCGCGCACACCGCATCGGTGTCCTGCGGAGCACCCACCGGAGCGAGCCCGACCACGTCGTCCACCACCGCGGCGACCTCGGGATCGGACTTCACCGCCCACGCGGCGAGAGTTCCGCCCTGGCTGTGGCCGACCAGATCGACCGGGCCACCGCGGGTGCTCGCGGTGCGCAGCACGGCGTCCACGACGAAGCGGGTGCTGATCTGCACGTCGACCGTCGCGCGCCGAGGCAGTTCCACCGTGCAGAACGGTCGACCGGTCTGCGTGAGCCACGGTTCGAGCACCGCGCCGAAGTCCTCGACACTGTTCGTCCAAGTGCCGTGCACCAACACCACAGGGTCCTCCGCCGCACCCGCGACGTCGCCGCTGCACGCGTAGGTGGAGCCGACGGCCGGGTCGGCGGGCGCTGCGACCGCCGTGACGACGCTGACCACCACCGTCGCCGCCACCGCGGTCAGGACCAACCCGACCCGAACCGGTAGCGCGAACAACGACCCTGCATTCCACCCTGACGATCCTGATCCCGACGACCCCATGCCGCATCACCCCCGACGGGGAAGCTACCGCCCGCCGGAGGTGGTGCCGCACGGAAAACGGACATTCGGCACGCCTCGAGTGAATGTCACCAGCGCGCCGCGTGCATCACAGGACGAACAACATCTCCTGGTAGGTCGGCAGCGGCCACAGGTCGTCGGCGACGATGTCCTCGAGCTGATCGGCCGCCGCCCGCACCTCCGCCATGGCCGGAAGGAGTGCGTCCCTGGCGTGGGTGGCCTCGCCGAGCGCGTCGTGCCCGGTGTCGGCGTCCAGCGCGCCCTTCAGCGTCGCCAGCCCGGCCCGCAGAGCCGCGAGCGGCACGGACACGGTGTCCAGCGGTGCCCTGTCGATCTCCACGCCCACCGCCTGCAGCGCGGCCAGGTTCTGGGCGACCTCCGTCTGGTACCGCACTGCCGCCGGCAGCACGATGGTGGTGCCCATCTCGAGCGTCAACCGAGCCTCCACACCGATGGTGAGTGCGTACTGCTCGAGCCCGATCTCGTAGCGGCTGTGCATCTCTCGCGAGTTGAACACGTCGTACTTCGAGAAGAGGGCCAGTGCCTCGTCGGTGATGAGCTCCGGCAATGCGTCCAGCGTCGTGCGCAGGTTGGCGAGACCCCGCGCCTCCGCCTCGATGGGCCAGTTCTCCGAGTACCCGTCACCGTTGAAGACGACAGCGCCGTGGTCGGTGATGATCTGCGTCAACAGGTTCTGAACCGCGGTGTCGAAGTCGACCCCGTCCGCGACCGCCGTCTCGAGCTCGGTGGCCATGTGGTCGAGCGACTCGGCCATGATCGTGTTGATGACGACCATCGGCTCGTTCACCGTCTGCATCGACCCCGGGGCGCGGAACTCGAATCGGTTGCCGGTGAACGCGAACGGGCTCGTACGGTTGCGGTCGCCCGGATCGGTGGGCAGCACGGGTAGCGTGTCCGCCCCGATCATCATGGTGCCCTTGCCCTTCGAGGACGTCGCCGCACCCTTGGCGATCTGGTCGAAGACGTCGGCGAGCTGGTCACCCAGGAAGATCGAGATGATGGCCGGCGGAGCCTCGTTCGCGCCGAGTCGGTGATCGTTGGTGGCCGACGCCACCGATGCGCGCAGCAGCCCGGCGTACTTGTGCACCGCGCGGATCACCGCAGCACAGAAGACGAGGAACTGTGCGTTGTCGTGCGGGGTGTCCCCCGGGACCAGGAGGCTGCCGAGCTCGGAGTTGCCCAACGAGAAGTTGACGTGCTTACCCGACCCGTTGACGCCCTCGAACGGCTTCTCGTGGAACAGGATCTCCATGCCGTGCTTCTTGGCGATGGTCTTGAACGTCGTCATGAGCAATTGCTGGTGATCCGCGGCGATGTTGCCGCGCTCGAACATCGGCGCTATCTCGAACTGTCCGGGCGCCACCTCGTTGTGCCGGGTCTTGGCCGGGATGCCGAGCTTGAACAGTTCGCGCTCGGTGTCCATCATGAAGCCCAGGACGCGTTCGGGAATCGCGCCGAAATAGTGGTCGTCGAACTCCTGGCCCTTGGGCGGCTTCGCACCGAACAGGGTGCGCCCCGCGTTGAGCAGATCCGGACGCGCCAGGAAGAAGTGCCGGTCGACGAGGAAGTACTCCTGCTCCGGTCCGCAGAAGGACACGACGTGCTCGGGGTCCTCGTGTCCGAAGAGCGTCAGGATGCGCTCGGCGTGCCGGCCCATCGCCTGCTGGGAGCGCAGCAGACCCGTCTTGTGGTCCAGTGCCTCACCGGTCATCGACACGAACACCGTCGGGATGCACAGCGTGTTGCCGTTCGGATTCTCGAGGACGTACGCCGGGCTGGTGACGTCCCACCCCGTGTAACCACGCGCCTCGAAGGTGTTGCGCAGACCGCCGTTCGGGAAACTCGACGCGTCGGGTTCACCCTGGATCAGCGTCTTGCCGGCGAACTCCGCCAACGCGGAACCGTCCGACACCGGCTCGAGGAAACTGTCATGCTTCTCCGCTGTCAAACCCGTCAGCGGGTAGAACACGTGCGCGTAGTGCGTCGCCCCCTTCTCGATGGCCCAGTCCTTCATCGCGGACGCCACCGCGTCGGCCACCATCGGATCGAGCGGCGCACCGTGCTCGATCGTCTTCATCACCGACTTGTAGACCGATTTCGGCAGGCGCTTCTGCATCACCACGCGGTTGAACACGTTCTCGCCGAAGACCTGACCCGGAGTCTCCGTGTCGGTGTAGCTGACGGCGGGAGGCTGGTACGCCTCGACCGCTCGCAGAGCCTGGAGACGGACCGTGTTCGCGCTCATCGTGATACCCCTTGCATGCTCGACCCCGACCGCGCTGGATGCACCGACGGCTTCGAGAGACGATAGAGACGCTCTGTTCCGGGAAGATTGCGCAGACGTGACCACCGCGATCGTTCCCGGCCCGGCCGGTTGTGTGCAGTGATCCGCGGTGAGCGCGGATCACTGCACACAGGTCGACTCCCGCGGCGCGGGGCGTATCCGCACACCACGGGCGTTCCGGCACAATCGACGGATGACCGCTCCGGACCAGCCCACCGTCCTCGTGGTGGACGACGACGTCGACGTGCTGGCCTCGATCGAGCGCGGACTGCGGCTGTCCGGGTTCACCGTGCTCACCGCTCGCGACGGCGCCGCCGCTCTCGACCTCGTCGGTGCGCAGGATCCGGACGTCGTGGTGCTGGACATGAACATGCCCGTCCTCGACGGCAACGGCGTGGTCACCGCATTGCGCGCCCGCGGCAACGACGTCCCGGTGTGCGTCCTGAGCGCGCGCAGTTCCGTCGACGACCGCATCGCGGGCCTCGAGTCCGGCGCCGACGACTACCTGACCAAGCCGTTCGTCCTCGCCGAACTGGTGGCACGCGTCAACGCGATGCTGCGCCGCCGCGGCACCATCGGTACCAGCGTCCCGACCACTGCCGCCGTGGTGGTCGGACCGCTGAGCCTCGACGAGCCGGGCCACCGCGCCACCATCGACGGGCGGCCCCTCGACCTCACCAAGCGCGAGTTCGAACTCCTCGCCGTCCTCGCGCACAACGCCGGAGTGGTGCTCAGCCGGGAGCGGCTCCTGGAACTGGTGTGGGGGTACGACTTCGTGGCCGACACCAACGTCGTCGACGTCTTCGTCGGGTACCTGCGCCGGAAGATGGAGAGCGGTGGGGTGCCACGGATCCTGCACACCGTCCGCGGCGTCGGCTTCGTCCTGCGCACGGCTTCATGACGACCGGCCTCCGGCCTTCCCGGGTCTTCTCGCTGCGCGCCCGCGTGGCCGCCGCCACCGCCCTGGGCGCCCTCATCATCGTCTCGCTCGTCGGTTGGTACGTCGCAGCGGCCATCTCCCGCAACAACATCCTGCAGCTCGACCGTCGGCTCGAGACAGCGTCCGAGGTGGTGGTACCGCGTGCGCAGACGTTCGAGATGTTCCTCGGGAGCCTGAGCAGGTCCGAGGCCTTCGCCATCACGATCAGGCAGACCGATCAGGTGCGGGCCAGTACTCAGCCGCAGCTCCCCGCGATGCCGCTCGGTTCGGCGACCGCCGACGTCGACGGCACCCCGTTCCGCGTCTACACCGCCGCGGTGCCGGACCGGACGGACGTCACCGTGTCCATCGCGGTGCCGTTGTCGGAGGCGCAGGACATCACGGACGACCAGCAGCGGCAGGTACTGCAGGCCGGCGCTCTGGCGGTCGGCGCGTCGACGGCACTCGGCTGGATCCTCGGCGGACGGGCAGTGCGCCCGTTGATGAGGCTCACGCACGACGTCGCGAAGGACCCGCCGACACCACCCCGCAAGTCGACGGGTGTGCGGGAGGCGGACGCCCTCGCGGCCGCCGTCGGCGACATGCTGCAGCGAGTGTCGGACGCCCAGGCGCGCACCGAGAGCGCCCTCGAGACGGCCCGCGACTTCGCCGCCGTGTCGGCGCACGAGCTGCGGACGCCGCTGACCGCCATGCGTACCGACATCGAGGTGCTGCGCACGCTCGATCTCTCCGCCGAGCAGCGGCAGGAGATCCTCGACGACCTTCAGCGCACGCAGGGCCGGGTGGAATCGACTCTCGCCGCGCTGGAACGGCTGGCCACCGGAGAGCTGACCACCGACGCGGACCGGGTGAGCGTGGACGTCGTGGAGGTCGCCGACCTCGTCGCACGGGACGCCGCGCGGACGTTGCCGGAGACGCGGGTGCGGGTGGAGGCCGACGGGCCGGTGTCCGCCCTGGGCCATCCCACGGGACTACGGTTGGCGCTCGACAACGCCGTGCTCAATGCCGTGCGTCACGGCGGCGCGACGACCGTGGTGATCAGCGTGGCGCGCACGGCGGAGGGTGCGCGAATCAGCGTGGACGACAACGGGTCCGGCGTCCCGGAGGACGAGCGGGAACGTGTCTTCGGACGCTTCGAGCGCGGATCACGGGCCGCGGCGGGCGGATCCGGACTCGGGCTCGCACTGGTCGCCCAGCAGGCTCACCTGCACGGTGGAACGGTGCATCTGGAGGCGAGCCCGCTGGGCGGTGCGAGGTTGGTGCTCGACGTGGCGTGAGCCCGTCGAATCTGCGGAGCAGAGGTCAGGCGTTCAGCAGATCGATGACGAAGACGAGGGTCTTGCCCGACAGCCGATGTCCGGCGCCTGCGGGGCCGTAGGCGAGCTCCGGCGGGATGGTGAGCTGACGGCGTCCGCCGACCTTCATGCCGGGAATGCCGTCCTGCCAGCCCTGGATGAGGCCGCGCAGCGGGAAGGTGATGGACTCGCCGCGGTTCCAGGACGAGTCGAACTCCTCGCCGCTCTCGAACTCGACGCCCACGTAGTGGACCTCGACGGTGCCGCCGGGAACGGCTTCCGCGCCGTCACCGACCGTGATGTCCTGGACCACGAGGTCGGTAGGAGGGGGGCCGGCCTGGAACTCGATCTCGGGCTTGGTCACGATGAACTCCTGTAGTCGACTGATACCGAACGACGATGTCCTGTACCGATCGACTGTAACGTGACTGCGCTCAGCCTATCGGGGACGGCATGGCGACGGTGCGGTAAGCGCAGGTCAGAGTTCGATCGGTCGCCGGGTCGCGCAGCTCGACCTTCCACGCGCTCGCGAACTGGTCCACCCCCGGAACCATCGGCACCGTGCCGGACATCAGCACCGTGCCCGCCCGGAAGAGCCCCCGCTCGGTGAGGACGTCGAGCCAGTGATCGGGCGAGAGCAGATCGCCCAGAGTGCCGTCCTGAATCAGGGTCTCGTCGTCGCCGACCCACGCGCGCAGCGTGATGTCGTCGAGGCGGTCGGCGACCTCGGCGAGCCGCCAGGCCCCGGTGCCGAGCACGTCGGGTGAGGCGTTCTTGCTCCACGCGACGCTGTGCACCTCGAGATCGCGATCGGTGTGGTCGCACGCGACGGTCAGCAGCACGTCGTCGCGGGTGGGACCCGTGATCACCAGTGCCCACTCCGCCTCGCCCGAGGTGTGTCCGTGCTGGACGTGCACCTCGGAGGTCTGCTGTGCCAGGTAGGGCGAAATGGGGTACATCGCCGGAATGGTGGTCGGTGCGGGAACGCCGAGCTCGGCCAGTTCGGCGATGTGGGACGCGACCTCGGCCTGGTCACGGCCCGCGTACCCGGCGTTCAGGAGTGTGGTCACGGTGACCGACTCGGTGGAACCGTCGGGAAGTTCGAAGGTCAGTGTCGTCATCATTTCTCCTGTTACTTCTCTGTTTCGGAAGCGCTCGAGGGGTTGCGCATACGTTTTGTATACAGCAAGTATATGAACCACGACACCCGAAAGGACATCCCATGGACGGCACGACACCCGACGGCCGAGGGGCGGTGCGTCCCGACCGGACTGCGCTGACCAAGGCTTTCGCTGCCAGCCTGACCGGTACGGCACTGGAGTGGTACGACTTCGCCGTCTACTCCGCGTCGGCCGCACTGATCTTCCCCATCATCTTCTTCCCGGAGAGCGACCCGTTGACGGGAACGCTGCTCGCGTTCTCGACCTACGCCGTGGGGTACGTCGCGCGACCCATCGGCGGATTCGTCTTCGGCCGCCTCGGCGACGTCATCGGACGCAAACAGCTGCTCGTCATCACGTTGTTGCTCATCGGCGTCACGACGTTCCTCATCGGACTGCTGCCGGGCTACGCGACCATCGGCGTCGCGGCGCCGATCATCCTGGTGGCGTTGCGGTTCGCGCAGGGCGTCGCCGTCGGCGGCGAGTGGGGCGGTGCCGTCCTGCTCTCGAGTGAGTACGGCAATCCGCGCAAGCGTGGATTCTGGTCGTCCGCGGCGCAGATCGGCCCGCCCGCCGGCAACCTGATGGCCAACGGCGCTCTCGCGGCCCTGACCTTCGCCCTCACCGAGGAGCAGTTCGAGTCGTGGGGCTGGCGCGTGGCATTCCTGCTGTCGGCCGTTCTGGTCGGCTTCGGACTGTGGATCCGCCTGAAGCTCGAGGACACCCCGGTGTTCAAGGCGCTGCAGGAGAGCGGCGACCGACCCGCGGCACCGATCACCGAGGTCTTCCGCGAGCAGCGCCGCCCCCTGGTCGCCGCGATCCTCTCGCGCATCGCGCCCGACGTCATCTACGCCCTCTTTACCGTCTTCTCCATCACCTACGGCGTGCAGAAGTTCGGCTTCGTGCGCAGCGAGGTGCTCACAGCCATCCTCATCGGCTCGGCGTTCCAGCTGGCCACCATTCCACTGGCGGGCGCACTGTCCGACATCGTGAACCGGCGACTGCTCTACGCCGTCGCCGCCGTGGGCGGCGTCGTGTGGGTGGCCGTCTTCTTCCTCCTCATCGGCGGCAGCTCGTTCGGCATGCTCGTCCTGGGCGTCGTCGTCGGACTGACGTTCCACTCGTTCATGTACGGGCCGCAGGCCGCGTTCGTGACGGAGCAGTTCTCGCTGCGCCTGCGCTCCACCGGTGCCTCGCTGGCGTACACGATCGCCGGCGTCTTCGGCGGCGCGATCGCTCCGCTCATGTTCACGTTCCTGCTCGACCGCACCGGCAGCTGGGTGCCCGTCTTCGTCTACATCATGGCGATGGGTGTGCTCACCGTCCTCGGCCTCGCACTCGGCCGTGGTCCCGATCCCGCGGAGGAGGAGAGCTACGTCGCGCAGAACCTCGGCGCCGAGCAGCTCTCAGCGCGGGAGAGCTAGCCGCGCAGCAGGATTCGCATGGTGACGTCCAGGTGTGCATCGATCTGCGCGGACGCCGCGGCCAGATCCCCCGAGGCCAACGCGTCGACGATCGCGCGATGCTCGGTGCACACCTGGCGCTTGCGGTCGGGAGCGCCGAACAGCGCGGACAACCCGGCACGCAACTGCCGCGCCCGCAGCCCGGCGTACGTCCGGGACAGCATCTCGCTGCCTGCGGAGTCGATCAGTTCCTGGTGGAACGTCCCGTCGAGGTCGATGAAGGTTCGGGCGTGATCCTCGGCGGCACCGGCGGCCAGAGCCTCCTGCGACTCCAGAGTGGCCGTCATCGCCGCGATGGGTACGTTCCCGGCGTCGATCGCCTTCTCCGCGGCGTGCCGTTCGAGCACGCCGCGCAGGTCCATCAGTTCACCGATCTGGCGCCCGGACATCGGCGGCACGTACGCGCCCCGGCCGCGCACCATCTCGATGAGACCCTCGGACACCAACAGCAGCAACGCTTCTCGGACCGGGGTGCGCGACACCCCGATCTGCGACGCCAGCTCGCCCTCGTTCAGGAACGTGCCCGTGAACGCCGGTTCGGACAGCACGCGGTCGCGGAGATAGACATAGGCACGCTCGCGACCGGACTGTTCTTGCATACTGTGTGTATACCAGTCACGACCCTCGACACCCCGCACGCCGACGTCAGGAGCACCGCATGAGAATCAGCCTCGCCCAGATCACCGCGTCCCGCGATCCGAACGAGAACCTCGACCTGGTGCGCTCGTCCGTCCGTGACGCCGTGGACGCGGGCGCCCGGCTGTGCGTCCTTCCCGAGGCAACGATGCGCCGATTCGGCGGATCGATCGCCGACGTCGCCGAGCCGCTCGACGGCCCCTGGGCCACCGCGGTGCGCGAGATCGCCGACGACGCGGGCATCACCGTCGCGGCCGGCATGTTCACCCCGGCCGTCGGCGGTGACGAGCGGGTGCGCAACACCCTGCTGATCACCGGCGGGGGCGTCGAGGCGTCGTACGACAAGATCCACCTGTTCGACGCGTTCGGTTTCGCCGAGTCCGACACCGTCGCACCGGGAACCGAGCCGGTGGTCGTCGACATCGACGGCGTGGGTGTCGGCTTCGCGACGTGCTACGACATTCGCTTCCCCGGCCTCTTCCAGACCCTCGCGGACCGCGGCGCCCTGCTCACCGTCGTCGCCGCGTCGTGGGGCCGCGGCCCCGGCAAGGTGGATCAGTGGACACTGCTCGCCCGCGCCCGCGCACTGGACTCGACGACGTTCCTCGCGGCCTGCGGGCAGGCGGACCCCGCCGAGTCGGGTATCGAGATCTCCGGCTCGGCACCCGTGGGCGTCGGCAACTCGATGGTGGTGTCCCCCACCGGCCACGTGCTCGACCAGCTCGGCGCGGCGCCCGGTCTGCTCACGCTCGACATCGACCCGAACGAGATCGACGCGGTGCGCCAGAACTTGCCGGTGTTGGCCAACCGGAAGTTCTGACGCACCGCGTCGGGGGTGTCGCGAGGGGCAGGGCCGATCAGCGGCCGTCGATGCCCTCGTAGCCGCGCTCGGTGTAGCCCGTGTAGATCTGACGGGGGCGGCCGATCTTGGCGTTCGGGTCCTGGTGCATCTCCTGCCAGTGCGCGATCCACCCGGGCAGGCGGCCGAGCGCGAACAGCACCGTGAACATGCGCTCGGGGAAGCCCATGGCGCGGTAGATGAGACCCGTGTAGAAGTCGACGTTCGGGTACAGCTTGCGCTCGACGAAGTAGTCGTCGGACAGGGCGACCTCTTCGAGCTTCATCGCGATGTCGAGCAGCTCGTCGTTGGTGCCGAGCTTCTCGAGGATCGAGTGCGCCGTCTTGCGCACGATGGCCGCGCGCGGGTCGTAGTTCTTGTAGACACGGTGTCCGAAGCCCATGAGCTTGACACCGTCCTCCTTGTTCTTGACCCGCTTCAAGAAGTCGGCGCTGTCGCCGCCCTCACTCTGGATGCGGTAGAGCATCTCGAGGACGGCCTGGTTGGCGCCGCCGTGCAGCGGACCCCACAGTGCGTTGATACCGCCGGAGATGGACGTGAAGAGGTTGGCGTCGGACGAGCCGACCAGGCGCACCGTCGACGTCGAGCAGTTCTGCTCGTGATCGGCGTGCAGGATGAGCAGCATGTCGAGCGCCTTGACCATCTCGGGATCGGCCTCGTAGGGCTCGGCCGGGAAACCGAAGGTCATGCGCAGGAAGTTCTCGACGTAGCTCTTCGAGTTGTCCGGGTACAGGAACGGCTGGCCCACCGACTTCTTGTACGCGTACGCGGCGATGGTCGGCAGCTTGGCCAGCAGACGGATCGTCGAGAGCTCGACCTGCTCGGGATCGTTCGGGTCGAGCGAGTCCTGGTAGTACGCGGACAGCGCGTTGACCGCGGACGAGACGACGGGCATCGGGTGCGCGTTGCGCGGGAAGCCGTCGAAGAAGCGCTTGAGGTCCTCGTGCAGCAGGGTGTGCCGACGGATGCGGTCGGTGAAGTTCTCCAACTCGACGGTGGTGGGCAGCTCCCCGTAGATCAGCAGGTAGCTGACCTCGAGGAACGACGACTTCTCGGCGAGCTGGTCGATCGGGTATCCGCGGTAGCGCAGGATGCCCTCGGCACCGTCGATGTACGTGATGGCGGACTTGGTGGAGGCCGTGTTGACGAACCCACCGTCCAGCGTCGTGTACCCGGTGTTCGCGAGCAGTTTGCCCAGCTCGATACCGTCGTTGCCTTCGGTCGCTCTCGCAATGGTCATCTCGTGTTCGCCGCCGGGATAGATCAGCTTGGCGGTGGCGGCGTTGTCGGCATTCTCAGCGGGCACGAAGGGTCCCTCTCGAGCTCGGTGTAACGGAACTTGTGGTGTCTCGATAAAACTAGTCGTCGCCGACCTCGTCCGCCCAGGGAGGGTCCGCCCCCGGTCGTGACACGGTGATGGCGGCTGCCTTCGCGGCGAACGTGAGAGCCGCCGTCCAGGCCTGTGAATCGAGTCGCAGAAGGTCCGCCGACGAGCGCACGCCGTGCTCCGTCAGGTGGTGGAGCATCGCCCCGTGGACGGTGTCGCCCGCACCGATGGTGTCCGCGACCTGCACCGACACACCGGGGACGACTGTCTCGCCGGCCGTGGTGACCACCGACAGTCCGTCCCCGCCGCGCGTGACGACGACGGCCGTCACGCCCGCGTCCAACCAGTCTCGGACGGTGGTGCCCTGCGGCCCCTCCCCCAGCCATCCCGCGTCCTCGACCGACACCTTGAGGATGTCGATCGACGGAAGCCAGGTACGGAACCGGGCGCGGTAACCGTCGCCGTCCGTCATCGCGGCCGGGCGGATGTTCGGATCGAGCATCGTCAGGACCCCGGCGTCGTGCACCCTCGCGAGCAGCGCCGCGTACACGCTCGCGCCCGGCTCGTAGAGCAGCGACAGCGTGCCGAACGACGCCGCGGTCACCGACTCGGGGATGGTCGCGGGCGCCTCGACGAGTCGGTCCGCGGTGCCGTCGGCATAGAACGAGTACTCGGCGGCGCCGTGCGCGTCGAGCACGGTCAGGGCGAGCGTGGTCAGCTCCGGCCCACGCTGCAGCAGGTCGAGTCCCACCTTCGACGCCTCCAGCCACGCCACCAGGTCGCGGCCGAACGGGTCGCGGGAGATGCGGGAGAGGAACTGCACGTCCGCACCGAGGCGGCCGAGCGCGACGGCGACGTTGAACGGGCCGCCGCCCAGCTTCGGCGTCAACGCGGGACCACCGCCCCGGCGATCCGGCACCAGATCGACCAGCGCCTCGCCGCACACGAGGATCGTCACGAGGCGCTCCCGTCGTCCGCCCGGATGCCCCAGCTCCCGGTCCAGGTCTCCCCCGGCTCCAGCACGATCAGCCCCACCCCTGAGTTCAGCGCGTCCGGTGGGCACGTCATCGGTTCGATCGCCAGGGCGCGGCCGCGGTCCGGGTAGGCCTGATCGTGCGCCGGATCCGCCGTGAACACCTGCACCCACGGGAAATTCGCGTCGGTCCACAGCACGGTGGCCGCGCTGTCCGGCGGCGTCAGGTACTGCCGTGCGATGCCGTCCGCGTCCGGGACGAGGGCACTGAACGGGGTGTCGAGCCAGACTCCGGCGAGGCTCCGCGCCGCAGCGAAGTCGAGGTCCGTGTCCTGCACGGGCACGGGGCCGCCGCTGGGCAGGTTCCGCTCGCCGTCGAGCGGGAGACGCACACCCGCCGAGAGTCGGAGCGTGCACTCGTCCAGGGGCGCATCGCCTGCGCGGACGAACGAGTGGACGCCCATGCCGAACGGCGCCGTGCGATCCCCGACGTTCGTCGCCGTGTGGGTCACGGTCAGACCGTCGTCACCGAGGCTGTGCCGAGCTGTCAGCCGCAGCGCGAAGGGCCATCCCTGCTCGCCACCGATGTCGATGGTGTGGGTGATCGACGAGTCGGACCGCTCCGCGACGTCCCATTCCCGTCGACGGACGAGTCCGTGACTCGCATTGTTCCGGGCCGGTTCGGTGATCTCGAGCTCATGTGTCTCACCGTCGAACGTGAACCGGCCGTCGCGCGTGCGGTTGGGCCACGGTGCGAGAACAAGCCCCGCCGACAACGGGGGTTTGACGGCCACCCGATCCCGACCGGCCTCCGGCCTGCCCGCGTCCCACGTCTCGGTGAGCCGCCGGCCGGCATGCTCGAGGGCTCGCAGTCCCGCACCGGTGGCGGCGACGTCGGCTCTGTACGCACCGTGGCGCAGCGGATGGGACAGGGCGGATGGCGCGTCGTCGACCATGGCAGCACGCTACCGCCCTGATGTGACGCGCCGTTCTCTGTACGGTGGATCGGGTGTCCACAGTCGTCGTCGCCACCGAACCGGTGACATCCCGCCGTTGGTTCGACAGGACCCTCGTCGACATCGTCGTGGTCGTCGCCGCCCTCGTGGTCTTCAACCTGACCGCGCACTTCGCGCCCACTCCCATCGCGGTCGCCGCGGTGCCGGTCGGCGCCCTGCTGCTGCTCGCCTTCGCTCGTGCGCGCGGTGTCCAGTGGAGCGACCTCGGGCTGAGCAACATCGGGCGCGGAGCCCGTCACGGCGCCGCTGCGGCCGGACTCACGCTGGTGGTGGTGGCCATCGCTGCCTCGATCCCCCTCACCCAGAGCGCCTTCCTCAACGAGCGGTACGGAGTCAACGTCGGCGCCACGCTGTTCGCGGCCCTCGTCATCATCCCGCTCCAGACCGTCATTCCCGAGGAGCTCGCGTTCCGCGGCGTCCTGCACGCGAAGTTGTCGCGGCGCTTCGGCATTCGCGCGGTCGCCGTCATCGGCTCGCTGCTCTTCGGCCTGTGGCACGTGGCGTCGTCACTCGGCCTGACAGTGGGCAACGACGGGTTCTCCGCCGTGCTGGGAACCGGACTGTTCGGCCAGATCATCGGGGTGTGCGGCGCGGTCGCCGGGACCACCGTCGCCGGCTTCGTCTTCACCTGGCTGCGCCATCGCGGCGGGAGCATCCTCGCTCCCATCGGTCTGCACTGGGCACTCAACGGCGCCGGCGCGTTGGCCGCACTCGCGGTGTGGCACGTCACCTTCCACTGAGGTCGAGCGTCGCGGCGAGATTCCGCACGATGTCGGCGTAGAACGCGCCGGTGTCTTCGGTGACGCCGACCAGATGGCCGAAACGCTCGAACGACACCGCGCCGAAGACCGTGATCCACGCCGACAACGTGCGGGCCACCAGGTCGGTCGTCATCACGCCGCCGACGTCCTCACCGGTGGCCTGGCGATAGTGCCCCACGACGAAGTCGCGCGCCGGTGAATAGATGTCGTGCTCGATACGGACCGGCGGTGAGGACCGATGCGCATCGACGACGATGCTCACCACCACGAGAGTCGGGCGCGTGGCCGGACCGACGGTCGTCTGCGGCGCTCGATAGCCGGGCACGGGCGAGCCGTACAGCAGCGCGTACTCGTGCGGGTGCGCCGCGGCCCACGATCGCAGTGCGTCACACACCGCGACCCAGCGGTCGACAGGCTTCCCACCCTGCGGATCCGCATCCTCGAGGGCCGCACCCAGCTCGTCGTAGCACTGCACGATCAGTGCCGTGAGCAGCTCGTCCCGACTCGCCACGTAGCGATAGACGGCCGAGGACACCATGCCGATCTCCCGCGCCACGGCGCGCAGGGACAGTGCCGCGGGTCCGATGTCGGCGAGCTGGGTCCGAGCTGCGCCGAGGATCGCGGCCATCGTCTCCGTGCGGGCGGTCTCCCGAGGCGTGGGCATGCCTTCACAGTAACCGAGAGCACCGCTCTTGACTTTCGAGAGCGGTGCTCTCATAGTTGTGGCGAGAGCGGTGCTCTCCACTACGGAAGGTGTTTCCCATGTCCGATCGTCACGTCGTCGTCGGGGCCGGCCCCGTCGGTACCCACGTCGCCCGCCTGCTCGCCGACCGCGGCTCCGAGGTCGTTCTCGTCTCCCGTCGCGGCACCGCCGTCCCGGGTGTCACGGCCGCCGCCGCGGATGCTTCCGACGCCGACGCTCTCAGCGCGCTTACGGACGGTGCCGTCGCGCTGTACAACTGCGCCAACCCGGGCGACTACACGCAGTGGCATCAGGTGTGGCCCCCTCTGGCGCGGTCGCTGCGCACCGCTGCCGAACGGACAGGCGCCGTCCTGGCTGTCACGGGCACCCTCTACCCGTACGGGCCCGTCGCCGACGGTGTCATGCGCGATGGAATGCCCGACGCCGCCACCGACCACAAGGGAATGCTGCGGGCGCAGATGTGGCGCGACCTCGCCGACGCGCACCGCGCCGGAACCCTGCGGGCAGTCGAGGTACGCGGTTCGGACTACGTGGGAACGGGAGTGGGCGCGAACGGCCACGTCACGCGCCTCCTCCCTGCGGCACTCGACGGCAAGGCCGTGTGGGCGATCGATGCGGCCGACGTGCCGCACTCGTTCACCGACGTCCTCGACGAGGCGCGGGCACTGATCGCCGCCGTCGACACCCCCGAATCATGGGGTCAGGTGTGGCACGCGCCGACCAATCCCGCTGTGACACTGCGGCAGGCGATCACCGACACACTCGCGGCCGTGGGCAGACCCCCGGTGCCCGTACGCGTCGTACCCCGCGTGATCACGCGGGCGGCGGGTCTCGCCGTACCGATGCTGCGGGAGCTGAACCAGTTGTCCTACCAGCGCACCGCGCCCTACGTCCTCGACTCGACGCGGTCACAGCAGATGCTGGGCATCGAGCCCACTCCCTGGGCGGAGGTGTGCCGCCGCACCGCTCAGGTGTGAGCCGTGACGCGGTACTTGACGAAGGCCGGGATGGCGAGGGCCGCGATCATCACGCCGACGATGACCAGCACCCCGCCGCCCGCCGCCGCGGCCGCGGTACCCACCATGAAGGCGGCCGCGCCGTGCAGGACGTCGCCCACCCGCGGGCCGCCCGCGACCACCACGATGAAGACTCCCTGCAACCTGCCACGCATGTCGTCGGTGGCCACGGACTGCAGCATCGAACTCCGGAACGCGGCGGAGATCATGTCGGCGCCGCCGCCGATCGCCAGGAAGCCCAGCGCCAGGTACAGCGCCCACCCTCGCTGACCGACGGTCGCGAGCGCCACGGAGACGCCGAACCCGATCATCGCGCCGCCCCACACCACGATGCACGCGATCACCGCGACACCCTGACGCTGCACGCGCGGCAACCACCCCGAGAAGATTCCGCCCAGCACCGCGCCCGCCGACAGGGACGCGAACAGCAGACCGAGGACGAGTCCACCCTCGGCCGGGTCACCGAACGTCTCGGTGGCCACCTCGGGGAACAGGGCGCGCGGCATCCCGAACACCATCGCGATGATGTCGACGACGAACGAGGCGAGCAGCACCTTCTGCGTCGCCAGGTAGGCGAACCCCTGGAACACCTCGCGCAGACCCGCGCGTCGCGACTCCCCCGTCGGCGGAATCTTCGGCAGTCGCGCGACTGCCCACAGGGTCACCGACAGCGCAATGGTGTCGAGCAGGTACAGCGTCGGCAGCCCGAACGCCGGAATCAACGCACCGGCCAGCATCGGGCCCGCGATGGCACCGAAGTTGAACACCGTCATGTTGAGTGAGTTGGCAGCGGGCAACTGCCGCACCGGAATCAGGCGCGGGATGATGGCGCTGCGCGTGGGTTGGTTCACCGCGAAGAAGCCCTGCTGCACGCCGAGCAACACCAGCACGATCCACACGTTGTTCAGCCCCAGGTGCGCCTGCAGCCACAGCATGAACGACGTCGCGCCGATCCCCACCGTGGTGATCATCAGCAGGGTGCGCCGGTCCATCACGTCGGCCAACGCCCCGCCCCACAGCCCGAACACGACCAGCGGAATCAACGCGAACGCACCCGCGAGTCCTACGTACGCCGAGCTCGACGTGATCTGGAAGATCTGTTGCGGCACAGCGACGACCGAGAGCTGGGCACCGATGACCGTGACGACGCCCGACGCCCACAGGCGTCGATAATCGGGGTTCTGGAGAGGAGTGGTGTCGGCGAGGAGTCTCACGGTTGCAGACGCTCGACGCCGGACGCCGTGACCACCAGCCTGTTGTGCAGACGGTTGTTCCGGCCCTGCCAGAACTCCACGGACTCGGGCGCGATGCGGAGGCCGCCCCAGTTCGGAGGCACCGGCACATCCTGGTTCTCGAACCTGTCGGTCACGTCGGCGAGGTGCCGTTCCAGGACCTGACGCGATCCGATGGGGCTCGACTGCTGCGACGCCCACGCACCGAGCTGCGACCCCCGCGGCCGGGTGGACCAGTACGCGGCCGTCTCGTCGGCACTCACCCGCGTGACCGGTCCGCGCACCGTGAGCTGGCGCTGGATGCCGATCCACGGGAACGTCGCCGATGCGAAGGGCGTCGACTCGAGATGGCGGGCCTTCGCGGATCCGTAGTTCGTGTAGAAGACGACGCCCGACTCCGACAACTCCTTGCACAGCACCGTGCGCGTCGCCGGTCGGCCGTCCGCGTCCACCGTCGCGAGGGTGATGGCATTCGGCTCCGGCAGACGCGCGTCGATCGCCTGCTGCAACCACACACGGGCGAGCGCGAGCCAGCCGTCGGCGAGGTCGCTCTCCTCGAGATCGTCGTCCCCGCCATACGCCACCCGCATATCCGCCAGGTCGATGTTCTCGCTCACCGCGCAGACGCTACTCCCGGAGTACGGTGCGGCCCGCGCTACCCACTAGGGTGCGGTGAGGTGCAGGTCCACGCACTAAAGCGGGGTCCGCGGACACAGGAGAACGAGGGATCTTCATGGCCCAGGAAACAGTGGTACCGGAGGGCTTCGTCGCCGGACTCGAGGGCGTCGTCGCCTTCACCACCGACATCGCCGAACCCGACAAGGACGGCGGCGCACTGCGCTACCGCGGCGTCGACATCGAGGACCTCGTCGGCAAGGGCGTCACCTTCGGCAACGTGTGGGCACTGCTCGTCGACGGACGCTTCGGCCCCGGACTGCCGCCCGCCGAACCCTTCCCCCTCCCCATCCACACCGGCGACGTCCGCGTCGACGTCCAAGCCGGACTCGCGATGCTCGCACCGATCTGGGGGTACGAGCCGCTCCTCGACATCGACGACGACACCGCCCGCGAACACCTCGCCCGCGCCTCCGTCATGGCGCTGTCCTACGTCGCCCAGTCCGCGCGCGGCATCTACCAGCCGGCCGTGCCGCAGACGCGAATCGACCAGTGCTCCACCGTCACAGAACGATTCATGACTCGGTGGAAGGGCGACCCCGATCCCGCCCACACCGAGGCCATCGACGCCTACTGGGTCTCCGCCGCCGAGCACGGCATGAACGCCTCCACCTTCACCGCCCGCGTCATCGCCTCCACCGGAGCCGACGTCGCCGCCGCCCTCTCCGGAGCCATCGGCGCCATGTCCGGACCGCTCCACGGCGGCGCCCCCGCCCGCGTGCTCCCCATGATCGAGGAGGTCGAGAAGTCCGACGACGCACGGGCACTGGTCAAGGGCATCCTCGACCGCAAAGAGAAGCTCATGGGCTTCGGGCACCGCGTCTACCGCGCCGAGGACCCCCGCGCCCGCGTCCTCCGCGCCACCGCGCAGCGCCTGAACGCACCCCGCTTCGAGGTCGCCGCCGCCCTCGAACAGGCCGCACTCGCCGAACTGCGCGAACGCCGCCCCGACCGCGCCATCGAGACCAACGTCGAATTCTGGGCCGCCGTCATCCTCGACTTCGCCGAAGTACCCGCGCACATGATGCCCGCCATGTTCACCTGCGGCCGCACCGCCGGCTGGTGCGCCCACATCCTCGAACAGAAACGCCTCGGCAAGCTCGTGCGCCCCGCCGCCATCTACACCGGTCCCGCACCGCGCTCCCCCGAGAGCGTCGAGGGGTGGGGCACCATCGCGTGAGGTAGGTGGGGTGCCCAGGTTTCCGCCACGCGCACCGATTCGTGTGGCGCACCCCCCATCGGGAGTGCGCCACGCGAACGGCGGTGCATCAACGACGACGAGTACACGGCGTGGGCATCGTCGCCGCAATGTCGAAGGCCCGGCGCAGCCGACGCCCGACGACGTCAGGCGTCGCCAGCTCGGACCACACCCAGCGCACCACCATCCACCCGTACGAGCGGAACTCGTCTTCCCGTCGCTTCTCGGCGAAAGCGACCCGACTCGGACTGCTGCCCTTCGGCACCAGGGACGAGTACTTCACGAAACCGTCGAATTCCCCGATCACTCCCTGCCGGTCGAACAGGAAGTCCGGACGTCCGATGAGTCGACCCGCGGGATCGAGCACCGAGATCTGCAACTCCGGAGAAGGCATGCCGAGGGCTCTCAGCATCACCCGACTCCTGGATTCGCCGACACTCTCGCTCCGTGGGTCGAGGAAGTCGACGACCCGGCGCGCGGAGGTCCCACCACGGGCAGGAGCCGAGTCCAGGCACGCTCGGATCGCCTCGATACTCGTCGACCCCGAGTTCAGCGCGGAGTCCCCCACACAGACCGCCGCCTCGAAGTCGAGAGTGCGGCTGAGGTCGGCGATGGTTCGAGCGGCGCTCGTCACCTGGAGACCGTCGACAGACACCACGTCGTCGGCTGGGAGCGACGCGACGTGCACATGCCTCCGCGTGGTGATCCTGCCGCCCGCCGCACGATCGACCGTCACGTGCACCAGCGTCAGATCGGGCTCCCACAGGGAGAACCCGTGCACGAGAGCAGCCGACTGGTGGCTGACGACACCGGCCGACACCGAGGCCGCACGAACACTGTGCAGATGGCGGACGTCGGCAGACGAGCCCTCGAGAACTGAGCGCGCGACGTACACGCCCGGGCGCACTGTGGCCAGGACGCCGCGTGCAACAGCACGCCGAATCTGGTTGTCGGTCATTCCGCACGCGAGCAACCGGGCACGCGTCCACGTCTCCTCGCCGAAGTTCACCCGTCGAGCGTGACCGGTGAACCCCACACGGTCCACGACCACGTCGGGCCCGGGGACGGCGCTCCACAGTTCGCGTGATGCTCTTGACATCGGGGGTGCACGTGACCGAACGGGGTGCACGACCCCTGTCACGGCTGCACTACCCTGATCTCGCCGGTACCGCCCACACCGAAACTAAGGACGCGAACCCCGTATGGCCGAGAACCTGACCATTCCTTCCGACCTCAAGCCCGGCGACGGACGCTTCGGGTGCGGTCCGTCGAAGGTCCGGCCCGAGCAGCTCCAGTCCCTGGTGGACGTGGGCGCGTCGGTGTTCGGCACCAGCCACCGCCAGAAGCCGGTGAAGGACGTGGTGGGTCGGGTGCGCGACGGTCTGCGCGAGCTGTTCTCGATCCCCGAGGGCTACGAGGTCGTG
The DNA here is from genome assembly GCF_030819335.1 of Rhodococcus sp. SORGH_AS_0303. NCBI lineage: Bacteria > Bacillati > Actinomycetota > Actinomycetes > Mycobacteriales > Nocardiaceae > Rhodococcus > Rhodococcus sp. SORGH_AS_0303. Next base: position 3,627,594 of record NZ_JAUTBO010000001.1, read on the forward strand.
CTGGGCAACGGCGGCACCACCGCATTCTGGGACGCAGCGGCGTTCGGCCTGATCAAGGAGAAGTCGCTGCACCTCACCAACGGTGAGTTCAGCTCGAAGTTCGCCTCGGTGGCCAAGGCCAACCCGTTCATCGGTGACCCGATCGTCGTCTCCGCGGAGCCGGGCAGTGCTCCGGAGCCCACGTCGGATCCGTCGGTCGACCTGATCGGGTGGGCTCACAACGAGACCTCGACCGGTGTCGCCATTCCCGTGTCGCGCCCGGCGGGCTCGGAAGACGCCCTCATCGCGATCGATGCGACCTCCGGCGCCGGCGGCCTGCCCGTGAACGTGGCCGATTCGGATGTCTACTACTTCGCTCCCCAGAAGAACTTCGCTGCGGACGGTGGCCTCTGGGTCGCGCTGATGAGCCCCGCGGCACTGGCCCGCGTCGACGAGATCGCGGCGAGCAAGCGCTGGGTCCCCGACTTCCTGTCGCTGCCCATCGCCATCGACAACAGCACCAAGAACCAGACGTACAACACCCCCGCGGTGGCGACGCTGCTCCTGTTCGCCGACCAGATCGAGTGGCTGAACGGCAAGGGCGGCCTGGACTGGGCGACGTCACGGACCGCCGACTCCTCGTCGCGGCTGTACGACTGGGCGGAGCGCTCCGAGTACACGACGCCGTTCGTCGTCGACCCGAAGCATCGCTCGCAGGTGGTCGGCACCATCGACTTCGACGAGAAGGTCGACGCTGCAGCCGTCGCGAAGACGTTGCGCGCCAACGGCATCGTCGACACGGAGCCCTATCGCAAGCTCGGCCGCAACCAGCTGCGCGTCGGCATGTTCCCGGCCGTCGAGCCCGACGACGTCACCGCCCTGACCGCCTGCATCGATCACGTGGTCGAACACCTGGCGTGAGAGCGTGCGTGTCCCCCCGACTGCTGCACTGTGGTGCATTACAGTCGGGGGAGGCACCGAACCCGACCCCGTGCTCGGACAGCGAGCAGCCGAGGGGCAGGGGCCGTCGCGACGCAAAGGAGTGATCGTGCGAGAGATCCACGTGATCGGCCTGGCGTCGGACGGCAAGCACATCGTCTGTGCCGATTCCTCCGGTGAGAAGTTCCGTCTGCCGGCCGACGAGAAGTTGCGTGCCGCCGCCCGTGGTGACGCCGCGCGACTCGGACAGATCGAGATCGAGATGGATTCTCTGATGCGACCGCGCGAGATCCAGGCGCGCATCCGGTCCGGCGCCTCCATCGAGCAGGTGGCCAAGGAGTCGGGTATGCCGGCGAGCAAGGTGGAGCGCTACGCGCACCCCGTTCTACTGGAACGCTCCCGCGCTGCCGAACTCGCCCAGCTGGGCCACCCCCTGCGTGCCGACGGACCCGCCGTGCTCACCCTCGTGGAGATCGTGGGACTCGCGTTCCGCGGCCGCGGGCATTCGATGGACCAGGCCGAGTGGGACGCGTGGCGCGACGAGGACAATCACTGGATCGCTCAGCTGACGTGGCCCGCGGGACGCACCACCAACACCGCGCACTGGCGTTTCCAGCCGGATGCCCACGGCGGCAGTGTCACGCCCCTCGACGACGCGGCGTCCGAGCTGATCGACCCCGACTTCGGCCGCCAGCTCCGAGGGCTGGCCCCCGTCGTCGCCGCCGAGGAGGACTCGCCGTCGCAGCAGACCCTCGACGACTACTACGGGGTCGACGCGGACTCGGACTCGGACACGGAGACCACGGCTGAGCAGGCCGAACCCCCGGAGACACCCGCAGCCGAGCCCGAGCCCGAGCCCGAACCGACGCAACCCAAGCCGGCGCCGGGCCATGCGAACGCGAAGGACAAACGGGGAAAGCCCGCCATGCCGTCGTGGGAGGATGTCTTGCTGGGAGTGCGCAGCAACGGCCGCTGAGCCGAGCAGTGTTCACGGCAGAGCGATCTTCACGGCCGAGAAAGTGACCGTCTGAGACCGGACGACGACAAGGGGGCGCCCGGTGGGGCTGGGAACAGCAGCGTTGTGGTTCGTCGACGCACCTGATCCGATCGCGGTACTGCGGTCCGGAGTGCAGTCCGACACCGATGCGGCCGCGGCCGTCGCACGGAAGCTCCACCCCGGTCTCGAGCCCACCCTCGTCGGCATGGCTCCCCTGACGGCGTTCGCCGTGGCGTCGGAGCCGAATCGCGTGCTGGTCGGCTGCTACCCGGGCATCACCGTCGTCTGCGCGTCCGAGCCCGCCGCGGTGCGCCCGTCGACTCTCGAGGAGTCGTGGACGTCGTTGCTGCCGTCCACGCACACCTTTCTCGTCGCCTCCGAACGCGAGCACGCGTGGGGCGCCTTCGCGCAATGGGACTCAGGCACCCTGAAGCGCTCGTTCAGCGCCGGCCCCACCTACATCCACGAGGACGAGGGTCTTCCCTTCCCGTGGGAACGGCCCTTCTGGTCGGGCGACCATCCGCTGCAGTTCGACGGCGAGAAGTTTCCCGATCCCCAGGCGCTGCCGTTCCACCCCCAGGAGTTCGCCGACGCGGCGAGCGCCCACTGGCTCGGCGTCCGCATGATCGGCGGTGCCCGCGACGGGGACACCGACCCCGGGTCGGTGCTGTTGTGCGACTTCGCGATGCGCGATCCGGCGGCGACCCCTCCGCCCGAACCGCCGCGACCGGAGACTCCGGAGCCGCAGCGCAAGCGCGGCCTGTTCCGGCGCCGCTAGACCGACGCGTCGACGGCGAACGCCAGCACACCCACGGCCGCGCCGGCGGCGATGCCCGGAACGACGAAGCGCCACACCGGATCTGCACGCCGGCGGGCGACCGACGGCGCGGCGCCGCCCACCATCACGGCCATCACCAGGACAGCGAAGAGGCTGCTGACCCGGAGCAGGGTGAGGCCCAGCGAGATCACCGCGGCGGCGGTGACGAGTGCCGCGGCGACGGCACACGCAATTCCCGGGCCCCACGGTGTCGGTTCGTCCGGATCCCTCATCCCGTGCGCACCCGCTCGTAGAACGCCATGGCGGCCGCGGTGGCGACGTTGAGCGAGTCGGTGCCCGGTGCCATCGGGATCCGCGCCCGGACGTCGGTGGCGCGCATCGCGTGTTCGGTGAGTCCGGGCCCCTCGGCGCCGAGCAGGAGCGCGACCTTCTCCCCCGTCATCGCCTCGGCCAGCGGAACGGCGGTGGGATTCGGAGTCAGCGAGACGAGCTGGAACCCGTTGTCGCGCAGCACGGACAGCCCGCGCGGCCAGTCGGGGACCGTGGCGAACGGCACGCGCAGCACGTGGCCCATCGAGACACGCACCGACCGTCGGTACAGCGGGTCGGCGCAGGCGCCGCCGAAGAGGACGGCGTCGGCACCGAGGCCGGCGGCATTGCGGAACATGGAGCCGAGGTTCTCGTGGTCGTTGACGCCTTCGAGAATCGCCACGGTCCGCGCGTCGGCGACGACGTCCGCGAGGTCCAGCGGTGCGGGGCGCCGGGCGGCCGCGAGCACACCGCGGTTGAGGTGGAACCCGACGGCCTCCGCCATGACGTCCGCCGTGGTGCGGTAGAACGGCACGTCGACGTCCACGAGATCGTCCGCGAGCTCACCGAGCCGCCGCTCGACGCCCAGCAGCGAGAGGGGCTCGAAACGTGACGCGACGAGGCGCCGGACCACCAGAACACCCTCCGCGATCACCAGCCCCTTGCCCTCGGGCAGGTCGGGGCGGCGGTCCGAGGAGTTGAGGTCCCGGAAGTCGTCGAGGCGAGGATCGGCTGGGTCGGTGATGTCGACGACGTGTACCACGGACCCATCTTCTCAGGACGTGTTCCGGCGGTGCATCGGCGCGGCCGATAAGGTCGTCTGCGATGACTACCGACGACACGATCACCATCCGTACCGCCACCGAGGACGACTGGGACGCCATCGCGCTCCTCGACGCCCACGCTTTCGGTGAGCACCAGAACAGCGAGGACATGGAGGAGACCAAGATCCTCACGGCCTCGTCCGAGATCTTCCTGGCGTGCGACGGTGACCTGCCGGTCGGTGTCACGATGCACTTCCCGATGGACGTCACCGTCCCCGGTGGCCGCACCCTGCCCGCGACGGGGGTGTCGTGGGTGTCGGTCGCTCCCACGCATCGCCGACGCGGCATCCTGCGCCGGATGTTCACCGCGCAGCACGAGCGCTTCGAGGAGGCGGGCAAGCCCCTGTCGGTGCTCACGGCGAGCGAGGCGACCATCTACGAGCGGTTCGGGTACGGCGCCGCCACGCAGGGTGTCAACTACACCATCGACCGGCGCTTCACCGCGTTCCGCAAGGATCTGCCGCCGCCCCGGGGCGCCCGTCTGGTGACGTCCGCGGAGGCTCGTGAACTGCTGCCGGAGATCTACGGACGGTGGCAGCGACAGACCGCCGGCGCCCAGCCGATGCCCCAGACCCGGTGGCATCGCTTCTTCGCCGATCGCAAGAACTCCCGCGGTGGTTTCTCCAAGCTCTTCTTCATCGTCCACCCCGACGGATACATCGCGTTCCGCCGCGGCTACCGCGTCGGGACAGCGGGGGCGCAGGAGGCGCGCATCGTCGACATCATCGCCGCGACGGACGAGGCACGCTCCGATCTCTGGCAGGTGATGTGCGGCATCGATCTCGTGGAGACGATCGAGGTGACGCTTCCCGTCGGGGATCCGCTGCTGACACTGCTGACCGATCGCCGTGTCCCGCAGGTCACCGGCGTCAAGGACGGCCTGTGGGTGCGGTTGATGGACGTCCCGGCGGCGCTGTCGGCGCGCACGTACGCCATCGACACCGATCTCGTGATCGGCGTGGAGGATCCGTTCCTGCACGCCGGCGGCGCCTATCGCTTCGTCACCCGCGACGGGCACGCCGAGGTCACCCGCAGTGACGACGACCCCGACGTGACGGTGTCCTCGTCCGTCCTCGGCAGCCTCTACCTCGGCGCGCACCGCGCTCGCCAGTTCGCGGCCGCCGGCCGAGTGGCGTCGACGTCGGAGAAGGCGTTGCACGAGTTCGATCTGGCTTTCGGCACCCCGAGCCAGCCCCAGATCGGCTGGTTCTTCTAGGCGGGTCGGGGTTCGTCGACCCCGACGTCGGGCATCGCGATGTCGGCGACATGGGTGCGGCGCACGACCAGCGCCGCGCCCAGGCCCGCGATCAGGGAGACGATCCCGCCGAGCACCAGCGGTGCGCGAGGATCGACGACGTCGGCCACCCAGCCGAGCAACGGGCTGCCCAGCGGGGTTCCGCCGAGGAAGCACAGCATGTAGATGCCCATGACCCGGCCGCGCATGTCCGACGGGACCGACGCCTGCAGGATGTTCATCGCGATGGTGCTGAACGTGAGTTGGACTGCGCCGGCCGGGATCAGCATGACTGCGACGGCCCAGAACGCGGGCATCACTCCGGCCAGAGTCTCGAAGATGCCGAACACCACCGCGGACAGCACGAAGAGACGGATCCCGGGGGTGCCGCGTCTCCGGGCGGCGAGAGTCGCGCCGATCAAGGTGCCCACCGCGAGCACCGTGGACAGGAATCCGTACGCGTCCGCACCCTTGTCGAAGGTGTTGCGCGCGATCACCGACAGGCTCAGCGGGAAGTTGATGCCGAACGTCGACACGACGAACACGGTCGCCAGGAGCACGCAGAGATCCGGCCGCCCCGCGACGTAGCGGAATCCCTCCCGCACCTGCCCTTTCCGACGCGGTGCACGCTCGACGGTGAACAGTTCGGCGGGCCGCATGGCGGCGAGGGCGCCGAACACCGCGGCGAACGAGGCTGCGTTGACGAGAAAGACCCAGCCGGTGCCGACCAGCGTGATGCCCACGCCGGCGATCGCGGGGCCGACGATGCGGGCGAGGTTGAACGTCATCGAGTTGAGGCCGATGGCGTTGGGAAGCCGTGCGGGACCGACCATCTCGATGGTGAACGACTGCCGGACGGGCGCGTCGATCGCCGACGAACAGCCGAGGAGCAGCGCCAGGACGTAGACGTGCCACAGCGCCACGACACCGCCGACGTCGAGCAGCCCGAGAACGAGCCCGAACACGGCGGCAGCGGCCTGAGTGGCCATGAGGAGACGTCTCTTGTCGTACCGATCCGCGAGCACCCCGCCCCACACGGACAGCACCAGCGTGGGACCGAACTGCAGTGCCATGACGATGCCGACGGCGAGCCCGTTGCCCCCGGACAGTTCGAGAACCAGCCAGTCCTGGGCGATGCGCTGCATCCAGGTGCCGATGAGCGAGACGATCTGACCCGACGCCCACAGTCTGTAGTTGCGCGAGTGCAACGCGTCGAACAGAGAGGGCCGGGCCGCGGACCCGTCCGTCCGCCGATGAAGTAGTTGCACGAAGTACCAATCTACTCCGGTGGCGGAGACCTCGGCCCGAGGTCAGGCGGGGAGCGTCACTCCGACTCGTTGACGATGGCCGACATGATGTCGACCGCGGTACGCATCGCCACGAGCTGGTCCGCGTCGAGCCCGCGCAACTGTTCGGTCAACCACGCCTCGCGGGCGTTGACCTCGTCCTCGATGACCTGACGGCCCGCGTCGGACAGCGACACGATGATCTGACGGCCGTCGGTGGGGTGGGGCATCCGGTCCACGTACCCGAGATCGCCCAGGGACGCGACGACGCGCGTCATGGACGGCGGCTGTACGCGCTCGCGCGCTGCCAGGGTGCCCGGAGTCATCGCGCCTTCGCGTGCGAGGGTCGCGAGAGCGGAGAGCTGCGTGAGCGTCACCTGGCTGGTGCGGCGGCCTCGCAGGTGCCGCGTCATACGGACGACAGCGAGGGAGAGGTCGCCGGCCAACGCACGCAGTTCCTGAGGCATCGCCACAGGATACGGCACGTGCGGGTGCTGAACGACCCGCGCGAGCAGCGGATCTGCGCCGACTACGTGAGCGCGTCCGTGATGGGCCCGAGGGCGAAGTACGCGACGAAGAGCAGGGCCACGATGCCGAGAAGTGGGTGGACGCTGCGGATCTTGCCGCGACCGACGGCGAGGACGACCCAGGTGATGAATCCGACGCCGATGCCGTTCGCGATGGAGTAGGTGAACGGCATGACCACGATGGTGAGGAACGCGGGCAGCGCCACATGGAATTTGGTGAAGTCGATGTCGGCGACCTGCCCGATCATCAACGCCCCCACCACGACGAGGGCCGGTGCGGCCGCCTCGATGGGGACCACCGAGTACAGCGGTGTCAGGAACATCGCGGCGAGGAACAGCACGCCCGTCACCACGTTGGCGAGGCCGGTGCGCGCACCCTCGGCGATTCCCGACGCCGACTCGACGAAGACCGTGTTCGACGACGCCGAGCCCGCGCCGCCCGCGACCGCGCCGACACCCTCGACGACGAGCGCCTTGCCGACGCCCGGCAGCGTGCCGTCCTTGCTCGCGAGCCCGGCCTCCTTGCCGAGCCCGGTCATGGTGCCCATGGCGTCGAAGAAGTTGGCCAGCACCAGCGTGAACACCAGCAGGCTGGCCGCCAGGACGCCGATGCGGGTGAAGGCGCCGAACAGATCGACGTTGCCCACGAGTGACAGGTCGGGGAGGTCGACGACGACGTCGGGCAGCGCCGGCACGCTGAGGTTCCAGCCCTTCGGGTTCACTCCCGCGGAGGCACCGGTGTCGGTGATCGCCTCGATGATCGCGGCCACCACGGTGGTGACGACGATCCCGATCAGCAACCCGCCCCGCACCTTTCGCGCCACGAGGATGCCCATGAGAAGCAGACCGAAGACGAAGGTCACCGTCGGCCACGACGCGATGGACCCGTCGATGCCCAGGCCGACCGGAACGGTGGTGCCGGCGATGTCCGGCACACGACGCACGAAGCCTGCGTCGACGAGACCGATGAGCGCGATGAAGGCGCCGATGCCCGCCGCGATGGCGGCCTTGAGTTCGCTGGGGATGGCCTCGAACACGGCGGTGCGGAATCCGGTGAGCGCCAACACCACGATGATGATGCCGTCGATGACGACCAGCCCCATGGCCTCGGCCCAGGTGACCTGCGGGGCGATGGTGACGGCGAGCAGCGTGTTGATGCCGAGTCCCGCCGCGATGGCGAACGGGTAATTGGCGATGACACCGAAGAGAATGCTCATGACGCCGGCCACGAGCGCCGTGACGGCGGCGACCTGGGGCACCGGGAGGATGTCGCCCAGCACGTCGGTCTTGGCCGCCGCGTCGTCGGGCGAGAAGCTGCCGAGGATCAGCGGATTCAGCACCACGATGTAGGCCATGGCGACGAACGTGACGACGCCTCCCCGCACCTCGGCGGACATGGTCGATCCGCGATCGGTGATCTTGAAGTACGAGTCGAGGAGAGACGTCGCGCGAGACATGAAGTGGAGACTAGGCCATGACCCGGCGAGGGGCGCGGGTAGCGTCGGCGCCGTGCGCCCCACCCCCGCCACCCCGCCCGGACTGCCACCGCGCGTGACCGATCCCGCTCCGGTGCTCGCTGCCGGGACGCTACTGTTCCTCGTCGCCGCCGTCCTGTGCTCGGTGGTCGACTCCTTCTCGGGCGCAGTCGCGGTCTGCTGGACGGGAACCGCTCTGGGCGCGTTGGGGTTCGGACTGTTCGCACTGCAACGCCGAGCTGCTCGCCGCGGCCGACGCACGGCCCAGAAGGGGCTCGTGCACCCGCCCGAGGTGTGACCCGGGCGACAGGTTCCGGGCGCGAAAACCCCCTCTGACGTGCTGGAACTCACCCTCCTCGAGGTTGAGTAACACGGACGTAACGTGGAGAATCGATTATGTCAGTTCAGCTACTCGAGCAACGTCCGGAGAGATAGAAGTGAAGTACGTCGAAAGTTTCCTCAACCGCCGCCGCCACGTTCGGGCACTGCGTGATCTCTACGCACGCGCGAACAACGTGGGCAGCCCCGCGATGCGTGACGAGCTTCTCGTCATCGCCCAGCGCGACCGCTGAGTCGCGACACCACCGCGATACCCGCGACACCGACCAGGGCCCCCAGGAGCCAGCCGACGACGACGTCGCTGAGCCAGTGCGCCCCGAGGTAGACGCGGGAGAACCCGATGAGCAGCGTTGCCGCCGTGACCACGGCGGCCGCTGCTCTCGTTCGTTTCCGGGCACTGTCGAACGCGCCGAGCGCGACCAGCAGCGTGATCACCGCCGCCGCGAAGGTCGCCGACACCATGGCGTGACCGGACGGGAACGAGTAGGTCGAGATGTCGACGAGGCGCTCGGGCACCGGCGGCCGGGTCCGGCGGATCGCGTACTTGAGAGCGTTCATGACGAGCCATCCGGTGAACACCGTGGCCACGAGGCCCGGCCCGAGATGGCGGTGCCCCCGGCGCACCAGGATCAGCGCGACCACCACCGTCACGAGTGCGACGCCCGCGGTGTTGCCCACCGTGGTGATCACGGTCATGGCGTCCGTCAGGGCCGCGCTCCGGTGATCCACCATCCAGTCGAGGACATCACGGTCCGCGCTCACGGCAGCACCGTCCGTGACACGTGCGTCTCGCCGTCGTCGGTGACCCAGAAGGGCACCGCTCGCTCCACTCGCACGGTGCCGCGACACCGCACCACCAGGTCGTCGTGCAGGACGACGACGTCCGGGACCGGCCACGACGAGATCGCGCGTGCGGCCGCGAGGGCGGGATGGGTGTCCACCGTCGCCCGCTCCCCCACCGACACGATCTCGACGCTCAGCGCCGTCGACGCCGTCTCCACGTCGAGGAGATCCGCGAGGGTGTCGGCGGACGCCGTCGACCCGAGCACGACTCGGTCGGCGGGTAGCAGGGCGATCCACCGCGGGTGATCGAGGACGACCACCGCGGCGGGATCGGCCACGCTGCCGGCGAGAGTGCGTACCGCCACGGGCGGATCGATGTCGCGTAGATCCACCCGCCCGGCGTCCACCGCCTCGGCGAGGAGCGTGTGGACCCGGATCGCCACCGCGGGAGACACCACACGATCGGGATCGGCCGCCGCGGCGAGCAGATCGGCCGCCGTGTCGGCGTCGTCGATCGCGGGACCCGCCAGCGCCGCGGCGAACTCGGCGGCGCGGGGATGGTCGACGGGGTCCAGCAGTCCACGCAGGGAGTCGTCGCCGGGCAGACGGAGCAACCCCAGCGGTGTCTCGTTCACCCGCGCGTGACGACGCAGCCACCAGGCGGTGTAGCCGGTCCGGTCCCGCACCGCCGCGGCCGTCACCGGATCGTCGACGATCTGGGTGAGCGCGTCCGCCCAGCGCGCCTCGTCCACCAGATCGAGATCACGCACGGCGACCAGGGTGCCGGGCTCACCGGAGAGACTGTCCCACCACGCCTCCTCGTCGTCGAGATCGTGATCGGGACCCGCGGGGGTCTCGTCCACCACGACGCCGAAGCCGTGACCCACGCCCACCACCCGCAGGGCGTCCGCGCCGTACCGGTCGACGACGGACCGATCCACCACGCCGAACGGGCTGTCCCGCTGCAACACTCGCCGTAACAGCGAGTCCGGCAACAGCAGTTCGTCCGCCGCCCGCATCTCGCCGTCCGACGAGAGCAACGGCAACGACCCGACGGAGCCGATCCTCGTCTCGCCGCCGACGGCTACCGCGAGGGTCAGCACGTCGTGCACCAGTTCCTCCGGCACGTCGTCCGGATCCTCGAGCATCGCTGCCAACGCGGGGTCGGCGAGCAGGTCGGCCGGGCGAGCGGTCCGCGCTCCCGCGCGGCGGAGCAACGGATGGGCGGCGTCCGGGTGCACCACACGAGCCCACCCGACCGAGCCGAGACGGTCGCCGTCCACCAGCACCACCGCGCGGGGACCTGTGACGGTGCGGCCGTCCGTCAGCGGAACCGGCAGCGCCGCACACTCGTCGACGTCCGCCGAGTCGTGCACGATGTCGGTCAGTGCGTCGTACAGGCGGTGCCACCAGATCGGCGGTCGCGACACCCCCGACAGGCTCTCGACGATGCCCGCGAGCCCGAGCCGACCCACACCGACCGCCGCCAGAGCCGTCGCCGACGCGCGATCCGATGCCTCGGGTGCCACCAGACCCGGCACGACGTCCACGAGGAGTTCGGCCAATTCGGCTGAGATCGAGTCCACCACCGCGGCATTCGCGGGCCGTACCGCCCGGCCCGCCGCCGTCGGGACCCACGCGGTCGACTCCAGGTCGCGGACGAGCGCCGCGCGGACCGCCTCGTCGACCTCGGACGCCGGCAGTCCCGGACGCGGTACCGCGGCGGCCCGATGAGACGCCGGCAGGTCGGCGACCAGTGCCGCGTATCCGGTCGCCACGACCGAGAGGTCGGCGCCCGGAAGGACCCGTCGACGGTCGGGCTGGAGGGGGACGTCCGCGATCAGGAGCAGCGGAATAGTCAGCACCTCATCGGATCTGGTGGGCGCACGCAGCACGTCCCGCGTCAGTGGCGCGGGCGAGTCCGGCGTGAGACCGTCGTCCTCGAGCGGCAGAAACCAGCGTGCGGCCGCCGCGTCGCCGCGCCACCATCGTCGGCCGCCGACCCGCACGTCCGTCCACGCTCCCGGGCCCGACGACACCTCACGCACGAGTTCGGTCCCGTCGACGGAGATCGACCGCAGCGCATCGAGTTCGAGCATCAGATCGATCGACTCACGGGCGGCCGCGGTCAGCACTTCGGCGACGTCCACGACGCCGTGCAGCACGACCTCGGTGTCCCAACCCGGGGTCGGCACGTCGTCCGACGCCCACGGCAACCGGAGGACGGGAACGCCCTGCTCCGGCTCACTGAGCCCACGCGCGGCGATCGCTCGGCGCGTCCTCGATCCGTCGAACACGATCGAGCCCGACGTGGATCGGATCTCGATACGCTCGGACACCGCACGGACGGCGGTGAACCCGACTCCGTATCGCCCGACGGACGTGGCGTGCTCGGAAGTCTTGTCGGACGCTCGCAGCGCGGACAGCGCCTGCACCCCGGTGATCGACAGCGGCACACCGACATTCGCGACGTACAGCGCGTCGCCGACGGACCACACCGCCAGGCGACCGGGAACGTCGGCGCGGGAGGCGGCGTCGGCGGCGTTCTGCGCCAGCTCCGTGATCACGCGATCGCGGTAGCCCCCCACCACCAGATCGGCCTCCGTGGCCGCATCCTCCCGCAGTCGGGTGGGCGACGACGACCAGGCCGCGAGAACGGACTCGCGCAGTGCCTCCGTCCCGAAGGGGTCGGTCAGAGGGTCGACGACGACTCCGTGATGTCGGTGACCGCCTCGGTGTCCCGAGGCTCGGTGTTCCGGGGCTCGGTGTTCTCGGTCGGCGTGGTCTCCAGGGCACCGTCGTCGTAGGCCGCGTACGCGGGCGATCCGGCGCCGGTCGGTCCCTCGGTGTCCGAGTGCGCACCGCAGCCGTACGCCGCGTGCACCACGTGTCCGTCCGCGGCCAACTCGTTTCCGCACACGCCGAACGCAGCGCTCAGCGAACCCTGCAGAGCGAGATAGAAACCACACGTGACGCACGTGCCCGGCGCCGCCTTGGCCATCGGGGAATCGGGACCGAAGTCGCTCTCGGCCCACCGCTCGGCGGCCTCGAGCCGACCCTCGCGGCTCATGACCTGCTTGCGACCGAGACCGAGTTCGAGGGCGACGTCGTCGACGGCGGGATCGCCGGTGGCCAGGTACCCCGGCACCAGTCGGACGTCCTCGTGGCGTGGCGGCAGCAGGTCACCCGGAGCCAGATCGCCGGGACGGATGCGCTCGTCCCACGGAACCCACGTCGGCGCCACCAGGGCGTCCGGACCGGGAAGCAGGGCGAGTTCGCTGACGGTGACGGTCTCGGAGCCGGGGGGCGCTGCGACGACGACCGCCCACTGCCAGCCGCCGTATCCGGGCAGGTCGGCCGCGAAGCGGTGGATCGCAGAGGCCTCGTCGACGGCCTCGACCCCGAGGTGGGCTCCGACCGGGCCTTCGCCCGACTCCACGACGGCGGCCTGCGCCACGGACACGGCGTCGGCGAGGAGCGGGGGGATCTCGGTCACGACAGGGGCACTCACGCCCCCTATTTTGCAGCATCGGCTCGCGTCGTGCGCCCACCGGGCCTGACAGGATGGCCGTATGCGTTCGGGTCTCTTGCGTTCAGGTTCGGGAGTCGGCCGCGCGATCAGGTCCGGAACCGTCGCCGCCGCGGTGGTGCTCGGTGGATGCGCGCCGGATCCCGCACCGCCGGCCGCGGACGTGCCCCGCTTCGGCGTCGAGATCGTCGGCACGTCGCCGCACGACACCGACGCCTTCACCCAGGGTCTCGAGATCGACGGTGACCGATTGCTCGAGGGGACGGGCCGCGAGGGCCGCTCCCGCGTCACGGCGTCCGATCGGGAGACGGGTGACGTGCTCGCGGAGGTGGACCTTCCCGCACCGCTGTTCGGCGAGGGCCTCACCGTCGCCGGCGACACGGTGTGGCAGCTGACCTGGCAGGACGGGATCGCGGTGGCCCGAGATCGCGAGACTCTGCTGGAGCGGCGACGCGTCGACTACGACGGCGAGGGCTGGGGTCTGTGCCTCGACGAGTCGAGTGCGGGATCGAGCGGCCGCCTCGTGATGAGCGACGGCACCGACACCCTCACCTTCCGAGATCCGGTCACCTTCGAGCCCACCGGCAGCGTGCGCGTGACTCGGGGCGAGCGGCCGGTGACGTCGATCAACGAGCTGGAGTGCACCGCGGACGGGATCTACGCCAACATCTGGAAGACCGACGACATCCTGCGGATCGATCCGTCGACCGGCGCCGTGACGGCGATCGTCGACGCCTCGCCGTTGCGTGCCGCACTCGAGGACACGTCCGGAATCGACGTCCTCAACGGCATCGCGGCCGTCCCCGGCACGTCCCGCTTCCTCGTGACCGGCAAATTGTGGCCCACTCTGTTCGAGGTCGAGTTCCGACCACGGTGACCGAGGGACGCCGCCCCCGCCGAGCGAGTCGCCCACACTCCCCGACCCGAGGTGGGGGACAATGACGGGGTGACAGGTCCCGACGATCCGCGCCCCGGTTCGCGACATCCGGGATGGGACAACTACTCGCCGTCCGAGCGACTCCCACCCCGTCGATCGCCGCTGCCTCCGCTGCATCCACCGACGGCCGGACCGGGCGAGACGATCCCGGGCGACCCGACCACGGCGCCCGACCCGACGACACGCATGCCGAACCAGGACACCGGTCCCCGCCGTCCCCGCGTACCGCGCAAACTGACGGTCACCCGCGTCGCGGCGATGCGTGGTCGTGAAATCACGGGCAAGGGCATCGCGACGTTCCGACGCGCCGCCACCGCCGACGGAGCCGACAAGTCCGGTCTCACGGCGCTCACCTACGCGACGATGGCCAACTTCGCCTCGGACGCGGCGATGGCGGTGGCGCTGGCCAACACGCTGTTCTTCTCCGCCGCGACGGGCGAGGACAAGACCAAGGTCGCCCTGTATCTGCTCATCACCATCGCCCCGTTCGCGATCATCGCGCCCCTGATCGGCCCCATGCTCGACCGCCTGCAGCAGGGTCGCCGCATCGCGCTGGCCACCTCGTTCGTCCTGCGTGCCGTCCTCGCCGTGGTGCTGGTCTTCAATTTCGACACCTGGCTGCTCTATCCCGCCGCGCTCGGGATGATGGTGCTGAGCAAGTCGTTCTCGGTGCTCAAGTCAGCCGTCACCCCTCGGGTGCTGCCACCGGACATCGACCTCGTCCGGGTGAACTCCCGCCTGACCGTGTTCGGGTTGCTGGGCGGCACCATCTCGGCGGGAGCGGTCGCGGCTGCCATCGCGTTCGCACTGGGTTCCGCCGGGGCACTGTGGTTCACGTTCGCCGTGACGGTGTTCGGCGCGTATCTCTCCATGCGCATCCCGTCCTGGGTGGAGGTCACCGAGGGTGAGGTGCCCGCGACGCTCGGGTACCACGCCGAGGCGACCACCGGCGCGATCGGCATCGTCCCGGCGCCCAGCAAACGCCGGCAGCCCCTCGGCCGCGACGTCCTCACCGGACTGTGGGGCAACGGCACCATCCGCGTGCTCACCGGCTTCCTCACGCTGTACGTCGCGTTCGTGGCGAAGTCCCGCACCGAGCACGAGCCACTCCAGCAGGCACTCATGTTGGCGTTGGTGGGCGCGGCGGCCGGTCTCGGCAACTTCGGCGGCAACGCCGCCGGCGCCCGGGTGAAGCTCGGTCGCCCGTCGGTGCTGGTGGTGCGCTGCACCGCGGCCGTCACTGCGGTCGCGATCGTCGCGGCTCTGACGAACAGCCTGCTGACTGCCGCGCTCGCGGCTCTCGTCGCGTCGGGCGCGAGCGCGCTGGCGAAGGTGTCGCTCGACGCGTCGTTGCAGAACGACCTGCCTCCCGAGTCGATCGCGTCCGGCTTCGGGCGCAGCGAGACGGTGCTGCAGCTGAGCTGGGTCATCGGCGGCACGTTCGGCGTGCTGCTCCCCACCGAGTACTGGCTGGGTTTCACCGTGGTGTCGGTGGTCCTTACGATCGGCCTGGTGCAGACATTCGTGACCCACCGGGGCGGCTCGCTGCTTCCCGGCTTCGGCGGCAAGAGACCGGTACGAGCGGACCAGGAGGTGGCGGGCAGCGAACTGCGCCACGCCACCGGCCGAATTCCCCGAGTGGATCAGGACGCGGGCCGCGCACCCGCGGGCGAGGACGCTCCCCGATGACGACACGCAAGATCCTGTACGGACTGTCCGCACTGGTCGCCGTCGTCGGCGTCGCCTTCGTGCTGGTGGTCGGCAAGGCGATCCTCGACGCCCCGGAGGAGTCCCCGCGGGTGTCCGCGTACGCCGACGGCCGGTACGAGGAAGTGGAACCGTTCCGGTACTGCCCGGTGCAGGAGCCGCTCTGCGACTACGAGGGCACGACCGCGACGATGCCCGTGCGCGAGGGCCATCCGCTGCAGTTGTCCCTGCCGGGGGCCATCTCGGAGAACCCGTGGGGCTTCGCCAGCGTCTACGGAGACCCGGACTCCGGCGACGTCGTGGAAGCAGACGAGTACTTCGCCCCCGGGACTCGGAACACGCTCACCGTGCCGCCGGTGAACGAGGACGGACTCGTGCTCATCGGCGTCGAGGTGCGCCTGCCGTCCGGTGTCATCGACGTCGACACCGACCAGGAGGAGATCGTCAGCCACGCCATCTGGTCGATCGCCACCACGACGGCCCTCTAGGACTCGGGGCTCGGGTGGTGGTGGAGGAAGCACTGACCGAGTTCGTCATGACCCCCCTGGACTCCCTGAAGCAACGGGACGTCTCCATGGTCGTCGTCGTGGCAACGGTGATATTCGTCGTCACCAACACGGCGTGGAACTGGACGTCGGTGTGGTGGACTCCGGCTGTCCTCGCGTTCGCCGCGGTGTTCGTGTGGACGGGGCGGGACGCCCCGCACCGACGGACCGTCGTGTACCCGGACCGACTCGAGGTTCATCGGCGCAAGGGCGTCACGTCCGTGATTCCCCGGGACGCGATCGAGTCGTTCCGCGGGAAGCCCGACGACGAGGGAGGACCCGTCGTCGGCGTGGTCGATGTGTACGGACGACGGACGATGCTCGAGGGAACCGGGCATGCCGTGCAGAAGCGATGGCGAGACGGCGTCAGGAAGTACTTGTCCGACGCACATCGACGCGAGGTGGACGCTCTCGTCGCGCAGTTCGAGCACTGGCGCACGCACGGCCGCTTGGAGTGACCGCCCGGGTCAGCTGTCCAGTTCGCGGGCGACGGCCCGGACCACCTCGGAGATCTTCTGGGCGGTCTTGCGGTCGGGATACTTGCCCTTGCGCAACTCGGGCTGCACGGTGGCCTCCAGAAGCGTGATCATGTCCTCGACCATGCCGTGCAACTCGTCGGGCGTGTGCTTGCGAGCGGTCGGCTGATCGCGGCGGGCGGCGGCACCCGCCTGACGCAGTGAGGGCGCCGGGTCGAGAACCTTCAGCGACAACGCCTGGGGTCCGCGGCGTCCGGCGGCCATGCCGAACTCGACGCGCTGGCCGGCCTTCAGGCCCTCGACTCCCTGCGGGAGCGCGGACGACCGGACGTACACGTCCTCACCCTCGTCCTGCGAGAGGAAGCCGAAACCCTTGTCGACGTCGTACCACTTCACCTTGCCGGTCGGCACCGATCTCACCCATTCGTCTCGTTGATCGCGTCACATGAATAATCGCGCCCGTTGCCGCCGCCCATGACGGGCCCTGGCGCTCGGGACGCGATGAGTCGATGGTACTCCGCTGCGCGAACGACGAGCACCTCGATATCGCGGGGCAGGCGCCGGGTAGGCCGGAGGCCGGTCGGGTCGTCAGGCCGGGAAGGCCGGAGGCCGGTCGGGTCGTCAGGCCGGGAAGGCCGGAGGCCGGTCGGGGCATCAGGGCGGGAAGGCCGGAGAGATAGTGTGCTCTCTCGTGACCGACTCCCCCCGTACCGGAACCCCGGCGCTCCTGGTCGCCGCCCTCGTCTGTTTCGGGTTGGGCCTGCTGGCGATCGTCGTCATGTTCGTGACGCTGCTCGTCTGGGACGATCCGCCCGGACTGTGGATCTATCTCTCGGCGATGCTGTGCCCGCTGGGGTTCCTGCTCGGTCTGATCCACGCGCTGCGGTCGGGCCGCCGAGCCCGGCGCTGACACGGCGGAACCGGGCATACTGGTCGCATGCGCCTGCTGCTGAACGTCATCTGGTTGATCTTCGGCGGCCTGTGGCTCGCTCTCGGCTACTTCGTGGCCGGCATCGTCTGCTGCATTCTCATCGTCACCATCCCGTTCGGTATCGCGGCGTTCCGCATCGGGGTGTACGCCCTGTGGCCCTTCGGCCGGACCGTGGTGGACAAGCCCACGGCGGGCGTCGCCTCGGTGATCGGCAATTTGATCTGGATCGTCGTGGCAGGAATCTGGCTGGCCATCGGGCACATCCTCACCGCGATCGCCATGGCGATCACCATCATCGGGATCCCGCTGGCGTTGGCGAACCTCAAGCTGATCCCGGTGTCGCTCATGCCGCTGGGCAAGGACATCGTCGACTCGGACGCACCGTTCGTGGCCACGCGCTACTGACGTCGGGGCGCGCACTCAACAGAACGAACGGTTCCTTCTCGGCGTGGCCCGAGGGGTGATACACGTCGGATCGGTCTACCATCCTGTGCGTGATACTGAAGAAATCCGATGACCGCACCTTCGGATCACACAGGATCTTCGTCGCCCTCACCGTGATCGGTGCCGCCGTGGCGCTCGTCGCGCACGATCGGCTCATCCCGTTCGACGTCCCCAAGTTCGGGTTGTTCCGGTTCGGCATCGACGCTCTCGTGTACCGCGCCGGCGGAGCGACGGTGCTCGACTCGTCCCCGCTGTACGCCCACGATCTGGTCGGCGAACTCCCCTTCACGTATCCCCCGTTCGCCGCGCTGGTGTTCGCACCTCTCGGGGCGATGTCCACCGCGACGACCAACATCGTCTTCTGGCTCGGGAACATCGCGCTGCTCTATCTGATCGTCCGGTCCTGCTGGATGGTCCTCGGCTTCCGCGACGACCGCAGTCTCCGCATCGTCAGCGTCGCACTGTCCATCGTCTTCACGTGGCTCGAACCGGTGCGCATGACCATCTGGCTCGGTCAGATCAATCTCGTGCTCCTGGCGCTGGTGCTGTGGGACCTGTCGCGGCCCGAGGGCAGCCGGCTCCGCGGCATCGGGGTCGGCATCGCCACCGGCATCAAGATGACTCCCGGACTGTTCCTCGTCCACCTCGCGCTGACACGGCAGTGGCGGGCACTGGTCGTCGGCGTCGTCACCGCCGCGGCGACCGTGGTGCTCGGCTTCGTCGTGCTCTTCTCCGACGCGGTCACCTACTGGTTCGGCGCCATCTCCGACTCGTCCCGCATCGGCGACATCTCGTCCGGCGCGAACCAGTCGCTGCGCGCGTCGATACCGAGGTGGTTCGGCATGACCGAGGCGCCGACGCTGCTCTGGATCGTCATCGCCGGAGCCGTCTGCGTGGCCGGCCTTCTCGTGGGCGCCGCGGCGCACCGCCGGGGGTTGCCACTCCTCGGCCTGATCGTCATCGGCCTGACAGCGCCTCTGGTGTCCCCGTTCTCCTGGGGTCACCACTGGGTGTGGCTCCTGCCGCTGGTCATCGTCTGCATGGACGTCGCACTGCGTGCCTCGAACCCGCTCGCCTGGCTCCTGCCGCTCGTCGCGAGCCTGCCGCAGATCGCCTGGTTCTGGGTGGCGCCCGGTGACGTCTACGCGATCGGCACCTTCATGCTCCCGCCGTCGAACCGACTCGAGGGTGTGGTGCTGCAGACCGTCTACCCGACCACGGGTGTTCTGGTGCTCGTCGTCGTGGCTGTGATCCTGCGCACATGTGACGTCGGACACATAACGAAGCGGTCACGAACGGGTGACGAGACGGTGGTCAGCACGCCTTCGCCGTCCTAGCTGCGACGACCCGTTCGAACACCTCACAACGGCGGCGCGACGCGCGCACCAGGGGAAGTTATCGAACAGTGACATGTGTGCCCGTTTCGTAATACTGTCCATCACGGCCGGAAGTTCGGCCGACGTCCGGCCCGCCGCGCCAAACCTCGTCCCGCGGGTACCGGACATCCCTCACAGACATGATCAGGGACGAGGGCGGGGGACCCACACGTCCTTCGTAGATATCCGGCCGGCTCTCGCGGCGCCCCACCGGGCACCGAGCAGTCGACCTAGGGGTGAAGCCTCTCCGCTCCAGCCAGGAGCGCACCGAGGCCGGGCTACCTCTCAGCCCGAATCCGACAGCTGACCTCGCAGGCGCGTGTGGAGAGGATTTCTTCCCTTATGAGCGGACGTCATCGCAAGCCGAGCACCACGGGCAAGACCGTCGCCAAGGTCGCCGTCACCGGCGCACTGGTCGGCACCGCAGGTCTCGCATTCAGCGGCACGGCCAACGCAGCCCCCGATTCCGACTGGGACCGTCTTTCGCAGTGCGAGGCCGGCGGCAACTGGGGCATCAACACCGGTAACGGTTTCCAGGGCGGCCTGCAGTTCTCGCCGAGCACCTGGACCGGACACGGCGGCGGAGAGTTCGCGGCCACCGCGAACCAGGCCAGCCGTGAAGAGCAGATCGTCGTCGCCGAGCGCGTGCTCGAGTCGCAGGGCTGGGGCGCCTGGCCGTCCTGCTCCTCGCAGCTCGGACTGAGCAGCGGCCCGACGCAGCGCGACGCACCGGCGCCCACGGCGCCCACCGCACCGGCACTCCCCGATCTGACGAGCATCCCGTCGACCGAGCAGGCCGTGCAGGGACTCACCCAGGTCGTCCAGAACTTCACCAACGATCCGGCGATCCTGGGCTTCGTCCAGGCCGCCACCGCGGATCCGCAGGTGGCGAGCTTCATCGCAGCGAACCAGGATCTCCTGCCCCGCTGACCCACTCCACGAGAAAGGCCCCCACCGACTGGTGGGGGCCTTTCTCGTGTCTCGCGCGTCAGCGGTTGATGACCGTGTGGGGATGCGCGTAGGGCAGCGAGTCCACCGGCAGCGGGAACTCCGTCTCCTCACCGAACGGGGACAGGTTTCCGGCGCGCGCCGCCATCAGTTCGGTGACGGGATGATCGTCGTCGTCTGCACTGTGCGGCCAGCCCGGGTCGACATATCGCTTCTTCTCTGAGTTCGCCATGCTTCATTTCACCATTCGGAGTAGCGCCTCTGCCAGTCCAGGTCCCCGGACCGGTCTCTACGCTTGACCTCGATGACCGACAACGAGGGCACGCCGGCGGACACACTCACCGAGTGGTTGTCCGCGCGCAGCGACGACGAACTGGCCGAACTGCTGCGGCTCCGCCCCGATCTGACCATCCCGCCGCCGCCCACACTCGAGGTTCTGGCGGGCCGGTCCGAGCAACGTGCCTCGGTACTGCGCGCGGCCGAGGACCTGGACACCACGTGCCTGACCGTCGTGGAGCTGCTCGCGCACGAGGGCGCCGACAACCGCCCCGGTCGCCCGCGCCCGACTCGACGAGATCGTCGGCCGCCGAGCGACGAAGAAGGCGGTCGACGCGGCTCTGTCGGTGTTGCGTGCGCGTGCGCTGGTGCGCGGCACGACGTCGCTCACCCTGGTCGCGGCCGCACGCGACGCCGTGCCGTGGCGGGTCGGACGGTTCTTCGACGTCGACGCCTCGCTCACCGCCGAGGTGGTCGGTGCGAAGCTCGCGGAGATCGACGACCGCAGCCGTGAGCTGCTCACCACGCTGACCCGCTCGTCGTCGATCGGCCGGACGCGCGACGCCGCACCCGGTACGCCCGCGGATCGGCCCGTCCAGCGCCTGCTCGCCGCCGGGCTGCTCACCTGGCTCGACGACAACACGGTCGAACTGCCGCCGCAGGTCTCGCAGGTACTCCGCGGCGAGCCCGTCACCGATCCGGTGTCGCTGGCCCCGCCGGCGGCGTCGACCACCGCTGTCGGGGTGGCGGACGTCGACGCGGCCGCCGCCGGGGAGGCCCTCGAGCTGCTGCGGCACTGCGAGGACATCGTCGACTCGCTCTCCCGCACGCCCGCGCCCGCACTCAAGGCGGGAGGACTCGGCGTCCGGGAGATCCGACGCATCGCGAAGGCAGCCGATCTCGACGAGGCGCGGGTCGGCCTGCTGGTCGAGGTCCTGGCGGGCGCCGGACTCATCGCGGTGGGGCTGCCCGATCCGGGACCGCTCACCGACATCGACGACATGTGGACGCCCACCCCCGCGGTCGACGCGTGGGTCACCGCATCGCCGGCACAGCGCTGGGCCACCCTGGCCGGAGCCTGGCTGGATCTGCCCAGGGTGCCGTGGTTGATCGGCATGCGCGACGCCAACGACAAGCCGATCGCCGCACTGTCCGACGAGGCCCGCTCGGCCGCCGCGCCCCGAGACCGGCGGATCGTGCTGGGCGTGATCGCCGATCTCGCCTCGGGAAAGGCCCTCGCCACCGAGGACGTCGTCCGCATCACCACCTGGCGCAGGCCACGCCTCGCCGCTCGCCTGGGCGTCGGCCCGGTCTCCCGCTACCTGGCCGAGGCCGGCGCTCTCGGGGTCGTCGGCCGCGGAGCACTGTCCACCCCCGGACGCGCACTGATCGGTGATCCCTCCTCGGCCGCGGCGGCGATGCACCGCGTCCTGCCCGAACCCATCGACCACGTTCTGGTCCAGGCCGACCTGACCGTCGTCGCCCCCGGGCCGTTGACTCCCGAGCTCGCGCAGCGGATGTCGACGGTCGCGGACATCGAGTCGGCGGGCGCCGCGACGATGTACCGCATCGACGAGCGGACGCTGCGACGTGCTCTGGACGGCGGCACCACCGCCGCGGAGCTCCATGCCCTCTTCGCCACCCATTCGCGGACGCCTGTCCCGCAGTCGCTGACCTACCTCATCGACGACGTCGCCCGCCGCCACGGACGCCTGCGTGCCGGGGTGGCGTCGTCCTTCGTCCGCTGCGAGGACCCCGCACTGCTCGCGGAGGTGCTCTCCTCTCCCGCCGCCGAGGCCCTCGCGTTGCGGGCACTGGCCCCGACCGTCGCGATCTCGCAGGCGCCGCTGGCCGACGTGCTGGCCGGGCTGCGCGCAGCCGGGTTCGCACCCGCGGGCGAGGACTCCTCCGGCACCATCGTCGACGTCCGCGATCGCGGTGCGCGCGTCGTCCCCCGTCGCGGTCGCTCGCCCTACCGCACGCCCGCCGTCCCCACGGACGAGCAACTGGGGCGCCTCGTCTCGGAGATGCGGGCCGGCACCCGAGCCGGAGAGGTGCGCCGGACCGAGCGTGAACGGGTGCGGTCCGACGGCACCCGTGCGTCCGGCGCCGCGACGATCGCGCTTCTCCAGCGCGCCGCGTTGTCCCGCTCACCGATCAGCATCGGTTACGTGGACGCTGCCGGTGTCTCGAGCAACCGTGTCGTCGAACCGGTGACCGTCGGCGGCGGCCAACTCGACGCGTGGGACCCCGACGCCGGTGTCATGCGTCACTTCACGTTGCACCGCATCACGTCTGTGGCCCTGCTCGCCTGAACCGCCGCGCCGGTGCAAGGCACAATGGACTGGTTGCGCCCCGGTTCGTCCATGCGGGGCGCGTGAAGGAGAGACCGTGACCGACGGACCGTTGATCGTCCAGTCCGACAAGACCCTGTTGCTCGAGGTCGACCACGAGCTCGCCGGGCAGGCCCGCGCGGCCATCGCTCCGTTCGCCGAGCTGGAACGCGCACCCGAGCACGTCCACACCTACCGCATCACCCCGCTCGCGCTGTGGAACGCGCGCGCCGCGGGCCACGATGCCGAGCAGGTGGTCGACGCCCTCGTGACCTTCTCCCGCTACGCGGTTCCGCAGCCCCTGCTCGTCGACATCGTCGACACGATGGCCCGCTACGGCCGGCTCCAGCTGGTCAAGTCGCCCGTGCACGGGCTGTCCCTGGTGAGCCTCGACCGCGCCGTGCTCACCGAGATCATGCGGCACAAGAAGATCGCCCCGATGCTCGGCGCGCAGGTCGACGACGACACCGTGCTCGTCCACCCCAGTGAGCGCGGGCGCCTCAAGCAGATGCTCCTCAAGGTCGGCTGGCCGGCCGAGGATCTGGCCGGATACGTCGACGGCGAGGCGCATCCCATCGATCTGGACTTCTCCGGTGGCCACTGGGAGCTCCGCGACTACCAGCAGATGGCGACCGACTCGTTCTGGGCCGGTGGATCCGGTGTGGTCGTCCTCCCCTGTGGTGCCGGCAAGACGATGGTGGGCGCCGCGGCCATGGCCAAGGCCCGCGCGACCACATTGATCCTCGTCACCAACACCGTCGCCGGTCGGCAGTGGAAGCGCGAGCTCATCGCCCGCACCTCCCTGACCGAGGAGGAGATCGGCGAGTACTCCGGCGAGCGCAAGGAGATCCGCCCGGTCACCATCGCGACCTACCAGGTGATCACGCGCCGCACCAAGGGTGAGTACAAGCACCTCGAGCTCTTCGACTCCCGCGACTGGGGCCTGGTGATCTACGACGAGGTGCACCTCCTCCCCGCTCCCGTGTTCCGCATGACAGCCGACCTGCAGTCGCGACGCCGACTCGGACTCACCGCGACGCTGGTGCGCGAGGACGGCCGCGAGGGCGACGTGTTCTCGCTCATCGGCCCCAAGCGTTACGACGCACCGTGGAAGGACATCGAGGCACAGGGCTGGATCGCGCCGGCCGAGTGCATCGAGGTGCGCGTCACTCTGACCGACGCGGAACGCATGTCGTACGCCGTGGCGGAGCCGGAGGAGCGTTACAAGCTGTGCTCCACGGCGCACACGAAGATCGCCGTGGTGAAGTCGATCCTGGCACGGCACGAGGACTCACCGACGCTCGTCATCGGCGCGTACCTCGACCAGCTCGACGAGCTGGGTGCGGCCCTGGATGCTCCCGTGATCCAGGGCTCGACCAAGAACAAGGAGCGCGAACTGCTCTTCGACGCGTTCCGCCGCGGCGAGATCAAGACCCTCGTGGTGAGCAAGGTCGCCAACTTCTCCATCGACCTCCCCGAAGCCTCGGTGGCCGTGCAGGTCTCGGGCACCTTCGGATCCCGGCAGGAGGAGGCCCAGCGACTGGGCCGACTGCTGCGCCCCAAGCACGACGGTGGGCAGGCGCACTTCTACTCGGTCGTCTCGCGCGACACCCTCGACGCGGAGTACGCGGCTCACCGCCAGCGCTTCCTCGCCGAGCAGGGCTACGCGTACCGCATCACCGACGCCGACGACCTCCTGGGACCGGCGATCTGACGTGCGCACCTTCGACTTCCCCGTCGACCGCGCGCACGCCCGGTCGGTGAACGAGACCCTCGGCGACGTGCGGCGGTTGCGCATCTCGTCCGTCGTCTTCGCCGTGCTCCTCGCGGGCGGCGCGGCCTGGCTGTACGTCCTCGACCACGCGTGGTCCTACATCCTGTGTGCGGTGCTGGCCGTGGCCGCCCTGATGTCGCTGTGGGTGTCCGTGTGGGCGCCCCGCAAGGTCGGGTCCATCGACGAGCTGTACGCCTCGAGCGCGTTGGTGCCGGCCATGGTGTCGGAGACGCGACCGCGTGGAGCCACGATCCTCGCGCTGATCGACATCGCCAAACCGGAGACCACCGTCCCGCACTACGCACTCGTCGTCCGGAACGTGCGGGCGCTGCCGGGACACACGATGACCGAGGGCGAGCGCGTCCCCGCCGTGGCCGTGCTGTCCGACCGGAGCGCCAAATCCATCTCGGAGACGTGGCAGATGGTCAGCCCCATGCCCATCGCCTGGGGTACGCGGGACAGGACCGTGCTGCGGACGGCCATCGAGGCCATCGATCCGGTCGAGTGGAAGCTGCTGCGCAAGAACCTGTCCGTGTCGGAGACCGTGCGGCAGGCCGAGAACGATCAGCTCCTCATCGACCCCCACGACCTGCCCGAGGAACTGCTGCAGAAGCGCGCGGACTGACGCGTCGAGGGACTCGTGACTCGAACGCTAGGCTCCCCCTCATGGCTGTGACGTCGAACGACCGCGCATCGAGTCCGGCCGGCCTCCGGCCTTCCGACTCCGACCCGGCCGGCCTCCGGCCTTCCTCCCGCGACTCCGAACCGGCCGGCCTCCGGCCTTCCCGCACCGTCGCCCGGCTGCGCCCCTTCGCGTCCACCATCTTCGCGGAGATGACCGCGCTGGCGGCCACGCACGACGCCGTCAACCTCGGTCAGGGTTTCCCGGACACCGACGGCCCCGCGCGCATGCTCGAGGTGGCGCGCGAGGCCATCGCGTCCGGCCTCAACCAGTACCCGCCCGGGCCGGGCATGGCGGTGCTACGCGACGCTGTCGCCCGGGACCGGGCAGGCCGCTACGGCACCGAGTACGACCCGGACTCGGAGATCTTGGTCACCGTCGGGGCCACCGAGGCGATCAGCGCCGCGATGCTCGGCCTCGTCGAGAGCGGTGACGAGGTGCTGCTCGTCGAGCCGTACTACGACTCCTACGCGGCCGCCGTCGCGCTCGCGGGTGCGCAGCGGCGCACCGTCCCCCTCGTCGTCGACGGCGATCGGTTCGCCCTCGACGTCGATGCCCTGCGCTCCGCCGTCGGCCCGCGTACCCGCATGATCGTCGTCAACTCCCCGCACAATCCCACCGGAACCGTGTTCACCGCATCGGAGCTGGCCGCGATCGCCGAGGTCGCGTGCGAGCACGACCTCCTGGTCCTCACCGACGAGGTCTACGAGCGACTGGTGTTCGACGACGCCGTCCACACCCCCATCGCCACACTCCCCGGCATGGCCGAGCGCACCATCACGGTGTCGAGCGCGGCGAAGACGTTCAACGCCACCGGGTGGAAGACGGGGTGGGCCTGCGGACCCGCCGACCTCATCGCCGCGGTGAAGGCGGCCAAGCAGTTCATGACCTTCGTCGGCGGCGCCCCCTTCCAGCCGGCGGTGGCCCACGCCCTCGACCACGAGAGCGCCTGGGTGGACGCCCTGCGATCGGGACTGCAGGCCAAGCGGGACACGCTGTCCGCCGCGCTGTCGCATGCCGGGCTGGACGTCAAGCGCAGTGAGGGCACGTACTTCGTCTGCGCCGACATCGCTCCACTGGGCGAGTCCGACGCCGACAGTTTCTGCCGTGCGTTGCCCGAACGCATCGGCGTCGTCGGCGTACCGGTGGACGCGTTCGTCGATCACCGCGAGGGCTGGGACACCCTGGTGCGCTTCGCCTTCTGCAAACAGGATCACGTGCTCGCCGACGCGGCGTCGCGATTGGCCCGATTGTCCGCCACCCCATGACGATCGACACTGCGGCGCCGCCGACCATCTCGGTGGAGTTCGTCCGCACGGCGGTGACCCTCGCGCGGGAGACGGGTGTGGACCTGTCCGCCTGCCTGCGCGAGGCCGACATCGACCCGCACGTCCTCACTCGACCCGGCGCCCGCCTCACCACCGACCAGGTCACGCGCCTCACTCGCGCGCTGTGGCAGATGACGGGCGACGAGCTGATGGGTCTCGGATCGGCTCCGGTGCGCCGCGGCACCTTTCGGGCACTCAGTCTGACGATGATCCACCGCCCCGATCTGGGGAGCGCGCTCGAGCGGATGGTGGACGTCGGTCGCGCCTTTCCCGGCGTCCCGCGCGGTGTGCTGATGCGCGGCGGGGGACGCGCCCGGCTCGAACTCGTCGACTCCCCGACGATGATCGCCGATCAGCTCTCCCCGGAGGCGGCCGAGGCGGCGCAGCGCATCCGCATCGAGTTCCTGCTCATCCTCTGGCACCGCTTCTCTGCGTGGCTCATCGGGCGGCGCGTGAAACTGCTGTCCGTCCAGGTGCCCTTCCCCGAACCGCAGCATCCGTCGCCGCGGGTGTACGACGACATCTTCGGGGTGCACGTGACGTTCGGATCCGACGTCGCGGCACTGGAATTCGACGACGCGATCATGGCGTCACCGCTCGTGCAGACGGAGGAGAGCCTCGAGGAGTACCTCCGCGAGTCGCCCAATCGCCTGTTCTCGGAGCGGGACTACGGCTCCAGCGCGGCGAGTGTGGTGCGGCGCGCCCTCGCACTGGGCGCGATGGGCCGCGCCTCGACCACCACCGACATCGCGACGATGTTGTCCATCAGCGTGCCGCACCTGCGCCGGTTGCTGCGCCAGGAGGGCACGTCACTGGGTCAGCTGCGCGACGAGGTGCTGCGCGACGCGGCGGTCGCCGGGCTCGAACGAGGCGAGACGGCCGAGGAGATCTCGTCGCGTCTCGGCTTCTCCGAACCCAGCGCCTTCCGCCGCGCCTTCAAACGGTGGACCGGGATGACGCCGGGGTCGTACCGCTCACACGCGTGAGGCGAGCACGAACTCCGACAGCTTCTCCCCGATGAGCACCGACGGTGCGTGGGTGTGGCCGCGGATGATCGTCGGCATCACGGACGCGTCGGCCACGCGCAGCCCCTCCACCCCGCGCACCCGCAGCTCCGGATCCACCACCGATGCCGCGTCCGAGCCCATCCGGGCGGTGCCCACCGGGTGATAGAGGGTGTGAGACATGGTCTCCAGCGACTCGCTCAGCGCTTCGTCGAGTGCCTCGCTGTTGCGCAGTACCGGGCGCACCATCTCCCCCAGTCGCGATTTCAGCGGCTCCGTCTGCGCGATGTCGGCGCAGTAGCGCAGCCCGCTGAGCATCGCCGTGCGGTCCACACCGCCCGGGTCGGACAGGTAGCGCGGATCCACGATCGCCTTGTCCAACGGTGCGGACGACCGCAACGAGATGCGTCCGCGGCTCTCCGGCTTGAGCAGGATCGAGGCCAGGATGGCCGCATGCGAGTCCGCCGGGATGAGACCCTCGTCGAAGAAGGGCGCCGGCGCGAAGAGCAGTTCGATGTCCGGGAGGTCGAGCGAGTCTCGGCTGCGGACGAAGCCGTACGCCTCCGCGACGTTGGAGGTCAGCATGCCGCGTCGACGCGCGAGGTAGTTGATCAGCTCCGGGATCTTCTCCGCGGTGAACAGCGTGTCGGACTGCACCCCGTATCCGAGGGCGGACACCAGGTGGTCCATGAGGTTCTCGCCCACCTCGGGGGCGGCGTGCACCACGTCGATGCCGTGCTCGGCGAGATGTTCCGGCGCACCGATCCCCGACAGCATCAACAACTGCGGGGTGTTGATGGCACCGCCGGACAGGATGACCTCCTTCGAGGCCCGAACCGTGTGCAGCGCACCGTCCTTCGAGTACTCGACACCCACCGCGCGGGTTCCCTCGAAGAGCACGCGCGTGGCCTGCGCCTCCGTCACCACGGTGAGGTTGGGCCGTGACATGGCCGGCCGCAGGTACGCGTCGGCGCAGCTCCACCGGGCGCCGCGCTTCTGGTTGACCATCGTCTCGGTCATGCCCTTGGGCGTGGGGAGATTGGCGCGCTCCGTCGACAAGCCCAGTGCCGCGGCCGAATCGAGGTACGCGCCGGTGATCGACCGGGGACTGCGCTGCTTCGACACGTGCAGCGGTCCGCCGCTGCCCTCGTCGGACTCGGTGGCACCCTCGATGTTCTCGATACGGCGGAAGGTGTCCACCACGCTGTCGAACGACCACCCGGGTCCCGCTGCCTCCGCCCAGTCGTCGTAGTCGGCTGCGAACCCGCGCACCCACATCATGGCGTTCATCGACGAGGAGCCGCCGAGCATGCGCCCACGGGGCCAGAAGATCCGTCGGCCGGCGAGTTCGGCCTGCGGCTCGGTGTCGTAGTCCCAGTCCAGTTCCGAACGGAAGAGCTTCGAGAACCCGGCGGGAATGTGGACGAACTTGTCCTTGTCCTCCGGGCCCGCCTCGAGGACGACGACGTCGGTGTTCGACGCGGCACTGAGCCGATTCGCGACGACGCATCCTGCGGATCCTGCGCCGACGACGACGTAGTCGGTGGAAGTCTCGGTCATGTCAACCTCTCAGAGCGGACGCGAAGATGGCGGGCAGGGCTTTCCAGGACGGAGCCGCGGCGAACGCGGTGAACCGCTTCGCGGTGGTGGCCGCGGTGCGGTTGGTGACGAACCACGGCGGCTTCGGCGACAGGGTGAACTCGCCCTTCAGGATCGAGCGCGGCGCGGGTCGGAAGGGCCCGCGGACGATGGTGCGCTCGGGTCGGTCGATCAGCAGTGCGTTGTGCACGACGCCGATTCCGCTCTGGACGTCGTCGAGCGTGTGGCCCGGGAACGCACCCCAGGTCGCCGCCGCCGTGAGGAAGCCGACGCCGGTCCACGCGTTGAGCGCGATGGTGCCGTAGCGCAGGTCCTCGAGCATCTCGTCGACGGCGGTGCCGAGCGACGACAGCGTGTCGGGATGCGCGATCACGTTGACGCCGAGCGTGCCGACGAACTCCTCGTTCGACATGCGGACGGCCTCGTCCACGAAACGTTGCCCGGTGTAGGGGATCTCGATGACACCGAGCACCGGTGCGAAGTACTCGGTGGTGAGCAGAGCGCGGTAGCTGTCCGGATCGAGGTCGCTCACGAGGGTGCGGCCGCCGGACGGGCCGAGCGACTCCGCGCCCGGGTAGTCCGCTCGGGCACCGGCGACGCGGGTGGCGCTGCCGGGGTAGTACGGCTCGCGGTCCGGCGCCTCGTGGAGTGCCGTGCGCAGTGCCGCCAGGAACGCGTCGCGCTGCGGCCACTCGGAGGAGATCACCACGACCTGCGCGGCGACGCAGTTGTAGCCGCCGTTGTGCAGCCGCTGGGTCACCACGTGCTCGGCCTGGAACCGGATGTCCGCGTCGGACCACTCGCCCGGGATCACGATGACCGGCGAGACGCCGCCGAGTTCGCTCGAGATGGGCACGTCGAGCAACGGGGTGTTGGCCTTCCTGCGCTCGGCACCCTCCTCGCCGGTGCCGAAGACGATGGCGTCGTGCGTGATCGAGCTGCCCGTCATGTGCACGTGCGCCACGGCGTCGTGGTGCACGAGGTACGAGCCGACGTCCGGGCCACCGGTGAGGATGCGCACCGCGCCCAGCTCGACCAAGGGAGCGAAGACGGCGCGGAGCACCGGTTCCATCGGATCCGTCACCGGGTTGAGCTTCAGCGCGACGACGCGGTTGTGCGCGACCAGTTCGTAGAGCGTGTCGAGCGGGGCGATGGACGTGATGTTGCCGGCGCCGAGCACCGCACCGATGCCCCCTGTCTCGGTCGGGTTCCGTTGCGCGAGTCCGGCGTCACGGCGCGCGGTGTCCGCGTCGACACCCGGTTCGAGCCACACCTCGGCGGAGAACCCGTTGAGCAGCAGCGTGTCGAAGATGTTCGACGGCAGCACCTGCACGGTGGTGCGCCCGCCCGGACCCGAGCCGATCCGGGCGTCCGCGAGCGGGCTCTTCCCCACGGCGAGCTGCCGCAGACTCTGCGCGAGCACGTGGCACGCGGTGACGACGGAGTACGGCCCGGAGAGCCATTCCTCGCCGAGGAGTGCGGAGGCCGCGGGCAGCTTCTTGAATCGAGCGGCCGCGTCGACCCACTCCTGCGCCTTCGACGCCGTGAGGGCCGCGACCCGGTCGAGAAGGTCCGCGCGGTCGCCGAGCGAGGCACGTGCCCATGCGGCCTCGCCCTGTTCGAGGTCGCGGAGAGCCGCGTCGACCTCGGGAAAGGCGGATGCGCCGGTGGTACTCGGGGTGAGTTCGCCTGTGGTCATACCGTTGATTGTGACCTGTACTACATCGGGTGGCCATAGGCGGACGTCGGCAGCTCACGCGCCCGGTTTGTGCCGAAGCACAGCCGCCCTGTGGTGTCCGTCACCGGACAGCCGTACGGTGGAGTGATGTCGACTCCCGTGGCCGTCCGCCGCTCCGCACCGGAACCGCTCACCTCGCAGGGTCTCGCCGCGCTGCTGGGAGAGCACGTCGGCGAGCTCAGCGAGCGTCTCGTCCTCGACATCCTGGTCGCCGAACAGTCGTACCTCGAGGCCACGTCGCTCACGCGGGAGGAGCTCGCCACGGTGTGCACCGGCAATCTTCGGTCCATGCTCGACGCTCTGACCACGGGCGCGAGCGGCGACCTGGAACCCGCACGCGCGGCCGGCCGGATCAAGGCCGAGAACGCGGTGCCGCTGGCGGCGTTGCTGCACGCGTTCCGCCTCGGTGGTCGTCTGATCTGGGCCGAGCTCACCGCGGCGGCCGCGGGCCGGGCTCCGGAGGTGCTGCTCGCGATGGCCACCGAGGTGTGGGCACTGGTGGACACCTATTCCGACGCGGCCGCGGAGGCGTATCGCGACGCCGCGGACCGGCTCGCCCTCGACGACGCCGATGCGCGCCGCATGGTGCTGCGCGCTCTCTTCGACGAGACCGCCTCGGACCCCGCTGCCGTGCAGGACGCCCTGCGGGCCTTCCGCATCCCGGACGCGGGCCACTTCGCCGTCGTGTCCGCCGAGACCACCGTCGACCGGGGTGCCACTCCGGGCAGCGCGCGCGAGAGCATCCTGCCGCTCGGTGTCGAGTCGGTGTGGGACACCGATGCGGACGGTCACCTGGGACTGCTGGTCGCCTCCGCGCCGGCGGTGCTCGACGACGCGGTGGACACCCTGGGCCGGCTCTACGGCACCCGACTGGGTGTCGGCACGTACTACGAGCGGTCGCTGTCCACCCCGACGGCGGTGGCGCAGGCCCGGACGGCTCGTCGCTGCGCACCGCCGGGGAGCGCGCGCATCAGTCGCTACGACGCGTGTCCGGTTCCGCTGCTGCTGGTCTCGACTCCCGACGCCGCCGCGCGGGCCGCCCGGCAGATCCTGGGTCCGCTCGCCGTGGCCGAGGGCCCGCACCGCCTCGCGGACCGGGACAGCCTGCTCGAGACGCTCGACGCGTGGTTCGCGGCCGCCGGTTCCACCACCGCGGCGGCCGACCGCTTGCACTACCACCGCAACACTGTGCTCTACCGGCTCCGCCGTATCCACGACCTCACGGGCCGTGATCACACGAACCCGGTGGACGCCGCCGAACTGTACGTCGGTCTGCGCGCAGCGGAGCTGGCCCGCGTTCGCTGACGACGGCCGCGTAGGAACATACGTTCGAACGACCGCGCTACGATGGCCCCGTGACCTACGCACTCCAGGCGTCCCTGTTCGACGACGGCGCGGACGGACCGTCGCTCGGCTCCCTCACGTCCGTCCGCCGGACGGTGTTGACCGACGGCGCGTGGATCGACGTGCTGCCGAACTGGGTGAGCGGCTCGGACTCCGTCTTCGACCGGCTGGTGGAGGAGGTTCCGTGGCGGTCGGAACGCCGACCGATGTACGACCGCGTCGTCGACGTCCCGCGCCTGGTCTCCTTCTTCCCCGATCCCGAGCGGCTGCCCGCCCCCGTCCTGGTCGATGCCGGTCGACAGCTGAGCGAGCACTACCGGGCCGAACTGGGCGAGGACTTCGCCACGGCCGGACTCTGCTTCTACCGCGACGGCAAGGACAGCGTCGCCTGGCACGGCGACGACCTCGGACGCGGAGCGCGCGAGGACACCATGGTCGCCATCGTGTCCCTCGGCGCCGCACGGCCGCTGTTGCTGCGACCGCGCGGCGGCGGTCCGTCGGTGAGACACACTCTGGGACACGGTGATCTGATCGTCATGGGCGGGTCCTGCCAGCGGACCTGGGAGCACTGCGTGCCCAAGAGCACACGCGCCACGGGGCCCCGGATCAGCGTCCAGTTCCGACCGCACGGCGTGCGCTGACGGCGTCGGCCAGCGCCCGCACGGCGCGTTCGGTGTCCGCCCACCCGAGGCAGGCATCGGTGATCGACTGGCCGTAGGTGAGCGGCTCCCCCGGCGTGCCGAGGTCCTGACGGCCCTCGACGAGGAAGCTCTCCACCATCACCCCCACGACGCCGCGGTCGCCGCCGGCGATCCGGTCGGCGAGGTCGCCCAGCACGTCGAGCTGGCGTCGGTGGTTCTTGGCACTGTTGCCGTGGCTGACGTCCACCACCACCCGCGGGTCCGCGCCCGAGCGCCGGAGCCGCTCCCCCGCGTCGGTCACCGAAGCCGCGTCGTAGTTCGGGCCGGAGGACCCACCCCGGAGGATGACGTGGGCGTCCTCGTTGCCCGTCGTGCGCACGGCGGCCAGTCGGCCGTCGTCGTCGACCCCGGCGTACACGTGCGGCGACCTCGCCGAGCGCACCCCGTCGACGGCCACCTGCACGTCGCCGTCCGTTCCGTTCTTGATGCCCACCGGCATCGGCAGACCGCTGACCATCTGGCGGTGAACCTGCGACGACGCGGTGCGGGCACCGATCGCCCCGTACGTCACCAGGTCCGAGAGATGGCCGGACAGAGCAGGATCGAGGAACTCCGTCGCCGTGGGCAGGCCGCCGTCGACGATGGCGGCCAGAATGCGCCGCGCCGCCCGGAGCCCGGCGTCGAGATCGTCCGAGCCGTCGAGGCCGGGGTCGCTGAGCAGACCCTTCCAGCCCACCGACGTCCGCGGCTTCTCGAAGTAGACCCGCATGATCACCTGGAGTCGATCCCCCACCTCGTCGGCCAGGACGGCCAGCCGGCGGGCGTAGTCCAGTGCCGCGATCGGGTCGTGCACGGAGCACGGGCCCACCACGACGGCCACGCGGTCGTCGGCTCCGGTCAGGATGGCGCGCAGGGCGTCACGGCTGTCGGCGACGCGGAGAGCCGCGTCGGCGGATGCGGGCTCCGCGTCCCGCAGCGCACGCGGCGAGACGAGCGGACCTGTCCGCGACAGGTCGGGAAGAGTGTCGAGTGCGAGAGTCACGATGAGTCCTCGGGGCGGTCGGGTGAGACGTCACGACCGGGACACGCATTCCACGCGAGCCGGTCCTGCCGGCTCGTCGGGTGGAGTGGGTCAGCGCATGGTTCCGCTGACCGGACCACCGAGGGCCGGCCTGCTGAACCAAAAATATGCTCGCTGCACACAGGCACTGTAGCGCACGGCCGTGCCGACGAGCCCGGGCGGCGGAAGCGGACATTCTTCTCCCTCAACGTGGGACCATGGTCCGATGGCGATCGACACCTCTCGCGGGGACCGCATCCAGAACAGCACGGCGTTCGAGAGAGCCGCCCGCGCAGGGCATCTCGTGAGCGGCGTGCTGCACCTCCTGATCGGATACATCGCGGTGCGGCTCGCCTTCGGACAGGGCGGCAACGCCGACCAGTCCGGCGCGCTGGGCGAGCTGGCCTCCAAGCCCGGCGGTGCCGTCATGCTGTGGATCGCCGTCGTCGCCTTCCTGGCCCTCGCCGCGTGGCGCATTCTCGAGGCGGTGGTGGGTAAGAAGACCGAGGCCGATTCCGGCAGTGCGACCGATCGACTCAAGGCCGGTGCACTCGCCGTCGTGTACCTCGCATTCGCCTGGTCCGCGCTGAACTTCGCTCGCGGTGCCGGGCAGTCGACGGGTCAGCAGAACGCCGGGCTCACCGCCCGCCTCATGGAGTCGACGATCGGCAAGGTCGTTCTCGTCGTGGCCGCGGCCGTCATCATCGGCGTCGGCGCCTATCACGTCCACAAGGGGATCTCCACGAAGTTCGAGAAGGACCTCGAGGGTCACGTCGGGCGTCCGGTCCGGGTCATCGGCGTGGTCGGATACACCGCCAAGGGCCTCGCCCTCGTCGGTGTCGGTGTGCTGGTGGCCGCCGCCGTGCTGACCGCGGACCCCGGCAAGGCGACGGGTCTCGACGGAGCCGTCAAGACCCTGGGGGCGCAGCCGTTCGGACAGATCCTGCTCGTCCTCGCCGGAGTCGGCATCGCCCTCTACGGCGTCTACGCCGTCGTGATGGCCCGGCACGCCCGGATGTGACGTCCCTTAGGACACGCCACGGACCGCACGGGCTGTTCACAGCCTTTTCGCAGACGGGTGGTGCACAATACGGGGTATGAGTCTGGACCATTCCGCCGAAACCACCACTGCACCCGTTACCGACGGTCAGTACCCATCGGTGCCCATGACGCCGCTCCGACCCGCGCCCGCCGCCTCGCAGCCGCGTGACGACGCCTACCCCGGCGTTCTCCGCACCCTCGCGATGTTCCTGTTCGCACGCTGACGTCCGCCTCGATCGCTGCGACGCACTTTCGTCCTGCGCGAAAGGTTGTGCACAATTCAATTGTGCGCTATGTTAAGCCTTGTGAACGACGCGCTGACACTGGACAAGCAACTCTGCTTCGCCCTGTACTCGGCGTCGCGGGCCACCACCGCGGTCTACCGGCCCCTGCTGGACGACCTGGGCATCACCTACCCGCAGTACCTGGTGATGCTCGTGCTGTGGGAGCGGGACGGACTCAGCGTCTCGGAACTGGGCGATCGACTCGGCCTGGATTCCGGAACACTGTCCCCCCTGCTCAAGCGCATCGAGACACTGTCGCTCGTCACCCGCGAACGGTCAGCGGAGGACGAACGACGCGTCGAGATCCGGCTGACGGACACGGGCCGCGCCCTGCGTTCCGCGGCCGCGCACGTTCCCGAGTGCATCTTCACCGCGACCGGCCTCACCGAAGACGAGGCGACCACGCTGATCGCGCTCGTCCGCAAGACCACCGCGTCGCTTCGCTCCGCCTGACCCGTCCATCCCCACCACGAGAGGTTCACCCATGAAGACGCTGTACACCGCAGAGGCACTGGCCACCGGCGACGGACGCAACGGCCACGGCCGCACCACCGACGGCAAGGTCGACGTCGACCTCGCCGCCCCCACCGAGATGGGCGGCAGCGGCAACGGAACCAACCCGGAGCAGCTCTTCGCCGTCGGCTACGCCGCGTGCTATCACTCCGCTCTGCGCCTCGTCGCCGGCCAGCAGAAGGCCGACGTCACCGACTCCTCCGTCGGCGCGAAGGTCAGCATCGGCCCGAACGACGCCGGCGGCTTCGAGCTCGCCGTGGTCCTCGAGGTGACCCTCCCCAACCTCGATCACGACACGGCGCAGGCCCTCGCGGACAAGGCCCACGAGGTCTGCCCCTACAGCAACGCGACCCGCGGCAACATCGACGTGCAGATCACCGTCAGCGACGACTGACCGTTCAGATCGGGTAGGTGACGCCCGTGAGCTCGACCGACCTGGTCCAGAGCTCACGGGCTTTCGCCTCGTCACGCGAGGCCTTGTTCGATCCGACCTTCTTCGGGTGCCCGCTCAGCTCCTGGAACCCGTCCGGTCCGAAGTAGCCGCCGGACTGCAGCCCCGGTGCCGTCGCGGCGTAGAGCTCCGGCAGGCTTCCCATGTAGGCCGACTGGGCGAAGACCCGGCCGAGTGACATGAACGCGTCCTGCACACTCTCCGTCCGACCCATCAACTCGGTACTCGAGTAACCGGGATGCGCCGCCAGCGAGAGCACGGGTGACCCCGCCGCACGCAGTCGGCGATCCAGCTCGTACGCGAACAGCAGGTTCGACAGCTTCGACTGCCCGTAGGCACCCCACCGGCTGTAGCGACGCTTCTCGTAGTTGAGGTCCGACAGCTTCAGTCCCGGTACCTGGTGCATGAAACTCGACATGGTGACCACGCGGTCGGTGATCCTGTCCAGCAGGAGGCCGGTCAGCGCGAAATGCCCGAGATGGTTCGTGCCGAACTGCATCTCGAAACCGTCGGCGGTCCGCTTCAGCGGCAGTGCCATGACGCCGGCGTTGTTGATCAGTACGTCCACGGTGGGCGTGTCGTCGGCGAATTCCCGCACCGAGCTCAGATCCGCGAGGTCGAGTCGACGCACCTCGGCGCGCTCACCGATCTCGTCCGCGATCGGCTTCGCCTTCTCCACGGTCCGGCAGGCCAGCACCACCGTCGCGCCCGCGCGACCGAGTGCCTTCGCGGCCTCGGCGCCGAGCCCGCTGTTGGCTCCTGTGACCACGAAGGTCCGGCCGGACTGATCCGGTACGTCGGTCTCGACCCACTTGTGTGCAGACTTCTGTGCCATGCGCTTCCCCCCTGAGACTTCTCTCGGCCGCTCGCCGCGGCCGACCGCGTTCGAGGGTACCGGCGCACTACGCTCGATCCGGTGCCCGCACCGCTGCCGATCCGAGACGGTCTCAATCCGACGCGGATCCGCATGCCGGACGCGCCGGCAGAGCACAGGACCATAGTCGAGTACCTCGTCGCACGCTTTCCGCGCGATGCGGAGGCCCTGCGCGGGAAGGTGACGGACGGCGAGGTCGTCGATGCCGCAGGACGGCCCGTGCTGGTCGACACTCCCCTGGTCCCCCGCGCCGACGTCTACCTGTACCGGGATCCGCCCGTGGAACCCGAGGTGCCGTTCACCGCCCCGATCCTGCACCGAGACGATGCGATCGTGGTGGTGGACAAGCCGCACTTCCTGGCTACGACACCACGGGGGCGCTTCGTCGTGCAGACCGCCCTGACCCGGCTGCGACGCGAACTGGGAAACGACGCACTGTCCCCGGCGCACCGCCTCGATCGCCTCACCGCGGGCGTGCTCGTCTTCACCGCACGACAGGACGTCCGCCGCGCATATCAGGAGATGTTCCGGGAGCGCAGCATGGTCAAGGTCTACGAAGCGGTGGCCCCCGACTCGCCGATCTCGTTCCCGCACACCGTGATCAGCCGCATCGTCAAGGACCGTGGATCACTGCAGGCGACCGAGGTGCCGGGTGAGCCGAACAGCGAGACCGTGATCGAGAAGGTGCGCACGGTGGGCGACCTGGCGCTCTACCGCCTGCATCCGCGCACGGGCAAGACCCATCAACTACGCGTGCACATGGCCTCTCTCGGCCTGCCCATAGTCGGCGACTCGCTGTATCCCGTGCCGCGCGAGGTCGCCGTCGACGACTACCGGGATCCACTGCGACTGCTGGCGCGGAGCATCGAGTTCACCGACCCGCTCACAGGCGCACCGCGGCACTTCGCGTCGCAGCGGACCCTCGCGCTGTCTCCGCCGTGATCCGGTGCGAGATCGCGGCGAGCGTCAACAGTCCGATCGCGAGGTTGGTCAGGGCGGCGAAGCCCGTCTCGGCGAAGTCGACGAGCGCACCGAGCAACGCGTAGATCAGGGCCGCCGACCGGAGTCGGTGCAGAGGCCAGAGGGACGCGTTGCGCCGCCGTGCGATCAGCGACGGGAGCCCGAGGGCGACCGTGACGCACGCCGTCACCCACAGGATGCCGCCCGAGATGGTCATCCGGTCGAGGGTGACATCGAGGTCGTCGCGCTCGATGACCAGACCGCCCGTGGCCAGTTGCGCGATGCCCGCCACGACCGTCGCGGACGCGGTGACCACCATGAGCCAGGACAACGCGATCGCCCAGCGCGTACTGGTCACGAACGACGGGACGGCGCGCGAGAACCACGCCCGCCGACTCGTCGGCCGGGACGGTGCCGGAACGCACCGACTCAGCAGGGTGTCGATGCTCGCGACGAGCTCAGGATCGGCTCCCGTCGTCCGCGCTCGGTCGAGCAGTTCGCGGGCCAGCTCCCGGCGCGATCCCGGTACCCCACCGACGAGTCCTTCCGACGCGATGGCGGCAGCGTTCGCGAGGCATTCCCGTGGCGTCGGTTCGCGGACGTCGCGGACGGTTCGTCCGAGCACCAGGACCAGAACCACCGTCACGTACATGATCTCGGCGGACGGGCCGTAGAAGTAGTCGTTGTCCCTCGTCACGAACTTCCCGACCTCGTCCAGGAACAGACCGAAGCCGACGCCGCCCAGCAGCACGGCCGACGAGCGCGCTCCGAAGCCGAGGAACAGCCATCCGACGACGAGCGCCGTCATCATCAGCGCACCGCCCCACAGTGCGTGGGCGATGTGCAGGCTTCCACCGCCCACCTGCGGATAGTCGGTGAGTTCGAGGTAGGCGCGGGTGAGCAGGATGGTCGCGACCGCGGCGATGACGAACGACTCCACGGACGACGTCCCGTCGGCACTGCGCACGATCGGCGTCCGCACCCGCCGCGCACGCGCACCCCGCTGCATGATGGCCATCGACGATCATGGTCATTCACAGGCCTCTTTCGCGGTGGAATGCGACGGTACGCCCGGTAAAGTTCGTCCGATGAGACTCCTTCCCGCCACGCTCGCCGCTGCTGCCACCCTCGCCCTGGTCCTGGGTGGATGCAGCTCCGAGGATCAGCAGTCCGCACAGGACACCGCGAACAACGCCGCGGAATCGGTGGGCGACGCAGCTCAGGGCGCACTCAGCTCTGCACAGTCGGCCGCACCCGGCATCCAGTCGAGCGCCGGCAGCCTGGCCGACGATGCCGGCAACGTGTTCGACGACGCCAAGCGCGCGACCTTCGTCGCCGCCTACAAGGCGCAGTTCTCCGCGCTCTCCGACGGAAAGTCCGACGAGGACATCGAATCGCTGCTCGGCAGCATCTGCCAGCAGATCACCGACGGCAAGGAGAAGGACGCCGTGGTCACCGACATCCGGTCACAGGCCACCAACAACGGCAACGAGCCCGGTGTCGACGAGGCCGGTCGCATCTACGACCAGGCGAAGGTCGCCTGCCCCTGACCGCACGAGCTCCGCGAGGTGCGCGGGCTGTCGGTGATCGGGGTTAGCGTGGCGATCGTTCCCCTTCGGAAGGATCTCATCGTGGCCACCCCCGACCTCTCGCGCACCACGCCCTGCTGCCAGGGCGTCGTTCCTCCCTACCTTCTGCAGCGCCTCGCGTCGGCCCCCGCGGAACGCAGTGCCCGCCTGGACACCGCCCCGTCCGTCGCGAGCCGCACGCTGGAACTCGACGACGAGATGCGGCGCCGACGCGACTCGACGCGGTCCACCGTGTCGCCCACCGCTCCCCGCGGCGCCGTCGCGGATCGGCTGCAGCGCACCATCGCCGACGCGAGGAACACGCAGACTCTGCCCGGCGACGTCGTGCGTACCGAGGGCGGCGAACCTGTCGGCGATCCGGCGGCGGACGAGAGCTACGACGGCCTCGGCGTCACCCACGCCCTGTTCGCCGAGGTCTACGGATGGTCCAGCCTCGACGGGCAGGGGCTGCCGCTCGACGCCACGGTGCACTACGGCGAGCAGTACGACAACGCGTTCTGGGACGGCACCCGCATGGTGTTCGGCGACGGTGACGGCGAGGTGTTCACCCGCTTCACCGTGTCGCTGTCCGTCATCGCGCACGAGTTGGCTCACGGTTTCACGCAGTACACCTCACAGCTCGAGTACGCCGGACAGTCCGGCGCCCTCAACGAGTCGGTGTCCGACGTGTTCGGCGTCCTCGCAGAACAGCGCTCGCGTGGGCAGAACGCCGAGGACGCGTCCTGGCTCGTCGGCGAGGGGCTCTTCCTCCCCGACGTGCAGGGCAGCGCACTCCGCTCGATGCTGGCACCCGGTACCGCGTACGACGACGACGTCCTCGGTAAGGACCCCCAGCCCGCGGACATGGCGGGATACGTCGAGACCACCGAGGACAACGGCGGGGTGCACATCAACTCCGGCATCCCCAACCGCGCGTTCGCCGAGGCCGCCGTCGCGCTCGGCGGGCCGGCCTGGGATCGTCTCGGACAGGTCTGGTTCGACGCCCTCACGTCCGGCAGCCTGACGCCGACCGCCGATTTCGCCGCCTTCTCCGCCGCGACGGTCGCGGCGGCATCGGCGCGCTACGGAACCGGGTCCGACG
Source organism: Rhodococcus sp. SORGH_AS_0303 (assembly GCF_030819335.1). Taxonomy (NCBI): domain Bacteria; kingdom Bacillati; phylum Actinomycetota; class Actinomycetes; order Mycobacteriales; family Nocardiaceae; genus Rhodococcus; species Rhodococcus sp. SORGH_AS_0303. The sequence goes on from NZ_JAUTBO010000001.1 coordinate 3,668,529, forward strand.
TTCACCGCGCCGTGGTCGGCGGGTGGACTACCGTGGGCCTCGAGCCGGCCGGGACGGGATCCGCGTCCGATGCGGCGGACGAGGCGAGCAAGAGGACGTGACATGGTCATCGTGGTGGTACGCAGCGGCGGCGTGGCCGGGACGACCCGCCGCGGCAGCGTCGACACCACGGCCCTCGGCGACACGGCACCCGAGTGGGAGCAGCTGGTCACCCGCGCGCTCCCCCTGTTGAACGGCCTGCCCGAGTCGTCGTCCCTCGCCCGCGACACCTTCCGGTGGCGACTCGAGATCGGCGAGCACTCGTGCGAGACCGGCGATTCGGCACTCACCGGCCCGCTTCGCGAGCTGGCAGAGCGCACTCTGCGAGAGGGTCGCTCGCCGCGATGACGGCGGCCTCACGGCGTGCGAGGTTCGCGTTCCACCACGGGTCGCTCCCGGGCTCGTCGACGATGCAGTCGCGCAGCGTGGGCGGCAGGGTCGACACGGCGGGCACCGCGTCCGCCGACAGCGTGCCGAGATAGTCGACGTCGATCAGTCCGGTCCGCTCGTAGCGCTCGACTGCCCGCTCCGCGACCAGCGCATCGACGTTCACCACCGCCATCACCAGCACGCCCAGCGCCGCCGTGCCGACGATCACCGCGGGCAGTAGGCGCGCGGACCAGCGCGCACCGGCGACGATGACGGCGAGCACGACGACGCCCAACCACACCTCGACGGCCATGACCCCGACTCGCAGCCGAGTGAGACCGAACTGCTGCTCGTACAACGACATTCGGTACACCGCCGACCAGACGACCACCAGCGTCAGCACACACAGCGACCCGAAGGCGATGCGCGCGAGCACCCGGTCGCGCCGCACCTCGGCGTCGACCTTGCGTACCTGCACGGCGACCACGACGAGCACGCCGACTGTCACCGTGATCAGCTGCCAGAATCCCGATCGGGCGTGGTCCGCGAAGGTCAGGTCGTCCGTCGTCATCACGTGGTCGTGTCCGCCGAACAACGTGGCTGCCTGCACCACCACGAACGCAGCGAACACGACGACGAGCGCGCAGACCGGCACCGCCCACTCCCATACCGGTCGTCGTCGACCGGCGCCGGGAGCGAGCGCATCGAGTGCCATCGCGTGACGCTTCGCGTGGGCGACACCCAGAATCCACAGCGCGACGCACAGAGCCACGACCGGCCCCAGCGGGTCGACGTCGACGGACACGGTCGGGATCACCGCGTCGACGAGCGAGGCGAAGCGATCGTCGGCACCCGCGAACAGCAGCGTGAACACGGTGACCAGCAGGGCCGTGCTCACCACGACGCGCAGCGTGCGTACCGCGGACCCCCGAGACGGGAGCGTCACCTGTGCGGCACCGGTTCCGAGCGAGCGGAGCACGGCTCCCTGCACCACGACGGGCACGATCGGCGCGAGCACCGTGGCGGTGAACGTCGTCGATCTCGTGGTCGACAGAGCCACACACCACACGGCCAGTCCGACGGACGACGCTGCGAGCCATCCCGAATCGCGGACGAACGGGACCACCAGCAGCGTGAACGCGGCGCCGATCCATGCCACGGACCAGCGCGACCGGTCCGGCAGTCGAGCGGCGAGGACGGCAGCGACGCCGACGGCGAGGTAGGCCACCGACGGCCGGTCGGTCAGTATCGCGCCGGCGACCACCCCGACCGCTGCGGCGGAACCCACGGCCCAGCGACGCGGAGACTCGGTGACGGTGCGGACCGGCGACTGCGCCGCCGGATCGGGAAGAAGGTCGGTGGTCATCGTGAACCTCTTTCGGGCAGGGGTGATCGCGCGAGCACCGGATGCGGTGTCACGTGCCGAGTGCGGACGGTGGGGGTCAGACGGGAAGAGTGAGCCGGAAGCAACACCCGGCGCCGACGTCGACCACATCGAGTGTGCCGCCGTGCAACTCGGCGGCCCATCGAGCGATGGCGAGCCCGATGCCGGTGCCGCCGTCGGTCGACCCGCCGCGGACGAACCGGTCGAACACCCGAGCGCGATCGGCCGGCGCGATCCCGTCGCCCTCGTCGACCACGTCGATGCGCACCGTGTCGTCACCCACCACGGCCGACACGGCCACTGCACCGTCGGGCGGACCATGGCGCACGGCGTTCTCGACCAGATTGGCCATCACCTGCCGTACCCGTTCCTCGTCGGCGGTCACCGTCGCACCGGGAGGCTCGACCGACACCGAGAACCGGATCGCCGTGCTCTGGGTGACCACGCTGGTCAGGAACTGACGGAGGTCGAACGTGCTGCGCGACAGACCGAGTGCGCCACCCTCGAGCTTCGAGAGATCCAGGAGGTCGTCGACGAGCCGAGCCAGACGTTCGGTCTGCTCGAGGGCGACTCCCACCGTCGCCGGGGTCGCCTCCTGCACCCCGTCGGCGATGTTCTCGAGCACGGCCTGCAGCGACGCGATCGGTGTCCGGAGTTCGTGCGAGACGTTGCCGATCAGCTCCCGACGGTAGCGGTCGGCCTCTGCGAGGTCTGCCGACATCGTGTTGAACGCGACGGCCAACTGGCCGATCTCGTCCCGCGACGTGGCACGAACCCGGTGCGTGTAGTCCCCGTTCGCCATCGCTCGCGAGGCTGCGGTCATCTCGCGCAGCGGCGAGGTCATCCCGTGCGCGACGATCTGCGTGACCACCAGAGCCACGACGAGTGCGAGCAGCAGCGCGTACCGGAACGGCTGCTGCGCCGCGAGCCAGAAGGTGCCCGACGCCGCGAACAGCGCGATCACCACCACCAGGCCGGTCTTGACCTTGAACGAGCGCAGCGAGTCGAGAGGGCGGATCATCCGCGTGCCCGGAACGCGTACCCGACGCCGTGGACGGTGCGCACGACGTCGGACCCCAGCTTGCGCCGCAACGCCTTGACGTGGCTGTCGACCGTGCGGGACGGCACGGACGTCATGGAGTCGTCGCGCGACCACCCCCACACGTCCGACAGCAATCGATCTCGCGCGTAGGCCGCGCCCGGCCGCCGAGCGAGGAACAGCAGGAGATCGAACTCCGTGCGTGTCAGGTGGACCTCGTCGCCGTCACGGAAGACCCGCCGCGCGCGCTCGTCGACCCGGACGTCGTCGAACTCGTGCACGACGGTCGGCGACGGCGCGGGATGGCGTTCCACCCGGCGCAGCAGTGCGTGCACGCGGGCCACCAGGGTGCGCATCGAGAACGGCTTGGACATGTAGTCGTCCGCACCCACCCCGAGGCCCACCAGCTGGTCCGTCTCGTCCGACCGCGCCGTGAGCATGAGGACGGCGACGGCGCCCTCGGGGCGGGACTGGATGCGTCGGCACACCTCGAGACCGTCGAACCCGGGCAGCATCACGTCGAGGACCACCAGGTCGGGGTTCGTGCGGGCCACCGTCTCCACGGCGGCCGGTCCGGTCGACGCGAGGTCGACGTCGAAGCCCTCGGACCGCAGCCGTGCCGCGATCGCGTCGGCCAGAGCCCGTTCGTCCTCGACCACCAGAATTCGTCGTCGATCCATGAAACAGACCGTAACGGCATCATGCGCGGGTCTCGGGGACACGTTGTGAAGATTCCGTGGAGATCGCTCCGGCCCACGAACCGGACGCCGCGTCAGCCGAGCAGCCGCGCCACCTCGGCGGCCGCGCGACCACCCGACACCAGAGCACCCTGGATCGACGGGGTGTCGCGATGGTCGCCGGCGAGCAGCACGCGGTCACCGACCTGCAGCGATCGCCGGAGCGACGTCCCGGGTGCCTGGACCGGGAGCGCACGCCGCACGTCGTGACGCACGATCACCCGCCACGACGCGGTGGACCGACCCCACAGCCGATCGAGAACGGCGCGCACGACGGACTCCTCGGCGGGACCGGCGTCGTCCAGCAGCGTGGTCGCCTGCACCAGGGTCTTCCCGGTCGGCGCGTATCCCGGTGCGATGGAGCTCATCTCGGCGGTGTTGACCACCACGCCGCCCGTCCCCGAGATGCGGAGGAACTCGTCGGATTCCGCGGCGTCGGCCTCGAACCACCACGTCGACAACCCGCGCATGGGAGAGGTCCGGGTGTCCGTCAGCTCGGTCGCGCCTCGCGCGTCCGTCGCCACCACCACCGCGCGGGCCTGCAGCACCGACCCGTCGGCGATCCGCACGGCGGGTGCCGCGCCGTCGGTGACCTGCTCGACGCGCGAGGAGTACGCGATGTCGACCCCGGCATCGCGGGCGAGCTGCTCGGGGAACGCCTGCATTCCGCGGTTCGGCACACCGGGTGTCGCGAGAAGAAAGCTGCGGAGCACGAGCCGGACGTAGCGGTCCGACGTGTCTCCCGCGCCGTCGGCGAGGACCCCGCTGAGAAACGGAGCCAGCAGTGCGGAGCGCAGCGGACCGCGGAGGCCGACGCGGTCCCAGTCGTCGGCGAGTGCAGCGTCGGGGGACGCGGCCAGGCGGCGCACCGGTCCGACAGCGGGCAACGCCCACCGCGCGGCACCGACGACGGCGCCCGGGTGCAGCAGGCCGAGGCGAGCCGCGGACCGCACCGTCCCGAGCAGCAGGCCCGGGTGCCGTGTCGGGTCGGCGATCGTGTGCGCTCGCCCCGAGTCGTCGACGATCCGCACACCGCGACCGGCGACCCGCAGATCGAGCGCGGACACGTCGACATGACGCTTCACGGCCGGGTAGGAGGGGTTGAGGAGCTGGAAGCCTCGATCACAGCGAAAGCCGTCCACGACGTCGGTGCGGATCCGTCCCCCCGGGGCGTCGCCCGCCTCCACGACCCGCACCGTGAATCCACGCCGGCGCAGCGCTCCGGCGCACCGTAGACCGGCGATACCCGCCCCCACCACGATCACGTCAGCATCGATGTCAGTCATGCCCTATCGATACCACCCGGGCGTCGGCGACCTAGGACGACGGGTCCGGAAACGAGAAGAACCACCTGCGCGGGCAGGTGGTTCCAGTCTGTGTCCATTCTCGGTGGCCAGAGCCGGGATCGAACCGGCGACCTTCCGCTTTTCAGGCGGACGCTCGTACCGACTGAGCTACCTGGCCGTGGGCACCCTCGCGGGTACCGGTGATGCTGTACTACTCGGTGCTGACGATCATCGCATCACTGAGGTATTGCGACCTCTGAGGTGTTGCGACCCTGACGGGACTCGAACCCGCGACCTCCGCCGTGACAGGGCGGCGCGCTAACCAACTGCGCCACAGGGCCATGCTGTGAAGCATGTACTGCGTGGAAGACCCTACTGCATCTTCGTCCTACTTCTCACCACTCCCGCTCCAGCGTTGTCACTCGCTGAAACGTACCCCCTACGGGATTCGAACCCGCGCTACCGCCTTGAAAGGGCGGCGTCCTAGGCCGCTAAACGAAGGGGGCCCGTCGAATCGCTCCGACCGTACCCCAACGGCGTTCCGTTGGGAGCTTGGATAGCTTAGGACACCGCTTCGGAATTTCACAAATCCGCAGGTGAGGCTATGTTTCGACGCTCACAGCGTCGACTCGGGGCCACCCGTTGACGCGCCACTTGTCGAGCCATTCCCGCGACGCCATCGCCATCAGGAGAACCTCGAGTGACTCCTCGAACAGCACCACCAGGTCGGTGTCCTCGGCGGTCAGATCGGCCATGTACCGCTGGCCGGCGAGCGAGGTCACCAGCACGCGGGTGAACATGCGCGGATCGATGTCGGGGCGCAGCAGACCGGTCTCGTGCGCCTCGGCCGCGAGCTTGTGTGCGGTGCGACCCCACACGGCGCCCGCTCCCTCGCGGATGCTCGCGTGGAACTCGGGCTCGACGACGAGACGGAACTCCGCACGCACGACGACGTTCTCGTCGAAGGACCGGGCGAGCTGGAAGATGAGGTTGTGCAGCCACTCGAGGGCGTCGACGCCGTCCGGGCGCTCCACGTCCATGATCGCGACGTACTTCTCCATCGCGGTCTGCAGAACGGCGCGAGCCAGTTCTTCCTTCGAGCTGAAGTGGAAGTACATCGCACCCTTGGTGGCGCGTGATCCCTCGAGAATCGTGTTGACCGACGCCGCGGTGTACCCACGCTTGCTGAACTCGTACGCGGCTGCCTCGACGATCGCGGCCCGGGTGCGTCGAGCACGTTCCTGCTGTGCCATTGCGCTGCTGCCTCCGAAATTGAACACCCTGAAGGGCCCTGATACTGAGTGAAGGGTAGCCGACAAACCTGAGAATCCCCTCGGACGTGGCCGCAAACATCGAGCTCGAGCGGGTTCGTCCGGCGTGTTCGGACGGCCCCACCAGCGTGTCGTGCGTTCCGATGACCGGTTTGTCGGATATATGCCCGGCCCGCGTCCGAATGTCGACCGGCGAGAATGGTGATGATTCATAGCGAATAGGTGAATGGTGAATGCGTCACTCCCGACGCGAGGCCAGGTCGAGAGCGACCGCCCGGGGTCCATTACACTCGTCGAGCACCGCCCCTATAGCTCAGTTGGTAGAGCTACGGACTTTTAATCCGCAGGTCCCAGGTTCGAGCCCTGGTGGGGGCACGCCGGCGTCGGGGGAACCTCGACGCCCATCAGCCAGTCCCAGTCGACGCCCGTGGCGAACGCCCACGCGAGCGCAACCGGTCGCTTCGGCGTGGCCGTCCCCTGCTCGATGCGAGCAACAGCGCTGCGGCCGACCTCCATCGCCTGCGCCAGCTCGATCTGGCTCAGGCCCGCGTGCTCACGCGCCTTGCGGAATCTGTCCGCGAGCGTCCACTCGGGGATCGTCGTCCCCACCCTCACTGCACTGGTCATGAGACTGATATTAGGCCGGTGGGCCAATTGGTGCAATAACGGGGCGTAGGTCTTTTTGTTGACAGTTGCAATCAATTGATTCACCATCGTCCTGTGACCGATTACAGCGATGTGATTAACGCACGTGAGGCAGCCAGAATCCTCGGGCTGACGAAGTCGACGCTCCAGCGCCGCATCGCGGCCGGCGTCGTGCCGTGCAGGAAGCTCCCCGGTCGCCTCGGTCAGTTCGTCTTCGACCGGGCCGAGATCGAGCACCTCGCAGCAGAGAAGGCCACCCGATGAACTTCGACCAGGAAGCCGCGCTGTGGATCGACCAGACCCGTGCCCTCGACGCATCGCTCGGACTGTCGGACATGGACCGGCGGCGGGTACTGAATCACCTCGCTGAGTCGTCGCCGGCCGAGCTGCTCGCTGCCATCGAGAAGGTGCAGGCATGACGCGCCGCGTGTGGCTGGCGCTCCTGCCGGCACTGTGGTCGTTCGGCTTGGTGGCTCTGCTCGCCGCGGTGTACGTCCTCGCGCACGGGATGCCGTCGTGACCGCGCCGGCCGTCAGTGTCCTGACTATCGAGCACCTCGACTTCCAGCCGACGTGCGATGCACGTGACGGAAAGAAGGCGTGCGAGGCACCTTCCGATTTCTCGGTGACGGTGCACGGGCATGTCTTGGCGTACAAAAACGGCACCCAGGTCAAAGAGGGCGACATGACCTGCCACTTCTGCTCTGACCACCTGGCAGCATTCAACGAGTTTGCGCGCAAACGCCTGCCGAGCAGGTGCCGCGGTTGCACCAGGGTTTTCACCCGGCTGTCAGACATCATCCTGCACGTGGTCGCGCTGTGATCGCCATCGACGACCAGCTCGTCACCGATGCCCGGTCGCTCGGCATGACGCGCCGCGAGGCCCTGTTCCTGTCTGAGCGGAATTACGCCCTCGCGCTGAAGGAGATCGACCCCAAGACCGGCCTGCCGTCCGTCGTCGGTGAGCACGACCTGGAGCGGTCGGACTACTGGGAGCGGCTCGCCTTCAAGCTGCCCGCGGACGACTGATGATCGACCAGGGCGACAAGTACAAGCGCGTCGTGTGTGACGTGTGTGAGCGCCCGTTCAACCCGAAGCGCGTCATCCCTGTGCCGCCGATCTGCATCGAGTGCCGCCAGGACGCCCAGGCCGAGGCCGGCCGATGACCGCCACCACCGAGCACCGCATCCATGCCGTCGTGAGTGAAGCCGACGAGCTAGAGCGCATGGGCTTCACAACACGCAGGCCGGCCGAGTGGGAGTGGCAGCGCATCTGCGCCCTCACACCATGCGCCGGCCGTCAGGTGTACGTGCAGGGCGGTCGCTACGGCCAATACCTGCACGACATGACAGTGCACGGCATCGCCACCATCCGGGGCGGTGATGCCGGCCGCTGACCCGTTCAAGGCTCCACGGCGCTATCTGGCGGGTCAGCCGTTAACCGACCGCTCTAGGCACGAGTTCCCTTACGAAGCCATCAGACCTAGCTGGTGGGACCGGACCAAAGACTGATCATTGGCGGGCCGGTATTACCAAAAGCCTTGTGTCCATTCGGACGCGAGGCCAGAGGCGTTGGGCTGACAACCGGGGAGCGGAAAAACTGGGTGGTTCGGGCTGGGTGGTCAGCTCGACACCGGCACCCTTGGGTGCTCCATTAGGTAGACCGTATGACTCACTGGGACTGGAGGATTCATGACTGTTGTACGTCTCTACAGTCGGCAGGTCTCTCTCGTGCGTGAGTGCAACCGGTCTGTCGTGACCCCGTTTGGTGTGGTGCTTGAGGTCAACAGTGCTGCTCCCCCGTTCGATGCGTCTTTCGTTCTCACCACTGCGAAGCCTGGCCGTGAGGTGGTGGTGATGGCGCAGCGGCTCGGTGCCACTGTCGTCGTCCTGCCCGAGGCTGCGTACTTCCTGTACTCCCAGGTGCATTCGGCCGGCGGCGTGGTGATCGCTGTCGGTGCTGATCATGTTCGATCCTCTTCCCTGCAACCCCAAGATGGAGCTCTGTTCTGATGACCAACGAGGTATCCCGCACGATCGACGCGGTGGCGTTCGCTGCGGCCGATCTGGTGCAGCCGATCACGGTGCTGCACGCGGCCGGCCGCTTCCTGCTGACGGAAATGAACGAGACGGACCTGCTGCGGTGGGACGTCACCCAGGCGCTCGGGTCGATCGCGGCGGCGCGGAAGTCGGTCGAGTCGGCCACGGAGACGCTGATGCGTATGGTGGCGAAGGACGCGGAGGCGCAGGGCGAGACGGAGGACCGCTCCGGCCTGACGATGTGGGATCGGCCGGCGGGCTCGTGCTTCGAGGAGGGCTGCATGCTCACCAGCGGTCATGGTGGCGAGCACTACGCGGACGACGAGCTGTGAGCGGCCACCTCACGTCCCTGGCCGGCCTGCCTGGTCGGTTCGTCGCTACGTCGTTCGATGCTGAGCGGCAGATGATCGTGGTGGAGATCTCGGACGCCGAGGGCAACCTGAAGGGCTCCATGTCGTGGGGCTACCAGGAGCCGGCGGAGTGAGCCGCTGCCGAGGGCGTAGTGCTGAGTTCGAGTACGCCAATGTGCCTGGTGGACAGTGGCGTACGAAGCTGGACGCTGCTGCTGCTCTGTGTGCTGGGTGCCCGTTCCGGCCGCAGTGTGCAGCGGACGCGCTCAGATATCACGCCCTCGGCATGGTGTGGGCCGGTGTGCCGATACCACCTGACCATGACAACAAGCACACGGCGCGAGCGAGGCTGATGCTGATCGAGATCGCCCTGTATGGCGGTGTGCAGCACCTCGACCTCAGTGAGTACGACGGTGATCTTGATGGCTGATGTGAAGCGGCGTGACTTGCCGGCCGATGTGAAGGCACGTGTGCGTGCGCGTGCTGGGTACGTGTGTGTGAAGTGTGGGTCAGATGATCGGTGCGAGGTGGACCATGTGGTGCCGTGGACCATCAGTCACGATGACAGCGAGGACAACCTCCAGCTCCTGTGCTTCGGGTGCAACAGGCGCAAGGGCGCGAAGGTGGAGGCCGGCCGCAAGACGTGGTTCCACGCTGACTACTGGCCTCGATGATGCGTGCATACTATGCATGCGTATGCATCATGGTGGGTGCATACTATGCAGCGCCATGCATGATGCAGGCGGCTGCCAGGAGCCTGTCACGCGGTCGGTTTTTGCCAAAGGGGACGGTGGACACCGAGGGGCTCCCTGGATTTACACCCCCCGAGGGCGTCAGGTTCGATTCCCACGGCTCGAGATGCATGAACGGTGCATAGTATGCAGGCACAGCATGCATGGTCCATGCATAAACGGTGCATAGAATCCTGCATGATTCGTCCGATTCTGTCGAGTGTGAGGTGAGTTCTGGTGGCTGTCGCGAGAAACGTCGGGTTCGCTGACGCGGTCGATCTGTACATCACGGCGAACGACGATTGGCTGTCCGATTCCGAGACTCCGCTCGTGACCGAGCTGGTCACGATCGCTCAGAAGCTCGACGGCGCGAAGATGGCGGTCAAGGGACCTCCATCGGTGATGCTGATGGAGTTCCGGCAGTGCTTCAACGACCTGCACCGCCTGCGGCCAGACGATATCAGCTCCGGCCCGTCGAGCGACCCGTTCGATGCCGGCATTCGGGAGATCCTGGGCCAATGACGGCCCCGACGATGGTCGATGCTCCGGTGTGGCTGCCGTCGACGTACACACGCCCGATCGAGAACCCGGACTACTCCGAGGGCGACATGCTGATCCGCCTCGCGGAGAAGTGCTTCATCTTCGAGCAGTCCGACCAGTTCGGCCTGGACGACTGGCAGAAGTGGCTCATCCGCGAGATCCTCCAGAAGTTCCCGGCCGACTACCACGACCAGGCGCTCGCCGGCCGACTCGTGTACGAGCAGGTGGTCGTCTCGATGGGCCGGCAGAACGGCAAGACCGTCCTCGGCGCGGTCTTCGCCCTATACGGGCTGATCCTGATGGTCAACCGCGCCCCCGACGTGATCTCGCTGGCCTCGACCGTCGAGCAGGCGAAGAACCTCTACCGCAAGACCCGCTACTGCATCGACAACGTGCCGCTGCTGGCGACCCGATTCAAGACCACAGACCGGTCCGGCATCACCTCGAAGAACCCGCGCAAACCCGCCAACTACGTCGTGAAGGCCGCAGGCGATGGCTCAGGGCTGCAAGGCTTCTCGGGCAACCTCATGCTGCTGGACGAGCTGCACCTGCTCAAGCCCGAGACGTGGTTCGCGCTCGTCCTCGGCGCGTCCGCGCAGCCGAAGGCGCTCGTGCTCGGCCTCACCACGTCCGGCGATGACAACTCCGAGCTGCTCAAGCGGCTCTACCGCACCGGCAAGGAGGCCGCGGCGAAGTCCGAGGGCCACAACCCCCGGTTCGGATTCTTCCTGTGGATGAGCGACCCGTCGCTCGACCTGTACGACCCCGAGGCGCTCGTCCAGGCCAATCCCGCCATCGCATCCGGCCGGCTCTCGCTCGAAGCGGAGCTGCGCAACGGTCGCGAGATGCAGGAGTCCGAGTACCGCCGCTACAGGCGCAACGAGATGGTCTCCGTCGAGAACACATGGATGCCGCTGCCGGCCTGGCTCGCCGCCGCTGGCGGTCCGATCCCGGCAGCAGCCCGCAAGCAGCCGATGATCGTCGCGTTCGCCCGCTCCAGGCGCTCGTGGGACTACATCAGCATCGTCGCCGCGGTGAAGTGGAACGAGAAGGTCTACACCCAACTCATCGGCACCATCACGTTCGGCAACACGGAGCTGCTGGAGGCGAAGCTGGTCGAGTTGGCGCGGCACATTCACGTCGAGAAGTTCGTCGCGTCGGCCGAGACGATGAAGCCGACCATCCTGACGCTCAACTCGGCGCACCGGCTCACCACGGAGTACATCACCCGCGGCAACCTCGCCAACGCCACCGTCGCGGTGCACTCGATGGTCAAGGACGGTCGCCTGGTGCACGCCGGCGACCCCGAGATCCAGACGCAGATCCCGCGCACGGTGACCGTGAACGCCGGTCAGGGCGTCGTGATCGACGAGACCAAGTCGCTCGGCGATATCGAGGCGGTGTCCGCGACCGTCATGGCGGCGTTCATGGCCGAATCGCAGCAGCCGTTCGTGTCTCCTATCAGCATCTTCTGAAAACCACCGCAGGAGAATCGCTCCGACGCCCCTAGCGTCGTCCGCGATGAACATCAGGGAGTTTTTCGGATTCGGTGAGCCGGCCGTCGAGACGCGCAGCGGCTCGGTCGGCTCTGCCGGCGGCGACTCACCGCGGCCGGCCATTCTGCCGCCGCCGCGGTCCCCGCTGTACGTCTCTCCCCTGGACGCCCTGCGCATCAGTGCGGTCTCCCGCTCGGTCGATCAGATCAACACGATGATGTCCTCGATGCCGGCCGGCTCCCGACGCAACGGCGTGGTGCTCGACCGTGACAAGGATCGCGGCGCATACCCGACGATCCTGACCCGGCCCAACCTGGACATGGACTACGAGGAGTTCGTCCAGGTCACCGTCAACGACCTCGCGCTGCACGGCGAGTTCTTCTGGCTCCGCCAGGGCGACCCGCAGACGGCCAACCTGGTGCCGACCTCGCCCACCGAGATGACGGTCGTGCGCGAGCAGCTCCGCGACGGCACGTGGCGGCTGAAGTACGGGCACATGGGCCGTGAGATCCCGCGCTCCCGCGTCGTGCATAAGAAGCACACCGCCATCAACGGTGTCGCCCACGGCACCGGCCCCGTGCAGCAGGGCCAGTCGGACCTGCGCGCCGCGCTGACCCTCGCGGACTACCAGCAGGACTGGTTCGACGCCGGTATCCCGTCCGGCACGCTGAACACCGATCAGCCGCTGAACCCCGACCAGCAGGATCACATGCAGAAGCGATGGAACGAGTTCCTCCGCTCGCACCGCGGCCAGTCGGTGATCCTCGCGTCGGGCCTCGAATACAAGCACCTCGCGATCAAGCCCGCCGAGGCGCAGATGCTCGAGGTGCAGGACGCCATCGACCGGAAGATCGCCCGCCGGTTCGGTATGCCGGCCTTCGACCTAATGATCCCGGCCGGCACCGAGTCCCGCACGTACATGAACCTGGAGCAGTCCAACCTCCGGTTCCTGGTGACCACGCTGGCGAAGTACATCAACGCCGTCGAGCGTGGCTTCACCGAGGTCATCCCGCGCGGCCAGGAGGCATTCCTCGACGAGTCCGCCCTGCTGCGTCTCGACTCCACGACGCAGGTTGCGGTCGACGAGAAGCACGTCGCGATCGGATTGCGATCCACCAGCGAGATCCGCGCCCGCGACGGTCTCCGGCCGCTGCCGAAGCCGAAGCCCGAGGAGTCCCCGGCCACGCCGGCACCGGGCGAGAAGGAAGCACCCGCGAAGCAGGAGGCCGACGCATGATCACCGTCGTCGTCGGTCCGCCCTGCGCCGGCAAGTCCACGTTCGTCCGCGAGAACGCGAAGCCCAACGATGCTGTCGTTGACTTCGACTCCCTCGCAACCGCTTTCGGCTCCGGTGCCGCTCACGACACCCCGCAGCCACTGCGGCGCGTCGTGCAGGCAGCCCGACGCGCCGCGGTGTCCCAGATCCTGCTGGGCGTCGTCGAGACGGCCTGGGTCATCGACACCGACCCCGGCCACTTCATGCTCCAGCAGTACCGCCGAGCCGGAGCAACCATCGAGGTCATCGACCCCGGCATGGAGGTCTGCATCGAGCGCGCACTCGCGGACGAACGCCCCGAGTGGACCGCCGACCAGATCCGACGCTGGTACCGACTGAACAAGAAAGCGACCCGAGCATGACGATCGAGATCCGCACCGCCGCCATCGGCGGCGTCGACGAGCAGAAGCGCATCATCTCCGGTCTGGCCGTTCCGTTCGGCCAGACGGCCAACGTCGGCTACCCCGAGGAGTTCGCCCGCGGCGCGTTCGCTGACGACACCGTCGTGACCGTCCACGCCAACCACGGCGGGTTCAAGCGCGGCGAGCTGCCGGTCGGTGTCCTCACCGCCAGCCGCAACCGCGAGGACGGCTTCTACGTCGAGTGCCGCATCGCGAACACCGCCCGCGGCGACGAGGTGCTCGAACTCGCCCGCGACGGCATCCTCCAGTACTTCTCGGTCGGCTTCGTGCCGGGCGAGCACCAGATGCGCGGCGAGACCGTCGTGCGCACCAAGGCGACCCTCTGTGAGGTGTCGCTCGTAGAGACTCCCGCCTACTCGGGCGCGGTCATCGAGAGCGTGAGAAGCGCTGCAACAGAAGGGAACACAGACATGACACCCGAGGAACAGGCGAAGCTGAACGCCGCCGAGTCCGAGGTCGCCGCGCTCCGCGAGTCGTTCGGCGACATGGAGCGCCGCATGGAAGTCATCAAGGACGGCCAAGCATCCGGCAGCGGCCGCAAGACCTACAAGGCCCGCACCGGCGGCGAGCTGCTCAAGGCGCTCCTGACCGGCAACACCGACGTCGTGACCGAGGTACGCGAGGCTGCGCTCGAGATCGAGGGCGAGCGCATCCAGACCCGCGCCTTCACCGGTGCGACGTTGGCGGAGAACGGCGTCGACCAGCCGGTGTGGCTGGACAAGCAGCTCAAGCTGACGAACCGCCGCCGGCCGCTGTCGACGCTGTTCTCCCGCGAGTCGCTCCCCGAGTCCGGCACCTCGTTCGAGTACCCCGAGGTGATCGAGGAGATCGGCACCGTGGGCGTGCAGGCTGTCGAGGGCGACGACCTGTCGTACCTGGAGCTGAAGATCGGCGAGGGCGTCGGCAAGGTCCGCACCGTGGGCGGCTAAACGAGCCTGACGCGGCAGATGATCGAGCGGAACAAGGTCGCCTACCTCGACGCCGTGCTGCGCTGGATGGGGATCCAGTACGGCGAGGCGTTCGAGCTGTACGTCCGCACGTTCCTGCTCGGCCTGACCGGCACGAACACCATCCCCGTCGTCGGCGGCGTGCCCACCAGCGCGCCGGCGTGGATCTCGCTCATCATCGACGCCAAGGCCGCGATCGAGGACGAGTCCAAGGGGCTGCTCGCGGACATGATCGTCGTCTCCCGCGACGTGTTCAAGACCGTCGCCCTGATCGAGGACAGCACCGGCCGGCCGGTGTTCTCGGTCAACGGCGACGGCCAGAACACCTGGGGCAACATGGACCTGTCCTCGGTGGAACTCGGCGGTTCGATCTCCAACCTGCCGCTCGTCGTCGTGCCCCGCCTGCCCGCAAAGTCGTGCTTCGTCGCCTCCCGCGACGCCATCACGTCGATGGAGTCGGCCGGCGCTCCGTTCTCGCTCCAGGACGAGAACGTGGTGAACCTGACCAAGGACTTCTCGCTCTACGGCTACCAGGGGATCTACTCCGAGCAGCCGAAGGGCATCACCAAGGTCACCTTCCCCACGGGTGCCTGATGACGACCCCGACTGACGGAACCCTCGACGACGGCACCGCCGAGGGCGACACCGCCTCAGCAGTGCCGACGCTCGACGAGTTCCGTCAGTACGTCGGGGGCGATCCGGAGCAGGATGCCGTCCTCGTGCGCGACCTGGAGGAAGCGGTCGCGCACGTGGACGCCTTCTGCGCCCACCCTGATCGGCCGATCCCGGCCGTGATCCTCCGCAAGTGGTACCTGAAGGTCGGGGCCGAGATCTTCGACTCCAGCCAGGGACCGATCTCGGTCAACGACCGGTTCGGCACACCCGCCCAGGTGCGCTCGTCTCGCGACCCGATCCACGTCATCCTCCGCGAGGCTCGTCACTACGTCGGGTACTTCTGATGAACCTGACGCAGTTGCGCGACAACATCATCGACGGTCTCAAGGCTGCGATGCCGGCAGGGGTGCAGGTCACCTCGTGGGAGGACCGCAAGACCATGCCGCCAGTGGCGGTGGTCATCCCCGGAGTCGTCGACCGGGACGGTCCCGTCACGGTCGGGATGCCGTACGCCGTGCACTACGTCGTGCAGATCATCGCCGGCAAGGGAACGGGCCGGCAGATCCAGGTCAAGCTCGACACCCTGATCGAGGCCGGCGTGCTCGCGCTCGACGGCCTGAACGACCCCGACGCCCGTCTGGTGGTCGATGAGATCCGCGGCCCGCTCACTGGGGAGAACGACGAGTTTCTCGGCGCGGAGATCGAACTGACAGCAGCAATCAGCATGAGAGTGAGTTGAGCACAATGCCATTCAAGGGCACCAAGGGCGAGAACCTGTCGATCATGATCGACACCAAGGAGTACAACTCCTACCTCCACGAGGTGCGCGCCGAGCCCGACGACGGCGAGGACGCGGACTTCATCACGTTCGCCAACGCGGCCACCGGCGACACCGAGCAGTGGTTCCTGCGCGGGACGCTCTACAACGACTACGCCGCAGACAGCCTGTGGACGATGGCGTGGCTCAAGTCCGGCACCGTCGTCCCGTTCGTCATCAAGCCCTACGGCAACGCGGTCGCCTCCGCCGACCAGCCGCACTTCAAGGGCGACGTGCGGATCTCGCGCAAGCCCGGCATCGGCGGCGAGGCCGGCGAGGCCCACGAGACCGAGATCGAGTGGGAGATCGACGGCGTGCCGACCAGGGTCACCGCCGCCGCATGATCGTCGTGGACGTGGACGTCGAGGGTGTGCCGCAGATCCTCGCCAAGCTGGCGAAGTTCAAGGCGGACTCTCGACGTCTACGCCCCGCGTTCGACCGCATCAAGGATCGGGCGATGGTCATGGGCCGGTTCCAGGCCCCGGTGTACGGCGGTCGCACCAAAGCCTCGCTCAAGGGCAAGGCCACAAACATGCAGGCGAAGGTCTCGGCCGGCAACGGCAGCTACAGCAGCCACGGTGGCGGCATCTACGTCGAGCTGAACCACGCCGGCACCCGGTGGGACGGTCAGACACCGAACCCGTGGCTGTACCGAACGCTCAGCGCAGTAACACCTTTCGCCGTGCAGGCCGTACGGCGTGAACTCAACACCAAGAAGGAAGAGGCAGGACTGTGAGCTTCAACGACACCGTCGACGGAATGACCGGCCGGCAGATCAAGGGCGTGCAGACGCTCACCGGCGAGTCGATCCAGAAGAGCACCGACATGATCATGCTGATCTTCGCGGTCGGGTACGTCCTCCAGGAGACCGGCGAGGTCACCCAGGACGGGTTCAACAGCTACCTCGACAGCACCACGTACAAGACCGCGGCCGTCGCCACGGGTGCCGAGGAAACGGTGCCGGACCCAAACGCCGAGCCGGTCTCCTCCTAGCCAAGGCGGAGGCCGAGCAACTGGCCACCTGGTGCATGCTCACCGGCCAGTCGCCCTCGGTCTACTACGACCTCACCCTGCGTGAGCGCAATGCCTTCGTGACGGTCGCCAACAAACGAGCGCAGAGATCAAGAAGGAAGAACCGATGAGCTTTCGCAAGGTGTACGGGTACGAGTGGTCCGAGGCCGGCTGGCGCATGTGCAACCGGGACGAGTGCGTGACCGTCCCCGGCCCGTTCATGGACACCGCACCACTCCGGCGAGGCGCGCCGGCGGTGATCCTCGGTGCGTTCGTCAACGAGCTGCACCGCGTCGTCGCGCCGATCACATCGCCTGTGTGGGGTTGGTCCCTGAAGAACGACGTGGCGAACTCGAACCACCTCGCCGGTGTGAGCGTGGACGTGTGGGCCCCGCGACTCCCGTGGGGACTCAAGCGCATGCCGGCCGATCAGGTCGCCGCCACCAACGGTGTGCTCCAGCGGTACCCCGAGGTGTTCTGGGGCCGCGGGTGGAGCAAGCCCGACGAGATGCACTTCCAGATGCGCTACCGCGAGGGCGACCCCCGCAACGACGCCGGCGTACAGCGCATCCTCGGCGACGGCCCGTCCGCACCACCGGCCCCCGCTCCGATCAGTGGCCGGCCGACCATCCAACGCGGCGCGACCGGGCAGCACGTCCGCGACCTCCAGACCCGCCTCAACCGGGACTACCCGCGCTACTCGAACCTCGCCGTGGACGGCGACTTCGGGCCGGCCACCGAGCGCGTCGTCCGCGAGTTCCAGTCCCGCGCCGGCATCACGGTCGACGGCATCGTGGGCATCGTCACCTGGCAGAAACTCGGTCTGCTGTGACCGGGCGCGTCGTCACCCTCGCGCTCATCCGCGCCGGCCTCATCGCCGGTGCCGTCGTCACCACGGCCATCGCGGTGTTCGGCTACTACGTCATCAGCTCCGACCTCCAGGCAGAGGCGGAAACACTGGAGGAGAAATCGTGAACGGCATGGACCTGGTCTACGCGGAGATCAAGCGCCGCATGGACCCCGAGATCCAGGCGCGCATGGAGCAGCTCGCAGAGCACCTGTTCCCCGCCGTGAAGGACGGCACGCCCCTGGAGGACGTGCCCACTCCCCCGCCGCTCGGCACCCCGGCCCCGTCGACCGCCGCTGCGCGCACGCTCGTGCAGGGCCTGGTGCTCACGGTCCTGTCCGCCATCGTCGGCGTGGTCTACACCGCGCTCGGTGACGATTCGTTCCAGGTGTTCGAGCTGGGCGACTGGGCCGCAGTCGGCACCACCGCAGTCACGGCGTCCGGCATGGCGCTGCTCGCGTACGTGATGCGCAAGATCGGCCGATGAACGAGCGGGCGGTCGTCCAGGCCGCTCGGTTCCTGTCGTTCGTCCTCGCCACCGGCGCGATGGTCGTCGGCACCTTCTACGCCGGCCCCGAGTCACTGGTGCGCCGGCCGGTGCGCCCCGGGCAGGAGACGCTCGTCGTCCTGGTCGAATCGGTGTTCCCGGTCTGGCCGATCATCTTCCTGCTCGCCGGCTCCCTCGTCCTGGTCGCCGCCATCCGCATGCGCGGCCTCATCGCCGCGCACGGCGTCGTGGTCGCGGTGTGGGCGTTCTACGCCCTGTGCCTCATCCTCGGCCCGATCCTGTCGGTGCCGCCGTCCCCGATCCTGGTCGGCGTCATCGCGGCCATCGTCATGCTCACCAACGCTGCTGCCATGCGCCTGTGGGCGGCGCTCGGGGTGAACTGATGATCGACCACCTCACCACCATCACCATCATCTGCGCCGCCATCGGTGCGGTCGCCACCGGCGTCGGCACCGTCATGACGTACCGCGGCCGGGTGCAGACCGGCAACGTCAACACCCTCACCGAGCGCGTGACCAAACTCGAAAGTCAGGTCACCGCGCTCGACGAGTGGAAGATCGCCGCCCGCTACTACATCGCGCAACTCCGCGGCACCCTGGCGGACCGCGGAATCCAGTCGCCCACACCGCCCGTCGAGCTACAGCTACACCTGAGAGTGGGTGACCACGATGGCGAGTAACACCGTCGATATCTACTTCAAGGGCCACAACTCCGGCCTGACCCGCTCCATCGCGGAGGTGCAGTCCAAGCTCCGCCAGCTCCGCGACCAGACGATCCGCGTCAAGGTCGACGTGGACAGCTCGTCGCTCGACCAACTCCAGCGCCGCATACGAACCATCGGCAGCGAGACCCTCCGCATCCGCGTCGGCACCGAGGACGCGCGCGGCCTCCGACAGAACGTCCGCGACCTCGCCGCCAGCCGCGAGGCCCGCGTCCGCGTCAACGTCACGAACCTCGCACAGACCGAGGCGCAGCTTCAGCGCCTCACCCGCGACCGCACCGTCAACATCCGCACCCGCGTGAACGTCTCCGAAATCGACCGCCTCGTGCAGGCGCTCAACCGGCTGAACGACGCCGGCGGTGGAGCGGGTGGCGCTGCTCGAGGTATCACCGCGCTCGGCGGCGCAGCGGCCAGCACCCTGCCCAAGCTCGTCGCCCTCGCACCCGCCGTCAGTGTCCTCGCGTCCGGCGCTGTCGGTGCCGGCATCTTCGGTGTGGCCGGCGCGCTCGGTGCCGTCACCGCCGCGGCCGGCGCGCTGTCGGTCGGGTTCGGTGCCGCGGTCGCCGCCATCCCGATCGCCGCCGCCGCGGCCAGCGATCAGGTCAAGAACCACTTCTCCTTCATGGCCGACGACGTCGTGGCGACCATGAAGGAAATCGCGGTCCCGCTCCAGCAACCGCTCGTCGACCTCGCCACCTCACTCGGTGCCGCCTTCCACCAGATCCGCCCCAACCTCGAATCCATCACCACCGGTGTCGCCGGCCTAGTGACCGAGCTGTCGGGCAAACTGCCGGCCATCGCCGCCGAGGTCGGCCCTGCCCTGCAGAGCATGTTCGAGGGCGCTGTCCCCCATATCAAGAACTTCATCGGCAACATGCCGTCACTGATCAAGTCAGTCGGCAGCTTCGCCGCCAAGCTCGGGGACCCGGCCATCGTCGCCGGCGCGCAGCGGGTGTTCTCCGCCCTGCCCGGCATCATCGAAGGTGCCGGCAACGCTCTCGTCGGAATGGGCGAGAAGTTCCAGGGCATGATGTCTTACCTCGACAGTGGTGCCCTCGACGGATTCACAAGCGGCATAGGCACTTTCGTTGAGAACCTTCGAAACACCGATATGTCGGGGTTGGCAGCAGGCATCACCGAGATGGCGAACAGCTTCGGCAGCTTCCTCGGCAACGTCGACACCAGCAACCTGGTGACGAACCTGCAAGGTCTCGCCACCACGACGGCAAGCATCACCGCCGCAGCGGGATCCGCTCTCGCCAAGTTCCAAGAACTCGACAACGCGGTGCGCGGGGCCAACGATGCCAGCGGTGGCGGCCCGGTCGAGTGGGGCGGCAAACTGGCGGACGGCGTGAAAGCAGCCATCGCCAATCTCGCGGGCAACGGACCGGTCGAGGTCCCCGTCGTGCCCAAGCTCGAGGGTGACCCGATCGATGGCCAGATCGCCCGCAACGGCCCCGTCGAGGTTCCGCTCACTGGCGTGCTGGACCCGACCGCAGGGCAGCAGCTGCGCAACATGCCGCCCGTGCCGGTTCCCGCAACGATCGGACCGGTCACACCTCCGGTCGCTCCGATTGCTCCCATCCCCATCCCTGCAACGGTGGAGAACGTCGAGCAGCCGACGACTCCGATGGAGCCTGTCGAGGTCCCCGGCACCATCGCGGAGGTCGACGTGAACATCGCGGGTATCGACCCGGTGCCGGTGCCCGTCAAGTGGGACACCGACCAGCTCGGCACGCTGACCATCACCCCGCCGGAGCCGGTGCCGATCTCGTTCGTCGTGACTCCGCCGGATCTCAGCGCGGTCAACGTCGACATGACTGCCAAGGGAGCCGAGGCCGGCGCATCGTTCGCTGCCGGTCTCGCCAGCTCGGCAGGTGCCGTGTCGGGTGCGGTGGCCGGCCTCGCCGCCGCGGCGCAGAGCGTGAGCGTGGACCTGTCCGCGCAGGGCGCAGCGGCCGGTGCGAGCTTCGCCGCCGGCATTGCCTCGCAGGCCGGCGCGGTCGCTGCCGCAGCGGCGAACCTCGGTGCTGTGGCCGCGGCGAACAAGGGCCACTACGCCGGCCGCAAGGGCATCGCCGCCGACCGCATCATGCTCATCCCCCACGGTCGAGCGATGGTCGGCGGATTCGTCCGCGGCATGGTCTCGCAGAAGGGCGCGGTCGTGTCCGCAGCGCGCGGCCTCGCCGGCGAGGTCTACACCGCATTCGACGACGAGCTGGTGCCCGCCATCGGACTGCGCGGTGGCATGGACATTCAGCAGACCGTGCACGTCACCGTCGAGGCCGGCCTCGTGTCCGATCCAGTGCGCACCGGCCGCGCCGTCGCGGACGTGCTCGACGCCTACGCCGGTGCTATCGGCTCGACCTCGGTGAGCGTCAATGTCTAGGTTCATCGACCGCACCATGGTCACGCTCCAGGTCGAGACGGCCAGCCAGGACGTGTGGGTGCCGGACGGGCTCGCGGTCGCCCGCCGCAACTACGACCCGTCCGGGATCAAGATGGTGCCCGGGAACGGGCTCGCGTTCGAGAAGGACGTGACGATCGTGACCACCTCATCGCTGATGACGGTGCGGGCGAACAAGGCCAAGATCGCGACCCCGGTCACCGAGGTCGACCAGAACAGCTCGGGCGACGTGCGGACGTACAAGTCCCGCAGCCTCGGCCCCGTCGTGTTCCAGAACCGGGTGGCCGTCCCGGTGCGCCCCGGCATGCGCGTGAACATGAAAGGCACTCTGTCCCTGCGCCGCACGGGCAAACCGATCCGCGACCAGAACGAGTCCTACACTCCGATCGCGCTGCGTTTCGACCTGTGGGGCACCGGCACCACCGTCGACGAGTACGGCACCGAGACCGACGTCAAGAAGCAGATCATGTCCTACCAGGCGACCCTCCAGGGCACCGCAGGTGTCGGCGTCGGGTTCGTCGACTTCACCCTCCCCACCGTCTCGGATGCCACGGTGCCGTCCGACGTGGACCGGCTGTACCTCACCGCCTCGTTCGTCGCGACGAACACCAACAGCTACCAGGGCGTCGGGTACCAGGCGCGCTACTGGTTCGCGGAGTACCCCGACTACATCCAGTTCGACCTCAACGACCCGCTGACGATCTTCGTGCGCGAGCCGGCCAACACCACACCGACGGTCGCGAACTCGAACAGTCGCACCGGGTTCGCGTACCGCAACCGGCGCTTCTACACCAACCTGCCGAGCGACACCGAGATCGTGCTCGTCGGTGATCCGAACGCGACCGCCGTCGCCACGATCAGCGTGTGGGCGTGGACGGGCACCGAGCGCGCAGGGTGGCTGACGGGTGTCGACGTCGCCCCGAACCAACGGGTGTCCGTCATCGTCAACTCACCCACCCGCGGCATCGAACTGAGCACCTCGGCTCCGGCGATCCTGGTGGAGTCGGTGACCGCCCGCCCCTTCGAGACGCGCACCGCGGAGCGCACCCGCACGACGGCATACACCTACGCGGACGTCATCGACCCGGTGGTGTCGATCGAGTCGGAGACGGTCGAGGCGGACCTCGGTGTGCTCACGGTCCGGTTCGTCTCGGACACCATCAACGCCAAGGTGTCCGCCGGCAAGCGGGTGCGTCTGCTCGCGACCCACGCGGACGGATCGTTCGAGCCGATCTTCACCGGCACCATCCGCGGCCGGCGGATCGTGCACGACTTCAAGCACCAGGCGCAGGTGCAGATCTCGGTGCACGACGCGTTCGGCCGCGCCGGCCAGTCAACGATGCCCGTCGCGCACGACCGGCTCGCGGAGTACGGGCACCTGGTGCACACCACCGGCGTGCCCATCATCATCGACGGCACCGACTACTCGGGACCGCCGCGCTCCCTGCCCGAGGGCTGGGACTACTTCCCCTCGTACGCGGACGACGCGATGACGATGAACGACGCGCTGATCAAGACCCGCAACGCCCGCAAGGCGTTCCTGTACGTCGACCGCCGCGACCGCATGATCGTCACCTCCACGCTGCCGACGACGGTGACGTTGGACCTGTCCGACAAACCGGGGCAGGGCGACATGAGCTACAACCGGGATATTGAGTTCTCCTCGGACACAGAAAATCTGGTGAACACGGTGCAGGTGGTCGAGCACATGCTCGACCGCAAGGAGTTCATCGAGCGTGAGGTCGGTGGCGCTGATCCGCCGGCGCTGCTGGGTGACCTCGCGCCGAAGACTCAGCGGATCGACTACCGCCGGCAGGCGTCGATCGACACGTACGGTCAGCACCGCGTTTCGATCGACGTCATTCGTGGGTCCGGCTCGTGGGCCGACGTGCAGGCCGACCGGTTCGGTGCACCGTTCGCCGAGTGGGCCGCGGCCATCCTCGACGAGTACTCCGTCGAGCGGCAGGCCGTGAACCGGTTGCGCCTGACGGCGACGAAGCCGATCCATCGGACGCTGATGGCGAAGCTGCAGCCGCTCGACGCGGTGGTGGTGCGGTTCGGGAACTCCGCGCAGGTGTGCCGAATCCGCAAGGTGGAGCACAAGATCGCGCCGAACAAGTGGACGGTGGATCTGTCGTTCGGTGCCAGCCGTGATCAGACCTACTGGCTGCCACCGACACCGCTGCCGGTGCTCACCCTCGGCGACACCGACGCCGGCACTCAGTCCTACCCATCCCCCGGTCTCATCGACGGTGGCGCACCTGGCGACACCGTGACCGCAGTTCTCGACGGAGGCACCCTCTGATGGCCGCACGCGCACGCATCCAACAGCTACGCGACACCGCTGCCGGGTGGGCAGCGAAGAACTTCGTGCTGCTGGAGGGCGAGATCGGCGTCGAGACCGACACCGGACTCCAGAAGGTCGGCAACGGTGTCCAGGGATGGAACGCCCGCCCGTACCAGCGCGGCCCCATCGGGCCGACCGGACCGGCCGGCGCGACGGGTCCCGGCGGCGCGACCGGACCCACCGGCGCGGCCGGCCCGACGGGACCGAAGGGTGACACCGGCTCGGTCGGCCCCACCGGACCCAAGGGTGACACCGGCTCGGTCGGCCCCACCGGACCGAAGGGTGACACCGGCGCGGCCGGACCGAAGGGCGACCAGGGTGCCGGCCTCCAGCTCGCCGGACAGGTGCAGTCCTACGCGCAGCTGCCGACGTCCGGCCTCGCGTCGGGTGCTGGGTACCTCGTCGTGGACGACGGGCTGGTCTACATCTGGTCGGGCACTGGGTGGCCGGCGAACGGGTCCGGTGTGCAGCTGCGAGGCATCAAGGGTGACACCGGCGCGGCCGGCCCCAAGGGCGACACCGGTGCCGCCGGACCGAAGGGCGACACCGGCAGCGCCGGCGCGACCGGACCGAAGGGCGACACCGGCGCGACCGGACCCGCCGGCCCGGCAGGTCCGGCAGGTCCCGCCGGCGCAGCGGGCACCGGCGGTGTGGGCGACACGGGCCGGTTCCTGGTGCGCGTGGCGGGCACGAGCCTGTACGCGATCGACTACCGCAAGGGGTCGGCCGAGAAGCTCGTCGCGGCCGGCCTCGACATTGGCACCGCCGCGCCGGTGGTCCTCGGGAACTACGCGCTCTACTACACCGCCAACGGGTCGACGTTCATGTGCATCGACCTCACCTCCGGCTACGTCTCCCCCGTCGTGCCGGCCGCTGGTGTGGCGGTGTGGGGATCGTCGAGCGCCGAGCGCCTGGTGTCCCAGGGCGCGCTTCAGACGACGCTCGGCATGGCCGTCTACGGGCAGGGTGTCAGCGGCGAGGAGATCGAGCACTCCGCCGCACGCGCCAACGCGGTGCCCGTGCGCCTGCTCCCGGTGGGCGGTTCCATCCCCGCATCCGGTGGAGTCGACGTGACCGCGACGGCACCGTTCTCCGTGCTCTCGTCCGTCAACATCGCCGGCACCCTCGCCGGTGTCGCCGGCACTCTGGCGTACTCCGCGAGTCCGTCGCCGCGGCTGGTGTTCACCCGCTCGGCATCGGGCACCGCGGTCATCGTGTCGGCACCTGCGCCGTTCGTCGCGACGGCCGGCGTGCAGCGGCGCGACAACGCGGCGCTGCTGTGGGTGGGGAAAAACAACCTGTCCCCGGTGAGCTCGACGAGCGAGGCTCGGGTGATCGAGTACACCGCTCGGCACTGGGAGCAGGTCGGCGGGTTCGCCAAGCGCCGAATGGTGTTGGGCCACTTCACGAACACGAACTGGGACGCTGCTCTGAAAGCGCAGCTCGCCCGAGTGAACGCTGCCTACGCCACGGCGTACGGTGACAACTTCGTCGACGTGCAGGCGTACCTCATGAGCGCGCAGGTGTGGACGGACACGAAGATCACGCCCACTTCGGCGGACCTGGCGGCTCAGGCCGCGGGCGACATGCCGCCGTCGCTGTCGGCGGACGCGCTGCACCTCAACGCGGCCGGCTATACCGCGGTCTCGGGTCTGGTGAAGGCGAAGATGCTGGCGCTCGAATGGATCACCCCGCCGGCGCCGATCGTGCCGGGCCCGGTGTTGTTCTCGGACGGATTCTCCGGCACCTCGGATCTGAACGGCCGCTCGACGGACAACGCCTACGGCGGCAGCACCCTGGCGTGGTCGTCCAGCCCCGCCGGCCGGTACGCGGTGGCGAACGGTCGGGTGACGCTGAGCATCGTCGGCGGCGAGACCTCACCCGTCGCCACGCTCAACACGACGGTGGCCGACGTGGACGCGTCGATCCGTGTGGTGACGCGGCCGGCCTCGGTGGTGGTGTGGCTGGACATTCGGCGTACCGGGACGACGTCGTTCCGACTGCGCATCATGGCGACCACCGTCCAGATCGAGAAGCGAGTCTCGGGCACCACGACACCGCTCACGGCCACGTACCCGTACGCGGCCGGCGACATAGTCGGCATCCGTGCGCTGGGCTCGTCGGTGCAGCTGTCCGTCAACGGTGTGGTGCAGGAGACGATCACGGACGCCACGGTGCCGTCCGGCACGACGCTCACGCTCGGGTCGTTCCTGTCCTCGGGCACCGACACGGCCGCGTTCGACGACCTGGTGGTGCGGCAGGCGGTCTAGATCGACTGGTCCCACTCGTGCTCGGACTCGCACCGGTCCGAACAGAACCGGCCCGTGCGGCCGGGTGGGATCGGGCTGCCGCACCAGTCGCAGACAGACGGGTGGATCGTCTCGCGCCACCAGGCGGCGACCGCGCTACGCCACCGCACGGTACGGGTCCAGAGTGCGGATGGCCGCGTGCATCCGCACGTCGGTCGCCTTGGTGTAGATCTGCGTGGAGATGAGCGAGGCGTGGCGCAGCAGCTCCTGGACGACGCGAATGTCCGCGCCGTCTTCGAGCAGGGTGGTGCCGTACCAGTGGCGCAGCTGGTGCGCGGTGGCCTCGACGCCGGACCGGCGGATCGCGGTGGCGACCATGTCCGACACCGACTTGCCGCGCACGCACTGACCGGGCCGCGACGAGTTCGACGGGAACCAGTAGCCGCGGGCGGGCATGGTCTCGGCGGTGGTCGCGAGGATCGGGTGCAGCGGCACGTACTTGACCGTCTTGTGCTTGCCGGCCACGAGGAACCGGCCGCGCTCGAGGTCGATGTGCTCGCCCTTGAACCGGGCGATCTCCGAGCAGCGGAGCCCACCGAGGCCGGCCAGCAGGATCATGACGCGGGTGCGGTGGTGCATGTTCGACTTGAGGATCGTCAGCATGGCGGCGTCCGCGATCGGGCGGGCGACACGCTCGGGTGCTTTCGGTGAGCCGACCTTCAGCAGCGGGTTGTCGAGCCGGTGTTCCTGGAGCTGGAGCCACTTGAAGAACACCGACAGGTACGAGTGGTAGGTGGCGTGGGTGCTGTCACCCCAGTCGCCCGAGTGCGAGGCGTACCAGCGGACTATGTCGAGCGCCCTGATCGTCAGCAGGTTGCACTCCGACTCCAGCGCAAGCTGATTGAGCACGCGCACCCGCTCGACGATGGTCACCTCAGACAGCCGCGCCGCGTACTGCCAGACCTCCCACTCCTCGACCAGACCGGTAGGTTTCATGGGTCCCATTATTAACACACGTCACAAAACGGACCCTGAGAGTCTGTCATGCGACCAGTCGCAGTCCGGTCAGGTGGGTCGAATCACCGGACTTGTAATCCGCAGGTCGTAGGTTCGAGCCCTACTGGGGGCACAACGTCTTTCCCCACACCCGTCGACGCTCAGGAATTCCGGCTCAGCCGGGCCCCGATGCTCTGATGGAGTGAGCGCAACGCGTTCTGACCCAGCGCCACGGTCTCCGACTCGATGTGGCGGAGCAGATGAGCGTCGCTCACCACCTTCTCGGACGACTGGATCAGGACCGTTCCCGCACCGGTGAAGTCGAACTGCCGCTCCTCCCCCGTCTGTGCTCCGAGGAGCATCCCCTGCGCCGCCCCCCAGGAAGCTCTGCATCCACTGCGCGTCGAAGTGGTGGGACGGAGCGGGGCAGTCGGCCCAGCCGACGAGTGCCTGCGGATCCACTCGAACGGGCGGTTCGGCGAACACGACCGCACCGTTGGACGAGGCGAGGAACTTCCCGGTGCCGAGCAGCGTGAGAAAACCGGGCACGATGGACTGCTTCAGCTCGAGGCCGGGTTCGAAGGCCAGCAGGTTGGACGCCCGGATGGTCAGGTTGCCGTCGTCGAGATCGAACGAGTTGATGTCGAAGCCGCGATCGCCGAGCAGCACCTTGCCGTGTCCGCTCGCGAGCACCCAGTCGTTCGCGTACAGCGGCGACGAGAAGCGTGAGGCCACGACGGCCACCATCGACGTCCGCCCGAGAGGCTCGAACTGCACCGACCCGTAGTAGGCGATCATCGCGCCCTTCGCCGTGAACCACGGCTGTCCCGCGAGTTCGATGCAGAAGGCGTAGTCGTTTCCCGGCACGTTGTCGTTCACCGGCAGGGTGTGGGGGTTGTGCACGACGTCGGTCATGTCCGATTCCCTCTCGTCAGAACTTCTGCTCGGACGCCTGGACCCACACGGTCCCTGCGCCGCCGATCGCGAGTTGCACGGCTTCACCCGAACCGCGGCCGACGGCGTCACGCCACCCGACGTTCGTCGAGATGTCGACGGTGAGAGTGCCGCGGTGACACACGTACGCCTGCGGATCGACCACCACCTGCGGCCGGTGCGGACCCACCTCGATCTCGACCGTCCCACCGTGGGCCAGCACGGCCACCTGCCCACGTCCGGCGACCTGTGTCGTGAACATGCCCTGCCCGGTCATCGCCCCGCGCACCGCGCCGCGGACCCCTCCCTGCTGCGTCAGGGGTACGACCGATGTCGAGAGTGCGCCACTGTGTGCGAGCAACCGTGACGCCTCGACCGAGAGGACACCGGTCCCGTCGAGATCGATGACGGACACGTGCAGCCCGGCGTGGCCGTAGTGCACGGTGCCGGACCCCTCGGCGGCCATCATGGCGACGTGCTCGCCCGACATCATCCGGCCGGCCATTCCCGCGACGGCACCCATCCCCGGCATGCCGCCCGCGCCGCCGATCGTGTGCGGGACGAAGCGGACGTCGCCCTGGTGGAACAACATGGATCCACGGCGCGCGAGCGTGGGCGAGCCCGGGGCGACGGTCGACTTCACGACCTTGCTGTTGACGAGTTCCAACATGTCAGCGCTCCTGCGGCTGGATGTAGACGACACCGGTGCCGTCGAAGCGGAGGGAGAAGGCCTCGCCGCTCCCGCCGCCGACGGCCGACCGCCACGTGACGTCGGTGACGAAGCTCTGTGTCACCTGACCTCGGTGCGCGACGAAGGCGTCCGGATCGACCACCAACGGGTACTGCGGCGACACCTCGAGCGCGATGAGCGGTCCGCCCGCGGACAGCAGTCCCACCTCGCCCTGTCCACTGACGACCGTCGTGAACAGGCCCTGCCCGGACGAGGCGCCGCGGAGCCCGGCGAAGGCCACATCGGACCGCAGCCCGCCGGACAGAGCGAGCAACTGCGACGATTCGACGTGGAGTGCGTCACCCGCCAACGGCACGACGACGACGTGCTGCGCGTCGACCGCGAGCCGCACCGTTCCCTGCCCCGCCATCTCCATCAGGGACAGCGACTCGCCGGTGACCTTCTGCTTGAGAGCGGCGCGCAGTCCACCGCCACCGCCCATCCCGGCGTTCCGGAAGGTCACCTGGCCCTCGTACGCGATCATCGATCCGGTGACCGCCCGCACGCTGTCCCCGTGCAGGTCGACGACCAGAACGCGGTGTCCCTCGGTTCTCAGTTGCGCCACGGCAGACAGAATGGCAGACAACGGTCGTCGCCACAGTGGCTCCGGTGATCTGTCCCCTGCCAGCGACTCCGAGTGACGCACAGTACATCGAGTTCGTTTCTCGCAGAAGTCACAACACCTGTACCCCGTACCCCGCGGCATATACTGGACGAGGTCGACGGCGGGCGGGCGTAACGAACTGTCGCCCCGCTCGATGAACGTCTACCGGACGGTACGCACCCCTCGCGGCGGCTCGTCGAAGCAATTCACATCGAAGTTACGGTGCCGTAGGCTGCCCTCACAGTACGAGGCAGCGCGGTCATCGCGCGGAAGCAGTGAGCCGAACACCATTCTGGAGGACACGCATGGCACGGGATCTGACCCAACTGGAGCTGCTCGGAGAGCTGCAGCCGGTTGCGGAAGAGAATCTGAACCGGCATCTCTCCATGGCGAAGGAGTGGCACCCCCACGACTACGTCCCCTGGGACGAGGGGCGTAACTTCGCCGCGCTCGGTGGCGAGGACTGGTCGCCCGAGCAGTCTCGGCTCGACGAGGTGGCCAAGGCTGCCATGATCACCAACCTCCTCACCGAGGACAACCTGCCGTCGTACCACCGCGAGATCGCGGAGAACTTCTCGCAGGACGGCGCCTGGGGCACCTGGGTGGGCCGGTGGACCGCCGAGGAGAACCGCCACGGCATCGTCATGCGCGACTACCTGGTGGTCACGCGCGGAGTGGATCCCGTCGCCCTCGAGCAGGCCCGCATCGAGCACATGACCAATGGCTTCTCCTCAGCCGCTGCCGGTGGCCACGATCAGATGGGCTTCCTGCACTCCGTCTCGTACGTGACGTTCCAGGAGCTGGCCACGCGAGTGAGCCACCGCAACACGGGCAAGGTCTGCAACGACCCCATCGCCGACCGCATGCTCCAGCGCATCGCGGCCGACGAGAACCTGCACATGATCTTCTACCGCAACCTGTGCGGTGCGGCGCTCGACATCTCGCCCGACCAGGCGCTGCGTGCCATTGCCGACATCGTGCAGAACTTCCAGATGCCCGGCGCCGGCATGCCCAACTTCCGCCGCAACGGCGTGCTGATGGCCAAGCACGGGATCTACGATCTGCGTCAGCACCTCGAGGACGTCGTCATGCCGGTGCTGCGCAAGTGGAACATCTTCGATCGCACCGACTTCACCGCCGAGGGCGAGCAGACGCGTGAGGAGCTCGCCGCCTTCCTCGAGAAGCTGGAGAAGGACGTTCTCAAGTTCGAGGAGCAGCGCGACCGCATGCTGTCCCGTGAGGCTGCCAAGCGGCAGGCCGCGCAGGCATCCTGACCCGCACCGCACGACGGAGTGGCCGAGTGCCAGTTCCGACGGATACCCTCGATGTGCCCGGCACCCGTTCCGCGGATGCCGGGCACATCGCTGTTTCCCGTCGACCATGTCTGGTGTGTGATCAACCATGACTCTGCAGATCGGTTCCCTCGCCCTGCGTAGTCCCGTCGTCCTCGCGCCGATGGCCGGTGTCACCAACGTGGCGTTCCGCACGCTGTGTCGGGAGCTCGAGGAGACGCTGACGGGCAGCACCTCCGGGCTCTACGTCTGCGAGATGGTCACCGCGCGTGCCCTCGTCGAGCGGCAGCCCGCCACGTTGCACATGACCACGTTCGGCCCGACCGAGACGCCTCGCTCGTTGCAGCTCTACACCGTGGACCCGGACACGACGTACGACGCCGCGAAGATGATCGTCGACGAGAACATGGCCGACCACATCGACATGAACTTCGGCTGCCCCGTGCCCAAGGTGACGCGCAAGGGCGGCGGCGCCGCCCTGCCGTACAAGCGATCGCTGTTCGGACGCATCGTCGCCGCGGCGGTGAAGGCCACCGAGGGGACCGACATCCCGGTGACCGTCAAGTTCCGGATCGGCATCGACGACGAGCATCACACGCACCTCGACGCAGGACGGATCGCCGCCGGCGAGGGTGCTGCGGCCGTCGCGCTCCATGCGCGCACCGCGGCGCAGCGTTACTCCGGTACGGCCGACTGGTCCGAGATCGCGCGCCTCAAGGATCACGTCCGCGACGTCCCCGTCCTGGGCAACGGCGACATCTTCGACGCGTCCGACGCCGCCCGCATGATGGCCGAGACCGGCTGCGACGGCGTGGTCGTCGGCCGCGGCTGCCTGGGACGCCCCTGGCTGTTCGCCGAACTGTCCGCCGCTCTGCGCGGCACCACTGCGCCGACGCCGCCCACGCTGGGCGAGGTCGCCGTCATCATGCGTCGGCACGCGGAACTGCTGTCCGACCACCACGGCGAGGGCCGCGGGCTCCGGGAGATGCGCAAGCACGTCGCCTGGTACATGCGCGGCTTCCCGGCAGGCTCGGACCTGCGGGTACGCATGGCCACCGTCTCGACACTCGCGGAGCTCGACGAGCTGCTGGCTCGCCTGGATCCGACCGTTCCCTTCCCGGCCGACGCCGAGGGCCCCCGCGGTCGCCAGGGTTCCCCCGGCGCCGTGTCGCTGCCCGACGGCTGGCTCGACGATCCCGACGACTGTGCGGTGCCGGCGGGCGCCGATCTGATGCACTCGGGCGGATGATCAGTACTATGGCGTCGATCCGTCGACCACTGTTCGACGCCCGAGAGAAAGACGGAACGACCAGTGGGTGACGAGAACGAACCGGGGTCGCCCACACCCGGACGACGCGCCCCCTGGGAGCGTCCCATCTCGCGAGTGCCGCGCTCCGATCGCGACCCCGAGACACCGTCTCCCCCGTCCGAGCAGCCTGCGCCGGAACAGCGCCCGCCAGCGGATCGACCCGAGCCCGAGCAGACCCCGCCGTCCTCGTCCGACGACCAGGATCGACGGCTCTCGGTGGCCGAGGTCGTGGATCGGATCTCCCGCATCGGTTCCAACCGGGGACGCGCAGCGGGTCGCGACGACTCGCCGACCTCCGGCGCGGACGATCGAGCGGTCGCGTCGAGCCCTCCACCGTCCCCGCCGGTTCCACCTCGCGAGGATCCCGAGCCGCCCACCGAGGTGATCGCCCCCGTCGTGGACGAGCGACGCACCGCAGAGCGTCCGGCGCCCGAGGCGGTCGGCCCCGTCGCACCCCCGACGCTCACGCGGCTCGCCCTCAGCAGGGCACGCAAGCGCAAGCGGATGCGGGTCGCAGGCCGTGTCGGCGTCTCGATGGTCTCGATCCTGGCCCTGGTGATCACCGGTGTCGTGTGGGGATATCTCCGGGCGACCGACCGCGGGTTCGAGCAGGTCGCGGCCCTGGACACCGAGTCCACCGACGTGGTCGACGCGCCCGGCCAGTACGGCGACGAGACCTACCTCATCGTCGGGACGGACACCCGAGCCGGAGCCAGTGGTGAGATCGGCGCCGGCACGGTGGCCGATGCCGAGGGTGCACGGTCCGACACCGTCATGCTCATCAACATCCCGGCCGACCGCAGTCGCGTGGTAGCCGTGTCGTTCCCCCGCGACCTCGACGTCGAACGCCCCGAGTGCGAGGGCTGGGACAGCACCACCGGTGACTACACGGGCGAGATGTATCCCGCCGCGGACGGCGACAAGCTCAACGCGACCTACGCGCTCGGTGGACCCAAGTGCCTGGTCAAGATCATTCAGAAGATCTCCGGACTGCGGATCGGCCACTTCGTGGGTATCGACTTCGCCGGCTTCGAGTCGATGGTCGACGAGGTCGGCGGGGTGGACGTGTGTTCCCCGGTTCCGCTGGTCGACGAGGAGCTGGGAACGGTCCTGGCCACCGCGGGCGAACAGCGCATCGACGGACGCACCGCGCTCAACTACGTGCGCGCCCGCAAGGTGGACGCCGAGGGCACCGGTGACTACGGACGCATCAAACGTCAGCAACTCTTCCTGTCCTCGCTCCTGCGCTCCGTGCTGAGCAACCGCGTGCTGTTCGACCCGGGCGCCCTCAACGGTTTCGTCACGGCGTTCACGCGCGACACGTTCGTCGAGAACGTGAAGACGTCGGACCTGTTGACGCTCGGCAAATCGCTGCGCGGCGTCGAGGCGGGCGCGGTCACGTTCCTCACCGTTCCCACCGCGGGTACCACCGACTACGGCAACGAGATCCCGCGCACCGACGACATCAAGGCGATCTTCCAGGCGATCATCGACGACCAGCCGCTCCCCGGTGAGGAACGCGCACCCGAGACCACCCCCGAGGTCGCGCCGCCGGTCACCACCGAACCGCAGGTCGCGGTCGACCCCTCGCTGGTGTCGGTCCAGATCTCCAACGCCTCGGAGACCAGCGGACTGGCCGCCACCACCGCGGACGAACTGGCGGCCTACGGCTTCCAGGTCGTCGGGACCGGCAACGCCGAGACCACCGGTGCCGCGGCGACCGTCGTGCGGTACGGCGCCGGGTCGATCGCGGACGCGTCGACGGTGGCCAGCACCATTCCGGGAGCGGTTCTCGAGGAGACGCCGACTCTGGGCGGCATCGTCGAAGTCGTCCTGGGGACGGATTTCCAGGGCTTCCTGATGCCGCCGACCGTCGTCGGAGACCTGCTTCCGACCTTCGCGACGGGGGTCTCCGGAGCGTCCACGGAGGTCGCGCTCCCCAGCGATCTGACGGTCACGAACGGGGCGGACGAGTCCTGTGTGTGAATCGCTGCTCCGCATTCACCGCCCGTTCACCGCCTGCATGCCCTGTACCCACGTACGGCCGAGTAAAATCGGGCCATGCGCGTGGCTTACAACGAACAGATGACAGAACTCGCCGACCTGCTCGGCGAGATGGCCGCCCTGGCCGGTAGTGCGATGGAGCGCGCCACGCAGTCCCTGCTGCAGGCGGATCTCCGGATCGCCGAGCAGGTGATCGGCGAGCACGACAAGATCACCGACCTCAGTGCCCAGGCAGAGGAGCGCGCCTTCGCGTTGCTGGCTCTCCAGGCACCCGTCGCCGGCGACCTCCGCTCGGTGGTCTCCGGCATCCAGATCGTCGCCGACATCGACCGGATGGGCGCTCTCGCCCTGCACGTCGCCAAGATCGCGCGTCGTCGCCACCCCCAGCACGCACTGCCGGAGGAGGTCAACGGTTACTTCGCCGAGATGGGACGCATCGCCGTCGCTCTCGGCTCCTCCGCACGTGAGGTGCTCGAGACCCGCGACCCCGAGCGCGCCGCGAAGCTCCGTGAGGAGGACGAGGCGATGGACGACCTGCACCGCCA
This sequence comes from Rhodococcus sp. SORGH_AS_0303, assembly GCF_030819335.1. Lineage (NCBI taxonomy): Bacteria > Bacillati > Actinomycetota > Actinomycetes > Mycobacteriales > Nocardiaceae > Rhodococcus > Rhodococcus sp. SORGH_AS_0303. Next base: position 3,703,034 of record NZ_JAUTBO010000001.1, read on the forward strand.
CCTGTTCAGCGTCCTCATGGACAAGGAGTGGAAGCACGGCGTCGCCGCAGCCGTCGACGTGACCCTGCTGGGTCGCTTCTACGAGCGCTTCGCCGACCACGCCGTCGAGGTGGGCCGCCGAGTCATCTTCCTGGTCACCGGCAGCCTGCCCAGCGACCTGCCGACGCCTCCCGCGCAGCACGTGTCCTAGTTCTTCCACTCGCTACCCGGACGCACGAAAGGGCGCCCTCCCCGCGGGGAGGGCGCCCTTTCCGTGTGTGGACGCGCGAGCTGCGGTCTAGCCGAAGCGACCCGAGATGTAGTCCTCGGTGGCCTTCTGCGACGGGTTGGAGAAGATCTTCTCGGTGTCGTCGATCTCGATCAGGTTGCCGGGCTTGCCGGTGGCCTCGAGGTTGAAGAAGCCGGTCTGGTCGCTCACACGTGCAGCCTGCTGCATGTTGTGCGTGACGATGACGATGGTGAAGTCCTTCTTCAGCTCACCGATCAGGTCCTCGATCGCCAGCGTCGAGATCGGGTCGAGAGCCGAGCAGGGCTCGTCCATGAGCAGGACGTCGGGCTGCACCGCGATCGCACGGGCGATGCACAGACGCTGCTGCTGACCACCGGACAGACCGCCGCCCGGCTTGTCGAGGCGGTCCTTGACCTCGTTCCACAGGTTCGCGCCCTTGAGCGACTCCTCCGCGACCTCGTCCAGCTGCTTCTTGCTGCGGCCACCCTGCAGCTTCAGGCCGGCCACGACGTTGTCACGGATGGACATGGTGGGGAACGGGTTCGGACGCTGGAAGACCATGCCGATGGTGCGGCGAACGCCGACCGGGTCGACGCCGGAACCGTAGATGTCCTCGCCGTCGAGCAGCACCGAGCCCTCGACGCGGGCACCCGGGGTGACCTCGTGCATGCGGTTCAGCGAGCGGAGCACCGTGGACTTGCCGCAGCCGGACGGTCCGATGAAGGCCGTGACGCTACGAGGAGGAACGGAGAGCGTCACGTTCGACACGGCGTGGAACTTGCCGTAGAAGATGTTGACGTCCTTGAGATCGAGTCGTTTTGCCATGTCGAGATCCTTCTGTCAGAAGTTCTTGGGAGCGAAGAAGCGGGAGACCAGCTTCGCGCCGATGTTCAGCACCGCAACGATGAGGATGAGGGTGAGGGCGGCACCCCACATCCGCTCGCTGGTGAGGGCAGCGGTTCCGGCCTTCTGGAGGTCGACCATCATGAGCGGCAGCGACGTCTGCGGACCGGCGAACAGGTTGAAGTTGATGGCCGTCGCGGACCCGACCAGGATCAGCACCGGCGCCGTCTCACCCATGACGCGGGCGAGAGCGAGCATGATGCCCGTGACGATGCCCGAGAGCGCCGTCGGGACGACGATCTTGGCGATGGTCTTCCACTTCGGCACACCCAGCGCGTACGACGCCTCGCGCAGGTCCTGGGGAACGATGCGCAGCATCTCCTCCGCCGAGCGCACGATCACGGGGATCATGAGCAGGACCAGGGCGAGCGAGACAGCCAGACCCGACCGGTCGAAGCCGAACGTCGCGATCCACAGCGAGTAGATGAACAGCGCCGCGACGATGGACGGGACACCGGTGAGGATGTCGACCATGAACGTCGTGGCCTTCGCGAGCCGCGTGCCCACGCCGTACTCGACGAGGTAGATGGCGACGAAGATGCCGATCGGGATGGAGATGACCGCGCAGAAGAGTCCCTGGAGCAGCGTTCCGACGATCGCGTGGTACGCGCCGCCGCCTTCCTTGAAGGGGGTGACACCCGCCTGCGAGTACTGCCACCAGTCGGCCGACGCGACGGCGCCGATACCGCGGGAGACGACGGTGTAGAGAACCCAGATCAGTGGGACGAGCGCAATGAGCACCGCGAGGGACACGAGGACTGTCGCGATCGAGTCGGAGGCCTTGCGACGGGCACTGACACCCTGGAAGGTCGGCTCCTTGACGGGGCGATCCATGGTGGCGGTTCCACCGGACGTGGTGTCGGCCATGGGTCAGTCCTTCTTTCCAGCGATGGCGGCGCGAGCGCCGGCGTTGACGACGAAGGTGAGGACGAACAGCACCAGGCCCGCGGCGATGTAGGCACCGGCCTGCAGCTGGTTGTTGAACTCACCCGCGGCCAGTGCGATCTTCGTCGCGAAGGTGTTGCCGCCGTCGAACAGCGTCCAGCCGAACGTCTCCTGGGTGCTGCGGATGATGATGTAGAGCGCGATGGTCTCGCCGAGCGCGCGGCCAAGGCCCAGCATCGAGCCGCTGACGAAGCCGGACTTGCCGAACGGGATGACCGTGGTGCGCACGACCTCCCACCGAGTGGCGCCGAGGGCGAGAGCAGCCTCGATCTGGCCACGGGGCGTCTGGACGAACACCTCGCGGGTGACCGCGGCGATGATCGGCAGGATCATGACGGCGAGCACGATCGCACCGGTGAAGATGGTGCCGCCGCCGGCGATGGAGACGGAACCGGTGGCGAAGAGCGGGAACCACGCGAGGTTCGTGTTGAGCCACTCGGCGACGGGCGAGATGACCGGCGCGAGAACGTACAGGCCCCAGAGTCCGAAGACGATGGACGGCACGGCGGCCAGCAGGTCGATGACGTAGCCCAGCGGGCCCGCCAGACGCTTCGGGGCGTAGTTCGTCAGGTAGATCGCGATGCCCAGTGCCACCGGCATGGCGATCAGCAGAGCCACCACCGACACCGTGGCCGTGACCAGGAACAGGTCACGGACACCGAAGAGCATGGCGGACGTGTCCGACGTGCTCCACTGCCCGTTGTACGTGAAGAAGTTCACGGTGTTGTTCTGCAGCGCGGGGATCGCCCGCCACAGGAGGAACCCACCGATCGCCGCGATCAGGACGATGACGAAGACACCGGAACCGGTGGCGAGCGTCGAGAAGATGCGGTCACCCGGGCGGGTGACCGTACCTGAGGCTTTCTTGTCGGGCACTGGTGTCGGCGCTTCCGTCTTGCGAGCGGCGCTCACGGCCGATGTGGTGGCCGGCGTGACGTCGCTGATCGAATGGGTGTCGCTCATACCGCTCACTGTCTCGTGTGGGGTGGTACGGCATCGCCTGCATCACCCGGTGAATGGTCTTCGGGGGTGATGCAGGCGAGAACCAGTGTGTCAGGAAATGGCGTTGATCGCCGTCACCAGACGCTCCTTGAAGCTGTCCGGGAGCGGCACGTAACCGGCAGCCTCGAGGCCTTCCTGGCCCTCGTTGGCAGCGCTGAGCAGGAACGACTTGACGCCCGCGGCGGTCTCCGCGTCGTAGCCCTTGGAGCAGACGATCTCGTAGGTCGACAGCACCAGCGGGTAGGAATCGGCTTCCTTGCTGGCGAACAGTGCGTCGGTATCGAGCGCGAGGTCGTTTCCGTCACCGGAGAAGGTGACCGTGTCGATCGCCTTGGCGGCGGTCTCGGTGGTGAGCTCGACGGCACCAGCGCCGAAGTCGATCTGCGCCGCGGTCAGGTTCTCCTGATCGGCGAAGCCCTTCTCGACGTAGGTGATGGCGCCCGGGGTGGCGGCAGCGGCCTGAGCGACGCCCGACGAACCGTTGGCGCCCTCGCCCACTCCACCGGCCCAGTCGGAGCTGTGGTCCAGCGTCCAGGACTGCGGTGCGGCGTCGGACAGGAAGCGCTGGAAGTTGTCGCTGGTGCCCGAGGAATCCGAGCGGTAGATCGGCGTGATGGCGGTGGTCGGGAGCGACGCGCCCTCGTTCAGCGCGGCGATGGCCGGATCGTTCCAGGTGGTGATCTTGCCGGTGAAGATCTGGGCGATGACGTCGGGCGTCAGGACCAGGTCGTCGACACCGTCGAGCGTGTAGGCCACGGCGACCGGACCGAACACGAGGGGAAGGTTCCACGCCGGGTTGCCGGCGCAGCGCGTGGCGGCCGCGTCGGCCTGCTCTTCCTTGATGGACGAGTCCGAGCCCGCGAAGTCCACGAGACCGGCGACGAACTGGGTCCGGCCGTTGCCGGAACCGCTCACGGTGTACTCCACGGCCTTGCCGGAGCACACACCCGAGTAGACGGACGTGAAGTTGGACATCGCGTTCTGCTGCGCCGACGATCCTTCGCCGGTGATGGGGCTCTTGCCCTCGCACGTCGCGGCGGAGTCACCACTGCCGGTGGCCTCGACGTTCGCGTCGGAACCACATGCAGCCAGCGTCAATCCGCCGACAGCCAGTACACCCATGAGGGCAATGCTGCGCTCGAGCTTCACCTGTCTCCTCCAGAAACAGCCCGTCGGCGACCGATCGGTCGGCGGGCGAGAAAAGATGCGGTGACGTCGTACCGCAACGGGCAGCGTGCGCTACCCGTGGGAGAACGTAAGCGCCGGTGGTGGACGGTTCACCGCGCCTTTGTGAACGGAGGGTGAACAGACAGACCGAAAACCCGGATCGGGATGCGATGCGCGTCTCAGGGACCGCACCGGTCCCGCGTCAGACGCGCGCGAACGCCGCGTCGACGTGTAAGGTGGCGAAGCCGAGCCGGTCGTACGTGTGCACGGCGGCCGTGTTGTCCGACTCGACGTACAGCAGCACGCCGGCGAGGCCGCGATCGGCCAGATACCGCAGGCCGGCGAGCGTGAGGGTCCGGCCGAGCCCCCTGCCCTGGGCCGCCGGATCGATGCCGACGACGTAGACCTCACCCAGTTCGGGATCGTCTCCGGTCGGCGGGTGCACCTTGGTCCAGTGGAACCCCAGCACCGTGTCCGGGTCGTCCGTCGACGTCGCCACGAACAGCCCCGCGGGGTCGAACCAGGACTCCGCGCGGCGCTCGTCGATCTCCGCCTGCGTCCAGCCACCCTGCTCGGGGTGCCAGGAGAACGCGGCGTTGTTCACCCGCAGGATCTCGGCGTCGTCGGACTCCCGGTAGGTCCGCACGGTGATGCCGTCCGGGACGGTGAGTTCGGGCAGGGGCGCCGCGTCGGGGCCACCGAGCGGGCGGCGCATCTGCAGCAGTTCGCGGACCACCTCGAGACCGACTTTCTCGGCGACGCGATCGGCGGCGGGCAGCCGCCCGTGGGCCCACACGCGCGCCCCCGGTGCTGCGAGAGCGCGGTCGACCAGCGCGGTGCCGACGCCGCGGCCCCGGTGATCGGGGTGCACGACGGCCTCCACCATGACCGGCGCGTCACCGCGCGCGGACGAGAGCGTCGCGTACCCCACGAGGTGTTCGCCGTCCAGTGCCAGCAGATGCTCGTCGTCCCGCGGAGAGTCCACGGCGCGCTCGGCCTGCTCCGACAGCGGCGGTGTCCCGTCGGCGGTCGTGGCGGCCTCGATCGCGTCGCGGACGCGTCGGGCCTCGTCGCCGACCGGTCGCCGTGCCTCGAGTCGAATCGCGTCGCTCACGTCAGAAGGCCGTCCGATCAGCTGGGGCGAACGAGGGTGTCGCCGTGTCGTTCTCGATGTCCAGGTCGCCGTCCGACGGCAGGTCGACCGCGTCGTCGCTGCCCGCCGCGCCCTTACCTGCCCGGCTCGGTCTCACGGCCTTGTATCCCACGTTGCGCACGGTGCCGATGAGCGACTCGTACTCCGTTCCGAGCTTCGCGCGCAGACGCCGGACGTGCACGTCCACAGTGCGGGTACCGCCGAAGAAGTCGTACCCCCACACCTCCTGCAGCAGCTGCGCTCGGGTGAAGACGCGGCCCGCGTGCTGGGCGAGGTACTTGAGGAGTTCGAACTCCTTGTAGGTGAGGTCGAGCGGTCGCCCGCGCAGACGGGCGGTGTAGGTGCCCTCGTCGATGACGAGCTCGCCGAGAGTGATCTTCCCCGAGGCCTCGGGACTGCTGACGCCTCCGTGGCGGCCCACGAGGAGACGCAACCGGGCATCGAGCTCGGCGGGTCCGGTGGTGGGCAACAGGATGTCGTCGAGGCCCCACTCCGCGTTGACGGCGACCAGACCGCCCTCGGTGAGCACCGCCACCACGGGTACCGACGAGCCGGCGCTACCGAGCAGTCGGCACAGTCCGCGGGCGGCGGCCAGATCGGTGCGCGCGTCGACGAGCGCGATGTCCGCGCTCCCGGCCTCGAGCAACGACGAGACCTCGGTCGGTGCGGGACGCACCGTGTGCGCCAGGAGCGCGAGGGACGGGAGCACGGACTCCGGATCCGGATCGGAGGTCAGCAGCAGCAACTCCACAGGGCCTCCTCGTCCGCTCTTCTTCGGCCGGACGAGCCCACCAGCGGGTCCGCGACCGGCACTTCCGGTTGTTCTTCGGTCACAGACTAACCTGTCGGAAGGCAGGACAGTCGGCTGCGAGCCGCCACCGCCCGCCTCGGGACCCGCCCGCAGGACACCGAACCGCCCGAGAGGAACTCCGTGCGAAAACTGATCGTCGGGCTCGTCTTCGTCCTGGCGCTCGCTCTGGCCGCCGATTTCGGCACTGCCGCCTACTCCGAGTACCGCGTCTCGCGGGCACTGCGGGACGGCGGAGATCTGGTGTCCGATCCGCAGGTGACCATCCACGGCTTCCCGTTCCTGACCCAGGCGGCCGACGGCAGGTACGGCCGCGTGGAGATCCGAGCGCAGGACGTCCCCACCGACTACGTCGAGAAGACGACCATCGAGGCGACGTTGCGCGGCGTGCGTATTCCGGCCTCCGACCTGCTCGACGGATCGGTGCGCACGGTGCCCATGGATCAACTCGACGCGCGCGTCCGTATCGACGCCACCGACCTCGGCCGGTTCCTCGAGATCCCCGACCTCCAGGTCTCCACTCCCCCAGCCGACCGCTCCGACGGCACCGGCGGTTCGGGCGGTTCCGGCGAGACCACCGCCGGGGCCGTGGTCCTCACGGGCACCGTGCCCGTCGGCCCCCTGGACACCGCGGTCAGCGTCACCGCCGAGCTCCGGCTCGACGGTGGAACCGTGTCCATCGTCGCGTCGGACCTCTACTTCGGGCCCGAGGGCCAGGCCGACTTCACCATCCCCGACTTCCTGAAGCCCGCGGTCCTGGGCCTGTTCACCCGCACGATCGACGAGCAGCAGCTGCCGTTCGGCATCCTCCCCACGTCGGTCTACGCGGAGGGCGGACAGATCGTCATCGAGGGCAGCGCCGAGGACGTCACCATCGAACTCGACGAGATCCGCACGCCGTGAGCGCCGTCGTCGTCCTTCTCGTCGCCCTGGCGCTCGCCGCCGTGGTGGGCCTGTGGGTCCGCCGCCGCGAGGGCGCCGTCCGCACGTCGGATCGCGGCGGCGCGTCGGGATCGCGAGCTCACGCTCTGCGCGCCGCCGGCGCCACCGACGGCGCGGTGACCGTGCTCCACTTCTCCGCCACCTGGTGCGGCCCGTGTGCGGCGGTGCGACGCGTCGTGTCCGCCGTGGTGACCGACCTCGAGTCGGCGGGGCACCGCGTGTCCGACGTCGAGGTGGACATGGACGAGAACCCGCAGCTCGCCCGCGACTTCGGCGTGATGTCTCTCCCGACCACCTTCGTGCTCGACGGGGCGATGCGGGAACGATCGCGCGCGTCGGGTGTGCCGTCGTCGAAGGACCTGCGGGCCGCCGTGCTCTCGGCGTCCGATTCACCCTCGTCGGAGTGACGAGCGACACCCGGAACTTCTGGATCGGGACCGGCGTGGGTACGATGGCCGACGTGACCGCCAGCCACGAGCTTCTGCTCACCCGACGCCGCACAGTGGACCTGTGCCGCCTCGGTGGCTGTTGCTGCCGCTGCCGCTGACGACGGTCCTCCCCTCGTCGACCCGTCCGCTCGGGTACAGCCGTGCTGTACACACCTCGGACCGCTCGACGATCGCCGGAGACCACGCGCATCCGCTCGGTCCCCTTTCCTCCACTCCAGGAGCATCTCGATGTCATCCATTCCCCCGCAGGTCGACGTTCGTGGTCCCCGCTTCGTCGCCTGGGTGACCACCGGCGTCCTCGTCGTGACGCTGCTCGTGTCGACGGTGTCGCTCACCGCTGCAGCGGTGCTCCTGGGCCTGCAGACGCTGGTCTTCGCGTACGGCGCTGCTGCCGGGCCGGCAGCGCATCCCTACGGACGCGTGTTCCGCGCCGTCGTCGCACCGCGCCTGGGCCCGGTGTCGGAGACCGAACCGACGACCCCCCTGCGGTTCGCGCAGGGACTGGGATTCGCCTTCTCGATCGTGGGAACCCTCGGGTTCGCGCTGTCCTCGACGACCGTCGGCACCGTCGCCACGGGTCTGGCCCTGTTCGCCGCCGTGCTGAACGCGGCGTTCGGAATCTGCCTGGGCTGCAAGATCTACCCACTCGCGAGTCGGCTCCTGCCGGCTCGACATGCCACCACCTGAACCACCCACCACCTGTCAGAGAAGAATCGAAAGGAACCACATGGCTCGCTCCGACGTCCTGGTCACTGCCGACTGGGCCGAGCAGAACCTGCATGCTCCCAAGACCGTGTTCGTCGAGGTCGACGAGGACACCAGCGCCTACGACACCGGCCACATCGAGGGTGCCGTCAAGCTCGACTGGAAGTCCGACCTCCAGGATCCGGTCCTTCGTGACTTCCTGAACCAGGAGCAGTTCTCGGACCTGCTGTCGACGCGCGGCATCGCCAACGACGACACCGTGATCCTCTACGGCGGCAACAACAACTGGTTCGCGGCCTACGCCTACTGGTACTTCAAGCTGTACGGCCACAAGGACGTCCGTCTGCTCGACGGCGGCCGCAAGAAGTGGGAACTGGACGGTCGTCCGCTGAGCACCGACGCCGTCTCCCGCGAGGGAACGTCCTACAGGGCCGAGGCTCCCGACCTGTCGATCCGCGCGTTCCGCGACGAGGTCATCGCCGCCATCGGCACCAAGAACCTCCTCGACATCCGCTCCCCCGACGAGTACTCGGGCAAGATCCTGGCGCCGGCGCACCTCCCGCAGGAGCAGAGCCAGCGTCCCGGCCACATCCCCGGCGCCGTCAACGTGCCGTGGAGCAAGGCAGCGAACGAGGACGGCACCTTCAAGTCCGACGAGGAACTGAAGGAGCTCTACGACGGTGTCGGCATCGATCCGAGCAAGGGCACGATCGCGTACTGCCGCATCGGCGAGCGCTCGTCGCACAGCTGGTTCGCACTGACGCAGCTGCTGGGCTACGAGAACGTCAAGAACTACGACGGCAGCTGGACCGAGTACGGCTCCCTCGTGGGAGCACCTATCGAGTTGGGAGCGTAATCATGTGTGGAGCACCTGCTCAGGGACAGACCCTTCCCGCCGGCGTCGACGTGGAGAAGGAGACGGTCATCACGGGCCGTGTCCTGGCCGCGTCGGACGGTCAGCCCGTCGGCGGTGCGTACGTGCGCCTGCTCGACAGCACGGGTGAGTTCACCGCCGAGGTCGTCGCGTCCGGAACCGGCGACTTCCGCTTCTTCGCGGCCCCCGGCACCTGGACGCTGCGCGCGCTGTCCGCGTCCGGCAACGGCGACGTGACCATCTCGCCCGAGTCCGCCGGCCTCCACGAGGCCGAGATCTCGATCGGCGCCTGACCGAACACCTCTCGTTTCAGCCGAACACCCTCCCCAGCGTGCTGGGGAGGGTGTTCGCGTCGTGGAGGGTGTGCGATCCGACCGCGGGAACTACTTGCCGGGCTCCGGCGGGAGGCCGAGGGACTTCAGCACTTCCTCCCACGTCGACGGCACCGTCTCCACGGGCTGCGCCGGCGGCGCGAGATAGCCGGGATTCACCGGGGGAATCACGCGGGGCTCGGCGGGCGCCGTCGTGTCTCCCGCAGGAGGAGCGGCCGGCTCGTCGACCGGAGGGGCCTCGCTCTGCTCGCGAGCGAGGTCGGTGATCCAGCGGATCATCTTCTCGCTCTCCCAGTCGCGGCCGTTGTCCGGGAAGTTGTCCCAGTAGTAGAGGTGCTGCAGAAACCCCAGTTCGACGTAGGGCTTCTCGAACAGCTGCGGGATGTCGGCGTTGTCCTCGCCGAACCCCACGGCCTCCGCCTGCAGCTTGGCCTCGACGACGGGGCGGCCGGGACCGAGCGCCCACGTCACTGCGTCGAACATCTCGCGCGGCGTCGGCGACCTCTCGTCCGGCAGTGGCTGGGTGCGGTCCGACACCCGGAGCATCACGTCGAGCAGGGACTCGTCCGACGTGGCGAAGTCCGGGTCGCTGAAGACGTGCGCGATGGTGCGAGCCGCGACGTCGGACGAGACCGCGACGAACTCGGTGACGGTGCGGCCCGGATCGAGCAGGGTGAAGTGCATCCGCCCGAAGACGTTGAGCGCCAACGGCAGGACTCCGAGGTTCTCCGGTGCGTCACAGGCGATGTCCATCGGACGGCACGCCCACCGGATCTTGTTCGTGAGGGTTCCGTAGTCCTTCGGCTCGGACGACATGAAGCCACCACCCGGCGGACCGGGCTTGTCCAGAGACGCAGTGCCGGCAGGGCGGTACGGATCTCCGACGAGGGCGACCCCGGCGATGTCGTCGGACGTCACGTGCGCCGTGGACGGTCGGGACCCGATGTCGACGGCGAGGCGCTCGACCACCTCGGCACCCACGCTGTAGCCGAGCAGCACGTACTTCGTCGACGTGCCGCACGCGGTCTTGTTGGCGTCGATCATCCGGCCCATGGTCGCGAGGCCCTCGGCGACGGATTCCTGATAGGTGGGCACCGGCTCGGCCACGGCCACGCCGTACTCCGACGCGTACGGCACGTACACCCAACCGACTCGTCCGGGCGTGGACGCCGAGGCCTCCCCCGCGGGCACGGTCACGTTGCCGACCCAGTTGGACCACGGCAGCCGGTCCACCTCGTCGACGGGGTTCCGGTCCGACTCCGAGTCCGTCGCGCCCGTGATGGCGACGATGAGCACGTCGGGGCAGTCGTACGCGTAGTTGTTCGGATCCTGATCGACCTTCGTGCCCAGCCCGAACGTGTCGAGCACCGACTCGACGGGGTCGTCGCCCAGACCGAGCGGATCGGAGGGGGTGATCGGTGCCGCCCCCGCCAGTCCTCCAGGGATCGCGCACAACAGCAGTGTCGCGAGGGCAGCGGTCGCCGCGCGCAGCACGATCCTCGTCGGCCCGGTCCGCCGACGGTCGGTCGGGTCGAGCCCGGTCACACGAAGCATGGATGGATCACCCTCGTCTCTCGGTTCCAGAACCTCACGACCTTAAACAATGAATCGCGTCACCGGACCCGGCACAGGTTGTCATCCGTCACACAGTCTGCGGACCGCCTGCGTCGACCGATCGCGACGGCGGCCCGTGGCAGATCCACGACACCGCCGGTCTACAATCGGTGCGTGGTCCTATTCTTCGAAGCACTCCTCATCCTGGCGTCGATCCTCATCGCCTGGTTCTCGCTGTACGTCGTCTATCGCCTGGTCACCGACGAGTCGTGACCGACGAGTTCGGCACCCCGGCGCCCCGCCTGAGCGGTGACGCCGCGGTCGCGCATGCGGAGGAACGGGCCAAGGAGACGGCCGGGCGCAACATCCCGCCGCTCCCCGATCTGCCCGGTGACGGTGACACCGCCAATCTGCGGCAGGGTCCCGACATCTCGCACTCCATGCTGGCACTGCTGCCGCTGGTCGGCGTGTGGCGCGGCACCGGTGAGGGACACGACGCCGAGGGCGACTACACACTGGGACAGCAGATCGTCGTGAGCCACGACGGCGGTCCCTACCTGTCGTGGGAGTCCCGCACCTGGCGCGTCGACGAGAACGGCGCCTACGCCGGCCGCGACCTGCGCGAGTCCGGCTTCTGGCGGGTGAGCGGAACCGGTGAGCCCGGTGACGACGGCGAGGAGACTCTCGAGCTCCTACTGACCCACGCGAGCGGGCTCATCGAGCTGTACTACGGCCGCGCACTGACGCAGTCGTCCTGGGAGCTGGCCACCGACGTGGTCATCAGAAGCACGTCGGCGGCGCTGGTCGGGGGCGCGAAGCGTCTCTACGGCATCGTCGAGGGTGGCGATCTCGCGTACGTCGAGGAGCGGGTCGGACCGGACGGCGATCTCGAGCCCCGGCTGTCCGCCCGCCTCGAACGCTACGTGGGCTGACGCTCGCCCTTCTCGCTCTCCGCATCCTTCCCGGAACCGGTGTCGGCCTTGTCGGTGTCGGATTTCTCGGTGTCGGATCTCTCGGAGGCACCGTCCTCGTCGAAGTCCGCGAACGCGGTACCGGACACGGTGCCGCCGGTGCCGGGCAGCGTCACCGTCTCGCGCGCACCGGTCTCGTACCGCGCATTGAGGCCGTCCATCTTCTCGCCGGCGCGATCGAGGTCCTCCTGCGTCAGCTCGGGGCCCACGGTCTCCTCGTTCGCCGAACCGGTGTCGGAGGACGTGTCGTCGGTGTTCGTCGTGTCGGGCTGCTCGTCACTCGTCATGTCCCCCACAGTGACACAGGCGAGGGGGTCTGCTCGGCAGAACGGGAAAGACCAGGCGCGCGGGCCTGGTCCGGACATGGGACGACCCCCGAGCCCTACCGGTACACCGTTGCAGGAGTACGGGTCTCGGTCTGGACGGACCGAGGGCTCGGGGGTCGGGTAGCTGCCTGGTATTCGCCCGCCGCTCGCGCGGTGAGAGAAGAACCGTCAGCGGTTGCGGCTAGCGGGCAGCCACCTCACGCGTCCAAGAGTCATACAATTCCAGACCACCTCCTCTCTCGTGTACAGACGACGCTACGCGTGGATCAGCCCGGTCGGCAACGTCTTTTTCCGTGAGCGAACACACCTGACGTTCACCGCTCACGGTCACCACTCGAACGCCCGTCGGCACCGGTCGATGTGTCACGACCAGAACGGTCGTCGCCCGATCGAACAGTCCACCGTCGGGATCGAGCATCGCGGCGAGCAACGCGGCGGAGGACACGTCGTCCACGTGTTCGGTGGGCTCGTCGACGATGATCACCGCCGCCCGCGAGAGCGTCGCGCGGGCCAGCAGCAGTCGGCGACGCTGGCCGCCGGACAGCACCTCCGCGCCGCCGTCGAGGTCCGTGTGCACACCGTCGGGCAGACCGCGCACCCAGTCGCCGAGCCCGACCCGGTCGAGTGCCGCCGTCGCCTCCGTCTCGGTCACGTCACCGCGCACCACACGGAGGTTCTCCAGAACGGTGGTCCGGAAGACATGGGCGTCCTCGGCGACGTAGGACACCGTCCGGCGCATCGCGTCCTCGGACAGTTCGTCGACGGACCTGCCGTCGACGAGCACGGTGCCCGCGGCGGGGGCGACGAGCCCCGCGATCGTCATGGCGAGCGTGGACTTGCCGACGCCGCTGGGTCCGCTGATCGCCAGGCGCGCACCGGGTTCCACCACCAGAGATACCGGCGCGGTCCGCGATCCGCCGCGGCCTGCGACGACGTCGCACACCTCGAGGCGCACCGACGGCGACGGCGACGGGTCGTCCTTCGGCGTCACCGCCGGCCCGGAGCGGGCCTCGTCCACGAGAGCCATGATCCGCCGAGCCGCCGCGGATCCGCGCACCCACGCCACCGCGGCGGCGGGTATCGCACCCGTCGCCTCGAACGCGGCGAGCGGAACCAGCACCACGACGGCGAGCCCGGTGGGGTCGGTGCCGCCCGCGAACCCCGATGCGGTGCCGTACGCCGAGATGCCGACGGCGAGGGCGCCCAGCACCGCGACTCCCATCGACAGCGGGGTCGCCGCGGCGGACAGGGCGGACCACCCGGCGGCGCGGTCCTGCGCGGCACCGACGGCGCGGTCGGCCTCGTCGGCGCGGCGTCGCACGTCTGCCAGTCGCCCGGACACCCGGAGTTCGGCGGCGTGGTCGATCGCGGTGACGGCGTGGGCGGCGAAGTCGGCTCGCGCAGCGACGAGATCCTCGGCGACGGCCCGCTCGGCCCTGGCGCTCGACCAGGGCGCCACGACCCCGGAGACGAGCAGCGCGACCGCCAGGACGATTGCCGCGGCAGGGGACCACACGGCGACGAGTCCGACCGCGAGGGCCGAGACCACCGCCGCGACGGCGACGGGAACGAGGGCGCGCACCACCACGTCGCCGACGGCGTCCACGTCGGCGCCGGTCCGCACGAGGAGATCCCCTCGCCGCGTCGTCACCGCCGTGGCCGAATCACCCTGCGACAGTTCGCGGTACAGGGTGGACCGCGCACGGACGGTCCCGCGCAGTGCGACGTCGTGAGTGGCCAGTCGTTCCAGATACCGACACACGCCGCGCGTGATGCCGAGCGCGCGCACCGCGACCACGGCCACCGAGAGGTGCAACACCGGCGGCATCTGCCATGCCCGCGTGATGAGCCAGGCCGAGAGCGCGGACAGCGCGAGTGCACTGCCCAGCGTCGCGACTCCGGCCGCCACGGCCCGCGCGACGCGCCCCGGCGGCAGGTCGAGCAGCCGCAGTGCCCGCGTCAGATCGCTCATGCCGACACCGCCGCTCGGTCCACGTGCACGACAGTGTCCGCGGCGGCGAGCACCTCGGGCGTGTGCCCCACGATGAGGACGGTGCGGCCGCCGTCGGCCGCGGCCCGCAGGGACCCGAGCACCCGACGCGCCGATTCCGGGTCGAGGTGGGCGGTCGGTTCGTCCAGGAGCACGACGGATCCCGTCGCGGCGAGAGTGCGCGTCAGGGCCAACCGCTGGGCTTCTCCGACGGACAGTCCCACTCCCCCGGCGCCGAGCATCGTCGCGGCTCCGCGGGGCAGGGACGCCAGGACGGACGAGAACCCCGTGGCACGAGCAGCTTCGGCCACGTCACCACGCGCCCCGAGGTCGAGGTTGTCGGCGACGGATCCGGCGACGACGGCCGGACGCTGCGGCAGCCAGGTCACACGGCGCCACCACTGGTCGAGGTCGACGGTCGACAGGTCGACCCGCACCCCGTCGGAGCCCACGAGGGAGACGGACCCCTCGTCGGGATCGACGAGCCCGAGAACGGACGCCAGGACCGTCGACTTCCCGGTCCCGTTGGCGCCGGTCAGCACCGTCACCCGTCCCGCCCGGAACGTCGCGTCGAGGTGGCGGGGTGCCCACCCGTCCCGCCCGCGGACCGACAGGTTCGTCAGGACGACGGTGACCGGACCGGTGGGCGGCGCGGCCGTCCGCTGGTCACGCGGCGCCTGCGACTCGGCGCTCTCGAGCAGAGCGAAGGTACGTCCCGCGGCCTCCGCACCGTCCTCGGACGCGTGGAAGGCGGCACCGAGTGCGCGCAGCGGCAGGTAGACCTCGGGCGCCAGAATGAGCGCGACGATGCCGGGTGCCAGCTCCATGTCGCCGTACACGAGGCGTAGACCGATCGACACCGCGACGAGTGCGACGCCGAGCGTGGCCAGCAGTTCGAGCACCATGGACGAGAGGAAGGCGACGCGCAGTGCGGCCATCGTCCGGCGGCGGTGCTCGTCCCCGAGTTCGCCGACCCGCGCGGCCGGCCCGTCCTGCCGGCCGAGTGCGCGCAGTGTCGGGATTCCGGCGAGCAGGTCCATCAGCTGAGAGGACAGTCGCGTCATCGCGTCGAGGGTTCGTCGGGACCGCCCGCGGGTCATCAGACCGATCAGCACCATGAACACCGGGATCGTCGGGAGTGTGACCGCCACGATCACCGCGGAGAGCGGATCGACGAACGCGATCATAAGGGTCGCGATCGGCGTGACGGTCGCCGCCAGGACGAGGGCCGGGACGTAGTCGGTGAGGTAGGGCGCCAGTCCGTCGAGACCACGCGTGACCACCGTCGACCACTCGCCCCGATCCTCCCCGCCGCGCGAGCGCGTCGTCGTGGCCGCGTCCAGCATGTCCGCGCGCAACCCGCGCACGACTCGGATCGCCGAGCGGTGCGCGTACCTCGACCGCGCCCACGACGCGAGGACGCGGACCAGCACGGCGGCAGCCAGGACCGTCAGCTCGGTGGTCCAGGCTCCGACCGTCCGACGGGTCGGGTCGGTGACCGCGCCGCCCAGCACGGTCCCGACGACGACGGCGATGACGACGACACACGCGGTCGTCACCAGGGAGAGCGCCACCGACCCCACGAGGTGACGACGGACGGGCACCGACCGGCGCCACAACCGGGGGTCGACCGGTCCCCGGGGCCGCCTCGTCGCGGTCATCGGGTGCTCGCCAGGCCGATGGACGCCGGGATCTGCGTCGTCGAGATGCGCCGACGGAAGACCCAGTAGGTCCAGCCCTGGTAGGCCAGGACCACCGGTGCCACGATCGCCGACAGCCACGCCATGATGCGCAACGTGTACGCGGAGGACGACGCGTTGTCGACGGTCAGCGAGAACGCGGCGTCGATGGTCGAGGGCATCACGTTCGGGAACAGTGAGCAGAAGAGCAACAGCACGGCTCCGCCGATGGTCACGGTGGTGCCGACGAAGGCCCATCCGTCTCGCCCGCGCAGCACGGCCACCGCTGCCGTCACCAGCCCTGCCACGGCAGCAGCGACGATCCACCAGGTCCAGCCCTTCCCGTGCGCGAGCTGAGTCCACAGTGCGAACACCCCGGCGCCCACCACGGTCGGAACGATCAGTGCCGCAGCGAGTCTCGATGCGTCCGCTCGAACCTCGCCGGCCGTCTTGAGGGCGATGAACACGGCACCGTGGAACGCGAAGAGCATCGCTGTGGTCGCACCACCCAGCAGCGCATAGGGAGTGAGAAGGTCGAGCAGTCCCGAGGTGACCTTCTTGTCCGCGTCGATGGCGACACCGCGCACGATGTTCGCGAAGGCGACACCCCACAGCACCGCGGGCACCCAGGAACCGATCCCGATACCGAGGTCGCACCGACGCCGCCACACGGGGTCGTCGATCTTGCCGCGGTACTCGATGGCACAGATACGCAGGATGAGCGCCACGAGGATCAGCAGCAGCGGCAGATAGAAGCCGGAGAAGAGCGTCGCGTACCACTCGGGGAAGGCCGCGAAGAGCACTCCTCCCGCCGTGATGAGCCACACCTCGTTGCCGTCCCACACCGGACCGATCGTGTTGAGCACGACGCGACGTCGGGTCTCGGCGTCGTCCCGGCCGGATCGACCGAGAACGGGCATGAGCATGCCGACCCCGAAGTCGAATCCCTCGAGAACGAAGTATCCGACGAACAATGCGGTGACGACGGCGAACCAGAATTCGGGCGTTCCCATGATCATGTCTCCGGCGGGTCAGTAGGCGAACGAGAGCGGGCGGGCGTCGGCGTCGGTGTCGTCACCGTCGTCGTCGTGGGGGTGCCTGTCGTGCTCGAGCGGACCTGCCTGCACGTGGCGACGCATGAGCAGGAACCAGACGGCACCGAGCCCGGCATAGAGGACGGTGAACGTCGCGAGGGACGCCGCCACCAGAGCGACGGGGTGGTCGGACACACCCTGGTCGACCGTCAGGCGGATCATGTCGACTCCGCTGGGGTTGGGCGCGACGATCCAGGGTTGGCGGCCCATCTCGGTGAAGATCCAGCCCGCACTGTTGGCCAGGAAGGGTGTCGGGATCGCGAGCAGTGAGAGCCGGGAGAACCAGCGCTGGTCCGGAACTCGGCCACCTCGAGTGACCCACAGGCCGGCGAGCGCGAGCACGGCGGACCCGGCGGCGAGGCCGATCATCATCCGGAAGGCCCAGTAGGTCACGAAGAGGTTGGGCCGATAGTTACCCGGTCCGTACTGCTCCTCGTACTGCTGCTGCAGCTCGGTGACACCCTGGACGGTCGCGTCGACGTCGCTCTTCGCGAGGAACGACGTCAGGCCGGGGATCGCGACGATGTGCTGGACGCTGTCGCAGTTGTTGTGGGTGCCGATGGTGAGGATCGAGAACGAGGCGCCGGTCTCGGTGTGACACAGCGACTCTGCCGATGCCATCTTCATGGGCTGCTGCTCGAACATCAGCTTGCCCTGCACGTCTCCGGTGATCGCGAGTGCAGCGCCGGAGGCGATCATGACGACGAATGCCAGCCGGGCCGCGGGGCGGAACATGGAGCGGGCCTCCGACGAGGGGCCGACGTCGCCGCGACGTGCGCTGCGCACCATCCACCACCCGGCGATGCCGGCGACGAATGTCGCTGCGGTGAGGAAGGATCCGGCCACCGCGTGCGGGAACGCCGCGAGCGCCGTGTTGTTGGTGAGCATGGCCCAGAAGTCGACGAGCTCGGCACGCCCCGTGTCCGGGTCGTAGACGGCCCCCACCGGATGCTGCATCCACGAGTTCGCGGCGATGATGAAGTAGGCGGAGGCGTTGACCCCGATGGCCACCAGCCAGATCGTCGCCAGGTGAACGACTTTCGGCAGCCGTTGCCACCCGAAGATCCACAGCCCGAGGAACGTGGACTCGAGGAAGAACGCGACGAGGCCCTCGAGCGCGAGCGGCGCACCGAAGACGTCGCCCACGAACCGCGAGTACTCGGACCAGTTCATGCCGAACTGGAACTCCTGGACGATGCCGGTGGCGACGCCGAGTGCGAAGTTGACGAGGAAGAGCTTGCCGAAGAACTTGGTGAGCCGGTACCAGGAGTCCTTGCCGGTGATCACCCACATGGTCTGCATCGCGGCGACGATCGGAGCGAGTCCGATGGTCAGCGGGACGAGCAGGAAGTGATAGACGGTGGTGATTCCGAACTGCCATCGTGAGACATCGAGTGCGTCCATGACCAGCTTCTTGTCGTCGGCTGCGAGGCGGGGATCCTGCCTACGGGGCCGACGCTACTACTACGCGTAGTAGTAGGCGATGGACTGTGTCCACCGTTACCTGTGGCGCGCGTCAACGCGCGACGGCGGTGTCCACCAGTTCGCGCACGACGCGGTCCGACGGCATCTCCTTGAGGCGCGTGGTGTCGAGCGTGTGCACGCGCGCGGCCAGCGTGACGGAGGAGATCAGCCAGACACTGTCGGCCAGGATCAGATCGGCCACCCGCAACGGCTCGTGCGCACAGTCGAAGCCGGCGTCGCCCGCGACCTCGAAGAGAGCGTCCACCGTGGTGCCGCGCAGCACCCCGTGCTCCACCGGCGGCGTGACCATGCGGCGGTCCACCACGGCCAGCACGCTCGACCGTGGACCCTCGAGCACCTGCCCCTCGATACTGCGGAACACGACCTCGTCGAAACCCTCTCGTGCCGCGTGGCGCAGGGCCGCCATGTTGGTGGCGTAGGACAGAGTCTTCGCACCGAGCAGCGCCCAGGGCGACTGCTGTGTCGCGTCGATGGAGAAACCCCGGTTCAGGGTCAGGGCCGACACGCCCTCCGCGCGCGCCTGGGTGACGCGATCGGCGACGGCGGAGACCATGACGAGCGCCGTCTCGGCATCGTCCGCCCCCTCGCGCCCCCGGCTCAGCAGCAGCCGCATCGCACCCTCGCCGCCACCGGTCTTCTGCCACTGCGCGAGTGCCACGTCCACCGCGCGCCGCCATGCGTCGACGTCCGGTTCCGCGAGGTCGAGCATGGCCGCCGACCGGGTGAGGCGGGCGAGGTGGGCGTCGAGTCGGCACGCCCGACCCTCGCGGATCAGCACGGTCTCGAAGATGCCGTCCCCGCGCACCGCCGCCAGGTCGTCGGCATGCAGAACAGGCTCGGTCGGATCGAGCACGGCACCGTCCAGGGTCACCACCACGCGTGAAGTCATGGCCCCGAGGGTAGTGCCGTGGCCGGACCGGGCAGTCCGCTCCTAGACTGGTGGGGTGTCCGAGACCCCTGGCCTGTACTCCTCCCCCGTTCTGGCCCGCCCCGGCGCGGTGGCCGCACCCCAGGACGGTCCCGATCGTGGAACCGCCTGGCACTACGGGGATCCGTTGGGTGAGCAGCGCGCCGCCGTCACGACCGCCGCGGTCGTCGATCGGTCGAACCGGTTCGTCATCGCGATCACCGGCGAGGAGCGACTGACCTGGTTGCACACCATCTCCAGCCAGCACGTCGCGACGCTGACCGACGGAGCCTCCGCGGAGAACCTGAGCCTGGACGTCAACGGGCGCGTCGAACACCACATGGTCATGACCGACCTGGGCGGCACCACCTGGATCGACACCGAGGCGGACCGCGGACCGGACCTTCTCGCCTTCCTGTCGAAGATGGTGTTCTGGTCGAAGGCCGCGCCGCGTCGCGGCAGCGAACGGGTCGTCGTGTCGTTGCTCGGTCCGAAGGCCGGCTCCATCCTGCGAGCGGTGGGCGCCGAGGTGCCCGCGATGCCGTACGACGCCCTTCCGCTCGACGCCGCGAACCCCGACCTCGGTCTGGTCCGCCGGATGCCGTGGCCGACCCGCACCGATTCCTTCGACGTCCTGGTCCCCGCCGACCGTCTCGACGAGTGGTGGGCGAAGTTCGTCGTCGCGGGTGCGCGTGAGGCGGGCAGCTGGGCGTTCGAGGCGCTGCGCGTCGAGTCCGGTCGACCACGCCTCGGTCTCGACACCGACGACCGCACGATTCCCCACGAGGTCGGCTGGATCGGCGGGGTCAGCGAGTTCGGGGCCGTCCACCTCGAGAAGGGGTGCTACCGCGGACAGGAGACGGTGGCGCGCGTCCACAATCTGGGCAAGCCGCCGCGCCGACTGGTCCTGCTGCACCTCGACGGCTCCGCGGACGGTCGACCGGAGACGGGCGACGACGTCACCGTCGGCGGCCGATCCGTGGGCCGCATCGGCACCGTCGTCGATCACTTCGAGCTCGGGCCGATCGCGCTCGCTCAGATCAAGCGCGCGGTGCCGGTGGAGACCACGCTCGACGCCGGGCCGTGCGCCGCCTCGATCGATCCCGACTCCTACGTCCTGGACACCGCGGTCCAGGCGGGCCGCGCCGCGGTGGATCGGCTGCGCGGCCGGTGACGCAGCCGGCCCCGTCGGGACGCGTGCTGTCGGTGTGCGTCGTGCACACCATCCACCCCATCTCTCGGCCGGCGGTGGTCGACTCCGCCATCGACAAGCGAGCGGTGTCCGGACCGGTCGACGTCACCGAGCTCGGTCTGCACGGTGATCGCTCCTGCGACGTCACCTTTCACGGCGGCGCGGACCAGGCGGTCTACGCGTACGACGAGGCCGAGGCCGACAGGTGGGCCGAGGAACTCGGCCGGGAGGTTCCCGCGGGGTGGTTCGGTGAGAACCTGCGCGTGAGCGGACTGCCCGTCACCGATGCGGTCGTCGGAACGCGCTGGTCGGTGGGCACCGCCGAGCTCGAGGTGACCATTCCGCGGCGCCCGTGTGCCGCCTTCGCGCGGTGGACGGGCGAGAAGACCTGGGTCAAGCGTTTCACCGCGCGGGGCGATGTCGGGGCGTACCTGCGCGTCGTGCGAGTCGGCGCGCTCTCGGCGGGCGACGACATCGAGATCGTGTCCGTTCCCGACCACGGAGTCACCGTGCGGGACCTCTTCACCGGGGTGTCGGCGGAGGCGATGCAGATCCTTCTGAACACCCCCGATCTGGCGCCCAAGGTCTACCGCGAGGCCCGCGACATGGCGGCCCGGGCGGCGCGGCGCGCACCGTCGGTGTGACACCGGCGCCGGTGGAAGCGCAGACCCGATTCGCACGCTAGAGTGTGGGCAGGAAGAACACACAATCAGACGGGGCCGCCAAAAAATCCCAGGCCGCCCCGCTACTCGCGAGGGGGTTAGCCATGGGCCGCGGCCGGGCTAAGGCAAAGCAGACCAAAGTTGCACGTGAGCTCAAGTACAGCTCACCGTCCACGGACTTCGAGAGTCTCCAACGAGAGCTCACAGGTTCCCCCGACTCGCACCGCAACGGCATCGCCGATCGGGAGCCGTCCCGACACGACGATGACGACTACGACGACTGGCGGCGCTGACCGCATCCCCTAACAGGGGGGGGAATCCTCACATCGCACACACGACCGTGCGGGGCGTTCCGACTTCGGGACGCCCCGCACGGTCGTGTGTGCGAGGTTCTTCACGCGCAGGTCAGATCGCATACTGTCGCGGCGTGTGCTGGACGCTGATCCAGTGGTCGGTGGTGAACTCGTCGATGGCCCACTCGCCGCCGAAACGACCGATGCCCGAGTTCTTCTCGCCGCCGAACGCGGTGTTGGGCTCGTCGTTGATCGTGGTGTCGTTCACGTGTGTCATTCCGGCGTCGAGTCTCGTCGCCACCCGGACCGCACGCTCGACGTCTCGCGAGAACACCGCGCTGGAGAGCCCGTACTCGGTGTCGTTCGCGATCCGGACGGCGTCGTCCTCCCCGTCTGCGCGGATCACCGTGGCGACGGGTCCGAACACCTCCTCGGCGGCGGTCGCGACGCCGTTCGTTCCCAGCACGAGATGTGGGCCCAGCACCCGCCCAGCCGGTCCCGAACGCTCCCCGCGCACGCGGATCTCCGCGCCGTCCGACTCCGCGCGAGAGATCCGGTCGAGAATCGACTCCACCTGCGCGTCGTTGATGATCGGGCCGATCTGTGTGTCGGGATCGGCGGGGTCGCCGGTGCGCAGTGACCGGACCCGCTCGGTGAGCCGGTCCACCACCTCGTCGTGCACCGCATCGACCGCGATCACCCGGTTGGTCGCCATACACACCTGACCCTGGTGGAAGAACGACCCGAAGACCGCCGCGTTCACGGCTGCCTCGACGTCCGCGTCCTCCAGCACGACCAGAGGCCCGTTGCCCCCGAGTTCGAGGGACATCCTGGTGAGCGGCGCCGACGCCGCGATGCCCGACCCCACGGGCGTCGAACCCGTGAACGACACGAGCCGTGTGAGGGGATGCGAGGTCACGGCGTCACCGATCTCGCTGCTCTTGCCGACGACGACGGACAGCAGGCCGGCGGGCAACCCGGCATCCTCGAGGATTCTGGCCAGCAGGAGTCCGCCGGTGACGGGGGTGTCGCTCGCGGGCTTCAGCACCACTGCGTTGCCGAGCGCCAGCGCGGGCGCCACCGAGCGGGCGGACAGTTGCATCGGGAAGTTCCACGGACTGATCACCGTGACCACGCCGAGGGGCCGCCGGTACACGCGGTTCTCCTTGCCGTCGATCAGGGCGGCAGGGAGGATTCGCCCGGCCGATCGAGTGGGGTAGCTCGCCGATTCGAGCATCACCGCGCGGACGGCCAGCCATTCCCACTCGGCGCGGGGGCGGATGGCGCCGACCTCCGCGACGAGCCAGTCCACGATCTCGTCCTTGCGCTCCTCCATGATGCGCGCTGCGCGGTGGAACACGTCCGCACGCTCGGTCGGGAGCGTGGACTCCCAGTCCCGCTGCGCGATGCTCGCCGCCGTGAACGCTGCGTCGACGTCGGCCGCATCGGCCAGCGGGAGGGTGGTCAGGACGTCGCCCGAGTACGGGTTCACGTCGTCGGCGGTGCGGCCGTCTCGGCCCACTCGCCACTGACCGGCGATCGGGAGGGTGTCGAATCCGTCGTACGTCGTCATGCCGGTCGGGTGCCCGACCAGTCCTGCGACAAACGAGAACCTAGAAACGGGGGTGATTACCCGTCAGCACGGCGCGCTCGTCGGTTCCGCTGTCGGCGGACTTCTTGACCGTCCCCAGCGTCCAGCAGTCGATGTGGCGAGCAGTGAGCACGGCGAGGGCGCGGTCGACGTCCTCGGGTGCCACGATCGCGACCATGCCGACGCCCATGTTGAACGTGCGGTCCATCTCCTCGCGCTCCACGCGTCCGCGCTGCGCGATCATCGCGAAGATCGGAGCCGGGCTCCACGTTCCGCGATCGAGCTCGGCGACGAGGCCCTTCGGCATGACGCGAGCGAGGTTGGCAGCCAGGCCACCACCGGTGACGTGGCAGAACGTCCGCACGTCCGTCTCCGCCGCGAGGGCGAGGCAGTCCTTGGCGTAGATGCGGGTGGGTTCGAGCATCTCCTCGCCGAGCGTGCGGCCGAACTCCTCGACATGACCGGTGAGCGACATGCGGCTGATGTCGAGCAGAACCTTGCGAGCGAGGGAGTAGCCGTTGGAGTGCAGTCCCGAGGACCCCATCGCGAGGACCACGTCGCCGGGACGCACCCGGTCCGGGCCCAGTACCTGGTCGGCCTCGACGACGCCGACACCCGTCGCGGACAGGTCGTACTCGCCGTCCGCCATCATGCCGGGGTGCTCGGCGGTCTCGCCGCCCAGCAGTGCGCATCCGGCCAGGATGCAGCCGTCGGCGATGCCCTTGACCAACTGCGCGACGTGCTCGGGCACCACGCGCCCCACCGCGATGTAGTCCTGCAGGAACAACGGCTCGGCGCCGCAGACGACGAGGTCGTCCACGACCATCGCGACCAGGTCGAGTCCCACCGTGTCGTGCTTGTCCAGAGCCTGCGCGACCGCGATCTTGGTGCCCACACCGTCGGTGGACGCGGCGAGCAGCGGCTCGCGGTATCCGCCCTTCAGCGCGAACAGGCCGGCGAACCCACCGAGACCGCCCATGACCTCCGGTCGCGACGCCCGCTTGGCGAGGGGCGCGAACAGCTCGACGGCACGATCACCGGCTTCGATGTCCACTCCTGCCGCTGCGTACGAGGCTCCTGCGCCGGGCTGGTGGGTGTCATCGGTCATGGGTGTACTGCTCCAGCCTGATCTGTGTGTGAGTACCCGGGAGGGTCGGATGCGGCCCTAACGGTACCGGAGGCCTATCGGTCCTTCCGGTCTCGTGTCACCTCGGGCCTGGGAATGGCCGCGATCAGGCGCTTGGTGTACTCCTCCGCCGGATCCCGGAGGATCCGTCCGGGCGTCCCGAGCTCGACGACGGCGCCGCCCCGCAGCACCGCCACCCGATGCGCGAGGCGGTCGACCACGGCGAGATCGTGACTGATGAACAGGCACGCGAAGTGCAGTTCGGTCTGCAGTTCCTCGAAGAGGTCGAGAACCGCGGCCTGCACCGAGACGTCAAGCGCGCTGGTCGGTTCGTCGGCGACCAGCAGATCCGGCTTCAGGACGAGTGCCCGCGCCAGCGATGCCCGCTGACGCTGACCCCCCGACAGCTCGTGCGGGTACCGCTTCTCCGTGCCCTTCGGGAGCTGGACCGCATCGAGCCACTCCACGACCGTGCGCGCGATGTCCGCCTTCGACCCGGCCTTGTGCACGATCATCGGCTCGGCGATGCACTGGCCGACGGTCAGTCGGGGGTTGAGCGACGTGGACGGATCCTGAAACACGAATCCGAAACGCTTGCGCAGACTCTTCAGCGCGGACCCCCGCAGCCTGCCCACGTCCTGACCGAGGACGTCCACCGAGCCGGACGTCGGCTTCTGCAGTGCGGCCACGCAACGGCCGATGGTGGACTTGCCCGAACCGGACTCCCCCACCAGACCGAGGGTCTCGCCGCGGTGCAGATCGAACGTCACCGAGTCGACGGCCCGGAAGACGGGCTGACCGATGCCGCCGGGGAACTGCACGACGAGATCGCGCACCGACAGCACCACCTCGTCCGAGACGGTGCGATCGGTGACCACGGGATCGAGCGTCGGGACCGCCGCCAGCAACGTCTTCGTGTAGTCGGCCTTCGGCGCAGCGAAGAGATCGTGGACGAGTGCCTCCTCGACCACCTCGCCGTCCTTCATGACGACGACCCGATCGGCGATGTCCGCCACCACGCCCATGCTGTGCGTGATCAGCACGATCGCGCAACCCAGACGGTCCTTGAGGTCGCGCAGCAGGTCGAGGATCTCGGCCTGCACGGTCACGTCGAGTGCCGTCGTCGGCTCGTCCGCGATGATCACCTTCGCCTCGCAGGAGATGGCGATCGCGATCATCACACGCTGCTTCTGGCCACCGGACAACTCGTGCGGGAAGTAGCCGAATCGCCGCTCCGGGTCGGGCAGACCCACCATGGTGAGCAACTCGATCGCCCGGACGCGGGCGGACTTCTTGTCCAGCACCTTCCCGTCCGGTCCGGCGTGAGCTCGCAGGGCCTCGACGATCTGGAAACCGACGGTGAACAGCGGGTCGAGGGCGCTGCCGGGTTCCTGGAACACCATCGCCACGGCGTTGCCGCGGAGATCGGCCCACTGCTTGTCCGACAGCGACGTCACCTCGCGGGACCCCACGGTGACGGTTCCGCGTACGCGGGCGGTGTCCGGGAGCAGCCCGATGGCGGAGCGGACGCTGACCGACTTCCCGGAGCCCGATTCGCCGACGACGGCCAGGACCTCGCCCGGGAAGACCTCGAAACTCACTCCCTTGACGGCGTCGACGGGCCCGGCGTCGGTGGCGAAGCTGACCGACAGTGCCTCGAGGGTCAGAGCCGCCTGCGGGGTGGACGCTGAGGCCGTCATGAGGGATCTTTCTGCTTGCGTCTGGTTCTCAGAACGGGATTGAGTGTCTCGCTGACGGATTCGCCCACCATGGTCATACCGAGCACGACCAGGACGATGGCCGTGCCGGGGAAGATCGACGTCCACCAGATGCCGTTGGAGATGTCCGGCAGCGCCTTGTTGAGGTCGTATCCCCACTCGGACGCGGACGTCGGCTCGATGCCGAACCCGAGGAAGCCGAGACCCGCCAGAGTCAGGATGGCCTCGGCGCCGTTGAGCGTGAGGATCACCGGCAGTGTCTGCGTGACGTTGGCGAGGATGTGGCGGAACATGATCCGTACCGGGCCGGCGCCGGTGACCCGCGCCGCGTCCACGTAGGGCTCGGTCTTCACCGAGACCGTCGCGTTGCGCACCACGCGGAAGTACTGCGGCACGAAGACGGCGGTGATGGCGATCGCGGCCGAGAGGACACCACCGAAACTGCTGGACTGGCCTCCGGCCACGACGATCGAGACCACCACGGCGAGAAGCAGACTCGGGAACGCGTACATCGCGTCCATGAAGAGGACCAACACCCGGTCCACCCACCGGCCGACGTAGCCGGAGAGCAGTCCGAGGGGAACGCCCACCACGATCGACAGCACCAGCGACGTGACGATGACGAGCAGGGCGGTCCGTGCGCCGTAGACGACGCGGGAGAACACGTCCTCTCCGCGCACCGACGTCCCGAAGATGTGGTCCGCACTCGGCGCCGCCTGGCGCGCGAACTCCATGCCGTCGGCGGACGTCTGGGAGAAGGTGTACGGCGCGATGAGCGGAGCGAAGACCGCCATGATCACGAACAGCACCACCAGCACGAGCCCGATGACGATGGTGGCCTTCTGCAGTCCGGCACTCGAGCGGATGATCGACAGGCCGGGCACACCCCGACGTCGCTTCGGCGCCTCGATCGAGCCGACGCTCACCTCGATACTCATCAGAACCTCACTCGTGGATCGACGATCGCCACGATGGCGTCGGTGAGGAAGCTGACGACCGCGACGACGATGGCCAGGAACGTGACGATGCCCTGGACGGCGATGAAGTCGCGCGCCTGCAGGTAGCGAGCGAGCTGATAGCCCAGTCCCTGCCACTCGAACGTCGTCTCGGTGAGCACCGCGCCGCCCAGCAGCATGGCGATCTGCAGCCCCATCACGGTGACGACCGGGATGAGCGCGTTGCGGAAGGCGTGCCGCCGGGCGACGACGCGCGCCGAGAGTCCCCGTGCGCGCGCAGCTTCCACGTAGCCGGACTGCAGGGTCTGCAGAAGGTTCACCCGCACCAGGCGCAGGAACACGCCGGCGGTGAGAAGTCCGAGCGCGACCGCGGGGAGCACGGCGTGCTTCAGCACGTCGACGGTGTAGCTCGGCTCCCCGTAGAGAATCGAGTCGATCAGCAGGATGTTGGTCTTCGGTGACACGTTCTGCAGTGCCAGTTCGACGTTGGTGCTCGCCCGGCCCGCCACCGGCAGCCACCCGAGCTTCACGGCGAAGACCAGCTTGAGCAGCATGCCGACGAAGAACACCGGCGCCGCGTAGAACAGGATCGCCAGGATGCGCAGGGTGCCGTCGGAGATCGAGTCGCGGCGGGTCGCGGCGTAGAAGCCGAGGGGGATGCCGACGGCGAACGCGACGAGCAACGCCCAGAACGCGAGTTCCAGCGTCGCCGCGCCGTTGGTGATCAGCACACCGCTGATCTCCTGGTTGCTGGTCGCGGAGCGACCGAAGTCTCCCCGCAGCAGACCGGACAGGTACTCCCAGTACTGCACCAGGATCGGCCGGTCGTAACCGGCCGCGGCGCGTCGTTCGGCGATCTGGTCGGCGGGCAGTCGTCCACCGAGGGCAGCACTGATGGGATCGCCGAGAACGCGCATGAGGAAGAAGACGACCGTGACCAGGATCCATGCCGTGGGAATGATCAGCAGGAACCGGATCACGAGATAACGGGCGAGCGCGCCGTAGCGTGACGACGCGCTCGCCCGTGACTGCTTCCCCACCGACGCCTCGTCGGGCGTGGTGGTGACCATGGATCAGCCCTTCGTGAGCGGGGTGAAGCGGAACTTGAACGAGGCGTCGAGAGTCTCGTCGACACCCTGGACCTCGTCCGTCGAGATCGCGATCTGCTTGCCCTCGAGGAGCGGCAGCGTGGACACGAAGTCCTGCGCCATCCGCGTCTGGATCTCACCGATGATCTCGGAGCGGCGAGCCGGGTCGGTCTCGGTCCGCTCGGAGTCGATCAGCGCAGTGATCTCGGGGTTCTCGAAGTGGTTCTGCAGGAAGTTGTCCGGTGCGAAGAACGGCGTCAGGTAGTTGTCCGCATCCGGGAAGTCCGGGAACCAGCCGAGCTGGTAGACGGGGTACGTGTCCGCGACGCGTTCCTTGTTGTAGGTGTTCCACTCGGTGGACTGCAGGTTCACCGTGAACAGGCCCGAGCTCTCGAGCTGCGCCTTGACCGCCGCGTACTCCTCCGACGACGAGGAACCGTAGTGATCGGGGTTGTACTGCAGATTGACCGCGACCGGGGTCTGCACACCGGCGTCGGACAGGAACTTCGCTGCCTCGTCCTTGTTCGGGGCCTCGCCGTAGACGTCCTTGAACGCGGTGTTCGCGCCCTCGAGGCCACTGGGCACCACGGACCACGCCGGCGTGAACGTGCCCTTGTAGACGTTCTCCGACAGTGCGTCACGGTCCACCGAGGCGGCCATGGCCTTGCGGATCGCGAGCTTCTGCTCGGGTGTGCCGCCGGGCATCGTGTTCTGGTTGAAGACGATGTAGCGGAGCTCGCCGCCGGGGCCCTCGTGGACGGTGAGGCCGTCCACCTGGTCGAGCGACTCGATGTCGGTCGGGGTCAGCGAACGCCACGCGACATCGATGGACTTGTTCTGCATGTCGAGCTTGAGGTTGTCCGCGCTGGTGTAGGTGCGCAGGGTGACCGATCCGGTCTTGGGCTCGCCCAGCACGCCCTTGTAGTCCGCCGCGGCGGAGAAGCTGACGAGGGAGTTCTTCTCGTAGCTGTCGATCGAGTAGGGGCCGGCGAAGGGCTTGGCCGCCACGACCGCGTTGTCGTCCATGATCGAGTCGGCCGGGAAGACCTCGGAGTCGATGATGGGCCCGGTGTTGGTGGCGAGAACCTGGGGGAAGGTCTGGTCGTTCGCGGCCTTCAGCGTGAACTCGACGGTCTTGTCGTCCGGCGCGGCCACCGAGTCCAGGTTGGCCAGCAGCGAGGACGGGCCGTTGGGATCGTTGATGGACACGATGCGATCGAACGAGAACTTGACGTCCTCGCTGGTCAGCGCGTGGCCGTTGGCGAAGGTCAGGTCGTCCTTCAGCGTGCAGGTGTAGACCGTCGGCTGACTGAACTCGCAGCTCTCGGCGGCGTCGGGCTGCAGTTCGTCGCTGCCGGGGGCGTAGTTCATCAGGAACGGATAGACCTGGTTCATGATCGTGAACGAGCCGTTGTCGTACGAGGCGGCAGGATCGAGCGAGTAGACCTGGTCGGTGGTGCCGACGACGAGCGCCTCGCCGCCGCCCTCACCGCCTGCGCCGCCGCCGTCGTCGGTGCGGCCGGAGCCGCACGCTGCCGCGGTGAGAGCCGCGACGGACAGGATGGACACGGCTGCGGTGCGCCGCGCCGTGCGTCCTCGGGAGGGCACGCTCATGGTGTGGATGTCCTTCGTGAGTCTGGGCCCGCGGTGTCGGAAGCGCGCGTCGCGTCCCGTCCGGCCGGGTCGTTCCGGTGGTTCGGTGAACGGCACGTTACCGAGTGCGCATGTCGTTCATGTGTCGAACCACACGAAATTTTTAACATGACCGGTACTTACCTGTCCGACCGCCTGATGTCCAACAGCTTTTCGCCTCGCGGAGACAGCCGATATCCCACCTTCAGACTCTCGGTCAGACCCAGCGCCTTCAGCCGACGCACGCGCGGCTTGAACACGTCGCGTTCGAGTCCCAGCACGGCGCCGAGGTCCGCCGCCAGCACCGCCGGGCGCTCCCGGATCAGCTCGAGGGTGCGCCAGGCCCACGGCGCGTCGGCACGCTCCTCCATGCGATCGAGCTTCGTGGTCACCATGGCGACGTCGTCGTCGGACAGATCGTCGTCCGCACGCAGCCCCACTCGCGGGTCCTCGCCACCGAACGACACCTCGACCCGCCAGACGGGATCACCGTCGGCGCCTCGAAACCCCTTGCGCAAGGCCGAGATCGAGGACTCCCCCGCCGCGCGGGCATCGTCGTCCGTGAGCGACTCGGGGTCGCACTCGGTGATCGAGTCCACGACGACGACACCGGCCGGCGTGTGGATCCACGTACCCGCCTTGACGCGCCGCTTCGCCCAGCGCCGGTACTGCACCCGGATCGTTCCCGTCGCGATCGCCTCGGCGATCGCGAGCCGGATCAGCATCTGGGTGTCAGGGGCGCGAGAGAGCGCTCACGTTGTCGACGGCAGCGGGCATCGCGATGCCCGCTGCGGTCGCCAACATGCCCTCGAGGACGTTCTTGCCCATGGCGGTCTCCTTGGGGAGCTCGATGGGGTACTTGCCGTCGAAGCAGGCGGAGCACAGCCGCGTCGCGGGCTGCTCCGAGGCGGCGATCATGCCCTCGATCGAGATGTAGCCCAGCGAATCGGCGCCGATGGCCTGCCGCACACCCTCGAGCATGCCGTCCTCGGAGTCCATGCCGTTGGCGATCAGTTCCGCGGGCGAGGCGAAGTCGATGCCGTAGAAGCACGGCCAGCGGACCGGCGGCGACGCGATGCGCACGTGGATCTCGAGCGCGCCCGCCTCGCGCAGCATGCGTACCAGGGCCCGCTGGGTGTTGCCGCGGACGATCGAGTCGTCCACCACGATGAGGCGCTTGCCCCGGATGACCTCGCGGAGAGGGTTGAGCTTCAGCCGGATGCCGAGCTGACGGATGGTCTGCGACGGCTGGATGAACGTGCGTCCGACGTACGCGTTCTTCATCAGGCCCTGGCCGTACGGGATGCCGGAACCCTGCGCGTAGCCGACGGCGGCGGGCGTTCCCGATTCCGGGACAGGGATCACCAGATCGCCCTCGGCGGGGTGCTCCTCGGCCAGGCGGCGGCCGATCTCGACGCGTGTCGAGTGGACCGAGCGGCCACCGATGACACTGTCGGGACGAGCGAGGTAGACGTACTCGAAGATGCAGCCCTTGGGCTCGGGAGCCGCGAATCGCGACGACCGCACGCCGTCCGCATCGATCGCGAGCAGTTCGCCCGGCTCGATGTCGCGGACGAACGAGGCGCCGACGATGTCCAGGGCGGCGGTCTCGGAGGCGACGACCCAGCCGCGGTCGAGGCGACCGAGCGACAACGGGCGCACGCCGTGAGGATCACGTGCCGCGTAGAGGGTGTGCTCGTCCATGAAGGTCAGGCAGAACGCGCCCTTCAGCGTCGGCAGCAGTTCCATCGCGGCCTGCTCGATCGTGCTGTCCGCTGCGCCGTGCGCGAGAAGAGCGCCGACGATGTCGGAGTCCGACGTGGCACCGGTCCCACGGGGACGGCCCATGATTCCCGCATCGCGGGCGCGCTCCGACAACTCGGCGGTGTTCACGAGGTTGCCGTTGTGGCCCAGAGCGATGCCACTGCCGGCCGCGGTGGTGCGGAAGATGGGCTGCGCGTTCTCCCACGTCGTCGATCCGGTAGTGGAGTACCGGCAGTGCCCGATGGCGATGTGGCCGCTCATCGCGCCCAACGTCTGCTCGTCGAACACCTGGCTGACCAGGCCGAGATCCTTGAACACCAGCACCTGCGAGCCGTCGGCGACGGCGATGCCGGCGGCCTCCTGACCGCGGTGCTGCAGCGCGTAAAGGCCGTAGTACGTCATCTTCGCGACGTCCTCGCCAGGGGCCCACACACCGAAGACGCCGCATTCCTCCCGCGGCTCGTTCTCGTTGATGTCCAGTTCCGGACCGGATGTGTCATCGAGCAGATTCGGGCTGTGGACCGAGGGGTCACGAGTCACGACGCGCTCTCCTAGAAGCCGGGAGGGGTGGGGTGCAGGCCACGCTGCACGCACACTCGGGGAGTCTACGGGCAACCCCGCGATCAACAAGCCGTCGGCAGGCACCGATACCGCGGTGAGCTGTGATCCACGACTCGCGGCGCGGTGCCATGATGGAGACATGGCCAGCAGACTTCCGTACGGCGTCACCCCCGAACAGCCCGGCGAGGGGCAGGAATCGGTGTGGGACTACCCGCGTCCGCCGGCCCTCGAGGCGTCCACGAAGCATCTCGTGGTGCGCTTCGGCGACGCGATCGTCGCCGACAGTCACGCGGCCCACCGCGTCCTGGAGACCAGCCATCCGCCCACCTGGTACATCCCGCGGGCCGACGTCGACGAGAGCCGACTGCGGCGCTCGAGTGCACGATCGACGATGTGCGAATGGAAGGGATCCGCCACCTACTGGGACATCGTGGGCGACGACGGCGCCGTGCTCGAGGCCGGCGGCTGGAGCTACGAGAACCCCACCCCGTCCTTCGCACCGATCGCCGGCGCGCTCTCCTTCTCTCCCGTGTCCCTGACGTGCGAGCTCGACGGCGAGGTGGCACGCCCGCAGGAGGGCGGCTTCTACGCGGGGTGGATCACCCGCGACGTGGTCGGACCGTTCAAGGGCATCGCCGGGAGTTGGGGCTGGTAGTGGCCGAGAAGAACTTCTACAGCCATTCCGACGCGGCCGAGAAGTCCCGCCGCGACAAGGCCGTCGCTCTCGCTCGATACCTGTGGGACCGCGACATCTCTGCAGACGATCTCGCGGCGATGGCCGCGGACGTCCGACGCAAGGTGGCTCGGGCCGCGGACATCAATCCACCCAGTTCCGACGAGACGTGGACGGTGGTGTCGAATCTGTTGCGCGAGAAGGCGGAGTGGGCGCGCGATCACCCCGATCACGACGC
This sequence comes from Rhodococcus sp. SORGH_AS_0303, assembly GCF_030819335.1. Taxonomy (NCBI): domain Bacteria; kingdom Bacillati; phylum Actinomycetota; class Actinomycetes; order Mycobacteriales; family Nocardiaceae; genus Rhodococcus; species Rhodococcus sp. SORGH_AS_0303. The sequence goes on from NZ_JAUTBO010000001.1 coordinate 3,736,043, forward strand.
GGCCCGCCGGGCGCACTCGGACGAGAAGATCTTGTGGGTCAAACCGCCGGTGCGGCCCTGGCGGTGAGAGTCAGATGCGCACGAGCGGAAGCCAGTGCGCCACCTCGCCGGCGCGGCCACCCGAGGCCGTGACGCCCGCTCCGCGCACGGCGTCCTCGAACGCCACGCGCCCCGTCACCATCAACAGCCATGTCCGCGGGTCGCATTCGACGACGTTGGGGGGCGTGCCCCGCGTGTGACGAGGCCCGACGATGCACTGCACCGCGACGAACGGCGGCACGCGCACCTCGACACTCGAGCCCGGCGCCGTCTGCTCGATGGTGCGCGCACTGAGCCGCACCGCGGCGGCGATATCGGCGCGCGGCGGCTTCGGAAGGTCGGGGTCGTCGAGCCACGGAGACACGGTCTGCAGTGCGCTCCGGAGCTCGGCCGGGTCGACGGGTTTCGAGGGTGCCACGCTGTTCAGTGTCTCACCGAGCGCGGTGTGCCCCGAGCCGTGCCTCACGGTCCAGACGTCGCCCGCATTGACGGGATCCCGCCGATTCTCGCGAGTTGTGGATGCTGAGGCACGGTCTGATCAACGAGGACCGCCGCTGTCCGCGATGGACGCTTCACTGTCTCCATGACACCGAACCTCTATCAAGGATCGACCATCGACCACCTCAACGTGACGGTCACGGACGTCGACCGCTCACTCGAGATCTACGTGCCGGCTCTCGGCGTGCTCGGGATCGAGAAGCTGCTCGACTTCACCGGCGGGCCGGACGACGACTACGTCCGCATGGTCGGATTCGGCAGTGGCCGCAAGCCGTTCTTCTGGCTCGTCCAGGGAAGCACCGTCGATCCCGCACTGCACGTGGCGTTCTCGGCACCCACCCGTGACGTCGTCCGGGAGTTCCACGACGCGGCCCTCGCGGCGGGCGCACGGGACAAGCTGTCTCCGCGCGTCTGCCCCGAGTACCACGAGAACTACTTCGGCGGCTTCGTGTACGACCCCGACGGCATCAACCTCGAGGCGGTCTGTCACCTCGAGTAGAGCGCCACCACGTCGATGCGATCGCCCCGACCGAGTTGGCAGCCCAGTGCAGTGCCATGGGCGTGAGAATGGTGCCGGTTCGCCGCTTCGACTCGACGAACAGTGCGCCGGCCGCCCCGGTGAACAGGACCACGGGCACCGACCTACCCGAGTCGTACCAGTGCCAGACCCCGAATGCCGTGGAGCCGACCACCAGTGCGGCACGGGGACCCACCACGGCGGTGGCCACGGTGTCGACGACGCCGCGGAACAGGAATTCCTCGGGTAGCACTGTCCCGATGGGGATGTCGAAAAGCACCCATCGGGCCAGTCCGGTCACTTCTCGGGACCGTCGGCGTCGGCGTACTCGTTCATGACGACGCGGATGCGTTCGGTGTCGGCCTGCGTCCACCCGTCGGGGGCGGCCACAGCGGCGAAGCCGTCGAGCACCGTCGTCCCGTAGTTGTGGCCGTGCCCGTCCGGCACGCCGGCCGCGTTCGTGAGGTCGGCACTCACCTGCCAGAAGGTGACGAACGGGAACCACCGCATGCTGGGCAGTCGGTCGTACCCGGGCGGCTCGGCGAGCCAATCCGGACGCTGGAAGATCAGATCCGGCGTCCACCACACGATGGGGTCGGACGGGTGCTGGATGTACAGCACGCGCGGGTAGGGCCAGTCCCCGCTCAGCGCCTCGACGTCACGGGTGCTGTCGGCGAACCGCATCAGCAGTCCGCCGGCGTAGACGGGTTCCACCTCGGTGGTTCCCGGATCGCGTCGGCTGACGTAGGTGTCCCAGATGCGATTGGAGTTCGGCGGGCCCACCCACAGCACTCCGTCGACGGTGTCCCGGATGTCGGCGATGTCCGCGAACGCGCCTTCGCCGGCCTGGGTTCCGAGACTCTCGCCGTAGACGTAGAACTTGGGCCTGGTCGCCTCGGGCTCCTGCTCCCATCGCTGGTGCACGGTGTCGATGAGCAACTTCCCCGCGGCCGCCGCCTTCTCGCGATCGGCGAGGAAAGAGATCCAACTCGGAAGGTACGAGTACTGGGACGCCACGAGCGCGACGTCCCCGTCGTACATCAGTTCCACGGCCCGAGCTGCGGTGGGATTGACCCACCCGGTTCCCGTGGTCGGGATGACGACGATGGCCTTGCGGGAGAACGCATCGGTTCGATCGAGTTCGCGTACCAGGAGATCCATGCGCTCCTCGTCCGTCTCCGCGCTCTCGAGTCCCACGTACGCGCGGATCGCCTCCATGCCCGTGCGGCCGGTCGCTCGGGTCATCTCGTCGGCCGACAACCCACCCGAGACGAAGTTCCGGCCCTCGAATCCCAGTGTGTCCCAGTCCACGAGCGAACCGGTACCACCGGAACGCTCGGGCACCGTCGGCTGTTCGGCACCCTCACGCGTGTTGCTGTTCTGAGTGCTGAAGACCGAGTTGGCGACGGTCATGGTGCCGCGCAACAGCACACCCTGCACCAGTGTGACGAGCACCGTCACGACGAGGAGGAACCCCACGAGGTTTGCAACCCACTGCGGGAGTCGGATCAGACGCAGGATCGAGCGCACGACGAAGCGGCGGATGTCCCGGATGACCCGCCACAGGCCGATGAGCGCGGCGCACACCGCGAAACTGATGATGCCGGTGCGGATGAACCCCGTGGACGTGAGCCCCTCGGCGCCCATGAGCGCGGCGAGCTGACGCTGCCAGTCCGCAGAGGCGTAGAGCATGACCGCTCCGGCGACGGTCGCGATCACCGGGACAGCGACCAGGAGTGCGCGCTCCACGCGGATCGGCAGCGGCCACCACGGCTGCTGACGAAGCACCGTGCGCAGGAGAATCCAGCCGACAGCGACGCCCACCCCGTACCCGATGGCCGCGGTGATGCCGCTGACGATGCCCTGGAACAGCCAGCCGCGTGGCAGCAGTGACGGCGTCAGCGACCAGCAGAAGAACAGGGCGCCGAACGCGATGCCGGTGACGTCGAGCCGCAGCAGACCCCACGCCCAGATCCACGCGGGGTGCTTGCGCACCGTGCGGGTCGCCGAGCTCAGGACGTACGCCGGCAGTTCCTCGAAACTGTGGGGGCGCTGCAGTTCGTCCGACGACCGAGTATCGGTGTCGGTCATCGGACGGTGCCGGTGCCGGGAAGGTCGGTCAGCCGAAGAGCGCCGGGAGCGTCCCCTCGTACGCCTCGCGGAGTTCGGTCAACGGGACACTGAACAGTCCCTGGAACTCCACCTCGTCCGACCCTTCGTCGGCCACCCCGATACGCGTCCATGGCATCCCCCTCGCGCTGCACATCCCCGTGAACCTGGTCTCCTCGGTCCGAGGGACAGCAACGAGTACCCGCCCGGACGATTCCGAGAACAAGGTGACGAAAGGATCTGTTCCTTCGGGCGGCAGAATGCGGCACCCGGTCTCGCCGGCGAGCGCGACCTCGACGACGGTCTGCGCGAGCCCGCCCTCGGACAGGTCGTGCGCCGCGGTGACCAGACCGTCGCGGCTCGACGCCGTGAGGATGTCGGCCAGCAACTGCTCGCGAGCCAGATCCACCTGCGGCGGAACACCACCGAGATGGTCGTGAACGACCTGGGCCCAGATCGAGCCGTCCAGTTCGTCGTGCGTGTCACCCAACAGGATCAGGGTCTCGCCCGGCTCCAGGCCGATGCCCGTGGGGATGCGGCGGTGGACGTCGTCGAGGACACCCAGCACACCCACCACCGGGGTCGGCAGGATCGGCGTCGACCCGGTCTGGTTGTAGAAACTGACGTTTCCGCCGGTGACCGGAATGCCCAGTTGCACACAGCCGTCCGCCAGGCCGCGTACCGCCTGCTGGAACTGCCACATGACACCCGGATCCTCGGGCGACCCGAAGTTCAGGCAGTTGGTGACGGCCTTCGGCGTGGCGCCCGTCGTCGCGACGTTGCGGAACGCCTCGGCCAGCGCAAGCTGCGCACCGCGGTACGGATCCAGCGCGGTGTACCGGCCGGACGCATCGGTCGCGAGAGCGATTCCGCGGCCGGTCTTCTCGTCGATGCGCACCACACCGGCATCGGCGTGCTCGGCGAGCACGGTGTTGCCGCGGACGTACCGGTCGTACTGCTCGGTGATGAGCCGCCGACTGCAGAGCTGGGGGGAGGAGATCATCTGCAGCAGGGTCTCGCGCAGTTCCACACCTGTGGTCGGACGGGGCAGACCCTCGGTGGTGTTCGCCACCAGGGCATCCTGGCTCGCGGGCCGCTGCACGGGACGCTCGTAGACGGGACCGTCGTGGGCCACCGTCTTGGGCGGCACGTCGACGACCACGTCGCCGTGCCAGGTGATCTCGAGATGCTCACCGTCCGTGACCTCGCCGATGTCGGTCGCCAGCACGTCCCACTTGGCGCACACCGCCATGAAGGCGTCGACGTTCTCCGGTGCCACCACGGCGCACATGCGTTCCTGCGACTCGCTGGACAGCACCTCCGCCGGCGTCATCCCGGTCGCACGCAGCGGAACCCGATCCAGGGCGATGTGCATACCGCCGTCACCCGCCGAAGCGAGCTCGGAGGTGGCACAGGACAATCCGGCACCGCCGAGATCCTGGATACCGACCACGAGCTTCTGCTGGTAGAGCTCGAGGCAGCACTCGATGAGCACCTTCTCGGTGAACGGGTCGCCCACCTGCACCGCGGGGAGCTTGCGTCGGCCCTGCTTCTCGTCGAACGTCTCGGACGCCAGCACCGACACGCCGCCGATCCCGTCGAGGCCCGTGCGCGCACCGAACAGGATGATCTTGTTGCCCGAGCCCGACGCGAACGCCAGGTGCAGATCCTCGGTACGCATCACTCCGGCGCACAGCGCGTTGAGCAACGGGTTGCCGGCGTAGGACGCGTCGAACACCGTCTCGCCGCCCACGTTCGGGAGCCCGAGTGAGTTTCCGTAACCGCCGACGCCGCGCACGATGCCCTCGAGCACCCGGCGCGTGTCCGGAGCATCAGCCGCACCGAAACGCAACTGGTCCATCACCGCGATCGGACGAGCACCCATGGCCATGATGTCGCGCACGATGCCGCCGACGCCGGTGGCCGCACCCTGGTACGGCTCGATGTACGACGGATGGTTGTGGCTCTCCACCTTGAAGGTGACAGCCCACCCGTCGCCGACGTCGACCACGCCCGCGTTCTCACCGATTCCGGCGAGCATTCCCGACCGCATCTCGTCCGTCGTCGTCTCGCCGAAGTACTTGAGGTGCACCTTCGACGACTTGTACGAGCAGTGCTCGCTCCACATCACCGAGTACATCGCCAACTCGGCGTCCGTCGGACGGCGGCCGAGGATCTCCCGGATGCGGGCGTACTCGTCCTCCTTCAGACCCAACTCCGCCCACGGCTGAGCGACGTCGGGCGACCCGGCCGCAGCGGAGACGGTGTCGACCGGAGGGGTGGGGAGGGCGTCGACCTGAGGAGTGGACTCGACAGACACGGTGGATGGGGTCCTTCCCTCGGCAGAATGTCGAGGTCATTCTATGTGCAGGACCCGACACCGTCCGACCGGCCTCCGGCCTGCCCGTTCGTCGGCCCCGACCGGCCTCCGGCCTGCCCGTTCGTCAGCCCCCGACCGGCCTCCGGCCTGCCCGTTCGTCAGCCCCGACCGGCCTCCGGCCTGCCCGCTAGTCCCCCTTGACGGCGTAGTCGACGACCACGTTGCCCTTGCTCGTGACGAGGGAGTTCGTCAGAACGAGACGAGTGAGCGGATCCCCCGGCTCGAACAGGTGCTGGCCCTTGCCCACGACGACGGGGTGCGTCATCAGGGTCAGGGTGTCGAGCACACCGGCCAGGAAGAGCTGGCGGACCAGAGAGACGCCGCCCACCAGCGCGATGTCGCCACCGTCGGTCTGCTTGAGTCGACGCACGAACTCCACCGGATCGCCGTCGATGGGCGTCGAGTTCTGCCACGCGAGATCTCCGGTGAGCGTGCGTGAGGCGACGAACTTCTCCACCGGATTGATGAAGCCGGCGAAGGGGTCGTCCGCCCCCGCGTTGCCGAAGTGATCCGACCACGACTCGTAGGCGACCCGACCCATGACGGCGGTGGTCGTCCTGCTCATGAACCCGCCCATGGACTGGCCGAGTTCGTCGTCGAAACTGTCGAACTGCCACTGGTCGGGAGCCTCGACCACACCGTCCACCGAGTGGAAGAGCCCTGCCGTCACCGCACGCATCGTGTACCGCCCTCGTGAAGAACCGGCGCCGATCGCCGATCACTGCGGGACAGACCATGCCGGACGCCGGAACTCATCACCCGTCGTTCGCCGCGGACTCGATCCAGTCCGTCGCCGCGTCCGTCAGCTCGGACGACCCGTCGACGGACTCACCGGCCCACCACGACGGGTCGGTGAGATCGCCGTTCACGCGCAGCACGTCGTCCCTCACAGCGGACGGGAGCGGCTCACCGTTGTGCTCGACCAGCCAGTCCCGAGTCTCCGCCGTCACGGCCGGCCACCACTGCGCGATCTCCATCCCGCCAGTCTCCCCCGCCGGGCCCTGTACGGCAGCAGGATTCGTCGGCCGCGTCGACGGGGTTCCCGTACCCACCGCGCACCGCCCGGCGGCACCAGGTGGCATTCAGCCGCAGCCCGACCCAGCGCTACGCCCCCAGGAACGCAGCCAAGGCGTCGGCGTACATGTCGACGTCGTGTGCGCCCATCACCTCGCGCGCGGAGTGCATGGCGAGCTGCGCGGCACCCACGTCGACGGTGGACAGACCGGTGCGGGAGGCGGTGATGGGGCCGATGGTGGATCCGCACGGAAGGTCGGCCCGGTGGACGTACCGCTGCAGTGGGACGTCGGCTCGCTCGCACGCCAAGGCGAAGGCCGCGGCACCGGCGGCGTCGGTGGCGTAGCGCAGATTCTGGTTGACCTTGAGCACCGGGCCACCGTTGACCTCGATGCGGTGCGCGGGCTCGTGCCGCGAGACGTAGTTGGGATGGGTCGCGTGCGCCATGTCGCCCGAGGCGTGGATCGACCCGGCCATCGCGCGCAGGAACTCCTCGCGGCCGCCACCACGCGCGAGCACGATGCGCTCGAGGACGGTGTTCATCAGATCCGAGAACGCGCCACGGTCCGACATGCTGCCCACCTCCTCGTGATCGAAGAGTGCGAGGACGGGGATGCAGTCGTCGGCTTGCGCGGCCGCGACGACCAGCGCCTCGGTTCCGGCGTAGCAGGTGCCCTGGTTGTCCAGTCGCGGCGAACTGACGAGGTCGTCCGAGAGTCCCACCACTGCAGCAGGATTAAGATCGTGGGTCATCAGTTCCCACCCGAGCACGTCGCCGGGATCCACCCCGACCTCGTCGGCGAGGAACCCGATGAACGAGTGGGGTGATCGCCCGACGCCCCAGATCGCGTTCACGTTGTTCTGCGGATCGAGATGCACTCCCTTGCGATCCTCCGACAGGTGGATCGCCAGCTGGGGCACCCGCAGGATGGGACGGTCGACGCGCACGAGGACGTCGCGCACCGAGCCGCCGTCACGCACACCGAGACGGCCGGAGATGCCGAGATCGCGGTCGAGCCAGGAGTTGAGCCACGCGCCGCCGTACGGCTCCAGGGCGACCATCTGCCACCCGGCGACGTCGAGATCGGGGTTCTGCTTGACGCGGAGGTTCGGACTGTCGGTGTGTCCGCCCACGATGCGGAAGGCCGCATCGGGTGCACGTTCGGTGGACCAGGCGATGATCGAGCCGCCGCGGACGACGAGGTAGCGGCCTGGCTCGGAGGGCCACGCGTCGGTCTCGGCCACGGCGGTGAACCCGTGCGCCGCCAGTTCCGAGGCCACCGTCTCGACGACGTGGAACGGCGACGGGGACGCGTCGACGAAGGAACAGAGGCCGGCCGCGGTCGCGGAGGTGAGGGACGCCATGGTCACCGATCGTAGAGAGACGGGGTGCGGAGACAGCGATGCCGGGCCCACCACGAGGGTGGACCCGGCATCACGAGTCGAGAAGGGTTCAGCTGAAGAAGCTCAGGCCGTCGAGGAAGCTTCCGGCGCCACCGAAGATGTCGGACAGTGCACCGAGAAGGTCGACGAAGCTGGCGAGGTCGGTCATGAGGAGCTCCCTTTGTGAGGTTGGTGGGCTTGTTGCCCGCTTGCTAAGTAATCCACACAAAAGAATGGCTCGCAACCCGAAAATTGTCGCGATTCGGTGACGAGAATCGACTCACGGGTCGATCTGTGCACCACCTGCAACGCCGTGCCACGGGTGAGCCATTGTCACCAGCACTGTCACCACGCGTGGACTCCGACCCGATCCGACGCCGACTCCTGCCATTCCACGCCGGGCACACCTGTGGGGCGGACTCGGCCGAGTTCGCCCCACAGGGATGCTCGGGTCAGCTGAAGAAGGACAGTCCGTCGAAGATCGATCCGAGCGCGTCGACGATCCCGGACAGGTTCTGGAAGAGTTCGAGCAGATCGGTGAGGTCGGAGGACATGGTGACTCCCTTGGCACGGTGGTGACGAACGGTCGTCCGCCGACGTCAGTTACTCATAGTGACAGTCACTACACAACCGGAATCGGATTGTGCGATCCGACAAGCAGACCGTCGCTCGGCGAACCCTCGCCGAGACCGGGAAAAAGGGGGAAATACGATGCAGGACTGGGTCGATCACGTCATCTGGTGGCAGGTGTACCCCCTCGGGTTCGTCGGCGCCGAGGCCGAGGCAGTGGACCGCACCGAACACCGACTCGACCGGATCGAGGGCTGGTTCGACTACCTCCTCGAGCTCGGGTGCAACGGCCTCGCACTCGGCCCGGTGTTCGCGTCGGAGACCCACGGCTACGACACCGTCGACCATCTCCGCATCGATTCCCGTCTGGGAACCGACAGCGACATGGACGCGCTCATCGGTGCGGCACGCGCCAAGGGCATCCGAGTTCTGCTCGACGGCGTCTTCAACCACGTCGGCAGGAGCCACCCGCAGTTCGTTCGTGCGGAGCAGGACGGGCCCGACTCGGACGCGGGGCGGTGGTTCCGCTGGAAGGACGGTCGGCCGCGCACGTTCGAGGGCCACGATCTGCTGGTCGAGTTGAACCACGACGAGCGGGCGGTGCAGGAGCACGTCGCACAGGTCATGACGCACTGGCTCGACCGCGGTGTCGACGGATGGCGGCTCGACGCGGCGTACGCGGTCTCACCGGCCTTCTGGGCGGCGGTGCTCCCCCGTGTGCGAGAGGCACATCCCGACGCCTGGATCGTCGGCGAGATGATCCACGGGGACTACGCGTCGTACGTGCGGGAGTCCGGACTCGACTCGATCACGCAGTACGAGCTGTGGAAGGCGACGTGGAGCGCCCTGAAGGACGCGAACTTCTTCGAGTTCGCCCACGCGCTGCGGCGCCACGACGAGTTGCTGCCCACGTTCGTTCCGGCGACGTTCGTCGGCAACCACGACGTCACCCGGATCGCGTCCACCCTCGACGACGACGATGCCGACATCGCCGCCGCGCTGCTGTTCTTCGTGGCGGGAACGCCGACGGTGTACTACGGCGACGAGCAGGGATTCCGCGGGATCAAGGAGGAGCGGGTGGGTGGCGACGACGCCATCCGACCCGAGTTCCCGGCGACACCCGACGATCTGGCGCCGTACGGATGGCCGCACTACCGGCGCCACCAGGCCCTGATCGCGATGCGGCGACGGTTCCCGTGGCTGCACCGTGCGCACGCCGAGGTGTCCGGACTGGAGAACACCGCGGTCACCCTCACCGCGACGGACGGCACGACGACGCTGGTGCTGTCGGCGAACATCGGCGACGCACCCGTGCCTCGACCGGCCGGAGACATCGTGGCAGCAGCCGACGGAGTGGAGAACGACCTGCGGCCGCACTCCTGGGCGGTGACCGTCAGGCCGTGACGATCGCGTCCAGCGCAGAGTAGAAGATGCCGAGGCCGTCGTCGCTGGGGCCCGTGAGGGCCTCGGTGGCGTGCTCGGGGTGCGGCATGAGTCCCACGATGCGCCCGTCGGCGGACGAGATGCCCGCGATGGACCGCTGCGAACCGTTCGGGTTGTCACCCGAGTAGCGGAACACGACGCGTCCCTCGCCCTCGAGCTCGTCCAGGACCGCCTCGGACGCCTGGAAGCGACCCTCACCGGACTTGAGCGGAACGAGGATCTCGGCGCCCGCCTCGTACCGCGAGGACCATGCCGAGGACGTGCTCTCCACCGTGAGCCACTGATCGCGACACGTGAAGTGCAGGTTGGCGTTCCGGGTGAGGGCGCCGGGCAGGAGTCCGGCCTCGCACAGCACCTGGAAGCCGTTGCAGATACCGAGGACGGGCATGCCGCCCTTCGCTGCGTCGATGACCGCATCCATGACGGGGGCGAAGCGCGCGATGGCGCCGGCGCGCAGGTAGTCGCCGTAGGAGAAACCGCCGGGGACGACGACGGCGTCGACGTTCTTCAGATCTGCGTCGCCGTGCCAGAGGCTGACGGCCTCACCACCTGCGAGCGTGACCGCGCGCGAGGCGTCGATGTCGTCCAGCGTGCCGGGGAAGGTGATCACACCGATCCGGGCGGGAAGGCCGGAGGCCGGTCGATCTTCGAGGCGAGTCACAGCCGGGTCACTTTCCATTCCTCGATGACGGTGTTGGCCAGGAAGGTCTCGGCGATCTGGTCGAGAGTCGCATCGTCGACGTCGTCGCCGACCTCGAGCTCGAACCGCTTGCCCTGACGGACGTCGGAGACACCGGCGAAACCGAGTCGCGGCAGCGCCCCGACGATGGCCTGCCCCTGAGGGTCGAGAATTTCCGCTTTGGGCATGACGTCGACAACCACACGGGCCACGTGAGAGCTCCTGAGCTAAGAGGGCAGATCCAGCAGGCACTTTACCCAGTCCCGAACCACTCCACGAATCCGGCGCATACTGGGGAACCATGGAGCTGACTCACTTCGGACATTCGTGCATTCAGGTGTCGATGGCGGGATCGACGGTGCTGTTCGACCCCGGCGCCTTCTCTCACGGGTTCGAGGGCATCACCGGCCTCGACGCCATTCTGATCACGCACCAGCATGCGGACCACGTCGACACCGATCGGTTGCCGGCGCTCCTCGAAGCCAACCCCGACGCGGCGCTGTACGCGGACCCGCAGACGGCCGACCAGCTCGGGGATCGGTGGACCGCCGTGAACGCGGGAGACGTCTTCTCCATCGGGGGCGTGCAGGTGACGGGTGCGGGCGGCACGCACGCGACGATCCACCCGGACATCCCCCTGATCGACAACATCGCGTATCTCCTCGGCACGCCGGAACAGCCCGGGCAGCTGATGCATCCCGGCGACTCGCTGTTCGTTCCCGACGTGGAGATCGACGTGCTGGCACTTCCCGCAGCGGCCCCGTGGATGAAGATCGGCGAGGGCATCGACTTCCTCCGCGCCGTCTCTCCGCGACTGGCCGTTCCCATCCACCAGGCCATCGTCGCGCCGGACGCGCGCGGCATCTACTACGGCATGCTGTCGGGCCTCGCGGGCGAAGGGACGGAGTTCCGCGCCCTGGAGGAGGAGACGGGCACGTCGCTCTAGACATTCCCGGACCGTCGTGGACACTGACCCGATGACGTGGACCAGGAGTACCTCGAAGGTCATCGGATCTGCCGCCCTGCTGGCCGTCGTGGCGGCGACCGCGGCATGCGGGACCGGGGAGTCCGGTGCGTCGGCCACCGACACACCGCCGGGGATCTCCGTGTCCGGGGTCGGCGAGATCCAGGGCACCCCGGACACTCTCACCGCTCAGATCGGTGTCGAGACGACGGCGGACGACGTGACGACGGCGATCGACGAGGCGAACACCGCGGTGACTGCGGTGACCGAAGCGATCGCCGCTGCCGGAGTGGACCGCGCGGACATCCAGACCCGCCAGGTGTCCATCGACCCGCAGTATGCCGACGGGTTCGGGGGCGGAACCTCCACGATCTCCGGCTACCGGGCGTCGAACATCCTCGGTGTGACCGTGCGCGACCTGTCGCGAGCGTCGGCGGTGCTGGGCGACGCCACCCGCGCAGGTGGGAACGCGACCCGAGTGTCCGGCGTGTCCTTCCGCATCGACGACGATTCCGACCTCATCGCCGACGCTCGGTCACGGGCATTCGCGGACGCTCGCGACCGAGCCGAGCAGTACGCGTCTCTGGCGGGAAGCGATCTCGGCAAGGTCCTGTCGATCACCGAGAACATCACCGGCCAGGAGTCGGCGCCGAGCTTCGACAGAAGTTCCGCCTCGTCCGCGGTGCCGATCGAGCCGGGGCAGCAGACCGTCAGCGTCTCGGTGAACGTGCAGTGGGCGCTGGGATGACTCCCCGGCTGCAGTACACCTAGCGCCGCAGGGCGCGCCCCGCGGCACGTCCGGAGAAGATGCACCCCCCGAGGAATGTGCCTTCGAGCGAGCGGTACCCGTGCACACCGCCGCCACCGAAGCCGGCGACCTCGCCGGCCGCGTAGAGCCCCGGCAACGGCGTGCCGTCGGCTCGGAGCACCCGGGAGTTCAGGTCGGTCTGCAACCCGCCCAGCGACTTTCGCGTCAGAAGGTGCAACTTGACGGCGATCAGCGGACCCGCTGCGGCACGCCCGGTCTCGTCGAGCAGCTTGTGCGGTGTGGCGATGCGCGCCAGGCGATCGCCTCGATAGTTGCGCGCCGCGTGGATCGCCGAGACCGAGAGGTCCTTGCTGAAGTCGTTGTCCATCTCACGATCTCGCGCGACGACCAACTTCTCCACATCGGCGGCGTCGAGCGTGACGTCACCGATCTTGTTCATTCCGGCGACCAGTTCTGCCACCGTGTCGGCGACGACGAAGTCGACGCCCTTCTGCTTGAAGGCCTCGACGGGGCCGGGTGCGCCGGGACGGACTCGCTCGAGAAGCTTGCGCAGATCGCGGCCGGTCAGATCCGGATTCTGCTCCTGACCGGAGAGTCCGAACTCCTTCTCGATGATCTTCTGATCGAGGAGGAACCACGTGTAGTCGTGTCCCGTCGACACGATGTGTTCGAGAGTGCCGAGCGTGTCGAAGCCGGGGAACAGCGGCGCCGGTAGCTGCTGACCCGACGCGTCGAGCCACAGCGACGACGGACCCGGCAGGATGCGGATGCCGTGGTTCGGCCACACGGAGTCCCAGTTGGTGATGCCCTCCGTGTAGTGCCACATGCGGTCCTCGTTGATGATGTTCCCGCCCGCGGCACGCGAGATCTCCAGCATCCGACCGTCGACGTGCGCCGGTACGCCCGAGAGCATGTGAGAAGGGGTGCGGCCCATGCGCTTCGGCCAGTTCTTCTGCACCAGGTCCCAGTTGCCGCCGATGCCGCCGGAGGTCACCAGCACCGCGCCGGCCCGGATCTCGAAGTCCCCCACCACGGTGCGGGACGACGTCACGCCGCGGGCGACGTCGGTCGGCTCCAGGACGGCGCCGCGCACACCGGTCGCGACACCGTCGGTCACCACCACCTCGTCGACCCGGTGCCGGAAGGCGGGGATCACGCTGCCACGGTCGATACCGTCCCGCACGATGCGTTCGAAGATCTCCACCAGTCCCGGCCCGGTACCCCAGGTGAGATGGAATCGCGGCACGGAGTTGCCGTGGCCGGTGGGGCCGTAGCCGCCGCGTTCGGCCCACCCGACGACCGGGAAGATCTTCCAGCCGCGCTCGCGCAACCAGGAGCGCTTCTCCCCCGCCGCGAACGCGACGTAGGCCTCGGCCCACTGGCGAGGCCACTCGTCCTCGGGACGGTCGAAGCCGGCTGATCCCATCCAGTCCTGCAGCGCGAGTTCGTAGGAGTCCTTGACGCCGAGACGACGCTGCTCCGGGCTGTCCACGAGGAACAGCCCGCCGAACGACCAGAACGCCTGGCCGCCGAGGTTCGCCTCGTTCTCCTGATCGAGCAGGATCACGCGCTTGCCCGCCTCGACCAGTTCCGCTGTCGCGACCAGTCCTGCGAGACCCGCACCGACCACGACGACATCGCACTCTCGTATCCCCATGACCTCACCGTATACGGCGAACCACGTTTTCGATACCGCCGGTATCGAGCGGTACTCTTCCCGAGTGAGCACCCCCGACCCGAACATCACCGAGCCGACCACCCGCCCCCCTCGCAGCGAGGTTCGCGAGCGGATCATCGCGTCCGCGATGACGGAGTTCGGCCGACGCGGGTACGCCGACGCCACGCTCGACGCCATCGCCGAGCAGGCCGGGTTCACCAAGGGCGCGGTCTACTCGAATTTCGGTTCCAAGGAGGGGCTGTTCTACGAGCTGATGGACCGGCAAGTGCTCGGTCGGGCGCGGATGTCGGTCGACCTGCTCGCCGAGCTCCCCTCCGACCTGCGGGAAGCCCAGCGCGTGCTGAGTACCCGTCTCACGGAGGCGATCTCGAACAATCGCGACTGGCATCTGCTGTTCATGGACTACTGGTCGAGGGCCCTTCGCGATCCCGAGGTGGGTGCCCGCTTCGCCGAGCACAGGGCGCAGCTCCGGGCGGCGGTCACCGACGCCGTCGTCAGCGTCACCGAGAGCTCCGGAGCGACGTTGCACGTTCCCGCGGAGTGGGTCACGTTCGTCATCCTGGCGCTCAGCAACGGTCTGGCCGTCGAGGAACTCGCCCAGCCGGGCATCGTGCCCCCGCAACTGATGGGCGAGGTCGTCGGGCGCCTCCTGCACATCCCCTGACCACGAAGGTCCTCAGCGCCCCGAATACGTCGCCTTCACGTGCATCCGTTCGCCCTGCGGTCCGAAGATTCCCAGGTACTCGACGGGCCGGCGGTCGGCGCTGCCGAACCAGTGCGGAAGGTGAGTGTCGAATTCGGCCACCTCACCCGGACCCAGCACCAGGTCCTTGTCGCCCAGGATGAGTCGTAGCTTCCCGTTCAGCACGTAGATCCAGTGATAACCCTCGTGAGACCCCAACCGCGGGTTCTCCTCGTAGCGATCTCCGGGGACGATCTGCTTGAACGCCTGCAACCCGCCCGCCCGGCGCGTCAGCGGGACGACGGTGACGCCGTTCGTCGTGACCGGCGTGAACTGCACCCGCGGATCTCCGGTCTCGGGGGCGTCGACGATGTCGTCCAAGGGAACGTCGTACACCTTGGCCAACGGCAGCAACAGCTCGAGGCTGGGCTTGCGTTGCCCCGATTCGAGCCGGGAGAGCGTGCTCACCGGGATGCCCGTGCGTTCGGACACCGCGGCCAGGGTCACGTCCGCCGCGACGCGGAGAGCGCGCAGGCGCGGACCGATCGCACTGATCACACCGTCGAAGTCGTCCATACCCCATATTGCAGTTTCGGCAAATATGTTTGTCAAATCCGCAGACTCGGGCGCACAGTGTCCGCATGACCTCACACCACCACGTCGACGCCGACGTCATCGTCCTCGGCGGCGGGTCCGCCGGACTGTCCGCCGCACTCATGCTCGGCCGTGCCCGTAGGCGAGTCCTGGTTCTGGACAACGGAACTCCTCGCAACGCACCTGCCTCGCACATGCACGGCGTGCTGGGTCGGGACCACACCTCGCCGCTCGACTACCTGAAGAACGGCCGAGCCGACCTCGAGCGATACGACGTCACGATCGTCGACGCCACGGTCACCGCACTCGGCGGTCACGTCGGGCACTTCTCCGCGACCACGGACGACGGACGCGCCTTCTCGGCGCGGCGCATCGTGGTGACGACCGGACTCACCGATCTGCTCCCGCCCGTCGACGGTCTGGCGGAACGCTGGGGTCGGGACGTCGTGCAGTGCCCCTACTGCGACGGGTGGGAGATCCAGGATCACCGCATCGGCGTCCTGAGCACCGGGCCGTTCAGCATCCATCACGCCTCGATGTGGCGGCAGTGGACTGAGAACCTGACCTTCTTCACCGACGGCGGACCTCTGGCGGACGATGATCGCGAGAAATTCACCGCGCGCGGCATCGAGATCGTCGAGCAGAAGGTCACCTCGGTGCTCACCGGGGAGGATCGCCTCCGTGCTGTCGGGCTGGCCGACGGGACCGAGGTCGCGGTCGACGCTCTCGCCGTGGGACTGCGCTTCACCGCTCGCAGTGAACTTCTCGGATCGCTCGGCCTCACCACAGTGCCGCACGCGACCGGACTCGGCGACGTCGTCGAGGTCGATTCCTTCGGAGCCACCACCGTGGCGGGAGTGTGGGCGGCGGGCAACGTCACCGACCCGTCGGCCACGGTCATCGCCTCCACCGCGCAGGGAGCCCTCGCCGGCGCTCACGTCAACGCGAACCTCGTCGCCGAGGAGTTCGACCAGGCGGTCCAGGCAGGGCGCCCCCGTCCGGCGTTGGACGGGCACTTCTGGGACGAGTTGTACCGGGAGTCGGACAAGCGGTGGAGCGGCAATCCCAACCCGACACTGGTCCAGTACGCGGAGCACCTCTCCCCCGGGCGCGCCGTCGACGTCGGATCGGGTGAGGGCGCCGACGCCGTGTGGCTGGCGGAACGCGGCTGGACCGTCACCGGCGTCGACATCTCCGAGGTGGCCGTCGAGCGGGCACGCGGACTGCACGACGGTGTGACGTGGCTGGCCAGGGACCTGCTGACCGACCCGCTGCCGCCGCACTCCACGGATCTGCTGACGCTGCACTACTTCGGCATCCTGCGGTCCGGGCCGGCGGACGGGCTCACGCGCCTCGTCGACACCGTCGCTCCCGGCGGGACGCTGCTCATGGTCGGCCACACCCCGTCGCCCGGACACCGCTGGGCAGGGTTCGATCCGTCGGACTTCCACAGCCCCCACTCCGTCGCCGAGTCCCTCGACCCCGCCGAGTGGACCGTCACGGTCGACGAGACGCGTCCACGACTGGTGGAGGCAGCACCCGGAACCCCCCACGTCTCCGACGACATCCTGGTGGCCGTCCGGGTGCCGGAACGGGTCGGACAGCGATAGCGTCGTCGCATGATCCCGGCGTCCGATCTCCGCGCTCGTTTCGCAGTCGCCCTCTCGGCGATGTACGGCCGTGAGGTCCCGGCGTACACGACGCTGGTGGAGGTGGCGACCGCGGTGAACGCGGACGTGGTGGCTCGCGAGGGTGCCGAGGCCGAGCGCCTCGGCACCCTCCACCGCGTCACGGCGGAACGGCACGGAGCCGTCCGGGTGGGGACCGTCGCCGAGTTGCGCGACGTGGCACGACTGTTCGGGGGGTTCGGCATGCACCCCGTCGGCTTCTACGATCTGCGTGACGCCGCCACCCCGATACCGGTGGTGTCCACGGCGTTCCGGCCCGTGGACTCGATCGAGCTGGCCCGCAACCCGTTCCGGGTGTTCTGCTCCATGCTCGTCGTCGACGACCGCAGATTCTTCACCGCCGATCTGGAGCAGCGACTCTCGACCGCACTCGAGGCGCGCACGCTCGTCCCGCCCGACCTGGTGCGCCTCGCGGTCCGTGCCGCCGAGGACGGCGGGTTACCGGAACCGGAGGCCACCACGCTCGTCGACGGCGCCGTCGCCGTCTTCGAACTCGGCACGGAGCCCGTCGATCGCGCCTGGTACGACGAGCTCGAAGCCGTGTCGTCGGTGGCCGCGGACATCGGCGGGGTGTCGTCGACGCACATCAACCACCTGACGCCGCGGGTGCTCGACATCGACGACCTGTACCGCCGCATGGCCGAGCGCGGTATCGAGATGATCGACCGGATCCAGGGACCCCCTCGGTGGACCGCGCCGGTGCTGTTGCGTCAGACATCGTTCCGAGCTCTCGCCGAACCTCGACTCTTTCGCGACGCGTCCGGTGCCACGTTCTCCGATCGGCTCCGCGTCCGCTTCGGTGAGGTGGAGGCACGGGGCGTCGCCCTCACCCGCCGCGGCCGGGAGGTGTACGACACCGCGATGGCGCGGGTGGACGGCCTCTCCGACGAGGCCGCTGCCCGGGAGTGGGCGCAGCACTTCCCCGGCACCGATCAGGAGATGGCGGAGCGCGGACTAGCCTACTACCTTCGCACGCCGGACGGGCTCGAACCCGTTGTCTACGAGGACTTCCTGCCCGCGTCCGCCGCGGGCATCTTCCGGTCGAACCTCACCTCGGACGGCGCCGTGGACACCGATGCCGAGGGAACGAGCTGGTCGGCGGAGTCCCTGTCCGAGGCCCTCGGGATGCCGATCGCGGATCCCTACGACCTGTACGACGCGCAGGTCGCGGCCGGGTCAGGCGACAGCGGTGCGTGAGCGCGGAACCCACTCGTAGCGGGCCGACGTCGCACCGTGGAAGCGCGCCAGGTCCACCGCGTCGAGCATGGCGGCACGGGGGCCCGGACGGCCGAGCTGCTTGGCGCTCACCGACAGTCGCACCACGCCGCCGCGGCGAGCCGTACGGCCGGCACCCATGACGAGCGCGCGGCACCACCACGGTTCCGTGGACCCGGGCTCCCAGACGTAGCCACCGGATCCGGTGCCGAAGCCCTCACCGATACCGTGGACCCGACCGCGCACCGTGGTTCCCCGCTCGAGGTCCTGGATGCCGGCGAGCCCGGCGAAGACGCGGAACCCGACCGTGGGAAGGGCGGACACCGCACCCGGTGAGGCGACCCAGCGGGGCGGTGCGAACACGCGGGTGCGCATGCCGATCTCCTCCATGACCCGGTCCGCGGCGCGCAACCGCAGCTGCGCCTCGTGAGCGGGGAGGGTCGCGAACTCGGCGCGACGCCGCTTGGTGGCCGCCTGGTCGTATCCGTGCAAGACCAGTGCGTCTCCGTGATCGCGGCGCATGCGCAGCCAGTCCTGCGTCTCGGTGTCGCGCGTGAGGCGGTACTTGTCCTTCAACCGCGGGGCCACGAGAAGCGACAACTCGATGTCGCGGCGATCCATCTCCGCGGCGAACTCGGCGGCGGCGTCGCGGGTCTCGTCGCGGATACCGGACACGGACACGATCAGACGTGCACTCATGAAGAAACCGTCGCACACCGAGGTGTACGACGGTCTCGTCCCGCGTGAACGCCGGGCGACGTCAGAGAGTCGGAACGGGCAGCACCTTGTCGATCGCCGCGAGAACCTCAGGGGCGTCCGGTTCGGTGCGGGGGCGGAATCGGCCCACGACCTCGCCGTCCGGCGAGACGAGGAACTTCTCGAAGTTCCACTGCACGTCTCCCGCGTTCCCCTCGGAGTCCGCGGTCTGCGTCAGGATCTCGTAGAGGGGGTGCCGGTTCTCGCCGTTGACGTCGACCTTCTCCATCAGCGGGAAGGTGACGTCGTACGTCGTGGAGCAGAACGTCTCGATCTCCTCGGCCGAGCCGGGCTCCTGGCCACCGAACTGGTTGCAGGGAACGCCCACGACCGAGAGTCCGCGGTCCGCGTACTCGCGGGCCAGCTTCTCCAGCGTCGTGTACTGCGGGGTCAGGCCACACTTCGAGGCGACGTTGACCACGAGCACCGCGCGGCCGCTGTACTCCTCGAGCGAGGTGGGAGCGCCGCCGAGAGTGCTGATGCCGACGTTCTGCAGTTCTGTCATGGGCTCACAGTACCGGCCGGTAACCCGTGAGCACGAGAGCGGGCGCACCCTCCCTGTGTGGAGGATGCGCCCGCTCTCGGTCGGTGCGTGCGGTGCTAGTTCTTCACGAGGTCGGGCTTGGCTTCCGGATCGCGGGCCTCTCCGTGCCCGTCGTCCACCATCGTGGTCTCGTCGAACGGGAGCTTGCCGGCGAGGACGTCCTTGACGCGTTCGTTGTCGATCGTCTTCGTCCAGGTGCCGACCAGCATCGTGGCGACGGCGTTACCCGAGAAGTTGGTGACGGCGCGAGCCTCGGACATGAACCGGTCGATGCCGACGATGAGGCCGATGCCGTCGAGCAGCTCGGGGCGGTGGCTCTGCAGACCACCGGCGAGCGTGGCGAGGCCGGCGCCGGAGACGCCGGCCGCACCCTTGCTGGCGATGATCATGAAGACGAGCAGCGAGATCTGCTCGCCGAGTCCGAGCGGGTTGCCCATGGCGTCGGCGATGAAGATCGAGGCCATCGTCAGGTAGATCGCGGTGCCGTCGAGGTTGAAGGAGTAGCCGGTGGGGACGACGACGCCGACCGTGGTGCGCTGCACTCCGACGTGCTCCATCTTGGCGATGAGGCGCGGCAGGGCCGACTCGGAGGACGAGGTGGCGACGATGAGCAGGTACTCACGGGCCAGGTACTTGACCAGCTTGAAGATCGAGACGCCGGAGACGAAGCGCAGGATCGTGCCGAGGATGCCGAAGACGAAGATGGTGCAGGTCAGGTAGAAGGCCAGCATGAGGGTGGCCAGCTGGACCACGGCCTCGAAGCCGGTGTCACCGACGACCTTGGCGATGGCGCCGAAGGCACCGATCGGGGCGAGCCACAGGATGCCGGCCAGGATGCGGAAGACGAGCTTCTGGATCGAGCCGATGCCGCGGAGGATGCCCTCACCCTGCTTGCCCATGGCCTGCAGGCCGAAGCCGACGAGCAGCGCGACGAAGAGGGTCTGCAGCACGCTGCCCTCGGTGAGCGACGACAGCAGCGACGTCGGGATGATTCCCTGGATGAAGTCGAGCGTGCCGCCGGCACCTTCCGCGGTCTCGACGAGCTTGCCGACAGCGCCGGAGTTCGGCTCGATGTTCAGGCCGGTTCCCGGCTGGATCAGGTTGCCGACCACCATGCCGATGGCGAGGGCGAAGGTGGACATCGTGATGAAGTAACCGAGGGCGAGGCCGCCGACCTTGCCGACGCTGGCCGCGGCCTTGACCGACCCGATGCCGAGCACGATGGTGCAGAAGATGACCGGGCTGATCATCATCTTGATCAGATCGACGAACATGGTGCCCAGCACGCCGAGGCTCGACCCGACCTCGGGTGCGACGAGACCGACGATGACACCACCGATCACGGCGATGATCACGGCGATGTAGAGCCAGTGGGTCTTGTCCCGCTTCTTCTTGGGCGGCGGGGTCGCGTCGTACGGTTCGGCGTCGATGCTGGCGGTCATGGTTGTCCTTACGATCGTGGCGTGAGGTGGATCACGCTTGTCTGAATGGAATGGTGGTCCATGAGCGTGACCCGAGTCACCAATGAGTTCATTTCGTTCATGTGTACAGCGGTCACGCGCACGTCGTGAGCAGAACAGTCGAACCCGGAGGAACCCCGTGAGCAGCACGAACACCCGGCGTCGCCGCAGTGTGGCGCGGCAGCTCCTCGTCGGCCAGCTCGCGGTCGTGGTGCTCCTCGTGACGCTCGGCGGCGCTCTCGCCCTCGTCGACGCCCGCCGGGACAGCGACGAGAGCATCCGCCGGGAGGTCGTCGACATCGCCGTCTCGATCGCGACTGCCCCGTCCACGGTGACCGCACTCGCGAGTGCGGATCCCACAGCCGCGCTGCAACCGGTGACCGAGCGCGTGCGCATCGCGACGGGGATGGACTTCATCGTCGTCATGTCGCCCGACCGCACGCGTTTCACCCACACCACCACCGAGCTGATCGGCGGGCAGTTCACGGGCACGATCGACCGGGCGCTCGCCGGCGAGACGTTCACCGAGACGTACCGCGGATCTCTGGGACCGTCGATCCGCGCCGTCACGCCCGTGCTCGACGACGGCCGCGTCGTGGGGCTCGTCTCCGCCGGGGTCACCCGCCAGAAGATCTCCAGTCAGTTCGTCGCCGGGCTCCCGGCAGTCCTCGGCATCATCGCGGCGGCACTCGGCGTGGCCCTCGCGGCGTCGTATCTACTCAATCGGCGGCTCAGTCGTCAGACCCTCGGGCTCGCGCCCGACGAGCTGCGCAGCATGTACGAGCACCACGACGCCGTCCTGCACTCCATCGGCGAGGGGCTGGTGGTGTGGGGCGACGACTCGGAGGCGGAGCTGGTCAACGACGAGGCGCGGCGGCTGCTGGACCTGCCCGAGGGTCCCGTGACGCGCGAGCGCCTTCCGGAATCGCTGCGCGGACTGGGCGACACCGCCGTTCGCGACGAGATGCACCTGACGACGACGCGTGTCCTCGTGGTGACCCAGGACCCCGTCCTGCACGGGTCCCGCCGGCTCGGCACGGTGACCGTGCTGCGCGATCACACCGAATTGCAGCGTGTCATGGGCGAACTCGACTCGATGACGTCCTTCGCCGAGTCGCTGCGCTCGCAGGCGCACGAGTCGGCGAACCGTCTCCACACCGTCATCACGATGGTCGAACTCGGCCGCACCGAGCAGGCGGTCGAGTTCGCCACCCAGGAACTCGAGCTGTCGCAGAACCTCATCGACCGGCTCATGAGCACGGTGCAGGAACCCGCGGTGGCGGCACTGTTACTGGGCAAGGTGAGCCAGGCCGCCGAGCAGGGCGTCGAGCTCACGGTCACCGAGGACACCGCTCTCACCGACACCGAGTCCTTCGACCGACGTGAATTGGTCACTCTCGCCGGAAATTTGATAGACAATGCGATCGATGCAGCGAAGCAGTCGGACGAGCCGTGGGTGGAGGTGACCGTGCGCGAGAGCGAGACGGACCTCGTGATCCAGGTGGCGGACAGTGGACCGGGAATGGACGCGGACGCCCTGGCGAGAGCACGGACCCGCGGATACTCCACCAAGTCCGGCTCGCGGGGCCTCGGTCTCGCGCTGGTCACCCAGGTGGTCGAACGCCATCACGGGACCCTGACGTCGGAGACGACCTACGGATCGGTCGTCACCGCGAGCATCCCGCATGAGTGAGGCACCCGGTCCCGACGACACCACCATCCGCGTGCTGATCGTCGAGGACGAACCCCTGATCGCGGACGCCCATTCGAGCTACGTCGGTCGTGTCCCCGGCTTCACCGTGGGTGCGATGGCGCACACCGCGTCGGGCGCCATGCGCGCGGCGTCCAAGGCCATCGCCGACGGGTCGCCGTTCGATCTGGTCCTGCTCGACATCGGGCTGCCGGACGCCAACGGCATCGACGTCGCCGCCGCACTCGGTGGACTGCGCCCCGGACCCGACGTCATCGCCATCACCTCCGAGCGCGACCTCGCCGTCGTGCGCAACGCCGTCGCGCACGGGGTGGTGCTGTACCTGCTCAAGCCCTTCACCTTCGCGGCGTTCCGGGACAAGCTGGAACGGTACGGCGAGTTTCGCAGCGCCCTGCGCGACGGCGAGTCGGCGGTGAGTCAACGCGACATCGACCGCGCCATGGCCTCTCTGCGCACCGCGGACGAGCGCGCCGCCTCCCCCAAGGGCATCGCTCCGGCGACACTCACCGAGATCTCGAACAGCGTGCGGGCACAGCCCGGGGGACTCGGGGCCTCCGAGGCAGCCAAGGCCGTCGGCGTCTCCCGGGTGACGGCGTGGCGCTATCTCGAACGGCTCGCCGACGACGGGCTCGTCGAGCGGCACACCGAGTACGGCAGGGCCGGACGGCCCCAGGTGCGGTACCGCTGGCGGTGAGTCAGCCCAGCGGGGCCGTGCGCTCCAGGAACGCGATCTGATCGGCCACCACGTGCTCGAACGGGTCGCCGACATAGATCTCGAAGTGGCCGTACGGGTACACCTCGATCTGTCCGCGAGGCGCCTTCGCCGCATGGCGCAGGGTCGCCTTCGTCGGTGCGACGGTGTCCGGATCGCACACGCAGAACAGCACCGGCGCGGTGATCCTCTTCGCCGCCCGGCCAGGGAAGTACCGGGTGATGGCGAGTGCGAACCGAGCCGCCACCTCGTTGGAGAAGGCGGAACCGGGCGGCTGCAGACCGAGGTACCCGTCGAGCGCATCGGTGCTGGCCATCAGTGCGACACCACGGTGTTCCGCGGCGAGCGGCACCATCACGGGAGGCTTGCCCCGGAGCGATCCGACGATGTCCCGGACGGCGAGCGGGGTGATCCTGAGCGTCGTGCGCAGCGGCGTGGCCAGGGCCGACGCGAGCCCGTCGGTGAACGGGCACTGGGAGATCACCGCGGCGACCCGGCCGTCCCGAGCTGCGGCCTCGAGGACGTGGCCACCACCGAACGAGGACCCCCACAGCACCACTCGGGTCGGATCGATCCCGTCGATCGTGCGGGCGTGCGCGATGGCCGACGCCCAGTCCTCGAGTTGGAGCCTGATGTCGAGGAGCTGCCGTGGCTCGCCGCCACTGGCGCCGAAGTGGCGGTAGTCGAACACCAGGCACGCGTAGCCGGCAGCAGTGAAGCGCTCGGCGTACGCGTCGAGCCGCATCTCGCGGACACCGCCGAGACCGTGAGCGAGGACGACGATCGGCTGCCGCTCGCTCGGTGTGGCCGGACGGTACAGCCACGCCGCACAGGTGGCGTCCCCGGACACGAACTCGACATCACGACGTTCACTCACTGCGGCCCCCGACCGTCATTCGCTGCAGTCCACCCCCCGGCGAACGCCGTCAGCTTCCCGTATCGCGGCCACCCGTGGCAATCGCACCCGTGCGTTCGATCACCCACGCGTACTCGAAGGCGACCTCCTTCCACTTCTCGTATCGCCCGCTGACCCCGCCGTGCCCGGCACTCATCTCGGTCTTCAGCAGAATCGGCTCGCTGCCGGTGTTCTTCACCCGCAGAGCGGCGATCCACTTCGCGGGTTCGACGTAGAGCACGCGCGTGTCGTTGATCGAGGTGATGGCCAGGACGGCCGGATAGTCCTTCTCCGCCACGTTCTCGTACGGGCTGTACGACTTCATGTAGTCGTAGACGTCCTTGTCCTCCAGCGGGTTTCCCCACTCGTCCCACTCGATCACCGTGAGCGGCAGCGACGGGTCGAGAATGGACGTGAGCGGATCCACGAACGGCACGTTGGCGAGGATGCCCGCGAACAGTTCGGGTGCGAGGTTGGCCACCGCTCCCATGAGGAGGCCGCCCGCACTGCCACCGTCGGCCACCAGACAATCGGGAGACGTGACCCCGGTGTCGATCAGATGCCGTGCGCACGAGACGAAGTCGGTGAACGTGTTCTTCTTGTGCAGCATCTTGCCGTCCTCGTACCAGAGGCGGCCCATCTCCCCGCCGCCGCGCACGTGCGCGATGACGAACACGATGCCCCGATCGAGCAGGGACAGTCTCGACACCGAGAAGCCCGGGTCCATGCTCGCCTCGTACGAGCCGTACCCGTACAGCAGCGTCGGCGCGCCGCCCTTGGACACCTCGACGTCGACGCGCTTGATCACCGAGAGCGGCACTCGCGTGCCGTCCTCCGCCGTCGCCCACTCCCTGGTCTGGGTGTACCGCGTCGGGTCGAAATCGCCGAGCACCGGCTGCGACTTGCGCAGGATGCGCTCGCCAGAGGCCAGGTCGTAGTCGTAGACGCGCGAGGGCGTGATGAACGAGGTGTAGCCGAAACGCAGCAGCGGTGCGTCCCACTCCGGATTCGAGCCGAGACCCACCGAGAACAGTTCCTCGTCGAACTCGAGCTCGTGACGCTCGCCGTAGCCGCTGTCGAGCAGTGGCCACAAGGCCATGCGCGGCACGGCTTCCCGGCGGTACGACAGCACCAGGTGGTGCGCGAACGCGTCGACGTCCTCGAGCCGCACGTCGTCGGCGTGCTCCAGGAGAATCGTCATGTCCGACGGGTCCTCCACCGGCGCGTCGGCCAGGACGAAGTTCTCCGCCTTCACTCCGTCGACGACGTCGTTGTGCAGGATCAGGAACCGGTCGCGGCCGGCGACCACGGCGTGCTCCGCGCTGTACTCGACGCCGTCCCTGCGCGGCAGGATCACGTGGAACTCACCCGTCGGATCCTGCGCGTCGAGGTACCAGCCCTCGGTGGTGACCTTCGACCCCACCCAGATCACGAGGTACTTCTCGCTGCGCGTGGATCCGAAACTGACCCAGTAGGACTCGTCCGGCTCGTGGAAGACCACCACGTCCTCGGACGTGGGCGACCCGATCCGGTGTCGCCACACCTTGTCCGGACGCCACGAGTCGTCCACGGTCTGATAGAAGAGGTACTGCTGATCGGCGGACCAGGTCGCTCCGGGAGCGGTCTGCTCGATCTCGTCCGGGAACAGCTCTCCGGTACGAAGATCCTTGATGCGCAACGTGTACCGCTCGTCGCCGGCGGTGTCGACGGAGTACGCGAGCAGGTGTCCGTCGTCGCTCAGGGAGAATGCGCCGAGCGAGAAGAAATCGTGTCCTTCTGCCAGCACGTTGGCGTCGAGGACGATCTCCTCGCCGGGGACCTCGACACCCGGTTCGAGCGCGGGCGGCGTCCAGTCGTCCACCGAGGCGACCGGGCAGCGGCACTGCATGCCGTAACTCTTGCCCTCCAGCGTGCGCCCGTAGTACCACCAGAGTCCGCGGCGCGTGGGCACCGACAGATCGGTCTCCTGTGTGCGCGACTTGATCTCGTCGAAGATCGCCGTGCGCAGCGGCTCCAGGTGGGCCGTCTGTGCCTCGGTGTAGGCGTTCTCCGCCTCGAGGTACGCGACGACCTCGGGATCCGACTTCTCCCGCAACCACTCGTACGGGTCGACGACGACGTCACCGTGGTGGGTGCGCGTGTGCGGAACGGTCTTGGCGATCGGTGGTGTCGTCTGCTGTGCGTCGTGCGTCTGCATGTCGGTCACGGTCGTACCCAATCGTCGAAGGAGAGACCCGAGAGTCGTTCGTACGCCTCGACGTAACGCGACCGGGTGCGGTCGGCGATGTCGTCGGGCAGCGGCGGGGGCGGTGCGTCGCCGTGGCGGTCCCATCCGGACTCACCGGTCAGCCAGTCCCGGACGAACTGCTTGTCGAAACTCGGCTGCGCCTGCCCCTCGGTGTAGCCGTCGAGCGGCCAGTACCGGGACGAGTCGGGAGTCAGCACCTCGTCGGCGAGGACCACCTCGCCGTCGTCGTCGACACCGAACTCGAACTTGGTGTCGGCGAGGATGATTCCGCGTCCGGCGGCGAACTCCGCGGCGCGCGCGTAGATGTCGAGCGTGGCCGAACGCAGCTTGTCCGCCGTGTCGGCTCCGACCAGGGCGACCACGGAATCGAAGTCGATGTTCTCGTCGTGATCGCCGATCGCCGCCTTGCTGGCGGGGGTGAAGATCGGCTCCGGGAGCTTGCTCGCCTCGGTGAGACCGTCCGGGAGCGGAACGCCGCACACCGCACCCGTCTCCCGATAGTCGAGCAGCCCGGACCCGGTGAGGTAGCCACGGGCGACACACTCGACCGGTGCCATGCGCAGCGCGCGCACCACCAGCGCGCGGCCGAGCACCTCCTGCGGGATCCGCGGATCCTCCGCGTCTCCGGCGAGGTGATCTCGCACGCCGAGAGTGTCGAAGAAGAACACGCTCATCGCGGTGAGCACGCGACCCTTGTCAGGAATGGGCGTCGACAGCACGTGGTCGTACGCGGAGATGCGGTCGCTCGCCACCAGTAGCAGATGGTCGTCGTCGATGCGATACAGGTCGCGGACCTTGCCGGCCGCCAGATGGGGATACTGCGAGAGAGAGGGGCGCACGACGTTCGAGCGTAGTCGTGCCGCGCATCGCGGTGGTGGCGGTGTCTGGCAGTGTTCGGAGGGGACCCTCGGTACCGAGGCGAACGAAGGAGCGTGGCGGGTGACGACGACGGACAGGGTGCAGGTCGGATTCCGGTCCGAACGAGGCCCGATCCTGGCGGCGCTGATGCTCTGCAACTCGCTCGTCGCCCTCGACTCGACGATCATCGCCACGTCCGTCCTCACCATCGTCGACGATTTGGGCGGCTTCTCCCAGTTCCCGTGGCTCTTCTCGATCTACCTGCTCGCACAGGCCGTCACCGTGCCGGTCTACGGCAAGCTGGCGGATCTCTTCGGCCGCAAGCGTCTCGTCCTGTTCGGCATCGCCGTCTTCGCGATCGGCTCGGTGCTGTGCGGGATTGCCTGGAGCATGCCCGCCCTCATCGTCGCCCGGGCGATCCAGGGCATCGGCGCGGGCGCGATCCAACCGATGGTGCAGACGATCGCCGGCGACATCTACACCGTGCGCGAGCGCGCGAAGGCGCAGGGCTATCTGGCCAGCGTGTGGGCGATGTCGTCCATCGTGGGTCCCAGTCTCGGCGGCATCTTCTCCGAGTTCCTCTCGTGGCGCTGGATCTTCTTCGTCAACATCCCGCTGTGCCTGGTCGCGGCGGTGATGCTGATCCGCAAGTTCGACGAGACGGCGAGGCCGTCGACGCGGCAGAGCATCGACTACGTCGGCGCCGCGCTGCTCACCGTCGGCGCGGGCGCCCTCATCCTCGGGCTGCTCGAGGGTGGTCAGTCGTGGGCGTGGACGTCGGGAGCGAGTGTCGCGGTCTTCGCCGTCGGAGTGGCCGGGCTCGCCGCCTTCGTGCTCGTCGAGAGACGCGTCGCGTCCCCCGTGCTGCCACTGTGGGTGCTGACGCGACGTGTCCTGGTCGCCACGAGCGCCGTGGGCGCCGTCATCGGCGCCGTCGTGCTCACGCTCACCACGTACGTCCCGACGTTCGTCCAGGGCGTACTGGGGCTGAGCGCACTGGCGGGCGGCTTCACCCTCGCACCGCTCCTGTTGTCGTGGCCGCTGATGTCGTCACAGTCGGGTCGGGTGTATCTGCGCATCGGGTTCCGGCGCACCGCGGTCATCGGTGGGTCGATCGTCACGGCCGGTTCGCTGCTCACACTGGGATGGACCACGACGTCGTCGGTGTGGGAGATCTGCGTCGGGTGCCTCGTGATCGGAGCCGGGATGGGGCTGATCGCGGGCCCTGCGCTCATCGCGGCGCAGTCGAGTGTCGACTGGTCCGAGCGCGGAGTGGTCACCTCCACCAACACGTTCGCCCGCAACCTCGGCAGCGCCGTCGGCATCGCGGTGTGCGGGGCCATCGTCAATGCCACCGTCGGAGACGACGCATCGCCGACCGAACTCGGCGACGGTCTGCACATCGTGTTCTACACGGTGATCGGCGGAGCGGTCCTGCTGCTGATCGCCGCGCTCGCGATGCCCGGTGGCCGTATCGCCGATCCCGAGAAGAGCTAGAGGCCGACGCGCTCGAGGAGTGCCTCGAACTCCTCTTGCGCCTGCGCTTCCGACTTGCCCTCGCGCAGAGCGCGCTTGTAGCCCGCGAGCGCCATCGCCTCGTACCGCTTGTAGGAGGCCAGCCACTCCTCGGCGCGCTCGCGCCAGTATCCGATGACCGAGCACTCACGGGTGCTCATGCCCCAGTGCTTGCGCACGTGGGAGCGCACCGCGCGGGACGCGCCCGCCTCACCGGCGAACCACACGTATCCGGAGCCCGCGGGACGCTCGTACGACGCGACCGCATCGGGGAGAACGCTCGGCATCACACCGTTGCCGGTACCCACGCGCCAGTCGACGGTGACGTCCGCCCCCGTGTCGAACGACTGGATGTCGGCGGGGTCGAGGACCTCGAGCACGACGTGGGTCCGCAGCCCGGCCGGTGCCTGTTCGAGTGCTCGGGCGATCGCCGGCAGACCCGTCTGGTCCGCCACGAGCAGTTGCCACGCGGCGTCCTCGGGACACCGGTACCAGGAGCGGGGGCGCGAGAGGACGACGCTGTGGCCCGGGCGCGCCAGCCGCGCCCAGTTCGACGCGACGCCGCTCTCGTGCAGGACGAAGTCGATGGTCAGCGTGTCGTCGTCGCGCATGCGGACGGTGTAGTTGCGGCACTCCGGCCGCGTCGCCGCGTCGTGGTAGCCCCACACGCCCTTACAGCAGGTCATCGGCGGCAGGACGTCGTCGACGGCGGGCGGGAAGTACACGGTCACGCACTCGTCCGGTGCCTCGACGCCGACGTACCGTTCCACCCACGGGCCGCCGAGAACGATGCGCACCATGCTGGGTGAGATCGCCGTCGTGGACAGCACCGACGCCGGATAGAAACCGGGTTCCGCATCGAGCGTCGCGGCGTCGAGTTCGAACGCTGTCGACATCGGACCTCCTCGCCTGCGGCACGCTCGGGGGATCGAGCGTCTGTAAGGCGAGCCTAACCATGCCTGGCGGCGGAGTGCAATGGGGCCGGGCGTTCTCGTTGCACTTCACACCCCCGCACGGGAAAAGACTTGTCGTTTCGTTTCGCCTCCTTCGCCGTCTTTCAGCCCCATGCGCCGCCACGGGCCGACCCCCCGTACGCCATTGCCTCGTCAAACAAACCGAATGAAAGGCGAAAGCTTTGACCAGAGCAGTTGCGGTCCGTCGAAAACACCCAGACAGACACACCGCGCAATCCTGCTGCACTCGAGCGACTTGTCAGGCATGTCGCCCCTCGCCTATCTTCGATTCGAGTCGAGCAGCGATTTCGGGGAATGCATGCTGCGGATACGACCATTTTATCCGTGTGTCGGGGCGCGGCTGTCAGGCCAATTCCGCGCGTTTCGAGGAGTGAAACCCCGTGACTGTCTCCGTGAGTTCGAACCGCCACCCTCGTTCTGCGGGTGAGAGCGGGTCGTCGACCCCTCGTTGCGAGCAATCAGGACAGGGCTGCTGATGTCTCGTCGCCCCGCTGTCGCCTCGGGCAGTTCGGTTTCCACGCGTCATACTCGGCAGGTGCAACGGGTCGCGGAAAAAGCAGCACGGTACCTTCCGTGGTTCGACATCACTGTCCATCCCCTAGACAGCGAGGACATCGTTCGCCTCGTCCTCGACACGGTCGAGTCACGAGAAACCCTGTGGCTGTCGAACTTCAATCTGCACGGGGTCTATCTCTATCAAATCGACCCGGATTATCGCGACGCCGTGAACGCGGCACACATCAACGTGATCGACGGGTGGCCGGTCCTCGCCGCCACGTCACTGGTCTGCCGCCGGCGGTTCGGCGCAGAATACCGAGTGGGAAGCTCGGACTGGCTACGGCTGCTTCTCGCACGTTCGTCGGGGCTGCGCATCGTCGCGGTCGGCGCCACTCCTGAGTCGAGTAGGCGTGGCGCCGAGGTCATCGCCGCCGGTGATGCCGACGTGACATGGAATGCTTACGACGGCTACCACTTCGCTCAGCGCGATGATTCACGAGAAAGAATGACACTCCGCCGTGCCGTGGCCGAGGCGGACATCGTACTGGTCGGAATGGGTATGCCGCATCAGGAGCGTTGGATCACAGAGAATGCGGACATGCTGCGGGGCAAGGTCGTTGCCAATGTCGGAGGGTGTCTCGACTATTTGTCGGGTGTGCAACGAGAAGCTCCCCGCTGGTTGGGACGCTACGGGCTGGAGTGGCTGTACCGCCTCGTTCAAGCGCCACGGCGGCTCTGCTACCGATATGTCGCCGAACCCGTGTTGCTGTCACGTCACGTGGTGAGACGAGCGTTGCGATCCGCTTCTGGCACTGCTGACTGACCCTGTCGTGACCTGATCACACTCGTCCTCAGTCTGCCTTTCTCCGGCGCAACAGGCCGGCGGTGTGGACCAGTGTCGTCAGATCCGTCCGTACCCTGCTCACCGCGATGAACCACACGGCAATTCCTACCGCCATGAGCGAAACTCGGGCGAAGAACGCCATGATGCCATCGCCGACGACATTCTCCACGGGGACCAGGTATGCGATCGCTGCCGATGTTCCGTAAACGCAGCACGCGCGGACACCAGACCAGAACATCGCCTGTACAGGGGCAGTTGTCAGGCGGGAGATCCACCACAGTCCGAGTGGCCAAGAGATCAGGGTTCCCAAGGCGAACCCCCAGGCCACGGCGATCGGCGACCACAGTGAGCCGACCAGAATCAGCGCCACGGTGAGAAGCCTGCTCACGATCGTGAACCTGAGGTTCGCGCCGGGAAGCCCCTTGGACAAGAACACCCAGTACGTCGCATACGAGGCCACTTGTGCTGCACCCGCGATGAGCAGAATTTGAAGGTACGGCACAGCCGGTGTCCACTGCTCGCCGAAAACCAGATTCATCAACCACAAGGCATTCGCCCACGCGACCGCGAATGCGGCCAACAACACGTGCATGAGCACGAGCTGGCCACGCAGCAGGAAAGCGGAGTATCGCTCGTCGTCGTCTTCCGTTCGCGCCAGCACAGGCAGGGCGACATTCGTGGCCGGTGCCTGGATCTGATTGAGCGGCGACGTGAAGACCTGAAACGCACGGTCGTACAGCCCCAGACTCACAGATCCGAACCGCACTCCGATGACTACCGAATCGACGTTTCGACTCAAGTACGCCACGAGCTGCGTGGCTGCAACGTTTGCCCCGAACTTGAGCAGATCGCTCATGTGCTCACCGCGTCGCGGTCTGCCCGGCCACCAGCGTGCAACGAATGGAATGAGCACCGACACGGACACTGTCTGAACGATGAGTTGCAGCACCAGCGCCTGAACCCCCAATCCTGCAATTGCAGCGATGGCAGCGGCCGCAATTCCCAGGACATGAGCGCCCACATCGATCACTGCCAGTGCACCGAAACGTAGATCCCTGTTCAGCTTGACTCTGAACTGTGTGGAAAAGCCGCTCGCGAGGAACGTCACCGACAAGCATATGGCGATCAGTTTCAGCGCCGGCCGATCGTAGAAGTCGGCAAGAAGTGACGAGGTGGCGATCACGACGAGACAGAACGCGAACCCGATACTGGTGTTGATCCAGAACAAATTCGATTGTTGACCCTCAGACAACGTTTTGGTCTGCACGGCGGCGGCCGACAGGCCGAAGTCCCGGAGTAACTCACCTATTCCGACGACCGCCACCACCATCGCCAGCAGGCCGTATTCCTCCGGCCCCAGAAGCCTCGAGAGGATCACCAGACCCAGAAGCTGCACGACGATCTTCGCAGCCTGACCGGCAAAAGAGAAGGCTGCACCGCGAGCGGCGATGCGTCCGAGAGGTCCCTTCGCCGAAAGGCTGTCTGTCACGGAGACGACCGAACGCTCGTCTGGTCGGCTCGCCTCGACGATGTCGCGGAACGGTGATGCGCCAGTGCCACGACGATCCCCATCAGTGCCCACAGCGGCACCGGGAGACCGCGATTGCTGAAGGCAGGAACGATGAAGGCATTGACCACGCTCAACGCGAAGAACGCCACGATCGGCGACGTCATCTTTGTTCGCGCGCGCCACATCGTGATGCCGATGACTGCGATGACTGCACAGTAAAAGATCGCGATCGGGATACCGAACCACAATGCGACGCCGAACCACTGCGACTCGGCAGAGTCCCAGATCAACGTCGTCGGCCTGTTTGCCGAGTTGACGACATCAGCACCCCACCCCGTCCAGGGTCGTTCGCGTATCGCGGGGAAAGTCTGCTCCGACCACACTTCGATCCGATACGCCAGGGTACTGGGCAACTTGCTGGATTCCGCGAGCGCCGGAACACCCGGATCGGCTGCTCCTCCCACTGCGCCGTCGGCTGCTCCTCCCACTGCGCCGTCGGCCACTCCTGCGGCGGGAACGTTCGGTGTTCTCTGCTGCTCGACTCTCGACTGGAGAGCGCCTCTGCTGAACAGCACAGTGACCACGCCCGCCACGACTGTGGCGCTTCCCAGGTACGGGAGGGATCTTTTACGCTCGACCGCCACCGTGACCGCAACGAGCACTGCAGACGTGGCGATCACCGAGATGGTCGCGGTAGCTGCGGCTCCTGCGATCGCCAGTCCGGCCGACACCCACGTCAACCGACCGATACGCCGATTCCGAGAAGTACCGATCACAATGCAACATGCGGCCGCCAGAACGGCATTGAAGTACATTCCGGCGCCGATCCAGTTACCGACGAGTGCAGTTGCTCGACTCGTCTCGCCGTCGGCAATCCGTCTCGATAGATCTTCGGACGGCGAAATGGACAGGATCGTCAGGCTCGCACCGCTCGAGACCTGCTGCACGAGTGCCACAGCAGCGCTCGGGATCACAGGAACGGTGAACCATTTCAGAAGTACGAGCGCATCGGTCCGGTGCCGGATCGTCATTCTGACCGCGACGTAACCGACCAACGGGTAGACGGGGAACACCGCCGCCGACAACCCGAAGGGTTCGCCGAGATCCCTGCTGTTGAAGAATCCGACCACGATCGACAATGCGATGAAAGCGAGAAAGAGCCAATCCATCACGAGTGGTCGCGGCCAGACCGCTCGGCGGGCTCGAACTGCCGCCAGCGCTATGACAAGGGCTGCACCCATCGCCACATGCCAGGGGCGCAGTGGGAGGAAAGGTAGCACCTCTGGAATGCCGACGACCGCAGAAGCGACCCCGAGTGCCACACCGACCGCGGCCGGGAAGTTCCTCACACGCGCACTCCTCTCGCAGTCTCGACTATCTCTTGAACTCTGCTGTCCCACGAATGATCGTCGATGACCGATCGTCGCGCTTTCTCCACTGCTCGACTGTCGCGAACGAGGAGGTCAGGTTGTGAAAGGATTGTGTCGAGTTGATCCAGACTGTCGAAAACATGAACGGCAGCGCCCGATTCGGCTAGACGACGCGCGTCCTCGGACGGTGTGCACAGGATGTCGAGACCCATTCCGGCATACTCGTACGATTTCAACGGGCTGTGGTACATCGACATGCTGGATGTCGCTCGATGACCCGCAATTCCGACGTCCCAGGTCGACATCAATGACCGGGCTCGCTCCGATGGAACCTGACCGTGGAAGGTGACGTACCGCCCCCACGAATGTCGCGTCACCACATCCCGAAGGCCGTCGAGCGCCGAGCCGTCACCGACGATGTCGATCGCGACAGCTCGTCCATCCACGAGTACACCCGGTTCCCCCAACCGGCGACACACAGCAGGAATGATGGAGCCGAGGTCCTGCCACTCCACGACCGCACCGACGAAGCCGAAAGTGAATTTGTCCGATTTCGTTCTTTCGACCTCCAGAAGAGCGGGGTCGATTCCATTCGGAACCACCAACATGCGAGTTCTGTCCACTCCCGCGAAGTGCTCGATTTCGCGCGCCAATGCGTCGCTCACCACTACAACGAGATCCGCGCGACGGAGAACGTGTCGCTCGACGAGGGCGGAAAGCCACACCGCCCTCGATATGTTGCGGTCGCGTGCCGTTTCACGGGAGAAGATGCCGTTTGCCTCGACCACGCGGATCGCGCGCTTCTTGTACCGATGGAACGAAGTCAGGGATTGGAACACCGCGGACCGCTCGTAGATGATCTCCGGCGCCGGACGTCGGAACGACCGGACCGCGACCCAGAACCCACACCACACCATGATGGCCACGCGCAGCAGGTCGACGGCAAGGATCCGCGACGTGCCGAGGTCTTTGTAGCCGGCGTCGCTCACCCTGGCGAACCGTCCCATGAGCGGCATGTCGGATGCGAGGTGCACGTCGGTCTGATGCCCGCACGTTCGAGCGGCGTCGACGAACTTGGTGATGTGCGTGCGCGGGCCGGGCGTGTGCGACGACGCATCCAGCGAGATTCGTACGCCGCCGACCAGATAGTCGATCATGTGATGCAGTCCTTTCCGACGGCAGGAAGATCCTGCGTTCCGAGTACGGACCGATAGACCTGGAGGTGCCGCTCGGCGACTACCGATGGATCGCGATCACGAAAGCGCGGTCTGCGGGCGACATCGACGGTCGCGGCCGCTTCGAGAGCATCCACGAGGTCAGCTGCCGTGATGTGCTCCCCTGAGAACAACTGAACCCACTCTGCCCCCACTTCTTCCTGCACGAGGAGCGTCGTAGGTGTCTGTGGCGCCAGTACGACGGCACCCAAACTCAGCGCCAGAATGAGGGCACCTGAATTGTGCATCTGACGATAGGGAAGGACGACCACGGATGATTCGGTGATCGCTCGAGACAGCGTGATGTCAGCAACGTGACGTAGACACAGGCGTACGCGTCGACGACCCTCTGCGAAGGAAGTCAGACGCGCGACGAGATCGGCGTTCTGTGGCTCACCGACGATCTGCAACGAGACTGATGCGCTGTCCAGTTCGCCGTAGGCCGTCATCAGGTCGTCCAAGCCCTTGTAGAGGCGTATCTGTCCGAAGTAGAGAAGCGAGTTCGGTGTCTTCGGACGCGGTTCGAGGCACTGGAACGATCGAACGTCGCAGTAATGCCCGTGGGGAATGAGCGAAGTCGGGCGGTCGGGAGGCACGGGTGTCACCGGGTTCAGAACGACTGCCGCTCTCGTTCGCCTGTCCAGACCGGACAGGATCACTCTTTCGAGGCGAGTCGCCCCTTCGTGTGGCCTCACGTTGTGCACTGTTCTGACCACCGGCGTGCGGAACAGTTCGAGCCGAAAGAGAAGCAGCGTCGTCGCGACGAATTTGAGAAGAGTGCGACCCCGCGTGCTGCCTCGGACGAAATTCTCGGGCCAGTGGACGTGAAGAATGTCGTACGAACCGATCAAGGCGTGACGCCACGAGAACGGGTGAATGCGGACGCCGGGCGCTGTCGACTCTTCCAACAGTTCGTAGAAACCGGTCGTGCCGCCCGACCTGCTGAGAGCATGCAGGACCGTGAGCTCAGTCATTCGTGTAGCCGCCGGCTCACGATCCTGCACACTCGGGCACGTCGACCGTCGCGGTACCGGCGAGGGTTGCCGGCTGAATCGGAGTCCGCGGTGCACCGGCCACCGTCGGCTCCACCAGGTCGAGGACGATCGTCTTCGTCTGACCCGGTTCCACCACCAGCGGGGTGTAGAAGACCGGGTGATTTCGCTCCTGGGTCGTCAGCAAGAACACTTGCTGTCCGTCGATGGTCGCCTTCGAGAGTGCAGACCCCGTGGTGGTGAACACCGACACCACCGAGCGATTCGTCCCGGGCGGCCCCTCGTATGCCGTGGTCTCGTTCTGCCTGCCGGCGATGTACTTCGGGTAATCCTGTGCGGGCGCAGTGTTCGTCACCGACACAGTGATCTGCGAGGTCCTCGTGTCTCCCTCGCATGCCGAGGCCGTGTAGGCGATGTCGCGCCTCAGGTAGTAATCCAACTTTCCGCCTGCGCCGTTGTTGACTATCGCCGACGCGAACGGGGCTGCGTCGTCGGGAACCTCGTGCGCGATCTTGGTGCCCGACAGCACACTCTGGATTTCGGGATCTGCGCTCCACACGGCGGTGTGCCCTTCGCTGACGCCTCGACCGATCGCATCCAGCAGCTTCGCTGGGTCGCTGATCTTCCCCTCCACCTTCGAGAACACGCGAGCGGCGATCTGCTGGAGATAGTCCTTACGCGCCGTGTTGTCTTCGGCGAAGCGGAAGTACGCCTCGGACTGAGTCAGATTCACGACGTTGTCTGCGGTGATCTGCTCGCCGTCCGCGAGTGTCACGGGGCCGACCACACCGAGGATGTAGCTGAGCGCGACGGGGTCGGTGGCCAACACACCGTCCACGGACTGGCCGGATTCCTGCTGCCAGATGGATCGGAGTATTTCACCGGTGTACGGAAAATGCGGGCTGACATTGGCGTTTTGCCAATTCGACGTCGCGTTGTATTGATTGTCGTAGTTCCGGGCGAAATCGGGACCGAGATCGATGGGGTCGTAATCGCGACGCAATTCATTGTTCTTCGCCAATTCGTCCAGCCCGATCTTTCCCCGATCGGCGTCGATGATGGCGAACCCACCCATCAGCCCGCCGGTGCCACGCGATTCCGCGTTCGTCTGAAAGGCCAAGAAGTAACTCTTGGGCGCATTCTCGCCGAGCATGTCCGGGAGGATCTTCGATGCGAGACTGGTATTGGTCAGGAGTCCTGCCAGGTCGTCCAGCTGTGCTTTCAACGAGTCGCCGGCCTCGGTGACCTGGGGCAGGTAGCTCTCGGTGTCGATGGACTCGGCACGATCGTTCAACTCGCCGACCGACACCGACACCTGCTCCAGCGTCGGCGATGCATCGCGGAGGGCACCCAGGTCGATCGTGCCGTCGTCCGCGCGCAGTTCACTCGGGTTCAGGACGGCACCGACTTCGACGGCGGGCTGCAGGACCTCGGTCGTGAGGTCGTGGACGAGCCCGGTGAGGGGCCCCACGACTTCGAGTGGGGAGCCGACGCCAGGGATAGCAGCGACGGCTTTCCAGATGGGCGACTTGGTGGCGTCCAGCGCATCCGACGACGCCGCGGTGGCGTCCGCGACGTGCTCGCGGCCTTCGTCCGCGTTGCCGGCCAGGATCGCCGACCGCGCCGCGAGCGCGTCGTCGCGCGCCGAGCTCAGTCCCTTGTACGCAGTGAAGACGGTCCATCCGAACCATGCGACGAGCCCGAGTAGCACGATGACGACAACCCATACCCAGATCGGTACACGTCGCCGTCGTCGCACTGCCGTGGTTCCCTCGAGCTCAGTCGACACGAAATTCCTCTGCTCGTTCATGGATCGGGATTCGGGCAGAAGTGTATCAATCGTTTTACGGGCACGCGTGGCGTCGCGCATTCACCAAGTCACGGCCTGCCGAGTCCCCGATACAGCCATCCCGCGGATCGCCACACATTCACGTCGAGGCAATTGCGTCCGTCGATGATTCTGCGTTCTCGCACCACGCCCTCCAGATCGGCGGGAACCAGCTCGCGGAATTCACGCCATTCGGTGAGCACGAGTACCACGTCGGCCTTCGCGCACGCCTCCAGCGCAGAGCTCGCGTACCCCAGCGTGGGGAACAGCGCGCGTGAGTTGTCGTTGGCCTTCGGGTCGTACACGGTCACACCGGCACCCTGAAGTTGCAGTTGGCCAGCGACATTGAGTGCCGGTGAATCACGGACGTCGTCGGAGTCGGGCTTGAAGGCTGCACCCAGCACCGCGACCTGAGCTCCCAGCAGAGTTCCCACGGTGTCGCGCACGACCTCGACCATGCCGGTGCGGCGACGCATGTTGATGTTGTCGACCTCGCGCAGGAACGTCAGCGCCTGATCGGCTCCCAGCTCACCGGCACGAGCCATGAATGCGCGGATGTCCTTCGGTAGGCAACCTCCGCCGAAACCGATCCCGGCGTTCAGAAACTTGCGCCCGATTCGATCGTCGTGACCGATTGCGTCGGCCAGAACGGTGATATCGGCGCCTGCCGCGTCACAGACCTCGGAAATAGCATTGATGAACGAGATCTTCGTCGCGAGAAATGCGTTGGCCGAGGTCTTGACCAATTCGGCGGTGGCCAGATCGGTCACGATGAAGGGGATCCCCTCGGCGAGCAGGGGCGCGTAGACCTCGCGGGCGACCTCCTCCGCGCGCCGAGGACGGTTCCGGTCGACCCCGAGCACCAGCCGGTCCGGGTGCAGCGTGTCCTCCACGGCGTGACCCTCGCGCAGGAACTCCGGGTTCCAGGCCACCTCGAGGTCCTCGCCTGCCGGCGAGAGCGCGTGGGCCATCGTGCCGAGTCGCTCCGCCGTGCCCACGGGGACCGTGGACTTGCCGAAGAGGACAGCGGGTCCGGTGATCAGCGGTGCGAGGTTCTCCACCACCGAGTTCACGTACGTCACGTCAGCGGCGTACTCGCCCTTCTTCTGCGGCGTGCCCACCGCGAGGAAGAAGATGTCACCGAACGCTGCAGCGTCCGCGTACGACGCGGTGAAGCGTAGGCGGCCCGCTGCGATGTTGCGCTGCAACACTTCCTCAAGGCCGGGCTCCCAGAAGGGCACCTCCCCCGCCTCGAGCTTGGCCAGCTTGCTCGGGTCGACATCGACCCCGAGGACGTCGTGTCCGATCTCGGCCATGCACGCAGCGTGCGTGGCGCCCAGATAACCCGTTCCGATGACGACAACTTTGCTCACATGACGAACCGTAGGGTCTGACGGCCGTCACTTCCACCGGGAGACCGCCCCGTCGTCACGGTTCACATCACAGAATGGGAGCCGGTGTGTACCGAGCCGCCTCCGGGTTCGCGTCGACCAGTGTCTGCACCGCGGCGACGACCGCAGCGACCTGCGCGTGCGCGGCGCCGATGAACGCCGACCGATCCGCCAGCGCCGTGTCGAGTGCCGCGCGGTCGAGCGGCAACCGCTCGTCGGCCGCGA
The DNA here is from genome assembly GCF_030819335.1 of Rhodococcus sp. SORGH_AS_0303. Lineage (NCBI taxonomy): Bacteria > Bacillati > Actinomycetota > Actinomycetes > Mycobacteriales > Nocardiaceae > Rhodococcus > Rhodococcus sp. SORGH_AS_0303. The sequence goes on from NZ_JAUTBO010000001.1 coordinate 3,775,810, forward strand.
GTCGGTCGAGGAGGTCCGGTTCCCTCCCCTGCTCCCGCATCGCGAGAGCGACGGCCACGGCATGCTCCTTGATGGCCTCGTGGGCGGTCTCCCGACCGACGCCTGCGCGGACAGCGGCCATGAGCACCTTGGTCGTCGCCAGGAAGGGCAGATAGCGATCCAGCTCGCGGGCGATCACCGCGGGATAGGCACCGAACTCTGCGAGCACGGTCAGGAAGGTCTCCATCATCCCGTCGATGGCGAAGAATGCGTCCGGCAGCGCGACACGACGCACGACGGAACAGAAGACGTCGCCCTCGTTCCACTGTGCGCCGGCCAGCTCCGCGGCCATGGACCCATACCCGCGCAGGATCACCTGCAGGCCGTTGACGCGTTCGCAGGACCGGGTGTTCATCTTGTGCGGCATGGCCGACGAGCCCACCTGACCCGGCTGGAAACCCTCGGTCACCAGCTCGTGTCCGGCCATCAGGCGCACCGTGTGGGCGAAGGAGGACTGCGCCGCACCCACCTGCACCAGCGCCGACACCACGTCGTGGTCGAGGGAACGAGGGTAGACCTGGCCGACACTCGTGAAGACGTGGGCGAAGCCGAGATGCTGCGCCACCGCGCGTTCGAGGGTCTCGAGCTTGTCGGCATCGCCGCCGAGCAGATCGAGCATGTCCTGGGCCGTCCCCATCGGACCCTTGATGCCGCGCAGCGGGTACCGGTCGATCAGCTCCCGGAGCCGGGTCAACGCCACCATCAGCTCGTCGGCAGCCGACGCGAACCGCTTGCCCAGCGTCGTGGCCTGCGCCGCGACGTTGTGGCTGCGGCCGGCCATGACCACCTCGGTGTACTCGGCCGCGCGCTCGGCCAGACGCGCCGCGACAGCCACGCCGTGCCCGTACACGTGTTCCATCGACCGCAGAATCTGCAGCTGCTCGACGTTCTCCGTCAGATCGCGGCTGGTCAGACCCTTGTGCACGTGCTCGTGGCCGGCGAGGGCGTTGAACTCCTCGATCCGCGCCTTCACGTCGTGACGAGTGACCCGCTCGCGATCCGCGATCGACTCGAGATCGACCCGGTCGGCCACGCGCTCGTAGTCCGCGATGGCCTCCGCCGGGACGTCGACACCGAGATCGGCCTGCGCTCGCAGCACGGCGATCCACAGCTGACGCTCGAGCACGATCTTGTGCTCGGGTGACCACAGACGGGCCATGTCGGGACTGGCGTAACGGTGGGCGAGGACATTCGGGATACGGCTCACGAGCGGCCAGTTTACGGTCCCCTCACTGCGCGGCCGTCCCCCGGACTGCGCCTCTACTGCGCGACCGTCCTCCGGACTTCCCGCGACAACGGCGCGTGACGGTCCACCGCATCCAGCAGGACGTCCCGCACGCGTGACCGCAGGTCCGCCCCATTCTCACCCAACGCGCCCATCACGACACCGTCGACGAGGGCCAGGAGCGGGCGGACGTGGTCACGGTCGGTGGGCCGACCCGCGGCGGACAGCACGTCGGACAGCATGTCCTCCAGCTCACCACGCAGCCGGCAGTGCAGTTCCTGCAGCTGCGGATGCCGCGCCGCGGCCAGCACCCGCTCGTAGCGCGCCACCATCAGGTCCCGCCGGACCTCGTCGCCGTCGTCCGGACCCACGAGCAGGTCCACCACCAGGTCCACCGTGTCCGCGGTGTCCAACGCAGCCGGCGCGAATGCGGTCATCCGGTCGCGGATCATCGCGATCTCACGGACCCCGTTCAGTTCCGCGGCGTGCGTGACGAGGTCGTCCAGGGAGTCGAAGTAGTAGGTCGTCGACGCCAGCGGAAGCCTGGCCCTCGCCGCGACGCTCCGGTGCCGCACGGCGTCGTACCCTCCGGCCAGCAGAAGGTCCGCTGCGGCCGAGATGAGGGCCTCGCGCCGACGCCGACCCTTGGGCGTCGAGCGGGGAGCGGAGCCGGTCGACATGCGTACACATGCTGCCACCGGCGCTTCTCCCCCGTGCGCCTTTTGCGTATCCCTGGATGCGCAAAGGGCGCACAGGGGCGCAGCCCACTACCGCAGTCGCGGGGTGAGCCGACGCAGCGCCTCGGTGATGTCCTCGGTCGCACCGGCGAAGGAGAAGCGCACCGTGTGGTGACCGTGCACCGTGTCGAAGTCCGCACCCGGGACGACGGCCACGCCGGTCTCGTTCAGGGTGTCGGCGCACCATCGGAACGAATCGTCCGTCAGGTGCCCGATGTCGGCGTACGCGTAGAAGGCGCCGTCCGCGGGAGCGAGCCGGGTGATGCCGGCATCACGGAGACCGCCGAGCAGTTCCTCGCGGTTGCGGGCGTACCGCCGCACGTGACCGTCCAACTCGGCGAGGGACTCGTCCGTGAAGGCGGCGACCGCGGCGAGCTGCGAGACGGTCGGCGGACACACCGTCATGTTCGAGGCCAGCCGCTGGACCGCTCGGGTGAGCGAACGCGGGAGCACCATCCAGCCGAGACGCCAGCCGGTCATGGAGAAGTACTTCGAGACCGACCCGATCGAGACGGCGCCGTCCGAGAACTCCCGAGCGCTCCGGCACTCGACGTCGCCGTAGGAGATGCCGTGGTAGATCTCGTCGGAGATCAGCAGCGTGCCGTGCTCATCGCACCATCGCGCGAGCGCGGCCAACTCGTCGGGATCGATGATCGTGCCGGTCGGATTGGCCGGACTGGCGATGATCAGTCCCTTCGGAGGTTCGGGGAGCGCATCGAGCATCGCGACCGTCGGCTGGAAGCGAGCGTCCTCGCCGCAGTCCAGCTCGATCACGCGACACCCCAACGCGGACAACGTGTTGCGATACGCGGGATAACCGGGTCGCGCCATCACCACGGTGTCGCCGGCGTCGAACGCCGCGAGGAACAGCAACGTGAACGCACCCGACGACCCGGTGGTCACCACGACGTCCTCGGCCTCGATGACGACCTTCGATCGCCTCGACAGGTAGGCGGCGATCGCCGCCCTCAGCCGCGCGGTACCCAACGTCTCGGAGTAGCCGATCACGTCGCCGTCGAGCGCCGTGCGCATGGCAGCGAGGACCGGCCCGGGCGCACGCGTGGACGGCTGTCCGGCCGCGAGGGACACGACGTCGCCGTGAGTCTCCTGGCGGCGCGCCGCAGCGGCGAACACGTCCATGACGCGGAACGGCTCGATACGCGAGCGCGCGGATTCCTCGACCATCGTCAGGAGGGGATCGAGATCCGGCCCTCGACGGCCGAGAGTCCGATGTCGGTGCGGAAGTGGCCGCCGGTCAACGACACTCGCGCCATGATGTCGTACGCCTCGGTGCGGGCGGCGGCGAGATCCGCCCCGGTGCCGACGACGCTGAGCACGCGGCCCCCGGCCGACACGAGGCCACCGTTCCTGCCGTGCGCCGTCCCCGCGTGCAGCACGCCGGGGTTCTCGGCGCCGGTGATGGCGTCTCCGGTGCGCGGTCGGCCGGGATAGTTCTCGGAGGCGAGCACGACGGTGACCGCCGAACCCTGCTTCCACTGCAGCGGCGGCAGGTCCGCCAATGTTCCGGTGGATGCCGCGTACAGCGCCGCACCGAGCGGTGAGTCGAGCAGTGCGAGCACGGCCTGGGTCTCAGGATCACCGAAGCGACAGTTGAATTCGATGACCGCGGGGCCCTCACCGTCCACCGCGAGGCCCGCATAGAGCAGGCCGGTGAACGGGCAACCCCGTGCCACCATCTCCGCTGCCACGGGCGCGACCACCTCGTCGACGATGCGCTGGACCATCGAGTCGGGCAACCACGGCAACGGTGTGTAGGCGCCCATCCCGCCGGTGTTGGGCCCGGTGTCGCCGTCTCCGACGCGCTTGTGGTCCTGAGCGGGCAGCAGCGGCACCACGGTCTCGCCGTCGACGAGACAGAACAGCGACACCTCCGGGCCGGACAGGAACGATTCGAGCAACACGGGATGGCCGAGTTCGAGGAGCTCGGCGGCGTGAGCGCGCGCGGTGAGGCGGTCCTGCGTGACGACGACTCCCTTGCCCGCGGCCAGTCCGTCGTCCTTCACCACCCACGTCGGCCCGAAGCGGTTGAGGGCGGCATCGAGCAGTGCCGGCGTGTCCACCACCTCGCTGGTCGCGGTGCGGACCCCGGCCGACGCCATGACGTCCTTCGCGAACGCCTTGGAACCCTCGATCCGGGCGGCGGCGGCGGACGGACCGAAGCAGGCGATCCCGGCCTCGCGCACCGCGTCGGCGACGCCGAGCACCAGCGGTACCTCGGGGCCGATGACGACCAGATCGGCGCCGCGCTCGCGAGCGAGCGACACGACGGCCTCCCCGGAGGCCACGTCGACGGGGTACGTCTGGGCGAGGGTCTCGATGCCGGCGTTGCCGGGTGCGCACATCACCGTGCTCACCTCGGGGTCCGCCGCCAGGGCGGTCAGCAGGGCATGTTCACGGGCTCCGGAACCGATGACGAGTACTCGCACGAGAGCAGCGTACTGGCCACGACCTCTGGACCAGCGCACCCGTTCGCGCTATGGTAATTCCGGAATTACGGAATAGCCGAATGATGCGACTCGAGGAGAACCGATGATGCGCACTCTCACCGCCGTGACCGCGGCGTCGATTCTGCTGGCCGGGTGCTCGTCCGCACCGCCGAGCACGGCCGAGCCGACGTCCACCACGACGTGCGCACCGGCCCCCGTTGCGGACATGACCACACCCGACGGCTGGATCGGCTTCGCCGCCGAGCACCCCGAATCGGTGTCCTTCGCGGTGGACGACGGGCTCGGACACACCGCCGAGCACGACGCGGACACGCCGCACCCCCTCGCCTCCGCCGTGAAGGTCGTACACCTCGGTGCCTACGCCCGCGCCGTGGCCGACGGCACGCTGAACCCGGACGAACGCATCCCTGTCGCCGACTGGCAGCGGTGGTACGCACCCGGCACGGACGGCGGTGCCCACATCGCGGCTCTGAATCGCCTCGGCATCGCGAACGACGGAACATCGCCGACGGATCCGGCCGCGACGGTGCGGCTCGACGACATGGTCACCGCGATGGTGCGTGAGAGCGACAACGGAGTGCCCGACTACCTCCGGTACCGGCTCGGCGACGACGCGTTGCGGGACGCGGCCGCAGCGGGCGGGTGGAGCGACTTCACACCACCCACCCTCGTCGGCGTCACGCTCGGCGCTCTCGACGCGACCGTCGACACGGACGATCTGTGGTCGCTCGCACAGCGGTTCGCCTTCGACGCCGACTTCCGCGCGACGTACGGAACGACCGCGCGACCGCGCGACGAGACAAAACTCCTCACGTACTTCGATCGGTTCGGCCCGACCGGGACGGCCGCCGAGCTCGCGCGATTCCACACCGCCGTCGCCGACGGTTCCTACGGCTCGGGGGTCGACACCGTCAGGCGCCACCTCGAATGGCAGGACCCGCCTGCGGACGCCGGGTTCGTGGCCATGGGGTTCAAGGGCGGAAATCTGCCCGGAGTTCTCACGCACGGCTTCGAGTTCCGCCGCGCGGACGGCGCCCCCGCCGTGGTGGTGTGGCTGAACCATGGTCTGACCGCAGCCGAGTACGAGTCCGCGACGACGAACCTGACCCAGCATCAGACGCTGCTCCTCGAGGCCGCGGCGGATCCGGCGACAGTGGGGCGGCTAGCCTGCATCTCGTGAGCGAGCTGGAGGCACGCGTCGCAGCCCTGGAGGCTCGGGTCGCGGCGCTCGAGGGGGACCCCCGACAGACGGCGGCGTCCACCGGGGGCCTCGTGTCCTACTCGGGTGACGTCCATCTGGCCGGCGACGTCACCTGGTCCATCGAGTACGTGCCCGACGCCGTGCTCGATCTTCCCCCCGACCGGGCGGTCGAGGTGCTGGCGGCGCTCGGCCACCCTGTGAGGCTCGCCGTGGTCCGCGCACTGTTGCGCGGTCCCGCGGTCGCCGCCGATCTGCAGGCTGCGGTGGGACTGTCGTCCGTCGGTCAGCTCTATCACCATCTGAAGACCCTCACGTCGGCGCGGATCGTCGAGCAGCACGGCCGGGGCGACTACCGGCTCGCCGCACGCACCGTCGTGCCCGCGCTGGTGCTGATGCTCGCCTCGGCCGACATCGCCGGAGAACTTCGCTGATGTGAGATCCGGTGCAGTGGACCGTGGTCAGCACGGTTCACTGCACCGGATCCGGGTCAGGCGGTGAGGTCGTACAGTGTCACGCCGTCCACGGTCTGGGCGGTGAAGGTCGCGGTGACCCACTCGCTGATCTCCGCCGAGGTACCGGACGCACCGCCTCCCATACCGCCGCCCGCGATGAACCAGTGGATCTCACCGTCGGCGACGTACTGCTGGAACTCGGCCAGCGTCGGGGAGGGATCGCTGCCGTTGAAACCACCGATCGGCATGACCGGGTCCTCGGTCGCCAACTGGTAGCCCGACGCGGCATTGGACCCGATCGCCGCGGCGACCCAGGTGTACGAGTCCGAGTTCTCCTCGAGCAGGGCGACCATCTCGGCGCTCGGAGTACTGCCATCGAGCAACCCGCCCATGCCGCCGCCACCGTCCGCGCCACCCGGCATCTGCGCGGCGCCACCCGGGAGCTGACCGGGCGCACCCGTCGGCGCCTGTCCCCCGGCGGGCATCCGGCCGGCACCGCCGTCGCGCATGCCGCGCCCGCCGTCCATGCCGCCACGCCCGAAGCCGCCACCGGTGTTCGGCCCGGCCGTGACGATGGAGCCCTGATGCGGTGTCGCGATGGCGTTCGCGGCGTAGGCGGTCGGTCCTGCGAGTCCCGCGATCACCGCCGCCAGAACCGTGACCGCGGCGAGCCTGCCGCGAGTCAGCCGCGGAACGAGCAGCCCCACGACCGCGAGCACACCGACCAGCACGACGACGACCTTCAGCCACGGAACGAAGGATGCGCTGCGGGACAACAGGATCCAGGACGTCACCACAGTCGCGACCACCGTCGCGGCGAGAACGATGCGTGCGACGAGGTGCTCGCGGGCCCGCCAGAGCGCCACGCTGCCCATGCCCACCAGCGCCGCGACCGCCGGCGCCAGCGCCACGGTGTAGTACGAGTGGAAGATGCCGGCCATGAAGCTGAACGTCAGCCCGGTGACCAGGAGCCACAGTCCCCAGACGATCAGCGCAGCGCGCCGCTGGTCGGTACGAGGAGCCCTGCCGCGCAGCACGATCGCCGCGATTCCCAGAATCAGCGCAGCGGGAACGAGCCAGGCGATCTGACCGCCCTGCGAGGCGTCGAACATCCGCAGGATGCCCGTCTCCCCCCACATTCCGCCGCCACCACCGCCGCCGCCGGGCGTGACCGAACCGGTCTCCTCACCGTTGAGCCGACCGAGACCGTTGTATCCCAGCGTCAGTTCGAGGATCGAGTTGTTCTGCGACCCACCGATCCACGGCCGCGACGACGCCGGCCAGAGTTCCACGACGGCGATCCACCATCCGGCCGACACGATCATCGCGCCCAGCGCGGCACACAACTGCAGGATGCGCCGTCGCAGCGACACAGGCCCGGCCAGGAGGTACGTCAGCGCCAGAGGGGGAACCACCAGCATGACCTGCAGCTGCTTGGTCAGGAAGCCGAGTCCGACCATCGTGCCGACGACCACGAGCCACCGGGTGCGACCGGTCTCGACAGCCCGCATCATCGCCCACACCGCCGCGATCATGAGCAGCACCAGCAGCGCATCGGGGTTGTTGAAACGGAACATCAGTGCCGCCACGGGAGTCAGCGCGAGAACCAGTCCTGCGAGCAGTCCGGCGGCCGGTCCCCACTGTCGCCGTACGGTGCGCCACAGCAGCGTCACGGAGGCGACACCCAGCACGACCTGAGGCACGAGAATCGCCCACGAGTTCAGCCCGAACACCCGGACGGACAGTTCCATGAGCCACAGCGACATCGGCGGCTTGTCGACGGTGATGGAGTTCGCGGCATCGGAGGAGCCGAAGAAGAACGCCTCCCAGGATTGCGAACCCGCCTGCACCGCAGCGGAGTAGAAGGAGTTGGCCCATCCGTTGCTGCTCAGGTTCACGAGGTAGGCGACAGCAGTTCCCAGGATCAGGGCCGCAGCGGCCCATGGTTCCCAACGAGTACGGACCGGGCGCGGAGCCCCGTCGTGCACGTGATCTTCCGGGGCGGTGAGGAGGGTGGTCACGAGGTGGACTCCATCTGACGAGTGCGGGCGGAGGATGCGGCCCGGAAGACCCAGCGCAGCGCGACGAAGCGCGTCACGGTGGCGACCAGGTTGGCGAGAACGAGAACGAGGAGCTCGACGTGCTTGGACGCACCCGGAGCCCACTCGTGCAGGGCGACGAGAGAACCGGCGGTGACGAGCCACCCGAAGGCGAACACCGCGAGACCCTGAAGATGATGCGCCGCAGCCCCGTCGGAGCCTCGGACCCCGAATGTGAAGGCTCTGTTGGCGGCGGTGTTCAGCACTGCGGTGACGAGGAGCGCGACGAAGTTGGCGCCCTGCGCGCCGAGGATCGTGTGCAGGATCAGGTACAGCACCGCGTAGGCGACAGTGCTGGCGACGCCGACGAGCGCGAACCGCACCAGTTGACCGATCATGCCGACGGGCACTCCCCTCAGTTCGGAGACCTCGGTGGTGGAGGCGGTGGACGACAGGGGTCCACGACCCAGGCTGAGACGCAGGTCCGCGATCGGGAGGGCGCCGGTCGCGAGCGCACGCCCGACGCGCCAGCAGCCCTTCAGATCGGCCAGTGCGGTGTCGACGACGTCCACGCTCGAGTCGGGATCGTCGACCCAGTCGACGGGCACCTCGTGAATGCGGAGACCGACCCGCTCCGCGAGGACGAGCAGTTCGGTGTCGAAGAACCACCCGGTGTCCTCGATCAGCGGAAGCAGTTCCCGGACGATCTCGGTGCGCGCGGCCTTGAACCCGCACTGAGCGTCGGAGAATCTGGTCCGCAGACCCGTGCGAAGGAGGACGTTGTAGGTGCGGGAGATGAACTCTCGCTTCGCCCCTCGCACCACCCGCGAGGACGAGGCGAGCCGGGACCCGATCGCGAGATCGGAATGGCCCGATGCCAGCGGAGCCAGGAGGGGCACGAGTGCACCGAGATCCGTCGACAGGTCGACGTCCATGTACGCGACGATGTCGGCCTCCGACTCCGTCCACGCCGCCTTGAGCGCGCGACCGCGACCCTTGTCGTCCAGATGTCGCACCGAGACACCGTCGAGCTCCCGGGCGAGGCGCTCGGCGATCGACCGTGTCGCGTCCGTGCTCGCGTTGTCGGCGACGGTGATCACCGTCGACCAGGGAACGTCGGCCCGCAGGAAGGCGTGCAGCCTGCGGACACAGGCTTCGAGCGCGGCCTCCTCGTTGTACACGGGCACCACGAGCTCGACGGTCACCGTCCGCGCCGCACCCCCACTCGGCCCCGGCTCCGGCCCGCGCCCGCGCCCGGGCCCACGGCCTTCCCGCCCGTCACCGGCCGGCCTCCGGCCTTCCCGCCCGTCACCGGCCGGCCTCCGGCCTTCCCGCTCCACCACTGAGTTGGTTGTCATGCACCGAACACTCGTGCGCCGCCCCGGGACCGACCCGGGGCGAACCCGGGAAGTACCCGGGAGCCGATGCGGAGCCGACGAATAGAGTCGGCCCATGGCATCCGTGTTCAGCGCAATCATCGCCGGCGACATCCCGGGCCGCTTCGTGTGGGAGGACGACGACGTCGTCGGGTTCCTCACCATCGCCCCGGTCACGCAGGGTCACACCCTGATCGTCCCGCGAGCCGAGATCGATCAGTGGCAGGACGTCGATCCCACGACCTTCGGCTCGCTCACGTCGGTCGCTCAGACCGTCGGCAAGGCCGTCCGGTCGGCGTTCGACGCCCCTCGGGCGGGTCTGCTGATCGCCGGTCTCGAGGTGCCGCACCTGCATCTGCACGTGTTCCCGGCCTTCGACATGGCGGACTTCGACATCTCCGGCGCCGACACCTCCCCGTCGCCCGAGTCGTTGGACGAGGCGCAGGAGAAGATCACCGCAGCGCTCACGGCACTCGGCCACGGGCAGCACGTCCCCCGTCGCTGATCGGTCGTCCGAGAACCGCCCGCGCGGCTCCGACGATCGCCGCGGCCACCGTGTCGAGCGCCGGCGACGACAGCGTCCATTGCTGCCAGTGAAGCGCCACGTCGATCACGGTGTCGTCGAGTTCGACGACGTCGAGTCCGCCGCGCTGCTGGTCCGGCAGCATGCCCCAGCCGAAGCCCAGATGCACGGCACGCGCGTACTCGGTGGACGACGGCACCAGGTGTCGCGGCGGCACCGACGCGGACACGCCGTGTCGCGAGAGGTAGCGATCCTGCAGCGCGTCCTTCTCGTCGAACACCACGACGTGGGCTCGGGCCAGGGCGTGCGGAGTGACGCCGTCGTCCAGGAATCGAGTCACGAACGACGGAGACGCGCAGGGGCGGTACCGCATCGAGCCGAGCCTGGTCGAGGTACAGCCGCGGACAGGTGTGTCCACGGACGTGATCGCCGCCGTCACCGTTCCACCGCGGAGCAGTTCCGCGGTGTGGTCCTGATCCTCTCGATGGATGTCGAGGATCACGGAGCCCGCCAGTGGCGCGAGCGCCGGCAACACCCACGTGGCCAGGGAATCCGAGTTGACGGCCAGCGACACCCGAGCGACGTCGTCCGCGGCGCGCAACTCCCGCACGGCGCCGTCGGTCAGAGTCTGGATCTGCCGGGCGAGCCGGAGCAGCACGACGCCGGACTCGGTCGGCATCACGGGCTTCGTGCGCGAGACGAGAACGGCACCGACCCGCAGTTCCAGCGCTTTGATGCGCTGACTCACCGCCGACGGTGTGATGTGCAGCGACCGCGCAGCCGCTTCGAACGTGCCGTCGTCGACGACGGCACGCAGGGCCTCGAGCTGGTCCGACTGCATGATGTGAAGCTACGCTCATCAGTCCTGAAAAACATGAGCTGGACTACATCGTCGGGTTCGACCTAGCGTTCCGGTCATGTCCTCCCTGTTCGTCGGCTTCGGTGTCGGCCTCTCCCTCATCGTCGCGATCGGCGCACAGAACGCCTTCGTTCTCCGTCAGGGCATCGCGCGACAGCACGTGCTCGCCGTCGTCCTGGTGTGCGCTCTGTCCGACGCGGTCCTCATCCTCGCGGGAGTCTCGGGCATCGGCGTGGTCGTCGAGACCTACCCCACGGCTGTCACCGTCGTCACGGTCGCCGGCGCCGTCTTCCTCACCGTGTACGGACTCATGGCCTTCCGACGGGCACTGCGCCCGACGAGTCTGACCGTCGGCGGGAACGGAGCGAGTGTGTCGCTGCGGTCCGCGGTCCTCACCTGCCTGGCACTGACGTGGCTCAACCCGCACGTCTATCTGGACACCGTCGTCTTCCTCGGCTCCGTCGCCAATCGCGAGACCGGGTCAGCGCGCTGGTGGTTCGCCCTCGGCGCGACGCTGGGCAGCATCGTCTGGTTCACGGCCCTCGGATTCGGCGCGCGATTCATGACGCCGATCTTCGCCAGACCCGTCGCGTGGCGTGTGCTCGACGTCCTGATCGGTGTGGTCATGCTCCTCATCGCCGTCGTCCTGGTCGAGGGGCTCGTCTCCGGCTGACTCCACCCGTCCACCCGGACGCCGGCCCGCCAGGGGCAGCTCCACGCGGAACGTCGCACCCCGGCCGGGCGCGCTCGCCACCGAGACCCGACCGCTGTGGGCCGCGACCAGCGCGGACACGATCGACAGACCCAGACCACTCCCGCCGCTCTCTCTCGTGCGCGAACGATCCGCCCGATAGAACCGCTCGAAGACGCGCTCGGCATCGTCCTCGGTGAGTCCCGGCCCGGTGTCACGAACCTCCAGAACAGCTGTCTCACGGACGGTTCCGACCGCCACGGTGATCGACGCCGTCGGCGGGGTGTGCCGGAGCGCGTTGCCCACCAGGTTGCCGAGAACCTGGCGCAGACGCGCATCGTCCCCCAGCACCTCCGGCACGCCGCTGCCCTCGAGCACCTGCAGACTCACGGCTCGTTCCGGAGCCGTGGCGGCCGCATCGTGCACCGCGTCCGCTGCGATCACGAGGAGGTCCACGGGGCTCCGATCGAGCGGACGCTGGGCGTCCAGCCGCGCCAACATCAGCAGATCTTCGACGAGCAGACCCATCCGCGCCGACTCTCCCCCGATACGGGTCATCAGCAACTCGGTGTCGGTCATGGCCCCCTGCCGGTAGAGCTCGGCGAAGCCGCGGATCGTCGTCAGCGGGGTCCGGAGCTCGTGGGAGGCGTCGGCCACGAAACGGCGCATCCGGTCCTCCGACGCACGTGCCGCGTTCTCGGACTCGCGCGCCGCGTTCTCGGACGCCTCCGTCGCAGCGAAGGCGTGCTGGATCTGGGCGAGCATTCCGTTGAGTGCCGCGGACAATCGCCCCACCTCGGTGCGTTCGTTCCGCTCGGGAACGCGTCGATGCAGATCCCCGGACGCGATGGCCGCGGCCGTCACCTCCACCTCCTGCAGCGGCCGCAGGCTCCGGCGTACCAGGAAGTACGCGGCGACACCCAGCACAGCCAGCACTGCGAGACCGATGGACAGTTGCAGAGTCACGAGCCTGGAGACGATGGCCTCGTTGCCCGCCAGCGGAATCGCGACCGTCGTCTGGCCGTCCCCGTTCGAGACGGTCACCGTGCGCCACGACTCGTCGGGATCGCCGACCGATCCGACAGTGGTCGGCGTGGCGGTCAGGACGCCGGTCAGATCCGGCTGATCGTCCCCGACATCGTTCACGGGAGTACGCACGGTGCCGTCCGCCGCCACCGAGCGGACGTAGAACGCCGTGGGCGGACGCTGTGGGTTCGCCTCCTCCGGGGGAGGTCCGAGGAACCGCTCCCCACGAGGCCTGGCCCAGCCGGACGCCGCCTCCATGAGCTGTTCGTCGACACGTTGGGTCAGCGTGTTCTGCAGTGCCGAGGTCACGGCCACACCCGAACCGACGAGACCGAGGGCGACGAGAAGCAGCAGCACCGACACCAGGGTGACGCGGAGCGGGACGGCGCGTAGGTGCCGCTTCACCGTCGCGGTTCCCGCAGGACGTAGCCGACGCCTCGCAGTGTGTGGATCAGCCGGGGTTCCGTCGTGTCGACCTTCCTGCGCAGGTACGACACATAGGACTCCACGACACCGACCTCACCCCCGAAGTCGTAGTGCCACACGTGGTCCAGGATCCGGGGCTTGGACAGCACCGTCCCGGAATTGACCATGAGGTAGCGCAGGAGCGTGAACTCCGTCGGGGACAACGAGACGGGTTCGCCCGCCTTCCACACCTCGTGGGTGTCGTCGTCGAGCTCGATGTCGGCGAACGTCAGGCGTGACGGCTGCGCCTCCGGACCGCGCACCGACCGGCGCAGGATCACGCGCAGGCGCGCCACCACCTCCTCGAGGCTGAACGGCTTGGTGACGTAGTCGTCCGCACCCATGGTCAGACCGGTCACCTTGTCCTCCACCGAGTCCCGTGCCGTGAGGAACAGTGCGGGCGCGTCGATACCGTCGGCGCGCAGTCGGCGGAGCAGCCCGAAGCCGTCCATGTCGGGCATCATCACGTCCAGGATCAACGCGTCCGGCCGGAAGGTCCGGGCGACGTCCAGAGCCGCGGGCCCACCCAGCGCCGTGCGGACCTCGAAACCCTGGAACTTCAGACTGACCGACAGCAGTTCGACGATGGTCGGCTCGTCGTCGACCACCAGTACCTTCGCCTCGGCGGTGGTCTGCGGTCGGGGAGTCGTCATGACGGAATTCTCGCTCACGAGTGCCATGGTGTCCGGCGTTGCTGGTTCCTGCCCGGGGTGTCGCTGTGAGGTTCCTGTGAGCCCCGATCCGGCGTCGTGTCCGCTTTGCTACCGTGGAGGACAGACTGCGACACAGACCCGGACGAGCGCACCGTACCCGGCCAGCGACAAGACGGTGCCAGGAGAGTCGACTACTCATGGCATGGATCATTCTGGTGTTGTCGGGCGTGTTCGAGGCCGTCTGGGCCACCGCACTCGGCAAGTCCGAGGGCTTCACGAAGCCCGTCGCCACCATCGTCTTCGGTACGGCGCTCGTCGTCAGCATGGGCGGTCTCGCCTTCGCCATGCGGACCATCCCGACCGGCACCGCCTACGCGGTGTGGGTGGGCATCGGCGCCTCGCTCACCGTCGTCTACGCGATGGTGTCCGGCACCGAGTCCGCGACGCCGATCCGCATCGCCCTCATCGCAGGGCTCGTCGGGTGCGTCATCGGACTCAAGCTCGCCCACTGACCGCGCCCCCGGCCGTCCCGGCCGTCCCGACCAGCCTCCGGCCTTCCCGCCGCGGGTTAGAGTGACCCCATGAACTGGGTGTCCGCGGTCACACTGCCGGTGCGTGTCGGATTGGCCGTCGCCGAGTCGGCGGTCGGGGTGGCCGAGTCGGCCGTCGCGACCACCCGGATGGCGCTGGCCGCAGGCGCTTCCGGGTCACTCGACGCCATCACCCTGGCCAATCCTCGGAGCGGCCCGCTGCAGCTTCTCGGACAGTTGGCCGAGCTCACCTCCGACGACCGCGCACTGGGTCACGCGCTGCGGCCCGGTGGCCCGCTGGACCGACTGCTCGAGCCCGGTGGCGCCGTCGACAGGTTGACGAGCAAGGGCGGCACCCTCGATCGACTGCTCGAGCCCGGCGGTCCTCTCGAACGCATCCTGGCGGACGACGGCCCCCTCACCCGAGTCCTCGCGGAGGACGGTGCGCTGGATCGCCTCCTCGCCGAGGGCGGTCTGCTCGATCGACTCACGGCCGTCGACGGACCCATAGAGCGCCTCACCGCGAAGGACGGCCCTGTCGAACTCCTGACCAAGGAGGGCGGCGTGATCGAGGCGCTGACCCGTGAGAACGGGGTCATCGACAACGCCCTCGCCAAGGGCGGGCTCGTCGAGACGCTGCTCGGTGAGGAAGGCGCGATCCAGCGGCTGACGGCACGCAACGGTCCGCTGGATCAGCTCGTGACCGTCGCCGAGTCGCTGAGTTCGCTGGCGCCCAACCTCGAGCGCATGAGCGTCAGCGTGGAGATTCTGCAGGACACCGTGGACGTCCTCGCCGCTGCGGTGAACCCGCTCGGCGAGCTGGTGGGCAAGCTGCCGAGCCGCTGGGTCAAGAGTCGCGGCGCGGTCGAGCCCAAGACGGGCGAGGTGCGCGGGGCGCTGCAGGGTCCGGCCGTCGGCCGCTGAGCCTCGTGGGCGTCAGCGCGACCGGACGTGCTCGCCGAAGAAGGTGAAGACCCGAGCGAAGGCGTCCTCGGCCTGCTCGTGCTGATAGCCGAATCCGGTGACGCGCATGACCAGTGCACCCGGACCCGATCCGAAGTCGTTCGCGAAACTGTGGCCGGCACCGGGATAGGTCACGACGTCGTGGGCAACGCCCTTGTCCTGCAACACCTTCTCGAGCTTCGGGCCCGCGCCCGGCAGCATCGGATCGCGCTTGCCGAAACTCGCGACCATCGGGCACGTGCCCTCGAGGGCCGACTCGATGTGACGGGGCAGGATGCCGTAGAACGGCGCGCTCGCCTCGAACCCCCGGGGCGCCAGCGCCAGAGCGAAACCTCCACCCATGCAGAACCCGACGATGCCCACCGCGCCGGTGGTGTCGGCGCGCGCGGTGAGGGTGTCGCGGCACGCCAGCAGGTCGTCCACCGCCCGGCCCGAGCGCGCGAGAAGCGACCGGAACACTCCTGTCACACACTTGGCGCGACCACCGCGGGCGTAGAGATCCGGCACCAACGCGACGTAGCCCTGGTCGGCGAAGCGCCGGGCGATGGACCTGATGTCGTCGGTCATGCCGAACACGTCGTGCACGATCACGACGGCGGGCCAGGGCCCCTCCCCTGAGGGGATCTCGAGTGTCGCCTCGATGCGATCTGTTCCGGTGTCGACCTCGATGACAGTCATACCGGCCGACTCTAGCGACCCAGCGCCGTTCTCACGGTGTCCGACAGCAGGTTGCCGGCGTGCACGCTGAGACCGTCTGCGAGCCCGGGAACGGTGGCGCACGCCTGCTCCCAGCCCTGGTCGGCGAGAGCGAGAACGAACGGGAGCGTCGCGTTGGTCAGCGCCTGCGTCGACGTGCGGGGAACCGAGCCCGGCATGTTGGCCACGCAGTAAAAGATCGAATCGTGCACCGGGAAGGTGGGATCGTCGTGCGTGGTGGGACGCGAGTCCTCGAAACACCCGCCCTGATCGATGGCGATGTCGACGAGCACGGACCCCGCCTTCATCCGTGCGACCAGTGCGTTGGACACCACCGTCGGGGCCTTGGCACCCGGGACGAGGACCGCCCCGATGACGAGGTCGGCGGCCACGACGGCCTGCTCGAGCTCCCACCTGTTCGACACCACGGTCTTGACCTGGCCGCGGTACTGCGCGTCGATGGTTCGCAGCTTGGCGATGTCGAGGTCGAACACCGTCACGTCCGCACCGAGCCCGTGTGCCATCGCCACGGCGTTGGATCCCGACACCCCACCGCCGATCACCACCACCTTGGCCGGACTCACTCCCGGAACGCCGCCCATCAGCACGCCGCGGCCGCCCGTCTGCGCCATCAGGTGATACGCCCCGGCCTGGGTCGCGAGCCGGCCGGCGACCTCGCTCATCGGTGCGAGCAACGGCAGACTGCCGCCCGCGCCGGTCACCGTCTCGTAGGCGATCGCCGTGGTGCCGGACGCGACGAGGGCATCGGTGCATGCGGCCGACGCGGCGAGATGGAGATAGGTGAACAGGACCTGGCCCGACCGCAGCCGGTGGTATTCGGCCTCGATCGGCTCCTTCACCTTGAGCAGCAACTCGGCCCGCGCCCACACCTCGTCGGCCGAGTTCGAGATCTCCGCGCCGGCAGCCTTGAAGTCGTTGTCCGAGAACGACGATCCCGCGCCCGCCTCGGTCTCGACGACGACGCGATGACCGTGCACGACCATGTCGTGCACTCCCGCCGGGCTCGCCGCCACCCGGTACTCGTGATTCTTCAGTTCCCGAGGTATGCCGATTCTCATGGTGCGCCCTTCGCCTCTACCGGATGACTCGTCATGTCCGATAATCGTGAACTTCGTTCGACCGAGCCGCAATCGAAGTGACGATAATTTCGTAGACTGGCCTCATAGACATCGAATCGTCGAACACAGGTCTGTCCGCCCCGGTGCGACCGAACAATCTTCGGGCGGCATCTCTGGACCGCATCGATCGCGTCATCCTGCGTGAACTGGCGAACGACGCCCGCATCCCCAACAACACCCTGGCCGCCCGCGCCGGGATCGCCCCGTCGACGTGTCTGGGACGCGTCCGTTCACTGGTCGAGCGCGGGGTCGTCCGCGGTTTCCACGCCGACATCGATCCGGCGGCACTGGGGCAGGGCCTGCAGGCCATGATCGCGGTGCGGCTGCTGGCGGGTGCCCGGCGCCACCTGGGCGAGTTCGCGGAGTCCTTCACGACGTTCCCCGAGGTGCTCGACGTCTACTTCATCGCCGGTGCCGACGACTACCTGATCCACGTCGCGATGACGGACTCTGCGCACCTGAGGGACTTCGTCGTCCAGAACCTCAGTGCTCATCCGTCGGTGGCCGCGACCGAGACCACACTGATCTTCGAGCACCTGCGGCCGCGACTGGTCGACGAGGGCGGACCGAGCTGACGCCCTCCGCCCATCCGGTGCGGCGAGCGCACCGAATACCCGGTGTATCAGCCAGGAGAGCACGGCCGTGGATGTGACGGGGGTACTTTTCGCCCACTCTTACTGACCCACCGACCACACGCATGGAGGCAGCCCGAGATGAGCGATCACGGTTCGCCCGAACGACCCGTGCAGCTGCCGGATCGGGACCTTCTCGAGCTCGCGTACCTGTGTGCCCTCGACGCCATGGCAGCCTCGGAGCAGTACGAGACCATGACTCGCCTCGACGACACGGACGCCCACACCAGGCGGAGGTTCGACGCGATCGTGCGTGACGTCCGCGAGACGATGGCCGTGACGTCGGACGCGACACGCACTCCCGCCCCCGCCGATCTCCGGGTCCGCATCCTGGGGGCCGTGGAGGACACGGCGCAGGTCGACCCCGACGGCGCGACAGTCCTCCCCCTTCGTCCCAGCCGCCGACGCGGATGGCGCATTGCCGCGATGGCGGCTGCCGCTGCGGTGGTCGTCGGTGTGGGCGGGGCGGTGGCCGTGCAGCAGAGCGCGACTCCGTCGGCTCCCACCGCGACCGTCGCGGCACCGCTCGAATCCCCGGTGGCCGGAGGCGGCACCATGAGCGTGCAGTACACCCCCGGTGACGAGCGCGCCGTGCTCCGCATGACGGGTGTCGCAGCACCTCCCGCCGGGTCGGTCTACCAGGTCTGGCTCATCGAGGGCTCGCCCGTGTCCGTCGGGACGATGGATGCCGACGACCTCTCCCAGCCGGCATCCGTGCCCGTCGACGGCGCCACCGCACTGTCGGTGACCGTGGAACCCGCGGGCGGATCACCGTTCCCCACCTCGGGCGCCGTGGCGCGCGTCGCGCTCGTCTGATCCGTCCCGGATCGGATCCACCGGAGTCGAACATGTGTTCGACACCCGTGTAGGGTGGGTGTCACTGCACCACCCGACGTCAGACCTTCCCTCGTGACGTGTGATTCCCGAGGAGACGTCCGTGATGAACCGTCGGCGCCGACTGCACCTGATGAACGGGGTCTGGCACGAGGAGGCACCGGCCACCTGCGGTAACGGTCATGTGCTGCAAGCGCGTACGGTTCTCGTGGGAGCCAGGTCGTGCTCGTGCGGCATCGGTCACCATCGCACGCACCACTGCCGCACCTGCGGTGACACCGTCTTCACTCCCGCCCTCGGCGAGGGGTGCCGGGACGGGAGTTTCGACGGACGCGCGAATCGCGCGCGCGGCGAGGGGTCAGGAGCGGGTCAGCAGTGACCGGAGGAAGAACGTCAGGTTCGCCGGACGCTCCGCCAACCGCCGCATGAAGTATCCGTACCATTGCGTACCGAAGGGCACGTACACGCGGACGCGGTACCCCTCCGACACCAGGCGTGTCTGCTCACCGTCGCGGATGCCGTAGAGCATCTGGTACTCCATGTCGTCCGGTCCACGTCCCAGTTCGGCCGCGTCTCGTCGCGCCGCCTCGATCATGCGGGGATCGTGGGACGCCACCATGGGGTAGCCCTCCCCCTCCATGAGCACCCGCAGGCACCGCTCGT
Organism: Rhodococcus sp. SORGH_AS_0303; assembly: GCF_030819335.1. Classification (NCBI taxonomy): domain Bacteria; kingdom Bacillati; phylum Actinomycetota; class Actinomycetes; order Mycobacteriales; family Nocardiaceae; genus Rhodococcus; species Rhodococcus sp. SORGH_AS_0303. The sequence continues at coordinate 3,795,021 of NZ_JAUTBO010000001.1, forward strand.
ACGAGGCGTCCACGTCCGCCTTCTTCTGGAAGGCCACACTGGCCGGTTCGCGATATGCGCCCTTGCACAACCGGATTCGCGATCCGGGACCGGAGAGCTCGCGGCAGTCCTGTTCGGTGCGGTGCAGGTACGCCTGCAGGACGGTGCCTAGAGTCGGGAAGTCCTTGCGGAGCTCCCGCACGATCGCGAGAGTCGAGTCGGTGGTGGTGTGGTCCTCGGCGTCGACGGTGACCCACACTCCCGCGGCGTCCGCGGCGGCGCACACCTTGTGGGCGTTGGCGAGGGCCGCGGCGTGGCCGTCGTCGGGGAGCGACTGTCCGAGCGCCGAGAGCTTCAGCGAGATCTCCAGCGGGAAGGCCGGAGGCCGGCCGGAGGTGGGCGGGAAGGCCGGAGGCCGGCCGGAATTGGACGGGAAGGCCGGAGGCCGGCCGGAAGTGGACGGGGAAGCCGGAGGCTGTGGGGTGTGGAGGCGTGAGTATGCCTGCAGTAGGGACAGATACGCGTCGACGGTCGCGGTGGCCTGCGCCGCGTCGGTGGTGTCCTCACCCAGGTGATCGACGCTGACGAAGCGGCCGGACCCGAGCAGGTCGGCGACGGCACCGACCACCTCCGGTTCGGTGCTCCCGGCGATGAAGCGTTCGACGAGCGACCTGGTCAGGACGGACCGCGCGACGACGCGTTCGAGGCGGCGCGATCGCCCGGCGGCGAGCAGGACGGGGCGGAGCGGGTTGGTGGCCATCGGTCAGATTCCCTGGTGAGGGTAGGTGTGGTCCACGGCCGGCACGAAAGTCTCCTTGATGGTGCGCGCGGAGGCCCACCGGAGCAGGTTCTGCGGTGATCCGGCCTTGTCGTTGGTGCCCGACGCGCGAGCACCGCCGAACGGCTGCTGTCCGACGACGGCGCCGGTCGGCTTGTCGTTGACGTAGAAGTTGCCGGCGGCGAAGCGCAGGGCCTCGGTGGCCTGCGTGACGGCGGCGCGATCGTCGGCGATGATCGATCCGGTCAGGGCGTACTTCGACCCGCTGTCGACCATGGCGAGCGTGTTCTCGAACGCACCGGGCTTCGAGTCGTCGTAGACGTGCACGGCGAGGATCGGGCCGAAGTACTCGGTGTGGAACGCCTCGTCGCCCGCGTCGTCACCGAGCAGGATCGTCGGGTCCACGAAGTAGCCGACGGAATCGTCGCAGGTGCCGCCGGCGGCGATGGTGATGCCCGGGGTGGACTTCGCGCGCTCGAGTGCAGCCGCGTTGCGGTCGAAGGCCTTCCGGTCGATGACCGCCCCACCGAAGTTCGACAGATCGGTGACGTCGCCGTAACGCAGCGACGACGCGGTGTCGACGAGCTTGTCCCCCATCCTCTTCCACACCGACGACGGCACGAAGGCCCTCGACGCCGCGGAGCACTTCTGACCCTGGAAGTCGAAGGCACCGCGGATCAGCGCCGTGGTGAGCACGTCCGGGTCGGCGGAACTGTGGGCGACGACGAAGTCCTTGCCACCGGTCTCACCGACCAGTCGCGGGTAGGTGTCGTAGCCGGCGATGTTCTCGCCCACCTCGCGCCACAGCCGCTGGAACGTCGGTGTGGAGCCGGTGAAGTGGATGCCGGCGAGACGACGATCGGCGAGTGCGACCTCGGAGACGAGGGGTCCGTCACCGAGCACGAGGTTGATGACGCCGGGGGGCAGTCCGGCGGCCTCGAGAAGCTGCATCGTCAGGTACGCGGCGACGGCCTGGGTGGGCGACGGCTTCCACAGCACGGTGTTGCCCACGAGCGCCGGCGCCGTGGGGAGGTTTCCCGCGATGGCGGTGAAGTTGAACGGGGTGATGGCGTAGACGAAGCCCTCGAGGGGGCGGTATTCGACGCGGTTCCAGACGCCGGGCGCGGAGATCGGTTGTTCGGCCATGATCTGTCGGGCGAACGAGACGTTGAAGCGCCAGAAGTCGATCAGCTCGCAGGGTGCGTCGATCTCGGCCTGGTGGTACGCGCTCTTCGACTGCCCCAGCATGGTGGCAGCCGCGATGGTCTCGCGCCACGGCCCGGCGAGGAGATCGGCGGCGCGGAGGAAGACTGCGGCGCGCTCGTCGAAGGGCAGCGATCGCCACGCAGGTGCGGCGGCGGTCGCCGCGTCGATGGCGTCGCGCACGTCCTGGTGGGTGGCATTCGCGAACGATCCGATGACGGACGCGTGCCGGTGCGGTTGCACGACGTTCTCGCGTGAGCCCGTCGCGTCGCGGTGGTTTCCGCCGATGACCTGGGTGATCTCGGTGGGCGTGGCGGCGAGTCGTTCCAGATGGTGCGTGAGCCGCGCTCGCTCGGCGCTGCCGGGTGCGTACGTGTGCACCGGCTCGTTCAGGGGGGTGGGTACTGCGGTGACGGCGTCCATGTCGGTCCTCGGTGTCGGGTCTTCGTGCCGGGTCGGTGGGTTTCAGCCAAGCGGACGCGGCATCCTCGATATTCGGCCCAGCGTCCAAAGAAACACACCGACCCCTGTCCGATCGGACGAAGGACATTTAGAGTGCACGGCATGACCCGCACCTCGTCGACCCTCGACTCGATCGTGCGTGCGCTGCACTCCGCCTTCGTCGAGGTGCTCGTGGCACCGGCAGGGTCGGACGTGCCGATCGGGTCGGTGACGCTCGTCGACGCCGACGATCTGGCCGCCGAGCTCTACACGACCGCCGCCGCGGCGGACCTCTATCTGCTGGCGGGTGTGCGGGAAGCGGACGCCGTTGCGTGGTTCGACGACCTGGCGACGCGGAGCAGCGACCTTCGACCCACCGCGGTGATGTCGAAGATCGCCGCCTCGTCCTCGCTGATGCAGCACGCGGCTCGCACGGCCGGCGTCGCTCTCGTCGCGGTGCACACGCAGACCCGCTGGGACCGCCTCCTGTCGATGGTGCGCGGCGTGCTCGACCATTCCTCGCCGTCGATCACCACACCTCCACCGTCGTCCGCGGAACCGTCCGAACTGGCGGGACTGGTGGGCGCGGACACCGATCTTTTCGGGCTGGCGCACACCGTCGCGGTGCTCACGCGCGGGATGGTGAGCATCGAGGACCAGCGGTCGCACGTGTTGGCGTACTCGGCGTCGGACGATCAGGCGGACGAGCTGCGGACCCTGTCCATTCTCGGACGAGAAGGCCCCGCGGAGTATCTCCGGCGACTCGAGCAGTGGGGTGTCTACGACGCGGTCCGCCGTTCCGACGAGGTCGTCGAGGTGCCGGCGCACTCCGATCTGGGTATCCGACGGCGACTGGTCGCCGGCATCAGAACGACTGCCACCCAGGATGGTTCGGGCACACCACGACTGGTCGGCACGCTGTGGATCCAGGAAGGTCGTCGCCGGCTCACCGACGATGCTCCGAGCGTGCTGCAGGGCGCGGCCGCGGTGGCGGCACGGTTGATCACGCGCATCCTCGAGGCACCCACTAACGAGGCGGTGCAGATCCAGCGACTGCTCGGCGCTCGTGGCGGTGGGGTCGACGTGCCCTCACTCGCCGCGGCGCTGTCCATCCCGACGGACGGGCCGGCGGCGGTGATCGGTCTCGCGGCGGTGGACGGCGCCGCGCCCGATGCCCCCTCGTCGGCCACGATGGCCGATCTGTCCGGCGCGATCCGACTGCACGCCAGTTCCTTTCACCGACTGTCCCTGGTCACCACTCTCGGCGACCGCATCTACGTCCTCGTTCCACGGACCCGCGCGGAGGCCTCGGTGCCGTCGTGGACTCGCCGGTTGCTCGAGGGCATCGAGGGACGCACGGGGATCCGGTTGCGGGCCGCGGTGGCATCGCCGGTGGCCGCCCTGTCCGAGGTCGCCGCCGCTCGCCGCGAGGTCGATCGCGTCCTGGACGGGACCGCCGGAGCAGACGACAGGGTGACCACACTCGCCGATTCGCGGACGTCCGTGCTGCTCGGTGAGATCGTCGATCTGCTCCTCGCGCACCCCTCGCTGCACGATCCGCGCATGGCGGCGCTCGTCGAGTACGACGCACGCACGTCCTCGTCGCTACGCGAGAGCATCGCGACGTATCTGCGGCACCCGTCCGATGTGCGCCGGGCCGCGGCCGACCTGCACGTGCACCCGAACACGTTGCGCTATCGGGTCCGACGGGCCGAGGAGATCACCGGGACGGACCTGTCGGATCCCGCTGCGCGACTGCTGATGGAACTCCAGTTGGCCGTGCTGGCACGTCAGGCCAGTACCTGACGGCACCATTCGAGAAGTGGTGTGAGATCACGCCAGGCGGCACGGATGTGATCGGCGCACTCCGGTGTGTCGAGCCACGGCGGGCAGCCGAAGGACCGTCCTGCCGTCAGGGACTTGTGGCGCAGCAGATCGATGCGGGGATGATCCGCGTCGTAGCCGCGCGGCGAGGTCTTCAGCCGGTCACCGCCGCGGTCGTAGCCGCGGCTCTCGAGATCGGCCACGATTCGCGCGAGCTCCGACCCGCGGACCTCGTCGTCGACGACGGCGCGGAACTGGGCGATGGAGTCGGACGTGGACGCGTAGAACCCGCCGGCGACCATGAGGCCGGAGGCGTCGACCTGCACGTACCACCCCGTGGACGGGGCCACCTGCACGTAGGCACCCTGGTGCGTCTTGTACGGCACCTTGTCCTTGGAGAAGCGGACGTCGCGGTGCGGCCGGAAGAGCTTGGCCGTTCCGAACTCCTCGGCCAGTACCTCCGTGAGCGCGGTCATGGGCGCGCGGACCGATTCGTCGTAGACGTGCTTGTGTTCGGCCCACCAGGTCTTGCTGTTGTCGACCTCGAGATCCTCGTAGAAATCGAGGGCGGCCTCCGGGATTCCGGTGAACGAGCTCATAGCGGGAGGCTATCGCCCCGTGCGCCCTGTGCGTACCGCTGGATGCGCATAGTGCGCACGGGGGTCAGGCCAGCGACCGGCTGATCACCAGACGCTGGATCTGGTTGGTGCCCTCGAAGATCTGCGTGATCTTGGCGTCGCGCATGTACCGCTCGACCCGGAAGTCTCGGGTGTACCCGTAGCCTCCGAACACCTGCACGCCGTCGGTCGTCACCTTCATCGCCGCGTCCGTCGCCACGAGCTTGGCCACGGAGGCCTGACGTGAGAACGGCAGTCCGGCATCCTTTCGGCGTGCCGCGTCGATGTACGTCGCTCGGGCCGAGTCCACGGCCGCTGCCATGTCGGCCAGCACGAACCCGAGCCCTTGATGATCGATGATCTTGCGGCCGAACGTCGTTCGCTCCTGCGCATAGGCCACGGCATCGTCGAGCGCGGCCTGGGCGATGCCGACGGCGACGGCGGCGATGCCCAGCCTCCCGGCGTCGAGGGCACTGAACGCGATGCCGAGCCCCTGCCCCTCCTCGCCGATGCGGCGATCGGCCGACAGCACCGCGCCGTCGTAGTGGGCGGCCGTCGTGGGTATCGCGTGCAGCCCCATCTTCTCCTCCGGAGCTCCGAAGGAGAGCCCCTCGAGGTCGGCGGGCACGAGGAAGCAGGAGATGCCCCGCGAGCCCTCGCCGGTGCGCGCGAAGAGCGTGTAGAAGTCCGCCTTGCCGCCGTGCGTGATCCAGGCCTTCGACCCGGTGACGGTGTACCCGTCCGGACCGGCCACGGCCTTGCAGGAGAGGGCGGCCGCGTCGCTGCCGGCCTGTGGCTCCGAGAGGCTGTAGGCGCCGATCGTGCGCCCACCGAGCATGTCCGGCAGCCACCGCGACTTCTGGTCCTCCGACCCGAAGGACATCAGCGGGTGGCACGAGAGCCCGTGCACGCTCACGGCGACGGCCACCGCGGCCCAGCGCGACGCCAGTTCCTCGAGCACCTGCAGATAGACCTCGTAGGACTGACCGCCGCCGCCCCACTCCTCCGGATACGGCAGGCTGAGCAGCCCCGCCTCGCCGAGCGTGGCGAAGACGCCGTCGGGATAGGTCTCGGCCTTCTCGTGTTCGTCGACGATGGGGTCGAGGACCTTGTCCGCGATGTCGCGGGTCAACTGGAGAAGGTCACGTGCGTCGTCGTTCGGCAGCAGTCGTTCGACAGCCATGGGTCCTCGTCTCGGTCGCGGATCGGATGAGGCGGCACCAGTACTGCAGCGGGCCCCTCAGTACTACGACAGTACTGCATGGCGTTCTGCAGTACTGTCGCTCACCATGACAGCAGCTCACGCGACGGCGCGGCGCGCGCAGCTCTTCGATTCCGTAGTGGCCCTGTTCCTGGCCGAAGGCTTCGCGCACCTCACTCTCGACGGCATCGCCGCCCGCCTTCGGTGCTCGAAGAGCACGCTGTACACCCTCGCCGCGAGCAAGGACGACCTCGTCCGCTCCGCCGCGGTGCACTTCTTCACCTCGGCAGCGGTCAGCGTGGACGCGGCCTCCGACGCCGCGACGGGCACCCGCGAGCGCCTCGCGGCGTATCTGGGCGCGGTCGGTGAAGCACTCGCGCCGGCGTCGGAACGGTTCATGACCGACCTCGCCGACTTCGAGCCGTCGAGGCTCGTCTACGAACGCAACACCGCCATCGCGGCCGAGCGAGTCCGCGGCATCATCGACGACGGGGTCCGCGCCGGCGACGTGCGGGACGTCCACGCCGCGTTCGTCGCCGACGTCGCCGCGTCCGTGATGGTCTCGATCCAGAGCCGTGCCCTCGCCCGTCGCACGGGTCTGGACGACGCCGCCGCCTACCGGGAGCTGGCCACACTGCTGACCGCCGGCATCGCGCGATGACTTTCGCCGTCGGCCGGAGTCGACACGGCTGACGGGTCGAGTTCGCTCCGCCATCCGAAGACGAAGGACCTCACGATGCAGAAGATCACCCCCACACTGTGGTTCGACGACCGGGCCGAGGAGGCCGCGGAGTTCTACCTCTCGACGTTCGGCACGGGAGCGATACTGAACGTCAGCCGCTACGGCGACGGTGGACCCGGCGCCCCGGGCCGCGCGATGATGGTCGACTTCGAGCTCTTCGGTCAGCGATTCAACGCCCTGAACGGGGGACCACAGTTCCCGTTCACCGAGGCCATCTCCATGGCTGTCAGCTGCGACGGGCAGGAAGAGGTCGACCGCTACTGGAACGCGCTCACGTCCGACGGTGGATCCGAGGGCCGGTGCGCCTGGTGCAAGGACAAGTTCGGGGTCTCCTGGCAGATCGTCCCGGTCCAGCTGATGCAGTTGATGAGCACCCCGGATCCGGCGGCGTCCCAGCGCGTCGTGCAGGCCATGCTGTCGATGTCGAAGATCGTGGTCGCCGACCTGCAGAAGGCCCACGACGGAGCCTGAGCGGCGACGTTTCCTCACGTCACACACCGGGCAATCCCCGAGCGTGAACGAGACGTCGATGCCCGTGCGCGCGCTCGCCCTGCCGTTCGGGTTGGGGTCGGCGCTGCGCCACGCCAAGCTGTTCCATCCCCACGGGAAGGTTCTGACGGGCACACTGCGCCGTACCGCCGAGGGCGACGCCGGACTGCCTGTGGGCACGTGCGAGGTGACGGTGCGCCTGTCCACCGCGCTCGGGCTGCCCCGACGAGTTCCCGACGTCGCGGGTCTCGCGTTGCGTCTTCCGCAGACCGACCGGGCCGACGGTGCCTGGGACATCCTCCTTGTCAGCGCCGGGCGGGACGTCGTGACGCGGTGCGTTCCGCTCCCGGTGCTCGCGTTCGAGACGGCCTCCTTCTCGACGCTGATGCCGCTGCAGTTCGAGGGTGGTCAGTGGTGGGTCCGCGCGCGGGCCGTCGCCGCGCCGCCGCTGCCCACCCTGGACTCCATCGTCGACGCCGTGCGTGCGCGTCCGCTGGTCTTCGAGTTCGAGCAGGCCGAGGGCACCGGGGCGTACGTCCCGTTGGCCGAACTGACGCTCGGCTCGGTCGACCAGTCCGGTGGCGACCTGTCGTTCGACCCGATCCGGCGCACTCCCGACAGTGTCCGGCCCGGTCCGGAATGGTTGCGGTCCCTCAGGGCGAGGGCCTACCTCGACAGTCGGCGCGGCCGGTCCGACACCTGACCTGAATGCGACCGACTCAGGTTCCCTGACCGATCTCGCGCCCACACCCCACTCAGCGCGCCACACCCCTGCCGGCAGACGGCACAGGGTGTGCACCTCATGAAACCCGTGCACGCCGGCGGCGACCACGCACCCGCGCACCCGACCGACGGGGTTCGACTGCCGCATTTGTGGATATTCACACGCGAAGTAGGATTTGTTCACATACGCGTGTGCCGATGGGGGTGGGCGCGTCCCAGGGGAAGGCTCCACGTGACCAGCAATTCGGTGACCGACGACTCCGTGACAGGTGCTCACGAGACTCGCCCGCTCGTTCCGCACGAGCCCGATCACCGGTTCGAACGCAGCTCCCGCCTGGTCGGACACGCCTACGTCATCCCCGACTACTACGAGGTCGGCCGCGAGAAGATCCGCGAACTCTCCCGCGCCATCCAGAACGAACATCCGGCGCACCACAAGGAGGCCGCTGCGGCCGAGTTGGGATACGAGGGACTCGTCGCGCCCGCGACCTTCGTGAGCGTCGTCGGATCCATCGCCATCGACTATCTCTTCGCGCACATCCTCGTGGAGTACGAGATCACGGCAGTCATGCAGACCGATCAGAGCTTCGTTCTGCATCGCCCGGTCATGCAGGGAGATCAGCTGGTGTCCACTCTCCAGGTGCTGTCGATCCGCCAGTTCGCGGGCAACGACATCCTGGTGGTCCAGAACCATCTGACGTCGCACGGCGAGGACGTGTGCACCAGCACCACGACGTTCATCGCCCGGACCGACGCCGACGTGGACCCGCGAGCGGCGGCTCTCGTCGACGCCGTGCTCCCCGCCAGCGTGCCGCGGATGGGCCCCACCGCCCGCCCGACCGCCTGACCGCCTGACCGCCTGCATTCCGACCGACCCCGGCCTTCCCGCCACACCCCGACCGGCCTCCGGCCTTCCCGCCACACCCCGACCGGCCTCCGGCCTTCCCGCCACACCCCGACCGGCCTCCGGCCTTCCCGCTAGAGTCCCCCGTGTGGAGGACGAATTCGCCGACCGGTCGTTCGAGGACGAGAACTACAACGAGATCGACGCACACGGCCAGCGGTGGGACAGGCGTTCGTACACGTCCTGCAGCTTCATCGACGCGGACCTCGGCGGTCTGACCACCCACGGTGTCGTCTTCACCGACTGCGACTTCTCCGGCGTGGATCTGACGGACTCGACGCACGTCGGGTCGGCCTTCCGCAACTGCGAGTTCCGGCGGAGCCGGTTGTGGCACAGCACCTTCCGCAGCACATCGTTTCTCGGTTCCGCCATCGCGGACTCGCGCATCACGCCCGCGGTCTTCGACGAGGTCGATCTCATGCTCACCTCGCTCGGCGGTCTCGACCTCCGCGGACTCGACCTCACCGGGGCGCGCCTGCGTGACGCCAACCTCGTCGGGACCGATCTCCGCAAGGCCACGCTGCGCGGTGTCGACTTCGGCGGTGCCCGCACCTCCGGGCTCCGGTTGAACGATGCGGATCTGCGGGGCAGCATCGCCGATGCCACGTTCTGGACGTCGGCCGTGCTCGACGGAGCCCGCATCGACACGGTCCAGGCACTCGCCTACGTACACGCGCACGGTCTCACCGTCTCGGACTGAGTAGATCCGACCTCCGCCCGACTCCGAATAGAAGACGGACACGGCCTCCCCGCCCGCGTGGTCCGTGCGGGAAGGCCGTTCCATCGGCAGGCTGTGGTCTCAACCTCACCGGGCGTCCACGCCGACGCACGCGCCGCCGCTGCCGCCGCACGTCTTCTACCCGAGCCACCCACTTCCGAAACGGACACAGGTGCTCGACCGCGTCGAACCGCGATGATCGGAACCCTGGACCGGACGACACCCGAGGACGCACGATGACGGGGAACTGTCACCGAGTGAAGGGCACACCATGAGCGACAACGTCTACCGCGTCACCGAGATCGTCGGAACCTCGACGGAGGGTGTCGACGACGCCATCCGCAAGGCCATCTCCCGCGCGAGCAGCACACTGCGGGAGCTCGACTGGTTCGAGGTCACCGAGACCCGCGGACACATCGAGAACGGCGCGGTCGCGCACTTCCAGGTGACGCTGAAGGTCGGCTTCAAACTCGACGACTGAGTGATCGGGCGGGCGACGACTCGGCGGGAACGCGGCGGCCCCGGTGCCCGTTTCCGATCGAGCACGACGGGTAGCCGACCAGGATGCCCGTCGTCAGAGTCGCGTCCGATCCCGGCTTCGCCGCCGCCGTCGCCGACTCCGTCGCGGCCGATCTCGACGGATCGGCCACGCGCGACGGCGACGTGCTCACCGTCGACCAGGTCGCGATCCCGTTGCCACCGGTACAGAGTGGCAGCCCCGACCTGGACACCTGGGCGTCCCTGCTCGGCCATACCGGGGGCAGCGAGGACATCCTCACCGTGTGCGTGTCCGAGATACCGCGGCGCGTGCGGTCCCGCCCCGTACTCGCCGAGATCGTCGGGCCGTCGATGGTGGTCGTCTACGTTCCGTCGTTCGGGACCCACCGAGTCGCGCCGCGGGCGCGCGCCGTCACGCTGGCCGCGCTGGAAGCGCTACGCGACGCCACCGGTGTCGACAGGCCCGATCCCGCCACGGGTCTCGCGCACTGGTCCACCGTCTCCGGCCACGACGCCCTGGTGGCGCCCGCCCTGGCGGGACGAGCGCGAGTGGTCGCGGGCATGATCCGCACCAACCGCCCGTGGCGGTTGATGCCGACGTTGTCCGGCGCACTCGCCGCGGCGACCGCGACGTCCGCGTTCGGCCTCTTCTACTCGAGCATCTGGCAGATGGCGGCCTCGATGTCGATCGTGCGTCTGTCAGCGGTGTCCGCCACCGCCCTCGTGGCCGTGACGACATGGCTCATCGTGCCGAACGGACTGTGGGAGAGGCGCGCTCGACGCGAGCGTGGGTTCGATCGCACGATGTACAACCTCGCCACCCTCGGTACGGTCGTGTTCGGGGTGGCCGTCATGTACGCGGTCCTGTTCGCGGTGGTCGGCGCGGCGGCCGCGGTGGTGATCTCTCCGTCGTTCCTGTCCGAACAGATCGGGCGTGCGGCGAACCTCTCCGATTACGTTCGCCTGGCCTGGCTCTCGGCATCACTCGGCACCGTGGCGGGCGCCGCCGGCAGCACCGTGGCCGACCGGGAGCAGATTCTCCGTGCGACGTTCGGACACCGCGAGGTCCTTCGTCGACGCGCAGCTGCCGGCCGACTGGACGACACGCAGGACCACGTCGACTCGTGACCGGTCCCGAATTCCGATGAAAACATCAGGAGTGGCACCGACGCCTGTTACGTTGCCGCGGAGCCGGGGGGACGGCTTCCGCACACGGGGGGAACGACGATGGCGACACGACGACAGGCTCTGCAGACTCTGATCGGCGGAGGCGTGCTCGGCACGGGACTGCTCGCGGCCACGGGACCGACGGCCTCGGCCGCTCCCACAGGCGCGTATCGAGTGGACCTACACGCGCACATGATCCCGCCGATGTATCGGGAGGCCGTGCTGCGCGCCGGGCTTCTGGTTCCGGGCGGCCTACCGCTGCCCGCGTGGTCGCCGGAGTCCGCTCTCGCGTTCATGGACGAGTTCGGCATCGCGGCCCAGGTGCTCTCGATCTCCGACCCCGGAGTGCGGTTCGTGCGCGGCCTCGAGGCGGTGCGCCTCGCGCGCTCCTGCAACGACTACGCGGCCGACCAGGTTCGACTGCATCCCACTCGTTTCGGCTCCCTGGTCACCGTGCCACTTCCGGACGTGCCGGCGTCCCTCGCCGAGATCGCGTACGGCCTGGACGTGCTGGGAATGGACGGGGTGGCACTGCTGTCGTCGTACGACGGCATCTACCTCGGTGACCCACGCTTCGAGCCGATCATGGCGTTGCTCGACGCGCGGTCCGCCCTCGTCTTCGTGCACCCCGGCGAGCTCCCCGCGGGTTCGGCTCCCCCACTGCCGCTTCCGAGCTTCCTCCTCGAGTTTCCGTTCGAGACCACACGGACCGCGGTCGAGATGATCGCGGCCGGCACCCTCGACCGGTATCCGAACATCCGCTTCGTCCTCGCTCACGCGGGTGGTTGCCTGCCGTACCTCGCCACGCGGCTGAATGCGCCCCGCGCCGTCGCACCGGACCAGATCCCGTCCGTGTCGCTGCTCGGCCTCGAGGGTGCACTGCGACGCTTCCACTACGACACCGCACTGTCCGCCTCGGCGTCGTCGCTGCGATCGGTGCTCGAGGTGACCGACGTCGACCACATCGTCTTCGGAACCGACTGGCCCTTCAGCGGACTTACCTACTCCGCCTCGGACACGGACGACCCGGCCCCCGGCCTGTCCGACGTGTTCGACGGCGACGGCCGGGCACGGGTGGAACGCGCCAATCCCCTCGCGCTGCTCCCTCGGCTGGCGGCGGAGCTGCGGTAGCCGGTCGAGGTTCTGCCACCATGGGGGTATGGCCACGAGCACCACTGCCCCACTCACCGGATATCTCAGCGACAACGCCGCGGGCACCGCCCCGGAGATCCTCGCGGCCATGGCGGAGGCATCGACCGGGCTCGCAGCCCCGTACGGCAACGATCCGACGTCCGCTCGTCTCACGACGCTGATGGCCGACGTCTTCGAGCGTCCCGTCGACGTGTTCGTCGTCGGAACCGGTTCGGCGGCCAACGGACTGGCGCTGGCCGCGTGTACACCGCCGTGGGGCAGCATCCTCACTCATCCCGACGGCCACATCACCAACGACGAGGCCGGCGCTCCGGAGTTCTTCACCGACGGCGCCAAGATCGTCCTCGTGGACGGCCCACGTTCGACGATGGATCCCACCGCACTGCGCGCCGCGGTCGTGCGACGACGCGGCGACGTCCACAGTGTCCAGCCGTCGGTGGTGAGCCTCACGCAGGTCACCGAGACGGGCAGCGTCCACACCCTCGACGAGGTGCGTGAGGTGTCGACCATCGCGCACGATGCCGGACTCCGCGTGCACATGGACGGCGCCCGGTTCGCCAACGCGCTCGTGGCCCTCGAGTGCACGCCGGCCGAGATGACCTGGCGAGCAGGCGTGGACATCCTGTCCTTCGGCGCGACGAAGAACGGCACGATGACCGCCGAGGCCATCGTGTCGTTCGATCCCTCGTTGTCCACCGAACTGGCGTTCCGACACAAGCGCGGTGGCCAGCTGACGTCCAAGATGCGGTTCCAGAGCGCGCAACTGGTCGCGTACCTGGAGAACGACCTCTGGATGCGTCATGCGCGGAACGCCAACGCGATGGCCGCGCGGCTCCGAGACGGGCTCCGACAGATCGGGGGCATCGAGGTCGTGGGCGACGCGTCGGCGAACATGTCCTACTTCCGCTTCCCCGCTGCTCTGACACAGGCACTGCACGACCGCGGATTCACGTTCTACGACGACCGGTGGGAGCCGGGGGTCGTGCGTCTCGTGACGTCGTTCGCGCACACTGCGCGCGACGTGGACGCGTTCGTCGATGCCGTGCGGGCACTCGCCATTATTGACTGATCAGTCTAGAATGGGTGCATGCCGAGACCGCGCGAGTTCGACACGGACACTGTGCTCGCGGCCGCCGTCGACACGTTCGTCCGTCACGGTTACACCGGCGCGTCCGTCGATCAGATCCTCGACGCCGTCGGCATCCGACGGGCGAGCCTCTACAACGCGTTCGGAAGCAAGCGCGGACTGTTCCTCACCGCACTGCGCTCGACGCACTCCACGATGCCTCTGCTTCTCGTCGCTCTCATGGATCTGGCCCCCTCCGATCCCTCGGTGAGGCAGGAGATCCGCGAGAAGTTGGTTGCCGAGAACATCGACGCACGGGCACTGGGCGACGCGATACTCACGCGCGCCTGCATCGAGAGAAAGGGCACAGCATGAACACCGTGACCATCGTCGACGGCCGACTGGTCGTCGAACCACGCGGCCTCGACAAGCTCTGGAGCTTCACGCGCCGACTCGACATTCCGCTGTCCGAGGTGAAGGGCGCCACCGTCGACACCGGTGTACGGCGTGAGCCCAGGGGCATCAGGGCTCCGGGCCTCTCGATACCGGGAAAGTACGCCGGCACCTTCCATCGTGACGGCGAGAAAGTGTTCTGGAACGTCGGGGACCCGGTGCGCAACATCGTGATCGAGCTCGACGGCACCGGACGGTTCGATCGACTCGTCCTGACGGTGGACGATCCGACCGGGACGGAGAATGCGGTCAACTCCGCACTCGCGACCTAGTTCTCACAGGTCCGCCCATGCCTCCGGATTGACTGCGTGGGGCGGCAGCTCGCCGGCGGCCATCGCGACGGCGTTCTCCGCGCACAGACGCGCCATCTCGCTCCGCACCGACACCGTCGCGCTCCCGACGTGCGGCAACAGCACGGTGTTTGCCAGCTCCGGCAGGCCGGGCGCAACGGCTGGTTCGTCCTCGTAGACGTCGAGCCCCGCACCGGCGATCACGCCGTCGCGCAACGCCTCCACCAGCGCGGACTCGTCGACCACCGGCCCGCGCGCGGTGTTCACCAGAATCGCGGAGGTCTTCATCGCGCCGAGAACCCGAGCATCGACGAGGTGGTACGTCGCCTCGGTCAGCGGAACGTGCAGGGACAGGAAGTCGCTCGTCGCCACCAACTCGTCCCACGAGACGTGCTCGACGCGACCGCCGAACTCGTCGAGCTCCGCATCGTCGACGGGCCTGTCGGACGGGGGCCGTGGGCAGAACCGCACCGTCATACCGAATCCGAGAGCGCGCCGCGCCGTCGCGCGAGCGATGCGCCCGAATCCGGCCAGTCCCAGCACCCGTCCGGACACGTCCGTGCCGAGCATCAGGTCCGGTGCCCATCCGGTGAAATCACCGGCGCGCACCGTCCGGTCCGCCTCGAGCGCCCGACGCGCTGTGGCCAGCATCAGCAGGAGAGCGATGTCCGCCGTGGAGTCCGTCAGGACGCCCGGAGTGTTCCCGACGACGATGCCTCGGGCGGTGGCGGCGCCGACGTCGATGTTGTCGACACCCACCGCGTAGTTGGAGATCCCACGCAGGCGCGCACCGGCGAGCAGTGCGCTGTCGAACCGGTCCCGGAGCTGGGCCACCACCACGTCGTAGTCGCCGGAGGCGCATCGCTCCGCCAGCGCGACGTGATCGAGCGCGATCACGTCGACGTCGGCGGCGCGGCGCAGAATCTCCATACCTGGTTCGGGAATCGGCAGGGTGACCAGAATCCGTGTCATGCGTCGTGCTCGCTCTCGGTGCGTCCCAACAGTTCCCGCAGTACTTCGGCGGTGTGCTCGCCGAGGTCCGGTCCGAGCGATCGGATGGGAACGGACGCGTCGCCGATGACGGGCACCACACCGACGAAACCCACGTCCACCGGAGTCTCACCACCGACGTCCACGGGGAACGTCTGAATCATGTTGCGCGCTCGGTACTGTGGATCCCGCACGATGTCGGCGGCCGTGTAGATGGGCCCCGACGGCACACCGGCCCGATCGAGCACCGCCAACGCCTCGTCGCGGGAGTGCAGCATGGTCCAGGCGGAGATGGCCGCGTCCAGTTCGTCCCGACGTCGCCAGCGGCCGGCGTTGGCGGACAGCTCGGGATCCGCGCCGAGATCCGGCCGACCGATCGTCTCCATGTAGCGCTGGAAGATGGCGTCGCCGTTGCCGGCGATGATGATCGAGTGACCGTCGTTGCACGGGTACGCATTCGAGGGCGCGATGCCTTCCATCCGCCCACCGGTGCGCTCGCGTTCCACTCCGTAGGCGAGGTAGTCGGGTACCAGCGATTCCATCATCGACAGAATCGACTCGTTGAGCGCGACGTCGATCGAGCGTTGCTCGAGCGAGAGCTCGCTCGACGCGGTCTGGCGTCGGAACAGAGCCATGACACAACCGAAGGCGGCGTAGAGGCCGGCGATGGAGTCACCGATCGACACTCCGACGCGAACCGGTGGTCGGTCGGGGTCGCCGACGAGGTTGCGAAATCCCCCGTAGGCCTCGGCGACGGCGGCGAAGCCCGGACGCTCGGCCATCGGACCGGTCTGCCCGAAAGCGGAGATGCGGGTGATGATGAGATCGGGGTTCCTCTCGCTCAACCGCTCCGGCGAGAGTCCCCATTTCTCGAGAGTGCCGGGCCGAAAGTTCTCGAGCACGATGTCGCACTGCGCGGCGAGATCCAGCACGTCCTGCCGCCCCTGCTCGGTGCGCAGATCGAGCACGATCGACTTCTTGTTGCGGTTGATCGTCCGGTACAACATCGACGTGGTACCGGAATAGAGACGCCAGTTCCGGATCTCGTCGCCGGTGCCGGGTCGCTCGACCTTGATCACCTCCGCGCCGAAGTCCGCGAGCATGCGTCCCGCGGTCGGCGCGGCGATGTAGTTGCCGAGCTCCAGCACTCGAATGCCGGTCAGCGGTAGCGACATGGGGTCCTCTCCGTCAGTCCCGGTCGTCCGGGCGCACGTCCTGCTCGGGATACCGGTCCATCAGCATCCTGTGGACCGCCGGGTTCGCACCGTCGAGCACCCGGCCCGCGAGTCGCCCGAGCTCGAGTGCGTCCTCACGACCGAGGCGGTCGACAACCAGTTCTCGCACCTGCGCGACGTGACCGGGAGCCGCGCGACGAACGATCTCCATGCCCTCGTCGGTCAACGTCACCGCGGTCTGCCCACCGGGGCCTCCGCGTGGCCCCCGTTCGACCCACCCCCGCGACTCCATACGCGTGAGTGCGTGGGAGACCCGAGAAAGTGATCCTGCGGCGAAGGCAGCGATCTCACTCGTCGGCGAACTCCGACCAGGCGACTCGGACAGACCGGCCAGAAGCATGTATTCGAAGTGGTTGACCCCCGCGTCGTTCTTCAATTGCGAGTTCAGTACTGCGGGGAGCGCCTCGAGGAGTCCTGCGACCGCGAGCCACGCGCGTACCTCGTCGGGTCGCAGCCACTCGACGTCGTCGTTCACACACCCAGCCTAGGTGTCGCGAACCTTCACTACCCCAACTTGAAGATTCAACTCGACGACACCACAGAGTGTTGACACTTCACTACATCGGCAGAACGGCACCAATGCAGATCGGGATCGACAACTTCGTGGCGGCCGTCGTCGAGTACGACACCGGCCACCGCGTCACCGCTCGCGAGCGGGTGGCGCATCTCTTGGACGGACCATGCTGCGGGGCATCGAGTTGCTCGGCACCGAGGTCGCGCCGCTGGTGAAGGCACGCGTGAGCGATCGCCTCCGAGCATCACGACCGGAGCGCCTCCGCCAGCATGGGCACCACGGTGTCGAGTGCGTACTGCAGCGAGAGCGCCGAGTTGGTGGAGTAGGACTTCGCCACCGCCGGGTCGTCGAACACGATCGCATGCCCCTGCGCCACGGCCGGGATGCTGCGGAACAGCGGGTTCTGCTCGATGTCCTGCGCAGTCTTGCCGATCGGAAACATGACGACGAGATCCGCGTCGAGCAGACCCAGCTGCTCGTCCGCGATCGGTACGGAGAACCGCACCGGGGTCATCGATGCGATGGTCGGGTTCTGCCGGAACCCGAGCCGCATCAGGAACTGCACCCGCTCGCTGTCCTCTATGTAGGCGCCGTAGCCGGTTCCGCTGAGGGCGCCCACCGTCACGGTCTTCTCTGCGAACTCCGGATGGTCCGCAGCGGCCGTGCGGAAGCCGTCGTCCAGCCCTGCGATCAGCTCGGCGCCCTTCTCGGGCACACCGAGCGCCGCGGCCACCATGGTGACCTGATCCTCGTAGGACGTCGTGTAGTTCTCCGCACCCTCCGGGATGCCGACGGTCGGGGCGATGGCCGCCAGGCGGTCGTGCCGGCCGACGTCGCCCGAGCTCTTGGTGTCGAGGATCAGATCCGGCTCGAGTGCCGCCACGGCTTCGTAGGACGGTTCCAGGGTTCCGATGATCTCGGGTGGTGTGTCGTAGAGACCCTCCGCCCACGGACCGACGCCCTCTCCGCCGAAGTCGAGCCAGTCGCTGGCACCGACCGGCTGGAACCCGAGGGCCAATGCCGTCTCCGCGTCCCCCCACCCCAGCGCCACGACGCGCGTCGGCGCCGATTCGAGGTCGACGGCGCCGAACGCGGTGTCGACCGTCGCGGGATAGACGCCGCCGGCCGCTGTCTGCGCCGCGTCGCGGCCGTCCTCGGTGGCGGCCGACGAGCACGACACGGTGAGGGCCACCGTCGCGACGAGTACAGAGATCAGTCGCCTCACGGGCGCACACACGGTGAGAAACATTGCGTTAGCCTAACCTAATCTGAGGCCCACGGGCGCACTGCGATCCAGCTCACAATCAGCATCACCGCAGGTGAGACCCGTTCTCGACTGGTCGCCGAAAAATATCTCGGCAGATCGGTAATGAAATTCGGGATGGGCGCGATTCAGTAGACATGAGCATTGCAACCGACTTCGCCACCGCAGACGTCACGCGCAACCACGGTGCCGACACCGCCCACGACATCGACTCCATGCACGACGAGATCGAGCGTCTCGACGCCCAGATCCTGGCCGCAGTGGCACGACGCACCGAGCTCACTCGCACTGTCGGCATGATGGAGCCCCGCTCGGCCGCATCGTCCGCACGCGAGATGTCGGTGCTCCAGCACTTCGGTGATCTCGGCCGCGAGGGCCGCACCCTCGGCATGCTCCTCCTGCGCATGGGCCGCGGACAGATCGCTCGCTAGTCCCGCCCGCGGTAGAACTACCGCATGGTGTGGTTCCTTCTGGCGGCGGCCGTAGTGGCCGAAGTGTCCGCCACCCTGTCGCTCAAAGGTTCCGAGACCCGTCCCGTCCTCTACGTCGTGGTGATCATCGGCTATCTGCTGGCCTTCGTCGGACTCGCGTCCGTACTGCGCCGCGGTATGGCCCTCGGTGTCGCCTACGGTATCTGGGGAGCAAGCGGTGTCGCTCTCACCGCCCTTCTCGCGTCATCGCTCTTCGGTGAACCGCTGACCATCGTGATGGGTCTCGGAATCGGACTGGTCATCGTCGGTGTACTCCTCGTCGAGACCGGGTCCCACCCCGCAGAGCGGGAACCGTGATGCAGTACCTCTTCCTCCTCGGCGCCATCCTCCTCGAGGTGTCGGCCACGCTGTCGCTCCGCGTGGCGGCCACCGGACGCCCCGCGTTCTACGGGGTCGTCGCTCTCGGCTATCTCCTCGCGTTCGTCGCCCTGCTCGGTGCGCTCCGTTCCGGTCTGGCCCTGGGAGTGGCCTACGGCATCTGGGCCGCGTCCGGAGTTGCCCTCACCGCCGTGGCCTCCCGGTACCTCTTTCGAGAACCCCTGACCCGCCGCATGCTCGGCGGGATCTCATGCATCGTCATCGGCGTCCTGCTCATCGAACTCGGTGCCGCGGCCGCTCGATGAACCTGCCGAGCAGTCAGTGACCGGTGACGTCGAGTGCGGCCCGGACGATCGAGTCGGTGTCGATCTGATGGTGGCGGTACACCTCGTCGAGTGCGCCGACCTGACCGAACTCACTCACCCCGAGAGACGTGGACGGCACCCGATTCACCGTCGCCAGGAACGCGAGCGTGTGGGGGTGACCGTCGAGGACCGTCACCATCGGCGCCGCCCGCTCTGCCGGCAGCAGATAATCGAGAATCCACGACTCCGCCTCGAGATGCCCCTGCCGTGCCTGCACCGCCCGATACAGCTCCCCCGGACTCGTGACGCACAGGACGTCGGCAGCGAGCCCGATCTGTTCGAGCCGCTCCGCCGCGGCGAGGGCCTCGGTGACCATCGCGCCCATCGCCGCGATGGTCACCACCGCACCGTCCCGCCGCACCAGCGGGTATCCCCCGGCGACCACCTGCCGCCGTCGGCGCTCCCGCGCCGCCGGATCCGCCGGAACGTTCGCCAGCGACTGATCGACCGGCCTGGTCGACAGGCGCAGATACGCCGACGTGCCGCCCGGGCGCCCCAACCGTCCGATCGCCGCCAGCAGCGTCCACTCGACGTCGATCGCGAACGCCGGTTCCCAGCTCACGCACCCGGGCTGCTCCAGACCGATCGACGGGGTCTTGATCGACTGGTGCGCACCACCTTCCGCCGCCAGGGTCACTCCCGAGGGGGTGCCGACGAGGATGGACTGTCCGCCTGCGTAGATGCCGTACGACCACGGCTCGAGCGCGCGCTCGACGAACGGGTCGTACATGACTCCGATCGGGAACAGCGGCTCTCCCCACCGGCTCCACGTCGCACCGAGCTCGCCCATCAGTCCGACGAGGTTGGTCTCGGCGATGCCCAGTTCCATGTGTTGCCCCGTGGGGCTCTCGCGCCAGTGCATGATCGTCTCGGCGTCGTCACCGAACCAGTCGTGGCGCTCCGAGGACGACCACACTCCGACCTTGTTCACCCAGCCGCCCAGGTTGGTGGTGGAACTGACGTCCGGGCTGACGGTCACCACACGTCGGGCGGCTTCCGGCGCCGCTCTGGTCAGGTCGAGCAGGACGCGACCGAGCGCGGCCTGCGTCGTCGCCGTTCCCTTGGGCGTGCGCCCGATGTCGGTGGGCACCGAGGGAGGCTCGGCCGTGTGTATCGGTTCCCGGCGCAGCCGGTCCGCGGTGTCCGCGCACACCCGCCCGGCCGGACTGTCGTCCGAGAATCGTGCCCAGGGCGCGTCGGGGTCGGTGCCCAGCGTGCCGGCGAGTGCGGCGTACTCCTCGACCGTCAGCAACGACGAGTGATTCTGCGGATGACCCTGCGTCGGCAACCCGAAGCCCTTGACGGTGTACGCGATGATCACGGTGGGACGGGTGTCGTCGATACGGGCGAACGCGGCGCGCAGTGCGGCGAGGTCGTGTCCGCCCAGGTTGCGGACGGCCTCCGTCAGAGCGGCATCGTCCAGATCGGCGACGAGGGCACGAATCCGTTCGGCACCGGGCCCGGCGCCGGGCAGTCGGGTGCGCAGTTCGTCCGCCGTGCAGCGCAGGAGGCGTTGGTACTCCGGGTTCGGCATGTCGACGATGCGTTCGCGCAGGGCCTCGCCGCCGGGACGGGCGAACAATGCGTCGAGAAGGGTGCCGAACGAGACCGTGACGACCTGCCAGCCGGCGGCGTCGAACATCTTCTCCAGCCGCCGCGCAGCGAAGTTAGGCACCACTCGATCCAGCGATTGGCGGTTCAGGTCGACGATCCACACGATCTCGCCGAGGTCGGCGATTCCCGGGTCGATCACCGCTTCCCACACCGCGCCCTCGTCCAGTTCGGCGTCGCCGACGAGCGAGTACTGCCGCCCCCGGAATCCGGTCGCTGTCCGGGCGTCGTCGTGCGCGTCACCGAAGGCGGCGTCGACGTAGCGGCGCGACATCGCGCCCCAGATCGGTGCGGTCGCTCCGATTCCCACGGACCCGGTGGAGTAGTCGACGGTGTCGGGGTCCTTGGCGCGCGAGGGGTAGGACTGCAGCCCGCCGTAGGACCGCAGCGTCGTCAGGTACTTCTCGTCCAACTCACCGAGGAGGTAGTTGATCGCGTGCAGCACCGGAGACGCGTGCGGCTTGACCGACACCCGGTCCCCGGGCTGCAACTGTTCGAACCACAGGGAGGTCATGATCGACACCATCGACGCGCACGAGGCTTGGTGGCCTCCGACTTTGAGTCCGCTGGGGTTGGGCCGAATTCGATTGGCGTGGTGGATCATCGAGGTCGACAGCCACAACACACGCTGTGCGATCTCCTCCAGGGTCTCCACCGTCTGTGGCGCTCGATCATCGACATGCTCGTTGCTGGTCATGGCGCTTCCCCCTCAGGACGTCATCTCCGGCTCGATGCTTCGCGGAGATCCCCAGGTGACCACGGTCTTGCCGACTGCGCAAGATCCAGCTCCGCGACCGAGCATTCTGCGCACAGCACCGCATGTCGTCGTGGGTGTTCCGAGCGTGTCGACCACTCGGGTGACCGGCGACACCCGGTGAGTGGGCGCCCGTGTTCGAGGACACCGGCCGGATGTGGTGTGCGGTGCCGACGGACGGGTACACGATGAACGGCGAGACACACCCTCAGCTGCGGTCCACGAACCGGTTACACGAACGCAGCGAAGGACGCCCCATGGCATCGAACTCGGCCCGCGAGCCCCATCCACCAGACGAACGCGTCATGGGCGCCCTGCGGTCCGGACGCACTGCGGAGACATGGCTGGCCGCGTGCGTGCAGTGGTGCCGGGCGGACGGAGCCGCCGTGGTGGCGGAATCGGCGGCCGATGCCGACGTCCGGCTCGTCACGTACGCGACGGACGACCTGGCGGAGCGGCTGGCCGACCTCCAGTACCTGCTCGGCTGCGGACCGCACACCGAGTCGATGGCGGGAGCGGGACACAGCCGACTCGATGTCGAGGACCCTGACCACGGCGTCCGCTGGACCACTCTCGTCGACGAATTGGCGACCCTCGGAGTCGTCGAGGTCGCGACGTTCCCCATCGGTGCACCCGCCACCCCCCTGGGAACGCTCCAGATGTACTGGCGTGGTCGACGCCGCAGCAGCACGCACTCCGACGCCGCCATCGCAGCGCTCGTGGAACGCCGCCCGGAGTTGCTTGCGCCGCGAGTTCCCCTGTGCGACGACCTGGACGGAGACACTGTCCTCACGGCCGTCGACGGCGGGCCCGACCACGGCTTCGACCTGTCGACCGTGCACCTGGCGATCGGCGTGGTGGTCGCTCGGCACCACCTCGGCGTCCAGGCCGCGTCGGCACTGCTGCGAGCACAGGCCTACAGCGCTGGGACCACGGTCACCGAGCAGGCTCGACGGGTGCTGGACGACCAACGAGGCTGACGACCGTCGTCGCCGACACCCACTAGGCTCCCCTTCATGCTGTCGAGCGACGTCCCCACCGCAGTCGGACTCACCACAGCGGAAGCGGAGACCCTCGCATCGCAGGGTCGGTCCAACGACGTGCCGGCCCGCTCCTCGAGGTCGGTCGCAGACATCCTGCGCGGCAACATCTTCACGCGCATCAACGCGATTCTGGCGGTACTTCTCGTCATCGTGCTGTCGACCGGATCGATCATCGACGCGATGTTCGGTCTGCTCATCGTCGCCAACAGCGGGATCGGCATCATCCAGGAACTGCGCGCGAAGCGCACCCTCGACGCGCTCGCCATCGTGGGCCAGAGTCGGCCCCTCGTGCGACGAGACGGCCGTGCACGGGACCTCGCTCCCCACGAGGTGGTGCTCGGCGACGTCGTGGAACTCGGTCCGGGCGATCAGATCATCGTCGACGGCGACGTGATCGAGGCGGACTCGCTCGACGTCGACGAATCACTGCTGACGGGTGAGTCCGACTCGATGACCAAGACCCCGAGCGACTCCGTGTTCTCCGGGTCGTTCGTCGTCGCCGGCCGCGGAGCCTACCGCGTCACCAAGGTGGGGAGGGAAGCGTACGCGGCCCAGTTGGCCGAGGAGGCAGGCAAGTTCACGCTCATCGACTCCGAACTCCGGTCCGGTATCGACCGCATCCTCCGCCACATCACCCGGGTGATGGTCCCGGCCGGCATCGTCATCGTCGTCAACCAGCTCGTCGTCACGGGCCAGCCGCTCGGCCCCGCGCTCAACGGCATGGTGGCGGCGCTGGTCCCGATGGTGCCGGAAGGACTGGTCCTGCTCACCTCACTGGCCTTCGCCGTCGGCGTGGTCCGCCTCGGACGTCGACAGTGCCTCGTGCAGGAGCTTCCGGCGGTCGAGGGGCTGGCCCGTATCGACGTGGTGTGCGCCGACAAGACCGGAACGCTGACCGAGAACGCGATGGTCATGTCGGACCTCCTCGTGCTGTCGGCCGAGTCCGACGAGGACGTCCGGCGCGACCTGTCCGCCGTCGTCGCCGACGACGATCGACCGAACGCCAGCATGATCGCCGTCGCCGACGCGCTTCCGACCGCGCCTGCCCGGACGGCGTCCGCGCGGGCTCCGTTCTCGTCGGAGAAGAAGTGGAGCGGAGTCTCCTTCCCCGACGCGGGCAACTTCCTGATCGGTGCTCCGGACGTGCTGCTGGATCCGGCATCGGAGGCCTCCGCACGCGCCACCGAGCTGGGCGCGGCCGGAAAGAGGGTGCTGCTCTTCGCCACCAGCGACCTCCCGATGGATCACGCCGACGCGCCGGGTGTCGTGACGCCCCGAGCCCTCGTCGTGCTCGAGCAGAAGATCCGGGCGGACGCCGGCGACACACTGAACTACTTCGCGGATCAGTCCGTCCAGGTCAAGATCATCTCCGGCGACAACGCGGTGTCCGTGGGCGCGGTGGCCGGGTCGCTCGATGCTCTGCCGTCGGGCGATGCGGTCGACGCTCGCAGTCTCCCGTCGAACACGGACGATCTCGCGGACACCATGGAGCGTCATGCCGTGTTCGGACGGGTACGCCCGGAACAGAAGCGGGACATGGTCACCGCCTTGCAGAGCCGTGGTCACACGGTGGCCATGACGGGTGACGGCGTCAACGACGTTCTCGCACTGAAGAAGGCCGACATCGGTGTCGCCATGGGCGCGGGAAGTCCCGCGGCGCGGTCCGTGGCGCAGATCGTGTTGCTGGACAACGCCTTCTCGACGCTGCCCCACGTGGTGGCCGAGGGTCGACGAGTCATCGGCAACATCGAACGGGTCTCCACGCTGTTCCTCACCAAGACGGTCTACTCGGTGGTGCTCGCGGTCCTCGTCGGGCTGTCCGGTCTGCTGTCCCTGGTCGTGAACGTCGACCCGCTGCCCTACCCGTTTCTTCCCCGCCACGTCACCATCGCGGCGTGGTTCACCATCGGCATTCCCGCGTTCCTGCTGTCGCTGGCGCCGAACAACGAACGGGCCCGCTCCGGCTTCGTCCCTCGGGTGCTGCGCAAGGCGGTCCCCGCCGGACTGGTGGTGGGTGTCGCCACGTTCGCGACCTACCTCGCCACCTACGACGGACCCGATGCCTCGCGGGCGGACCGGATCCAGTCGAGCACCTCGGCGCTCATCACGCTGATCGTCGTCGCGATGTGGGTCCTCGGGACGGTGGGCCCGGCCCATGCAGTGGTGGAAGGTGACTCTGCTGACCGTGTCCGTGGCGGCCTACGCGGTCATCTTCACCGTGCCGCCGCTCGCCCGCTTCTTCGAGCTCGATGCGGGCAACGTGTCCTACACCGTGCTCGCCTTCGTCTCCGCGGCAGTGGGTATCGCGGTCCTGGAGGCGGTACGCCCCGCCATGCGGCGCCGCGCGCACCGCACGGCGTAGCGCGCACAGCACCGCGTGCTGCGCATGATTGGCGACGACGGGAATCGGGCATTTCACAGGTGTGCATTTCACGCCGGCCCGGGTCGAGCGCATCGTCGCAGTGGTGCCCGCCCACAACGAGGACGCGTCGCTGTCTGCGTGCCTCGATGCCCTGCGCACCGCTCGCACGCTGTCGCCGGTCCCCGTCCGACTGGTGGTGGTGCTGGACGCCTGCAGTGACCGCACCGCGGAGGTGGTGGGTGGGGGCGTCCGGTGCGTCACGACGGACGTCGCGAACGTGGGAGCTGCACGGGCCCTGGGGTTCCGGTCCGAGACGTCGAGCGCCGGATCGTCCACCTGGTACGTCAACACCGACGCCGATTCGCTGGTCGACCCCGACCACTTCCGATCGATCGTGGCGTGCGCTGCGCAGGCACACGTCGTCCCCGGACCGGTGCGCGTCGACGAGGGCCTGCGTGATCCCGTCGTGCTCCGGCGATTCCGGCGCGACTACGCGGACCGTGAACGACGCGGTCTCCTGCAGGTCCACGGAGCCAACCTCGCGGTGCGCGCCGACGCCTACCGTGCGGTCGGCGGATTCCGTGCGCTCGCCGTCCACGAGGACGTCGATCTGGTCGCGCGACTCGGACGCCGGGGGTACCGCATACGCCGCACCGGCGCTCCGTGCGTGACCACGTCGGCCCGCACCAGTACGCGCACCACAGGT
The DNA here is from genome assembly GCF_030819335.1 of Rhodococcus sp. SORGH_AS_0303. Taxonomy (NCBI): domain Bacteria; kingdom Bacillati; phylum Actinomycetota; class Actinomycetes; order Mycobacteriales; family Nocardiaceae; genus Rhodococcus; species Rhodococcus sp. SORGH_AS_0303. Next base: position 3,820,919 of record NZ_JAUTBO010000001.1, read on the forward strand.
GGTTTCGCCACGTTCCTCGACGAGATGGCGACTCCCGTCACCGCCTGATCAGTGTGCGCCGGTACCCCGTGTGAAGACGTCGACGAGAACGTCGTCGTCGCGGTACTCCGCCCGGAGGAGCAGGTGCGGAGACGCGCGGAACGCGGTGTGCACCTCGGCCGCAGTGCTCGGGTACTCCGGAACGTCGTGGCGCCAGTGCGCGACGCACACGGTTCCGCCGGGCTCTGCCGCATCGACCGCCTTCGACACCAGAGCGTCGAGCTCCGTCGGGTGGACGTAGTAACACATCTCGCTCAGCACGACGAGATCGAACTGCTCGTCCGGCCACCCGTCGTGCAGCGACTCTCGGCGGAACTCCACGTTCGGAATCCCACGCTCCCGCGCGCGACGCAACGGTGCCTCTGCGATGTCCGTGGACAGCAGGCGATCGGCTCGGCCCGCGATGAGTTCGGACAGAACTCCGACGGAACACCCCGGCTCGAAGGCCGACCGGTACCGCTCGTTCGGAAGCATCGCCATCGTGAGGGCGTACTTGCGTCGCTCGTACCACCGGCTCTCGAACCCCCACGGGTCCGGATCGGCCTCGTACATGCGCTCGAAATAACTCGCCGGGACACCTCCGGCCTGCCCGCCCGATTCCGACCGGCCTCCGGCCTGCCCGCCCGATTCCGACCGGCCTCCGGCCTGCCCGCCCGATCCCGACCGGCCTCCGGCCTGCCCGCTCACACGAACACCGTCTCGTGAGAACGCAGGAGCCGCTCCAGAACCCACGGCGGGAGGATCTCGTCCTCGTTCCCGTCCCGAGTCGTCTGGCTGACGAATCTGCTCACCGCTACCTCCTTGCGCGCGATCGCGTCCGCGTCGAGCGTGATCGTGCGGGCCGACTCCCAGTCCACGGCCTCGTCCCCCGGTTCTGCCCAGTGCCACATCCACACCGGGTACTCGACGAGCGTGCACCCGTTCCGGCTCGCCGCCGCGGCCGACGCGCGCCCGACCGCTTCGTGATCGGGGTGGCCGTCGCCGCGCAGCGTCGTTGCGCACCACACCGTCGTACCGCGCCCCACGGTGTCGAGCACGTCGACGAGAGCGTCGACGAGGGCGCGCTCGTGCTCGGCCACCTGTCCGTCGGGCATGCTCAGCCGACGGATGTCGACGATACCGAGATCCACCAGCGCCGAAGCACTCTCGGCTCTGCGCACCGCTTCCAGGTCGGCGCGCGACCGCGCGGGCGTGGGGGTGTGAGACGCGCCCCCGTCAGTGACGGCGACTATCGTCACCGGAACACCGGACGCGGCCAGCATCGATGCCCAGCCGCCCAGACCGAGGACCTCGTCATCGGGGTGCGGAGCGACGAGGACCAGATGCGCCAGCCCGTCGTGGACAAGGTCGGGGTACGTCGGACCGTTCTCGCGCCACACGGACTCGGGCGTTCCATGCTGTGCCACCGGGCGTTCCGCGAACCTGTCCACACTCACGATGCGGAACCCGACGCCGCGACCGCCCGACCCAGGTTCTCCAGATCGACCTCGGCGTGGCTCTGGCGAAGATACGTCGTCAGGTCTGCCACCCGGCGGGAGTGCTCCGCGTCCAGACCGAGGGGTGCCGCACCCAGCGCGCGGCCGACCCGGTCGAGAACTTCGGTGCAGGCCCGCTCCACGATGGCGCGAACCCGCATGGCGCGGACTCTCGCCTCGTCCAGAGCCAGTGGGTCTCGGTCCACCTCGTCGGCAGCGACGTCGAAGGTGTTGACACAGGCCGTCAGTGCCGCGTCCACTGCTCCGAGGTGCGCGAGCGCATGCGGTCCGGCCCGGTCCGCAGCGGCCCGGCGGTAGAGCGGGTCGGCGACGGCGAGTGCCACCCCGAACCAGCAGGCGGCCACCCCGATCGCACCGTGCCAGAATCCGGCACGCGCGGTGTAGTCACCCGGTTGCCCCACCGCGACCGCGGGCGTTCCCGCGAGAGACACTGCGCCGGAATCGCTCTCGCGCATACCCGTCGCGTGCCACGTGTTCGGTTCAGGGGTCACGGTGCCGCTGTCCAGCGCCACGGCGAACAAGGCGGAGTCCTCCCCCGCCCGTGCCGTCACCAGCGCGTGCGAGCAACTGTGGGCGCCCGAGCACCACATCTTCCGGCCGGTCAGCGACCAGGAACCGTGCTCGTCGGAGACCGCGTTGACGGGCGGCGGCGTCTCTGCGGCCCACACTCCCCACATCTGCTCGGACGAGGTCGCGGGACCACCCAGCTCCGCGCAGATGGCGACGGCGTCGAAGTGGGCTTCGAGCAACCGGCCGACCACCGCGTCGTCGCGGCACCACGCGGCCAGCAGATCCCAGCGTCGCCTGGTCGCACCGGACCCCGGTAGCGGGATCTCTCCAGCGGACGCGATGCGGGACCGTACGGCCGCGGCGACACCGAGGTCGAGATCGTCCGTACTCACGTGAGTTGCTCCTGTCGTCGTTCCGCGGGGTACCCGATCGGCGTCAGGCCTACGCAGACCGGTCGATCGCTCGCTGTGCGGCTGCACAGCGCAGGCCGACCCGACGTGGAGTCACGCACCTGTCGCGGGGCTGCTCGCCGGGCGACGCTGAGGGGACCGCGAACGACGACCCGTGAAGGACAGCGCATGGCATCGATGGCAGGCAAGGTCGTACTCATCACCGGCGGTGCGTCCGGGATCGGTCTCGAGACCGGACGCCGACTCGCGTCGCAGGGCGCGCACGTGGTGCTCGTGGACCGATCCGACATACCCGCATCGGTGATCGGGAGCCTGGACACCAGCGCTCACGGCCGGCACCTGGCCGTGACCGCCGACGTCACGGACACCGCGTCACTCGAATCAGCTGTTGCACAGATCCTCTCGGAGTACGGGTGCCTCGACGTGGTGGTGGCCAATGCGGGCATCGCCGAGGCCGGCACCGTCGCCATCAGCGACGTCGAGACACTGACCCGCATCGTCGACATCAATCTGAACGGCGTCATCCGCACCGTGCACGCCACGTTGCCCGCCGTGACCGCACAGCGCGGCTTCTATCTGTTGGTCTCGTCCGCGGCCGCCCTGAAGACCGTGCCGGGCCAGTCCGCCTACGCGGCCGCCAAGACGGGTGTCGAGGCATTCGGCGGCGGACTGCGCCTCGAGGTGGCACACAAGGGCGTCGGCGTCGGGGTCGCGCATCCCGCATTCGTCCGGACTCCGATGTTCGAGTCGCAGCACAGCATCGAGTCGGTGCGGTCGAGCATCGAGGAACTGCCCTGGCCGTTCGATGTCGTCACCGACGTCGAGGACTGCGCCGACGCGTTCGTCGACGCCATCGTCCGGCGCCGCCGGAAGGTGTACGTGCCGGGCGCTCTGCGCGGCGTCGACAAGATCCGCGGTGTATTCACCGGCTCGCTGTGGGACGCGATTCTCCGTCCGAAGATGCGGAAGACGGTTCCACTACTGGAGCGGGGGATCCTGGAGAGCCGAGCGCGCGCTGCGCTCACGCGTCAGTAGCCACCACGCGAGGACGAGATCGGCTGTCCGGTCGATGTCGAGGCCCGTCAGATCACCGAAACGCGCCACCCTGTTGCGCACGGTGTTGCGATGCACGTAGAGGGCGGCGGCGGTGTCGTCGACGCGCCGATCGTGGTCGAGGTACGCCGCGACGGTGTCCAGGATCTCGCGACCCGCCTCGCCGCGTTCGGCCACCGTGGTCAGATGCGCGGACGCGAGTCGATCCGCGGCCTCCTCCCCCAGCGCGAGGAGAGGAAGCGGTCCGAGTGCGGCCAGGTCGACCACCCCAGTCCTCGCGAAGCGGGTGGCGAGGTCGAGTGCGTGCCGCGCCTGCCCGTACGACGCGCGCGCGTCTCTGGCCGGTCGAGCATCGCCCAGACCGACCGCCACCGAGGCCGCGAGGCGGTCCGGAACCACGGGCAGAAGGGCGACGAGACAGCCGTCGATGACCGCGTCCACCACGCCGAGATCATCGGTGCCGCAACGTAGTCGCAGCATCGACCGGATGTCCGACACGATCGACGAGTCGTTCCAGGTCACACAGGCGACGCTGTAGTGGTGATCGAGCGCGATACCGTGCTCACGGGCGTCCCGCTCGACGGACGCGGGCACGTACGACCCGTCGACGAGCTGCCGGATGAGATCCGCACGCCGGGTGGCACCCGTGACCGCTCGTTCCTGCATCACCGTGTTCACGGCGGCCGAGTACGACGTGGCCCACTCCCACATCATGTCCTGCATGTCGTCGATGACATCGGTCGACAACTGCTGCTCGACGGCGTTGCGCCGGATCATCTTGAACAGCTCGCGGGCACCGAGCTGGATGCTGTGTGCGACGAGTTCGAGGGGGATCCGCTGATCGGCCCACCGCCGGACCAGGTCGGCGACGTCCCGCTCGTTCACGGCAGGTGCATCGCTACGCACTCGCCACAGCACGATGTCCAGGACGGCGCGCGTGTTGCGCTGTACCTCCTCGTGCGCCACCGAGTCGTACACCGGAATGCTTCTGCGGTACAACGACGTCAGGTCCGACGCGACGGCATCGAGTTGCTCCTCGGCGTCGGTGACGAGGGAGGCGATGCGCGCGGCGATCTCCCGCTCCCGCGGAGTACCCGTCCGGTCGCTCATCGCGCCTCCTCTTCCACCACCCTGCCTGTCCGGTTCACGAGCGTCGCACATCCAGAGCAGCGAGCGCACGAATCCGCGGAGCTGCTGCTCGACTCCGCGCAGTGAACGGTGCCGTCGGGAGCGCGGCACGGAGGACGAGGAGGACGCGGCCGGCTCTCGGGTACACCATGCGCGACGACCGCCGCTCCAGCGCGCGGACGATGTGCGGAACGATGTCGTCGACGGGGCTGACCGCACCGAACGGGCCGGGAAGGGCGGCGAGCAGGGCCGCGAACGCGGGCTGCGCCATCTTTCCCGTGACCATCGACGTGTCGATCCATCCCGGGTGCAGGGATCCGACACGCACTCCGGTGCCGCTGAGTTCCAGTCGAAGGGCGTTCGCGAACGCTTCCAGCCCTGCCTTCGCCGCGGCGTAGCCCGAGTGGCCGGGCTGATGAGCGAAGGACGCCCAGGAACACGTGAAGGCGATGTGGCCGCGCGAGACCAGAACAGCCGGGAGCGCGGCCCGCACGATGTTGTGGGCACCGATCAGGTTGATGTCGATCATGCGCTTCCACGCTCCGTCGGGCAGAAGGTCGAGCGGACCGTACTCCGACACACCGGCATTGGCCCACACGATGTCGACCCGCCCCCGCTCGGCGACGACGGTGTCGATCACTCGGCGGCAGGCATCGGCGTCCCGGACGTCGAGCACGTGGGTGTCGCACGGGCCCGTCAGCGACCGCGCGGTGCGGGTCAGACCGCCCTGGTCCACGTCGAGCAGGACGACGATCGCACCGAGGTCCGAGCACCGCCGCGCCGTCGCGGAACCGATGCCTCCGGCCGCGCCCGTGACGACGAGGACCTGGCCGTCGAGGCTGCTCACCATTCGACTCTCCCCTGTGACGTGGGCGGGAGGTCGACGACCGCCAGCGCGGATTCGGTGATGCTTCCGAGAATCAGTTGCGTGCCGTGTCGGACCACGCTGGTCACCATCGAGTACTCGGGAGATGCCGACTGCAGGTCGTGCACGACCGTGCCGCCGGAGTCGAGAGCGATCACCCAGGTCGTGGACTCGCCCTGTCGCACACACTCGGGGAGGCGGTACGCGAACCTCCGGACGATGCCGGGGAGCTGCGCGACCCGATCGTGCAGTGTGCTGCGCGGCGTCGCCAGGGCCACCCACAGAAGGTCACCGTCGACCGAGACGTTGTCGGGGAAGGCAGGCAGATTGTCGGCGACGACATGCGGCGGTCCGGCGTGACCGTCGACGAGGGGGTACCGCAGTACGGCGAAGTCGCCTGTCGAGATCACGGTGACGGAATCCTCGTCGTGCGAGACCGCCAGCCCGTTGGCGAACTGGACACCGTCGACGAGCGTGCGCGCGGCGCCGTCGGGCGACACCACCGCCAGCCGGCCCGTGCCGGAGTGCTCGAGGAGATCGGCGAGGAAGTCGTGGAACCCGAACCGCCGGGTGGACACCGTGAAGTAGATGTTTCCCGACCGCCCCTGGACGATATTCGACGCGAAGGTGATCGGTTCGCCGTCGAGTCGGTCGAGAAGGACGTCGACCACCCCGGTGCCGAGATCCACGCGGAGAACACCTCGTTCGGCATCGCACACCAGCAACGTGGCGTCGTCGACGACGGTGATGCCGAGCGGTCGACCTCCCGTGTGCGCGAGAGTCTCGACGCCGTGACCGGTGTCGTCGATGGTGACCCGGACGATGCGCCCGTCCTCCAGGCCGGTGAGTACTCGCCCCCGCGAGTCCAGCCTGACGTCCTCCGGCCCGCGGCCCGGTAGTTCGAGACGCCGGATCGACGCCACCGGCTCCCTGCTCGTCACCTGCCGTGCTCGGGCCGGCGCGCTCGGTGGAGTCCACCGGACCGGGCGTAGTCGCGGAGCCACCGTGGAAGTGGGTCGAACGGCCTCGCTCGGGTGCGCGTCGCCGGCAATCACGGCGGCCACGGCACCGGCCGAACTCCACGGGGCACCGTGCCCCTCACGCCGCAGCGGATACGCGGTGGTGCGCGGGCCGCCTGCACTGTCGGCCATCGCGGCCGGATCCACACGTCGGTCGTTCAGGCCGTACACCAGTGAGACCGGGACGGACAGTCTCGACAGTCGTTCTCTCAGCGGCGCTTCGGTCACGTAGTGGTCGATCGCCGTCGAGGACGCGCGGAACCGACGCAGTCCCGTCGCGACGAGGTCCCGCACCGCGAACTCGGGAACCGGACCACCGGGAGCGAACGCCGACGCGAGACCGGACCGGAGCCTGCGCTCGGGCAGCATCGTCCACACCGCGGCGCCGAGGACCGGCACACCGAGAACCATCTCGGAGACACCTCTGGCCGTCAGCCGACTCGCCGTGGTCGGCGGAGTCGCGACCAGCACCAGACGGGTCACGAGGCCCGGGAACTGCTCCGCCAGGGACGTGGCGACGAGTCCGCCGCGCGAGTGCCCCACCACGACAGCGGGACCGATGCCGGCGGCCCGAACCGCCCGGGCGATGTCGAGGGCGTCCTGCTCGATCGACGCGGTACCCGCGATCTCGGGCGCGAGCACCGTACCGGTGAGCAGCGGTCGAACGCGATTCCAGATCGCAGGCGACCCGCCGAGTCCGTGCAGGAGGACGACGGGCTCGCTCATCGCGGCACCGCGTTCGTGTGGACCGCGTGGTGCTTCTCGTCGAATCGCGCGGCACGGCGTCGATACCCGAGGATGCTGCCCGGCCAGAGGTTGCTGTTGCGGCCGGCGGGGTCGAGGTACCAACTCGAGCACCCACCGCTCGTCCACACCGTCCCGTCGGTGAGGTCGTCGATGTCGGTCGAGTACTCGGCCTGCGCCCAGGCGGTCGGCTCGATGGAACCGCGTGCGGTCATCGCACGACGCATCGCCTTCTCGATGTATGCGATCTGAGACTCGAACATCAGGATCACCGACGTGTGGCCGAGTGCGATGTTCGGTCCGTGCATCAGATAGAGATTCGGGAATCCCGCGACGGTCGTTCCCAGGTAGGCCCGCGGACTGTCGCCCCACGTGTCCGCCATCGATCGACCCGACCCGTCGAAGACACTGTCCGTCAGCGGAAGTCGACTGGTGTCGAACCCGGTGCCGAAGATGACGGCGTCCACCTCGTGCGCGGTGCCGTTCGTGTCGATCACTCCGGTGGGAGTCACGGTCGCCACGCCCGCCGTCTCGACGGACACGTTGGGTTGCGCCAGGGCCGGGTAGTACTCGTCGGACAACAGGATCCGCTTGCAGCCCATCCGATAGTCCGGTGTGAGTTTCTGCCGCAGAACAGGATCGCTCACGGCATGTGCGAGGTGCGCACGACCCTCGCGCTCCCCGATCGCCATCAACGCAGGGTGCCGGAAGGCCAGGAGCTTCACCTCCCGCTCGAGGTAGATGGCCGCGCGCGCAGCACGCTGGTATCCGGGAACCGACTTCAGCAGGGTCCGCGTGCGTGCGGAGATGGGCTTGTCGTCGCGCGGCATCACCCACGGTGCCGTGCGCTGGAACAGGGTCAGGGACTCCACCAGCGGTTGGATTCTCGGGACGAACTGGATCGCGGAGGCACCGGTACCGACGACGGCGACGCGCATACCCGTCAGATCCGTGTCGTGGTCCCACTGCGACGAGTGGAACATCGGACCCGCGAAGGACTCGATGCCGTCGACGGCGGGGAGAGAGGGGTCGGCGAGGGACCCCGTGGCGAGAACGACGTGATCCGCGGTCGACGTCCCGCGCGGCGTCTCGAGAGTCCATCGCGCCGCGCTCGCGTCCCAGGTGAGGGACGTGACCGGGCACTGCGTCCGGAGTCGCGGGAGCAACCCGTGGTCCCGCGCCACCCGGTCGAGGTACTCGCGGATCTCGGGCTGCCGTGCGTAGGTGTGACGCCACCGGTGGCTGGGAGCGAACGAGAACGAATAGAGGAGGCTCTGGACGTCGCACGCAGCACCCGGATAGTCGTTGTCGCGCCACACCCCGCCGAGCGTCGCCGCGCGCTCGAAGATGACGACGCTCCCCTGGTGCAACGGTGCCAGCCCGATCGCTGCTCCGACTCCCGCGAAACCCGAGCCGATGACCGCCAGCGTGTGGTGGTCGGAACTCGTGGTGGTCCCGGACGATGTCATCACTGACCCTCTTTCCCTGCGTGGTGGTGACGGGCGAACTCCGACCATTCCGCGACTGCTGTCGGGATGAGGTCGGGCAGCACGAACGTGCCGTCGAGAGCGAGGATCCGCGCCGGCGGCACCGACCCGCCGCCCCGATCGGTCAGTCGGACGGACACCACCGCGGTGGCATGGTCGACGTCGCGAATGTGGAAGACCTGCTCGAAGTACAGGTTCTTGGCATCGGTACCGATCAGACGGGTCCGCACGCGATACGCACGCGGGAAGGTCAGCGAGCGTCGGTAGGTGATGCTCTGCGCCGTGACGACGGGACTCCAGCCCCGCACGCGGAACTGGTGCCACAGACCGGTTCTCGCGTAGTACGCGATGCGGGCCGCGTCCAGAACGGACAGGTACCGGCCGTTGGTCATGTGCATCAGGATGTCGAGATCCGCCGGGAGTACGCGGAACCGTGTCTCGAGAGGATCACCCACTCGCGCCGTCCGTCCGAACGAGTGCATGCGGAGGACCCAGCGCAGCATCATGATCACGGGCCACTCCTCGCCGGACGACGGTATCGATCACTCGAGTGTGGCCTTCGGGAGCGTCGCGCACGATGGCTGTCGCGACACGGCGCCGCACGATACGTTGTGCACGTGCCCACCGCCACGAGGGATGCGCGGCGTCAGTGCCCGGTGACCACGCCGAAGGCTCTCACCACGAGGTCCACGACGTCGTCGAGCGACAGGTCGTCGCGCTCGACGTACTCGTCGGCCGCCCGGTCGAGGAATCCCGTCCAGGCGACGACCGCCGTCTGCATCACCGGAGTCAGGGGCTGCCCCAGTCCGACGATGTCCGCCACCTGACGCGCGCCTGCCGCACGTGCCTCGCGGAGCGCCCGTTCGACGGCCGGATCGCCCAGCACGCCCTCGACGACGACGCGGACGTACAGCGTCCGATGGTTCTCCAGGAACTCGATGTGCCGTCGGACGAAACCGTCGAGGCGTTGCTCCGGAGTCTGCTCGTCCGCCCTCGGACTCTGGTGATGCACCAAGCGCGACAACACGTCTGCGAGCGCCGCAGCCACCAGGCCCTGCTTGTCGGTGAAGTAGTAGAACAGCAACCCGTGTGCCACGTCGGCCCGCCGGGAGATGGCGGCCGCGCTGATGTCCGCGTCGCCGCCCTCGCTCATGAGGGCGATGGCCGCATCGATGAGTGCCTGTCGACGATCCCGTCGCGGACGACGCGCGCCGTCGGGGGGGTTCGCGGACATGGCACCGAGGGTAGTGCACCCCGCCCTGCACCTCGAGCACAAGTCAATTTCTTGACTGACAGTCAAAGTGCTCGTAGCGTCGCGGTCACTTCCCCACGACGAGAGGCGACGATGAACGCGACGGGTGACCACACCGGCTCGGCCGGTCTCGGCAGTCACGGACCGGATCGCATCGCCCACTGGGTGGTGAAATCGACTCGCACCGACGAGATGGTGCGGTGGTACGGCACCGTCTTCGGGGCGCAGGTCGCGTATCAGGACGACGAGATCACGTTCCTGACCTGGGACGACGAGTCGCACCGCCTGGCGATCATCGCCGTGCCCCCGGTTCTGCGGCTTCTCTTCCCGCTCGCGAGGCTCAAGCGCAAGGTCTACGGCATCGACCACATCGCGCTGACCTTCACGTCCCTCGAACGGCTGCTCGAGAACTACGTGCGGTTGAAGCGCCAGGGCATCCGCCCGGTCTGGTCCATCAACCACGGCCCGACCATCTCCCTCTACTACGAGGATCCCGACGGCATCCGACTCGAGTTCCAGGTGGAGAACTTCGACCCGGATCACACCGCGGCGTTCTTCTACAGCGACGAGTTCGCCCGCAATCCGATCGGCGTGAACATCGATCCCGACTACCTGCTGAGCCGACTGCGCAACGGCGAGTCGCCGAAGGAGCTGCGGCGGCGGGAGGCCGGGACCAGGCCGGGCCGGCCGGTCGTGGCGAACAAGAAGACCATCTCGTTCCGTACCTTGTGATCCCTTCTCGAGAAAGCGAATCACCATGCCCGTGAACATTGTTCGCACTGCCGAGGGATGGTGGCGCCTGCACGGTGAGACCGCGGCCCGCATCGACACCACGGCCGACACCACCCGTGATCTGCTCGCCGATCGTGCGGCCGTCGAGAGCGCACACGGCGAGGACGCCGTCGTGGCGGATCTCGACGCCCTCTCGCCGATCACCGCACCGTGCCGCGTCGTGGCTCAGTTGCTCAACTACCGGTCGCACGCGCTGGACATCGGAGCCGACCCGGCAACGCTGTACCCCACGTTCTTCCGGAAATCGTCGGCCTCCATCAGCGGCCCCAACGACCCGATCCGCCAACCCGCCGAGGTCGCCCTGCTGGATCACGAGATCGAGCTGGGCATCGTCATCGGGGCGGACGTCCCTGTCGGGACCACGGTCACGCAGGACACCCTGCCGCGCTATGCCGCGGGGGTGGTCGTGGCCGACGACGTGTCGGCGCGCGAGATCCAGCTGACCCGCGTCCAGGTCTACGAGAGCAAGTCCTATCCCACCTTCACGCCACTCGGCCCGCGACTCGTCCTGTTCGACGCAGCGGACTGGGCGCGGCTTCCCGAGTTGCACATGACCCTGTCCGTCAACGGCGACGTCCGTCAGGATCAGACCATCGGCGATGACCTGATCACGCCACCCGCCGAGGCACTCACCCGCCTGTCTCGTTTCCAATCCCTCTCCGCAGGAGACGTTCTCCTGACGGGCACGCCCGTCGGAACCGCCATCTCCGCCCCACCGAAGATCGTGCAGAAGATCGGCGAACTCCTTCCGCCGGCGGTCAAGTGGAAGATCTTCTTCGCTCGACAGGCGCGCAATCCCCACTATCTCTCCGTCGACGACGTCGTGACCGCCACCATCCGCACGGCCGACGGCACCATCGACCTCGGCACTCAGCGGACCGTCGTCCGATGACGACTCCGGTGGTGATCGTCGGCGCGGGTCCGGCAGGCGCCACAGCCGCACTGCTGTTGGCTCGCAGGGGTATCCGCACCACTGTCCTGGAGCGTCGAGCCACGCTGCTCTTCCATCCGGCCGCACACGTGATCAATGCCCGCACGCTCGAGATCTGGCACGAGTACAGCCCCGATCTCGCGTCGGTCATCGCGTCGATGTCGCCTCCGCACGACGAGGTGAACCTCATCAGTTGGTTCGGCGGCATCGGCGACGGCCCCATCGGGTCCATCGACCTGCTGTCCGATCCCGATCGGAAAGCAGTCGTCGAGAGCCAGAGCCCGTACATGGTCTCGCACATCGGACAGCACCTGCTCATGCCCGTGCTGTGGAACGCGCTGGACGAGGACCCGCTCATCGACTTCCGCCGCGGCGTCACGGTTCTGGATGTCGAGTCCACACCCGAGGTCGCCCGAGTGCGAACGCGCAGTGGAGATGACGACGGAGAGCTGACCGCTCGATACGTGTTGGGGTGCGACGGGGCCAACAGCCCTGTTCGCGACGCCACTGGAATCGACCTCGTTGGGCCGGTCCTGGCGAACATGGGTAGCGCGTTCTTCACCTCGCACACGCTGTTCCCGGACGACGCTCGTCCACTTCTGAGCTGGATCTATACGCCGGATCTGTGCGGCGTCCTGATCTCCCACGCCGATCACCGGTACATCCTCATGACGGCCTACCTGCACCCGGCCCAGGAGATCGCCGCGAACAGCCGCCAGTTCTGGGCCGACATGTTGCCGAAGGTGCTCGGTGACAAAGACTTCGAGCTGGAGTCGACCGGCACCTGGGTGATGACGTCGCAGACCGCGGACTCGTTCCGCCGCGGGCGGCTCCTGCTCCTCGGTGACGCTGCGCATCGGTTCCCGCACACCGGCGGCTTCGGCCTGAACTCCGGGGTGCAGGACGCGCACAATCTCGCGTGGAAGCTCGACGCGGTGCTGTCCGGCACTGCCTCTCCCACTCTGCTCGACACCTACGAGACGGAACGCCGACCGGTGGTGGAGAAGTTCGCGGAGCAGAGTGTGGCCAACCATTTCCGGCTCGACGACATCGGTGGACGCATCGGCATCACCAACAGGATGCTGGCGGTCGCGACCCGGGTCGCGGCGCGTGCACCGCTCGCGTCGCTCCCCGACCGGCTCGTCGCGCCGATGGCCACGGCGATGATGCGTCGGCAGATGCGTCGAGCGCGGCGACTGCATCCTCGGGCTCCGGGTTCGACGGCACTGCGCGGGCAGATCGCGGAGGCGTTGCCCGGTCAGATCGAACACTTCGTCTCCACCGGTCTGCAGTTCGGCTATCTGCACACGAGCGACCTCGTCGCCGACGACGACTCTGCAGTGCGGCCGCCCGAGGACGTGGTCGACTATCTCCCCACCACCTACCCCGGCGCCCGGCTTCCCCACGCGATGATCTCGACGCGCGGGCTCACCACGGGCATCCACGACGTACTCCACCGGACCTCGTTGACGCTCCTCGCGCTCGACGACGACGGGTGGGAGAACGAGCTCGGCACTCACCGCATCGCGGGCCCGGGCGTCGTGGTGGTCCCCGTCGACGCACCGGACCCCGCAGACCGGCGTCGACTGATCGACCTGCTGGAGGTCGGTGAGAAGGGAGCCGTGCTCGTCCGCCCGGACGGGCACGTGGCCTGGCGTACGACCTCGCCGGCGTCGTCGGGTGTGGCCGAGTTGACGAGATTCCTCGAACGCTGGCGCCAGCACTATCCGATGCGGTGACAGCGGCATGTCGAGGGTTCCGCGCTCCGATTCCTTCGGCAGCACCGGAACCGACGGGGTTGACTGTGCCCATGACTGACACGAGGGTCGCCATCGTGACCGGCGGTGGACGCGGGATCGGACGGGCCATCAGCCTGGCCCTGGCCCGCGCCGGGTGGGACGTGGTGATCGGCTACCACTCCGACGCGGACTCGGCCGACGCCGTCGCAGCTGACGTCACAGCCCTCGGTCGCCGCGCGTTGTGCTGCGCGGTCGACATCGTCGACGAGGATTCCGTCGCCGCGTTCTTCGCGGCAGCGGAGACGTTCGGGCCGGTGACCGGGGTGGTGAACAACGCCGGCGCGGCCACCGCAGTGGGGCGGCTCGAGGACAACGACCTCGCGGCGATCCACCGGGACCTCGACGTCGACCTCTTCGGAGTGATCGTCTGCTGCAAGTTCGCGCAGGCAGCACTCATGAGACAGGGCGGTGGATCGATCGTCTCGATCTCGTCCGCGGCCGCGACGCTCGGAAGTCCGTCGAGGTACGTCCACTACGCGGCAGCGAAAGCCGGAGTCGACGCACTGACACTCGGACTGTCGAAAGAACTTGCCCCCGCGATTCGCGTGAACGCCGTGTCGCCCGGCACGATCTGGACCGACTTCCACCAGGAGCCGGACCGGCCCGCGCAGGTCGCCCCGACGGTGCCGCTCGGTCGAGCGGGCACCGTCGACGACATCGCGGGAGCCGTCGTCTGGCTCATGTCCGAGGACGCGAGTTACGTGACGGGTGCGGTGCTCCGGGTGGCCGGTGGACTGTGAACTACCTGCGGTGCGGACCCACCTTGTTCTCCGAGTTCTCGTAGTCCCCCCGGTAGAGGCGATTGCTGAACGGCTTCTCGTTCACGGGGATCTCGATGAGCCAGTCGTGCTCACGGATGTCACGCGGCCGATACGACCCCTTGAACGTCACGGTCACCGCGCCACCGCGTTCCGCAGCGGCCTCCTCGGTGGCCTCGCGACCGGTGTTGAACGTCTCGGCGAGGTCGCGGCCGTCGTTGCCGACGATGATGGTCCCGTCGTGCACGAACTGGACGAAGGTGCCGTTCGTGGCCGCTGCGGTTCCGGCGACGGCCGACCCCAACTCCGGGTTCAGTTCGGCGACGAAGTCGGGGGTGCCCGGCGCGGCCTCGCGGTCGTCCGCTCGTACGTCCGCGTGGCGGGCCGGTGCGGGCGCGAGGGTGACGTACTGGCCGAGGGCACTGTGGCGTCCGCGGTCGACGATGTCCCAGACGTGCGAACTCGAGGTGACCTTCACCCTCCCGTCGTGGAAGACGGTGACGCGGTCGGCGCCGTTGCTCAGAATCGTGCGCTTCGCGTTGGGGGGCATCCGGTAAGTATGCGCCCCGGGACCGTCCGCACTCACGCTCGGCTCCGAAGACGTGGGCCGTGGTGAGGCCAGGCGCGATCAGTCGGCCGACGTGATGGTCACCGTCACCGTGCCACCGAGCGCACCGACCACGCCGACTCCCGACGGGTCCATGGTCCCGAGTACGACGATGCCGGGGAAGTAGCTCTGATCGCCGTAGTACAGAACGACGTCGTTCGACGGCGCGTAGTACCCGATGTCGCCGGGATCGGGATCCGCCCCTGAGGGAGACCCGTCCGTGCTCAGCACCGCCGGCAGCGGACCCGTCTTCTCCACGCCGCCGTGATCCGACATCTCCACCGTCACGGGCAGAAGTGCCGCGAGATCGCGGGCCGCCACACTGTCGTTCAGCGTTCCGATCACCGTGGTGCCCTCGACGTCGATCGCGATGCGCATCGTCTCTCCGTTCGGTTCTGCGGCGGTCGGCTGCGTGGTCGCCGGTGACGACGCCGACGAACCGACGGTGTCGCTCTCAGCCGAGCAGCCGGCGAGCAGAGAGACTGCGGACGCGAGGGCAATCGCTCCGCGGCGCGTCATCCACGCTCGTAGGTGGCCCGAAAGCCGTCGGCAGGATCGCTCGGTGTCGGAACGAGAGTGTCACCGTCCACCTCGTGAGCACGATGAAGGGTCTGCCCGATGAGATCGCGCGCCGGAGCCGACTCCACCGAGATCGTGAAGGTCCCCGAGGTTCCGTCGGACTCGGTCACGAGATCACCGTGGAACGACTCGTACCCCTGCAGGATCGAACGCCGAGCCCGGTCATGCGCCACTCCCCCACCAGCGGGCTCGCCTCCTCCGACGCCGTCCACGCCGCGCCCAGTGCGGGCACAGCGACCGCCGGCGCGGCAGTCACGAACGGTCTCTTCACGGTTGGTACCTCGTCACGTCGGAGGGTTGGTCTGGCCCCACCAACGCTAGAGACGTGATCGCACGCGAGGGAGTCCCTACGAGGGCACCCTTTGCGGTCTCCCGACGACACTCAGAAGTCGAGGCTGTCCACTCCGTCGGAGCCACCACGTACTCGCCGAATGTGCACCCGTCGAACGAGGCGGATGACAGGCCGGACGAGCAACTCGACGCTCCCGACAAGGAAGAAGACTGTTCCGAGCTCGGTGGTCGACTCACTGAAGAACAGCACACTGCCCGCGATGAACCACACCGCGATCGCGATGTCGTTGACGATGCTGACCACTTCCCACCGCTGACGGACGATCAACTCGTCGTGTCCGATGGTGAGTGTCAGCGTCTTCCCGCTGGTGTCGATACCCACGGTCGCCGATCAGGAGTCGGTGTTCGCATCCCCGGGGTGCGGCACGTTCTCCTCGTCGACGTACGCGGTGTGCTCGGTGTCCTGCTCGTGCTCGCGCGGTCCGTCGTTGCTTCCGGCGGCGGGCACGGCGTCCGCAGCATCACTGGGCATCGTCATCGCGGGGTCCTGCTCTCTGATCGGTGGTCGGGTCACGCCCTGAATGCCCCGCGCCCCGATTCCGCAACCCTCAGGCGGGTGTGCCGTCGCCGACCAGATCACCCATGTCGAGCACGAACCGGTAGCGCACGTCTCCGGCCTCGAGGCGATCGAGAGCGGTGCCGACGACGGCCGACGGCAGCACCTCCACCTGCGCGGTGATGCCGTGGTCGCCGCAGAAGTCGAGCATCTCCTGCGTGTGCCGGCGACCACCGCTGCCGGACGAGCTCACCGATCTGCGACCGACCAGGAGATCCACCGTCTCGATCGAGACCGAGCCGAGGTGGCCCACCAGACAGAGGGTTCCGTCGAGCGCCAGGCTCGCGAGGTACGGCTGCGGATCGTGAGCGACCGGGATGCAGTCGACGACGAGATCCAGTCCGCCCTGCACCGCCGCCATCGCGGCGTCGTCAGTCGACAGTACGGTGTGGTGAGCACCCAGTTCCCGCGCCTCCTCCGCCTTGGCCGACGAGGTGGTGAACACGGTGACCTCGGCGCCCAGCGCCGCCGCGAATCGCACGGCGAGATGACCGAGGCCACCGATTCCGGCAACACCGACACGAGAGCCGGGACCGATGTTCCAGCGGCGCAACGGCTCCCACACCGTGATGCCCGCGCACATCAGGGGAGCGACCGCGGCCGCATCGAGGCCTTTCGGCCGGTGGTAGACGAAGCGATCCCGCACGACGTACTCCGCCGAGAAGGCTCCTGCCGTCGTCGATCCGTCGACGCGGTCCCGCCCGCCGTAGGTGAGGGTGGGGAACTCACGGCAGTAGTTCTCCTGCCCCGCAGCGCACATGTCGCAGCCATCAACAAGTCGCAGATCTATGCGTACTTCGGCAGCAAGCAGGCACTGTTCGACGCGGTCTTCGACAACCGGGTGGACGTCGACATGGCGGACGTCCCGCTCGACGCGGACGACCTGCCCGGATACGTCGCGGCCCTCTACGACATGTACCTCGGCGATCCCGAGCTGGTGCGCCTGGTGACCTGGGCGCGGTTGGAGCGGACTCCGATCGGCCCCCTCTTCGCGCACCGCGAGGATGCCGGTCGCGCCGAGTTGGACGCCATCCGCGACGCACAGAAGCGGGGCACTCTCGTCGACGACGTCGCGGCGGAGGATCTCTGGTCGATGCTGGTGTCGCTCGCCGCCACGTGGGCGCAGTCCGCGATCGTCCACACCGCGCACGCGGGTGAGAGCGCGTCCGACCACGATCGCCGACGAGCGGCACTGGCAGCGACAGCGCGGAGGGCGTTCCACGCGATCTGAGCCGACGAGGCACCTGTCAGCCGAAGACCGTCTGCCGTTCGGTGTGGGTGAAGGTGAAGATCGTGGCACCGAAGCTGAACAGCGCGGCGAGCAGGAGCACCTGGGGACCGGTGATGACGACGCCGATGAAAGCGCCGATCGCACCGCCGAGCGAGAACGACCCCAGCAGCATGAGGTAGCAGAGCCAGTCGTAGCGGGTTCCGCCACCGCAGAGGTGGCGTTCGATTCCCTGCCCCAGCTTGACCAGCGTTCCGGTGACATAACTCAGCGGAATGTAGGTCTCCTCCTTCTTGGTGAAGGCGGTGTTCAACGCGCCGAGCGCGAAAGCGATGAGAAGGATCGGATAGAAGTTCACGTCGGCGGACGACCACCCGGACAGTGCGATGTCGGTCGACCCCGCCACCGCGAGCGCGATCGTCGTCACCACGGTGGCACCGTGCGGATGGTTCGACCAGTACTTCCGTCGGCAGATCGACGCGATGACCACGCCGAGCAGGAACGATCCCATCAGTGCCAGTGCGGCCCAGGGAGATGCGCCCGGAGCCACCTCCTTGCCGGCGGGCTCACCGAAATGTCCCACGACCGCGCGTTCGGTATTTCCCGTCATGAAGGTGACGAAGTATCCGGCGGAATGCAGAAATGCGACGGCGCCGACCATCCCGGCGAGGCCCGACAGAATCCAGGACAACCGGGCTTCCGGGCCGACTGCTGTGTCACGGCTGATCGCCACAGATGAGGTCATACCTGTCATTCTCCGGACGGAATGTGCTCGGACGGCTCCGTGAGGCGTGTATCACAGAACAATAAAGATGGTTAACACCGGTGAAATGTGGTGGGTCACAACAGCGTTCTCCGAAAGCTGGAACAACACCGAAGGATTGAGGGTGGTCAGACTCGGGGCACCCGTGCTGCGTGGGCGGCAGTTCCGCCCCACGCCTGAGGAGGCCCCATGTATCTGCACGTACAGAAGCTGATCCACGACATCGTTCCCGACGAGCCCGATCCCGCCGCAGCGAACGCGCTGCAGGAGGGCCTCGGTGGCCAGTTCGGCGAGATGCGCACGATGATGCAGTACCTGTTCCAGTCGATGAACTTCCGCGGCGCCGCGGCCAAGCCCTACCGGGACCTGATCCAGGGCATCGGTACCGAGGAGATCAGTCACGTCGAACTCATCGGCACCACCATCTCTCGCCTGCTCGACGGGTCGCCGCGATACCAGGGCAAGCAGAACGATCCGCTCGACACACCGGGCGCGGGCGGCGCCGTGCCGCTGAACATCGCCCTGTCCGAGGGCAACATCCACCACTACCTCGTCGGTGCTCAGGGCGCGATGCCCGTCGACTCGGTGGGCAACCCGTGGAGCGGCAGTTACGTCTACAACTCGGGCAACCTCGTGCTCGATCTGCTGTACAACCTGATGCTCGAATCGACGGGCCGCCTGCAGAAGTGCCGCATGTACGAGATGACCGACAACAAGACCGCCCGGTCCACCATCTCCTACCTCATCGTTCGGGACCAGGCGCACGAGAACGGCTACGCGAAGGCACTCGAGACACTGGGTGTCGACTGGAAGAAGACGCTGCCCATTCCGAAGACGAACGCCGAGCAGTTCCCCGAGGTGAAGAAGCTCGTGGAGATGGGCCTGCAGAGCAAGCAGTACACCTTCGACCTCACCGGCGCGTCCGAGGCGGGCCGTATCTACCAGGGCATGTCGCCGTCGAAGGACGGAACGGATCTCGACGCGAGCGAACAGGCGCCGGCGGGTGCACCCCTCGACATCGCGCCCGAGCGACCGGAGGAGTTCGCACCCGGGCTCGATCCGGAGCTCATGGAGCTGATCCAGCAGACCGCAGAGATGGAGATGGCCGACATAGACGCCACGTTCGGCGAACTCGGGAAGTGATCTGACAGTTCACCGATGCGGCACTGCGCGACTCTCGTTCGCGCAGTGCCGCATCGGTGATCACGACACCATGCGTCGCAACAACCCGACAGCCTTCTTCATCCCGTAAGCCACGACGGTCCTGCGACCGTCGTCGTGCGTCCACTCGAGGAGAGCCGAACCGTCCTCCATCGATCCCTCCAACACGGTGGGTGCACCGACGAGAGGCAGCGGACCGACGACCTTGATGGACAATCCCAGTACCTCGGTCCAGAAGTAGTCGTCCGTCGGTGCGCACCGGGCCGGCACATCCAACACCGATGCCGCGGCGACCCTGCCCTGCGCGATCGCAGTGGACCAGAACGGGGTACGGCGAACCCGGCCGTTCTCGTCCGAGCCACGAGTGACGTCTCCCGCAGCGAACACTCCCGGCACCGCGGTCGCACAGCGGTCGTCGATGTCCACGCCGCCGCCGTCACCGATCCCGCTGCCGTCGAGCCAGTGCGTGCCGGGGACCTCACCGACACAGCTGACCACGAGATCGGCCGTCGACTCGATGCCGTCGATCCGGACCCCACCCACCGGATCGCCGATCAACTCGACAGGCCGGTCCACCCGGCGGACGTCGACCGAGCGTTCAGCCGCCCGTGCGGTGATCGCCTCGGACAGGAACGGGCCGAGTATCCGCTGCAACGGCGGATCCACGTCGATGACCGTGACCGGAACATCGCGTGCCGCACAGGCACTCACCACTTCCATCCCCAGGAACCCTGCGCCGACGACGATCGCGGACGTCGCACTCTCCAGCCGCTCCCGCAGCAGACGAGCATCGGCAAGGCTGCGCACCACCAGCTCACCGCTCTGGTCGGGTGCAGCCAGTCTGCGAGCGTCCGCCCCCGTCGCCACGATGAGAGCGTCGTACGGAACGTCGTCACCCTCCGCGAGAGTGATCACTCGTCGCCCGACATCGACTCCGGTCGCCAGCGCGGTGACGGCGGTCAGGTCGAGATCGGACAGGTCCCAGACATCGGACGCACCGATGCCCTCCGCGAGAACGCGTTTGGACAGCGGCGGCCGGGCATAGCAGCCGTCGGGATCGCATCCGATCATGGTGATCGGACCGTCGTGACCCAGCGCTCGGAGTTCACGTGCGGCGGTACATCCGGCGATGGAATCACCGACGATCACCACCCGGCGTGCGGCACCGCTCACGCGCGCTCACGCAGCGCCGCGACCGGACAGACACTCACGGCGGATCGAGCACCGGGCACCAACTCGTCCGGGACGTCCGCGCCGTCGTAGGCATGGTGCAGCTCGCCCTCGTCGTCGAGGCTGAACACCTCCGGCGCCTGCTCTGCGCAGATGCCGTGTCCCTCGCATCGATCCCAGTCGACATCGACGATCATGACGATCTCCTCTCTGCTGCGACCAACCTCAGTGGGAGGCGGTCGAATCGGTGGATGACGTTGTTCACCGCACGCGACGGTGTGCCCGTGAGTTCGATGCGCTCGACGCGCTCGGCCAGCACTCGCAGCATCGTGGACGCCTCGAGACGAGCGAGCCCTTGACCCGCGCATCCGTGCACGCCCGATCCGAAGCCGAGTTGACGGGACGCATCGCGGGTGATGTCGAAGGAGTCCGGGTCGTGCCACTCGCGGGGGTCACGGTTCGCCGACGCGTAGAGCACCAGCACTCGCGCGCCCCGAGGAATGATCGCGTCGCCGATGGTCTCCTGGCGCACCGCCCTGCGGGAGAACGCACGGATCGGCGACTCGTATCGCACGACCTCGTTGACCGCGTTGGGAATCAGGGACGGATCCGCGCGGACCGCCTGCCACTGGTCCGGATGGGTCGCGAACAGGTGCAGTGCACCGGAGATGGCGCCGATGGTCGTGTCCAGCGACGGTCCGAGGTAGTCGATCATCAACGCCGGGCACTGCGATCTCTCGATGCGCCCCTCGTCGGCCGCGGCGAGAACGTCCGCACCCATGCTGCCCGGCAGCACCGAGCGTTCACGGACCACCCGGCGGGAGTAGGCCATCATCTCCGACGCTGCTCGGGTCGCCGTCACCGCGTGCCGGTTCAGGGGACCGAGCGCATCGAATGTCGCTCCGGCCCAGCGCAGCAGGTCGTCACGGCCGTCCTCCGGCCACCCGACGAGATCGGGAACGATCGACGTCGGGAGCGCGGTGGCCAGGTCGTCGACTCCGTCGATGCACTGCTGCGTCAGCGCCGCGTCGACGATCTGCTCGGCCTTGTCCTGCACCGCCGACGCCATCTTCCGGACGGCCTTCGGAGTGAGACGATGTGCGAGCACGGATCGCTTCAACGCGTGCTCGTCGCCGTCACTGTTGAGCGTCGTTCCACGACCGAGTCTGTTGGCGACGGGATTCAGCGCGACACCGTCGCCGGAGACGAACGTGCCGTCGTCGAGCAGCGTCGACTTGCATTCCGCGTAGCGCGTGATCGCGTGAACCTTCTGGCGAGTCAGCCACACCACCGGACCCAGAGCCCGCATCTCCGCATAGTGCGGGTACGGATCGAGAATGGCCGCGGTGGAGTAGATGTCCTCGGTGTAGCGAGGAAGTGCCGTGTCAGCTCTCATCGGCGCGTCCGATCGTGTTCGGGGGCAACGGGCTCGGCGACGGCGGTACAAGGGTGTGGAGGGCGGACAGTGACCGCGCGGTCGCCATCACCGTCCGGTCGGGGCGGACCAGAGCGGCGGACACCCGTCCGCGGCGTAACCATCTGCCGTGGTCGGAGCCGGGGCTGACCAGAAGGACCTCCGCGCCGCGGCGGGCGATCTCCTGACGTTGCGCAGGTTCGGGTTTCACGGTGGTGACCACTGTGAACCGGTATGGTGCCACGGCATCGAAGCGAACACCGCGCTCGGTCGGCGCGTTGGGGCACAGCGTTCCCTCGAGCCTGCGCGGCGACATCGATCCACGTCGCACGAACATCGACGGGTGCAGACGCGGAGTCGCGCTGTCCGTGACGACGGAACTCAGTCCGGGAACACGTGTCACCACCGGGAACACCCGGCGACGCAGACCCGCGACCCTCTCACCGCCGCCGTTCATGGCCCATCCGACGGCAACTGCCTGGCGGATCATGGCGCGCGCGTGCGGTACTCGTTCCTGCTCGTAGCTGTCGAGAGCCGCCTCGGGCAGAGATCCGCCCAATACCCCGGCCACCTTCCAGGTCAGGTTGTAGGCGTCACGCAGACCGGCGCCCATCCCCTGGCCGATGAACGGCGGTGTCAGATGCGCCGCGTCGCCCAGCAGGAACACCCGTCGATCACGCCACCGGTCTGCGAGCTGGGCCCGGAACGTGTACTCGGTGACCCGGACGAGCTCGAGATCGGTGCGCGGTGCTCGGCGCAGCCACGGGTCGAGCAGCGATGCGAGTGCATCCAGATCCGGGAAGTCGTCGACGGTCTCGTGTTCGAGAAGTTCGAATTCCCACCGATAGCGAGTCTGGCCGATGCGCATGAACGTGCCCGCGCGGTGCGGATCGCACAGCTGATGCACCCCGTCCCACAGGCCGGGGTCGACGGGACTCGACGCGTCGACCACCAGCCACCGCTGTTCGGGCGCGAGAGTCCGCATCGTCGTTCCGAGCGCGGCCCGCACTGCGCTGTTCGCACCGTCGCACCCGAGCACCACGTCCGCCGTGACGGCGCTGCGTTCGCCCGTGGCGACCTCTCGGACGATCACCTGCACGTGGTCCCTCATCGTGGCCACGTCGGTGATCTCCACGCCGCCGCGAAACTGCACGTGAGGATTCCGCGTCATCGCCGATCGCAGGATGCGCTCGAGCTCCGGCTGGTCGAACATGTTGGCCGGAGGGAAGCCGTGGGGACGGGAATCGGGATCACGCTCGAACTCGGCGATGGTGTCCATGGCGGGGTCCACCAGGCGCAGGCCGCGTCCGGGGCGGGAGATCTCGGTGAACGCCTCCGCGACGCCGAGGTCACCGAGGATGCGGTGGACCTCGTCGTCGAGGTGGACGGCACGCGGCTGCGGGAAGATGTCCTCCCACCGGTCGAGTACGAGGCACTCGATGCCGTGCCGTCCGAGCAGTGAGGCTGCCACCATTCCGGTGGGTCCCGCGCCGACGACGACGGCCGGGTGGTGCGTCACGCGTACCGCACCGTCGTGCGCTGCATCCCCAGGTCGAGCATCGCGTCGTCGGTGGCGATGGTCACCTCCACGACGTCACCGTCCTGCAGGTAGGCCGGGTTGCTCGCCTGACGCTTGAAGAAGGTCTTCCACTTCACGGCCGGCGGCAGCAGAGCGCCGATGATCTCGATGGGCTTCGGTGGCGCCTTCAGGGCCGTGCCTCCCGGAGTGCCGGTCAGGATCAGGTCGCCCGGGTCGACGCGCTGGAACCCCGTCAGGGTCCGCAGCGCTTCCGTGGGTCGGTAGATCATGTCTCGCACCGTACTGTTCTGCCGGATCTCCCCGTTGACGCGCAGCATCAACCGCAGTTGCTCGAAACGATCGAGGTCGCCGTCTTCGAGAACAAGGAGGACGGGGCCGACGGGGGTGAAGGTCGGGTACGACTTCGCCTCGTAGAACTGGGTCTTGGGCAGCTGGACGTCGCGGGCCGACACGTCGTTGGTGATCACCAGTGCCGCGATGTGGCGGGCGACCGTCGTGTCGTCCATCGTCGATCCGACGGGAAGGGTCGTCCCCACCACGAGCCCGATCTCCACCTCGTAGTCGAGCAGGGTGACATGGGCCGGCCGGACGATGTCGGCGGTCGGTCCGCTGATCGACCCCGACGACTTCCGGAAGAAAGTCAGTGGCACCGTCTCCGGATTCATACCGGAATCCTTCACGTGCGACACGTAATTGGTCATCTGTGCCACCACTCGACACGGCGCGGTGACGGGCGAGACGAGCTCCAGCGATGCCACGGGGACGGTCTCGCCACCGGCCGCGGCAGCATCGACGGCCGACCGGTCTGCGAGCAGGTCCGCGGTGGTGGTCGCTGTGGTGTCCACCCGAACGGCACCCTCGCGGGTCTGCACCCACCATCCGTCGGCGGTGCGGAGAACGGCGATGCTCATGTCGAGGCTACTTTCATCAGGCCGAGAAGGCGTTCGGAGTCGAATTCGTTGTCGCTGCGCAGTCCGGTGAGGATGGATCGCAGTTCCGACAGGGACCGCTTGTTCGGTGCGATCCCCAGGAAGTCCTTGCTCGCGGGTGGTCCCCACTGCGCGAGACCGGACGCCGTCATCGGCGCCCAGCCCGGTTCGAGCGTGGCGTCGAAGCGGTCACCGTCGCTGAAGTGCTCGACGAGGAAGCCGTCCGGGTCGCGCCAGTAGTCGAAGATCTGACTGCCCTGGATGTGCCGACCGATCCCCCACGAGTGCCGGTAGCCGCGCTCGGTGAGATAGCGGCTCCCCGCACCGATGGCGTCGATATCGCACACCTGGTATGCCGAGTGGACGTAGCGGTCCGACGGCCCCAGCGTCATCGCGAGCGTGTGGTGGTCGGTCGGTTCGGACCCCCGGTCGCAGCGGATGAAACTCATGACCGGTCCGCGGTGACGCTGCCCGTCGTAGTAGAGGAAATCGCTGACGATCAGGCCCAGGTGTTCGAGGTACCAGGTCAGATTCTCGAGATAACGCGTGCGCTGCAGCACCACGTGACCGAGCCGCTCCACGAGGGCGGGCTCGTGCGGTGGCCGCTGCGTGGCATTGGTGCGCGTGATCCCCGCGTCGTCGAGCGCCCCGAAGTTGTAGTCGTGGGTGCGCTGACCCGGCAGTGGGCGACCGTCGTCGAGATCGGCGACCACCCGCACCGGCTGGCCGCTCGGATCCGTCACGGTCACCCCGATCCCCCCGATCGAGTCGGGCAGCCGCTCGACGCGATGACCCGTCGCGCGGGCGAGGCGCAGCACGTCGGCGGACTCGGCGGCACGGAAGGCGGCACCGACGTAGGACGTCCGGCGCCCCTTGCGGATGATGACGCACGGCGCTCCGTCAGCCAGCCCGCGCAGATACAACTCGTCATCGGTCCGCACGGTGACTCCGAAGCCGAATGCTTCCGCGAACGTCTGCGCGCGGTCCAGGTCGGGCTTGCGGAACTCGAGCCAGGCGATGTCCTGGACCTTGATCACCGGGTTCATCGCACGACCGGGATGCTCACCCGGCAACGCACCCTGATCGACGTGCATCCCCTGATGCCCGTCGACGTCGCGAGTTCGGTGCGCGTGATCGATAGTCATGGCCGCTCCTGAAGTAGATGATCACATCGTCACTCATGATCGGATCGCCCGTCAAGACTTTCTGATGAAATCATCACAAGGTGGTGTTCGAGTGGGAAGCACGGTGCTCGAGCGCTGACTCGTGTGCAGTGATCCGCGGTATCCGCGGATCACTGCACACAGGTGACTCGGGAGCGAGAGGTTCCCTGTCAGGGTCTCGTTGCGCCGCGAGGACGTCGATAGCGTCGACGACCGTGCCTTCCACCACCGAACGTCGACCGCTGCCCTTCCTCGTCTCCGTCCTGGCGATGGGCACGTTCCTCATGGGCACGTCCGAGTTCGTCGTGGCCGGGTTGCTGCCCGACATCGCCGGCGACCTGGCCATCGGGATCTCCGAGGCGGGTCTCCTGGTCACGGCATTCGCGATCGGCATGATCGCCACGCCGGCGGTGGCGGTGGCGGTGCTGCGAGTTCCCGAGCGCACGACGCTGCTGCTCTCGCTCGCCGTGTTCGCCGCCGGACATGTCGTCGTGGCACTCACCGACGAGCTCTCCGTCGTCCTCGTCGCCCGCTTCGTGACCGCGCTGGTCACGGGGGCGTTCTGGTCGATCGCAGCGTCCGTCGGTGCTCGAGTGTCCGGCCCGGACGACGCCGCGCGTGCCATCGGCATGGTCCTCAGCGGCGGCATCCTGGCGACCGTCATCGGCGTGCCCCTCGGGTCCGTCGCCGGTCAGCTCGTCGGGTGGCGTGGCCCGTTCTGGATCCTCGCCGGGCTGGCGCTGCTCGCGACCGTTCCCGTCGCTCGCATCGTTCCCGGCGGTCGCTCCGCCTCGACCACCGTCCCGCTGCGAGAGCAGACGGCGGCACTGATGTCGCGGCGCCTGTGGGTGGTCATGGCTGCCTGCGTCCTCGTCACCTCGGCCGTGATGTCCACCTACTCGTTCATCGCCCCGCTGCTGACGGAGCGCGCGGGCCTGTCCGCCGAACTCCTCCCGGTGGGTCTCGCGATCTTCGGCGTCGGGGCCGTCACCGGCACACTCGGCAGTGGCCGGCTCGCGGGCCGCGCGCCGTACGGGACTGCTCTGAGCGGGGGCATCGCCGTCGTGGCAGCACTCGCCCTGCTCGGCGCGGTGTCGGACCACGCCGCACCGGCGATCGCACTTCTCGCGATCGCCGGTCTCGCCGGTCTCGGCATGAACCCGGTCCTCATGTCGATGGCCGTCAGGTTCGCCGAGGGCGCACCCACCCTGGCCACGTCGCTGTGCACGTCCATGTTCAACCTCGGCACCGCGATGGGGAGTGCGGTCACCGCGCGGGCCATCGGCGTCTTCGGCCCGGCCTCGATCCCGGTCGTCGGCGCAGCGTTCGCCGCCCGCGCTGCTCGTTCCGCTGGCTACCCTCGTGATCATGGCCAGGCCCGGACACGGCCACCGCGCCGGCACCACCCCGCAGCACGACGCACTGGTGTCCTGACTTCCACTCGATCAGAGGAGCAACGACCATGACCACGATCGCCATCATCGGTGCGGGTGAGGGACTCGGAGCCGCCGTCGCTCGCCGCTTCGGCCGCGAGGGGTTCTCGGTCGCCCTGATCTCACGAGAGCAGGGCAATGTCGACCGCATCGCCGACTCGCTGGGCGATGCCGGGATCACCGCCGCGGGCTTCGCGGCCGACGTCCGGAACCCCGAGTCCCTGACCACCGCGCTGGACTCGGCGGCCGAGCGACTCGGACCGATCGAGGTGCTGCAGTACAGCCCTGTCCCGGCAAGGGAATTCATGAAGCCGGTCCTCGAGACACGCGTGGCCGATCTCGTCGGTCCGGTCGAGTTCTCCATCTACGGACCCGTCACCGCGGTGAACTGGGCACTGCCGGGAATGCGGTCGCTGGGACGCGGCACCGTGCTGTTCGTGAACGGAGGCAGTGCAGTTCGTCCCGGCGCGACCGTCGCCGGGACCTCGGTCGCCTTCGCCGGCGAGAGTGCCTACGCCCAACTGCTGCACGACGCACTCGCACCGGAGGGGCTGCACGTCGGCCAGCTGATCATTCCGCGGGGCATCGGCGCGGGTGAGCCGTCGCACGAACCGGACGCGCTCGCGGAACTATTGTGGACCATGCACACCGAGCGCGGCGAATTCCGCACGTTCGCAGCACCTCTGGACTGACCGTCCCGACGAGAGGTGCCCTGCGGGTACACCCTTCGTCAGGGACTCCCTCGACCGCCGATGCGGGTGTCGACTGGAGACATGACCACTCCCGTGAAGGCGTACGCCGCCACCGCAGCAGACGAGCCACTGTCTCCCTACACCATCGACCGCCGCGATGTCGGACCTCACGACGTCCGGATCGACATCGCGTTCGCCGGAATCTGCCACTCCGACATCCACACCGCCCGCGGCGAATGGGGCCCGGTTCCGTACCCCCTCGTCGTCGGCCACGAGATCGCGGGAATCGTGGCCGAGATCGGCTCCGAGGTCACGAAGCACGCGGTCGGCGACCGCGTCGGCGTCGGCTGCATGGTCGGCTCGTGCGGCGAGTGCGCCCAGTGCGTCAAGGGATTGGAACAGTACTGCCTCGTCGGCAACATTCAGACCTACGGCAGCACCGACCGCGACGGCACGGTCACTCAGGGTGGCTACTCGCAGCAGGTCGTCGTCACCGAGCACTTCGTCGTCACGATCCCCGAGGGCATCGAGCTCGACGCTGCGGCGCCGCTGCTGTGCGCCGGCATCACCACGTACTCACCGCTCCGCCACTGGGGCGCAGGACCCGGCAAGAAGGTCGCCGTCGTGGGGATGGGTGGACTCGGGCACATGGCCGTGAAGCTCGCGCACGCCATGGGAGCCGAGGTCACCGTCCTGTCGCAGTCGCTGGCGAAGCAGGAGGACGGACTACGTCTCGGCGCGGACCACTACTTCGCCACCGGCGATCCGGACACGTTCACGGATCTCGCCTCCACGTTCGACCTGATCATCAACACCGTCAGCGCGTCGATCGATCTGAACGCACATCTGTCGCTGTTGGCCGTCGACGGTGCCATGGTCAACGTCGGCGCGCCGGCGGAACCACTCCCCCTGCAGGTCTTCTCGCTCATCCCGCACCGCCGTACCTTCGCAGGATCCGCCATCGGCTCGATCGCGGAGACTCAGGAGATGCTCGACTTCTGCGCCGAGCATCGTCTCGGAGCCGAGATCGAGGTCATCTCCGCAGACAAGATCGACGACGCGTGGGAACGCGTGCTCGCCTCCGATGTCCGCTACCGGTTCGTCATCGACACGGCGACGCTGGCCTGACCGCGCGAGGGGTGTCATGACAGGGCCTCCCCCATCGCCTCCGGTCGTCCTACGCTGAATTCATGGACACCAAGGCCGAGGTTCGCGAGTTCCTCATGACCCGCCGCGCGAGGTTGACACCGGAGGCAGCGGGCATCACGACCAGTGGTACCCGTCGGGTGGCCGGCCTGCGTCGCAGCGAAGTGGCGTCGTTGGCCGGCCTGTCGGTCGAGTACTACGCCCGCATCGAGCGGGGCGCCATCGGCGGCGCATCGTCGTCGGTGCTCGACGCGCTCTCGCGCGCCCTGCAGCTCACCGACACCGAACATGCGCATCTGCTCGATCTGGCTCGCGCGGCCGACGGTGTCCCCACGTCGGGACGCCCCCGTCGCAGGGCGGAGCGCATCACCCCACCGCGCATCAGCCTGCAGTGGGCACTCGACTCCATCACCGACGGCGTCGCCTTCGTACGCAATCGACGGCAGGATCTGCTGGCCACCAACGAACTGGGAAAAGCGTTCTACGCACCCGTCATCGGTGACGGCGGCCGGGTGCCCAACCTGGCTCGGTTCCAGTTCCTCGATCCGCTGTCGCGGGAGTTCTATCCCGACTGGGACCTGTTCGCGCAGATGTGCGTCTCCATCATGCGTGCGGAGGCCGGCCGGGACCCACACGACAAGGGCCTGCAGGACCTCGTCGGCGAACTGTCCACACGCGACGAGACCTTTCGCAGGCTGTGGGGAGCGCACGACGTTCGCACTCACGGCGCCGGGACCAAACGCTTCCACCATCCCCTCGTCGGCGAGGTCCACCTCGCCTACGAGGAACTGGTGATCACCGCGGACCCCGGTTCCGTCCTCATGGTCTACACAGCGGAGCCCGGATCCCCGAGCGCGGATCGACTGCGACTGCTGGGGTCCTGGTCGACTGAAGCAGCCCGCTGATCGTGGAATCGAGACCCCGGAATCCGGGGTCTCGTTTCCACTGTCGTCATCGCGTCGTTCAGGACGACGCCCACACACCCAGCACGGTGCCGCTCGGATCGGTGAAGTGGAAGCGTCGTCCACCCGGGAAGTCGTAGGGGCCGGACACCACCGATCCGCCCGCGGCCTCGACCGCCTCGGCCGATGCGTCCAGGTCGTCGGAGTAGAGCAGCACGAGTGGTCCTCCCGCCGGCGCGGGGGTCTCGACCACGGCCAGCCCACCGACCTCGGCGCCGTCGGCTCCCACGATGCCGGCGTACGTCGGGCCGTAGTCGACGAAGGTCCATCCGAAGGCCCCCGCGTAGAAGGCCCGAGCGACCGTCAGGTCGGTGACCGACAGCTCGATGTAGTCGATGCGGTGGTGCCTGGTCGTCGCCATTGCCCGATCATGCCGGTCGAGCACGCCCGGCGCGTGGCCTTCCGCGGGACCTCTGTCGCCGAGTGGCAACCCGCCGACCGCACGAGTAGTGTCCTCCCACGGTGTGCCGGGAAGTCTGGTCGGCGGTCGCTTCCGCGACCCCGAACGACGTCCAGCAGGAAGAGGCACCTCGACATGATGCTCGCCGTCGACACGGGCACGTACCGGACCACAGCAGGCCGAGACGCCGTGCAGGAATGGTGCCGACGCAGACTCGCCGACTGGTCCACGCCGCACACCGTTCGCCGGATCGACACCTCGCTCGGCTCGACCGTCGTCACGACCGTCGTTCGACCCGACGCGCAGCGCTCCGTCGTGGTGGTGCCCGGCGAACTGTCCTGCGCGGCACTTCTGACGCCGCTGATCGATGCGATGCCCGACGCCACGGTGCACGTCGCCGACATGCCCGGCCAGCCCGGGCTCAGTTCGGGGGTGCGCCCGCGCCGGGGCCGGGCCTCGGCCGACTACGGTCGCTGGCTGGAGGACACCCTGACGCAGATCGGCGCCTCGCGGCCGGTTCTGCTGGGCATCGGGAGCGGCGCCGCGGCGGCCCTCTCCGCCACCTGCCGATCGTCGGTCGGCGCGATGGTGCTGGTCCGTCCCGAAGGCATCGTCCCGGTCTCTCGCCCCGATGGGCGGTTCCTGCGACGCCGCACGTCAGCGCACAGCACCTCCAGGGCGGTGGCCGCACTCTGCGGACAACATTTCCGTCCGGACGACGACCTGGTGGAATGGCGACTTCTGGTGTCGACGCATTGCGCCGGAACGCGCGCGGATCGCCACATCTCGGAGCGGCGGCTCGCGGAGTGGAGCCGCGCGGTGCCGCTCGAAGTGGTGGCGGGATCGTGTGATCCGGTGCTCGACCACCGTCGACTGGACGACCAGGTGTGGGAGATCACCGGTCGGGACACGACGGTGCTCGACGACTGCGGCCACCTCCCGGAACACGAATGCCCGCGGGCGCTCACCGCCGCGATCGAGCGGGTCGACCGACTGGTCCGGACGTAGCGGATTCGCGTCCACCCCGGCCTCACCGCCATGATCGACTGACCGATCGTCTATTTCTCAGGATGTGAACAAGTGAATTCAGTACGATCCGCCTGGCGCGGAATACGCAAACCGGTATTCATTCCCGCGTCCGCGATCATCGTCGCCATGATCGTTTTTTCCGTCATTTTCGCGGGTACCGCGGCCGACGCATTCGAGGCCCTCAACGGGGCCATCACCGACGGTGTCGGATGGTGGTACATCCTGACGGCGACGGGATTCGTCGTCTTCGCTCTGTACTGCGGCGCCAGTCGTATCGGCAACATTCGCCTCGGCCGCGACGACGAGAGCCCCGAATTCGGCGTCCTCTCCTGGTTCGCGATGCTCTTCAGCGCCGGCATGGGCATCGGACTGGTGTTCTACGGCGTCGCAGAACCGTTGTCGCACTACATCACTCCCCCGGTTGCCGGGGGTGTCGACGGATCGACCGACGCGGCCGCCAACCAGGCCATGGAGCTCACCCTGTACCACTGGGGTCTGCACGCATGGGCGATCTACGTCGTCGTCGGTCTCGGACTCGCGTACATGACCTACCGCAAAGGCCGCCCCCTGTCGGTTCGCTGGCTCCTCGAGCCACTGCTCGGACGGCAACGGATCGAGGGCGGTATCGGTCACGCCATCGACGCGATCGCCATCATCGGAACGCTGTTCGGCGTCGCGACCTCACTCGGTTTCGGTGTTCAGCAGATTTCCGCCGGTCTGTCCTACCTCGGCTGGGTGGAGACGAACAATTGGCTGACCATCGCCCTCATTGCCTTCGTCACGTTGCTCGCCACGTATTCCGTCGTCTCGGGTGTGTCGAAGGGCCTGAAATGGCTCTCCAACATCAACATGGCACTCGCCGCCGGCTTGGCTGTGTTCGTCCTGATCGCCGGACCGACGCTGTTCCTCATGCAGTCGTGGGTGCAGAACCTCGGTGGGTACGTCCAGGCGCTGCCGGAATTGATGCTCCGTACATCGCCTTTCGCCGAGGACGGGTGGGCCGGCGCCTGGACCATCTTCTACTGGGGATGGTGGATGAGCTGGGCACCGTTCGTCGGCATGTTCATCGCACGGATCTCGCGCGGCCGCACGATCCGCGAATTCGTCTTCGGCGTGCTGCTCGCACCGACTCTCGTCGGCTCGCTGTGGTTCACCATCTTCGGTGACTCCGGAATCCTCCGTCAGCGCAACGAGGGCACCATGCTCGCCGACGACGGAACGGTCGGCACGGACACGAGCCTGTTCCAGCTTCTCGACGGTCTTCCGCTCGCGACCGTCACGAGCGTTCTCGCCATCGCGGTGATCGTGTTCTTCTTCGTCACCTCCTCGGACTCCGGCTCGCTGGTCATCGACATCCTCTCCACCGGTGGTGATCTCGACACACCCAAGATCACCCGCGTCTACTGGACCGTGCTCGAGGGCGTCGCTGCCGCTGTTCTGCTGCTGATCGGTGGATCCGGATCACTCACGGCCTTGCAGACGGCGTCGATCGCGACCGCGGTGCCGTTCTCGATCATCATGGTGCTGGCGTGCGTGTCACTCCTGAAGGCCTTCCGCTACGAGGTGGCCACCACGCCGTCCTACGTCCGGATCACCCCTGCCGGAGATGCACCGCCCGTGGACCGCGCGACACCGGCGCGACGGCCGGAGCGCGGCGGTATCTCCACCACGTTCGCCGGTCTGTCACCGTCTAAGGACGGCCTGTCCACTCCGTCGGGGCTGCTCGCGGTCCAGTCGGTACCGCAGAGCCGACTTCAGATCGACCCGGACACCGGCGCCGTTCAGTACTCGGAGCACGACGAGCCGGTCGATCCGCTCGGCGGCGAGGTCTTCGACACCCCCGAGTTCGCGGACTCCGCCGAAGGCGAAGCCCACCAACGCCGTACCGACGACACCGCGTACGACAACTCCTGATCGTCAGAGCACCGAAGGG
This sequence comes from Rhodococcus sp. SORGH_AS_0303, assembly GCF_030819335.1. Classification (NCBI taxonomy): domain Bacteria; kingdom Bacillati; phylum Actinomycetota; class Actinomycetes; order Mycobacteriales; family Nocardiaceae; genus Rhodococcus; species Rhodococcus sp. SORGH_AS_0303. The sequence continues at coordinate 3,854,258 of NZ_JAUTBO010000001.1, forward strand.
CACCCCATGACGTCATCCTCGCCACCTCCCACGCGTCGCAGTCTGCTCTCGCGGGGGTCGTGGTCCGAAGCCTCGCGCATCACCGACGTGCTGCGCAAGGAGACCGTCGGGGGTGCCCTGTTGCTGGTCGCCACGGTGATCGCTCTCGTCTGGGCCAACTCCCCGTGGTCGGCCGCCTACGACACGCTCATGGCGACACGAGTGGGCCCGTCCGCGCTCCACCTCGATCTCACTCTCTCCACGTGGGCCGCGGACGGCCTGCTCGCGATCTTCTTCTTCGTCGTGGGCCTCGAACTCAAGCGCGAGTTCGTCGCCGGCGACCTCCGCGACCCGGCGCGTGCGGCCCTGCCCATCGCGGCCGCGATCGGCGGCATGGCCGTGCCCGCACTGATCTTCGTCGTCGTCAATCTGCGCACCGGTGACGGCGCACTGCTGGGGTGGGCCATTCCCACCGCGACCGACATCGCCTTCGCGGTCGCCGTTCTCGCCGTCGTCAGCACGCACCTACCGCTCGCATTGCGCACCTTTCTGCTCACGCTGGCCGTCGTCGACGATCTCCTCGCGGTGACGGTGATCGCGATCTTCTACACCGCCGACCTGAACTTCGTGGCGCTCGGCGCCGCGATGATCCCGCTCGCCCTCTTCGCCGTCGCCGTGCAGCGACGGATCCGGTCGTGGTGGATTCTCATTCCCCTCGCGGTCGTCACCTGGGTTCTCATGCACGAGTCCGGCGTTCACGCCACGGTCGCCGGCGTGCTGCTCGGATTCGCGGTGCCGGTGATCCGCAGCCGCGCCGCCGGCGGTCCGGAGGCCGGTCCCGGTATGGCCGAACACTTCGAACATCGCATCCGACCTCTCTCTGCCGGTGTCGCAGTGCCGCTCTTCGCATTCTGCGCAGCCGGCGTGACCGTCGGCGGCGTGTCGGGCTTCTTCGAGGCGCTCGGCGACCCGATCGCCATCGGCATCGTCGCGGGACTGGTGGTCGGCAAGACCATCGGCGTGCTGGGCACCACGTATCTCGTGTCCCGCTTCACCCGTGCCACTCTCGATGCCGGACTCGCGTGGCGTGACGTGTTCGGCGTCGCCGTTCTCGCCGGCATCGGTTTCACCGTCTCGCTGTTGATCGGCGACCTCGCCTTCGGTGAGAGCACCGAGCGAGACGATCACGTCAAGGTCGGAGTGCTGACCGGATCGGTGATCTCGGCGTGCATCGCCGCCGCGATTCTGCGCAGCCGCAACCGCGCGTACAAGCTGATCCACGAGGAGGAGACTCGCGACGACGATCACGACGGCATCCCCGACGTGTATCAGCGCCGCGAGGAGAGCTGACTCAGAGTTCGGTGACCGGCGTGCGGGCCGCGAGCAGAGCTGCGAACTCCTCGCCGTAGGCAAGATGGCGTCGCAACGTCTCGCACCGATCCAGCGCCTTGTCGTGGCACTGGTCGACGAACTGTGTTGCGGCAGCGCGGTCCTCGTCGTCAGCATCGCCGTTCCCGAGGACGTCGAGAGCTGCGAGCAGCTCGCCCATCTCGGCCAGCGTGAACTCCAGCGGCTTCATCCGCCGGATCACCAACAACCGCTCGACGTCGGCCTCGGTGTAGAGCCGGAATCCGCCGGCCGATCGCGCCGACGGGACGACGAGACCCACCGAGTCGTAGTGGCGCAGTGTGCGAATGGACAGTGCCGTGCGCTCGGCGACCTCACCGATCTGCATGCTCTCGCCCACTGTCCCGCTCCTTCGTCGTACGTCGAGTGTGCGTCGACTCTAGTTCCGACCCGGAGACCGGGCCCGATCAGTGTCCTGCGCCGAGGTGTCCGCTGAGCCGGTCCCGTCGTTCCACGGACGACGCGTTCAGACCCACGATCTCGACCTTCTTGCCCCTCGCCGCGTACTTCGTGGTGACGGCATCGAGCGTCGCGACCGTGGAGGCGTCCCAGATGTGGGACTCCGACATGTCGATGACGATGTTCTCGGGGTCACCGACGTAGTCGAACTGGTGGATCAGATCGTTGCTGGAGGCGAAGAACAGCTCTCCCAGCACCTTGTAGACGCGCGTGTTCTCGTCCGGGTGCGCCACGTCGACCACCTCGGTGAGGTGCGCGACCCGCCGCGCGAAGAGCACCATCGCGGTGACGACACCGACGACGACGCCGTAGGCCAGGTTGTGGGTCGCGACGGTCACGGCCACCGTGGCGATCATGACCAGCGTCTCGCTCTTGGGCATGCGCCGCAGGGTCGACGGACGGATGCTGTGCCAGTCGAACGTGCCCACCGAGACCATGATCATGACCGCGACCAACGCGGCCATCGGGATGAGTGCCACGATGTCGCCCAGTCCCACCACGAGGATCAGCAGGAACGTCCCGGCGAGGAAGGTCGAGATCCGGGTACGAGCGCCGGAGACCTTCACGTTGATCATGGTCTGGCCGATCATCGCGCAGCCGCCCATGCCGCCGGTGAAGCCCGTGACGAGGTTGGCGACACCCTGGCCCCAACCCTCGCGGGTCTTGTTCGAGCGCGAATCGGTGATGTCGTCCACCAGCTTCGCGGTCATGAGTGATTCGAGCAGACCCACCAGGGCGATGGCGAGCGAGAACGGCGCGATGATCGACAGGGTGTCGAGGGTGAACGGCACGTTCGGGAGCAGCAGCGTCGGAAGCGAGGACGGCAGCTCACCCTCGTCGCCGACATCGGGAACCTGCAGCGCGAACACGAGGGTGGCGGCGGTGAGCATCACGATGGCGATCAACGGTGCGGGCACGACGGTCGTCAGCTTGGGAAGGAACACCATGACCACGAGACCCACTGCCACGAGGGGATACACCAGGGCGGGCACGCCGATGAGGTAGGGCAACTGCGACGTGAAGATGAGGATGGCGAGCGCGTTGACGAACCCGACCATCACGCTGCGCGGAATGAAGCGCATCAGCTTCGCCACTCCGACGACGCTGAGCACGATCTGCAGGACGCCACCGAGGATCACGGCGGCGATGAGGTAGTCGAGGCCGTACTCGCGTGACAGTGGCGCGACGACGAGGGCGATCGCTCCGGTGGCGGCGGAGATCATGGCCGGACGACCGCCGACGATCGAGATGGTGACCGCCATCGTGAAGGACGCGAACAGTCCGACGCGGGGATCGACACCGGCGATGATGGAGAACGAGATCGCCTCCGGGATCAGCGCCAGCGCGACGACCAGGCCCGCCAGCACCTCGGTCTTCAGTCGACGAGGTGAGCGCAGCGCGGCCAGCACCGAGGTGTCCTCGGGTGGGGCGACGGTCGAGCCGGCGTGGGACATGACGAGCCTCTTTCACGGTGCGGGACTGCCGGAGGCCGAGCACGGCCCTCCGCTGGGGCGGAACTCTACTCTCACCGGAGAGTAGAGTGCGAATTGACCGAGACCATCGACAACCGTCAATATAGAAGAATGTCGAATCAGTCAGAGCCCGACACGGGCGTCCGATGCTCGCCCCTGGTTCGTGAACCTCTGACCGAGCAGCAGTCGCACATCCTCGCGTCGATGTTCAAGGCGCTGGGCGACCCGGTCCGGTTGCGCCTGCTCAGTCTCATCGCGAGTCACGACGGTGGTGAGGCGTGCGTGTGCGACATCTCCGGATCCTTCGACCTGTCGCAGCCGACCATCTCCCACCACCTCAAGGTGCTTCGCCAGGCCGGCCTGCTCGGCTCCGATCGGCGCGGAACCTGGGTCTACTACCGCGTGGTTCCCGATGCGCTGCAGCAGTTGTCGGCCGTCATGGCCACCATCGACCCGACGGTGGTGACCGCATGAGCACCGCGGCGAACACCAGCGACCACCCCGCCGTCGTCGGCAAGCTCTCCACCCTCGACCGCTTCCTCCCGGTGTGGATCGGCGTCGCGATGGTCGTCGGGCTGCTGCTCGGTCGCGTGATCCCCGGGATGAACGACGCCTTGTCGTCGATCTCCGTCGACGGTGTGTCCCTGCCGATCGCGATCGGCCTGCTGATCATGATGTACCCGGTGTTGGCCAAGGTCCGCTACGACCGGCTCGACACCGTCACCGGCGACAAGAAGCTCCTCCTCGGTTCTCTCGCTCTGAACTGGATTCTCGGCCCCGCCTTGATGTTCGCGCTGGCCTGGCTGTTCCTCCCCGACCTGCCCGAGTACCGCACCGGACTGATCATCGTCGGACTCGCCCGCTGCATCGCGATGGTCATCATCTGGAACGACCTCGCCTGCGGCGACCGCGAAGCCGCCGCCGTACTCGTGGCCATCAACTCGGTGTTCCAGGTGATCATGTTCGCCGTCCTCGGCTGGTTCTACCTGTCCGTGCTCCCCGGCTGGCTCGGCCTCGACCAGACCACCATCGAGGCATCACCGTGGCAGATCGCGAAGTCCGTCCTGATCTTCCTGGGCATCCCGTTGATCGCCGGATTCGCCTCCCGGTACTTCGGCGAACGCGCCAAGGGCCGCGACTGGTACGAGACCTCGTTCATCCCCAAGATCGGGCCGTGGGCGCTCTACGGACTGCTGTTCACCATCGTCGTCCTCTTCGCCCTACAGGGCGACCGCATCACCTCCCAACCCCTGGACGTCGTCCGCATCGCGCTCCCGCTGCTGGCGTACTTCGCCGTGATGTGGGGCGGCGGATACGCCCTCGGCGCCGCCATGGGCCTGGGCTACGAACGCACGACGACCCTGGCGTTCACCGCGGCGGGCAACAACTTCGAACTCGCCATCGCCGTCGCGATCGCCACCTACGGAGCCACCTCCGGCCAAGCCCTCGCCGGCGTCGTCGGACCCCTCATCGAAGTCCCCGTCCTCGTGGGACTCGTCTACGTCTCGCTGGCACTGCGCAGACGATTTTCACCCGCCCGACAGACGAAGGAATCCTGATGTACCGCAAGCCGAGTGTGTTGTTCGTCTGCGTGAAGAACGGCGGCAAGTCGCAGATGGCCGCAGGGCTGATGCGCACGGTCGCCGGTGACGATGTCGAGGTGCATTCCGCCGGGACTGCCCCCGGCAGTGCAGTCAATGCTCTGTCGGCCGAGTCGCTGCGTGAGGTCGGAGTCGATCTCACCGGTGAGCACCCCAAGCCGATCGATCCGGATCTGATGTCCCGGATGGACTTCGTCGTCACCCTCGGCACCGAGGCGACCGTCGACCCGGTCGAGGGACCGACCTACCTGAACTGGGACACCGACGAGCCGTCGACGCGAGGTATCGAGGGCATCGAGCGGATGCGCCTGGTGCGCGACGACATCGCCACGCGCGTCGACGAACTCGCGGCGCGACTGCGGATCTGACACGGGCCGCACCCGACGGCCGGCACTCCCGGTCGGAGTGGCGGCCGTCGGCCGGAGGTCAACCGAGAAGTTGTTCCATCCTGGCGATCTCGGCGTTCTGCGTGTCGACGATCGTGCGAGCCATCGCGACCGCGTCGTCGTTCGAGCCCTCCTCGATCTCCGTCTCCGCCATGGCGACCGCACCTCGATGATGGTCGATCATCATCGTCAGCCACCGCTGGTCGAACTCGTCGCCGGACAAGGCCGTCAGGGAGGCCATGTCCTGCGAACTCATCATTCCGCTCCCCGACCCGTGATCCATGCCCTGCATGTCGTCGGGCGTTGCCGACGGAGACGGCTGACCCCACTCCGCCAGCCATGAGGCCAACTGGTCCATCTCGGGTCCCTGCGCGTCCGCGATCTCGTCGGCGAGCGTGACCACGTCCGGGTTCGTGGACCGCCCGTCGACCATGGAGGCCATCTCGACAGCCTGAGCATGGTGCGGGTACATCATCGATGCGAACGCGACGTCGGCGTCGGCGAAGTCCGCAGCGGGATCCTGAGACGGCGCGGACTCCATGGACGAGGAACCCATCGAGTGGCCCTCCATCGACGCGGACGACCCGTCGTCGCCACAACCGGCGACGAGGGCGACTCCGATCGCGGCAGCGGCGAGTGTGGTGACTGTCGTGTTCTTGACATGCATGGGCGTACTCCTGAGGTGTGTCGAACGGAAAAGGGGTCTGAATCGACGTGCGATCCGCCGGGGCATCACTGCCCCGGGCTCCCCGTCACACCCGCAGAAGTACCGAGTCGTCCAGCGAGGACAGCGCCCATGGTGGAGCTCGACCTGCGCGGGCGACGATCATGACGACACGGTCGGATGCGTCATCGAGCGCCGGCAGGCACTCGACGGCCCCGATCGGGACCGACATCGGCGGGAACGAGGTGACCGTCCCGATGCACGGATGCATCATGTCGTGACCGCCGGGGCACGGCAGTCGCTCCGCCGCCGGACCGGGCTCCGCGGTGTGCGTGGCGGCGCCAGCGTGGACCTCCGCGTCCATCGACGCGTGGTGGTTCGGCATCGCTTCATGGGCCGCGGCGGTCTGGACGGGCACCACCATGTGCATCAGCACCACGCCCAGTGCGATCGAGACGGCCCACCAGGCCATCTGCACAGCGAGGGTCAGCGAACGTCGCTGCCGAAGACTGTGCAACACGGGCCCCAGTGTACCGACGAGTACCCCCTGGGGGTACGTCGGCGGTCGTCGCACCGACACCCGGCAACCTCGATCAGATACCCCAGGGGGTACTTGCATACCCCCCCTCGTATGTGACACGGTGTGCGCAGTCCAGCGGATCGAACGCGGAAGGAGTGTCCAGTGGGCCCCCCTGCCGAATGCTCACAGTTCCACCGCTGAGCACACCCTCACACCACTTCTCGACGATGGCCGATCCAGGCCCTTCACATACCCCCAGCCGTATAGGAGTCCACCGTGTCCCAGTCCGACACTGTCGCCGAACCCCGGCCCGGCGACCACCACGACAGCGCCCCCGGCCGCCTCGGCCGGTGGGGCGCAGCCATGGTCACCCGCCGCCGCTGGGTCTTCGGCACCTGGCTGGTTCTGCTGATCGCCCTCGGCTCCGCTGCATCGTCGGTGTTCTCGTCCCTCGCCGGCGCCGGGTGGCAGGCGAACGGATCAGAATCGGTCCAGGTCCGCGAGCTCGCCGAGGAACACTTCGGCGGCAACTCCTCCGCCGCGGTGCAGGTCGTCGTCCACAGCGACTCCGGTGCGCTGAGCGACCCGGCAGCGACCGCCGCGCTCGCCGAGGCCACCGCCATCCTGAACGCGGACCCGCGTTTCGGTGAGATCGTGCCCCCGCAGCCGGGGATGACGATCAGCCCCGACGGGCGCACCGGCATCCTCATCGCCGGAGCCGACGGCACCACCGACGAGATGGTCACCGCCGTCGACGACGTCAAGGACCAGCTCACCGCACTCTCCGGCGACGGCATCGAGGTCTACCCCACCGGCGCATCGGCGCTGTGGTCGGACTTCAACAAGGCCAACCACGACGCGATGATTCAGGCCGAACTCATCTCCTGGCCCGTCACCCTCGCCATCATGGTCCTCGCGTTCGGCTCGCTCGTCGCCGCCGGACTCCCGCTGCTCTTGACCATCGCCGGTCTCGTCGCCTCCGCCGGCGGGCTGGTCCTGCTCAACGAGATCACCCCGATCTCGGTGTGGGCGATGAACTTCGCCATGATGTTCGCCCTCGCACTCGGTATCGACTACGCGCTGTTCCTCGTTGCCCGCTTCCGCGACGCCCTGCGCTCCCGCGATCCCCGCGCGGCCGTCGCCGAGACCATGGACACCGCCGGCAAAGCCGTGGTCCTGTCCGGACTCACCGTCCTCGTCAGCTTGTCCGCCGTGCTGATCGTCCCCGCCCCCGCGGTGCGGACCATGGCCGTCGGGATCATGCTCGCCGTCACCTTCGTCCTGCTCGCCACCCTCACCCTGCTCCCCGCCGCCCTCGGCGCGCTCGGACCGAAGGTCGACGCTGCGTCCCTCCCCTACGCCAAGCGTCAGCAGCACCGCTCACCCATGTTCGCCGCGTGGGGCGCACTCCTGCACAAGCACCCGTGGCCGTTCGCGCTCGCCTCGATCGGCGTCCTCGTCGCACTGGCGCTGCCTGTTCTCGGCCTGAAGGTCGCGATGCCGTCGATCTCCGTCGTCCCCGAGGACGCGCCCGTGCGGCAGGGCTACGCGCTCGTCCAGCAGCAGTTCGGTGACGGCGCCCCCGGCGCACTGCAGATCGTCATCTCTGACACCGACTCCGCAGACACGGCCGCCGCCGCGGCGCAGGTGTCCGGCATCGCCATGGTCACCCCACCGCAACCCGCCGCCGACGGCTCCGGCTACGCACTCCTGCAAGCGATTCCGGCGGTCGACCCCTCCGACGAGTCGATGGGCACCATCCTCGCCGACCTGCGCGGCGAGCTCCCGGAGTCGGCGCTGGTCGGCGGCGCCCCCGCGGAGAACCTCGACCTGCAGCAGGCCCTGAACGACTACCTGCCGCTCGTCGTCACGATCATCCTGATCCTCGGATTCGTGCTGCTCCTCGTCGCACTGCAGGCACCCTTGATCGCGTTCCTGGGCACCGCGGTCAGCCTGCTCTCCACCGCCGTCGCGTTCGGCGTCGCGAAACTGATCTTCCAGGACGGGCACGGCGCCTCGCTGCTCGGCTTCACTCCACAGGGCTTCCTGAACGGCTGGGGACCGGTGTTCTTCTTCGCGATGATCTTCGCCATCGCCATGGACTACACCGTGTTTCTCCTTGCCACCGCCAAGGAACACGTCGAGCGCACCGGCGACGCGACGACGGCGATGATCGACGGTCTCGCCCACTCCGGGCGGGTCATCTTCGCCGCGGCCGCGGTGATGGTGGCGGTGTTCTTCACCTTCGCCCTCGCCGACCCGCTCCCGCCGAAGGAGATGGGCATCATCCTCGGCGTCGCCGTGCTTCTCGACGCCATCCTGATTCGGTTGATCCTGCTGCCCGTCCTGCTCCGACTGACCGGCTCCGCCGCCTGGTGGTCACCGGCCTGGCTCCGCAAGGCCCTCCCGTCCATCAGCTTCTCCCACTGACACCCCCGACCGAAGGACGACACTCGTGACCATCGCTCTGACCACCACCCTGACCGACACCGACTTCGACACCGCCGTCCAGCGCACGCGAGACGCCCTGGCAGAGCAGGGTTTCGGCGTGCTCACCGAGATCGACATGCAGGCCACCCTGAAAGCCAAGCTCGGTGAGGACATGGAGCGCTACCTGATTCTCGGCGCGTGCAACCCGCCCCTGGCCCACCGCGCCGTCGGCGTCATGCGACAGATCGGCCTGCTGCTCCCCTGCAACGTCGTCGTCCGCGAGGACCCGGACAACGCCGACGTGATCATCGTCGACGCCATGAACCCCGACATCATGGTCCAGTCGACGGGAGTGCCGGCGCTCGGCGACGTCGCCCACGACGCAGCGACCAAGCTCCGCGCTGCCATCGCCACGCTCGCCGACGAACCGGCACCCGGACACTGAGACCCTGATGCCCCCGGGGGTACCATCGACAGCTCACGGCAGTTCTGACAGGAGTTCATCATGGTCGGCGACGACGACAGCATCGCACTGGTACTCAACCGACTCCGGCGCGCCAACGGCCAACTCACCGGGGTCATCTCGATGATCGAGAACGGCCGCGACTGCAAGGAGGTCGTCACCCAGCTCGCCGCCGTCTCGCGCGCGCTCGACAGGGCAGGGTTCAAGATCGTCGCCACCGGCCTGCGCGAATGTATGACCGGTGCCACCGCCGACAACAAGGAACCCATGACCGAGGCGGAACTCGAGAAGCTGTTCCTCGCACTCGCGTGACGAGACGAGCACTCCTGCACACGGCGGCTCGACCGCGCGTCGCGCTCGCTGTTGTCGCCCTGGCCCTCACCGCGTGCGCTCCGTCGGGCGGTGTGCCCGTCTCGCCGGCTCCCACGTCGAGTCGAGCAGAGCGCGACGACGTCTCGACCGGACTGCAGGCTGTCGAGGAGCGCTACGACGTGACGGTGGGTGTCAGCCTCCTGAACACCGGGACCGGCGAGACGATCAGCTATCGCGGAGCCGAACGTTTCGGTTTCGCTTCGACAGTGAAGGTGTTCCTGGCAGCCGAGTTCCTGCGACGAACCCCTGAGGACGCTCGGGACGACCTCGTGAGGTGGACCGCGGCCGACATCGAGCGCGCGGGATATTCACCGGTGACCACGGCACGTCTGGACACCGGGCTCACGGCGGCCGAGTTGGCGGAAGCGGCCGTGCGGGAGAGCGACAACACGGCGACCAACCTCGTGTTCGACCGGATCGGCGGTCCCGCAGAACTCGATGCGGCTCTGTCCCGACTCGGTGACGACGTCACGGACATCGCCGACGTGGAGCCGGGCCTCAACACGGTCGGACCCGACAGCACCGGAAACACCACCACCGCCGACGCGTTCACGACGAGTCTGGCCGCACTGCGGGGTGCCGGCTCGTCGACCGATGCCGACGCAGCGACCCTGGCCGAGTGGATGAGCGGGAACGCCACGGGCGACGCACTCGTCCGCGCGGGGGCGCCGAGCGGATGGACGGTGGCCGACAAGTCGGGTGGCGCCGGGGCCGTGCGGAACGACATCGCCGTCGTCACACCACCCGGCTGTCCCCCGCTGGTACTGACGGTGCTGACACGGAAGAACGACGCCTCGGCACCGTACGAGGACGCCGCGGTGAGCGAGAGCGCCGCGGTCGTCCTGAACACCGTTCGGTAGCCCCTGAACACCGTTAGGTAGTCTCGAAAAGTATGATCACTGCACCACTCAACGACGACATCGTCCTCGGTGCAGCCGAGCTCGAACGCGTGGATCGGGGCGTGCGCCCACACCGGCTCCCCCGTGCCGTCCGGCAACGCGATGCGGACCCGCAGCTCGCGATGATGGAGGCGCAACCGTCCGGAGTACGTATCGCCGCACGCACGACCGCCGTCCAGATGGTCCTCGAGGTCCACACCACGCGCATGACCTACCGGGGTGTGATGCGCGACCGGGGCGCCGTCGACGTGGTGGTGAACGACTCGATTCTTCAGTCCCACGTGCTCTCGGGCGGTGACACCGTCGAGATCGATCCGACCACCGGGACGAGCACGGTCCACCCGGGAACGACGGAACGCATCACCCTCACCGATCTGCCGGCCGGGGAGAAGACGGTCGAGATCTGGCTCCCCCACAACGAACAGGTGGATCTGGTCTCGCTGTCCGCTGATGCCGTTCTGCACCCGGCGCCGACGAGCGGACCGAGGTGGCTGCACCACGGCAGCTCGATCAGCCAGGGATCCAACGCCGCGAGCCCCACGCGCATCTGGCCTGTCGTCGCGGCCCGTCGTGCCGGCGTTCGGCTGCGCAACCTGGGTTTCGGGGGCAGCGCCTTCGTCGATCCGTTCATGGCTCGCGTCGTGCGGGACTCCCCCGCGGACGTCATCAGCGTCAAGCTGGGCATCAACGTCGTCAACCTCGATGCAATGCGCCTTCGTTCGTTCGTTCCCGCAGTTCACGGGTTCCTCGACACCGTCCGCGACGGGCACCCGACCACACCGCTGCTGCTGATCTCGCCGATCCACTGCGCGATCCACGAGAACACTCCGGGACCCGGGGCGATCGATCCCGACTCGTTCGCCGCCGGCTCCGCGAGATTTCGCGCGACGGGCACGGAGGGCGACATCGCGCTCGGACGCCTGACACTTCGCGTGATCCGTGACGCGCTCGCTCAGATCGTCGACAGTCGATCGGACGACCCGAACCTCCACCACCTCGACGGACTGCTGCTCTTCGGCGAGGACGACGAACGGCGCCACCCACTTCCGGACAACCTGCATCCCGACACCGACGCCCACGCCGTCATGGGACAGCGTTTCGCGGACATCGCCTTCGGCCCGTCAGGGCCGTTCGCGCCGGGGTGATCACGGGGCGTGGGCCCGACCGGGGAACGTGAGTGTGACCAGTCGGTGCATTCTCACGGAATGCGCGTGGGGTGGCGAAAATGGGGGTAGTCCCGAGTGAAGCGCGGCACCCGCGCACCGAGAGAGGACGACCCTCGATGGTGAGCGCGGGGAACCACGACGGCGGGCTTCGCACGTCGATCATCACCGACATCGTGGATGTCTGTGTCGATCTGACGGGCGCCGACGGCGCCGCCCTGGTTCTGGTCCCGCCCGGCGACTGGTCGGTGCAGAATGTCGCGCACGTGACAGACACGACGGCGGCCCGCGTCGCACGGGAACTCCAGGCAATCGGGCTCGGTCCGGTCGTCGACGCTCTCGCCGACGGTGCGGTCCACGATGCCGCGGTGGAGGATTCACTCGATCGCCTGCGGTGGCCGCAGGTGACCGGCGCCCTGAGCGTCCTGGGCGTCGGGTGGCTACGGGTGTTCCCTGTGGGCCCCCGCGCCCGACCGTCGGGAACCTTGCAACTTCACCGACGCACCTGGAGAGGTCGAGGGTGGTCGACGGAGCTCGACGGCCCTCTCGGCCGACTGGCGCACTCTCTCGGCACTCTGTGCGCCACCGACTTCGCCGCCGAGAACGGTGCACAGCCCGGCCCCGACACCGACGTGGTGCACACGGCGATCGGAATGATGGCCGCCAGGCACGAGCTTTCCGTATCCGCCGCATCCGCACTTCTGCGCGCGGTCGCTGATTCTCACGGGCGCTCGTCGGTGGCGCAGGCACGGGTCATCGTCGATTCAGTCGGGCGACGGGGAACCGGCACCTGACCTCGTTGATTGCGTCATAAGGGCAGCCTACCCTTAGCATCAAGGCATGATGCGTATTCCCGGCAGCGTTCCCCGATGGACGAGACGCTCGATCACAGTTCTCATCGCCGCCGTGGCGGTGACCGCGCACCTCGTCGGCTGCAGCTCGTCGGACCCCGCTGACCCCGGTTCGGCGACGACCGCCGATGCATCGTTCCCGAAGACGTTGCGGCACATGTACGGCGAGACCGTCCTCGACTCGACACCCGCCCGCGTGGCCACCTGGGGTGCCGGCGCCACGGATGCCGTGCTGGCTCTCGGGGTGATGCCGGTGGCCATGCCGTCGACCACGTACGGCGGCGGTGACGACCTGACGTACCCGTGGGTCGCCGAGTCGATCGCCCGGAACGGCGGTGAGGCACCGGCTCTCCTGGACGACGTCCTGGGTCCCCTGTCGGTCGAGAAGCTCGTCGCAGCCGACCCCGACGTTCTGCTGGCACCACATTCCGGCCTCACGCAGAGCGAGTACGACGCGGTCACATCGGCCGGCATTCCCGTGGTCGCACCGCCGTCCGAGCTCTGGTCGACTCCGTGGCGAGACACGATCGGTGTCACCGGTGAGGTTCTCGGAAAGAGCGTCGAGGCAACGGAACTCGTGTCAGAACTGGACCAGCAGGTCGTCGATGCCGGCGCACGACACCCCGAGTTCCGAGACCGAACCATCGCCTACGTGTCCGAGGCGCAGGACGTCTACTACCTCCTGCTTCCCTCGGACCCGCGCGTCGAGCTGCTCGAGAACCTGGGATTCACGTCCGATCCGTCCGTCACCGAACTGGCGACCGGTGATTCCACGTTCTCGACCGCGGTGTCGTCCGAGGAGATCTCCCGAATCGATGCCTCTGTCGTCTTTACACAGGTGGACACGGACGCGGCACTCCGGGAGTTCCTGTCATCCGACGTGTCGCGGCAGATCCCCGCTGTGGCGGCAGGTGCCGTCGCCGGATTCGTCGGCCAGGAAGCAGGGGCCGCCATCGGCCCGACGGCACTGACGATTCCCTACTTCCTCCCGACTCTCGTCGACGGCTTGGCGACGGCGGTCGACGCAACGGAGCAGTGACGAACCACGGGACTCACCGGAGCGAATCGACGTCGCGCACCGCACCCTTGTCTGCGGACAGTGCGAGCGCGGCGTACGCACGGAGCGCGACGCTCACCTCGCGCTGCCTGTGGCGGGGCCGGAAGCCGTCGAGGGCAGAACGCCGTTGCGCGAGCACGCTGTCGGCGACGTCCAGTGTGATCGAGCGGTGCGGGATGTCGATGGTGATGCTGTCCCCGTCCTCGACCAGAGCGATCACGCCACCCGCGGCCGCCTCCGGAGACACGTGCCCGATCGACAGACCCGATGTCCCGCCGGAGAAGCGGCCGTCGGTGATCAGCGCACACGAAGCCCCGAGGCCGCGACCCTTGAGAAATGCTGTCGGATAGAGCATCTCCTGCATTCCGGGCCCACCGCGCGGACCCTCGTACCGCACGACCAGCACGTCACCGGCCACGATCCGTCCGGACAGGATGGCGTCACATGCGTCCTCCTGCGACTCCACGACCACGGCCGGGCCGGTGAAGGTGAGGATGGAGTCGTCGACGCCCGCCGTCTTCACCACACACCCGTCGGCGGACAGGTTGCCGCGCAGAACCGCCAGGCCGCCGTCGGCCGAGTACGCGTGCTCCACATCGCGGATGCATCCGCCGGCGGAGTCGAGATCCAACGTCTCCCAACGCTCGGACTGCGAGAACGCAGTGGCGGAACGCACGCATCCCGGTGCGGCGTGGAACAACTCGATCGCGGCCTCGTCGGCACACCCGGACCGGACGTCCCACCGGTCGAGCCAGTCGGCGAGAGACTCCGAATGCACCGTGTGCACGTGATCGTGCAGATGCCCGCCCCTGCGGAGCTCACCGAGAATGGCGGGCACTCCACCGGCGCGGTGCACGTCCTCGACGAGGTAGTGCCCGTTGGGTGCCACCTTGCACAGACATGGGACCATCCGCGAACGCTTCTCGATGTCGTCGAGGCTGTAGTCGAGTTCAGCCTCGCGTGCCGCGGCCAGGAGATGCAGGATCGTGTTCGTCGATCCACCCATCGCGATGTCGAGGGCCATGGCGTTGTCGAACGCAGCGCGTGAGGCGATCTGCCGAGGAAGGACCGACTCGTCGTCGTGGTCGTACCACCGACGGCACAGATCGACCACGGTGCGCCCGGCATTCTCGTAGAGGTCCCGACGCGCCGTGTGCGTGGCGAGCGTGGTTCCGTTGCCCGGCAGAGCGAGCCCCAGCGCTTCGGTCAGGCAGTTCATCGAGTTTGCCGTGAACATGCCCGAGCAGCTCCCGCACGTGGGGCACGCTGACTCCTCCACGCGTGCCAGGTCCTCGTCCGAGACGTCACCGGCGGCGGCATCGGACATGGCGGACACCAGGGTGAGTCGGGTTCGCACGGTGCCGTCGACGAGCACTGCGGTGCCACCCTCCATCGGACCGCCCGAGACGAACACGACCGGGATGTTCAGTCGCAGTGCGGCCATGAGCATCCCGGGGGTGATCTTGTCACAGTTCGAGATGCACACGAGAGCGTCCGCGCAGTGTGCGTTCACCATGTACTCGACGGAGTCGGCGATGAGATCGCGGGAGGGCAGCGAGTAGAGCATCCCGCCGTGTCCCATCGCGATGCCGTCGTCGACCGCGATCGTGTTGAACTCGCGCGGAATGCCGCCGGCTGCGGTGATCGCGTCCGAGACGATGCGGCCGACCGGCTGGAGATGGGTGTGGCCGGGAACGAACTCGGTGAAGCTGTTCGCGACGGCGATGATCGGCTTACCGAAATCGTCGCCGTTCACCCCCGCGGCGCGTAGTAGCGCGCGGGCCCCCGCCATGTTGCGTCCGTGCGTGACGGTTCTCGATCGAAGTGCAGGCATGGGGACGACGATGCCGGTCGAGTGCCGCCGCAGGAAGACAGCTCCGGTACTGGTATCACCACCACCACCTTCACGCGTGGACGATCGTAGAGTTGCCGTGTGACCACCGACCGGGACTTCGCCGCGCGCCGTGAGCTGGGAGCTTTCCTGCGCGCCCGCCGCTCGGCACTGCCACGGTCGCGGCTCGGGTTGCCGCCCGTTCCGCGGGGCCGGTCGACAGGCTTACGTAGAGAGGACGTCTCGTCGCTGTCCCATGTCAGCGTCACCTGGTACACCTGGCTCGAACAAGGGCGGGACATCCACCCGTCACGCCAAGTCCTCGATGCCGTCGCCGCGACGCTCCACCTCACGCCTGCCGAGCACGATTACGTTCTCGACCTCGCGGGACACCCGCCGACGCCGACCCCGTCGAGCGCGGAGACGACGCCTCCGGCCGTGCAACGTCTGCTCGATGCCCTCACCGATTTCCCCGCGTTCGCTCTCCGTCCGGAGTGGACGATCGCCGGATGGAATCGTGCGTACCGTGCGTTGTTCCCCCGCATCGAGACCGTGGAGGCGGCGGACCGAAACCTTCTGTGGCTGGTCTTCACCGACCCGTACGTGCGCGAGTTGCTCCCGCACTGGGAGTCCGACAGCAGACGCTTCCTCGCAGAGTTCCGGGCGGACGGAGGCGCCGCCCTCGGCACTCCCTCCTTCACGGACCTGGTCGATCGGCTCCGCTCGACGAGTGACACGTTCGCCGACGGGTGGGACAACCGCGACATCGAGGGATTCGCCTCGCGTGAGCGCGTCTTCCGGCACCCTGTCGTCGGAGAGTTGCGCTTCGAGCACCACCAGTTGGCGCCGACCGATCACAAGGACGTGAACATCGTCGTCTACCTTCCTGTCGCGGGCACCGACACTCGCGAGAAGGTGCAGCGCCTGATCGGCGAGTGACGCCGATCCGGATCGGCACGGACATGAAAGAGGGACAGATGGCTACCGTCCTCATCACCACCGACTACCTCCACCCCGGCGACGACGTCGACACCCTGCTCCGTGCGCACGGTCACGAGACCGTCCACTCCCCCGCCGTCGGGCCCCGCCCCGACGGTGAGATGGCCGCGCTCCTCGCCGCGAGTGACGCTGCCATCATCGCCAGCGAACCCGTCACCGCCGCCATGCTGCGCGCGGCCCCGTCCCTCAGCGTGATCGCGCGCAGCGGAGTCGGATACGACTCGGTCGACATCGAGGCCGCCACCGCTCACGGCGTCCTCGTCTGCAACACCCCCGGAGCCAACCGCCATGCGGTGGCCGAGATGACCCTCGCTCTGCTCCTGATGTGCGCGAGGCGGATCGGCGAGACCACCGACGGCGTGCGGCACGGAGAGTGGCCACGCCACGACACTCGACAGCTACGGGGCGCGACTCTCGGCATCATCGGCCTCGGGCCGAGCGGACGGGCCGTCGTGGACCTCGCTCACGCGTTCGGCATGACCGTCCTGATCTCCACCGGCCATCCCGACCCCGCACTCGAGGTCACCTACGTCGACAGAACCACTCTGCTCCGCGAGTCCGATTTCGTCAGCCTCCACGCCCGTGCCGGCGGCGCACCCGTCATCGACGCCGCGGCACTGGCCCAGATGAAACCCTCTGCCTACCTGGTCAACACGGCCCGCGGATCGATGGTCGACGAGGATGCCCTCGTCGACGCGCTCCGCGACCACACCATCGCGGGAGCGGCGCTCGACGTCTTCGCCACCGAACCACCGAACCCGGACAACCCGCTCCTGGCCATGCCCACGGTCGTGGCCACCTCACACCTGGCCGGTCAGACCCGCGAGGCGCGCACCGATGCGGGTACCGCGGCCGCCGAGTCCGTCGTCGCAGCACTGGCCGGTCGGCCGGCCGCGGGTGCGATCAACGAGTCGGCGGTGGCGACGAGACGACCCTGAGCCGCCGCCGGACGGGGCCCCTGGACCATACAGGAGTACCCCCCGGTCGGCGTCAGGTCGACGAGCTCGTGCGGTCGACGGCGTCCGCAAGGCGGTCGAGCCAGTCCGCGTACTCGGTATAGGTGGTGGGACGCTTGTCGTCCCAGTCCAGAACATGGCCCGAGGTGACCGCAGGAATGGAACCGTAGACGGGTGAGGCGTCCAGCATCTCGCGGCTCGCGGGGTACTCGAGAACGATGTCGGCAGGGTACTGAGCCACGTTCTCCCAGCTCACCGTCGCCCACGGTCCGTCGAATCCCGGACCCGCGAGACCCACGCCGAGGTCCGAGAGCAGTCCCAGCACCGACAACTGTTCCGTTCCGATGTACACGGCGTCGGCGGCCGCGTTGACGGGCAGCACCGTCACGCCGGGACTCGCGGCGACAGCATCGCGCACCCGCTGTTTCGCCGCGTCGTAGTCCGCACGGTCGGATGCGATCTCCGGGGAGTCCACGTCGGCGCCCAGTGATGCTGCGAGCGAACGGTATTGATCCAGCGTTCCGTCGAGCGACGAGGACGGGTCGATGCCAAGGAAGGGAGCGACGACGTTGATCTGCTCGGCCTGCGCTGCCTCCCACCAGATCCAGGACGTGGGATCGGTCTCGGCGGAATAGCCGACGACGAGGTCGGCGCCCATAGTCGCCGCCACCTCCGTCTCGAACACCGCATCCGTACCCACGACGGTCATGGAATCGAGGTCCGCGTCACCGAGACCCAGCCCGTTGGTGATGCCGTAGCCGTAGACCCCGGCAGGGCGAACACCGTAGTCCCACAGTGCGGCAGCCGAGTACGCGTCGACAACCACCGTGTCCGGCGGTGCGTCCAGCGACACGGTGTTGCCGAAGGCAGTGGTGTGAGACCACCCTTCCCCACCGGAACTGCTCCCGGACTCGGTGGAACACCCGGCGACAGCCAGCGCGAGGGCAGCGAGGAGAGCGCCGGCGCGCCCGGCGGAGATGGTCGACATGTCCGAATGTTAGCGCAGGCTTACCTCACTTCAGTGAGTCACCGTCTGCGTGAACGGCGGGCGCCTCCGAGATTGACGACCAGCGCAACGAGCGCCAGCACTACCGCCACGACCCACCCATCCGGGTCCACCGCGTGGACGAGGATAACGGCACCGAGAACGACGAGCGCAGCAAGCGCGACCACCCCGAGCCCGGGGCCGCCGAGCGCTGTGCGGGTGCGACGGTCCAGAGCGCCGAGTCGTGTCCTCACACGTCGACCCTACGACGTCGAGTCCACCGCTCCGGATCGCGTCGATCCCGTTCGCGGAGGTTCCAGAGTTCGGATCTCAGGCCAGCGCGAACCGGGTGCGCGAATTTTGCGTCTGCCGGTGCAGCTCTCGCAGAGTCCGCTTGTGTGTCGCGGCCTGCTGCTCGTGCCACGTACCGGTGGGCGCGTCCCCCCTGGCCCGAGCTTCTGCGGCGAGCCGACGCGCGTCCTCGAGTTGAACCGATACGGTCGCGATCTCGTCGTCCAGCGCCGCGAGAAACACCCGCGCCTGCGCCACGTCCGAATCGTCCGCCACCCCGGTTCGCCTCCTTTTCATCGACCGTGCCGGTCCAGTCACTCACGATAGCGAGCCGCCCTGCTGCCACACCCCTCACCACTCCCATGTGTCGGACGATCCGGTGCAGTGAACCGTGTACAGCACGGTCAGCTGCACCGGATCACGCACAGCGGTCGCGTGGTCGATGAGTTCCCGACCTCGCGCCGGTCCACATCGGTGACATCCGACGAGAGGACGAGCCCATGATCGACCACGTACTGACCGTCGTACCCGTGCGCGACATCGATGTCGCACGCGAGTGGTACACGCGCCTGCTGGGACGCGAACCCGACAACAACCCCATGCCGGGTCTGATCGAGTGGCAGATCGTGCCGGGGGCGTGGATGCAGGTGTTCCTCGATGCCGACCGGGCCGGCCGGACGCGGTCGAACCTCGCCGTCGACGACCTCGACGCTCACACCACCGAGCTCGCGGGCCGCGGACTCGCCGTCGGCGACACCACGGACGCCACCAACGGAGTTCGGCTCGCGCCGATCACCGATCCCGACGGCAACGTCATCACCCTGATAGGCGGTTTCCGGACGGTGTACTGACCGACCCGACGATCGGGACGAATGTGTGCAGCCGAGTCACACGATGCGATATAAAGTCAGAGTCATCCACGGTTCCCATGTCCTGTAGACGTTCGGATCACCTCGAGCGCAAGGGGTGACGGCGAGGCACCACGTACGTCAATGTCGGAACACATGACTGTCCTCACCGACTCGGCCTCGTACGAACCCGATGCCGACCGGCGCAAGCGCCTTCGCACGGTCGTGGCGTCGAGCCTGCTCGGCACCACCGTCGAGTGGTACGACTTCTTCCTCTACGCCACGGCAGCGAGTGTGGTCTTCAATCGCCTGTTCTTCCCCGATCAGTCGTCCTTCGTCGGCACCATGCTGTCGTTCGCCACCTTCGCTGTCGGATTCGTGGTGCGCCCCATCGGTGGAGTCGTCTTCGGATACTTCGGAGACCGTATCGGCCGCAAGAAGACACTGGCGTTGTCGATGCTGATCATGGGTGTGGCGACCACTCTGATGGGCGTCCTGCCGACGACCGAGGACGTCGGTCTGCTGGCTCCGATTCTGTTGTTGCTGTTGCGCATCGCACAGGGTTTCGCTCTCGGCGGCGAGTGGGCCGGTGCCGTGCTTCTGGCCGTCGAGCACAGCCCGGCGCGTCGGCGTGGATTGTTCGGAAGCATCCCGCAGGTGGGTCTCGCGCTCGGCCTCGCGTTGGGCACCGGAATGTTCGCCCTGCTGCAGGTGATCTTCGACGAAGAGCAATTCCTCTCCTACGGCTGGCGCATCGCGTTCCTCGCCAGTCTCGTTCTGGTGATCGTCGGCCTGGTCGTACGCCTGAAGGTGGAGGAGACGCCGGCGTTCCGCGAGGTGTCCGACCTCCAGCAGCGATCGAGCGCACCGATCAAGGAAGTGTTCGCGCGGCGTCATGCGCGAAGCACCGTCCTCGGACTGCTGTCGCGATGGGGCGAGGGCGCAGCCTTCAACACGTGGGGTGTCTTCGCCATCACCTACGCGACGACGCAACTGAAGTTCGACAAGGTCTCGGTCCTGCTCGTGGTCACCGTGGCGGCAGTGGTGATGGCGGTGCTGATCCCGGTGTCCGGGGTGCTCGTGGACAGGGTGGGCGCCAAGCGTGTGTACGTCACCGGCATCGCGGCCTACGGGCTGGCCGTGTTTCCCGTGTTCGCCCTCTTCGACACGGGCAGCCTGTGGCTCTTCGGACTCGGACTGGTCCTGGTGTTCGGCATCGTTCACGCCACCTTCTACGGAGCACAGGGCACGCTGTACGCGAGCCTCTATCCGACCGAGATCCGCTACACCGGCCTGTCCGTGGTCTACCAGTTCTCCGGCATCTACGCCTCCGGCGTGACACCACTTATTCTCACCGCACTGATCGCTGCGGCGAGCGGGTCACCCTGGCTCGCGTGCGGCTTCCTCGTCGGCACGTCGGTGATCAGCGTCATCGCCACGGCGCTCATTCGCGAGGAAGACCTGCATCTGTCCGCGACGTCGAGCGTGGGGAGGACGTGAATCAGTACCCCATCGCGCATTCCGTGCCGCCGTCGGAGCCGCCGCTCGTGGTACTACTTGATGAGTAGTAGTCACGAGTGGGACGGGGGGTGAGGGGACATCGACGGACCCCTGCCCTTGACATCGGCGCAAGCTGCCGTCTGGTACGCCCAGCACGTGACCCCCGATCTGCCGTTCACGATCGCCTACTGCGTCGAGATCACGGGTGACCTCGATGTCGACGCGCTGCGCCTCAGCTCCACCACCGCCCTGGCCGAGTATCGGTCGTCCACCCTGCGCGTCCGGGACATCGACGGCCGGCCGTGTCAGACCTTCGTGGAAGCGACGCCCGACGTCGACGTGCGTGATCTCCGAGAACTCGACGACGCCGCCGACGCCGCCCGCCATGCGATGCGCAGCGCCTGTGACGACCTCCTCCCGTTCGACGGGCCCCTCGTGACCTCGACCGTGTTCCGCGTGCAGGACGACCGCGTCCTCTGGTTCACCCGCGCGCACCACATCGCCCAGGACGGACACACCAGCATGTTGGTGCTGGCGCGCACCGCCGACCTCTACGCGGCGAGCGTGCACGGAAAAGCCGTTCCCCCGATCGACATTCCCACACCGGAGATGCTGCTCGACGAGGACGCTCGGTTTCGCGCGTCAGCCCGCTCGACACGCGACGAGACGTTCTGGGCCGAACTGGACGCGGTGTCCGCGCGATCCGCCGTTCGACTCGGGCGCGTCCATCGTCCGCGCCCGGTCTCGGTCCGGACGGGACCAGGGTCGGCAGTTCCTACCGACACGCCCGAGGCTGCCGGCCCCTCGACGTCATATGCGACCACGGCGACGATGATCGCCGCCTTCGCCGTCCTGCTCTGCCACATGACCGGTGCTCGCGACATCCGGTTGTCCCTCCCGATCTCGGTGCGCGCCGATGCGATCAGTAGGCGCGCGGGGTCCACGATGTCGGCAGTCGCACCGCTCGTTCTCACAGGTATCGGTGACGGGACAGTCGGCGACGCGATCGCTCTCACGGAGAAGTCACTCAGCGCCGTGTTGCGGCGGTCCAGGACCGCTGTGACGGCCCGACGAGTCGCCGCGGCAGGCGCCCCGGGGCACGAAAGTTTCGGTCCGACGGTCAACATCATGATGTTCGCCGAGGACCTGCCCATCGGCGACCTGTGCGGCACGTTGGAGATTCTGACGACGGGTCCGGTGCCGGACCTCGCGGTCAACATTCATCCCGCCGTCTCCGGTGGCGCACCCCGCGTCGACATCGAAGGCAATCCCGCTGCCCACACCGCCGCGGATCTCGACAGGCTGCGTCGTCGCTACCTCCGACTGTCGGCAGAGTTCACTCGCCCGGAAACCTCCGACACCCTCGTCTCCGCACTCGACATCCGACTTCCCGGAGAGATGGACTCGGCACCCGCATCGGTCGGACCGACCGCGAGCGTGCCGACGACACTGGCCGACGTGTTCGATGCCGCCGTCCTGCATCACGGGAACTCGCCGGCCATCACGGGAGACGGCCGAGTCGTCACGTATGCGGAACTGGCCACCCACGTCGATGCGCTCGCGCGCATACTGCGCGAACGCGGGCTCGGACCCGAAGATCCTGTGGCTGTTCGGGTTCCGCGCTCGGTCGAGGCGGTCGTGGCCTTCTGGGCAGTCATTCGTGTCGGCGCCGCGTACGTGCCGATCGATCCGGACCTCCCGGTCGCGCGCGCCCGGTTTCTTCTCGAGGACAGCCGGGCGACGACGGCACTCGGAGACGCCGGGCCACACGTCGGCAACGGCGTCGGCCCGGTGTGGATTCCACTCGTCGACCGTGCCGCGACACCCAGATCGGGTGCCCTGGTCGGGTCGATCCGCCGAGATCCGAGGACCGCCGCGTACATCATCTACACCTCCGGTTCGACCGGCGCCCCCAAGGGAGTCGTCGTGACACACAGCGGTATCGGGTCGTTGGTGGATCACATCCGATCGCACTACGGCCTCGACACCTCCTCGCGTGTCTGCCTGTCGGCCGCGCCGGGATTCGACACCGCGGTGGTCGAACTCCTGGCAGCCGCCGCGACCGGATGTGCCCTGGCGGTCGCGCCGCCGAACGTGTTCGGTGGACCGGAACTCACCGACTTCGCAGTGCGTGCCGGCGTCACGCATCTCTTCGTCACCCCCTCCGCTCTCGCCACACTCGACATCGACCGGGCTGGGTCCATCGGTACCGTCATCGTCGGCGGAGAGGACGCGCGGGATGACCTCATGACCCGATGGTGTTCAGGTCGAGTGCTTCTCGATGCATACGGCCCGACCGAGACCACGTGCAGTGTCACGATGACCGGGCCCCTCGCCGACGGGGATCCATCTGGAATCGGGCGCGCCATGACCGGTGTACGCATTCATCTGCTGGATGCACAGCTTCGACCCGTCACTCCCGGCGCGATCGGTGAGATCTACATCGAGGCGGCTGGTCTGGCACGCGGCTATCTCGGACGATCTGCGATGACCTCGGCTCGCTTCGTAGCCGATCCGTTCTCGCCCGACTCACGTCTCTTCCGAAGCGGCGATCTCGCGCGGTGTCTCGTGGACGGCACTCTCGAATACCACGGTAGAACGGACGATCAGGTCCAGATCCGCGGCAACAGAGTCGAACTCGGTGAGATGGAGAGCGCGATGCGTCGGCACACCGCCGTGTCCGCTGCCGCGGTACGGGTCGGCCGGAGGTCCGACGGCACTGCTCGACTGGACGGTTATCTCGTTCCGGTGGGTGCCGGCGTCGATGTCGACGACATGCGTCGGTTCCTGTCACGCAGTCTCCCTGCACACATGATTCCGAGCACCATCACTGTCGTCGAGGCCATGCCCCTCACCGCCAATCGCAAGGTGAACAGGGAGGCCCTTCCCGAACCCGAGGTTCCCGTGAGCTCGACCTCCGCGCCGTCCGGCGCGATGCAGACGCTCGTCGCTCGAGCATTCTGCGAGGTACTGGAGTCGACGACGGTCGATGTCGCACTCTCGTTCTTCGACATGGGTGGGGACTCACTGGCAGCCACGCGCGTGGTGTCGCGTCTGCGCACCGCCACCGGGACGGACGTCGGGGTACGGGACATCGTCGACGCGCCGACAGTCCGTGCGCTCGCTGCAGTCCTGGACTCCAGAGTCTCAGGCTCACCGGAAGAGCGCGTGACCCGTGCACGAGAAGGTCTCGCGAACGCTGCGCACGGAGTTCCCCTGGCTCCACAGCAACGGGACATCGATCGCGATTCGCCACTCCCCCTCTATAATCTGCCGTTCACCCTCGACATCACAGGACCTTTCGACGTCGATGCCGCATCGCGAGCGTTCGACGATCTGATCGAGAGACACCCGACGTTGCGGACGACGTACCCGGATTCACCGGACGGGCCCCGTCAGGTCGTCGAGCGAGACCCGGAGCCTGTCACGATCGACGCGCTTCCCTTCACCGAGACGACCATGCGCGACATTCTCGCCGCTCCCTTCGACGTCCGGTACCGACGCCCCTTCCGAGTTGCGATTCTTCACGTCGCGCCGGACCATGCGGTACTCGCGTGCGTCGTGCACCACATCGCTGCGGACGGGTGGTCACTCGGGATCCTCGCGGCCGATTTCACCATTGCCTATCGCGCTCGAACCCGAGGTCGTTCACCGGATCTCGTGTCGATACCTCTGAGCTATGGCGATTACAGCGTCTGGGCGGCGGCCCGTCCGACGAGCGGAGATCTCAGTTTCTGGGCCGACGAACTACGCGGAGCGTGTTTCACCGCGACTCTGCCCGCCGGCCGCCCCCTGCCCTGTGTCTGGTCCTACACCGCGGCGCGAGACACCACCCACGTCGACAGCGAGACCGTCCGACACATCGACGCCGTGGCGCGACAGTGCGGCGTCGGACGTTTCACGGTTCTCAGAACCGCACTACTCGTCGCACTGAGCAGAGCGACGGGAGCCGAGGACATCGTCGTCGGCACGCCGGTCGCCGAACGGAACGATCCGGCGCTCGAACAGATCGTGGGCACGTTCACCACCACGGTGCCCGTTCGTACCGATCTGACGTCGACGTTCTCGATGTCCGATGTCGTGCGGTCCGCGCACGCGAGCGAGACACGGGCGCTCGACCACACGTCGGTACCTCTCCACGCCATCGCAGCGCAACTCGATCCAGGACCACACCCGTTGCGGCACCCTCTCTTTCAGATCGCACTCTCCTACGACGTGATGCAGGCGGACGTCGTCACGCTGGACACCACACCGGACGGGACGCCGACCAGAGCCACGGTTGAGCCTCGCCCCCTCGACACCGCGAAATGCGATCTGCACGTTCACGTCGTCGAGCATCGCGAGTCGCCTGGCGATCGACTGGAGGTGGCCATCGTGTATCCCACCGCGGTGTACGACGCCCCGACGATCGAGGATTTCGGCCGGGAACTCGCCCGCGCACTGCAGGACCTGATCGACGAGCCGGGAGCGTCGTGGCGCCGGGAGACCATGGTCGACCGGCGGACCGACCAGTTACTACACGATCTGTAGTATGTGTTCGTGTGGCACGGCGCCGCGCATCCGACCATCGGAGCTCCAGTGTCGACGATCAACGGTCTGCCCGCCCACATCCTGCTGGTCCACTTCATCGTCGTTCTCGCGCCGCTGACTGCCGTGCTCGCCATTCTCGCCGCTGTCGCACGACCCGTCCGATCACGCCTGGTGTGGCTGATCGCTGTGTCGGCCGCCCTCACCCTGATCCTGACGCCCCTGACCACCGACGCCGGCGAGTGGCTCGAAAAGCGGGTGCCGCGATCACCGGAGGTGCACGCGCACACAGAGCTGGGTGACGCGATGATCTATTTCTCGGTCGCCCTCGCCGTCGTGGCGGCCCTGGTGGTCGCCGTCCATCTGAGGGAACGCCGGGGCGGGTCCGTGCGACACCCCTTCACGATCGCCGTGGCGGTCCTGGCGATCGTCGTGGGCGGCGCGACCATCGTCCAGGTGTACCGGATCGGTGAGTCGGGCGCCCGCGCGACGTGGAGCGACGTGCCCGCAGCGGGGGTCGAGAGCAGCGAGTGACAGACAGGTCCGTCGCCCCTGACTCAGTGCAGGACCGAGGTGGCTGTCTCTCCACTCTCGGGCGCCACGACGTCCTGTGTGACGTCCGCGAGAATGCCGATCACCATGGCCATCACCACGACGACGACGGCCACCGCAGCGATGACGGGCGCGTTCCGCGGGCGGGGAGCAGGGGCGCTGAGAGCTAGAGCCCGGGCGACGACATCGCCGCCGGCGCCGGGCACCGTGTAGTAGACCGTCTCCCGATCGACGCCGCCACGCAACAGCGCCGCTCGGGCGAGTGCTGTCATGACGGTGACCCTGTCGGAGGCCTCTGCCGCACATTCGTCCGCGTGCCGTTCGACGGCATGTCGCACCCGTGCCACGGACGGACACAGAACGGGGTCGAGCAGTGCGGACACCTCGACCGCCTGGGTCCACAGAGCGTGGCGACAACGTAGATGTGCCCGCTCGTGGTCCAGGACTGTGCGGACCTCTGCATCCGACAGGGCGTCCAGTAGACCGGTCGTCACCACCACGGCACCCCCACCCGAGGGGACCGCGAAAGCATCCGGCTCGGACGTCTCGACCACGACCACTCCGTCGGAGCGCGCAGCGACCCTGCCGAACCGTGCGGTGCGACGGGCACTGGCGACGACCCGACGAAGATGGCGCACGACGAGCACTGCTCGCCACGCCGACCACAGGATCACGGCTGCACCGATCACGGTCGCCGGCCACGTCGACGATGAGAGGAGAACAGCGGCGACAGCGACCAGTGACGCGGTCACCGAACACGCCGCCACGGTCGTCAACGATGCGAGCACCACGACCGCCCGGGCCGGGGACACGTCACGATCGACCCTGCGGCACCAGAGCCGCACCATCACCGACAGTGTCCACGGTGCTGCCGCGACCACGACGAACCCGATCACGATTCGTTCGTGTCCGGGGAACCGTGACGAGACAGCAGTTCGCGTAACACGAGCTCGTCGTCGGGGTCGAGACCGGACACGAAACTGGCGAGAACATCCGCCCGAGCCTCACCGGCGTCGAGTTCCGAACGCATCCGCATCGCTGCACGCAGAGCCGGCAGATCTTCGTACGGCGCGGTCAGGCGGTAGACGAACGATCGACCCTGTCGCTCCCTGGTCACGAGACCCTTCCCGTGAAGTCGGACCAACGCGGTCATCACCGTCGTGTGGGCCAGATCGTCCTCGAGGAGTGTGCGTACTGCGGACACCGAGAGTTCGTCGTGCTGACCGAGAAGCCGGAGGACCGCCTTCTCCAATGCACCGGGTTCCCTACGCATCGGCCCGGGTGCGTTGCCTCGACATACAGCGAGTGTAGTGGGCACCTCGCGTTTCCGACTGCCGACGCATGGCCGTCCGAGTTCGGCTCGCGGCGACTGTCAGACCTCGCGAACCGTCTCCGCCCGTGGCGCACGGAGCTCCAGCACGGCGGTGGTGCGCTCGGCGTCGACGGGTCTGCCGAGCAGGAACCCCTGCGCCAGATCGCATCCCGTCTCGGCGAGTGCATCGAGTTGCGCCCGGGTCTCGACGCCTTCCCCCACGACGGTCATCTCGTACGCCTTGGCCAACGCGACGATGGCGGTGACGACCGCGCGGCCCCGCCGGGTGTCGAGTGCGTCGATGTATCCCTTGTCGATCTTGAAGCACTCGAACACCGGAAACCGTTCGAGGTAGGCCAGGCTGCTGTGACCGGCGCCGACGTCGTCGAGGAGCAGCGCGACGCCCATCTCGGTCACCGCGGCGAGGTTCCGGGCGACGCGTCCGGTGTCGGCGAGCCACACCGTCTCGGTCACCTCGAGCCCCAGTGCCTGTGGCGGTAGGCCGGTCTCCCGGAGCACCGACGCGACCCGGCCGGGGAACGCCGGATCTCGCAATTGGAGCGCGCTGACGTTCACCCGCACGGTGATCGAGAAGTCCCTGCGCCATCTCGCCGCCTGGCGGCACGCAGTGCGTAGCGCCCAATCCCCCAGTACCGCAGCCAGACCGGTGCGCTCGGCCACCGCTACGAACTCGGACGGCTCGATCTGCCCGAGCGTCGGGTGATTCCAGCGTGCGAGTGCTTCGACGGACACCACCTCCCCTGTCGCGATGTGCACCAAGGGTTGGTACGCGAGGGTCAACTCGTCCTCGGCCAGGGCAGCCCGCAGGTCGACCGACAGGGAGCGGACGCGGTCGGCGTCGTAGTGATCGTCCTCGGCGTCGAAGACGGCATGCGCTCCGCCGCCGCCGTCCTTGGCGCGGTGCAGCGCCAGATCGACGCGCCGCAGCAACTCCCGCACCGTGACGCCGGGCTCGGACACCGCGATACCTATCGAGGCACTCATCGGAATGGGGGCATCGGCCGCGGACGGCGGCGCGGCCAGCGCAGCGGTGACACGGAACGCGAGATCCTCGGCGTTCCGGGCGTCGTCGAAGCCCCCGCAGACGACGAGAAACTCGTCACCTCCGAAGCGATACACCGCGTCCCGCGTTCGGACCGCAGCGACGAGACGCTCGGCGAACCGGACCAACGCGCGGTCCCCGGTGTCGTGTCCGAGGCTGTCGTTGATGATCGCGAAATCGTCGACGTCGAGGAGGAGCAACGCCACCTCGTCGCCCTGCGCACGCGCACGAGTCAACGCATCGCCCACCGCCGAGTAGGCCCGCGTGCGGTCCGGAAGTCCCGTGAGTGGATCGTGATCGGTCTGTTCCCGGAGAAGCCGCGAGAGGTCGACGCGTTCGAGCGCTGCGGAGAACACTCCGGCCACCGCCGACAGGAAGGCGATGTCCGTGTCGTCGAACAGATTCGGTTCCGCCCCGAACACGATCAGCGCGCCCCACACCCCGGCGCTCGTCGTGATCGGCACAGCGGCGCCGCTGCGAAAGCCGACCGACGACATGGTGGACGTGTCGAACCGTGTCTCTGTCTCGCCGTCCGAGCAGACGGTCAATCGACCGTGCGCCAGAGCGAATCCGGCCAGGGAGCCGGCGCCGGACCGCACCTCGACATCGGTGCGCAGCACATGGGTGACCGCGTCGATGCGCAGAAACGGATCCTCCGGACTCTCGTGCCGAGCGAGCGCCGCGGACGCCACCCCCACCAGGGTCGCCGCGGTGGAAGTCGCTGCGGCGGACACCTCGTCCAGGTCGGCGGAGACGGCGAGCCCACTGAGCCTGGCGAGCGCGGTCTGCGCCAGCGCGAAGCGTCGGGATGCACGAACGTCCGCGAGGACACGGGCGGGGATCGTCACCATCACTCCGTTCGGCGTCTGTGAGTCGATGGTCGGTTCGACCACGGGCACACGTCACGAGCGACAAACCCCGACATTCACGGCTTATGACCCGTCCAGCATCGCACGTCGATCGTTCCGTGGCCGTGCGAACGCCGACGGAGCCGAATGCACTCGTGTCAGGGGGCGGTCGGATAGTGACCGTCGGGTGCGTTGCTGACCACCAGGCTGCGACCCCGAAGGTCGTCGGGGAGCATGTCACGCCATCGCAGCGCCTCGTCGAGGTCGGTACTGGTCCACAGAGCCGACACCAGTTCGTCACGTCCCGTCGCGCGCGGCGATCGCAGTTCCACCGTGTACACGTACGGCAACGGATGGGGGCCGGTCATCGATGGTTCCCAGTCCGCGCGGTCGACTATCCGGCCGTCCGGACCCTCGATGTACTGCACCCGTGCTCCCCAGGCCGCGCAGTACGCGCGAGCCGTCCGCACCGCCGACGACACGTCGGCCGCTGCCCGCACCACCACGGTGTCGCGGTCGTCGATCAACCACACCAGGAACCGACTCGAGGGTTCGATGTCGGACGTGCCCATCACCTCGAGGAAGTCACACGAGCGCGGCGTCGTTTGAGTGCGATGAACCATGAAACACATTCGCACACGATCGCCGATCGGGATGCGTGCTCTTCCTCACCACGCGTGGTGAGGGTCCGGCGCCCGGTAGTCAGTCCGGGAACCCGACTCCGGCGAGCTCGGTCGACAGTTCCCAGACCCGTCGCGCCTCCGCACGATCGCGCAGCCGCGAGTACAGCTTCTGCGGTCCGGGACGCCCACCGAGGTGCCCGAGTCCCGCCGGCCCGTGGAAACTTCCGGACGTCACGTCGACGGCGGTCGCCGCGTACAGAGCCGGCAGCGCAGCGGTCTCGGTGGTGCCGACCAGTAATCCGCGACGGGACAGGGCCTCGATCACGCGACGGCTCGTCGTCTGCGAGGTCCGGTCGAGCTCGGGTCGCGCGGCGAGCAGACCTGTCGGCGCGATTCCGGGGTGCGACAGATGACTCGAGATACCCCAGCCACGCTGCGCGCTGAGCCGTCCCAGTTCGAGGCCGAACAGTCCGAAGGCGATCTTCGACTGGCTGTAGGCGCGCATTCCGTCGTACGACCGTTCCCAGTTCAGGTCGTCCCAGTTGATCGATCCGCTGTTCGCGGCAATGCTGATCTGTGAGACGACGCGGGCGCGCCCTGCTCGCAGCAGGGGAAGCAGACGGCTCACGAGCGCGACGTGGCCGAGGTGGTTCGTACCGAACTGCAGCTCGAATCCGTCCGACGTCGTCCGTCGCGACGGTGGAGTCATCACGCCGGCATTGTTCACGAGGATGCCGATCGGTCTGCCCTCCGACGACAGCGTGTCCGCGAGTGCGGACACGGAGTCGAGCGACGAGAGATCGAGGCGCCGGAGTGAGACGTCGGCGCTGGGATGAGCCTGCCTGATCGCGTCGATCGCCGCCTCCACCTTGCTCTGCGAGCGAACGGGCAGGACCACCTCCGCCCCTGCTGCCGCGAGGCGACGGGAGAGGACGAGGCCGATGCCGTCACTGCCGCCGGTGACGACAGCTCGGATACCGGAGAGATCGGGGACGGCGATGTCGATGGTGCGTCTCATGGGTCGCTCCTGATGGGTGTGAGGTGTCGTGTCGACGACGTGTGACCTCACCGTGCCGGGGTCCTCCCCCGACAACCAGGACTCGTCGATCCCCCGATGGCCGGGTCACCCCTTGCGCGTGAGAGGGGGATCGACAGACCCTGGTCGGCGCACGCGCCACGCGATAGGAAGAAGCAATGGAGATCGACAGAGCAGGGGTGGCCCAGTTTCTCCGGGGTCGCCGCAGCGCACTGCAACCCGAGGACGTGGGTCTTCCGCGAGGGCTGCGACGTCGGACCGACGGATTGAGGCGCGAAGAGGTCGCGGGACTGAGCCACATGTCGACCGACTACTACGCCCGTATCGAGCGGGAGCGAGGACCCCAACCGTCCGAACAGATGGTCGCCTCGATCGCACAGGGACTGCATCTCTCACTACCCGAACGCGACCACTTGTTCCGGCTCGCCGGCCACACCCCACCGACGCGCGGGGCCGTCGGCGATCACATCGGTCCGGGCCTGCTGCGCATATTCGACCGACTGCACGACACTCCCGCCGAGATCGTCACAGAGTTGGGAGAGACGCTGCGGCAGACGGCACTCGGTGTCGCGCTCACCGGTGATCAGTCCGGCCGCACCGGGCCCTCGCGCAGCATCGGGTATCGGTGGTTCGCCGACCCGGCGAGCAGGAACCTGTACGCCCCCGAGGATCACGCGCACCTCACCCGAACATGGGTGTCCGGCCTACGCGAGGTCGCCACTCTTCGCGGACCCGACTCGCGCGCTGCGCGTCTCGCGGCGACGCTGCTTCAGGAGAGCGACGAGTTCCGCACCGTCTGGGAGCGGCACGAAGTAGGAGTGCGGCCGGCCGAGACGAAGCGATTCGTCCACCCGGATCTCGGCCGCCTCGAACTGTCCTGCCAGACGCTCGTCGATCCGCTGCAGTCCCATTTCCTTCTGGTCTACACCGCATTTCCCGGCAGCCCGAGTCACGAGAAGCTTCAGCTGCTCCCCGCGCTGGGAACACGAACGTCCACGACACCGGGCCCGTGACGAACACGCAGTCACGTCGAGGAATCTGTGCCATCAGCCGAACGACCGCCTGCTCACAACTCGATCCGCCCGGTGCGGTCGTGGAACTCCCCCGTGGGTCCGTCGCTGCCGAGCAGGGCCAGGCGAACGGTGGCGTCGGTTCCCTCCGCGACGGTCTGATGCCCGGTGTTCCCGTTGAGGTCGGTGGCCGTGTAGCCGGGGTCGGAGGCGTTGATTCGCATCTCGGGGAGGTTCTTGGCGTACTGCACGGTGAGAGCGATGACGGCTGCCTTCGAGGCGGCGTACGGGATGGCGGCGACGGGGAACTCGTCCCGACCGGGATCCTGGAGGAAGCGGCCCATTCCCACACCCGAGGCCACGTTGACGATCACCGGGTTCGACGACTGCCGCAGCAGCGGCAGCGTTGCTTGCGTCACCCGGACGATGCCGACGACGTTGGTGTCGAGGGTGTCCGCCATGGAGTCGGCGTCCAGGTCGTCGACACCGCCGCCGTGTCCGATGACGCCGGCGTTGTTGATCAGGACGTCCAGTCGGGGAAGTGACGACACCGCCGCGGTGACCGAGTCGGTGTGCGTCACGTCCAGCCGTACCACGTGTGCGCCGAGTGCGCGGACGTCGTCTGCCCTGTCGGGGTCGCGGACGCCGGCGTACACGTCGACACCGGAGTCGACGAGTCGTCGCGCCGTCTCGAGTCCGAGGCCCTTGTTCGCTCCCGTGATGAGTGCTGTTGTCATGTCTCGATCCTGTGGCCCGGTGACGTGCAGGTCCAGGTACTGCCGGTACCACCCGCGCTCCGGCGACGCGGTGCACGATGGTGTGCATGAGTGAACTGTCGACGGTGCTCCGGGCTTGGCGGGACCGGACTCGACCGGAGGAGGTCGGCCTGTCCGCCGTCCCCGGCCGACGAGCACCCGGACTGCGCCGTGAGGAACTCGCCACGTTGGCGTCCATCAGCGTCGACTACATCGTCCGCCTCGAGCAGGGGCGGGCGCGGCACCCGTCGGCGCAGACCGTCGCCGCGTTGGCGCGAGCGCTGCGACTGAACGACGAGGAAGTGGATCACCTGTATCGGGTGGCCGGACTGGCATCACCGAACGGGCGCCTCGTACCGCACCACATCGGGCCCGGAGTGCGGCGCATGGTCGACCGCCTGGACGACGTGCCACTGGCGGTCTTCACGGCCGCGTGGGACATCGTCCATCACAACGGCCTCTGGGCAGCCATCAGCGGGGACCCCGCACTGCGACACGGTGTCGACCGCAATGTGGTGTGGCGCCATTTCACCGACGACTTCACCGGCGTCGGCTACGACGACCGGCATCACGAGGAATTCGGCGAGGACCTCGTCGCCGATCTCCGAGCGGCACACGCCCGCTATCCCGACGACCCGTATCTGACCACCCTCGTCACCCGACTCCGGGCGAGGAGTGCGGACTTCGACGCTCGCTGGGGTCGCGCCACCATGTCGGTGCACAAGGCAAGCCGCAAGGTGATGACGACGCCGGTGGGACCGATCGCCGTCGACTGCGATGTGCTCACGGCACCGGGCAGCGATCTGCGCATCGTGGTCTACACCACCGTTCCCGGCTCCGAGGACGAGCAACGTCTGGAGTTGCTGTGCGTCGTCGGCACGCAGACTCTGGTGTGAGCCGGTCGCGCGGAGCGGGTCAGGAGCGGCGAGTACCGATGCCCCGCGACACGAGATCGGCCACGAACCTCTGTGTCAGCGCGTCCGATTCCGCCCCGACCATCACGACGACCGACCTCGTCAGTGGAGGTGTCATCGACTTGACGATCCCGGCGAAGCGAGCGGGAACGGCGGTGGCCGGCACGAGCGCGACCCCCAACCCTGCGTGAGCGAGTTGTGCTGCCGTCGTGGCATGTCGAGTGTGCGTGACAGCGTCGAACTGGACTCCGTGCGTTGCAGCCACGGTGTCGAACCATCCACGAAGGCCGTTCGACGGGTGGTAGTGCACGATCGGCCTGCCGGCGAGGTTCGGCCAGGAGACGGCGTCCTCGTCGGCGAGATCGAGACCTTCCGGAATCACGACCAGGATCTCCTCGGTCCCGATCTCGGTCATCGCTGCGGACCCGCGCGACGGCGCCGGCCCCACTGCGATGTCGAGGTCGCCGTCCGTGATCGCCGTCGCCATCGCGTCGGCGCTGGTGTACTCGGTCAGATCCAGACCGATGTCCGGGTGCTTCCGGGTCCAGGTGCGCAACGTCGGCGCCAGGATCGGGACGGTCATGCTCTCCGCACACCCCAGGCGTAGCCGGCCCGCATCACCCTGTGCCGCAGCGTGTCCGGTTCGCAGAACTCGCTCGGCCGCTGCCAACGCGATCCGCGCATCGACGAGAACGGCACGGCCGATGGGCGTGAGACGCACGCCTCGCGGAAGCCGCTCCAGCACAGGACTCCCGATCTCCGACTCCAACGACGCGAGGTGATGGGAGAGCGCGGGTTGCGACAGATGCAGCTGGGCTGCTCCCGCGGTGACAGAGCCGGCGTCGACGACGGCCACGAAGCATTCCAGGGCTCGCAGAGTCGGCACCGATGGAGCGTATGTCAGCGGCGCATGCTCACGTCGGGGCGATCGTGCGACTCGTCGTCGCCGGGATGCGACGGGAGGGGATGCGAGGGGAGAAAGACCAGCGTCAGCACACCGGCCACAGCGGTGACCATCCCGGCGACGAGACTGCCGGTGGTGAAGCCGTCGACGAAGCGTTCGCGTGCGAGATCGGACAGTTGCGACCCGAGCAGTGCCCCGGTGGCACCCAGCGAGTCCGCCGCCTGGCGTGCGGCTTCGAGCGCGGCGCCCACCGACTCCTGCGCGGGTTCCATCAGGACGGTGGGCAATTCGGTCGTGTCCAGCCCGTCTCGGTACACCGACAGAGCGACCGACCCGATCACGGCGACACCGAGTGTTCCGCCGAGCTCGCGGGTGGCATCGTTGACCGCTGATCCCATCCCGGCCTTGTCGGTCGGAACGACTCCCATGATCGCTTCCGTCGCAGGGGCACTCGTCAGACCCAGGCCTGCGCCCAGCAGCACCATCTGACCCGCGATCTGCAGGTAGGACGTGCCCGTGTCGATCTGCGAGATCCACAGGAACGCAGCCGTCAACGATGCCAGGCCGGCGGCCACCACGATCTTGGAACCGACCAGTACTGCCAGGCGAGGACCCACCAGCGAGAACACTGCCAGCGATCCCGCGACGGGCAGCATGCGCACGCCGGTCTCGAGGGCACCGAAGCCGCGCACGGACTGGAAGTACTGGGTGACGAGGAAGATGAACCCGAACAGCGCGAAGAACGCACTGGTGACCGCCCCACTGGCAGCCGTGAAGCGCATGTTCGTGAACAGCCGCACGTCCAGCATCGGGTGGCGAGCGCGCGACTCCCGGAGAACGAAGGTGACCAGCACTGCGGCGGCCACACCGAATCCGAGCGCCGTCGACGCCGAGGACCACCCGCGGTCGGGGCCTTCGATGATGGCGTGCACCAGTGAACCCAGGGCCAGCACGGACAGAAGCAAGCCCGACTTGTCCAGCGGCGGGGTCGACGGATCACGGGAGTTCGGCACGAAACGCACTGCGAGAGCGATGGTTGCGACAGCAGCGAGGCCGTTGAAGACGAAGATCGATCCCCACCAGAAATGTTCGATCAACGCCCCACCCACCACGGGTCCGACCGCGACCGAGACGCCGGTCGCCGCGCCCCACAGTCCGATGGCCATGACGCGTTCGGACCGCTCCTGGAACACGTTGGTCAGAATCGACAGCGTCACCGGGTACACCACGGCAGCCGCGACACGACCCGGAACAGATCGCCGCCCAGTTGTGGAGCCTGGTACACGGGTTCGTCTCGCTCGAAGCGGCCGGCCACTTCGCCGATCACAGCGACGCAGTCGCGAGCGTCCTCGCGCCCATGGCTGTCGCCCAGCTCGTCGGTATCGGCGACGACCGCGCTCGGGCGACCCGCGGAGCGCTCGACGCCTACGCGACCTGGACCGCGACGGCAGTCGAGTAAGAGAACGCCCTGCCCGCTCGAGAGCTCGCCGATCGCGACTGCGACAACCTCGCAACCCCGGATCGCGGCGCGCGGAGATGGGCACGGGCCCGGCGACCCCCTCGTGCCCGTCGTCGCACCGCCCTCACCTGCGTGATTGACATCACAAGGACGTCATACTACTTTCAAACTGACATCAGTTCAGGAAGTCCACTCGCACCGACAGCCGAGCGGCCCTGTGAGTCCGAGAGAGGTCTGACCATGCGGAGGATTCCCCGAGCCATCGCCACCGTTGCCGTGGCAGCGTCGGCGTTCGCGCTCACAGCGTGCGGCGGCAGCACCACCCCGTCCGGGCCCGTCGAGGGCAGCTGGGACGACGTCGTCGCCGCGGCGAAGACGGAGGGCAGCGTGATGCTCTACTCCAGCCAGAAGCCTGCGAACCTCGACGCGCTGAAGGCCGCGTTCACGCAGAAGTACCCGGAGATCTCCATGGACTTCGTGCGCGGAACGGATTCCGAGATCAATCCCCGTGTCGAGACCGAGAACCGCACGGGTACAGGCATTGCCGACGTCCACATGGTGACCGACGCGTCGTGGATCGCCAGCGCGTCCGAGTCCGGCACCTTCTCCACCGAGATCGTGGGTCCGGACTTCGACGCACCCGACTACGACCGCGCGGCCAGCGTGAAGAACGACCGCTTCTTCCTCTCGTCCGCCGCTGTCTTCGGCCTCGGGTGGAACACCGCCGCGGTGCCCGACGGTCTCGAGACCCCGCAGGACATTCTGGACCCGGCCTACCGCGGCCGCATCGGCATCGTCAATCCGACGGGCATCGCGTCGTACGTCGACCTGTATCGGCACTACGCCGAGAACTACGGCGAGGACTACTGGGACAAGCTGGCCGAACTGCAGCCGCGTGTCTACCCGAGCGCCCTGGCCGTCGCGCAGGCCCTGACGTCGGGTGAGGTGGTGGTCTCGCCCAGCGTCCAGCCGCTCGTCACCGAGGTCGACGCGGGCGCTCCCGTCGATTGGGTGCTGCCGGAGAACCCCTGGGGCACACCGTGGTACACCGAGGTCCTGAGTGCGGCGCCGCATCCGAACGCGGCTCAGGTCCTTGCGGACTTCATGGTGACCGCCGAGGGACAGGCCGCGCTGAACGGTGGCTACGCCGCCGCGCTGCCGGATGTTCCGGGCGCCGTCGAGCGGGCACAGAACATCGCCTCACCCGATCCCGCCGATCTGACCCCCGAGAACGTCGACCGGTACTCGCAGGAATGGTCGCAGCTCTTCCAGTGACGGGGACGCGACCGCTCTCGACCATCCGAACTCGTCATCCAGGGAGGTGATCATGGACGCTCGGACAGCGCCTTCACACGGCTCCCGTGTGCTCGTCACCGGCGCCGCGCGCGGCATCGGTGCGGCATGTGCCGCGCGCTTCGCCTCTCTCGGAGCGACCGTGTACGTCACGGACGTGGACGACGAGGGTGGTCGCGCGGTCGCCGACACCCTCGGACCGTCGGTTCGCTACCTGCATCTGGACGTGGCGTCGGAAGCCGAGTGGGACGCGTGCGTGCAGAGAATCGAAGCGGACGGTGGAGGCCTCGACGTGCTGGTGGCCAACGCCGGGGCGGCGCACCGCGGCGACATCGCCGACACCTCACTGGCCGACTTCCGCCGCATGCTCGACATCAACCTGGTCGGCACCTTCCTCGCCCTCAGGACGGCGAGCACCGCCGTCAAGTCCGGCGGTTCCGTGATCACGGTGTCGTCCCTGCGCGGAATCCTCGCGACAGCGAAGCTCGGCGCCTACGGCGCCTCGAAGTTCGGTGTGCGGGCCCTCACCCGAGTGGCTGCGCTCGAGCTCGCCGAGCGGGGGATCCGAGTCAACTCGGTGTGCCCCGGAAGCATCGACACCGACATCACCGGTAGCGAGGACTTCGCCGACCACGATGTCGCCGGCTATGTGCGCACCATTCCGATGCAGCGGCGGGGCACCACCGGCGACGTCGCGGACGCCGTCGTGTTCCTCGCCGGATCCGAGAGCAGCTACATCACGGGAACCGACCTCGTCGTCGACGGTGGTCTGGCGGCCGGCGCGCGAACACCCACACACACCTCTGGACAGAAGGCATGAGATGACCGATCGCTTCACCATTTCCGGACTGACCAAGACGTACGGCAGCACGAAGGTCGTGGACGGTCTCGACATCGACATCGAGCAGGGCGAGTTCCTGGTTCTTCTCGGCCCGAGTGGCTGCGGGAAGACCACCACGCTGCGGTGCCTCGCGGGGCTCGAGACACCCCAGGGCGGGCGTATCTCGTTCAAGGACAGGACGGTCTTCGACGCGGACCAGCGAGTCGACGTCCCCGCGCACAAGCGCAACATCGGC
This sequence comes from Rhodococcus sp. SORGH_AS_0303, assembly GCF_030819335.1. Classification (NCBI taxonomy): domain Bacteria; kingdom Bacillati; phylum Actinomycetota; class Actinomycetes; order Mycobacteriales; family Nocardiaceae; genus Rhodococcus; species Rhodococcus sp. SORGH_AS_0303. The sequence goes on from NZ_JAUTBO010000001.1 coordinate 3,892,763, forward strand.
ATGGTCTTCCAGTCCTACGCCCTGTGGCCGCACATGACGGTGCGCCGCAACATCAAGTACCCCCTCGACGTCCGCGGACTCACCAAGTCCTTCGGACCGGGAGCCGTCGAGGCAGCGGCCGACATGGTGGACTGCGGCGCACTGCTCGACCGGTATCCGTCGCAACTCAGTGGTGGCCAACAGCAGCGCGTGGCGGTCGCCCGCGGGCTGGTCGCGCGTCCGGACCTCATCCTCTTCGACGAGCCGCTCAGCAACCTCGATGCCCGGCTGCGCGATCAGGTCCGGTCCCAGATCCACCGCCTGCACCGCGAACTCGGGTTCACCGCCGTGTTCGTGACCCACGACCAGTCCGAGGCATTCGCACTGGGCGATCGTCTGGCCATCATGAAATCGGGTCGCATCGAGCAGCTCGACACGCCGTCGAGCGTGTTCGAGAACCCCGGCTCGGACTACGTCGCGGCATTCATCGGCATGGCCAACAAGCTCGAACTGCGCAGGGCGCACGACGGCTGGCAGACCTCCGCGGGTGACGCGATCGATCTCCGCGACTCGGTGGTCCGCGATCGTGCCGACGAGGGCGATTCCGCGGTCGCACGGCTGCGTCCGGACGACCTGCTCCTGCACCGCAGCATGGCCGAGGTTCCGCCCGGCCACGTCGGACTGCACGCCGCCCTCGTCGATCACGAGTACGGAGGTCGGCACTTCGATGTGACCGTGCGGTCCGGCGCCGAGACACTCACCCTGCGTGCGTCGGCCGCCGAGCACGGCCTCGCGCTGCGTTCGGCCGAGCCGGGTGACGCCGTGGTCGTCTCCTTCTCCCCCGCAGCACTGCGGGTGTTCCCCTCGGCGCCCTCCACCGCGACAGCCGCGGACACCGCACCCGTCGCCGCAGCAGTGGGGAGCGCATCGTGACCGCCACCCTCACACCCCCCGACACCGACACGACGCCGCCGCCGGCGGGACGACGGTCACGGCTGACCGGCCCCTGGCGTGCCCGGCTCGGTTACGGCATTCTTCTCGCCGTTCTCGCCTATCTGGTCGTCCTCCCCATGGTGCGTCTGCAGATGCTCGCGTTCGAGGACGGAGCGCGGGGCTACCGCAGCCAGTACGGACGGTTCGACATCGCCCAGACACTGTGGACGACAGTGATTCTGGCGCTGGGATCGCTCGTCATCGCGCTCGTTCTCGGCACCCTGCTCGCCTACGCCGCGAGCCGCCTTCCCGCGCGACTGGGGTTCCTCAAGATGATCCCCATCCTGCCCATCGTGCTTCCCGCGGTCGCCAACATCGTCGGCTGGGCCTTCCTGCTGTCACCGGGACCCGGCTACCTCAATGTCGTACTGCGCGCGCTGCCCTGGTGGAGCGATCTCGAGAGCGGCCCCGTGGACGTCTACACGGTGCCGTGGATCGTCATCCTGACCGGATTCGGTCTGACGTCGTTCGTCTATCTCTTCGTGTCCTCGGGGATGGACAACATCAGTTCGGAGCACCTCGAGGCCGCACGGATCAGCGGATCGTCCTCGATGGGTGTGTTCTTCCGTATCGTTCTCCCCCTGCTCCGTCCGTCGCTCATCTACGGCGGTGGTATCGCGTTCCTCCTCGGGCTCGGCCAGTTCACCGGACCACTCCTGTTGGGTCAGAACAGCGGAGTGAAGGTCCTCACCACCGAGATGTACCGGCGGGTGTCGGAATCACCGTCCGACTTCGCGGCCGCCGCAGCTGCCGGTTCACCCCTCGTCCTGTTCGGACTGGCGCTGGTTCTGGTGCAGAAGATGTTGCTGGGCAATCAGAGCCGGTTCGTCACTCACGGCGGCAAGGCGTTCTCCGCACCCTCGGGCCGCGGAACGTGGGCGGCCGTCACCATCAGTGTGTACGCCCTGTTCGCGCTGCTGATCCCCATCGTCGGACTCGTCATCGTGTCGCTGACCCCGTACTGGTCGGACACCCTGACCCTGGATCTGTTGACGCTGGACAACTTCCGGGCCCTCATCTCCGACGACGCGATCGTCTCGTCCGTACTCACCAGCATCCTCACGTCCCTCGCCGCGGTGGCCGTGTGCATCCCCATCGGGTACGTCATGGCCAACCTGTTGGTCCGCGGTCGACGCTTCCGCGTCCTGGGCATGATCGGCGACTTCATCACCGCCCTGCCACTGGGTATCCCCGCGGTCATCTTCGGTGTGGGGTTCCTGCTCACGTACACCGAACCTCCGTTGATCCTCTACGGCACTCGCACGGTGATCGTGCTCGTCTACATCGTGCTGATGTTGCCGTTCTCGGTCCGACTGCAGATGACGGCGATGCTCGCGCTGGGCAACACCTACACCGAGGCCTCGGCCACCAGCGGCGCCTCGCCCGTGGTGACCAATCTTCGGATTCTGTTGCCACTCATGCGAGGAGCCATCTTCGGCGCCGTCGCCCTGATGTTCATCCTTCTGACTCACGAGTTCGCCGCCTCGCTGCTCGTCCGCGCCTCGACGACCCAGGTCATGGGCACCCTGCTCTACGACATGTGGCAGAACGGCTCGTACCCGCTCGTCGCGGCGATGGCGCTGCTCATGACCGCGGTGACCACCACGGGAGTCGCGATCGCCATGCTCGTCGGCGGTCGCAACGTCCTCAGCAAGCTCTGAAAGGCCCACCATGCCCGAAGGCAGTACCCGTCTGACCGACAAGGTGGTCCTCGTGACCGGCGCCACCGGCGGGATCGGTGTCGACATCGTGACGAGGCTGGCGTCCGAGGGAGCCAGCCTGATCGTCACCGATGTCGACCAGAGCGCCTGCGACGCAGCGGTGCACGCGCTGGAACGCCCCGACTCGCATCTGGCGTGCGCGCTGGACATCACCGACGAGGAGCAGTGGGCGGCGACCCTCGCCCTCGTGGAGGACCGTCACGGCACGCTCGACGCCGTCGTCAACAACGGTGCGATCGGATCGCTCGCCACCGTCGTCGACGAGACGGTGGAGCAGTATCGCCGCGTCGTCGAGGTGAGTCAGACCGGTACGTGGCTGGGGATGAAGCACGCCGGCGCCCTGATCGAGCGGACCGGCGGCGGATCTGTGGTCAACATCTGCTCCATCCTCGGCAGCGTCGGCGGACTGGGCAACAGCATCGCCTACGCCGCGGCGAAGGGTGCCGTGCGGACCATGACGAAGAACGCGGCGCTGCACTGGGCCCGCCTCGGGGTGCGGGTCAACTCGATCCACCCCGGTTTCATCGCGACCCCGCCACTGCTCGCGCGCTACGAGGGCACACCGCGCCACGAGGCCATGCTGGCCGGCACGCCGATGGGACGACTGGGTTCCGGCGCGGAAGTCGCTGCCGCGGTAGCGTTCCTGGCCGGTGACGATGCGCGCTTCGTGACCGGTACCGAGCTGTACGTCGACGGCGGGTGGACCGCCGCCTGAGTCTCAGGCGACGCTGAACACGTCGACGCCGTCCTGGTTCTCCACACGCAGCACGCCCCAGTGGACGTCCAGATCGAGGTGGGCCAGGGTCTCGCAGACCGCGACCATGCGATCGAACGTTCCGAGATCCGCGAACGGGCGATCACGACGGGTCCACGGAAGGCGCTCGGCGACATCGAGGCCGGTCGCCCGGGTCAGGTCGGCGACGACCGCACGGGTCGCCGCCAAGCGGCGGGCGTGGTGATCGAGGAGTTCGCGCACGCGCGCGTGCAGACCGACACCGGTGTCCCCGTGAGCGGGCAGCACGGTGCGATCCCGATCGTCGAGCATCATCTCCAACGACTGCAGGTAGTGCCCCAGGGGCAGGTCCCACTCACCGAGTTCGAATCCGATCGACGGGGTGATGGTCGGCAGAACGTGGTCGCCCGTGTAGCTGATGTCTCGGTCGAGATCGTGGAACACCATGTGGCCCTTGGTGTGGCCGGGCGTGTGCACCGCGGTCAACCGGTGTCCGGGGATGTCGAGGGCGCCCTCGGTGAGCCACGCGTCCGGCGGCTCCCAGTCGTCCGAGTCGAAGTCCCCGTCGCTGGTGTCCAGGCGAACAGCTCGCGCGATGTCGTCGGCGCCGGCCCGTTCCAGCTCACGCAGTGACGATGTCGGCATGTTGGAGGCAAGCTCCCCGATGGCGACGATCCCCGGCGCCTCGGCCGACCCGAGGTGGATGCGGCAACCGTGTCGACGGCGGAGGTCGACGGCGAAGGTGTAGTGGTCACGGTGGACGTGAGTGACGAACACATCGTGTACGTCGTCCGGTCGGCAACCGAATTCGGCCAGCGCGGTGGAGAACTCGTCGTACGTACCCGGCCGTCGCCATCCGCCGTCGATCAGCGCCAGGCCCCTGTCGGTCTCCAGGGCATAGACGTTGATGGCACGGAGTCCGTCGGACGGCATCTGCAGTGGCACCCGGTGGATGCCGTCCGCGATCCGAACGGATCCCGGATCGGACCACCGGGCGGTCACGAGGTGGTCGACGTGTCGGCGACCATGGTCCGCTCGTCGCCGTACCAGATCATCCGTCGCCCACGCATGGTTCCGACGTGCTCGACGGCGACCTTCCACTCCGGACTGGCGAGCGCGGTCTCGAGATCGTCGCGCGAGGCGAAGCTCAGAATGGACAGTCCGTCCCACCCGGCGCTGCGCTCGTCTATCGAGTGGACGATGTCGATGTGCTGCCACCGCAGCAGGCCCGGGAGAGGGTAGGTCACCTCCGCGTGCTCACCGCGCCACCACGTCATGAACTGCTCGTGCGTCCAGTCGTTCGGACGGGCGGCGAGAACCATCAGATCGAACATGATTTCCTCCAGGGTGTGGTCAACATGAATTCGGTTCGGTATGGGTGGACGTGATCGACACGAATGACCGAGCCGGGCTCAGCGCCCAGCGGTCAGGGGCGCACCATCTTGAGCACCGCGGTGGTGACGGTCTCGGCGATCTCGTCGAGGGTGGCGGGGCCGTTCGGCCGGTACCACCGCCACACGCTGATGACGAGGGCGAGGACCAGGCGTCCCACCGTCTTCGGATCTCCCTCGGCGAAGACCCCGTCGTCCATGCCACTGGCGATCAATCTCGTCCACCGACGCTCGATCTCCTGGACCAGCTCTCGGGACTGGAGACGCTCGGCCTCCTCCTTCCCCGACTGCCGCTCCGTCGCCAGAAGGTCCATGTGGTTCTGCAGGATCCGGCGCTGCAGAGCGTCCAGCGGCGAGGCCTGGAGAGCTCCCGCGACGGCGGCTCGCAGTGCCGCCTCCGGGTCGCTCCGGTCGGCCGTGGCCGCGTCGAAGCGCTCGACGGAATCCGCCAGTTCCAGACGCATGATGGTGAGCAGACAGTGCGCTTTGGATTCGAAGTAGTGGTAGAGCGCGGTCTGGCCTATTCCGACCTCGTCCGCCACCGACGCCCACTTGGTGTGGTCGTAGCCCACCCTGCCGAACTGCTCGATGGCGACGGTGAGAATACGAGACCGCTTGGAGCGCGGGCTCTCGCGGCGTGCCGTCGTTCCGACGCTCATCGCGGCACCCTCGAAGACTGGCCCGGCCGGCCTCCGGCCTCCCCGCAACGTGTCAGCATCGTGCTCATGTTACTCGTCCCGAGGTGAATTCGGATCGGGAACACCGGCGAGACGCGCTGCCATCCGCACGGCATCGGGTCGGGAGAGCTTCCCGACACGGTTCTGCGGCAGATCGTCCACAGCGAAGACGTACTCCGGCCAGTTGTGTCGTGGCACGCCGCGACGGGACAATCCGTCCGTCACCTCGGCCAGACCGAGAGCGCGTCCGTCGGTCACCACGAGGGCTCCGGCGCGCTCGGACAGCAGCTCGTCCGGGATCGGCACCACGCAGACCTGCACGATGCCGGGGACGCCGGCCACCGCCGCCTCGACCTCGTTGATGTCGATGTTGCGACCACCACGGATGATGATCTGCTTCTGCCTGCCCATCACGGTGATGGTGCCGTCGGTCGCCACCTCGACGAGGTCACCGGTCGGCAGGTATCCGTCGTCGGTCAGTGTCGGTGCCGCGACCTGTCCTCCCCGTGCGTACCCGACGAACATCGAGGGTCCGCGGACCTGCGCGTCACCGATCTCCCCGGTGCCCACGTCCTCCCCCGCACCGTTCACGGCCCGCACGATCGTGCCGGGGAACGGCCGTCCGTCCGTACCGAGGCGAAGTCGAGGATCGTCGTCCGGGGTCGCGGTCGTGTGACCGAGGCACTCCGACATGCCGAACACCCGGAGGAACGTAGTTCCCAGGAACTGCTCGGCCCGTTCGAGAGCCGACGCGTTCATGGGCCCGCCGCCGACCGTCATCGCCCGCATCCCCGCGAGTCGACCGGCCCCGTTCTCGACGAGGGACAGCTGCAGCGCCATCGTCGGCACCAGCATCGTCCAGCGGACGTCGTGGGCGGCCATCGCGTCGAGTGCGGCCGCCGGTGACCACTTGCCGATCGACACCATCGGTCCGCCCACGAACAGCGGCAGATACATCCCGAAACATGCTGCGGCGACGGAGGACAGGGGGACGAAGGCGCCCACCGCGTCGCCCGGCCGCAGACCCACGGCGTCCCTCGTGCACGAACAGGCGTAGCGCAGTGCGTCCTCGGACTGGACGACGCACTTCGGGCGACCGGTGGATCCGGAGGTCATCGCGATGACACTGCCTCCGTTCCAGCGCGACACACCTCGCGGATCACCACGGCGAGCACGCAGATGACGGTCACCGACCGCCGCGTCGCCCGACGGGAAGTCCTGGTCGGACACCCCCCACTGTTCGAGTGTGCGAAGGTCGGCCACCACCATGTCGGGGTCGACGTCCTCGACGGCGAGCACGAATTCCGATGCTGTGGCATGCGGGCTGAGCACGGCGACCACGCCTCCGCGCAGACCGACCGACAGTGCGGTGGCCACCGTCTGCCAGGTGTTGTCCGCCTGGATCAGCACAGTGGGAGGTGTGGGGTCGTGCTGTGCCATGTGCTCGGCTCCGCTTTCGGCGGCAGCCATCACGTCGGCCAGTCGATGGGTGCCGTGCAGGTCGATCACGGCGATCGCGTCGGGGTGTTCCCGGACGCGGTCTCGCAGTTCGAGCGCGAGAGTCTTCACTGACGGTGGTCCTTTCCGGCATCACGTTCTGGGGTGGGCTCGTCGGACGTGGTGGGCAGGAGCACGGTTCGGCCGGCGTCCTCCCCGGCACGCAGACGCGCATAGGCGTCGATCGCCTCGTCGAGAGGTCGCGTGGTCACCTCGGGCAGCAGCGCCCCGGACTCCGCGAGCGCCACCACCTCCACCAGATCCGCCCGACTGCCCCAGAAGGGGGCCGAGACCTGCCACCCGGCGGCGATCCCCCGGTTCTTGGCCACCGACACGGACCCCCCGGCGCCCCCCACCACGACGAGGCGTCCTCCGGGTACGAGCGTGGCCAGCCCCTCGGCCATCGTGTCGTCGCTGCCGACGAAGTCGAACACCACGTCGACGCCCCCGAGATCTCTCGTGGCAGAGGCCGCCTCGGCCAGTGACGAGTACACCGCGGCGGCGCCCATGGTCGTCGCGGATCTCCGAGCCGCGTCGCGCGGATCGACGGCCACCACGTGGCCGGCTCCCAGCAGCGACGCCATTCGGACCGCGAGGTGACCGAGACCGCCGACACCGACGATCACGACCACGGCGTTCGAGTCGAGGAGGTCGGCCTGACCGCTGACGGCGTGATGCACGGTGGCGCCCGCATCGGCGAGGGGCGCTGCGAGTTCCGGTGCCAGGGAACCGGTGTCGACCAGCACCCCGCCGTGCGGAACCACCATGTACTCGGCCAGTCCGCCCGGCGCGCCGAGGCCGTTGCCGATCACGGCGAGCCTGCCGTCGACCGGCCGCAGTGCCAGACAGTAGTTCTCCCGACCCCGGCGGCAGTTGCGGCAGGTTCTGCAGGACCACACGCCGTGGACGACCACGGACGATCCCACCGTGCTCCCGTCGGCATCGGGGCCGGCAGCGACGACGCGTCCGGCCACCTCGTGTCCCAGCGTGAGTGGCAACGGGTAGTCGAACCGTCCGGCCGGCGCATCGCAGACGGACAGATCGCTACGACACAGACCCGCCGCCGTGACTTCGAGCAGCAACTGCTCGCCCGTCGGTTCGGGAACGGGAATGTCCCGCAGCTCGGGAGCGGAGCCCCACTCGAGCAGTTGCACGGCCAGCATCAGCGCGCCGTCCAGCCGCCGTCGACCACCAGGGTGTGCCCGGTGACGTACGACGAGGCATCGGAGGCGAGGAACAGCACCGCGCCGTCCACCTCGCCCGCAGTACCCCCGCGACCGAGCATCGTGTTGCGCCGCACCCACCCGGCCGACTTCTCGTTCTCGAAGAGCCCGTCGGTCATCTCGGTGTCGAACCACCCGGGGACCACCGCGTTCATGCGGATCCGTCGTCGTCCCCACTGCCCGGCGAGTTCACGGGTCAGGCCGAGCACACCGGCCTTGGACGCCGCGTAACTCGCACCGCCGATGGGGGCGGTCGAGACGAGACCGACGACCGACGAGATGTTGACGATCGACACCGGGGCGGAGTCCGGCGTCGTCGAGGCGACGTGCACCGCCAGGTGGAAGCCTGCGAGGAGGTTCACCTCGAGGATCGCGGAGAAACCCTCCGCGGTCTCCTGCTCCGCGTCCGGTGGGCCGGGCATCCCGGCGTTGTTGATCAGGATGTCCAGGCGCCCGGTCTCTGCACGGCACCGATCCACCAGCGCTCGACGGTCCTCGTCCGAGGTCACATCGCATCGCACGGGAACGAGGCCCGGGACGGTCTCCGCCACCGCGGCCAGACGATCCGCGCGACGTGCCGCCGCGTACACCGTGGCTCCGGCGGCGGCGAGCGTCCGGGCGAACCCGAGACCGAGACCGGACGACGCTCCGGTCACCACCGCTGTTCGGCCGGTCAGATCGAACAAGGCGGCAGGACTCCGGGTGTCGTTCACTTCTGTCACGTCCACGCCCTCCTCAGTAGACCGCGGTGCGGCCGCCGTCGACGGGAATGATGGCACCCGTCGTGTACGACGAGGCGTCACTCGCGAGATGTACGACGAGACCGGCGATCTCCTCGGGGCGACCCAGACGTCCCGACGGCAGCCGGTCGACGATCTTGCCGACGAACTCGTCGTCCCAGTGCTCGGCCATGTCCGTTGCAAATCCCCCGGGCATCACGCAGTTCACTCGCACGTGCGGCGCGTACTCCTGCGCGAACGCCATGGTCAGCGCATTGAGGCCGTTCTTGGCCGCGGCGTACATGGCTTCGGGCGGGCTCGGTCGAACAGCTCCGATGCTCGAGATGTTGACGATCGACCCGCGCCCGGCGGCCGCCATCCGCGCTCCGGCCACTGCCATCAGCCTGAACGGACCCTTGAGATTGACCTCGATGGTTTTGTCCCACAACCCTTCCGTCACTCCGACGAGGTTCTCGGACAGCGGCGCGATGCCGGCGTTGTTGACCACGATGTCGAGTGAGCCGAACTCGTCGACGATGGCGTCGACCGCGGGCTCGATCTCGTCCCAGCGACCGACGTGCAGAGCGCGGGCGTGAGCGCTGCCCACCGTCGACGGTCCGAGGGAGGCGACTGCCTCCTCGCACGCCTCGAGTTTGCGGCTGGACACCACGACGGTGGCGCCCGCGTCGCGCAGTCCACGAGCGATGGCAAGGCCGAGTCCGCGGCTCGCGCCGGTCACGAGCGCCACTCTGCCGGTGAGGGAATGTATGTCGGTCATCGGTACTTCTTCGTCTCGAGGCGGGCGATGGTGCGGAGATGGACCTCGCTCGGTCCGTCTGCGATCTGGAGGGCGCGGGTGATGGCGTGCAGGCGGGCCAGGACGAAATCGTCGCTGACACCGGCCGCTCCGAACGTCTGAACAGCACGGTCGACCACCTTGTGCGCCACCTCCATCGCCGCGACCTTGATCGCGGCGACCTCGGAGCGCGCCGAGGCGTTACCGCGGGTGTCCATCATCCAGGACGACTTCAGGACCAACAGTCGGATCTGGTCGATCTCGATACGACTGCGTGCGATCCACTCACGCACGACACCGCGATCGGCGAGCGGGGCACCGAAGGCCACTCGGTCGAGCGAACGGCGGCACATCATCTCCAGAGCGCGCTCGGCCATGCCGACGGCGCGCATGGCGTAGTGCATCCGGCCCGGGCCGAGACGACCCTGCGCGATGGCGAAACCGTCACCCTCGGCTCCGAGCATGTTCGAGGCCGGCACTCGGACATCGGTGAACTGGACGTCGCCGTGCCCGAGACGGTCGTGGAAACCGAACATCGGGAGATCGCGCAGGACCTCGATCCCGGGACTGTCGGCGGGAACCAGGATCATGCTCTGCTGGCGGTAGGTCGGACCGTCCGGATCCGACTTGCCCATGAAGATGATGAGCTTGCAGTCCGGGTCGAGAACGCCGGAGGTGTACCACTTTCGGCCGTTGAGCACGTACTCGTCACCGTCGCGACGGATCGTCGAGGTGATGTTGGTGGCGTCCGAGCTGGCCACGGCCGGCTCGGTCATGGCGAACGCGGACCGGATCCGACAGTCGAGCAACGGCTCGAGCCAGTCCTTCTTCTGCTCCTCGGTACCGAACATGGCGAGGATCTCCATGTTGCCGGTGTCCGGGGCGGAGCAGTTGATGGCCTCGTTGCCGATGATCGAGCGCCCGACCACCTCGGCGAGAGGGGCGTACTCGAGGTTGGTGAGTCCGGCCCCGAGCCCGTCGTGCGTCATGAACAGGTTCCACAGTCCCTGCGAGCGCGCGGTCTCCTGCAGTTCGCGCATCACCGCCGGCTGCTCGTGCTTGTTCGTGTTCGCCGCGATCTGCGCGTCGTACACCTTCTCGGCGGGCAGAACATGGTCGGTCATGAATGTCTCGAGGGTCTCGAGCAGCGCGTCGGTACGAGCACTGTAGGAGAAGTCCACGGTTGGCCTCCTGGAGGACGGATCGGGCGAGTGGATACGAGGGCGAGGGAGCTCAGGCGAGCAGGGCGGTGCCGGTGTCGATCAGCCGAGAGATGGTGGCGGGCAGCTTCTCCTGGTCCGGATCGTGATGACGGCCCTCCCTGTGACGACGCAGGTTGTGCCCCATGATGGCGGCCATCTTGAGTCGTCCCAGGGCGTCGAACCACGGCAGGTCGGGCAGGTCACGTCCCGCACCGGCGTAGATCTCCACCAACTCGTCGGCGCTCGGCAGACCGGGGACGGACCGCCCGACACCGGGGAAGTTGTCGCCGTCGGCGAAGACGAGGAACCACCCCAGCTCGACTCGGGGGTCGCCCACACTCCAGATCTCCCAGTCGATGAGCGCGACCGGCTCGGTGCCGTCCGCGATCAGGTTGCCCAGGCGATAGTCACCGTGCACCAGCGTCGACGAGACCGCGTCCGGGACGCGGGCACCGAGGAGGCTCAGCAGTCTGTCTCCGCCCTCCACCAGTTCCGGTGGAACGGCGCCCAGAGTGCGAGCCCACCGGGCGAGTTCGTCACCCGGTGTGAGTGTGGGGCCGGCGTCGGGCACCGCTCGGTGATCGACCGCGTGCAGCTCGGGTAGGACCGCTGCCGCACGCCGCATGCGCGCTGCTGCGAGCTCCGGGTCGACGGCCGGATCGTCCAGAACAGGCTCGAGCGACTCACCGCGGACGAATGTCATGGCGTACCAGGAGGGCTCGGTGTCGTCGACCATCACGATCGTGGGCACCGGCACCGACGTACCCGCGAGTTCCCGCATGATGGTCGCCTGCCGCAGCATGTCGTGGCGCCCGACGGGGCGCTGCCCTGCGGGCACGGCCTTGACCACCAAGTCGGCGTCGTCGGTCCGCACGCGGTAGGTCAGGCCGGAGTGTCCTCCGAGGAGTGGATCGAAGCTGCGCAGCGAGCCGAGGCCACCGGTCTCGAGCTTCGCGGCGACGCGCTGCTGCAGTGCGGAGTGTGTCGTGTCGTCGGTGGTCACGGCCTCGGCTCTCGGGGAAGGCCGAGAACGCGCTCGGCGATGATGTTGTGTTGGATCTCGTCGGTGCCGCCGGCGATGCGGTATCCGGGCGCGCCCAGGACGTGTTCCGTCCAGGCGAACGTGCCCCATTCACCGGTGTCGGACACCAGATCGGAGCCGAGCATCCGCCGGACCGCCGCCGACGTCCGGGACATCGTGGTGGTCGCGAGCAGTTTGCCGACGGACGCCTCGGGGCCGGGATCGCGTCCGGAGACGACGACGCCGGCGACGCGCATGGCGGTGACGCGCTGAACATGGCTGTGCACGACGAGATCGGCAACCTGATCCAGCTCGATCTCGGTGAGGGGCCGACCCAGATTGCGTGCCAGTTCCACGGCACGGTCGGCGTTCGCCAGTCCGAGGTTGCCACCGTCGAGTCGTTCGGCCGCCAGCACGGTGAGAGCGACCTGCCACCCCTGCCCCTCCGGGCCGAGACGGTGCGCATCGGTCAGCCGCACGTTCTCGAGGTACACCTCGTTGAACGAGCTGCCACCCGTCATCTGCCGGATGGGGCGGACGGAGACGCCCTCCGCGTCCATCGGGACCAGGAAGACGGTGAGGCCCTTGTGCTTAGGCACCGAGGAATCGGTGCGGCACACTGCCACCCCGATGTCCGAGACCGTGGCTCCCGACGTCCAGACCTTGTGGCCGTTCAGCACCCACCCGTCGCCGTCACGGACCGCGCGGGTGCGGACGGCCGCGAGGTCGGAACCGGCCTCGGTCTCCGAGAAGAGTTGGCAGGCCATGAGGTCGGTGCGCAGCATCGCTCGCACGTACGTGGCGCGCTGATCCGGCGTGCCCCATTTCTCGATCGTGGGTGCCACCAGTTGCTGTGTCACGGAGAACATCTCGGTGCGGCGCGGGACATCGAACCGGTCCTCCGCGCGGCGGAAGGCGAGTACGTGGGACAGCGGGAGATCTCGTCCACCGTATTCCGCGGGCCAGTCGAGCGGACCCCAGCCGGCGTCGAACTTCCGTCGTTCGTAGTCGCGGATGACGTCCGTGTGCCGGCGTTCCTCCTCGGGCGTCCAGTTCTCGAAGACGGCCACCGAGTCGGAGCCCTCGCCCCACGTCGTGCTGGTCCGCGGTGCGGCCACGCTGCTGAGCCACGCCGTCGCCTCGGCGGTGAATGCTCGGACGTCGGACGACACGGTGCTGGTACTCATGGACTGACCTCGCTGGTCGGATCGGACTAGTTCAGACGGACAGAACGGTGCAGGCGCTGATGCCCGGTGCCCCGTAGACATGGGTGAAGCCGATGGACGGCCCGCCCGGCACCTGACGATCGCCGGCCTCGCCGCGCAACTGGGTGACCACCTCGTGCACCTGGCGCAGACCGGAGGCGCCGATCGGTTCTCCGTTCGCGATGCACCCACCGTCGGTGTTGACGGGTAGACGCCCGCCGATCTCGGTGGCTCCCTCGGCGATCCACTGCTCCTGCTCGCCGTGCTCGCAGAAGCCGCACTCGGCCATGTGCATGAGTTCGGCGCCACTCTCGGTGTCCTGCAGTTGGGCCACGTCGACATCCGACGGGGAGATCCCGGCCTGCTCGAACGCGGCTGCCGCGGCATCCGCGCTGACGCTGGTCGGCTCGCCGACGCCCTGGACGGACGGACTGAAGACCTCGAACGAGCCGAATCGCCGCGTCCGATGGGTGATGGCGCGCAACCGGATCGGCCGGCCCGTCAGCCGCTCGGCCACCTCGGGTGAGGCCACGATCACGGCCGCACCGCCTTCGCCGGGAGAACAGAACATGTACCGCGTGAGGGGATCGTTCACCATGTCGGCGGAGGCGATCGCCTCGGCCGACATGGGTTCGCGGCGCCACGCATTGGGATTGAGCGCGCCGTTGCGGTAGGACTTCTCGGCGACGCGCGCGAGCGTGTCCGGGGTGATGCCGTGCTGCCGCATGTAGCGGGAGATCTTCGCGCCGAAGAACTGCGTGGTCACCATCAGACCCGCCTCGCCGTACCCCTCGGACAGACCCCACTCCGCCGGCGTGGGGTCGAACGCACCGCGCGGGTGCTTGTCGAAGCCCACTGCGAGACCGATCGACGCCGATCCCGCCCGTACGGCGTTGACCGCCGAGAACAGGGCGCTGCCGCCCGTGGCGCAGCCGTTCCGCACGTTGGTGAACGGCAGTCCGGTGAAACCGAGTTCACTGACGAGCGTGTCGGCGAGGCCCGCGGAGTCGCTGCCCCCGAACGCCACATCGACGTCCGGCCAGGCGATGCCCGCGTCGGCGAGCGCGGCGGTAATGGCCGAGACGGCCATCGCTCGGCCGCTGACACCGGGCTGGCGACCGAACTTCGACAATCCCACTCCGACGATGACCACGGACTCGCTCATACGGTGTCTCCCAGTGTGCTCGGTGCGGACGACGGGCCGGCCGCGACGACCTCGAACCGGGGAACCGGCACGACGGCCGTGAGGTGGACGAGCGCTCCGTGCAGATCGTCGACGTTCTCGGTGTCGAGAATCGCCTCGATGCGGATGCCCTCGCTCAACTCGACCCAGCCGACCGCGAACGGGGTGAACCCGCCCGCGGGTGGCACGTACGGCGGCGACTTGGGCGGGAAGCGCTGCACCGTGTGGGCCCACACGGTGCCCGACGTACTCAGGTCGACGGGTTCTGCCGTGGGCGTGACGCACCGGGAGCAGAGACTCGACGCCGGGTACGCGACCGTGCCGCACACAGTGCATCTACTGCCCTGCAACACCACCCGCTGTGTCCCGAGACCATTCGTCATCGTGATCCTCCCGCTCCCCGCCGACCGTCGTTCCTCGTTCGTGTCTCGCTGAGGATCAGCGACCGACCCACTTCGGCTCACGCTTCTCGAGGAACGCGGTGACGCCTTCTCGCCCGTCCTCGGACTGCAGGGCGTTGCCCACGGCGAGATGCTCCATGACCATGAGGGACTGGATGTCCGCGTCGAGGCCGCGATCGATCGTCATCTTGGTCAGCTTCATCATGAACGGGCTCTTGTCGGTGAGCTGCGCGATGAACTCCTCGACGGTCTTGTCCAGCTCGGCGGCCGGCGCGGACGCGTTGATGAGATCGAAGTCCGCAGCCTCGACACCGGAGAGCAGCTTGCCGGTCAGCATCAGTTCCTTGGTCTTGCGGATGCCGATCATGCGCGGGAGGCGATAGATGGGGCCGGCGCCGCCGAACAGTGCACGGCGGATGTGGAAGTCGCCGATCTTGGCGTCGTCGTCGGCGATGGCGAAATCACAGGAGATCATGAGCTCGAACCCACCGGCGGTGACGTAGCCCTCGAGGACCGCGACGGACGGCGTGTTCATGGAGTACAGGCGATCGCAGACCTTGGCCGAGAGCACGGCCACGTCCATGGCGTTGGTACTGCCGACGTAGTCGGACAGCAGGATGTCGAGGTCGAACCCCGAGCAGAAGGTGTTGTTCACACCGCGCAGGACCAGGACCTTGAGGTTCGGGTCGGCGTCGACCTCGGCGATGATCTCGTCGAGTCGGTACAGCAGCTCCGGAGTCACCGCGTTCTTCTTGTGCGGGCGGTTGAGCCAGACGCGAGCGACGTCGCCGTCCTTCTCGAGCAGGATGTGGTCGGTGTCGATCATGGGATCTCCTTGGGCTGCGTCACGATTTGAACTGGATTCACTTCAGTTTTACGGCATGGGGTCGAGCGCGTCAACCCTCGAATCGAACCGGGTTCAGTCCGATGAGGTCGGCGATGCGGCGGCGGTGGTACACCGCATCGCCGAGCAGCGCCTCGTCACCGGTTAGCTCGGCGAAAGTATCTGTGCGCCTGGTGCTCCCACGTGAAGCCGACGCCACCGTGCAGCTGCACCGCCTCGGCGACCGACTCGGACGCGACCTCCGTGCACACGGCGCCGGCGATCGCGACCGCGAGCGCGGCACGGTCCGGGGAGCTGTCGTGGAGCGCAGCAGCGAAGCGGGATGCCGATCGCGCTCGTTCGAGAGAGAGGAGCAGGTCGGCGAGTCGGTGCTTCACGGCCTGGAAGGAGCCGACGGGCCGACCGAACTGCTGCCTGGTGGTGACGTACTCGACGGTCATCTCCAGCATGCGATCGGCGATTCCCGTGTGCTCGCTCGCCAGCCCGATCGTCGCTCGCGCTGTCAGGTCGTCGAGAGCGGAGGCCGTGTCCGCCACCTCGGTGAGCACGGACGCCGCTGCCGAGTCGAGGTGCACGTCGGCGCGCGGCCGCGTCGGGTCGATGACCGTCCGCGGGACGGCGCGCACCGCGTCGGAGAGGGGTACGGCGAACACTCGGGCGCCGTCCGCCGTGTGCGCCCCGACCACGACGACATCGGCCGACGCACCGTGAACGATGTCGGTCGCGACACCGCTCAGACGCCATCCGTCTGCTGCGTGGTCGGCCGTGATCACCTGCGTGGCCGCTCGTCGCGTCTGCGACACGGGCAGGTGCACCGCGACGCGGAGTTCACCGGCGAGGGCACCGGACAGCAACTCGTCCACAGTTCCGGCCGGAGCTAGGAGCAGCGCGTGCACGCCGACACCGGCCGCGAACAGCACCGGTTCCGACACGAGCGCTCGGCCGCACTCCTCCAGGACCACGGCCATGTCCGTCATCCCGTACCCGAGGCCGCCACGATCCTCGGGAACGGACAGCATGGTCACGGCCATGTCGTCCACGAGTGTCCGCCACAGTGCCGTCGGGTCCCCCTCGTCTCGCCCACGGTGCCGCGCCAGTACTGCGCGCATCGCGGACCGGAGATCGGTCTGCTCCGGCCCGGGAATCAGGCCCGCGGGCTCCGCCTCCGGCCAGGGTGAGTAGGTGACGTCGTCGATCGCTGCAGACATAACACTCCTGAGTCGAGTTCAGTTCTGTTTTGAGAGTATCGGCGAAATGGAAGACATGCGGACTTTTCTTGAACTAAGTTCGGTTCATGCTTCGAATCGAGTCCTACTACGCCACCCTCGACAGCGGTGAGCTCGAGCAGGCGACCGACATGCTGGCGGAGAGCGTCTCCTTCGTGATGATCGTCCCGACGGGAGCCCGAGCCGGCACCGGTCGCGCCGCGATGCTCGACTACCTCACCGGACGTCCCCCTGTCGGCCGGCAGCATCGACTGCTGCGACGCGCACAGGACGGCGACGTCCAGTTCGCCCAGGGAGCCGTCACCGAGCACGGCGATGTCGTGACGGGATATTTCGTCGCGGCGATGCACCTCGACGAGAACGGGCTGATCGACCGCTACCAGGTGTCGTTCGATCCCGACCACGCACTGGTGCCGTGGGCCGGTTCCGACGCGCCCTCGACCGACCAGACAGGAGCACGACGATGACGACCGACGCGACAGGAGTCCTGCGAACGTGGTTCTCGTACATGGACTCCGAAGATCCCGACCGGGTGCTGACCATGATCACGGACGACTTCCGGATGTCCGTGCAGTTCTCCCGTGGCGAGGGAGCGTCCGCCGAATTCGTCGGCGACAGAGAGGGACTCGTCCTCTACCTCGCCCAGCGTGAGAAGAGCACCCTCGTCCATCACATCGACGTCGGATCCCGGGTGGGCGACGTGGAACTCGTACTGGGGCGGACCACGCGAGACGGCGACTTCGAGGCGTCCTTCAACGCGACGGCGTCGGTCGACGCGGCCGGCTCGATACGCCGCTTGCTCATCTGCCGGACACCGGAACTCGCGTTCGACTGACGCCGTCGACCACAACTGACAGGAGACCCTCATGACCACGTGGTGTCGTACGTTCGCGGCGCTGACATCGGCAGCCGCAGTCGGGTTGTCGGCGGCCTGCAGCGGTGGGGCGACAGCGTCCGGACCGGTGTCGGGCACGTGGGACGACGTGGTCGCCGCGGCGAAGGACGAGGGATCCGTCTACCTGTACTCGTCGCAGCACCCCGACAACCTCGCCTCGGTGAAAGCCGGATTCGAAGCGACGTATCCGGGCATCACGGTGGAGTTCACACGAGGTTCCGACGTCGAACTGAACCCCCGCGTGGATGCGGAGCACAAGTCCGGGCGCGGGATCGGCGACGTCCACATGACCACCGACCCCGCGTGGATCCGCGCGGCCGCAGACTCGGGCGAGCACTCGGTGAACGTCGTCGGCCCCTCGTTCGACAACCCCGACTACGGTCGAGACACCAGCGTGCTTAACGACAAGCTCTTCCTCACCAGCGCCGCCGTTCTGGGGCTCGGCTGGAACACCACGGCGTTACCGGACGGACTCGACAGTCCGCAGGATCTCCTGGCTCCCGAACTGCGCGGACGTATCGGCGTCGTCAATCCTGCGGGCTTCGCCGCCGTGACCGATCAGTTCCGGTTCTTCGACCGCAACTGGTCGCCCGACTACACCGACGAACTCGCGCAGAACGAGCCACGTGTCTATCCCGGTGTTCTGGCCGTCGCACAGGGCCTCGGGTCCGGAGAGATCATCGCCACGCCGATGGTCCAACCCCTCGTGCGCGAGCAGGAGGCAGGCGCACCCGTCGGGTGGTTCAGGCCGGACCCGGCGTGGGGCGCCCCCTACTACTCCCATGTTCTCGCGTCCGCACCGCACCCGAATGCAGCGCAACTTCTCGCCGACTTCCTCGTCTCCCCCGAGGGCCAGCAGGCGTTGTCGAAGGGGTACGCGAGTGTGCTGCCGAACATCCCGGAGTCGGTCGGACGCGCACAGGACCTCGCACTGACCGACCCCGCGGACCTCGACCCCGCAGCGGTCACCGAGTACCAGGCGGAGTGGGAACAGCGTTTCATCCGGTGACGTCGGGCTTCATCCGGTGATGCCGGCGGGCGGCGAAGGGGCACAGGCCATGACACGACCACCGACCGTCACACTCCTGACGCCGTTGCGTGTGCGCCGATTACGCATGATGTTGGGTTTCGAACTCGGCGCCGCCATCGGGATCTGGATCCTGGTTCTGGCGGTCCAGTGGACCCTGACTCGAGCAGGAGAATCCGCGTTCGCAGTGTCGGGCGTCCAGTTCGCCGCCAGCCTGCCCTTCTTTCTACTCTCCCTCCCCCTCGGCGCGATAGCGGAGCACGCCGGCCATCGAACTCTGCTGACCGGCACGGCGATCGGGCTGCTGGTCACGTCGGCAGCGCTCACGGTGCTCCAGGTCCTCGACCTCGCGACGATGCCGGTTCTGATGGCGGCAGTGTTCCTGTCGGGGTGCGGTCTGGCGTCGGTGGCGATCGTCTGGCAATCGCTGCTGCCGACGCTGGCGAGCCGCGAGATGATGACCGTCGTGCCCGCGATCGACGGCGCCATCTTCAACGGTGCACGCGCCATCGGTCCGGTACTCGGCGGGGCACTCCTGGCCGCATGGGGCGCCACCTCGACCTTCGCTCTCGTCACGGTCGTGTTCGCGATCTGCGTCGTCCTGGCGGCCGGTCAGATCCCGCCTCGGTCCGGGCGAGTTCCCAGGACCGAGTCGGTTCTCGAATCGGTGGCGACGAGTCTGCGGTTCATCCGTCATTCGCGATGGACGCGGAGACTGTTGTTCCGTGTCGTGATGTTCGGCCTGCCGGCGAGCTGCCTGTGGGCTCTGCTGCCGCTCGTGGCGTACGAGATGCTCCACGTGACGACGCTCGAGTTCGGAGTGTTGTCCGGGGCGATCGGTGTCGGCGCGGTGGCGGGCACCATCGCCTCGATGCCGCTGCGACGATGCCTGAGCTGGAACGTGTTCGCGGCCCTGGGTTCTGCCGCGTACGCACTGGTTCTGCTCGGTCTCGCCTTCGTGCCGTGGATGCCGGTCGTGTTCGCTCTACTGGTGATGGTCGGCGCAGCCTGGGTCGGCGTGCAGAGCACGTGGATGATCGCGACGCACGCGGTCATGCCACCGTGGATCAAGGCCCGAGTCATCGCCGTCGTGATGCTGACGTTCCAGGGCAGCCAAGCGGTCGGTGCCCTTCTGTGGGGGTTCCTCGCCGACACGATGGGGCTCGTCTCCGCTGTCGCTCTCTCCGCCGTCACGATGTCGGTGTCGTCGATCGGACTGCTGCGCCGAGGCATTCTGCCCAGCGACTCCATCGCGCCCGACCCGTCCGGTGCCGCCGGACCGCCGGAACTCGAACCGGGTCATCGTGGCGCGACGATCGTCGTCGAGACGACGTACGTGGTCCGTCCGCAGCGGGCGGACCACTTCGTCCACGCCATGACTCGTCTGAGGTCGTCGCGCCTGCGCCTCGGCGCATCGCGATGGGCACTGACCAGGGTGAGCGACTCCGCCTCGACGTACGTCGAGTTCTGCACCTTCAGGAACTGGGCCGAGTACTCCGCCCAGGAGACCGTGCGTCTCACCGTTCCGGAACGGCTCGTCCGAACGGATCTCGCGCTCGACCTGGCGGAGGAACCACGTGTTCGAGTCCTCGTCCGCCCCAGAACACCCGCCGACAGAACCGAGTCCGCATGAACGACCACTTTCCCCACCTCTTCTCACCGATCCGAATCGGCGGACTCACGCTGAAGAACAGACTGGTCGCACTCCCGGCGGGCACGTCGATGGCGGTCGACGGTGTGCCCACTCACGGGGACACCGAGCACGTCGAGCGCCTGGCCGCGGGTGGAGTGGGCTTGATCATCGGGGGTGCCACGGTCGTGCACCCGACGACGACGCTGCGATCGCGCAAGTTGATCGAGGCCTACCGGGTCGAGATCATTCCGAGCACAGCGGCCAAAGTGTCTGCTGCGCATCGCCACGACGCACTGTTCATCGGACAACTCTGCCATCTCGGACGTGAGTTCATCGGCGGCGAATCGGATGCGCCACCCTCCGCGCCCTCGGCGATCAAGACCGCGCGCGACGCCTACCCACCCCACGAACTGTCGGTCGCGGAGATCGAGGACATCGTCGAGGGATGGCGTACGTCGACGCGAAACCTGGTGCGAGCAGGTGTCGACGGGGTGGAGCTCCATGCTGCGCACGGGTATCTCCCCGCTCAGTTCATGTCCCCACTGACGAACCGACGGACGGACGATTTCGGCGGCTCGTTCGACGGCCGAATGCGTTTCACCCGCATGGTGATCGAGGCGATGCGGTCGGAGATGCCCGCAGGGCTCGCGCTCGGAGTGAGGCTGAGCGGGGAGGAGGAGATCCCCGGCGGAATGACGATCGACGACTGCGTTCGCATCGCCGAGAACGTGGCCGCGGTCGGCGTCGACTACTTCAGCATCACCCACGGCACCCGCGGGAAGTACGTCAAGGATTCCACCGGCGCGGACGCGGTCGCGATCCCGTCGGCGGCGAGGGTCCGAGCAGCGACCGGGACACCGACTCTCGTGGGACAGCGAATACGCGATGCGGGCGTCGCGGACCACGCCATCAAGACCGGACAGGTGGACATGGTCGGCATGGCACGCGCGCTGATCGCGGACCCCGAACTGCCGAACAAGTCCCGAACCGGTCGCCTCGACGAGATACGCGGTTGCCTCGGCGTCAACCAGGACTGCCGGGCCTTCGACCCGCATCTGCACTGCGCTGTCAATGCCGAGATCGGGCGCGGTCGACACGTCGACGTCGGTCGACGTGCCCGCGCCACGAAGGACGTCATCGTGATCGGCGGCGGCCCCGCGGGTCTCGAAGCCGCTCGCGTGGCCGCGGGAAGGGGCCACCGAGTCACGGTGTTCGAGAAGGGCAGTGCCCTCGGCGGATCCGTGCGGGTGGCTGCCTCGGCGCCGCACCGGGCGACGCTCATCGACATCGTCGACTACCTGGAACGGGAGATGCGTCGGCTGAAGGTCGATGTTCACCTGGCGGCCGGAATCGGCGAGGACGACCTGGCCGAGATTCGCTCCGCGTCGGACCACATCGTGGTGGCGACCGGATCGCGTCCGGTCGACCTGACCCCGTTGCTCCGAGAGCGCACCGCCTACAGCGTCGACGACGTTCTGCTCGGCCGGGTGTCGGGCGACGCGGGCCGGGTGGTGGTGTTCGACGACGGTGACGGGTTCTGGCCGGCCTACAGCGCGGCCGAAGCCCTGGCGCAGCGGGGCTGGGAGGTCACCGTGGCCACGACGCTCACCGCTCTCGCGTCCCGAATTCCCGCCGAGAGTGCCGGACCGCTGCTCGATCGACTGGGTGACGCGGGGGTCGACTTCCAGATCGCGCACGCCCTTCACGTCCCCGACGACCCTGCTGATCCAGTGACCTTGCGTCCGGTCTTCGGGACCGGCGACCGGCCCTACGAGGACGCCGCGATCGTGTGGCACCAGCCGCGAGTGGCAGTGTCGTCCTTCGGACTCGACGCGGGCCCCACCGTCAGTGTCATCGGAGATTGCGTCACACCACGGCGCATCGGTCACGCGATCGCAGAGGGCTATCGGGCGGGCGCAGAACTCTAGACTGCCGGTGCCGCTGGACCGCACCACCGACGAATCATGAAGAGAATGGAGCACATCATGTCGTTCGTACTCGTGCACGGTGCCGGAATGGGCGCGTCGTGTTGGGACCGCCTCGCGCCACTGCTGACGGGGCGAGTCGTCGCGGTCGACCTTCCGGGGCGCGGCACACGCGCGGACGTCGACCTCCGCACCGTCACCCTGGAGGACTGCGCCGACGCGATCGTCGCGGACGTGGAGCGGGAGGACGTCACCGACATCGTGTTGGTGGCCCACTCGTTCGCCGGAGTCTCCGTGCCCCGCGTCCTCGACAGGCTGCAGGACCGTGTCCGGCACGTGGTCTTCCTGGCCGCGGTGGTCCCGCCGGACGGCACGGCGGTGATCGACGGGATCGATCCTGCGGTTCGCGACATCGTGAAGGCGTCCATCGTGGACGGCAGATACGTCCAGGGCCCCGAGGGGGCACAGGCCATGCTGTGCAACGACATGGACGACGAACAGACCGCGTGGACACTCGAGCAGCTCGTCGACGACTCCGGCGCTCTGCTCACCGAGACCGTCGATCTCTCCGGCCTCCGGGTCGACGTCCCCCGCGCCTACATCCGGACGACGAGGGACACGTGCTACCCGCCGGAACTGCAGGAAGCCTCGTCAGCGCTGGTCCGCGCCGGTGCCCGGTCGGGTCGCGTCGTCCACATGGACTCCGGACACATGCCGATGATCAGTGTCCCCGACCAGCTCGCGGCTGTGCTCGACTCTCTCACCGCCGACTGAGCTCCGACGGTGCAGCCGCGGGGTCATCCCAGCCGGACGAGTGTCTTGCCGGTGTTCTCCCCTGCCAGCATCGAGACCAGCGCGGCCGGAGCTGCGTCGAGACCGTCGAACACCCACTCGTCGTACCCGAGACGGCCCGCATCGATGAGGGACGTGATCTCCGCGCGCATGTCGCCCTCGAGATGCAGGAACGATCCGGCCCGGTATCCCCGCATCGACAGGTTCTTCGACACGAACTGGAACAGATTGCCCGGCAGACTCGGCGCCTCGGCCGCGTCGTACTGAGACATCTGGCCGCACATCGCGATACGTCCGTTCGGTCGAAGTGCGTCGATCGCTGCAGTCAGGTGATCACCGCCCACACAGTCGAAGTACGCGTCGATGCCGTCGGGCGCCGCGGCGGCCACCGCCGCGGGCAGCGATTCGTGATGATCGAAGGCGTCCGCCAGGCCGGACGCTCGCAGATGGGCCACCTTGGCCGCTGACCCTGCCGATCCGATGACGGTGGCCCCTCGTGCCACCGCGAGTCCCGCCGCGAGCCCACCGACCGCACCGGCAGCGGACGACACCCAGACCGTGTCCGCGGGCCCCACGTCGAGGATGCCGATCATCCCCGCGTACGCGGTGAGACCGGAACTGCCCAGGGGCCCGAGGAACCACTGTTCGGGCAGACCGCCCGGACGGACGACGGTGGGCGACCCGTAGCCGCCGATCGTCGCGGTGTCGGCCGAGATGAGGGCGTGCTCACGGAAACCCAGTGTGTGAGTGACGATGTCACCGACAGCGAAAGCGGAGCTTTCCGATCGTTCGACGACGCCGAGAGCGAGACCTTCCAGTGCCTGCCCTGGCGCGAAGGGCGGCAGATAGCCTCCCGGCGTCTGCCTCGACAGCCGGATGCGGATCGACGGATCGATCGAGAGCCACGTGTTGCGGACGAGCACGTCGCCGGAACGGAGCTCGGGCACCGGCGCCTCCACCACCTCGAGGTCACCACTCGTCAGTGCGCCGTTCGGCCACGAGCGCAACACGACATGACGGGTCGAGATCACCCCGGTCATGCCGCACCTACCGCGCTCGGCGTCATCCCGGTCCACCGGCGGAAGGCGCGCCGGAACGCCCGTGGTTCCGAGTAGCCCAATCGGGCCGACACGATGTCCAGGGCCTCGCCGCGCCGAAGCGCCTCCACCGCGCGGGCGGCGTCGTGTCGAGCACGCAGAGCACCCAGAGTGGTCGACTCACCGGCGAGCAGGCGCCGTAGGTGCGGCTCGCTGATGTGGAGAGCACGGGCCACCGCGGTGGTGCTCGGCAGGGGTCCGCGGCCACAGGATGCGAACTCGCACAACACCCGTCGAGATACCGGTCCGAGTTCGATCCCTCCGGATCGCGTGTCGGTCATCGGTCCCCCACGGTCCGAGACGACCTGGCGGGCGTCCGCCGCACGACTGGCGGGCTCCACGCCCGGTCCGAGGGTCCGTACAGCCGCAGCATCAACCGGAAGTCTCCGGACGGAGTCGGGAGCCAGTTGCTCGTCCCTTCCGCGGGCGGGGTCGACGCGAGTCGAACGGTCAGGGATCCGTCGTGCGCCACCGTCACGCCGGGCGTCCGGTCGGTGATTGCATATCGGCCGATCGAGTTCTCGCACAGCAGTCCTCGCTTGTGGTAGACGGTGAGGGACCAGAAGAAGCGCGCCGGCGGCGCCTCGCCGGCGGCGAAAGTGATGTCGTAGGAATGCGCACCCGACAAGGGGCGCCCACCGTCGTCCACCTCACACACCGGGTACAGCGCCTCGTCCGCCGGGTTGACGTAGATCTGAGACAACGCGACGGCCGCGCGCAGAAGATGGTCGTCGCCGAAATCCGTGCCGAGTTCGTTGACCGACCAGCCGTTCGTCGTCCGGCCCAGCGACCTCACCCGGTCGGCGATCGCATCCAGGCCGTCGGACAACCCTGCTGCGAACTGCGAACGTGCTCGCGTGAACTGTTCCCCTGCGTGCAGCGCTCTACGCAGTCGCGCCAAGCTCTCGCGGACCGCGGGTGGCACGTCCGCCGCCGCGACACCGGCGACGGCGTGGTCCAGCGAGTCGAGAAAGGCTTCCGGATCGCGTAGTTCGTCATCGCGTTCACGGAGGACGAGCGTGCGGGTGGCAGCGTCGCACGCAGCTCCGGGCGCACGCGGCCCGTCCAGCACGATGGCGTCCTGCACGGCGATCACTCGCCGGAGATCCTCGGCATCGTCCGGTCGCACCAGGATGCGCACTGCAACCATGACATGACGTGTTCGGCAGGCCACCAGTAGTTCGTCGTCCGCCATGACCACCTCGCTGCCCGAGCGGACGATATGCAGTGTCGGCAAACGGCTCCCGTGTGTCCGCTGACCCTGTACCGCGATGGTCGTCGAGTCGGCCTCACCTAGCTGAATGCAGTAGTAGCGGTCACCGAGATCGGGCATTCGAAGCGTGAACGACCCGACATCGAGGTCGACGAAGGCCAGTGAGTAGAGCGTGTCCACGTTGGGAGCCACTCCTGCGGTGAGGGTGGGATCGGACAACCTGCGCTGATGGCCCATCGTGTTCAGCGCTGCACCCGCCGATGTGAGCGGCCGGTCCACGTCAGGCTCCAGCGGGGTGTGAACCGGAGACGCAGTCGCTGAGCGAAGACGAGCGGAAATCCCCAGATCTGCAGCGCGCGCGCGTCGCGGAACAGCTCGTCGCCACCATCCGAGCAGTCGGGTGCAGTCACACCACGACCATAACTGAAGTGAGTTCGATTAGGCTAGGGACTCTCAGTGACATTGCGAGCCCTCGACCGTCAGGAGAAGTCATGTCCCAGGAGGAGGCGCACGATCGTCGGCGCCCGCGCCGGGTCTACGCCGTCGGTGCCGAACCGGACGCACGGTTCAGCCTGGCGAACGAGCGGACGTACCTCGCGTGGATTCGAACATCGTTGGCGTTCATGGCAGCCGGAGTCGCGCTCGACGTGTTCGAGGTCGGAGGGGACACGACGCCCGCACGCATCGCATCGGTGCTGCTGATCGGATGCTCCGTCGTTCTGCCGCTGCACGCGTGGTGGGCCTGGGGCGCAGTCGAATCGAGCCTGCGCCGTAATCGGCCGCTTCCGTCCCCTCGTGTCGGAGCACCCCTGGCCGTCCTGCTGGCGGTGGCCGCAGCGCTGGTCGTCTGGTCGGTCTTCTCGTGACGGGACCACCCGAGGACAGGCCAGCGGGCGCACTCGGGGACGGTGGTCTCCAGGTCGAACGGACGGCGCTCGCCTGGCGGCGCACCGAGTGCTCGGTGGCGGTGTGCGCCCTGGTGGGTCTGCGCCTGGCCACCCACCAGGGTGACGTACCGACGGCTGTAGCCGCCGGCGTCGTACTGACCGGCGCCGTCGCTGCGCTCGTCGTCGACATCGTTCGGCGACGGAAGCGCAGGCGCGCGGACGCCGGCCCGGACGCGCCGCGAGGAATCCCGGCGCGCGCTCACGTACTGGCAGTCCTCACTGCGAGTCTCGGCGTCCTGGCACTGATCGTGGCCCGCACCGTGACGTTCGGCCCCGGGCACTGAGCCCGGGGCCGTTCCGTGGCTCGGTCAGCCCTGGAACTTCTGCTCCCACTCACGTGATTCCCGCTCGATGAACTCGGGAGTGAGTTGTGTCGGATCGGGCCCGGCGATGTCATGGGCGTCGGCGGTCGCGCCGTCGATACCGGGCAGCGCAGTCGCGACCCCGATCGCCTGCGCTCGTTGACCTTCGGGGCTGACCAGGAAGTCGGCCAGAACCTGCGCAGCGTTGGGATGAGGCGCGACCGACGTGACGTGACCGTAGAACGGTGTTCCCCACGACGGCGTCGGGAGCGCCCAGTTCACCGGAGCTCCGGACGCGACCTCCTGCACGAGAGGCTGGACCATGGGGGAGACGACGACCTCACCGGAGGTGAGTGCCTGCGCGACCCCCAGCGAGCTCGGGTAGATACGAGGCTGCTGCTCGGCGAGTTGATCCACGAAATCGTCGCCGAAGTTCTCGCGGTAGAAGCGGTAGAGATCCACGTAGGACGCGATGCCGACGGGGTTGACCACGCCCACCTTGCCTCGGTACTCGGGGCGCAGGACATCGCGCGGATCCGTGAGTCCGGTCGGCACGGTACCCGTGTTCCACCCCATGCCGAAGGTGGCGGCGACGTCGAGGAAGAACCTGTCGTTCTTGACGCTGCGGTCCCGTCCGTAGTCCGGATCGTCGAACGCGTCGCCCTTCAGAGACTGGGAGTACGCGCCGGACTCCGCCGCCGACGCGATCCATGCCGTGTCCGTGACCACGTGTACGTCCGCAGTGCCCTTGCCGGTCTTGTTCTCGGTCTCGACACGAGGATTCAGATCCGCGTCCGTTCCGCGAACGAAATCGAGAGTGATCTCGGGGTACGTCTGACTCCAGGCCTTCTTCACGCTGTCGAGGATCGTGGTGTTCTGGCTCGAGTACAACATCACCGACCCCTCGGACTTCGCCGCGGCGACGACGTCGTCCCAGCTCCCCTCCACCGGAGAGGTACCCCCTCCACCGCTGCTGCCGCACGCCGTCATCGTCAGCGCCACCACCCCGACCACAGCGATCGTGGTCGTCCGGATCGATCTACCGAGAGCACTCATGTCCATCTCCTTTGTTGAACTGACCTCAGTTCACCAAGTAGGGTGGGCAGAGTCAAGAGCGATGGCGGGTGCGCGTACAGGTCGGTGCGCCGGGTGAAGGAGTGTCGGATGACTCGAGGACGAGAAGCGGCCACCGTGAGTGGCCCGACGCCGTACGACCCTGCTCGAACCGACCAGTACCAGGAATCGACGTCCGACGACGTCCGACCCGTGGCCGCCGACGAGGCGCTCACATTCGCGTCCGTGCTCGCGCAGCAGGCAGTGCTGTACGGCGTGCCCGCCGTCTACCAGTACGCGAGCATGTGTGCACAGTGCGCTCCGGATGCCGACGGTGCACCGTGGTCCGTCAACACCTTGGTCCACGAGAGAAGCACGGCCGGTTCGGATTTCCGCCAGTTCCGGGTTCCGAACGTCGACACGGTCTACTCCAATGCCTGGCTGGATCTGACCGACGGACCGGTGACCATCGAGCTACCCGACTTCGGTGGCAGGTACTACACCCTCGAATTCCTGGACGCCCACAGCAACGTGAGCAACGTCAGCGCGCGGACGCATCCGGACGGTCCACGCAGGATCGTGGTGATCGCGCCGGGCCAGGACGACCCCGACACCGCGCGGTCGTCCGACGTCGTGTCCTTCCCCGTGTCCACCCCGCTGATGTGGCTGCTCATGCGCATCCAGGTTCACGGCGCTCCCGACGACATCGACACGGTCAGGACACTGCAGGACTCGGTCGCCCTCACCGGTCCACCTCCCCGCTCCCGTTCGTGGCCCGTGCTGCTCCGGGAGGAGGTGGAGTCGTCCGCCGCCGCGTTCCTGACGGCCCTCGATGCCGTGGTGGCCGTCAACGGTGTTCCGGTGCAGGATGTGTCGCACGTTCACCAGTTCCGTCAGCTGAACGTCGGTCCCGGTACGCCGGAGGTCGGCGATCTCGACGAGGTGGTGTCACGAGGCGCCGACCTCGGCTTCACACGCGCCATGTCCCTGCTCGACACGTCCCGATCCCGCCTCGGGCGGCGCACGGCGTCCGGGTGGACGCGGGTACTCGACAAGGGCGCACACGGACACAACTTCGTGGCACGCGCCGTCATGAACTTCGTGGGGCTCGGAGCCAACGTCGTCGAGGAGAACTGCTCGTACAACACGTACGTCGACTCCGACGGGAACGCACTGACGGGCCTCGAAGGCTGCACCTACGAGATCTCTTTCTCCGAACCCCCACCCGCAGAGGCGTTCTGGAGCGTCACCCTGTACGAGGCCGATACCGGCTGGCTGTACGACGCACCCGGCGACGTGTTCTCCGTCGGATCGACCACCTCGTCGGACGGTGTGGTGTCCACTCCCTCTCGCATCGTGGTCGGGTACGCGAGACCCGATGACCTCGATAGTCGGGAATCCTGGCTTCCCGCCCCACCACGTCCGTTCTTCCTGGTACTACGCATGTATCGACCTCACGAAGACGCGGTGACCGAACATTGGTCACCGCCGCCTGTCGATCCGTCGAGGGTTCCGTCACCTACGTGCCCGTGAGCCTCGAACCACGTCTCAGCACGACCCCACCGAGCGAACGCTCCTGGACCATGTGAAAGGGAACCACCATGGCGATCGATCTGACCTACGACCCCGTCGTCCGCGAGTGGATCGAGCGCACCCGCACGTTCACCCGCGAGCACGTCCTGCCCATCGAGGACAAGTTCCTCGGTGACGTGACCGCCGCGGGCGGCGACGACCTACGCCGGGAACTGCAGGCCGCGGCGAAGGACGCAGCAGTCTTCGCTCCCCACGCGCCCCGCGAGTACGGCGGCGGCGGACTGTCCATGAGCGACCGCGCCCCCGTGTTCGAGGAAGCCGGCTACTCCCTCTTCGGACCGATCGCGACGAACATCGGCGCACCCGACGAAGGCAACGTCCACCTGCTCGCCCACGTCGCCTCCCCCGCCCAGAAGGAACAGTTCCTCGCCCCCCTCGCCCGCGGCGACGTGCGGTCCGCGTTCGCGATGACCGAACCCGCACCCGGCGCCGGCTCGGACCCCTCCGCCCTCACCACCACCGCCACCCGCACCGACGGCGGCTGGCGCATCGACGGCCACAAATGGTTCATCACCGGCGCCGACGGCGCCGGATTCTTCATCGTCATGGCCCGCACCTCCGGCACCCCCGGCGACCGCGGCGGCGCCACGATGTTCCTCGTCCCCGCCGACACCGCCGGCATCACCGTCGGCCGCCACATCAGCACCCTCGACCGCGCCATGATCGGCGGGCACTGCGACGTCACCTTCGACCGCGTCGTCGTGCCCGAGGACAACGTCCTCGGCGCCGTCGACGAAGGATTCACCTACGCCCAGGTCCGCCTCGGACCCGCCCGCATGACCCACGTCATGCGCTGGCTCGGCGCCGCCCGACGCGGACACGACGTCGCCGTCGCCCACGTCGCCCACCGCGAAGGGTTCGGCAGCCGCCTCGGCGACCTCGGCATGGTGCAGAAGATGATCGCCGACAACGAGATCGACATCGCCGCCACCCGCGCCCTGCTCGTCACCGCCTGCCACGCACTCGACCTCGGCGACCCCGCGAGCAACAAGACCTCCATCGCCAAGACCTTCGCCGCCGAAGCCATCTTCCGCATCGTCGACCGCGGCGTGCAGATGTGCGGCGGACTCGGTGTCTCCGACGACCTGCCCCTCGCCCGACTCTCCCGCGAGGTCCGCCCCTTCCGCGTCTACGACGGACCCTCCGAAGTGCACCGGTGGGCCATCGCCAAACGCGCCGTCGGCGCCGCCCGCCGCGCCGCCGCCAAGGAACAGCCGTGACCACCACGCTCCCCGGGATGAACATCGCCGCACTCGAGACGTTCCTGCGCGACAACGGCATCGACATCACCGGGCACCTGCGCGTCGACCGCATCGCCGGAGGCCGGTCCAACCTCACCTACCGCGCCCACGACGACACCACCTCGTGGATCGTGCGGCGCCCCCCGGTCAGCGGACTGACCCCCTCCGCCCACGACATGGCCCGCGAGTGGACCGTCACCCGCGCCCTCGTCGGCACCGACGTCCCCGTCGCCACCGCCGTCGCCTTCGACGCCGACGGCGCCACCCTCGGAGCTCCGATGACCGTCGTCGAGTTCGTCCACGGACAGGTCGTGCGCACCCGCACCGACCTCGACGCCCTCACCGACGACGACATCGCCGCCAACACCAGCGAACTCGTCCGTGTCCTCGCCGCGCTGCACGCCGTCGACCACCACGAAGTCGGACTCGCCGACTTCGGCAGACCCGACGGATTCACCGCCCGACAGGTCGCCACCTGGGGACGGCAATGGCACCGCGTCAAGACCCGCGACCTGAACGACATCGACCGACTCCACCGGGCCCTCACCGACGCCGTCCCCACCCACTGCGCCGCCGCCATCGTGCACGGCGACTACCGCGTCGACAACACCATCCTCACCCACGGTGAACCCGGAACCGTTGCCGCACTCGTCGACTGGGAGATGTCCACCCTCGGCGACCCCCTCACCGACATCGCCCTCATGTGCGCCTACCGGCAACCCATGTTCGACACCGTCCTCGGCGTCGACGCCGCCTGGACCTCCCCCCGCTACCCCGACGCCGACGACCTCGCCCAGCACTACGCCGCCGTATCCGGACGCGACCTCGCCCACTGGAACTTCTACCGCGCCCTCGCCGACTTCAAGATCGCCGTCATCGCCGAAGGCATCGCACACCGCGCCGCCACCTCCGACGACACGGACGGCACCGCCGCAGCAGCCGCCCACGCCACAGTCGAATTCGCCGCAGCCGGGCTGCGCGCGTTCTCACGGTGACCCGCAGACACCACTTCTGATCGAGAGGCCGACAGCAATGAACGACATCGAGTGCGACGTACTGGTCATCGGCGGCGGGATGGCCGGTCTGACCGCCGGAGCCCGCGCCGCGTCCGCAGGCAGATCCGTCGTCGTGGTGGAGGTCGGTGCGGATGTCGGCGGATCCGCGCGCTATGCCGGATACGTCTGGACGGCACCGGATCACACCGTCATGGACGCACAGAACCCGCACGGCAACCCTGCCCTGAGGCGACTGCTGGTGGACCGGTTCCAGGACGGCGTGCAGTGGTTACGTGACACCGGTGTGGAGGTGGGCGATGCGCAGCGAATCCTGTCCTTCGGGCGAGGACACAAGTTCGACACCAACCAGTACGTCGATCTGTGCAGGCGGATCGTCCTCGAGTCCGGCGGATCGGTCCTTCTGAACACGTGCACCGAGAGCCTGATGTTCGAGAACGGCGTCGTCACCGGCGCGGTGATCCGGACCGGCACCGCGGAACCACAGGACGTGCGGGCGGCGCACACCGTGCTCGCCACGGGCGGTTTCCAGGGGTCCGCAGCGCTGCTCGAGAAGCACGTTCATCCGAATGCAGGGCGCATGCAACTGCGCTCGAACCCCCACAGCACGGGCGTGGGCCTGACACTCGCCGAGAGCGTCGGCGCTGCCGCCGGTGCGATGAACGCCGGCTTCTACGGGCACCTGATTCCCAGCGGGGTGACCCTGACGGACCCGTCCGATTTCGTCGACATGTCGCTGTACTACAGCGAACACGCGCTCCTGTTCGATCTCGACGGGACGCGCTTCGTCGACGAGACACTCGGTGATCACCTGACGACGATGGCTCTGCTCGACCGGCGCGAGGCACGCGGGCTTCTCGTGGCGGACGCTCGCGTGCACCGGGACTGGGTCCTGGCGTCGTACGTCGAGGGCGCCGTGGCCGTCGACAAGTTCGCACTGGCGAGCAAGCGCGGGGGTCGGGTCGGACGAGCGGACACGCTCGAGGAGCTCGAATACCTACCGGAGGACTGGGGATACGACGGAGCCGCCATCGCGGCCGCGATCGCCGACTTCAACGAGTCCACCACGTCGGCGGAGGGCCCTGTGCCGGGCCGAGCGCTGGATGCGAGCCCGCTGAGCGAACCGCCTTACTACGTCATCGAAGCCGTCCCGGCCGTCACTTTCCCGTTTCACGGCGTCAGAGTCGACGGCGACGCCCGTGTTCTGACACCGAACGGCGAGCCGATTCCGGGCCTGCTGGCAGCCGGTTCCGACACGGGCGGCCTGTGGAACCGCGCGTACGCAGGCGGTCTGGCGGCCGCTCTGGTGCTCGGACTCGTCGCCGCGGAGACTGCCGGGTGACCCCTCGGGAAGGATGATGCCGCCGCCGCGCTGCGCGTGTCACGGCCCCTCGCGGCCGTGGAGGGTGGCGATGATGCGCTGCGCCTCCTCCACCGACGAATGCTCCCGAGTGACCGCTCCGGCCCGCAACATCGCCGACGCGACATCGACCGCCACGGCATGCCGCGCGACCAGGATGCCGATGGCCACGCTCGTGAGATCGGTTGCCTCGTCCCCGTCCACGGTCGCCAGCGCGGCGTCGCCTGCGACCACGGGCCCGATGACCCGCACCAGGTGTCCGATCAAGACGTCCGTTCCTGCCGGCAACGGCCCGCTCCACACCGAGCGCCGGTGCAGTTGCACGCACCCGAGGGGGGCGTCCACCGCGCCCAGTGGGAGCACCCTCACCCACCCGACATCCAATGCCACCAGGTCGTCGATCAGCAACGGCCACCGCGCCCCGTCGTGGCGGTCGTCCACGATGATCGTCCGGCCCACCGCACGGTCACTCGACACGAGATCGACATCCGCGCCGTGCAGGTACAGCAGGTCGGCGATCCTCTCCGCCGACGAGTCGGTGGTGTGCAGCACGCGTCGCGTATCGGGGTGACGCGGGGACGACACGACCACCGCGCCACCGTCCGCGCCGGCGACCCCGACACACACGTCGACGAAATCCGACAACCGCTCCCCCGGGCCGAGTCGAGGCCCGTCGGACGCGGTCGCATCACCGGGGTCGTTCATGGTCCATCCCTCCACCAGGCGTTCGCAGATCGACTCGCGTACGCCTCGTTCAGCTTTCCCGTCCGCGACGACGGGGGCAGGTCGCGTCCTCACGAGACGGCGGACGTGCTCGCGTCCGATACGCCGCCACGACAGAATCGGCGATGCGCCCGCGGTCGGCGATGGCGAAACCATGTCCACGCGCCCACGTGCGGATCGCCGCGGTCTCCGCGCGGTCCGCTGCCGTCCGACGCCGCACCGTCGAGATGTCCTCCGACCGACGTCCTCGGGTGCTCCACTCCGTGAGCAGGCCGTGGATCTGCGCTGCGTTCTCGGACGACAGGTCGATCTCGAACCATGTTCCCCGGTAACCGAACACGACGGTGTCGTCCGCGGACATCCCGTCCAGGTCGTCGATCAGCGTCACGTCAACCTTGCGAACCACGCGGAGCTCCTCGGACACACGTACGAACGACCACGCAGGGTGACCCCGCACGGGCCGATCTGCCGTTGTATCGGTAGGTAGTAGGAAGCCGCCACACTCTGGACGCCGCTGTCTGTGCGTGTCCATACCCTGTCCGGTGCCACTCAACCTTCCGTGAGGGGAAATTTTCTCTCTCGACTCCATGTGATCTTCGAGCGGTGTTTCAGGGTGGTCCCCCACTGGGCACAATTCTCCGCAGGTGCCCCGCTGCACCCGGAGTTCGGTGCTCGACTGTCGAAACCGACGGCGGTCGGCACCGACTTCCCGAGTTCGCGAGGCCCGTCACCGGTCGGCGCGACCTGAGACAGTGATGGAAAGAGCGCCGTGACCACGTCGGACCCCACACCGCCCGAGCTGCGGCTCGCTCTGGCCGTCCGGGCAGTTGCCGCACTCGCCGACGACGACCACGTCGCCGAGCTGCTCGATCGACTGACCGACGTCGCCTGCACCCTCGTCGATGCCGCCGACCACTGCGGCATCACGCTGTCGATCGGCGATGTCACCTTCACCGCCGCAGCCTCGAGCACGGAGATCGCGCCGATCAACGACCAGCAGTACTCCGCCGACGACGGTCCCTGTCTGCACGCGGCTCGCACGGCCGCCACCATCGTCGTCGATTGCACGGTCGACGACGATCGATGGCCGCATCTCGGACCTGCTGCTCGCCGCGTCGGCATCAACACCATGCTGTGTGCGCCGATCGTCTGCGACGATCGGCCGGTCGGATCGCTGACCCTGTTCGCCCGTGCACCACAGGGTTTCGACGATCTCGATCACCGCCTCGTCGAGCTGCTCACCGGAGTGACAGCGGATGCTCTCGAGAGGGCTCGACGTCGCCGCGAACTACACGGAACCATCGCCGGGCTACGGGACGCGCTGGTGCACAGGGCTCCCATCGAACAGGCCAAGGGCATTCTGATGGCACTGCGTGGTATCGACGAGGATGCGGCTTTCTCTGTGCTGTCGACCCGCTCCCAACATCTCAATCGCAAGGTGCGCGACATCGCCACCGAGTTCGTCGAGTCCGTCAGCGCCGCCGCGCCGACCGGCGATCTCTGACCATCAGCGACGCACCCGCTCCCCTGTCAGTGGAGCCCACCGTCCACCGGAGCAACGAGGTCCCCCACGTCTCGCGGCTACCCGCGTCGAGCAGGCCGGGTGCGTTTGGCGCTGTACAGGGCCGTGTCGGCGAGGGCGAGGAGGTCGGCGAGCCGGACGGTTCCGGAGTTGTACGCGATCCCGATGGTGACGGACACCTCGACATCGCTCTCGTCGAGCGCGATGGGTTCGCGAACCCTGTCACCTAGTCGGGCGGCCAGCCGGTCCGCACCCTGCTCGCCGCCGGCGCCCGTCGGGGCGAACGACGCAATGATGAACTCGTCGCCACCGATTCTGCCGATCACATCCTCCGAACCGCACTCGGACCGCAGACGCTGAGCGAGCGTACGCAGGACGAGATCACCCGCCGCGTGTCCGTGAGTGTCGTTGATCTCCTTGAAGTAATCGACGTCCACGAACAGCAGCGCCGTCGGAGCAGCGAGGTCGCAGTCCGGGTGGGTGAGCCTCTCCAGCAGTGCCGACCGGTTCAGGACGCCGGTCAGGTCGTCATGACGAGACCGGTCCAGAATCGACTGGTACGCGTCGACCAGGCGAGCGGTCCGTTCGACGGTCTCGGTGACGTCGCGAAAATTGATCGACACGTGCCCGTCCACGAAACTGCCCGTCAGTTCGATGGTGCGACCGGGCACGTACAGGGATGCCGTCTGCAGCGTCACCTCACCACGCGTGGCGAGGACCTCGCGGTGGAAGTCACCGAAGAACGAGTCCCGCCTCCGCGGCAGTGCGTCGTGAATGTGTCGGCCCAGGATCTCGGCGCGAGGCACCCCGAGATGCCGTTCGCTCTCCGTGTTGATGTAGCGGACCACCATGTCTTCGCCCAACACCATGAAGCCGAGCGAGACCCGATCCAGCACCCGCGTGAGTACGGCGTCTGCGCCGAGTTCGGGGTCCACGGCGAGCACGATGCCGGTGAGAACTCCGGCGCCGGACTCGTTCGTCTTCTCGATGGTCATACTCCGGGTCAGGACGTACCGCAGGGACCGGTCCGGAAGCACGATCCGGTAGAGGCACTCGGCCCCGAGCGAGGTGTGGGCATCCTCGAACATCCGCTGCACGACACTCTCGTCGTCGGGATGCACTCGTTCGTGCCACACCTGCATCGCGGGACGGTCCGCGGGCGCCGCGAAGATCTCCCTCGCGCGGTCGTCGAGATCCAGGCGCCGGGCAGCGATGTCGTAGCGGATCACACCGATGGTGGCCGCTCGCGCCTCGACGTCGGACACCGACGGCTGCCCCGGCGACCACTGCAGACGATGTACCGACACCCTGACACCCACTCGTTCGTGCTCACGGTCGGGGACATCCTTCGCCACCCGCCCCGGATATCGTTCTACACCGGCGCACCCGGCGATCTGACCGTTTCGCCCCATCGCCGGGCGGCACTGGTCGCCGAACAGCCGGACGGTTCCCCGATGACCGGGGAACCGGAAGCGAGCCGACAGTATGGACACTGCTGTCCGAGTTCGAGAAGAACAAGGGTCGTCGCGCGGAATTGGCCGAGGCTGTCGGTTCAGTGCAGGCGGCGGTCCGCGACACTATTTCACTCGGCTCGAGAGACGGCCCCGAGATCGTGGACGGTCTCGAGATGCACCGGCCCGTCGAGCACCCGCTCCACCCTGACGAGCGGCGTCACACACGTGTCACGCTCACCCCGGCGGGAAGGCCGTCGTCGCCACCAGCGAGACCGTCCTGTCGCCCCGTGGGGTTCACCCGACTCTCCCCCGCCGCCTCACGAGCTGAGATCGACGCTGATTCCCAGTCCTCGCTCACGAGCTGCTGTGATGACGAGGCGTGCGACGGCGAGGTCCTCCGCACCGATGCCGGTCGAGTCGAAGAGTGTGATCTGCTCGTCCGATGATCGACCGATCCTCCGGCCGGTGATGACGTCACCGATCTCGGTGCTCAGGTCGTCCTCGGTCACCGCACCCTCGGCGAGTGCGAGCACGGCATCCCCCGATTTGGACAGCGCGGTGCTTCGACTGTCCACGACGACCCGCGACCGCGCCATGGCCTCACCGTCCACTTCACGTTCGTTCGGGCGTGGCGCTGCACCTACCACGTTCAGATGCGTTCCGGTGGTGAGCCATTCGCCGCGCAGGATCGGGTGAACCGACGGGGTGAGAGTGCAGACGATGTCGGCGCAGCGGGCCATCTCTTCCACCGACGCTGCCGACCGCACCAGGAGATCGTCACCCTCGAGGGCCGTACGGAACGTCTCCACCGTGCTCGCCGATCTGGACGACACCAGAACACTGGTCACGTCCCGCACAGTGCGGATCGCGCGGACATGCTCGACCGCGAGCGCGCCGGCGCCGACGACACCCAGCACAGCCGGCCCCGGCCGTGCCAGGTACCGGGTGGCGACTGCACTGGCGGCTGCGGTCCTGATGGCAGTGATCGCACGTCCGTCCAACAGAGCGACGCATTCTCCGGTGCGAGTCGAGGTGACCAGCATCGTCGACCGCTGACGAGGAAGTCCGCGCGCACGATTCGCGGGTGCGTCGCAGAGCACCTTGGCCACCGCCAGTTGCGCGACACCGGACTGGGCCACCATGGGGATGATGCGGGCGTCCTCGGTGCCGTTCATCGAGGGCGGCACCGGGTTCTGGGCGCTGCCCTCACTCAGCTCCACGAACATCCGCTCGACTGCTTCCAGGACAGTGGTGCGGTCCAGCAGCGCCGAGATCTCCGAGTGGCGCAGTACCAGTGTCATCGTTCAGCCGACCGTCGTCAGTTCCGCAGCGTCGACGATGCGCGAGGTGACCAGATCCTCGAACGCGGGGGCCCGACCGACCATCTTCTCTTCGTGGAGGATGCGCATCCAGCGGTCGCTCGCAGCACCATCGATGCGCGCCGTGTCCCAGGTGCGGGATTGCTGGATTCTGGTGCACGCGGCGGTGAGAGTGGGCAGCGGCATCATGGGCCAGTGCTCGGCCAGCAGCGGTTCGAGTTCACTCACGGGCGTCGCCTTGACCGTTGCCATAGCAGCGTCCAGGGCGGATGTGAACGCGACGAGCCGATCCTCCAGTTCCTCGACACGGTCGGTGCGGCAGTAGTACACACTGTTCGGGCCGAGCCCGCCGACGTCTGCGTACTCGACGACGATGTGTCCGGTGTGGCGATCCGACATCGACTGAGCGGTGGTGATGTCGACGATGATCGCATCACCGAGTCCGTCCTCGAACAGTTCGACGAACATCGGCGTGGACAGATCGCGGAGAAATGTCGTTGCGGCGGAATCGATTCCCGCTTCCCGCATCATTCCCGCGGTGATCGCATACGGCGCGCTACCACCGATTCCCGGCGCCAACACGGTCTTCCCGGTGAGTATCGACCAGTCGAATCCGTCCGGTGTCGGTGCTCGCATGACCAGCGCCTTGGGGAACTGGTGGTTCAATTGTGCGAAGACGGTGAGCTGACGAGATGTCCCCCAGTACATTCCGGGAACCCACAGTCCGCCGAGAGCGATGTCCGCAGCGCCGCTGTCGAGATCGTCGAGCACGCCGGTCCATGGGTCACACGCCTTCGCGCGCACCGACAGACCGCGCTCGGCGAACATGCCGGCGTGATCGGCGTAGTACTCGGGAAGGTAGTTCAGCCCGTGCGCGGTGGCGGAGACGAACAGTGACTCGGTCATGATGGATGTTGCCTTTCTGTTGTGATGCACTGTATTCGAGTGTCAGGCTGCGACGAGTTCCTTCTCGTTCACTTCCTCCAGAGACTGTCCGAACGTCTCGGGTCCGAAGCGAGCGACGACGACCAGGAGGACGTACATGGCCGCGATCATGAAGAACACTCCGGCCACTCCCGCGCGGTCGAAGAAGAAGAGGGCTGCGAACGGCATGACGGCGCCGGCGACATTCCCGATTCCGTTGACGATGGACGTGCCCATTCCGCGGATCGAGGTGGGGAACAGTTCCGGCGTCCACACCGACAGCATGGTGTTGAGCATCATCGTGAAGAACTGGAAGACGGCGCCGAGAACGAGGATGGTGACAACGCTGTTCGCGAGAGTCGCGAACGCCACCGCGGACACGCACCCGAGAACCGCCGCGGTCATCACAGTGGGCCGCCGCCGGACTCGGCCGGCGAGATAGCACGCGGCACAGGCGCCGAAGAGACTGCCGACGTTCATGATCATGGTGAACAGCAGTGAGTCCGTGAGGGAGTAGCCCCTCGAGACCAACAGGATGGGCATGAGGAACAGGAGGGTGACCTGGGCACCGAACGACATCCACGAGGCGGCTCCGACCGCCGCGGTGCGGCGCAGATTCTGCCCGCGGAACACCTCTGCGTACGACGTCGACGAGGTGGTGGGAAGGATGTCGGCATCGGTCACGAACTGCTTCGTCGGCCCCGGGTCGCGAAGCCCCGAGATCGAGCCACTGGCCAGCCGCGTCAGACTTCGATTGGCCTCGTCGACACGCCCTTTGGACAACAGGAACCGCGGCGATTCAGGAAGGTAACGCCGGAAGAACACCACCAGCAGCGCCGGCACGGCAAGGATGACGTAGGTCCAGCGCCACGAAGTGTCGTCGCCGCCGAGCACGCCCCCGAGCGGACCGAGCACGAGCATGAAGAAGCCGAACGATGCGATGTTGCCGATGCCTCCGGACGAGATGTTGAGAGTCGCGAGGAGGGACCCGCGGTGGCGGGTCGCGACCAGTTCGGCGAGAATCGCCAAGCCGACCGTGAACTCGCCGCCCAGACCGATGCCCACGATGAATCGGCTCGCGAGAAGCATCTCGTAGCTGACGGACGCGGCACTGATCAGTCCGCCGAGGGTGTAGACGAGAAGGTTCAGGCTGAGCGCCACGCGCCTGCCCCACCGGTCGGCGATGTAGCCACCGATGAGGCGGCCCACGAGGCCACCGATCACGGTGGCGGTGTTGATGAGTGTCAACTGCGCGTTTCCGATTCCGAGAGAATCCTTGATGAGTGGGCCCATGGCGCCGGTGGAGTTCTGCTCGAGACTGTCGAAGAACAACCCCGCCATGAGGAGGAGAACGACAGCTCCCTGGACGCGGGTGAAACCGATGCGGTCGAGGGCGCTGGACAGTGCCGATGCGGGCGCAGGATCGACGCCCGATGGGATCGATGCCGGAGTGGATGTGGACATGGTGTGCTCCAGGGGACTGGACGGCACCGGGAACGGATGTCAGCCGGCGAGTCGCCTCTCCACGTGCTCCGAAACGACTGCCTACTTTGTATACAAACCATGTGTCATTCCCGTTGCACTCCGCTACGGATGTGTTAATCCCCTGATATACATCTCGAATAGTATACGAAAGGCAGGGAGGGCCGATCGCTCAGGTGTCGGCTTCGTCGCGCCGAAGATGCTCGTCCATGAGGAACCCCGCCTGGACGGGTGCGCCACCGAGGATCGCCGACGCGAGCGCCGCGTGGTCGTGAACGGTGGCATCGGGATCGTCACCGAGACCCCACTCCACGCGTCGATTGACACCCGCCAGCATCTCCCTGAGCTGGTCGTTGCCCGAGGCGATGGCGATGAGGTCGTGGAACGACCGGGCGCCGCTCCGGTCCGCGGGTGATCCCCCGCCGCAGTCACGCGCCCGTTCGACGACACGCGCCAGCTCGTCCGCCACCGAACCACCCCGGTTTCGAGCAGCGAGCTGGGCGGCGAGAACCTCGAGCCCGTGCCGAACTTCGAGCAGCTCTCGATTGTCCTTGTGGAGAGTGGTCGACACCGTCGCACCGCGATACCGCACAGTGGTGACGAAACCTTCGGCTTCCAACTGCGCCAGAGCCTCTCGAACCGGCACGCGGGACACACCGAAACCCTTGGCGATGGTCTCC
Source organism: Rhodococcus sp. SORGH_AS_0303 (assembly GCF_030819335.1). Classification (NCBI taxonomy): domain Bacteria; kingdom Bacillati; phylum Actinomycetota; class Actinomycetes; order Mycobacteriales; family Nocardiaceae; genus Rhodococcus; species Rhodococcus sp. SORGH_AS_0303. The sequence continues at coordinate 3,933,769 of NZ_JAUTBO010000001.1, forward strand.
TCGACGAGCCTCTCCCCGCCGACACGACGACCCGAGAGGATCTCCTCCCGCAAGTGTGCCGCGATGGTGTCGCCGGGTGACCTGTCGTTCTCTCGACCCGCATCCACGGGAAGAAGTCTAGTCGGCCGGTCCTCTCGATGCCGGGATCGTGACGACCCGTCCGCCGGTCACGCCTTGTCAGCCTTGCGTTATTTGCATTCATAATGCAATATTCGCATGAGCATCGGGGCGGGCCGGGTGCGAAGACCGGAGGGGGTTCCATGATCACGGTGACCAGTGCCGCAGGCGGTGTCGGACGGCTGCTCGTCCGACAGCTGGCATCACGGGGTGTTCCGATACGAGCGGTGGTGAAGAACGACGACCAGGCCCGTTCGACTCGGCGTGACGGGGCCACCGAGGTCGTCGTGGGCGATCTGAGAGCCCCGCAGACACTCGACACGGCCCTCGCCGGCACGACCGTCCTGTACCACGCGGCTCCGACCAAGATCATCGACGAGCGACCCATCATCGATCACCTCATCGCTTCAGGACCATCACATGGTCTGCAGCACATCGTCTTCCACTCGGTGATCCACCCCGAACTGCACCAGCTGACCCATCATCGGCAGAAGGACATCGCGGAGGGGATGCTGCTCGGCAGCGCGATCCCCACCACCGTCCTGAGACCGTCGCACTACATGCAGAACTACCTCGAGGTGTGGGACCTTCTGCACGCGGGCGTCATGCCGTACCCGGTCTCACCGGACAGCGTCATGGGAGTGGTCGACCTCGCCGATGTCGCCGAGGTGGCCGCCACCATCGCACTCGATCCGGACCCACACACCGGGCGTACCTACGACCTGTCCACCGTCGAACTGACTCGCCACCAGATGGCGGCGATCTGGTCGACGGTGTTGGGCCATCGCGTGACTGCTCTCCGCATCCCGCCGTCATCGCTCAGACACAGGACGGCCGCCCTGCCCGCGCTGGGACCGATCCTCGTCGAGGCCGTCCGGGCGACCGGAATGCACTCCGCGAGCCACCTCGTGCGGGGAATCGGCGCGGCCGCCAATCCCCGCGGCATGAACGACTGGCCGCACGATGCGCGCGAGGCGTACCGCACGATGATGTCGCATTACGACCGGCACGGACTTCCCGCCGGTGATCTGACCGTGCTTCCCGCACTGCTCGGACGCGAACCCACCTCCTACGAGGATTTCGCCCGCCGGTCCGCCTCCGAGCGTGGGCATCGGTCGAAGGACTCCCGAGGATGAGTCGCTCGCAGGATCCATTCCGACCGGCGCGGTCCATGGTGACCGGGGCGAGTTCCGGCATCGGGGCCGGGTTCGCCCGAGCCCTGGCCGCGCGCGGCTCCGACCTGGTGTTGGTGGCACGACGGGAGGACCGGTTGACCGCTCTCGCAGCCGAACTCGAACGTGCACACGGCATCCACTGCCGTACGGTCTCCCATGATCTGTCGGAACCCGCAGCCGGACGTCGACTCCGGACCCTGGTTCCCGAGAAACTGGACCTCGTCGTCAACAATGCCGGCTTCGCAGTACAGGGCCCGTTCGTCGACAACGATGCCGACGACCTCGCGCGGCTCCTGGCGGTCGATGTCGCTGCAGTGGTGGACATCTGCTCTGCCTTCCTCCCCGACATGATCTCCCGCGGCACCGGATCCGTCGTCAACGTCGCCAGCACGACAGCGTTCCAACCCGTTCCCACCCTCGCCGTCTACGCCGCAGCCAAGGCGTTCGTCCTGAGCTTCACGCAGTCGTTGTGGTTCGAGTCCAGGCGCCACGGTGTCCGAGTGTTCGCACTCGCCCCGGGTCCGACGCGCACCGAGTTCTTCGATGTCATCGGCGAGTCCGCCGCGACGACCGGCTCGTACCAGTCACCCGCCGAGGTCGTCGCCACCGCGATGCGCGCCCTCGACGCCAGAACCTCACGTCCACAGATCATCTCAGGACGGAGGAACACCATCGCGGCCGCCACGGCAGCGCTGACGCCACCTCGGGTACTGCTTCCGGCGGTGGCGCGGCTGCTGCGCTGATCTCCTAAGTTGCCGTCCCCGCTCGGCCGACTCGGACTGTAGTGTCACGATCATGGCCAGGGCCTCGAAGTTCACTGCGGCCGACCGTCGCGCCGCTGTGGAGCGTGCCTTCGAGGGAACAGAGAGTCCCACCGCCGTCGCATCTGATCTGGGTGTCCACCCGACCACTCTCTATCGGTGGGCCGCGTCCGACACCACGGACGACCCGGGGCCGGCGCCGACTCGGCTCGTCCACGCCACCCAGACGCTGCTCGAACACTCCGACTACGGCGACATCACCGTGGAGGCCGTGGCGCAGCACTGCGGACTCGCGGCTCGGACCGCATTCCACCACTTCCCCACCAAACGCGACCTGTTCCACGCAGCCGTCAACGATGCCGCCACCACGCTGATCGACCGCATGGCAACGCGTTCCGAGCAGGCGACGTGGCCGGACGATCCTCTGGGACAGCTGCGATCGTTCCTGCACATCGCCGCGGCCACCATCTACGACACTCCAGCGACCCACGTGCTGTTCCGCAACATCGGTGTTCCCCGCAGCGAAGGAACCGCCGAGGGGTGGCACACCGACTTCGTCGTCGCGATCGAACAACTGCTGCACAGAGCGGCCGATGCCGGTCAGATCGAACGCCACACCGACGTGGCCGCGGCAGCGCAACTCGTGACCGGCGCCATGCGCGGGATCCACACCGCCGTGTTCGACGGCGCCTCTCCCGATGTCGCACTCGACCTGGTGGACCGCGTTCCCCTGCTGATACCTGGCCCCCGTCGAACGTGAGATTCGCAGCGTCGAGGCACCCCGCACCTCACCCGATCACGCGGTACCGCAGCATCATCTCGTGATCCTCGTGGTCGAGGATGTGGCAGTGCCACATGTAGCCCTGCAGATCCCCGGCCGGTGCGCTGTGAACTGCATGGTCGTAGGACGCCAGGGCACCCGGTTCGGGCGGCCGGGGGAACACGGCGTCGGGATCGAAGTCGAGTTCCTCGGCGGTGGGGAATCGCACGACGATGCGAGTCACGGTGCCCGGATCGAGTCGCACCGTGTCCTTCCACCCGCTCTCCCACGGCGCCGGAGGGAGTCCCGGACCGGCGAGGAAGGGTTCCGGTGACGGCGTCCACTTCGTGCCGACGGCGGGTTGCGGATGAGCGAGTTGAAGCTCGACGGTGCGTAGCGGGACGCGCTCGAGAATGCGGAAGTGCACCAGGTGCAGATGGATCGGATGCGGATCCGCCGTGATGTTCACGATGTCCCACCGCTCGGTGGTCCCGGCGCGGGGCGACTCGATGTCCCCGTCGGTGTAGCGGAGGTTGTTGAGAGCCATGTACGCCGGCGGAAGCCGTAGCGCGTACGGCTGACTGACGGTGACGACACGGTGGCGGTCGGGAGTTGCGATCGGCGGTAGTGGTTCCGGTCGTGATCCACCGTCGCGCAGACGGTTCGGGATCGCGCCCGTGTGGCCGCGAGCCGCGGTGACGTCGAAGCGGCAGAAGTGCGTCATGGCGACGGCGCCTAGTTGCGCAGCCTGGAACGGTGGTGCCTCGTCGTTGAGCAGCCGCACCGCCGTGCCGGGTTCGACTGCCCCGAAGTCCACGAGCACGTCGTAGCGCTCCCCCGGGGCGATCCGGAGGTGTCGAGTCTCGACCGGGGCATCGAGCAGTCCGCCGTCGTTACCGATGACCAGAAACGGGATCTCGTGATCGAGGTAGAGATTCCAGACGCTGTACGAGCCGGCGTTGATCATACGAAAGCGATACACCCCGCGAGCGACCGGGACACGCGGCCACACAGCACCGTTCACCACTCCGAGATCGCCGACGGCCCCGCCTTCCCAGGATCCTTCGGGCACCACGGGGGTGGATCGCAGACTCGCTCTGCCATCAGGATTCAGGATCTTCTCCTGCAGTACGAGCGGCATCTCGAACTCACCTGCGGGCAGACCCAGCGGATTGCCCGCTTCGCCGGTGTCGAAGCGGTCGCGAAGCAGAACGTTCCCGGCGAGCCCGCCGTACACGTTCGCGCGGGTGATTCCCATGGCGTGGTCGTGGTACCAGAAGTGCGCCGCCTCCTGGCGGAACGGGAACTCGTAGCGCAGGGTGCGACCGTAGTGCACGAGTTGCTCGGCGTGCCCGTCGCTGTCCGGCGGGGTCAGCCCGCCGTGCAGATGCAGCACCGTCGGCGGACTGGTCCGGAAGAGTGGTGAGACTCCGTGGAGACTCGTGTCGAGATCGCGCGCGAACGGGTGCGGGCCGAGGTCGTTGGTGAGGGTGAGCGACATCCGCTGACCGGACACCGCTTCGAGGGTGGGGCCGAGCACCGTGGTCGCCACCCCGTCCACCTCGTACGCCATCGCGGGCGCCGCAGACACTCCCGAGTGATATCGGTGCATCGTGGACACCGTTCGGACGACATGGTCGGCCCCGCGCACAGTAGGTAGCGGAGCCACCTCGTCGATGTACGGCGTCAGTGTCGGCGAGTGGAACAGCAGCGGACTCGAGAGGATCGGCTGAGCCTGAGCGCGGGTGACAACACCCCCCGTCGCACCCACTGCCACCGCCAAGCCCAGATTGCGCAGGAACCGCCGGCGCGCCATCGCACCGTCACGACCGACCGAGAACTCCTCCGCCACTTCGCACCCCCATGCCCGCGGCGCGAGTGCGCCGGGGCTGACCGTACCGCACCGTATGGTGTGTCGAGTGCGTTTTCGCGTGAGTGCGGAACGGCCCGCTACCGCGAGGTCAGCAGGGCGAACATCGCCCGCACCTCGTCAGGGGTGGGCGTGGGAAGGTTGTCGCGGGCATGCACGAAACCGATGCCCGCGTACACGAGAAAGCCTGCCCGCAACCGTGCCTCGGCCTCATCGAACCCCAGTTCGCGCATCGAGTTCTGGACCACGTCGAAGATGCGTTGATCGAGCTCCCGGACGACCACGGCAATCTTGTCGTAGGTCCGAGCCCAGTCCCGCACCGCCGCCTCGACAGCCCAGGTACGTTCCTGCAGAAGCAGTTCCGCCATCACCTGCAGTCGCGTGTCCACGGGTACGGTGTCCACCTGAGCCAGTCCGCGAAGCGTGTCGTTCTGCTCGTCGCACCACTTGTCGGCGATGGCGGTCATCAGCTCGTCGATGTCGGCGAAGTGCCAGTAGAAGCTGCCCTTGGTCACCTTCAGCCGCTCGCACAGCGTCGTGATCTTCACTTCCGACACGCCCTCGCTCACCAGTAGTGCGAAGGCGGCGTCGATCCAGTCGTCGACGGTGAGTCGCGGAGCCCGTGGCGCGGGCGCCGACTTCTTCTCGCTGCCACGCCGTCGACGTGCTGGAGCGCCACTCCGGGTGCGGGCATCGCCGGACGCGGCCTCGGGTGCCATCGCTCTCCTTCGTGTCATCGGGCTCGACTGATTCGTCGATCGTACGATCACCTCGTCGGCTCAGGTCCGACCGAGTGCGTCCAGCGCGAGTCGCCGTACCTGCTCGTCGCTCGAGAGCCGGGTGTGGTCGACCGTGCTGGTCGGATCGACGGACTGCACGACGATCGCCTCGCCACCCGGCATCGCACTCGTGAGCGGAGCGGTCACGAGTCCGTCGGTCGCCGTGACGAGGTCGACATACCGCACCCCAGCGACCGGTACGTCGACGGGCGGAGTCGTGAGAAACGACGACCCCGCGACGATCTGGCCACATGCCCCGCACCACGGACCCACCAGGGGCTTCTCCAGACGGGCCAATTCGTCGTAAATTCCGATACCGCGGTTGAACGCGGCAATCGTGCCGGCCCCGGCGAGGTTTGTGCCGCGCCAGAGCGGTCCGAGCGTGACCAGTGTGGACACCGGGGCAAGTTCGTCGTTCATAGAGCGGGTCAGTGCAGACTGCACGGCCAGCGCTCCCGCGCCGCGTGCGACGACGCGGATTCGCGACTCCCCGGTGCGGGACAGGATCCCGTCGATCGCCGACCGTATCTGCGATGCGGAGTCCTCGAGTGCAGCCAGCCCGGCGACCGTGACGACCGGCCGGAGCGCCTCCGTGAGAGCCGATTCGCCGTAGGTCAGCGCAACCGGGCACCACCCCCGAGTCGTCAGATCGTCGGTCCACCTGTCCCACTCCGCCGCGGAGGCACCCAGATCGTGCACCAGGAGAACAGTGTCGCCGCAGGAATCAGTCGGGCCGGCCATGGACGGAGCCACGACACACGCCTGGACTCCGACCGCGATGAGCACGACGGATATCAGCTTGCTGCACAACGACATTCATGACTCCCGGGGCCGAATCGTCGAAAACGTTCGAACACACCATACAGTGCGGTATGGTGGTCTGAGTCACAGACGCTGTGACGATGATCGCCGGAAGGGCAGGTCGTATGAACCACGAACGGACACGACCCTGTCTGGTAGGACGGTGAGCGCCTCCACCTCGCGAGCAGTCTCGTCCGCGGCACGCGGAGCGGTGTCGTCTCTGGGCGAGTTCTACTCCCTGGCACTCGACACCGGCCGAGCACTGGCGAAGCGGCCGTTCCAGTGGCGGGAGTTCGTCGATCAGAGCTGGTTCATCGCCCGGGTCTCCCTACTGCCGACGATCCTGATGTCGGTCCCCTTCACGGTGCTGGTCGTCTTCACTCTGAACTCGTTGCTCATCGAGATCGGTGCCTCCGATCTGAGCGGTGCGGGCGCAGGTCTGGGCGCCGTCACCCAGATCGGGCCGCTGGTCACCGTGCTCGTCGTGGCCGGCGCTGCCGCCACTGCGATCGCCGCAGATCTCGGATCGCGCACCATCCGCGAGGAGGTGGACGCCATGGAGGTGCTGGGTATCGATCCGGTGCACCGCCTCGTCCTGCCCCGAGTCCTCGCCTGCACTCTTGTCGCAGCCCTCCTGAACGGCGCCGTGTGCACGATCGGACTGGTGGGAGGGTTCTTCTTCTCCGTCTACCTCCAGGACGTCACACCGGGTGCCTATGCCGCCGGAGTCACGCTGCTGGTGGGACTTCCGGAACTGCTGCTCTCCGAGGTGAAGGCAGCACTGTTCGGTCTCCTCGCCGCGCTGGTCGCCTGCTACCGCGGACTGTCCGTGCGGGGTGGGCCCAAGAGCGTCGGGGAGGCGGTCAACGAGACCGTGGTGTTCTCGTTCGTCGCCCTGTTCCTGGCCAACCTGGTCCTCACCTCCGTGGGCCTCGCCGTGAGCGGCCGCTGATGGTTATCGAGATGAGCGACGTCGCCGCTGCGATGCGACGCCGGACGAACGCTGCCTCCGGAGCGGTCGATGTACTCGGCGAACGCGCGATCTTCTTCACGCGTGCACTCGCGTCCACCGGACGAGCCGTCCGGTCGTACCGCGGGGAAACCATGCGCGTCATCGCCGAGATCTCCCTCGGCACCGGGGTTCTCGCCGCGATCGGTGGCAGCATCGTCATCCTCGGCTTCCTCACGCTGTTCGCCGGTGCCACCGTCGCGGTGCAGGGATTCGACTCGCTCGGAAGCATCGGGGTCGACGCGTTGACCGGGTTCCTCGCCGCCTACGTCAACGTCCGGGTGGTCGCACCGGTCACCGCGGGAGTGGGCCTTGCCGCGACCATCGGCGCCGGGACCACGGCAGCGCTCGGCGCCATGCGGATCAGCGAGGAGATCGACGCGCTCGAGGTCATGGCGATCAAGTCGCTGCCCTACCTCGTCGGCACCCGCATCGTCGCGGGCATCGTCGCCGTGGTTCCGCTCTACGCGTTGTCACTGATCACGTCGTTCCTCGCGAGCCGGGTCGCGACAGTCGTGGTGCTGGGCCAGTCCGGCGGGGTCTACGACCACTACTTCTCCACGTTCCTCGTCCCGACCGACGTTCTGTGGTCGTTCGTCCAGGTCATCGTCATGGCTGTCGCGGTCATGGTGATCCACACCTACTACGGCTACACCGCCTCCGGAGGTCCCGCCGGCGTCGGCACGGCCACCGGACGCGCCGTGCGCCTGTCCCTCATCACGGTCGTCAGCGTCACGCTGCTGATCTCGCTCGCGCTGTACGGCAGCGCACGATCCGTGCATCTGGCAGGGTGACATGACACGACCCTCCGCCCGCCTCAAAGGTGCTGCGCTCCTCTCGATTCTGCTGATCATCGGAGTCGTCGCGGCGGCCTACCTCGCCTATCGGGGCACCGTCACCGACGCGATCGCGCCATCGGTCTCGGTGTCGGTGCAGTCCGATCGCGCCGGGCTGGTGATGCAGCGGGGCGCCCTGGTCAAGATGAACGGTGTCGAGATCGGCACCGTCTCGCAGGTCCGCCCGTCGACCCGCGGCGCCGTGATCGACCTCCGCCTCCGCGGCGACATCGCGGGTTCGGTGCCCTCCGATGTCGGGGCAACCATCGCCGCCACCACCATCTTCGGATCGAAGATGGTCACTCTCACCGCTCCCCCGTCACCGTCCGCCGTATCCATCGCCGACGGCGCCGTCATCGCCGCCTCCTCCGTCACCGTGGAGGTGAACTCCGTGTTCGAATCGCTGACGTCCGTTCTCGTCGCGTCGCAACCCGAGAAGCTGAACACCACCCTGGGGGCGCTCTCCACCGCCCTGAACGGCCGGGGCCGCGCGTTGGACGCGACGATCGAGGACCTGGACACCGTGCTCGGGGCGGTCAGTCCGCTCGTCCCCACGCTCCGACGCGATCTCCGTTCCGCAGCAGTCGCGTCCGGCGCGCTCGGCGACAGCGCACCGGATCTGGTCAGCACTCTGGCCTCGCTGACCACCACCGCGCGCACGGTCACCGACAGCACTGATGTGCTGGGCCCCGCCCTGACGTCGCTGACGGGAGCGGCGACCGACGCTCGCACCGTTCTCGCGGAAAACGCCGACGGAGTGACCGCCACGGTGGCCGATCTGGTCCCGACGACCGGGTTGCTGCGGGAGTACTCCCCCGAGTTCACGTGCTTCCTTCAGGGCGCCGACATCGCACGGAAGGCTGCGGAGAAGGTCTCCGGCGGCAACGGCCGCACGATGTTGCTGAACAGCACCGTGCTGTTCGGGGTGCCGGCGTACGAGTACGCCACCGACCTGCCGAAGGTCGCTGCCACCGGCGGGCCTCGGTGCGGTGCGCTGCCGCTGCTTTCCGACAGCGACATTCCGGCACCCTACGTCCGCGCCCACACCGGATCGAACCCGTTCCGCGCCGGTCTCACCGCTCCCGTCCTCGACCCGGCGTCCATCATCGACTTCCTGCCCGGCGGTCTCGCAGCACCGAGCACGACTCGATGAGTCACCGGGGCAAACTTGTTCGGCTCACGAGCTTCGTGGTCACCATGACACTGGTGCTCGCCGCGCTGGTGGTCGTCTTCGGCCAGGTCCGCTTCGACTCGACCTCCACCCACCGGGCGCTCTTCACCAGCGCGTCCGGTTTGCGCAGTGGTGAATTCGTCCGAGTGGCGGGTGTGGAGGTCGGATCGGTGGGCGCGGTGGACGTCGTCGACAACGACCACGCCGTGGTGGAGTTCGACGTGACCGATGCGTACACCGTGACCGAGTCCACCACGGCCACGATCCGCTACCAGAACCTGGTCGGCGATCGTTACCTCGAATTGGCCGACACTGCCGGTGACGCCGCGCCTCTCGCTGCCGGCGCCACCATCCCGGTCGACCGGACCTCTCCTGCACTGGATCTGGACCGACTCCTGAGCGGATTCCAACCCTTGTTCTCCGGCCTGGACCCCAGCACCGTGAACAGAGTGACCGGCGAACTCGTCGACGTCTTCCAGGGGCAAGGCGGCACCGTCGCCTCTGTGCTGGCGCGGCTCGCGAGCCTGACGTCGTTGTTGGCAGACCGTGACGAGGTGATCGGACAGCTGATCACGAATCTGCGGACCACCCTGGCGACACTCGCAGGGCGTCAGGACGACGTGTCCCTCGCGATAGACAGTGCTCAGACGCTGGTGTCCGGCCTCGCTGCCGACACCCGGACCTGGGGTGAGGCGCTGACGAGCATCGACAGTTCTGCTGCCACGATCGGTGATCTGCTCGTCGACGCCCGCCCGCCGTTGGACACCACCGCCGACCAGTTGCAGCGCACTGCAGCACAACTCGATGCCGGCAAAGACACCATAGCCAGTATCACCACTCGTCTACCGGACACGTACGCATCTCTCAGTCGCCTCGGCGCCTATGGGAACTTCTTCAACTATTACCTGTGCGGCATCAGGCTGAAGATCGACACACCCGACGGACAGGGCCTGACGACACCGCTCATCGGTCAGAACACGGGAAGGTGTGCACCCGCATGATGGAACGGTTCCGCACGGTCGACACCGTGCGCAGTGGCATAGTCGGCACCTTCCTCGTGGTGGTGGCCGCGGCGGCGGCGATGAACGCGACCGCACTCCCGATCCTCTCCACCGGAACGTCCTACAGCGGCCTGTTCCTCGATACCGGAGGCCTCGAGACAGGCGCCGCCGTGGAGGTCGCAGGGGTACGCATCGGCACGGTGACGGACATCGAGGTCGAGGGGCAGGCCGTCCTGGTGACGTTCTCGATCGAGGGGAAGGTGCTGCCCGGCAACGACACCCGCCTCGCCATCGCCACCGAGACCGTCCTCGGAACCAAGAACCTCCGGTTGGATCCGCGTGGCCCCGGCCGCCTGTCGACGACGGAACCCGTCGGACTCGACCACACCACCAGCCCGTATCAGCTCACGGACGCACTGGGGGACCTCACCGACGACGCGGCCGGTATCGACACCGACCAGCTCACCGACTCACTCGCCGCCACCACCGAGATGCTCGATCGCACACCGGACGACCTGGGCCGCGCCATCGACGGGGTGGGTCGTTTGTCCGCGACGGTCGCGTCGCGGGACGAGAGCTTGCGTGACCTCCTGGCGTCGGCCGAGAAGGTCACCGGCGTCCTTGCCGACCGCAGTGCGCAGGTCGACACGCTCATTGTCGATGCGGCCACGGTTCTCGCCGAACTCGACCGACGACGCGGCGCCGTGGACACACTCTTCGGAACCGTGACGCGGTTGGCGGACCAACTGCGCGGACTGGTGGCCGACAACGAGGCCGAGCTTGCGCCGACACTGGCCTCGCTCGACTCCGTCCTCACCGTCCTGACCGACAACAAGGCGGACATCTCCGCCGCGATCGAGAACCTGGGGCCGTACGTGACGCAACTCGGCGAGGCGGTGTCCAGCGGACCGTTCTTCAACTCGTGCATCCAGAACCTGATCCCCGGCCAGGTCATCAGCCCGTTCATCCGCGCAGCCCTCGGACTGGGCCCGGCTCCGGCCGATTCCACGTCCGTCAATCCGCTGACGGCTCTCAACGGGGCACCGCGATGAAGGCGAGGCTCCTCGGCGTCGTGCTGTTCCTCGTCGTCGCTGCTGCCGCGTCGTACGCGATCGTGCCGCGATTCACCTCGGTTGCGGTGACGGCGGAGTTCGCGAACACCACCGGTCTGTACGTCGGTGACGACGTGCGCCTCATGGGAGTGACCATCGGCTCGGTGACCTCGATCGAGCCTCGCGGCGACCACGCGGAGGTGGGACTGCGCTACGACTCGTCGTATCCCCTTCCGGCCGACGCGAAGGCGGTCATCGTCTCGCAGAGTGTGGTCGCGTCGCGCTTCGTCCAACTCGCTCCCGCTTACGACGGCGGCGACACCCTCCGATCCGCCGACACCATCCCGCTCGACCGGACCGCCGTGCCCGTCGAGTGGGACCGCATCACCGAGCAACTCGCCCGTGTATCCGAAACTCTTGCGCCGCAGGGCCTCACCGAACTCGGCTCGGACGATGCATCCAGGCCCCTCGGAGCGCTGGTCGATGCGGTGGACGCCAACATCGGCGGGCGGGGACAGGACATCCGCACCACGCTGACCCAGCTGTCCGACGCGATGCGCACGCTCTCGGACGGCAGAACCGACCTCTACTCCCTCGTGCGCAACCTCCAGGTCTTCGTGTCGGCGCTCGCAGCGAGTGATCAGCAGATCGTGACGTTCAACGAGATCATGGCCTCGGTCACCTCCGTGCTCGCCGACGATCAGGACGACATCGGCAGCGCCCTGGCATCACTGGATGGCGCGGTGTCGGATGTGGAGCGCTTCGTCCGCGAGAACAGGACGGGCGTCGCAACCACGCTGGGCAGCCTGGAGGAGCTCACGGCCGAGCTGGCGTCCCAGCGGGACGGCATCGCGCAGATCCTCCACGTCGCGCCCACGGCGCTGTCGAATCTGAACAACATCTACCAGCCGGCGCACAACGCGATCGTGTCGTCGTTGGCGCCGAACAACTTCGCGAATCCGATGGATTTCGTCTGTTCGGCCATCGCCGCCGCCGAGCAGGTGGGCGCGCAGGAAGGTGCGGAATCCTGTGTCCGGTACCTGGGTCCACTGTTGAAGACTCTTGCCTTCGACTACCTGCCCCTGCAGGCGAACCCCATCAAGGGTGTCGGCGCTCTGCCGGGCCAGATCGTCGACAGCGAGGGCGGGCGATGACGACACGGAGGACCTCGTCGTCGGTGGCACTCGTTCTGTGCTCGTCGGCACTGCTGTCGGCGTGCGGGTGGCAGGGCCTGAACTCCCTTCCGCTTCCGGGCACGGCGGGCGACGGTCCCGGATCGTTCGAGGTGGTCATCGAAATGCCCGACGTGTCCACGATCGAACGCAACGCGCGAGTCCTCGTCGGCGACGTCACCGTCGGACGTGTGGCCGATCTGGCGCTCGTCGACGGGCACGCCGAGGTGACCGTGCGTCTCGACGGCAGTACTGCACTCCCTGCCGATGCCGTCGCATCGGTGGGGCAGACGAGCCTCCTCGGATCGACCCACATCGAATTGGCCGCTCCGACAACGGGAGGCGCCCAGGGTCGACTCGCCGATGGCGATGTGATCCCCCTCGACCGGGCGGGCGCGTACCCCACGACAGAGCAGACGTTGTCGTCGTTGTCCCTGGTACTGAACGGGGGTGGGCTCGCGCGCATCAACGACATCACGACCGAGGTGGACGCGGCACTGGACGGCAACGAGGAGTCGCTGCGCTCGGTCCTGGCGGGTCTGGAGACACTGCTCGTCGGACTCGACGATCAGAAGAGCGACATCCAGAACGCCATCGTGGATCTGGACCGATTCGCCGAGACGGTCGCCGCGAACGACGCGGTCCTGGGCGATGCGGTCACCGCGCTGGCTCCGGCTCTGACCGTGTTGTCGGATCGCCGGGGGGATCTGGTCTCGGCCCTCGACTCCCTCGGCCGCCTCGGTACGACGGCGGAGGCCATCGTGAACGACACCGGCGACGACCTCGTCACGGCCCTGGACGATCTGGGCCCGGTCCTGAAGTCCCTCGCGGATTCCGGCTCGTCACTCACCGAGTCGTTCCGCTATCTCCTCACCTACCCGTTCCCCATCGACGTCTACAAGAACGCGGTGCGCGGCGACTATGCCAACGGGGAGGTGACGCTCGACCTCCGGATGGCCACGTTGGACAACGCACTTCTTCTCGGCACACCGTTCGAAGGCATGCTCGCCGGGCTCGAAGGAGCCGTGGGCGCCATGGCACCCACCCCGACGCCAACGCTTCCCACCGTGAACGACCTGCTACTGCCCCCGAACCTCTTGCCCCCGAATCTTCTGCCACAGAACGGCACACCATGACTCCGACTGTCCGACTCCGTGTCCAGCTGACGGTCATCGCCGTGGTGGCAGTGCTGTCGGTAGGGATCACGGGCGTCTATTACGCACGCATTCCGCAAGAGCTGGGGCTGGGCCGGTACAGCGTGACTGTGGAGCTCGCGGGGGGCGCCGGCCTCTACACCAACGCGAACGTCACCTACCGCGGCAGCGAGATCGGCAAGGTCAGTGCCCTGCGCGTCACTCCCACCGGTGCATCCGCTGTCGTCTCGCTGTCGTCGGACGTGTCGGTTCCTGCGTCGACACGTGCCGAGGTGCACAGCATGTCGGCCATCGGCGAACAGTTCATCGATCTCCTGCCCGACACGGACGACGGCCCCTTCCTCGGGGACGGGTCGGTCATCCCGATCGACCGCACCACGATCCCGACGGCGGTTGCCCCGACCATCGACCGTCTCGACGCGGCGTTCCGCTCCGTCGACCCGGTGACTCTCGGCCGCGTTCTCGACGACAGCTCCCTCGCGCTGGGTGCCGACGGTGACACCCTCGGCGAGCTGCTCGACTCGCTCGGGTCCGTCACCACGGCGACGCGGGAGAACATCGACCCGATCGCGGCCCTCGTCACCGATCTCGACCCGGTGCTCGGTGCGACCGCCGCGAGCAGTGACGCCATCCGGTCGTGGGCCGCGTCGCTGGCCACCGTCACCGGTCAGGTGTCGACGCGCGACGGCAACCTACGATCCGTCATCGACGGTGGTGAACCCCTGGGCGCTGCGGTGTCGGGCCTCTTCCAGGACCTGCGCCCCACACTCCCCTTGTTGTTGTCGAACCTGATCAGCGTCGAGCAGGTAGCCGTCACCTATAACGCTGCGCTGGAACAGATCCTGGTTCTGTATCCCCCTCTCATCGCCGCCACGCAGGGCACCGGTAAGGCGAATGCCGACGCCGGTGACCCCGGCCAGAACACGTACTTCGCCGCACAACTCAACGACCCGCCGCCGTGCACGGAAGGTTTCCTCCCCGCCGACCAACGCAGATCACCCGCCGAGGTCGACACCGTGCCGACGCCGACCGACCTGTACTGCAAGGTTGCGCCGGACGACCCCAGCGCGATCCGCGGTGCACGCAACCTGCCGTGCCAGGAGTTCCCGGGCCGGCGGGCGGCGACGGTGCAGTTGTGCCGACAGGGTGCCTACGACCCGAACAACGGGTCCTACATCACCGATGACGGGTCGCGATGGGTCGAGTCGACACTGTCCGACGCGCCGCCCGCAACAGTGGAACAGATGATGCTGCCGGACGAGTGACCCGGCGACCTACCGCACAGGATCCAGCGCGGAGACGAGCCAGCGGCCGTCCACCTGCGCCATCTCCACGCGGAGGCTGGTCGAGGTGGCACGCGGATCGGGAGTGTCTGCCGCAGTGACAGTCTGGTTGACGAACAGCAGCGCGACGGCCTCGGCGTCGTCCATCGAGACGAGCGCGGCACCCGACACGACCGCGCTCGAGGTGAGTTCGCGTTCGATCGCTCCCGGAACGACGGACTGCTCGGCGAAACCGGAATAGTAGGTGAGGAAATCGCCGGTGAGGCGTGCCTTCGCGCCGTCGACGTCGGACTGCACGCTGTCGGCTCGGTAGGACAGGACGGCGACGGTCCCCTCCGTCGCCGCCCGGACGACGTCCGACTCGACGGCATCGGATACCGCCCGATCCGGGACCGTCAGTTCGATCCCGACCGGGACAGCCACCAGCGCAACGATTCCGACGACGATCGCGATCTGCGCACCCCTCCGGCGCAGGCCCCGTCGTCGATCGGTCGCCGCGCCGTCGTCGACCGCATCCTCAGGTTCCGCGTCGGCGTCCAGAGTGACCGCCACGTCGTCGCTCACGGCACGAACTGCACGTCGGACAACGCGAGGCGGTCACCGTCGCGTGCGACCGAGACGCGCAGGCGCCAGACACGCGGCTCGTCCGTGGCTCCCGAGGCATTGGTGACCGTCGATGTCGCAGCCACGAGCACCTGCGCGTCGGAATCGGTCACAGACTCGATTCCCGCCTCGCTCACCGCTCCGGTGGCAGTGACGTCCGCATCCCGGACGACGGACACGAAATCCGCAGCGCGCTGGGAGAACTCGTCGCGGAAGCGACCGGTGGACGCCGACGTCACCCGCTCGACGTCCGCATCGACCGTGTCTGCGGAGATGGTCGTGAGGTCGAGGACGCCCTGCCGTGCGACCTGCAGGTACTGCTGCTCGAGCGTGGTGCGCTCCCGAGCCTCCTGAGATCGCGTCCACGCCGTGGCCGAGACAGTGACCGAGGTGGCCACCGCGGCGACAGCGAGTACACCGACGATCACCCGCGTTCGTGTGCGCACAGCCACTCCTGTCCCGGGCCACCTCCAGCGCGGCCCTCAGGTCCGACCGTACTACAGAGTACGGATGCTGTTTCCGAAACAGCGGAACAGATTTCGTTGCCCGAAACGCTTTCTCCATACCCGGTAGTACGGTACGTTCGCTCCACACGAACAACCGGATTTCACCGATCGAAAGCAGGGGCAGGTGCCGGAGACAGTCGACGAGTTCCAGCGAATACCGTACGAACCGGCGCGGGACGGGCGCGTGGAGATGCATTCCGGACTCTCCCGGCACTACCCGACGTTGCATGCGAATCTGGTGTCGCCCATCGGCAGGCCTGATAGACGCGTCGGCATCCTGATGGCGCATCCGTCGAGCGACTTTCTGTCGCACTTCCTGCTCCGTGGATTCGCGGCCGCCGGCATCCCCACGATGGGTCTCAACACCCGCTACTCCTCCAACGAGCCGGCACTGATCATGGAACGCGCGGCTCTGGACGTGGGCGCCGGTGTGCGGTGGATGAAGGACGAGCTCGGGTTCGAGAAGGTCGTTCTCCTCGGATTCAGCGGCGGCGGTTCGCTGTCCGCGTTCTACCAGTCGCAGGCCGAGACTCCGACGATCACGACGACTCCCGCCGGTGACCCGGTCGATCTCGCGTCGGCGGAGCTCGTTCCTGCAGATGCCCTCATGCTCGTCGGAGCGCACTCCGGACGCGCCCGCGTCCTGCGCCACTGGATCGACGGAGCAGTCGTGGACGAGTCCGATCCGTCCTCGGTCGCCCCCGACCTCGACCTCTACGCACCTGGACGTACGACGCCACTCGACCGCACGTGGGTCGAGGAGTACCGGGCGGCGCAGCTCGCCCGCATGCGCCGAATCGACACGTGGGCACTGGGCGAACTCGACGATCTCACGCGGCGCGGGGCGTCGGACCGGGCCTTCGTCGTCCACCGCACCGTCGCGGATCCACGCTTCGTCGACATCACGCTGGACCCGAGCGATCGGGTTCCGGGCAGCATGTACGGAGACCCGTTCGCGGCCAATTCCGCTGCCGGCGGACTCGCGCGCTTCGTCTCGGTCCGCAGCTGGCTCAGCACGTGGAGCCTCGACCACACGAACGCGGATGCCGTGCGCAACCTGACCGACGTGACAGTTCCTACCCTCGTCATGCCTCTGCTCGGTGACCAAGCGGCCTTCGCCGACGATGCGCGTGCGATGGCCGCAGCTCGCGGCGGCGCGACGGTCGTCGAGATGCCCCACCTGAACCACTACCTGGTCGATCAACCCGACGGAGTCGACCGAGTCACCACCGCAGCGCTGGCATGGCTGACGGACGCCCTGTCGGAGAGGACATCGAGATGACCAGCGCCACCCGCACTCCTACCGCGTTCACCTACTGGGAGAACCGGCAGAGTCCCGGTATCCAGCGCGCCGAAGCGTTGTTCGAGCGAGTGTTCCGGTCGTCACCGTTCCCCAGCGATGACGTCGCGAGGGAGTTCTGCGAGAGTCTGTTCCTCGGCGACACAGCGGCCGAGAACTTCGTCGACGAGGTGTACGAGGCAGACCCGACGGGAACACGCGCCCTCCTCGACCGTGCACTCGCTCACGGGATCGATTCTCTTCCCGACGTTCCCGAGAGCATGCGCGTCCTGTTCGACGAGTTCGAGACCGAACCGGACTGGCTCGACACCGATCTGGTCGAGCGCGGGGCCGCGGTGTGGCGACGGTGGGGCACGATGCTGTTCACCGTTGCCGGCGGCATCACCCTCGAGATGTACACCGAGGCTGCCGTCGCCACCCCGCTCTCACTGGCAGGCGGGTACGCCGGCGACAACGCGATGCGCCGATTCCTCGAGACCTGCAAGTTCTGGATCGACACCTCCGAGCCGGGTGCCCTGTCCCGCATCGGGTCCGAAGGTCGAGCCACCGCGATGAAGGTCCGCGTCATGCACGTCGCCGTACGTCGCAAGGTCGACGGACACCCGGAGTGGGATCGCGAGAAGTGGGGCTACCCCATCAGCCAGGGGTATCAGATGCTGACTCTCCTCGGTGGCAGCACCGTTCCGGCACTTGCTCTGCGATTGGTGGGTCTGCAGACCACCGCCGACGAGATCCGAGCGTTGCTCCATTTCCAGAAGTACATGGGTCACCTGCTGGGTGTCGACGTGTCGAACTTCCCCACCACCATCGCCGACTCCCTCCGGATGACGGCGATGGTGTCGGCCGCCCGCAGTTACGACGCCGGACCACACGGCAAGGAACTCATCGAGTCCTTCCCCGCAGGTTTCGCACCGCGCCCCGAGCAGCGAGGCCTCGCGCGTCTCCGCGCGCGGTACAACTACGGCATTCACGGCGCTTACACCGCTCTCTTCATGAGTCCGGTGACACGGTCGGACTACACGATGCCTCGGGCGTTCCCGTGGGTCCTGATCATCCTCCTGCGCTTCCCTCTCCTGACAGCGATCGAGCTCTCCCGACGATTCCTACCCGGAGTGGCGCCCGTCGTCGAGAAGGTCGCTGTGGCACAACGACTCCGGTGGTACCGGGACCAGATGAACGGCCGCGAGGCCGAATTCGACGCGAACGGAGCACTGCGACGATGACCGAGTATATTTCCGGCTTCGGCAACCAACACCAGTCCGAAGCCCT
The DNA here is from genome assembly GCF_030819335.1 of Rhodococcus sp. SORGH_AS_0303. Classification (NCBI taxonomy): domain Bacteria; kingdom Bacillati; phylum Actinomycetota; class Actinomycetes; order Mycobacteriales; family Nocardiaceae; genus Rhodococcus; species Rhodococcus sp. SORGH_AS_0303. The sequence continues at coordinate 3,952,388 of NZ_JAUTBO010000001.1, forward strand.
CGACGGTGCACTCCCCCGAGGTCAGAACTCGCCGCAGCGAGCGCCCCACGGCCTCTACGCGGAGCAACTGTCCGCGACGGCGTTCACCGAGCCGCGAGAGGTCAACCGACGCACCTGGACGTACCGGATCCGCCCCAGCGCAGCGCACCCGCGGTATCACCCCATCGACCACCCGACGCTCCGATCCGCGCCGCTGAGTGACGGAGTTCTCGACGTGAACCGGCTTCGGTGGAATCCCGTGGCCCGACCCTTCGATGCGGCCGACTTTCTCGACGGCCTCACGACCATCGCTGCGAACGGTGATGTGCTGCAGCGTGACGGCATCGCGATCCACCTGTACCACGCGACACGATCGATGACCGACCGCTACGTTGCAGACCTGGACGGAGAATTGCTGATCGTTCCCCAGTCCGGCCGTCTACGGATACACACCGAGGTCGGAATCGTCGACGTCGCTCCCGGCGAGATCGCCGTCGTCGGACGGGCCATCACGTTCCGAGTCGTGCTGCTCGACGACGATGCCGCGGGCTATGTGTGCGAGAACTACGGGTCCTACTTCACCCTCCCCGAACTCGGACCCATCGGCGCGAACGGTCTCGCCCACGCGCGGGACTTCCACTACACCGTCGCAGCATTCGAGGACGACGACCGACCCGTCGAGAAGATCCAGAAGTTCGGCGGCCGACTCTTCGCGACAGAGCTGGACCACTCGCCTCTCGACGTGGTGGCCTGGCACGGCAATCACGGTGTGTACAAGTACGACACCGCCGACTTCAACGTCATGGGGACACTCGGGTGGGACCACCCCGACCCGTCGATCTTCACGCTCCTGACGTCGCCCTCCGAACGGCCGGGACAGGCGAATGTGGATCTCGCCATCTTCCCGCCGCGCTGGAACGTCGCCGAGCACACGTTCCGGCCCCCGCACTTCCATCGCAACGTCATGACCGAGTTCATGGGACTGGTCCGAGGGCAACACGATTCCAAGGCGGAAGGCTTCCTGCCCGGGGGTGCAAGTCTGCACAACATGTGGGGTGCGCACGGACCGGACCAGGAGACCTTCGACCTCGCCACCGCGGCCGACCTGGCACCGCAGAAGCTCGAAGGATCGTTGCCGTTCATGTTCGAGACGCGGCTCCCCCTGCTCGTCACCCCACTCGCCCACGACGCGCCGCATCGCCAGCCGGACTACGACTCCTCGTGGGCCGGACTGCAGCGCCATTTCACATCTCCCCTCACTCCCAGCAACCCGGAGCAGCCATGACCGCGAGCACCCCCACCCGTCCCTCTGTCGCCCTGCCCGATCCGCTGCTGCGTATCGGCGGCGTCTCGCAGGCTGCCTCCGGTGGGCAGACCTACGACAGCATCGATCCGACCACGGGTGCTCTCGTCACCTCCGTCGCTGCCGGCGCCGAGGCCGACGTCGACCGGGCCGTGCGCGCTGCACGTGCGCAGTTCGACGGTGACTGGTCGCGCGTCAGCGGCCCGGAACGTACGAGGATCCTTCTCACGATCGCGGATCTGATCGATCGCGACTGCGAGACCCTCGCCGCACTCGAAGCAGTCGAGATGGGCAAGCTGTTCCGCGACTCCGTGAACGGCGACATCCCGGCCGCTGCCGCGGTGTTCCGGCACTTCGCTGGGTGGGCGGACAAGATCTCCGGAACCACCGTCATGCTGCCGGACTTCGGACCGCAACGCCGGTTCGGCTACACCGTCCGGCAGCCTCTCGGTGTCGTCGCCGCGATCACGCCGTGGAACAACCCGCTGTTGATCGCCGCGTGGAAGCTGGCACCCGCACTCGCCGCAGGGAACACGGTGGTGATCAAGCCCGCGGAGGACGCGTCCCTGTCCACGTTGCACCTCGCGGATCTGTGTGCAGAAGCCGGCCTACCGCCGGGTGTGCTCAACGTGGTCACCGGTCTGGGCGTGACCGCCGGTGCCGCCTTGGCCGGCCATCCCGGTGTGGACAAGGTGTCCTTCACCGGCAGTCCCCGTGTCGGCCGCCAGATCCAGGCGGTCGCGGGCACCACGTTCCGCAAGATCGTCCTCGAACTGGGGGGTAAGGCACCCCAACTGATCTTCGAGGACGCCGACCTCGACGCGGCGATGCCGTGGATCGCGATGGGCAACTTCTATCACCAGGGCCAGGTGTGTGCCGCGGGCACGCGCGTTCTCGCACACGAGTCCGTCGTCGATCGTGTCGTCGAGGGACTGGTCGCGGCGGCCGACGCTGCCGTGATCGGAGACCCGTTCGACGACACCAGCACGATGGGCACCATCGTCAACGAACGTCAGCTCGATCGCATCATGGGCTACATCGACTCTGGTGTCACCGAGGGCGCAGAGCTGATCACCGGTGGGCGGCGGATCGAGGGACCGGGACAGTTCGTGCAGCCCACCGTCTTCCGCGGACACAACGACCTGACCATCGCCAGGGAGGAGATCTTCGGTCCCGTCGCCACCGTCATCAGCTTCTCGTCCACCGAGGAGGCCGTCGCGATCGCCAACGACACGCAGTACGGGCTGAATGCGATGGTGTACTCGGAGAACATCTCCCGAGTGCACTCCGTCGTCGAGCAACTTCGCGTGGGCACCGTGTGGGTGAACGGGTGGGGTGTGCCGGATCCGGCTCTGCCGTGGGGCGGACGCGGTGCGAGCGGAGTCGGCCGCGAACTCGGCCGTACCGGACTCGACGGAGACACCGAAGAGAAGACCGTTCACATCGGATTCTCCGCATGAGCGCGCCGGAGATCGTCGAGACCTGGAACGGCCCCGGCCGACGCGACGCACGACTGACCGACGTCCACCCGCGCCACAACGCGGCCCATCCTGTGCCGGGTAGCCGATCGGGCTTCGAGCACTGGTACTTCGACGCCCACCTCGACGACGGTCACACCATCATCGGATTCCTCAACCTGCGCCGACCCGAAGAGCCTGCGCTGGTGGCGAAACCGAGCGTGGAGATCCTGATCTACGCACCCGACGGCTCACGCCGACAGATTTCCGTCCGCCACTCCAAGAAGGACGCCACCGCGTCGATCGCCGCCTGCGACGTCGTCGTGGGGCCGAACCACGCATGGGCGGAGTTCCCCGCAGACGGGCTCCCCATCCATCACCTCTACCTGTCGGAGGAGGACGTCACCTTCGATCTCCGCTTCCACAACGAACTTCCGAGCTGGATGCCCGGCGAGGGAGAGACGTTGTTCGGAGGCACCGACGTCTTCGGCTGGGTCGTCGCCGCGCCGCGTGCGCGGGTCGAGGGATCCATCACCATCGCCGGAAGAACCACTGCCGTCACCGGGCGCGGCTACGCGGACCACAACTGGGGCGCGGGCGACATGAAGCGCGTCATCGACCGCTGGCACTGGGGCCGACTGTACGACGACGACTATTCCTTGCTCTATGCCTTGGTCAAGACGCAGGCTCGGCTCGGTGCCCACGAGAGTCGCCCACTGATGTTGGCGTACAAGGGCGAGATCGTCCTGAGCTCCGGCGAAGCGGACGTCACCGAGGGGCCGATGGTGTTCAACGAGATCGCCAATCGGTCGTACCCCGCGTGGCTCCGCATCGAGGTACCGGGACAGGTGTCCCTCCTGCTGACCGTCCAGAACGTCGTGCACGCCCACGACCTGCTGGACGACGTTCCCATCGCCGGCCATCGTATGTTCCGCCCGTTGCTCTACAGCCTCGTCGGACACCCCGGGTACTTCCGCTTCGACTCGACGTTCGAACTGACCGTCGTACGTGACGGGGTCACCGAAACCCGAACGGGCCGAACACTTCATGAGCTCGTCGCCCTGAACTGACGCCTACGATTCCAGGGAGACATCCGATGCACACACACCCGGCAGGCAGGCGATCCGCCGCCGTCACGTTCACTACAGGACTCGCGCTCGCGGTGATCTCGGCGGTCGCCCCGTCCGCGTCCGCCACACCGAACGATGTTCTGGGCAGCTTCCAGCTTCGAGACTGCGTCGAGGTGTCCGCCATCGTCTCGGTGCCACCCGATCGCGCAGCCGCCGCACTGCCGGACGGCTACACCTCCTCGTCCTTCATCGGATTGCCCGGTGGCCCCGGCATTCCGGGTAATTCATCGCTCCTGATGGGTGTCGAGACCTGCCAGGGCGGGACCATCGGCGGCGTCCCCGTCGACGGTCCCGTCGCCTTCGGTGAGCGCGTCCTCTCCGTCGACCGCAAGGATGCTCGGCCGGGATACCACTTCTACGCCGTCGAGCAGGTCACAGACAACCAGCAGATCTACGACTTGATGCGGGAGGCCGGATTCGACATCGCATTGGTGCCGGGAGTCGGTGCCACTGCCGACGCGTTCGGAGGCGTCTCGGATGGCGGCCCCGTGCGGATCGTGGACCAGGCGCCCGTTCCTCGCGTGCCGTCCCCTCTCGGGGAGGTCAGCATCTGGAAGGACACCGAGAGCAGCAGAACAGCCCTACGCCTGACTGTCCATCGGCCGACGGCACAGGCCGGGCTCGGGCACGTGACCGCCGAACCGAATTCACCCATCGCGTTCCTGATGGGCACCGAGACGGCAACGGGAATCGGAGCGATCAACAGGTTCGACTTCGATGCTCGGGTGGAGGTGGTGCGCTGACCCACACCGGGAACAGTCGTGGTCCAGAAGGTCGGCTGTCGATCACCCGGCCACTGCTCGTAACCGCTCGACCTCGCTGCGAGAGTGGCGTACGGACTCGGTGTCCTCCCCCTTCTCGCGGGCGACGTCGTGCGCCAGGTCCAGAACGGCGCGACGCAGATGCTTGCGGGCTCGTCGGGCCTTCCGAGTGGGCGCGGACTTCACGAATGCCTTGCGGGCCTTCGTGTCCAGCACACCGTCGACCTCGGCATCGGTGACGACACCGGCCTCGACTTCCGGGTCGAGGATGTCGCGGACGAACTTATACTCACGCGGTGCGGCCCGGCGGAACGCGATGGTCAGAACCGTGAACCCGATGACGACCGACGCCAGGATCACCACGAAGTTTCCCAGACCGCCGCCACCGAGACCGCCGGCGTCGTCCCACGTGAAGTGGAGGAACATGCCGGCGACGACGAAGGCCGCACCACGCCAGACCCGCCGGGGTTGCGCTGCCGTCCCGATCAGATAGACGGCTCCGGTGCAGACGAGGGCACTGAACAGAGGGTGGGAGGCGAAGCTGACGGCGATGCGTACGACGGACATGTGCACCGCGTTGCCCACGGGATCGGTGCCGAATGCCCGAGCAGTGGAACTCGCCGCGTAGAGGAAGTCCTCGAACACGGCGAATCCGAGCCCGATGAGCGCTCCGACGATGAGGCCGTCGTTCGCGGTGCGGATGAGACGCGGGGCGAGGCTCATCAGGAGCAGGAAACCACAGAGTTTGGCCGCTTCCTCGGTGAACGGTGCCGTCGCACCTGCCGCCCAGTTCGCGCTCCATTCCTGACCGAACAGCTTGGGGTAGATGCCGAGCATCGCCGTGTTGACGGTCATCGCAAAGGCGAACGTTGCCGGGACAGCGCCCCACACGAGGGCAGCGACCACGAGCCCGCCTGGTTGCCGCTCCCACCGGTCGATGTGATGGAACCAGACAAGCCACGCGAGTCCGCACAACCCGCACAGCACCGCTGCGACCGCGAACCCTTCGGCGTAGAACCCGGCGTCGGGTGCGAAGAACGCCCACGCCTGGAACGCACCTATGGCGGTCAGCGCCAGGTAGACCCAGAAGGAGAGGTTGTGAGGCTGCACGAAGCGGAATCTCGCACCCCACCCGGAGATCTCGACTGCTTCCGCTCGGCGCTGACCAGCTTCCGTGCCGACCGTCTCGGGAGACGTGCGGGGGTCGACAGTGCTCATGCGTCGTCCCCGTCCACGGTACGGATGCTCGCGATCATCGCTCGGACGTCGTCGAGGGCTGCGGTCATCTGGGTGGGTGGCCCGTAGGCAGTGATGTCGACCCCTGTGCCGCCGAGAACGAAGGCCGCGATCACCCCGTCGCTTCGCACGCTGTTGTAGGGCTGCGCGACTCCGGTCTCGCCGGCCGCCGTGGTGAGAGTGGCCCTGTTCCCGTCGACCCGGAAGGTGGGGTCGTACGTCCGGGACGTGACCTTCTGCACCTGGTCGAGCAGCTGATCGGGAGTGCCGTCGTACGAGTCTGTCGACACCTGGAAGGTGATGCCGGCCCCGGCGAGGGTGGCATCGCCGAACGTGCCTCCGTCTCCGACACGGAAGCCGGACTCGACGTCGTAACCGGCGACGGGGGTGAAGACGAGGGTGTCGGTGAGTGCAAGCTGCTGCCCTGCCAGAACGGGGTCGTCCCAGTCGAGGGCAGCGTCGATGCGCGGAACCACCACGGTGAAGACCAGGAACACAGCGAGCACGACGAGCGCCGGTGGCCACGTTCGACGGTCGAGACCCAGCACACGATGTTCGACCGGTACTCGATGTCGATGTGCAGGAGCGTTCAACAGTGGTGTCACGGATACCCCTCGAACTCGTCGTTGTTCGTACTTTGTCACAAACCACGCGGTCCGTGCAGTCCGCTGTGAACGACCTCGACGAGAACGGCGAGTCGAGTGTCAGAGTCCGGCGATCACCCGATCGAGCCACTCGACCATGACCGCGCGCTCGGCGGCGCTCAACGTGTCCAACGCCGGCGTGATCGCACGAAAAGCGACCGCGGCGGCGGCGTGGTCGTCCTGCTCGCGGTCGGGCGGGTCGGTGAGGATCTGCCGCATGACGGCATCGAACATCGCGTCGGCCAACTCGTCGTCGCGGTCCTCGGCCGGAGTCGCGAGAAGCACCGAGATCGTGCCCACACCCGCTGCCTGGACGAGTCCGAGCGCCCGTTGTTCGCTCACCCGCAGTCGGCCCGTCTCGGCGACCCTGTGTATCCGAGCCCGGAGGACGTCCATGCCGGCCTGCGCCGCGCGAGATCGTGTCAGGTGCTGCGGGCCGTTCATCATCCGGAACAATTCCGGGTTGGCGATGCCGAACTCGACCTGCGTCAGCCACCCTTCGCGCAGGTCCACGAGGGGATCCACGCCCTGCGACGCGGCCGTCTCGGTGATGCGTTTCTTCATCGAGACATGCTCGGCCAGAACATGTTCTGCGACGGATTCCAGGAGACCGTCCTTGTCGCCGAACAGTCGATAGATCGTCGGGGGCTGTACGTCGGCACCCTCGGCAACCCCACGAGTGGTCACTGCGGCCACGCCGTGATCGCGCAGCAGGGCGGCCGCGACCTCGATGATCCGCGCCCGGACGTCGTCTCGAGTGCTGGTCGGCTTGATCACGTTCCAACGATAACAGTTCCGTGATACCGTCGCGTTTCCATCGATAACACCGGTGCGATACCAACGAAACTGAGGCACTCATGATCGTCATCACCGGCGCCACCGGCGCGCTGAACGGCGCCACTGTCGACCACCTGCTCAGACATCGCCCCGCTTCGGAGATCGCGGTGGCGGTCAGAGACGCGTCCAGGGCCCGACGCTTCGCCGATCTCGGAATCGAGGTGCGCCACGGCGACTACGCAGACCCGGCGTCGCTGGCGGACGCGTTCGCGAATGCCGATCAGCTGCTGCTCGTCTCGTCCAGTGATCCGAGGGCCGACGCAGTCTCCCTGCACCGCAACGCGATCGACGCGGCCGTCACCGCGGGCGTGGGGCGAATCCTGTACACGAGTCATCAGGGGGCCGCGGACGACACGCCATTCGGTCCGGGTCGAGACCACGCGGCGACGGAGCGGCTGCTGGCGGGTTCCGGCCTGCCGTGGACCTCGCTGCGCAACGGCTTCTACGCCCACAGCCTGGCCTGGTCGACGGGCCCATGGCGCGAGTCCGGTGTCATCACCGTTCCGGCCGACGGTCCGGTGTCGTGGACGTCCCGAGCGGATTCGGCGGAGGCTGCGGCGGCGATCATCGCGTCGAACGGCGCGTACGACGGACCGGTCACGGTGACCGCCGAGTCCGCACCCACCTTCGAGGAGGTGGCGGCGATCGCCTCCGACGTGGCCGGGCGGACGGTACGGCGAGTCCTGATGGACCCCGAGGACTGGATCGCAGCCCGGGTCGCCTCGGGGCAGCCGGAATTCGCGGCTCGCTTCACACTCGGGATGTTCGACGCTGCAGCCGGCGGTTGGTTCGCCGGCGTCGATCCACTGCTGGGACAGTTGCTCGGCAGGTCGCCCGCGACCGTGCACGACGCGCTGACTCTCGCGTAGCCTCCACGGCGCCCGTCAGAGGTCGAGGGTGGCACTCCAGGACAGCGAGACTCAGACCGGTCGTTCCGCCGTCACTCGCAGCCGTTGTGCTGATCGGCATGTTCGGAGGACAATCACCGGATCGGTGACGTGTTCGGTGAGAGGGTGTGCGATGTCTGTGTCGTGGGAGTCTCTGTCTCGTCGGCGCGGCGTACGGGTGACCGGCGGGCTCGTCGGCGTGTACGTCGGCCTGGTGGCCTATTGGTTCGTGCAGGATGCCGCCCACCGTGTGGCAGCGCGGAAGGCTGAGGCATAGCCTCCGTTCGTGCCGCTCCGAGTCATCGTCCGATGTGAGGGGATGTCGGACAACAGGATGCCCCTACGACGCCGACCCTGAATGCCGCATCGACGACGGGGACCGACCCATGGTGCGGGTGAATGCTCGCGAGAACGCCGCGTCGGACCCGTATCCGAACGAGGCCGCGACCGAGGAGATGGTGGCGTTCGATCTCGCGAGCTCCGCCGCCGCGAGCTGCATGCGCCGACGGGTCAGGTGGACCACCGGGGCCTCACCCACCAGCGCGGTGAAGCGCGCGGCGAAGGCGGATCGAGACATCGCCGCCGTCCGAGCCAGATCCGCCACCGTCCACGGCCGCTCCGGATGCCGATGCATCGCGATGACCGCGGCACCGATCTGTCTGTCGCGCAACGCCCCCAGCCAGCCGCCGATCTCAGCGCCCTCCTCTCGGAGCCACGCTCGGACGAGATCGATGATCAGGATGTCGGCAAGCCGCGTCACCACGGCCTCCCCACCCGGCCGGCGGGCAGCGGCCTCGTTCGCGAGCAGTTCCAGTACCGCGGCCGAGACCGCAGACCCGCGATCACCCACCAGCACATCGGGCAGCACGTCGAGGAGTGAGCGGGCAGTCGGATGATCGAACTTCACGGCGCCACAGATCAACACGGCCCGCTCGCCCCCGCCGCCGTGCTCGAGAACGATGAAGCGGTCCGAGATCCACTCGGGCTCCGGGTCGTACATCGACACCGACAGGGATGACGGATCGTCCACCACTCGGTGGCCTCGACCGTGCGGGACCAGCACGCACTCACCCTCGCCCACCAGCCGAGGGTCCGTCCCCGGCAGCTCGAGCAGGCACGATCCCACCACCGGTGCGTGAAACCACAGGCAGTCCTCCATCGCGGGGATGTCGAGACCCCAGGGAGCCGTCAGTTCCGATCGAACGTAGAACACCCCACGCATCCGCAGCGAGTGCAGGGCGTCGCCGAGCGCATCGTCACCGCGCCACATCCTGGACGATCGATCATCAACGGTGGACTCCACGGTATTCATTGTCCACCACGAACCCGGCACCGTGAATATCGTGACCACACAACGAACCATCACTGTTCTCGGCGCCACCGGCCGAACCGGACGACGCCTCACCGACACGCTCCTCGGCCGCGGATGGAAAGTACGCCGTGTCGCGCGCACCGCACGGCCCCACCCACACCCGGCTGCCACCACGCACACGGGCGACCTGACCGACACCGACTTCCTCACCACCGCGTTCACCGGCGTGGACGCGGCCTACGTCCTCGTCCCGTTCGACCCCACAGCACCCGACGTCCGAGCACACATGGACGACATCGGGTCCTCCATCACCGACGCACTCCGACGAGCACGGGTGCCACGCGTCGTCGCACTCAGTTCTCTCGGCGCCGAACTCGAGCACGGGACCGGATTCCTCACCGCACTGCACGCTCAGGAGCAGCGACTCACCGCCCTCGAGACCGATCTCGTCCTTCTCCGCCCCGGCTACTTCTTCGACAATCTCGACCCCGTCCTGCCCCACCTTCGCCACATCGGGGCACTCCAGGACTCCATCGCCCCCGACGTGCCCCTGCCGATGGTGGCGGCCGGAGACGTCGGCGCAGCCGCGGCCGACGCAGTCGAGGAACCCGAGCACCAGGGCACCACCATCCGCGAGATCAGGACCGCAGTCGATCTCACCCTGATGGACGTCGCCGCCGCGGTCGGCCGAGCACAGGGCATCGGCCATCTCCCCTACCAGCAGCTCCCCGACGAGGAGACGATCACCCAGCTACTCCAGGTCGGATTCTCCGACGATGCAGCGAGATTGCAGGTCGAGATGCACCACGCGTTCTCTGCAGGACGCGTCGCCGCGGCGGGGGACGACCCCCGCGCCCCGACGACGGTGGACGACTACCTGGCGTCGCGGGCGTGAGCGTCTACCGAAAGCGTGGCGTTCCCACGTGTGCTCACGACGCCGTGGTCGAACCCCGGATCACAGCCGCCACGAGATCAGGATCGTCCCACGTGGGAACGTGCCCCAGATGCTCGTGCACGATGACGGCGGCGAGGGACGGCAGCCCGTCGAGGTCCGTCTCCGCTGCACGGATGAGCGGGTCTCTGCCCCCGTAGACCACGGTGATCGGGACATCGATCTCGTCTCCGCCGCCGAAGCGGGTGCCCTCGAGGGCCGACATCGTGCGGTCGAAGTCGCACGTGGCGAGGTTGCGTGCATCGTCGGCTGCCACCACCGACGGGATGCGCCACGGACGGCCGAACAGCCCGAACAAGGCGACGGTCCGCAGCAGTGGCCGGCGCAGGAGGAACCCCGCACCCGGAACGCGAGACCCGTGCACCCACACGGAGAAGAGCACCTGCCGACGCACACGGGCTGTGCCGCCCGTCGAGCGCCACAGCCCGGCGGGCATGAGCGCACACACGGACGTCGCCCGACCACGGCGCGCGAGCTCCAACGAGAGCCACCCGCCGAGCGAATTGCCCACGAGGTGCGCACTGTCCCAGCCCAGTTCGTCCATCACCAGCTCCACCCGGTCAGCCAGTCGCGCCGGCGTGGGTGCGTCACCGTCGCCGAGGGGATCGCTCTCTCCGAAGCCCGGGAGATCGATCGCGACGGTGTCGAAGTGATCAGCCAGTGTCGGAATCACGGGGTCCCACATCTTATGTCGATGCCCGATCCCGTGAATCAGGAGCATGGGCGCTCCCCGGCCGGTCCTGCTGTAGCGAGGCAGTGCGGAGACATCGATGTCGGTCACGGGACAAGTATCGGTCCGAGACGGGCACCACCGATGTGGAGTGTGGCCAGTATCCGTGCGATGGGTCGGGACATTCGACAACCGAGCCGTGCGAGTGCACCACGCGGGAGCGACGACCAGCTCGGGTGGAATCGTCTGAACGGCTCAGAGGTGGCGCGCAGCGAAGTCCACCGCGCACTGCAGCGTCTCGCGGCCTTCCGGAAGTACGCCTGCCAACACGGGAAATGCGTGCACCTGACCCCGCCACACATGGGTCTCGACGATCCGGCCGGCGTCCTCGAGCTTGCGCGTCATCGCCTCCACGTCCGGGCGCATCAACTCGTACTGCGCCGAGGACAGGAAGACCGGCGGAAACACCGATGGATCGGCATCGATCGGAGACGCTGCGCCCGGGATGGCGTCCGGCCCGTTCATCCAACGATCCTCCAGCGCGAGAACCTGTTTCATCGGCAGATACGCGTCCCGCTTCATGAACGCACGGGAATGGCTCCTCAGGTCCAGATTGAGCAACGGCGAGAATCCCAGAACGGCCGCGGGTGGTGTCAACCCTTCCAGCGCAGCCAGTTCGGCGACTTTCATCGCGAGGTAACCGCCGGCCGAGTCTCCCGCCACGATGATCTTCGACGGATCGGCCACCGTCGCCGACGCGGCGCGGTAGGCGGCCATGGCATCGAAGATCGACGTGCCGATGCCGCCGTACGGAATCTGCCGGTACTCCACGGAGTACACCGGAACACCCGCACGGGCGGCGATCATGGCACACGCACCGCGGTGGGTCGCCAGTCCGCAGAAGACGAAGCCGCCGCCGTGAAAGTAGAGAACCGTCGCACCGGCCAGAGAGCCGGTGGCCGTCCGAGGATGTGTCGTCTTCTCGCAGGGCACACCACCGAGAACCACCTGGTCGATCGTGACGCGAGGCGGTTTCGGCAGTCGGTCGACGACGCGATCGAGGTGCCCGATGGCCTTGATACCGCCGTCGGTGAGCGGCCACATACTCAGGGTCGGCTTGAGGACCGCCTTCATCGCCGCCGACAGAACGCGTGCTTGCGGACTGATGTCGTCGTGCCAGGTGAGTGTGCCCGTCATCGTCTCGTCGTTCCCCTCGTGCGATGAAGCGTGGAGACGATCGACGCTATCAGCCCGGCTATGTGCACCGATTCCGACAGACTCGAGCTCGGCTGTGCTCGTGGGAGCTCGGCTCGGGTTTCCCGCGTGAACGTGCTGGGTACGCATACGACGAACGCGCCTGGGCGCACTAGAGAAGTTCGGTGGTTCACCGTGAAACGCATCGTCGTCGCCTTGTCGGTACTGGCTCTCGTCGCCGGCTGTTCCACCGACGACACTGCACCTGCGCCGACGCAGACGCCCGCCGCCGAACCGGCTAGGGCGCCCGCAGCGCAGGATCCGATCGGCACCGTCGTTCCGCTTCCGGGCGCACCCGAGGGAATCGTCGTCACGTCGTCCGGCATCGCCGTCGCCGCAGTGCGTGAACCCGATGGCCTGAGGCTGCTCGACGCGGCGACCGGAGTCGAGCGATCGTTCGTGCCGACGGTCGGTGCGCCGCGACACCTCTCCCTCGCCGGCCCGGACGGACCGGTACTCGCGCCCCTCGAGTCCAGTGACGAACTGCTCCTGGTCGATCCGGCGAACGGAGCGACGCTCTCCACCACCCGGGGCGTCGGACGGCAACCGCACGATGCCGTGGTAACCGCCGACGGCGCGACCGTCGTGACCAACGAGATGGGCGGCGGAGTCGTCTTCGTACGCAACGGTGTCGTGATCGCATCTCTCCCCGCCGGTCCCGTGCAACCGGGCGGCGTTGCAGCCGTCGGCAATTACGCAGCTGTCGCAGACGTGCAGGGCAACGGGATCTGGATCTACAGCGGGCCGGACCAGAAGCTCGTCGCGCAGGGACCGTTGGGGACCAAACTGACGCATGCGACATCGCTCGGCCCCGACCTCGCTGCCTTCGCCGACACCGACGGTGGCGCGGTATACCTCGAACGCATCACTCCCGACATCAGCGAGGTCGCTCGCATCGACGCACCCGGCAATCCTTACGGGCTCGCCTACGACGCCGATCGGAAGCTCCTTCTGATCACGCTGACCGAGAGCAACATCCTTCGTGTCGTCGATGTGGCCGAGCCGGCATCGCCGCGGATCGTGGTCGACTTGCCGACGGTTCGTCAGGCCAATTCCGTTGCCGTGGATCCACGAACGGGAAACGTGTTGGTGACAGGCAGTGACCCCGGCGCGGACTCGAGCCTGCAGATCATCCCGGCCGACAGTGTCGACGCGTCGTGACACGTGCCTGCGCGACGTTCACGATCGGTGTTCGGTGAACACCCGGCGCAACCCGACGAAGCGCACGACCGTGGCCACGAGGTTCGCGGCCACCAGGACGGACACCTCGACTGCTCGCGATGCATCGGGTACCCACCTGTGGAGGAGTACCAACGAGCCGCTGGTGACCGCCAGCCCGAGGGCGAAGACGACGAGCCCTTGCACGTACTGGCGAACGATCGCATCGGTTCCACGGATTCCGAAGGTGAACCGGCGGTTGATCGCGGTGTTGGCGAGCGTAGAGACCAGGAGCGCGAGCACGTTCGCGGCCTGGGACGACATGACGACTCGGAACACCAGAAACAACAGAACGTACGCGACGGCGCTCGCAGCCCCGACGAGGTAGAAGCGGAACAGCACACTCCGGGTTCCGGATGTCGTAGTCAGAGCATCTCTCCCGTCGGCCTCGAAACGGGGAGCGCAGCCACGCATCGGGCGAACTCACTGTTCGGGTGGCACTGTCGTGCGATCGGGTCGAGATCGACGAGTTCGTCCGCGTCACGCAGAGTCGGAGCTGCACCGACGACGAGGCCGCAGCGCTGCAGGGCGTCCCGGGTGTCGTCCCCGGTGCGGTCGGTGGACATCTCCACTGCTCGCAGCGCCTGCGCATCGGATGCGTCGTGCAGTCCGAGCACCCACCACCCTCCGTCCTCGGCACGGCCCAGGATCGCCGACGACGGTGCCAGAGCCTCACCGATGTCGGTGAGCATCGCGGGGTCGACCTGCGGTGTGTCCATGCCTATCTGCACGACGGGACCGGATCCGGCGGCGTCGTGATGCGCGTGGATCAGCCGTTCCGCAAATCCGTCCCCGCGCTGGTCGATGACGTCGAAGTAGGCCAGTGACTTTCGGATCTCGTCGCTGCGCATCGCCTCGGCCAGGTCGCCGGTCATCGCGACCACCCGCCGGGCAAAAGGAGCCTGCCTTGCCGCGGCAAGCGTGTCGAGCAGCGCCGCAGCCGCCACCGACGCGGCGTCCTCGGCGGTCATGGCGGCCATCAGACGAGTCTTGGCGAAGCCGGGTACCGGCGCTTTCGCGATGACGAGCAGCGTCGCATCCATCATGGAATCACCTTCGCGAAATCCCAGACGGCCACCACCGTGCCGCGAACCGACCCCGACACCTTCGACACTCCCCCGGTACGCGGGCGGTAGGTGATGTCGTGCTCGACCACTGTCCACCCTGCCCGAGCGGCGAGAACCAGCAGCTGCAGCGGGTAACCGGAGCGTCGGTCCGGGACGTCGAGCGAGAGCAGATCCTCGCGGCGTGCCACCCGAAGAGCGCCGATGTCGTGGACGTCGATCTTCAGCCGTCTGCGCAGACGCCAGGCGATGGCCTTGTTGCCGAGGCGGGCGTGCCACGGAGAGCCACTGCGGTGCACCGGGCGGCGCCGACCGACGACGAGTTGGGCGGAGTCCAACGCTGCGACGAGACCGGGCAGCTCGCGCGGGTCCATCGACCCGTCCCCGTCCATGACAGCCACGACGGTCGTTCGGGCAGCGGTGATTCCGGCGTGCACGGCGGAGCCGTACCCGGGAACAGCCTCGACGACCACGTGCGCCCCGTGCGCGCGGGCCACGTCCGCAGTGCCGTCGGTGGAGCCGTTGTCGACGACCAGACGGTGATAGCCGTCGGGCACGGCGTCGAGAACATCGGGAAGAGATTGCGCCTCGTTGCGGCACGGGAGTACGACCGTGACATCGGAAGGATCGATCATCGTCACACCACCGGGGCCGAGCCATCGGATGCCGCCCGAAGCGGTGCCGACGCGAACCGCGTCAGGCCCTCGTCCGGACCGACGGCAGCTCGGAATCCGAGAATCTCGTCGGCCCGATCGGCACCGGCAACGATGTGCCGCACGTCGCCGGGACGGAACTGACCCGTCACCTTCGGCTCGATGCCGCCGCCGTGTGCACGACACAGAATGCGGGCCACATCACCGATCGAGATCGGGTGTCCCGAACAGACGTTGCAGGCCACGAACCCCGCTCCGTCGTGCTCGACGGCGGCAAGGTTGGCGGCGGCGACGTCCCGGACATCGACGAAATCTCGCATCTGCCCACCGTCCTCGTACACAGTCGGTGATTCACCGCCCTCGAGCGATGAGCGGAACATCGCGGCGACACCGGAATACGGTGTGTCACGCGGCATTCGGTCACCGTAGACGTTGTGGTAGCGCAGCGCCGTGACCGATCCGCCCGTCGCCAGCGACCAGGCGAGTGCATAGTTCTCCTGCGCGAGTTTGCTTGCTGCATAGAGACTTCGGGGCTCGAGCGGAGCGTCCTCGTCCACCGTCTCCCACGTCACCGGCTCGTCACCCTCCGGGCACTTCGCATCGAAGACCCCGTTCCGCAGATCCGACGGGTTCCGGGGGCGCGGACGGACGACACCGTGCACGGGGCAGCGGTAGCGACCTTCGCCGTAGACGACCATCGATGACGCGAGAACCAGCTTCCGACACTCGGCTCGGGCCATCGCAGCAAGTACTTCGGCAGTACCCAGGTCGTTGTGGCTGGCGTATGCGGGTGCGTCCGCAGTGCTGACGCCGGCTCCGACGACGGCGGCCTGGTGACACACCACGTCGACCCCCGCCATGACATCGTCCAGAGCGCCGGGGTCGCGGACGTCGACCGTCGTGACGTTCGGCGCGTGCAGTGGCGTCGAGCCGTGCGCCGAGGGTAGGAACGCGTCGACAGCCGTCACGTCGTGGTCGGCCGCCAGTAGTGCTTCGTGAATGTGTTCACCGATGAAACCGGCCGCGCCGGTGAGTAACACGTGCATCGTTTTCTCCTTGTCGTGTCGATCGAGGGGGGGCGGGTCGCTCACCAGTTCGTGTACGTCAGATGGTTGATCGCCAATGCCAGCACGACTTGCGCTGCCAGCCAGAAGCGCACCGAGCGGTCCCCGATCGCGACAGTGGCAACCGTCATCCACACCTGGAACGGCAGCCAGATGCGTTCCGTCTCCGCCTTGCTCAGCCTGCTCAGGTCCGCGAAAGCCACCGCCAGCAGAGCGGCCACCACGAGCAGAGTCACAGGCTCGGCACGTCGCACACGCGGCAGTGACACCACGCGTGACAGGGCGGCGGGCACCGCGAGTCCCACGGCGCAGACCAGAGCCGCGATGTTGCCCCAGCTCCAGTACTGGAACGGACGTGCGGACGCGATTCCCTGCCAATACCGTTCCTGGACGGCCACATACCCGTCGAACCACCAGAAGCCCGACGCGGTGAAGAGGCCGGCGACGACGAGGGCGCCGCCGATCGCCGGTACCAGTGGCCGCACGCGGCGAGAGGCGATCAGGACCGCCAGAGCCGGCAGTCCCATCAGAGCGAGGCCGTAGTTCAGGTAGACCGAGAACCCGAGCAGGAGACCCGCCGCGACGGCCTCGGCATCGTGCCGAGGTCGTCGACCGGCTGCTGCGACGGCCAGAAAGGCGATGCCCCAGGCAGACACACCGGTGAAGAATCCGTCCGCGGAGACACCGATCCAGATCGCGCTGGGAGCGATCACGGCGAACGGGATCAACCGTCGAGCCGTGTCGCGGTCGACGAGCGCCGCCACAGCGACAACCGTGGCCACGGCGGCAGACGACCCGACGATCACACACAACCATGCGGCCGCCGCGCCTCCACCGAGTCCGATGCGGTCCAACCACACGAACGTCAGGATGGCGCCGGGGGGATGGCCGGAGACGTGCGTGGCCCACGAGTCCGCCTGGCCGTCGACGATCCGGTCGGAAAACCCACGCAGCGTGGCCCCGATGTCGTCGATCCCGCCGACTTCGGACAGATACTCGTCGCGGGACGTCAACTTGTCGACGAACCCTCTCTGCCAGCCGTCGACCGCAGCCAGTCCGACGGTCCAGACAAGGGTCGTCGCCCAGGTCACGAGGAGCAGGAGCCGCCACGACATGCGTGCCGCCACGGACGGGCCGAGGATCACCACCAGGACGCCGACGATCACCGCGACCGGGGTACCCGGGCCCACATGAGCGCCCACCCGCCCGAACAGCGGCGCGAGCGACGCGAAATCGTCGAAGTCGAAGCCCATGCCGTCGATCAGCGGAGTGACGACGGCGTTCTCCCGCCGCGCCACGACCACTGCCGCGACGACCAGTGCGGCCGCGAGGAGTGCGCCGATCAGTTCCGGAACTCGAGGAACCCACCCGCGCCGCCGATCCATCGCGGTCGGGCCGCTCACTCGGAAGTCTCGGGGGCCGAACCGTACGGGGGTTTGACGAAGTGAGCGAAATGCCGACCCGCGATCGCGGTCACGCCGACCGGCACCAACCCTTGTGCCGCAGCGAGCGGCGCCAGTGTCTCCGCATCGATGCGCGCCCAGTCGTACCACGGCCCCGCAGTCTCGTCGCTCTCGATACGCAGACATTCGGCAACAAGTCCCGTTCCGGGGGTTGCCACTTCGACGTGAACCGTTCCGCTCTCACAGGCGATGTCGTGCGCACGACCGATGACACGGCCGGGATCCCCTCCGATGCCGATGTTCCCGTCGACGAGAAGCACGGTGTCCCAATGCCCCTCGTGTGGAACGATGTCGAAGATGTCGGCCAGCTCGGCCTTGGCGCCGCGTTCACGGACCAGCGCGACAGCTGCCGGGGACGTGTCCACGCCCATGGCCGACACTCCCCGTCGGCGCAGTTCCTCGACCAAGCGGCCCGGCCCGCACGCGAGATCGATCGTGCGCCCGCGACAAAGGGCAAGCAACGTCTCGTCCACTGCACGGTCGTCCGCGTCCGCGTGCTCGCCGCCGAGCCAACGTCCGACCGGTAACAAGTTCCGTCGGCCGTCCCGGTGCCGCACCCACCACGCGGTACCGGTTGAGGCAGTGTCGAACAGAACATCGAAATTGTCAGGGGCCTCGCCCGCCGAAGTCGCTGTCACGCTTGTCCCTTCTACAGACCCCGACTGGTCCGGCACTTCCTCGATGTGGATGGTTGTCCATTCCCGGTGGACGTCGGCGACAAACGTCGCGTTCAGTCGTTTTCCACGTTCAGGGGCCGTCGCCCGACTCGTCGACACGATCCGGCCCACATCGGTGTCGATGTGGGCCGGGTAGGAGGCAGTGCCTCGTTACTGCGTGTTGACGGTGATCGTGGCGACTCCCACGAGCAGTCCCGGGGTGACGGCGTCGGTCTTGAACGTCTCGTTCAGCAGGCCGGCGGCGGTCTCGGAGATATGCACGGTCGTGCCCTGCAGAATCGCGGTGTTGTTCGGGCCGGTGGCCAGCGGCTCGAGCGTGCGGCCGTCGAGATCGAACAGCACGGCGTCGGTGGCGGCGCTCTCACCGTTGACGGTCACATCACCCATGAGCAGCGAGGTGCCCGGATCGATGACGAAGTTCGTCAGCTCCACCGTGGTACCGCCGGCGGTCAGCGACAATCCGCTGCCTTCGTGGTCGATGGAGCCCTGCACGTACGGATCGACCGTGCCCGGCGTCCAGTACTTGACATTGCCGCCGGTGATCGGGAATCGAAGTGATCCATCCGCGAGGGTCGCCGTGCCCACGGTTCCCGGGGTCAACCCGAGCGTGGTCAGAGCGTCCGTGAAGCCGGTATCGAGCGCAACGGCGGTGTCCACGCCGGTCAAAGCATCGACCTGCGCGGCAGGTTCGGGCTGAGTGGACGTCGATGCGGCGGCGGAGGACGAACTGGACGTCGTCGCTGCCGATCCGCCGTCGTCACTGGACGAGCAGGCGGCCAGCGGAATCAGGGACATCACGCCGATCGCAGTAGCGGCCACGGATTTACGGATGGTGAACATATCAGCTCCTTGTCGTCGGTAATGGTTACTCCACATTCGCCGCGACACGGCCCATGGATGGTGTTCGACCGCAATCGTTCCCGCGGCCACCTGCGTGGCAGCGATGGTGGAACCTCACCCGATCGGACGTAGAACGTTGTAGCACAGCCATTTTCGCGCTACATCTACGCGCCCTGTGTATCCGTCCGGTCGTGGACGCGTGGCATCGCAGGTGACGGCCGCCTCACCGCCGCGAGCACCCGCACCAGGAACACGGCGACGCTGATCGCGACCATGACCGCCACGAGCCACAGCCACCGCTCGAGATACGGGTCACGGTTCAGGCCCGTGGCCGCGACGATGGCAGTGTCGTCGGTGTTCAGGACGCCCGGGAAGAAGACCAGCAGCGTCAGCGCGGCGCCGAGAGCCGGCACCCGGATGTGCTGGCGCACCGAAACCTGTCGAACCGTCCAGTTGCGAGTCGGGCGCGTCGCACGATCCGCCAGCGAGTAGAGCGGATACAGAACGAGGTCGTGCAGGATCGCCGCACCGATGAACCACACGGCGATCGACTGCCACCACCTGTCCGGGTTCCACAGTGCATCCACCCCGAGTGTCAGGACAGCGGCACCGGCGATGACGAAGGACACGACCAGGACGGCCGCATGGGCGACGCCGGCGCCGTAGAGCCGCCTCATCGATCGGCCCCGCCCGCGAAGTCGATCCGCGAGACCCACTTGGTGTTGTGGACGCCGGGGAGCCCGGGGACGATCACCCGTGCCGGAAAGCCGTGGTCGAGCGACAGCGCCGCACCGTTGACGGTCAAGGCGAGAAGCGAATCCGGATGCCACACTTGGTTCTGAGCCAGCGTCGCCTGCGCGAACGCGCCCCCTTGTTCCAGCGACACAACCGTCGCAGCGCCGCCGGACACGCCGGTCAGCCCCGCGAGATCCCGCAGCCGCACCCCGGTCCACTCCTGCGTCGTCGACCACCCCTCGACGCACGCGATCGGCAGGACCGCGGTGTGCTGCTCCATCGCCTCCAGTGCCGTTCGGTCGAGAACCACGCGCGTCGTCCCCGACAGCTCCACACGCCACGAATCCCCGGTCGACGCCGGATCGATCCCCGCCGCGACCGCCGTGCGATTGACCTGAAAGTCGTTCGGTCCGTCGCCGTAGGAGCGGCCGCGGGGCAGCAGCAGTGCAGTCGACCGCAGTGGCCCGTCGATCGTCTGCCCGATGGTGAGTACGGCCAGCAGGCCGCTCCCGCCGGCCACGAGTGCGAGGGCTCCGCGTCGTGAGATGCCCTCCGGTGCACTCTCCTCGCGCACCGGTTCCGTGCCGGCTGCGTCGTTACGTTGCCGGAGCACGTCGGACAGAGGTGTCTGCCGGAGAGTCCTCCACATGACCGGAACCTTGATGGCTACGTGCGCGAGGAAACCGGCGATGAACACCCACGCCCCGAAATAGTGGGCCGCGTAGAAGTCGAAACCGAAGACGTAGTCGTACTGGATGTTGAGCACACCGGTGACGATCTCGAACAGCACACCACCGACGAGCATCAGCAGACTGAGTCGCTCGAGCGCCTGCGCCGGGGATCGGACCGGGGGCCACTGCACCAACTTCGGCATCACCGACCACAACTTCGCGAGCACCAACGGAATGACGACGATGCCGAGCGTGACGTGCAGGCCCTGGTTCAGCCGGTAGATCCATGCCGGATCGGTCGGCCAGTCGAACTGGGGCACTCTCAACCACCCCACGTCCCCGGGGCGGGCTTGTCCGAACTCGGGACCGTAGGCGATGTAGGACAACAGCCCGGTCACGGTGATCACCGGCAGCGACACCAGGAGAACGGCGCCGAACACCGATGTTAACCACGGACCGCGAATCGCACTCCGGAACTGAGGCAGAGGAGGCAACGGCACAACCCTTTCGACTAACCCGACGACTGGTGTACGCCAGCGTCGCACGGCGACGGTCAGTACGCAGGCAACCGGCGCGCGCACGCCGACGGATCACCACCTGGCTGCCATCGCACACGTGACTGCCCGCCACGCCTCGCGCCGTGGATGTCGCGGGCGATCGGCTCGACAGTCCATATCGAGTCGACAGGGACGTCGGTGTCGGCGATTCCAGACCGGGTGGGCCACGAGACTGGCCGTCCTGTCCGACGGCAGCTTCCTCCCTCCAGCAGTGAGCGGGTCTGGATTTACGAGATGTCACCAGACGTTTTCACAAAATATGTGCAGTTCACTGATGTACTCCGCGGTGGAGGCAGGGACTTCCTCGGCAGGCTCGGGGCCGTGAACGTGGGGAGTCGTGTGATGCGTAGGAGTGTTGTTCGTGCTGTTGTCGGGGCTGCTGCTGTGGTCCCGTTGTGTCTGGTAGGTGCGGGGTCGGCGTCGGCTGCTCCGAACGATGTGACGTTCACGGCGGTGGAGGTCGACCCGGGCGACGGCTCGGGGGCGATTCAGATCACGGTGACGGCCAACGTCGTCACTGCCTTCGGCTCGCCCATCTGCACCTTCTCGATCGACGGGGTGTCGGCGCAGTACTCGAGTCCCGGCATTATCTTCATCGGGAGCGTGTTGTCTCAGGGACAGCGCATCCCGAGTTTCCCGGTAGGGCCGTTGGTCGACGGGTTGTATGCGGTGGACGTGTCATGCCAGGGCATCGGTGAGGTGTACTCGGTGACGAATCTGCCGGTGATCGTGGGTGCGTTCGGTGGCGGCGGCGCCACCGGACCTGCCGGACCTGCGGGACCCGCCGGACCTGCCGGACCTGCCGGGCCTGCGGGACCTGCCGGGCCTGCGGGACCTGCCGGGCCCGAAGGCGCACCGGGCACTCCCGGGGCTCCCGGACCTGCCGGGCCTGCGGGACCTGCCGGTGGTCTCGGGAACATTTTCGGGAGCTGAGCTGCGGTAGGTAGTGGATGGCCCGAGCCCGTCAGGGTCCGGGCCATCGCGCGTGCGTGCGGTGGGTGCAGGGTCGGCCTCGTGCCGGCGAGCGAACCCGAGAATGCGGGTGACCGGGCCGCCGTCGCGTCGGCACTGGAGTGTCGTCGCCTCGCCGTCGACAATCCCCCTTCCACGCCCTGATGTTCGAGCGACCAGCGGGCGGGATCGTGCCGCTGTGACGCGTGCCGGTGGTCGAGTGCCGTTACCTGTCAGCGTGCATCGATCCCCCCGCCCGAACGCGTGGTCCAGCACCCACGGTTCGCGTGAACGATCGGGATGCGTTGCGAGAGCGGCATAACATTGATATACATGCGCTATGACAGCACTCCGCGGCACTCCACATCTCGACACGGTGATGGACAGTCCTCCTGCGGCTGACCGCGCGACCGCTGCATGACCGCCGTCGGACGCAGCACCTACGCCAGACTCACAGTCCTCGCAGTCGCCGCGACCGCTCTCGCCGTGGCCGGCGGATCGTATGTCCGCATGGAGTCCCTCCTGGGGGTCGGCCAGTACTCGGTCACACTGCAGCTCAGAGACTCCGGCGGCATCTTCACCAACGCCGAGGTGACATCGCGCGGCATTCCCGTGGGTCGCGTCGGAACGCTGACACTCGTCGACGCGGGGGTCGACGTCGAATTGCTGATCGACGACTCGTCCGATCCGATCTCCGCGGCGACCTCCGCCGCGGTCGCCGCACGCTCCGCCATCGGTGAGCAGTACGTGGACCTGCGGCCTGACACCGACGAGGGCCCTCACCTCCAGGACGGCTCGATCATCGACCGATCGAGGACGACGATTCCCACCCCAGTGGAGAACGTGCTGTCCAACGTCGACGGCCTCGCGCGCAGCATCCCGGTCGACGAACTGCGGACCGTCGTGACCGAACTGGGCGACGGGTTCGACGGCATGGGAGGCGACCTCGCGACACTCGTCGAGTCACTCGACTCGCTCAGTGCGGCGCAGCTCGACGCCCTCCCCGACACGCTGGATCTCGTACGGGACGGGCGCGTCGTGCTCGGCACCCAGTCCGAACAATCCTCCGCGATCATCGATTTCAGCGCGGGGCTCGACGATATCACCGCGCAGCTCCGTGCGAACGACGGTGACCTACGTCGAATAGTCGACAGCGGAATCGACGCTTCCGACGAAACCGGTGCACTGATCACCGGTGCAGGGGCAAGCGTCACATCGATCGCGAACGACGTCGCCTCGGTGGCCGCCGCGGTCAGTCCACGAGCATGGGCCCTTCGGCCGCTGCTGCAGATTCTCCCCCGGACGGCCATGGGGGCCCGAGCTCAGAGCCCCGGTGACGGAACCACCCACTTCGGCCTCGTCGTGGAGACGAACAACCCCCCACCGTGCACAGTGGGATACGAGGCCACCCAGAGAACCCTCGAGCGCGAACGTGCCGCCGATCCGGACTTCGACGAGACGACCCGGGACTTCCCGATCGATCTGTCGGTCGGATGCACAGCACCGCGAGGATCCGTGACGGGCGTCCGAGGTGCCGGCAGTGCGCCCTACATGGATCCCGCCATTCCGCAGCCCTGGGACGACAAGCCCAAGGTCGACCCCGGCGCACTCGACCTCAACCCGATCGCGAACCAGATGGCCACACTGCTCGGTGTCACGGTGCGATGATGCCTGCGACTCGACCGGAGGTGATCGGATGACGACGGTGAGCATGGGAATGCCCAGCCTGCCCGGTGTCGTACGTGCGTCCTCCGCCCTATCGGGTCCGCAGGACATGATGGTGGGCCGTCCCGATGTGCCGCACCTGTTGGACAGTTTCGGTCGCATCGCGCGGGACCTGCGCATCTCGGTCACCGAGAAGTGCTCGCTGCGATGCACCTACTGCATGCCGGCCGAGGGGCTGCCGAACCTGGAGTTCGAGCAACTGCTCACCGCGCAGGAGATCGCCCGCCTCGTCGGCGTCGCCGATCGACTCCTCGGGGTGCGCGAGGTCCGCTTCACCGGCGGCGAGCCGTTGGTCCGCAAGGACATCGTGGACATCATCGCCCTGACCGCTGAGCACGCACCCGGTGTCGAGTTGTCGATGACCACCAACGGCATCGGCCTCGAACGCCGAGCGGAGCGGCTGCGCGCGGCGGGTCTGACCCGGGTCAACGTCTCTCTCGACACGATCGACCGCGAGCACTTCGCGTCGCTGACCCGGCGGGACCGGCTGCCCACGGTGCTCGCCGGTATCGACGGTGCCCTGGCGGCCGGTCTGACGCCGGTCAAGATCAACGCCGTTCTCATGCGCGAGACTCTGCACGGCGCTCGCGATCTGGTGCAGTGGTGCCTGGACCGGGGTGTGGATCTGCGGTTCATCGAGCAGATGCCGCTCGACGCCGACCGGGAGTGGGCCCGTTCGACGATGGTGTCGGCGGCGGAACTGTTGGATGTGCTCGGGGAGCGGTTCACGCTCACCGAGATCGGGCGCACCGATCCGTCCGCGCCGGCCGAGGAGTGGACCGTCAATGGTGGCCCGGCCACGGTGGGGATCATAGCTTCGGTGACCCGCTCGTTCTGCGCCGACTGCGACCGGACCCGGTTGACGGCGGAGGGGACCGTGCGGTCCTGCCTGTTCAGCGACTCCGAGACCGATCTGCGGGTGGCGTTGCGCGGGGGTGCGACCGACGAGGAGATCGCGGACCTCTGGCGTGGAGCGATGTGGAACAAGTGGGCCGGGCACGGGATGGAACGTGAGGACTTCGTGCCGCCGGAACGCTCGATGGGTGCCATCGGTGGTTGAGTCCGTGACGGTGGACGTGCGGTACTTCGCGGGGGCTGCGGACGCTGCGGGCACCACGCAGGAGTCGTACGACCTGAGGGTCGGCGCGACCGTGGCGGACGTGAAGTCGGCGCTGCGTGGACGCCACGGGCAGAAACTGAATCGTGTGCTGGACGTGGCGGTGTTCCTCATCGGCGACGAGATGGTCCGCGACGACGCCTACCCGGTCGGTTCCCGAGTCGACGTCCTCCCGCCCTTCGCCGGCGGCTAGCGGTGTCGACCCGAGACCGCTAGCGGGGTCACTCGACGCCGATCGTCACCTCGGTGGACTTGACGAACGCGGTTGCCTGCTGACCCACTTCGAGGCCGAGGTCTTCGGCCGCCTCTCGTGTGATCGAGGAGGTGACGGTCTGGTCGCCGCCGTCGAGACGTACCTTCACGGTCGCCATCACGCTACCGAGAGTGACCTCGGTGATGGTGCCGACGAGCTGGTTGCGAGTGGACAGTCGCATGATGAATCCTCCTGTGAGAACGATGTTGTGACAGATTTGAGAAAGTGAAGACTACCAACGACACCGAGGAAGCAGCACGTGCTGATTCCTCGGTGTCGCGTGCCCGTGTCGACTGCGCGGCGCACTCACTGCGGAGCGTGCATCGCGTCCACGCGTGCGGGCACGTTCTTGTGCCACGGGGTGGCCGAGTACTCGTCGCGGCGGGCAGCATCGGTCAACTCGTTGGGTGCCACTCCCACGCGGGCCGAACCGGGAAGGTCGAGTCCGAAGCCGTTCGGCAGGGCGATGTGGCCGGGCTGCATGGTGTCCGTGATCTCCACGTGTGCCATCGCCGACCCCTTGGCAGTCGTGATCCGGGCACTGGAACCTTCGGAGAGACCGAGCTTCTCGGCATCGACGGGGCAGATGCGCAAGGCGCCGTTTCCGCCCCGCTTGCGCCACGTGTCGTCACGGAAGATGGTGTTCGCTGTGAACGCGCGTCGCTCGCCGGCGGAGAGAACGAACGGGAATTCGTCGCTGACATGGGACGGGTTCTTGCCCGTCAACGCCGTCAACGACTTCAGCAGGGGTGTGATGGCCAGCTGTATCGGCCGGTTCGCAGCAGGGACATAGTTCCACGCTCCGCCGTCGAGATCGTCCACGGTGATCTCGACGCCTGATCTGTTCTCCAGGATCGCGGTGAACAGGGCCTCGGCGTTGCGATGGCCTGCTGCGCGGACCGAGCCGGGATGTTCGTGGAAGATTTTCTGGGACAACGCCCACATGACCGAGGCCGATGTCGCGCCGTTCGGGAGCGTGGGCCCCAGTGTCGCGTAGAGCAGGTATGCCGCGACCGGGACGGACCTCTTGTCCAGTCTGAGCAGAGCGAGAAAAACGGCGCCGTACACCTTGTGACCGAGCTTCAGCGCTCCGCGCAGCAGCGCGAGCCACCACTGTTCGGTCAGCCCGAGAGCGTCGATCAGCCGTGCGTAGATCTCGGGTTCCGGCAATGTGCCCGGCAGCGGGTCCAGAATCGGTGCCCGGAGCTGAAAACTGTTGCGTGGGAACTCCAGACTGAAGAAGGTAGCCTCCCACTTCTCGAACTGGCTGGACGCAGGCAGCACGTAATCGGCACACCGTGCGGTCTCCGTCATGGCGACATCGATCACGAGGCTGAACTCGAGGTCGTCCATGGCTTGCCGGAAACTCGCCGAGTCGGCCATCGAATGCGCTGGGTTGGACGACTCGATCACCATCGCCCGGAATCTCGCGGGGTGATCGTTCGACACCTCCTCCGCGATGGCGTTACCCGGAACCAAACCGCCGAACATCGGAGTGCCGTGGACCGGTGTGTGTTTCACGTCCAGCGAGTAGTTCACCACCGGCGCCATCCACGAGTGATTCTGCATGGCGCCACTTTTCGCGAAGTTTCCCGTGATCAGCCAGATGAGCTTCTCGAGGTAGGACACCAAGGTGCTGTTGGGGCTCTGCTGGACTCCGAGATCCTCGTACACCGAGACGCTGTCCGCTGTCCCGATGAGATGCGCGGCTCGTCTGATCGACGACTCGCCCACCCCACACGTCCGCGCGTACGCGGAGACGTCGAGTCCGCGGACAGCCGCCACGACCTGCTCGACACCGGCCGTGTGCTCACGGAGGAAGGCGTGGTCCATCATTCCGTCGTCGATGATGACGGCCAGAACGGCAGCGAGGCACCAGGCATCGGTTCCCGGCTTGACCTGGAGATGGAGGTCGGCGCGCTCCGCTGTCTCCGTACGCACCGGGTCCAGAACGATCATCGATCTGTTCGGGTCCTTGACGATCTCCTGCAACACGGTGCGCGCCCGAGCGACACCGTGAGACTGCCACGGATTCTTTCCGAGGAAGACGCTGACCTGCGCGCGGTCGAAGTCGCCCACCGTGTGCCCACCGGTGAGGTGCGCGTCCACCCAGGCTTCACCGGTCTTCTCCTGCGCAATGGCGTTCGATCTGTACCTCGCGCCGAGTCCGCGCATCATGGCACCGGCGTACGCGCCACCCAGATGGTTTCCCTGTCCTCCACCCCCGCAGAAGAAGATGCTCTCGCCGCCGTGTTCGTCGCGCACGGCCCGCAGACGGTGTGCGATCTCGCTGATCGCCGTGTCCCAGTCGATCGGGCTGTAGGTGCCGTCGGCTTCGCGTCGCATGGGGGTGTCCAGTCGTGACCCGCCGTTCTGGTAGTGATCCAGTCGAAGCGCCTTGTTGCACGTGTACCCCAGCGACTTGGGATGTTCCTTGTCGCCACGTATCTTGGCAATACTTCGGCCTTCCATGGAAACGGTGATGCCGCAGTTGTTCTCGCACAGAATGCACGCGGTCTTCTGCCAGCCGGTGCCGTTCTCGTCCGTCACGATCGTCTCCAGTCGGTGTATGTGGTGATCGTCGCCGCGCATGATCGACTCGATCTGTCGGTCGAGGGTGGGTTGCTAGGTCACGACTCGCCTACAGCAGCGTCACCCGGCCCTGATGGCGAGTGTCGCGGGGACCGGGTGGCGATGACAAGAGGTATCGGTACACGTTCGCGTCGGACATGCTGTGCATGCGCACATATCACGCATCCTGCCGACTCTTGTCACGAGATGCGTTGCGCTGCATCCGTTCCTCTGTACTATGGCGATCGACATAGAATGGGGTTTTCATGACTTACGTGGTGGCGGAGCCGTGCGTCGATGTTCTGGACAGGGCCTGCATCGAGGAGTGCCCGGTCGACTGCATGTATCAGGGTGACCGCATGCTCTACATACATCCGGACGAATGCGTCGACTGCGGAGCGTGTGAACCGGTGTGTCCGGTGGAGGCGATCTTCTACGAGGAGGACGTGCCCACCCAGTGGTCCGCGTACATCTCGACCAACGTGGACTTCTTCGACATCATCGGATCTCCGGGCGGCGCAGCGAAGTTCGGTGCCACCGGCGTGGACACGGACCTCGTGTCCGCGGTCGTCGTCGGCGCACCCTCGCCGTGATGCCGTCGGCACCGAGCCTGCGGACGGTGGAGCAGCACCGAAGGATCATCGCCGGCCTGATCTCGCGTACGCCGACAGTGCTGACACCGCTCTCGGCGGCCACGGGACTCGTCCTGGCCGAGGAAGTGACCGCGTCGATCCCGCTTCCGCCGTTCGACAACTCAGCAGTCGACGGATATGCGGTGCATACCGCTGACCTGGCCACTGCCGGAGCGGACGCGCTGGTTCGGCTCCCCGTGTCCCACCTGATACCCGCAGGACACCCGGTACCGAAAGAGCTGCGCGCGGGAACGGTGGCGCGCATCATGACCGGCGCACCCCTTCCTGTCGGGGCCGATGCGGTGGTTCCGGTGGAGGACGCTCGGTACGACGGGCTGCAGGTGGCGTTTCGTCGTCCCGGCACGCTCGGTGCGCACGTGCGGCGGACCGGCGAGGACCTCATGCCTCCAGAGCGGCTCTTCGGTGCGGGTACGGTCCTGACGCCGTCGCGGATCGGACTGCTGGCCGCGTCCGGTGTGGGGCAGGTTCTCGTGCATCGCCGAATCCGTGTCGCCGTGGTGTCGACCGGCGCCGAGATCGTCGACACCTCCGCTCCCCTGCGACACGGTTCGATCCACGATGCGAACTCGGCACTCCTGTCCGCCGCGGTCGAGGACTGCGGCGCCGAACTCGTCGCCTGTGTCGCCGTGTCGGATTCGGTGAACCGGCTTCGTGCACACCTCGAAGACCTCGGAGCACGGGCGGACGTCGTCATCACCTCGGGCGGAGTCAGCACGGGGGATCACGAGGTGGTCAAGCAGACGCTCACGCCCCACGGCGTGCGTTTCACCGGCGTCTCGATGTCGCCCGGGCGGCCGCAGGGTGCCGGGACCGCCTTCGGTACGACTCTGCTGACGTTTCCCGGCAACCCCCTCGCGGCCTACGCCTCGTTCGAACTCCTCGCGCGACCGATTCTCCGGCGCGCCATGGGTCTGGTGCCGGACAACAGGCCCACCGTGCAGATACCTCTGGCCGACCCGCTGGTCAGGAGGCCCGGCCGACACACTCTGGATCTCGCCGCCGAACGCCCCGACGGGTCGCTCGCTCTTCTCACCGGTTCGGGACGACACGGACTCGGGGCGGTACGGGAGGCGCGCTGTCTCGTGGAGCTGGACGGCGAGGTTCCTTCCCTCGATGCCGGCGCGACGGTCACGGCGACAGTGCTCTGATCGAGCGGCCACATCTGATCACCACGAGCGGAAGAGACGGTTCATGGTCCAGAGCAACACCACTGGCGGGCGGCCGAAGACGGAGCGCCCGCCGTATCGACACGCCGCTGCCGGTACGCCGGGTGCTGCTTCAGCATCCGACGTGGGCGACAGGCGCCCGAGGACAACGGTTCTCGCCAGGATCTCGAGCGATCCCATCGATCCAGCGGAGGTCGCCGACGCCGTCACCGGCCCCGAACGCGGCGCCGTGCTGGT
Organism: Rhodococcus sp. SORGH_AS_0303; assembly: GCF_030819335.1. NCBI lineage: Bacteria > Bacillati > Actinomycetota > Actinomycetes > Mycobacteriales > Nocardiaceae > Rhodococcus > Rhodococcus sp. SORGH_AS_0303. The sequence goes on from NZ_JAUTBO010000001.1 coordinate 3,982,425, forward strand.
GTTCTGGGGAGTCGTGCGCGACCACGACCACGGCGAGTCGGTGTCCGCACTCGAGTACCGAGCCCACCCCGACGCCGAGAAGTTCCTCCGGCGCTGCTGCGAGGACGTGGCCGCGTCGTCGGGCCTGCCGACGGCGGCCGTGCATCGCGTCGGCGACCTCACGATCGGTGACACCGCTCTCGTCGCCGCGGTCGCATCCCCGCACCGCGCCGAGGCGTTCGCAGCGTTGCAGGCGTTGGTCGATCGCATCAAGACCGAGGTACCCATCTGGAAACGCCAGCAGTTCCCCGGCGGCACCAGCGAGTGGGTGGGTCTCTGAGGTCGCGCTCACTCGGAATGCGCTCGACCGCCCCACGAGGCCGAGACGGCGTCGCGGACACGAGCGCGGTCAATCGTCGAGAATTCGGGGGTCGAGTACACGCCGCATCAGGTCCCGGGCGACGCTGCTGATGGGTTGCGATTCGGCGTACGCGTGCCCGCGGAGCCGAACCGCCGCATCGTCGATCGGGATACGCAACCGGGCAGCGAGCATCCCCATGGCCGAGTGCACCTCCGGCGCGGTGCGGTACAACTCCAGTGACCCGATGGTCGACTCCCCGGCAGCCAGCGCGAACGCGAACAACGTGCGCACCTCGAGTACCGCCTCGACCCGATGCGTTCAGTCGGTACGACCGGCCCACATGATTCTCGCAACCCGGATGTGGTTGCAGGACTGCGTCAGGACATGACGCCTGTGAACTTGGGTCGCCGCTTCTCCATGAAGGCGCGCCCACCTTCCACGGCATCGTCCGAGCCCGCGCACATGGCCACGAAAGCCTCGGCCTCGGAGAGCATCTCCGGGTAGAGGTCGCTCGCGAGGGCCACCTTCGCAGCCCGCACCGACATGGGTGAATTGGCCGCGATGGTCGTCGCGAGTGTGCGTACGGCCTCGTGCAACTGGTCTTTCGGAACCACCCGATTCACGAGACCGATGGAGAGCGCGGTCTCTGCCGTGACGCGACCGCCGGTGTACAGCATCTCGGCGGCGTGACCGGAGCCGACCATGCGCTGCAGCACGCGCGTCGGCGGAACCGGGTATGCAATTCCCAGACGTGCGGCGGGAATCGCGAACGCGCACGCCTCATCGGCGATGCGGATGTCCGCGGTGAGCGCGACGGCGACGCCGGCGCCCATGCAGAAGCCGTGCACCATCGCGATGGTCGGCGTGTGCATGGCGGCGAGTCCGAAGAACAACGCGGCAATGGCGTCGTCGGCGGCCTGCTTGGCATCGGTGGAACCGTGCTGCGATTCGAACTCCGAGATGTCGGCTCCGGAGACGAATGCCTCCGAACCTTCCCCGCGCAGCACGATGGCGCGGATGTCGGGGCGTGTGTCCAGCTCTTGCAGTCGCGCGTGCAGATCGCGCATCATCGCTGCGCTCAATGCGTTGCGACGGGTCGGATTGCTGATCACGGCCCATGCGACCGCACCGTCGATCTCGACGGAGACAGAGCCTTTCTGCTCCACTGTGGCAGTCATGACAGGCCGTTTCGACGAACTTCTGGGTGCTCCATGCATGAATTTTAGATTCGGGCCTTCCACCGAGAGCGCGGCCGAACCATTGTCTGGCGGTCTCACAACCCGGCCGCAGTATCCCGTGGTCGTGACCGCGCATTCCTGCTCCGGGTCACCTCCCGCGCACCCACACGTCACTAGTCGGTCTGCATCCGACGAGCATCGACCGGACGTCCTGTGGTCGCGCGTTGCGACATATCGCGCCAGGGGTCCAGCAGCAGCGTACGGTGAGGCGCGTCCGGTGAAGTCATCACCGCGCAGCGTCCTCCGCGCACGTCGACAGGTGTCATGACTGCACCACAGAGGACTCCGCATGACGGATTCGGGCACGTCCGGCCTGCCCCCGGACGATCACAGCGCCGCGGCCGCACTGGCCGCCGCGAACGCTTTCGACGACGAGATCGCGGGAGCGTTGTCGTCCCGCACGGCCAGTGGTGTCCGCACGGCGATCACGATGCGATACTTCGCCGCGGACACCTTCGACGCATTGGACGTCTTTCGTGGACTCCTGCTGTCGCACAGTCGGTTCGAGATCCTCCTCCAGGGCTTGTGCGAACAGGCGGTCGCCGCGATCCCCGGAGCGGACATGGCCGGGGTGACCCTCCTGCATCACGACGCGGCGAACCCTGAGACCGCGGCACGGTCGGATTCCCGAGTCAGCGACATCGATGCCGATCAGTACCGCGTGAATGAGGGGCCCTGCCTCGAAGCCGCCCGGACCGGGCGCATCGTGTGCGTGCACGTCGAGGATGCTGCGGCGCGATGGCCGCTCTTCGCCGCGGCAGCCTCCGAGGCCGGTGTGCGCAGCTTCCTGTCGGCACCCCTGGATGTGGATTCCGAACATGCGGGATCGCTGAACATCTACAGCTTCGGCGACCACGGCTTCAGCGACATCGACGAGGTGCTGGTCACGGTCCTCGTGACCGCCGTGGAGGTCGCGGTGTGGGAATCGCGGCACACCGCGGACGCTCGCGAAGAGTCAGGCAACCTCCGCAGAGCGATGGAGGACCCGCGCCTGCATCGAACAGGCGAAGGGCATCGTCATGGCAGTGCGGGGTATCACCGCGGACGCGGCCTTCGCCGCTCTGGTCGAGCAATCGCAACGAGAGAACGTGCGTGTGTCGGTGCTTGCGGAACGCACGGTCACCTCGGTCGTGGCGGTACCGCTGTGACCCTTGATCGCGCACGCGAACAGGACGTCGACCGACGATCCGTCCAGGTCACCGCCGCCCGCAACGGGACTGTACTCATTGTGTCGGTCCGCGGCGATCTGGACCTCGAGTCCACGCCGATGCTGACAGCGGAACTCGACCGGGCATTGTCCGAGACGGCGCCCTCCGCAGTCATCATCGACCTGACCGACGTCGACTTTCTCTCCTCCACCGGCATGACGGCCCTCGTCGACACGCACCGCCGACTCGGCGCACTCGTCGCGCTCGCTGTCGTCTCGAACAGGCCCGCCACCACCCGCCCACTGACGCTGGTCGGGATGGACGAGATACTGACACTGCACGCCGACCTCGAGTCGGCACTGGCCGCGGTGACGTCCTGAACGGTCGCGCGGCAGGCGTGCTGGATGCGACGCACGGAGGTACCGCGGACGGAACCGTCCGCCCGAGCGCCCGGAACCCGGACTTCGTCGTGTCCGGTGTCCCCGCCGATGCCCTGTGCATCGGCGCCGTACGCAGAGCGCTCGCCGCCTGGCTTCACATCCTGCCGTTCGACGACGCCTGCAGAGCCGATGTGGTGCTGGCGGTGTACGAAGCGATGGCCAATGTCGTCGACCACGCGTACCTCGACACGGACGGTGTCGGCACGATGCAGATCAGCGTCACCTTCTCGATGGACGACGGCACGCTGGACGTGACCGTCGCTGATCTCGGACAGTGGAAACTGCCGGTGCACAACGCTCTTCGCGGTAACGGTCTGCGACTCGTCGCAGCATTGAGCACCTCGTCGACAGTGGATCACTCGGGCACGGGGACCACCGTCCGCGCGACGTGGTCCTCGATGGCGCGTCAGCACCCGGAGTCCGCATTCCACTGACTGAGCGCTCCGGATGACCCACTCGCGCAGCTCACCTGGATCCGTGGCATCCAGTCGGTCGAACCCACGTGTCGGTGTCCGGACATAGAGTTCGACCATGACCGACCCTGTGAACCGCGTGGAACCGCCCTTCGTCGCAGACCAAGTGACCATGCTCGAATCGTGGTTGGACTACCACAGAGCCACTCTGCTGTGGAAGTGCCGCGGACTCACCGACGCGCACTTGGCAGCGCGGTCGATACCGCCTTCCACTCTGTCCCTTCTCGGCTTGGTGAGGCACCTGACAGAAGTCGAACGAAGTTGGTACGCACGACGGCTCGCGGGCCGAGAACACCCGCCTCTGTACTAATCGGACGCCGAGCCCGACGGAGACTTCGACAGCCTCGACTCGGCACCTGTCGCGGAGGTGTTCGCCGCCTACGACAGGGCCGTCCACGACAGTCGGGGCTTCGCCGCGAACATCGACCTGGACACGTTGTCGGTCGGCACGGTCGACGGCCGGCCGGTCTCGCTGCGCTGGATCCACCTGCACATGATCGAGGAGTACGCCCGGCACAACGGCCACGCAGACCTCCTGCGGCAGTGCATCGACGGGGGCACCGGCGAATGACTCTCGTCGTCGCGGCCCTGGTGATCCTGGTGGCGCAGAACGTCGTACAGGGGACGGTCCTGATGCCTATCTTCCCGACGGCTGCTGAGCACGCGGTATTCGGTCAGCCTCCGGTGAGCGTCAGATAGCCGACGGTCGCCAGGGCTGCCACCATCGGCGCCGACAGCCCCACTGAGCCGAGGCGGCCGGCTGTCGACGCCTTGACTGCGATCTGCTCGCGCTCCTCCGCTGCCACATCCAGCACAGAGACGATGTCGGCGCCCACGACGATCGCCGCGAGAGCATCGACCCTCGGGTCGTCGCACACCGGGTTCACCAGGTCCGCGATCACGCGGTTGCGCGTTGCAGGCGCCGCCCTCGTGGTGCGGTAGGGCACACCGAGAACTCGGGCCCGGCCGCGTTCGAGCACCCCGTCGTCGGCCGCACGGTCGCGATGCTCCACATAAGCACGAGACCTCCGACGCAGCCAGTGCCGAATCTTGATGGGCCGGGTCGCGGTTGCTCGGTCGAGGGAGTCGGCGAGTGTGGACACCCATTCGAGATCACTCACGTCGACCCGCGCGCCGAGAATCAGGTCACCGTCGATGTCGACGATCCGGTCTATGGACAGCTCCGCGAGCTCGGCCAACGCGGTGCACTTGGCCGGGCCGAACCGCTGATACGGGCGCCCGTCCGCCGTGTGCAGCAGTGTCATCAGGGCCGTCGGGACGGCCAACTCTCGAGGGGTCGGTCGGGTGCTGTTCACGTGGTGCCTCTCCGTCGATTCGGTACCGGCTTCACGAATGCGAAACCAGTGCGTCCACATCACGCTAACAACGCGACGTTCCAACATCAAAAGTTTTTGTTAGGAAAACACAACTATTTGCAGGATCCACCACCACCTGAGGTGGACGGTGTCCTCGACGCTGCAGGACTCGGGGTTGGCGAACACCACAGTGTCGCAGGGTCCGCTCGTCGAGGAGATCGGACGCGACGGATCATATGAGCCGGGGTGCGCGTCCGCCCAGCACGTCCCGCCGAAGGATCTGACGTCGTCGCTGGTGAGCGAGGAGGTCTGAGACCCGGTCACGTTGGTGGCAAGTCCTCGTTCCTCGGCCATCGATGGCCCAGCCACTCGCGCCGGCGGCGGTGCACTCCCCACGATCATCCGACAGTGGATCGTCCTCGCCGACCGGACGTCATGGCAGGGGACGCACCAGTGCGACTGCGCTCTCGTGCGCTCGGGTGAGGGCGAGATCGAGTGGCATGCGCCGGAAGTCGTGGGACAAGATCTCGACACCCCAGGTTCCGTCGTATCCGACCTCGCGCAGAACACTGATCAGTCCGTTCAGGTCGAACACTCCCTCACCGCACAGTCGACGGTTGTCCATCGTGTCGTCGAACAATGACCCGACGACGTGCTCGTCGGCATCATCGAGTTCCACACCGAACACGACGTCGCCGGTCAGGGAAGATCGCAGTTCGTCGAGGGTGGTGCCGGCACGGAAGACGTGCCAGGCATCGACGATCACGCCGCACGCGGGATTTCCTGTGGCGCGGGCGAGGTCGGCCCCGTCCGGGATGGTGGAGATGATCGAGAACGGCATCGGTTCGATGGCGATGCGGGTGCCGCGCTCCACGGCCTCGCGGCTCAATACGCGTAACGCGTCGACCACGGGTTCCAGGTCACGAGGCGGCGCATTCTCCGAGCCGATCTTGATGTGCGTCGGCTGGAGGATCTCAGCGGCCTCCAGCAGCAGGTCGCGAGTGTCGTGGGTGCTTCCCTTCTCTCCTCTGGGGATCCACCACCGTTCCAGCAGTTCGATCTCGACATACCTCAACGGCGAATCGTCGAGCATGCTCCGCAGGGCCGGTAGTCCGATGTCGTCGCGAATGGCCGCGAGGTCCGCGGCGACGATCCCCATGCCGGCGAACCCGGCATCGGATACCGCCGTGATCCGGTCCGCGATCGGAATCGGACTCACAGGGTGTGGCGCGTCGGGGCGGACATCGCCCGCCGACGTCCAACACGCTGCGATCAGTTCCGGCGCCATCGGTGCGATGCGTCGGTCCGCTCCTCGGGTCATGGTCAGGATCCTGTCTGCGTCGGGGTACCTCGCGGCCACCGCGATAAGGACTGGTGCGACGTGGCCCGGATGCAGGAGGTGGCACCGGGAGCGAGGTGGTCACCTGCAGTGTGCCGATTGCGACATCGTCGGATCAAGCAGGTGGACCCATCAAAAACCCCTCGCCGAGGTGAAGTGGCGCTGCCGGTCCGATCCGGTCGTGGCCGGACGATCGCGTCATACCGAGTGAAGGCGACTCAGCTTGTCGGGCACGTCGAGGCTCATTCGAACGACGTCACCGATCGAAAGTCGTGACCCGGTAGTCATCCGCTCTCGCGACGGCTCGCGTGATCCCGACGCAGGCAGGGTGACGTGGTGGTCGATCCGACCACTGTCAGACCGTTCCGGCAGTGACGTCGCCACCGTCGATGACCCACCGGGCCACCTCGACCAACGAGATCGACAACGCATAAACGCGGGCCCGCAGCAGAGCCGAGGCATCGTCTGCCGCCAGATCATGACGTGCCATCAGCATGCCGATCGCGATGTTCGCAGACTGCAGATCGACATGGTGACGCATGAGACCGTCGATCCCGATGTGGCCGACCAGGTCATCACCCAACACGCGGGCCAGCTTGAAAACGAAGACGTCGACTTCCCCGGGCCATCGACGCGTCGGCGGGGTGCATCGATGCATCTGCATCGTCCCCGATGCACGATCACCCGAACCGATCGGATAGATCTGCACCCACCCCACGCCCAGCGACGACATTGCTCGACGAGCGCCGGCCACCGCAAGCGATCCAACGGATCACCCGACGTGATCGTGCACACCGCGTTGTCGTCGATCGCAGCCCGATCGGGACCGCACCCGTGCACGTACAGCACATCCGCCACCGCCGTCGCCGATGCGCTCGTCGCGTGCATGAGCGAACGTGCATCCGAATTCTCGGCGGAGGTGACGATCACCGCGGCACCGTCGGCGCCGTCGTTCACGCCGATGCCCCCGTTCCGAGCCGCCTCTGTTTCTCATCGTGCCATCGATCGGACCGGGAGGTTCGAAACGCTCATCGCTCGGGTGGTCTGCGCCGGGCAGCCTTCACACATCGACCGCGACGGTACGTCGCGCCCAGGATGCCGCTGAGTACTCAATTCGACACCTACCCCGATGTAGCATCGCGCAATGGCTCTACGGAACGCGATCCTCGCCGCACTCCTCGACGGTGAGTCCTCCGGTTACGACATGACGAAGAGCTTCGACGTCGCGGTGGCGAATTTCTGGAGTTGCACCTCGCAACAGCTCTATCGCGAACTCGACAAGTTGGAGGCCGACGGCCTCGTCGAAGCACGCCTGGTCGAGCAGCAACGACGGCCGAACAAGCGACTGTTCAGCCTCACCTCCGAAGGACGAGCCGCGCTGCAGCAGTTCATCGTTCGCGAACCCAAGCCCACAGCCGTACGTGACGAACTACTGGTGCAGATCGAGGCAGTGGACGTGGGTGACGTCCACGCGATCATGGCGCACCTTGACACAAGGGGGGCCGCCTCGACCCGCAAACTGCTGCAGTACAAACAATCTCGAGAAGTATTGCTCGACGGACAGACAGAGGCCGAGTACCTCGCGGACACAACGAGAATCGGGCACTTCCTCACCCTCGCACGCGGAATTGCTTTCGAGGAGGAGAACATCAGATGGTGCGACTACGTGCGCGACATTCTGTCGGGCCGAGCTGGGCCGAGCCTGGACACGGTGCGTGCATCGCAGTAGCCTCGCCCTGACGTACTCAACAAGTTGACTAGGGGCTGTCATGACGACCTTCCGCCAGGCGATCGATGCGCGAGATCTCGATGCCGTCGACGACATGTTGGCGGACGACGTCGTGTTCCGAAGCCCCGTGGCCTTCGCCCCTTATCAAGGGAAGGCCATCGTCTCCGCGATCCTCCGGACAGTCCTTCAGGTGTTCGAAGGTTTTCACTACAGCCGGGAGATCCACGACGTACACGGTCGAGACCACGCGTTCGTCTTCGAGGCGACAGTGAACGGACTGACCGTGACCGGGTGCGATTTCCTTCGGTACGACGACGAGGGTCGGATCGTCGACTTCATGGTGATGGTGCGACCACTTCGCGCGGCCGAGGCCCTCTCGGCTGCCATGGGCTCTCGCTTCGAACAGATCAAGGCCGACGCCGCCGAGCGAAGCGCACGGTGACCCTCTCCGGCGTTCTGCTCCTCGCATGGCTCAGCAGGCATCGAGCTGCGATCGTCCTCGCCCAGGGCATCCGAGTGCGGCGCTCCACTCCCCGCCTGCCCGCGGCACTCGGCCTGAAAGGCCGGATCGGCGAGACCGATGGGCGGGCTGTGCAGCTCGTAGTGTTGGGCGACAGCCTCGCCGCTGCCGTGGGAGTCGACCAGCATGCCGATGCTCTCGGTGGACATCTCGCGACACGGATCAGTACTCGAACGAGCAGACCCGTCGAGTGGACGATCATCGGCAGATCGGGAGCGACCGCACGCGAGGTGTCGGCTCTCGTCGACGACGCGGTGCTCGGAGCTGCCGACATCGTGGTCGTCTCGGTCGGTGTGAACGACACGAAGAATCTGCACTCACGGGCGACCTGGCGGGCTCAGTTGTCCGCACTGCTCGACCGCGTCATCGAGGCCTCCCCTCAGGCGGCAATCCTGTTCATCCCGCTCGCCCCACTTGCAGAGTTCCCGGCCCTGCCCGCGCCGCTGAAAACCGTACTCGGCCGCCGAGCCGACGAGTTCAATGCCATCGCCGGCGAACTCATCGCCGTGCGTCCGCGAATTCTATTGTCGGACGTGGCTTTCGAACCGTCACATCGAATGTTCGCCGCTGACGGATTTCATCCCTCGTCGGCGTTGCACGGCATCTTCGCCGACGGTGTCGTCACCGCACTCGACCGGGCCGGCACACACGGCGTGCTCGCGGCCGTGGAGCAGGAGCCACCACACCACCGTGCGTCAGCCGGAATCTTCGACGACCCTTCGAGCTGAGCACGCGCGATCGGCTTCGATGTGGAAGCGAGGCACTGTTCGGTCGAGGGGCGCCGGCAATCCTGCCACTCACAGGCCATGCCACCTGAGCTACGCGGGTGCGGAGTCGCCGAGTAGCACGGACACCGCGTGATCCACGTCGACCGTGGAATCGAGGAACGGGACAGATCTCAGGCACCCGGCGATGAGGTGGACGAGCATGTCGACGACGACATCGACGTCGAACCGACTCTCCACTTCCAGCCACCGAGCACTCGTCTCGTCCACAGCGGCAACGGCTGTCCGTCCGACCAACCTGATCGCGTCGTTGTGGGGATCGATGCCGAGCATGGCAGCGGCGGCGACGAGCGCTGCTGTGCGGGCATTCTCGAATACCTGCCACGCCTCGGGATCGGCGCCTCGACCGCCCAGAACCATCCGCAGCGCCAGGCCACGGTGTTCACGCAGATATGTCAGGTGTGCGGTCAGCGCTGCCCGGATCTGCTTGTCCGGGGTTGCGTCGGGGATGCCGTCGAACGCGCGCGCCATCGCCTCGGCGGTCGATCGCATGGCCTCGAGGTAGATGCCTCGCTTGGTGCCGAAGTAGTGGAACAACAGCCCGTGCGCGACGTCGGCCGTCTTGGAGATCTCACCGACGCCGACCTTGTCGTAGTCGTTCTCGGCGAAGAGCGTGACGGCGGTGTCGATGAGTCGCTGGCGGGTCTCCGCCGCCCGGGCGGACCGGGCGGTCATCTTGGCGGGCGGGCGCGACACGACGTCACTGTATCGGGAACAGCCGACCCGGGGTGAGTAGGTGACGGCCGCGATCGTCAGATGATCGGGGTGATGTGATCGTGCAGCTCGACCCCCAGCAGAGCCTTTCCGTACGTCTCGATCGATACTCGGGGCAGCATCACCGCGTGGCGCGCACCGACGTTCGAGTCGCGCCAGATCCGCTGCAGCGCATTCACCTCCGCGAAGGCGCCGGCGCCGGTGGCATCGAGCAACGTGTTGAGCGCCTCGTTGATGCTGCGCAGCGCGGTCGCAGCATCGCCGCGGACACGGGCCCGCGAGAGGAGGTCCGGATACTCCCCCGCGTCCGCCCACCGCTCGACATCGTCGGCTGCGCGGAAAGCGTGCAGGTGGGCGGTGTCGATCTTCAGAGCCGCCTCGGCCACGAGCATCTGAAACGCCACCGAGTCTGCCTGGCGCTCGAACACGGTGTAGGCGAGAGACTTTTCCGCAGCCTTGGTGCGCACCAGTTCCAGTGCAGCTCGACCCATTCCGAGCTGCGGTCCGACAAGGACCATGACCAGCATGGGGCCGAACGCGGACCTGGCGAACGCGGAATCGGTGCGCTCGGAGACATAGGAACCGCTGAAGGCACCCATCATCGAGAGCATCCGATGTTGGGGGACGAACACGTCGTCTGCGACGACGGTGTTGCTGCCGGATGCACGCATTCCGGTCACGTACCAGGTGTCGTCGACGTGGTAATCGGTTCGGGGGATCAGCGCCATTCCCTGATCCATCACCGTCTCGTCCTCGTCCAGGATCACCACGCCTCCGGTGCACCACGTGGCGTGCAGACTGGCCGAGGCGTACGGCCACTGGCCGCTGACGCGGTAACCGCCGGGTACCGGTCGCGCGGTGGCAGTGGGCGACACGACGCCGGAGATGATGACGTCCGGCCCGTCCGCGTACACCTCGGACTGCGCTTGCTCGGTGAACATTCCGAGTGCCCAGTGATTGATGTTGGAGAGCGTGGTGACCCACGCTGCGCCGCCGTCACCCTCGGCAATGGTGGCAGACACCTCGAGCATCGTCCGCAAGTTCGTCTCCAGCCCTCCGAAACGGGCCGGCGCTGCGATCCGGAACGCGCCGGAACGGCGGAGGGCGTCGACCGGGTCCTCGGACAACCTGCGCGCCTGCTCGTTCGCCGCGGCACCGGACTTCAGCTGCGGCAGCAGGTCGCGTAGCTGTCGTACCACCTCGGCACCGGTGTCGATGCCCGTGGTCGGTGCGGAGGACTCGGTCAGTGTCGTCATGGTGTCACTCTCGGTCGGGCCCCTGAGGAGCGGAGATGCGATCTGTGACACCGAACGTAGAGTTTCGTTGACTTCGTGTCAATATTGACATCGAGTCAACGACATGGCCTGATTGCCTCGTCGACCGCATCCGAAAGGAATTCGAGTGAGCCCCACATCCGTGAGCCGGAACATCGCCGCGCCCCAGCAGAAGGTCTGGGAAACCGTCTCCGACGTGACCACCTTCGAGCACTGGCACGCTCTGCACGCCGGCTGGGAAGAGCTGCCGCCGAGCACGATCGAGGTCGGCGCGACGATGGTGGAGAAGATCAAGGTGGCCGCCCTGGTCGACACCATCACCTTCGAGGTGGAATCGTTCCGGCCGCCGAGCGAGGTCGTCTTCCGCGGCAAGGGTTCGACCGGCTCGAAGATCCACATGCGCCTGGGGTTGGACGCGTCCGGTGACACGACCACCGTCACCATCGACCTCGACGTCACGAGCCCGCTGCTGGTCGGCCCGGTGGGCAAAGCTCTGCGGGGAACGTTCGAGAAGCGGCTACGGGAGACACTGGACGGGTTGTCCCGACATGTGATCGCAGTCTGAGGTCACATCGGGGCGCACGTCGCGTCACGGGGAGCGGACCGCGCGACGTGCCTTCACAACGCATCTGGCCCGCCCCGAGTACGAACCAGCGCGGAGATCACCGGGTGGTCGAGACGATGACATTGGCCGCGACGATGAGCACCAGAGCCAGCATCTGCCAGGGAGACAGCACCTGCCCGAGGACGATCCACCCACCTACCGCGGCCCAGACGGGATTTACACTCGCCAGCGTTCCGAAGGCGCCGGCGTCGAGATGCCGCAGACTCACCATGTCCACCGCGAACGGCACCACAGAGGCGAGCACACCGCACAGCGCTGCCAACAACACGAATCGCGGCGACGGCGGATTCACCGTGAACAACGCCACCGCCACCGGAGCCCACACGACTGCCGACAGAATCGCCGCAGCCGAGGTTCCGCGAAAGCCCGAGAAGAGCGCTCCCACGCGCTGATTGAGCAGGATGTAGCCCGCCCACCCCGCTGCGGCGACGAGAGCCGCGACGACACCAGCGATGTCGGAGGTCCCGCTCGGTCCGACGAGAACGATGACACCGACGGCGGCCAGTCCGGCGCACAGCACGTCGAGGGCGCGGCGCGACCCGGCGACCGCGACAGCCAACGGACCGAGAAACTCCAACGTCACCGCCAGACCCAGACCGATGCGCTCGACGCCGAGGTACAGGCTCAGATTCATGACGCCGAACACCGCAGCCAGCGCCATCACCGCCACCACTTGAGTGCTCGTCATCGAACGGAAGCGCGGCCGCGCCACGAACACCATGACCAGCGCCGTGACCAACTGGCGCACGGCGACCACGCCCACGGGACCCATCGCGGGAAAAGCCAGAGCGCCCGCCGCTGCGCCGGACTGGTTGGCCGCAGATCCAGCGAGCGCGGCCGTCACGCCCACCGATCGGCGCCTGCCGTTCTCCGGCCGGGCACCGGCCATGTGAACTCGCGAACCCTGCGACGGACGTTGCCTGAGCACCATGACGAGAACCGTAGGAGCAGCTCCAGCCAGAACTGAAATGCATACATCGCTCCGGGTATGCTCTGCGGTTATGACGTGGTCGTCTCGCGAAGTGGTCTACTTCGTCGCTGTCGCCGGCTGTGGGTCGTTCACGGATGCGGCCATCGAACTCGGCGTGTCCCAAGCGGCCGTCTCTCGCGCCATCGCCGCCACCGAGAACCGGCTCGGCGAAAGACTTCTGCGTCGCACACCTCATGGCTGCGAACCGACCGCTCTCGGACTGCAACTCCTGCCACAGGCGCGCCGCATCCTGTCCGAACTCGACGTGCTCGACGACATCGCTCGCACCAGGCGCCGACGGTTACGTCTGGGCTACGCGTGGGCCGCGGTCGGTCGTCACACCACACCACTCCTGCGTTCGTGGCCCGCCGAGCATCCGACAATCGAACTGCAACTCGTACGCCACAACTCCCCCACTGCCGGACTCGCGGAAGGTTTCTGTGACGTCGCCGTCGTCCGCACACCGGTGAACACCTCTCGATTCGACACCGTCGTCGTCGGACTCGAGAGACGACTGGCCGCGTTCGCGACCGACGACGCACTCTGGCGCCGCAGGCGGACACTGACCATGGCCGAGGTGGGCCGTCGCACGCTCGTCGTCGACCCTCGAGTGGGTACGACGACTCCCGCGCTCTGGACCCACGACGGCACCGACCCCGTACCGGATCTCATCGAGACCACCGACGTCGACGAGTGGCTCGACACCATCGCGGCGGGCCGAGGAGTGGGCTCCACCGCCGAAGCCACCGCCCTGCACCATCCCCGATCCGGGATCACCTACCGACCGATCACGGACGGACCGAGCATCCCGGTCCATCTCGCGTGGTGGAGACATGAACCGCCTATCGGACTGCGCGAACTGGTCGACACTCTCACGTCGTTCTACTCGACGTGACCGTCCGCGCCGTCACGCCCCCGATGTCGACCCTGTGAGGAACATGCACGAGTGACGCGTGACATTCTTTCGACGCGGAGCGGCTGGGGCGAGCACTCGCGATGTCGCAATGCGCTGTCTTGCACAGCATCTCAGTCACACAGTCAGGGGTAGCATTCGCTGCTACCACACCCTGGTCCTGCTGCCACAGCGCACATCAGCGCGCACGCGGAGCGTCGCAAGGGCCTTCATTGCTCGTGCGCACTCGTTTCGGCCAGCATCGAGACCTCTCCGAAAGGACAGTCTCGGTGCGCAACAGGTCAGTTCGAGCGGGAAGTCCGCCGTCCGTCGAACTCCCCAGGGATGGTGATGGCAGTCATATCGACTGTCGAACCGTTGCCGACCACAGGAGACGACCATGGCCATCGAGCTCAATCAGATCTGGGACTTCCCGATCAAGGAGTTCCACCCCTTTCCTCGCGCCCTTCTCGGGGTCGGCGCACACGACATCATCGGCGTCGAGGCCAAGAACCTGGGCTTCAAGCGATCACTTCTGGTCACGACGGGCCTCCGGGGTTCGGGGATCATCGAGGAACTGATCGGGAAGATCGAGTACCAGGGCGTCGAGGTCGTGTTGTTCGACAAGGTGGAGTCCAACCCCAAGGACTACAACGTCATGGACGCCGCCGCGCTCTACCAGAAGGAGAAGTGCGACAGCATCATCTCCGTCGGTGGCGGCTCGAGTCACGATGCAGCCAAGGGTGCACGTGTCGTCATCGCGCACGACGGACGCAACATCAACGAGTTCGAGGGTTTCTCCAAGTCGACCAACAAAGAGAACCCACCGCACATCGCCGTCTCGACGACGGCGGGTACGGGCTCGGAGACCTCGTGGGCCTACGTCATCACCGACACCTCCGACATGGACAAGCCCCACAAGTGGGTGGCGTTCGACGAGGCCTCCATCGTCACCGTCGCGATCGACGACCCGTTGCTCTACTACACCTGCCCGCAGCACTTCACCGCGTACTGCGGATTCGACGTGCTTGCCCACGGAAGCGAGCCCTTCGTCTCCCGGCTGGACTTCGCGCCGTCGCTGGGCAATGCGTTGTATTCCGTCGAACTGGTCGCGAAGAACCTTCGCGAAGCGGTGTACGAACCTCGGAACTTGAAAGCTCGAGAAGGAATGATGAACGCGCAGTACATCGCCGGGCAGGCCTTCAACTCCGGCGGCCTCGGCATTGTGCACTCCATCTCGCATGCCGTGAGCGCCTTCTTCGACAGCCACCACGGACTCAACAACGCCATCGCTCTTCCGCGGGTCTGGGAGTACAACCTGCCGAGCCGGTACGAGAGGTACGCGCAGCTGGCCGGCGCCCTGGGAGTCGACACCCGCAACCTCACCACCGTGCAAGCGGCGGACGCTGCTGTCGAGGCGGCCATTCGACTGTCGAAGGACGTCGGCATCCCGGACAACTTCGGGGAGGTGAACACCCGCCTGTACGACAAGAACCGGATGAACACGGGCAAGTACACCGGCCGCGGAGACGTCATCACCGGAGACGAGAAGACCGTCCTCGCCATTTCCGAGCACATCCAGGACGACTGGTGCACGCCGGGCAATCCCCGCGAGGTCACGGTCGAGTCGATGATTCCGGTCGTCGGTCACTCCATCAACGAGTCGTACTGACACTCGAGAGATCACGGAAAGGACCACGAGTATGACCACGGCCGGACCCTTCGTTCGACAACAGGACACCACTTCGGATCTGGCGACGCCCGCGGACGTGCGCGCATCGCTCCGGGAGACCGGATACATCGCGACCGACGACCTGTCGGTGGTGGTGCATCTCGCCATCGCGCTGGATCGACCGTTGTTGCTCGAAGGTCCGGCCGGCGTCGGTAAGACGGAACTGGCCAAGGCGCTCGCCCTCGCGGGAGGGCGTCGGCTGGTCCGCCTGCAGTGCTACGAGGGTCTCGACGACAATCGCGCGCTGTACGAGTGGGACTACGCGAAGCAACTGCTGCACGTCCAGATGTTGCGGGACCGCATGGGGGCCGAACTCGCCGATGCACCGGATCTCGCCGCAGCGTCCGCCCTACTGTCCGACACGGATTTCGGTCTCTACTCCGAGGGCTTTCTCGCTGTCAGACCCCTCCTCGATGCGATCCTCTCGGAGCAGCCGGTGGTGCTGCTCATCGACGAGGTCGACCGCACAGAGGAAGCGATGGAAGCACTGCTCCTCGAGGTGTTGGCTGAGAAGCAGATCACCATTCCCGAAGTCGGTACCTTCCGGGCGCGAACCGATCCGTGGGTGATCCTGACATCCAACGACACTCGTGAACTGTCCGCCGCGCTCAAGCGGCGCTGCCTGCACTTCGCGGTCGATTTCCCGAGCGCGGAGGTCGAGCGCGAGATCGTCTCCTCCCGCGCTCCGGAGGTGGAGGAGTCCGTGGTCGCTGACGTCGTCGACCTTGCTCGGTCGATGCGGGAACTGCCCCTGCGCAAGAGCCCGTCGGTCTCCGAGGTCATCGACGCAGCCCGAGCCGCGATGATCCTGAAGGAGCACGACACCGAGCGCACGAGGGAGTTGCTGTCCTCCGCACTGCTGAAATACGTGAGCGACGTCGAACTCGTTCGGCGACAACGAGAGCCCTCTGCACCGCACGACACTGCCGACCGTTCGGGTCCACCGCCCAGCATCGCCAGTCGACCACCCAACAGCACCACCGCTGCTTTCCGCGGACACGGCGGACGTGACCGTGGCGGAGTCGGGAAGAAGGCGTGACGTGACAACCACGTCCGCCACTCCGGCACGGGTACTCGACGTTCTGTCGGCCGTGTTCGGCCGGCTCCTCCGCCGATTCGGTGTCGCGGCGTCGCCCGCCGAGGTGATCGAGGTGAGGCGGGTTCTGGGCCTGATCGGCGCCTCCGACACACCGCTTCTGCGCTCGGCACTGCGCGCGACGTGCGCGAAGTACCCACACGAGCAGGAGGGCTTCGACCTGGCGTTCTCGGCGCTCTTCGATCCCGTTCTCCCGATCGACGAGCCAGGACGCACAGCGAGCGCGGCGGCGGTGGCCGGCGGATTGCCCACGGACTTGGAGGTCTCCGGCGACGAGCACACCACCGCCCGCTACGCGGACTTCAACGAGCGCGCCGCCGACGTGGGCGAACACTTCGACACGCCCGATGCCGAGCAGGGGTTCAATCCGCACAAGGACGACGACGATCTGAGCCTCACGAGCAGCGACTCTCAGGTGTCCGTGGACGCTGATTCCGCGTCGGGTCGCCGCGGAGTCACGTTCACCGTGGACGTGGACCGTGCCGACAGCGCGACGGTCGGTGAGTTGTCGTCCGATGACGCGGTCGTGTCGCGGGGAACTCTTCGGTGGGACGACCCGAACGGGATTCTGGGCTGGCTGGACGCCTACGATCCCGCGGCGGTCTACGGCGACGCACTCGACGCGGGGGAGATGACTCGGACCCAGCTCGATCGACTCGCGGAGGCCATCGAGGCCTTCGTCGATGCGCTGGCGCGCAGCGCGGGGGGTACGACACCCGCGACGGAGGCCGATCCGAACGCCCTGTCTCGCGTCGACGTGGACGGGGCGTGCCGGGAGATACTCCGCCGGATGAGGGGGGCGCCCAGACCTCGACCTCGCGAACACGGTCGCGGCAGACTCGACATGCGCAGGACCGTGCGCGCCGGGATGCGGACCGATGGGGTGCCGTTCCATCTGATCGTGCGCACCCCCGTTCCGGAACAGGTTCGACTGCTCGTACTCGCCGACGTCTCCTTGTCCGTTCGGCCCATCACCGCATTCACCCTGCGACTCGCGCAGAGCATGCGCCACCGGGTCAACAGATGCACGGTGTTGGCCTTCGTCGACCGACCGGTCGACGTCACGGACGAGTTGGCTCGAAGCACAGGCGACGACGCTCTCGCCACGGTGCTGTCCAGTCCGGAACTGGACCTCGAAGCCAGCAGCGACTACGGACGCGTGCTCGACGAGGTACTCACCCACCACGGCTCGTTCATCACATCACGGACGTCCGTCATCGTCGTCGGCGACGGCCGATGCAACGGTCTCCCCGCGGGAGTGGACAGGCTTCAGGAGATCTCACGCCGGGTTCACCGACTGGCATGGATCACCCCGGAATCTGAGCGGTACTGGGACCAGGCATCGTGCTCCATGCGCGAGTACGCAGACGTGTGCGACGGCGTCGTGGTGGCCCGCGATGCTCCGCAACTCATCGACCGAGCACCCGAACTCGGCAACGCTCTGCGGTGACGGTCCTGCCCGATCGGGCAGGTATCGACAGGCCGTTGCGCCGTAAGCTGGATCACATGTCCGGATTCTCTGCACCGTCCTCGGCGCATTCGGCGGACCCGACTGTTCCCGGCCTGGACGTTCCGCTCGGTGACGTCAACGCCGTCGGCCGGGTCGTCAAGTTCCACGCCCCCGAGATCGTCTTCGGGGTGGGTTCCACCGGCGAGGTCGCGCACGCGGTCGCGAGACTGGGAGGAGTGCGCCCGTTCCTGGTGACCGACGTGGGACTGCTCGAGGCAGGGTGGGTCGCGGCGATCGAGAAGGAATTACGAGAGCACGGCATGGCACCGGTGGTGTGGGCGGACCCGACCCCGAACCCGAAAGACCACGAGATCGCGGCCGGCCACGTCGTCTATCGCGACCGCGGATGCGACGTCCTCGTAGCAATCGGTGGCGGTAGCGTCATGGACGCGGCGAAGGGCGTGGCCATCCTCGCGTCGAACGGCGGTCGCATCCTCGACTACGAGGGCGTCGACACGGTCGAATCACCCATCCCGCCTGTCGTGATGGTCCCCAGCACCGCCGGCACCGGCGCCGATGTCTCTCAGTTCTGCATCGTCACGGACACCGACCGTGGCACCAAGATCACCATCCTCGGCCGTGCACTGGTCCCGGACATCACGATCATCGATCCGCGACTGCTCACCACCATGCCGGAATGGCTCAGTGCGGCCACCGGCCTGGACGCCCTGACGCACGGGATCGAGGCTTTCGTCTCGCTCGCCCACAATCCCCTCACGGACCACCATGCCCTCCGGGCGGTCACTCTCGTCATCGAGACTCTCGCCCACACGATCGCGGACCCCGACGGACTTCCTGCGCGCACCGTGATGGCCCAGGCCAGCCTCGAGGGCGGACTCGCGTTCACCAATGCCATCCTCGGAGCCGCGCACGCGATGAGTCACCAGGTGGGTGGTCTTCTCGACCTCCCCCACGGCGTCATCAACGGAATACTTCTGCCGCATGTCATCCGCTTCAACGCAGGCGCCGACGGCCGGCCGTACGTGCCCGTCGCCGCGAGTCTCGGGCTCCCCGAGGCCCGCGGATCGGCCGCGGAGGCAGCGTTCGCGGTCGCGGATCGTGTCGAGACTCTGGCGCGGGCCGTCGGGGTTCCCCGCACACTCGGGAACATCGGCGTCACCGACGCCGATGTCGAGCGCCTCGCGGAGTTCTCGCTCCGCGACGCCTGCATGGCCACCAATCCGCGGCCGGCCACTCAGAGCGATATCGCAGCACTGTTCCGGAAAGCACTGTGACTCAGCGCGAACCGGTGACGGACCTGTCCCGCCTCACCGGCCTGCGATCGTCGAAGAGCACCTACTACCCGCAATACCGGGGAGCCGCCGAACGGGCCGAACGGATCTTCCACGCCCTCGATCTGGTGTCGCGTGCACTCGTCCGCACGGTCGAGGGGCCCGAGACCCTGATCTGTGCAGTGGCCGAGGCCGCTCGCGCGCACCTCGGCGCCCGCTGGGTCGTCTTCGCCCTCACGGACGGCGCACTTCCGGACGCCGGCCCTCGCCGCCTGGTCCTGGGCCCCGACGCGACACCGTTTCTCGTGGGCGACGTCGAGGGCCCTCCCCTGCCCGACGACGTGGTCAAGTGCCTCGACGACATCCGCCGAGCGCGGGTGCAGGGTGGCATTGTCATAGAACCCCACTACGCGTTCGTCCCCATCGATTCGGTGGGCGGCGCGGTGGGGGCGTTCGCCGCGTGGACCGGTGAGCATCGGACTCTCGATGCCACCGACGGGGCCGTCCTGAGCATCCTCGCCTCGCAAACTGCGGTGGCGCTGCAGAACTCGGCCCTGTTCCAGAATGCCCGCCGCACCGCGGCGGACCTCGCGGTGCGTAACGCTGAACTGGAGACCACGCAGAGACAGCTCGGCGCGGTCCAGCGCCACCAGGTAGTGGACGAGGAGCGGCACCGCATCGCCCGTGAACTACACGACAGTGTCACCCAGGCAGTGCTGTCCGCCGGTATGCAGATCGAGGTGTGCCGCAGCGAGATCCCCGACGCGGAACGCCGAGATCGCCTCGATCTGGCGAAAGACCTGACCAAGCGTGCAGTCGAACAATTGCGATCAGCGATCTACGCGCTGAACCACGCGGGTGACTCTGATCGGTCCACACTCCCGGAGATGCTCGATCAACTCGCTGTCGTGCACATGCCGGACGAATTGCAGGTCAAAGTGAACACCGTCGGTAACGCTGTCGAGTTGTCGAGCGACCTCGAGCACGCGGTCCTTC
The DNA here is from genome assembly GCF_030819335.1 of Rhodococcus sp. SORGH_AS_0303. Taxonomy (NCBI): domain Bacteria; kingdom Bacillati; phylum Actinomycetota; class Actinomycetes; order Mycobacteriales; family Nocardiaceae; genus Rhodococcus; species Rhodococcus sp. SORGH_AS_0303. The sequence goes on from NZ_JAUTBO010000001.1 coordinate 4,002,794, forward strand.
GTATCGCCGGTGAAGCGTTGTTCAATTCGGCGGTGCATTCGAACGCCTCCCGCGCGGCACTCCGCCTCACGTATCGCGACCACTCGGTACTGCTGACAGTCGACGACGACGGCGACGGCGATCCCCGCGATCTCCGCGTCGTGATGCGACTCGCGGAGACCAACGACCTCGGCGGCTCACACCGCGGTCTCGTGAACATGGCGGCGCGCGTACGAGAGTTCGACGGCACCTTCGACGTCAGACGTTCGCGCCTGGGCGGGATACGCATCGCCGCAACGATTCCGATCGGAGCATGATGACCTCCATCCTTCTCGTCGACGACCACGCGATCCTGCGCCAGGGTCTGCGTTCCGTCCTCGAACGTGAGCCCGACCTGAGAATCGTCGGCGAGGCGGCATCACTCGACGAAGCCACCACGACGGCGGCTCACCTCACCCCTGACGTGGTTCTGATGGATCTCAAGCTCTCCGCCAGTTCGGATTACGAGGGTCTGACCCTGTGCAAGAAATTGTCGAAGTCGCATCCGTCCATGGGCCTGCTCGTGCTCACCACGTTCCTCGACGAACGACTCGTCGTCGAAGCCGTTCATGCGGGCGCACGCGGCTACGTGGTCAAGGATGTCGACACCACCGAACTCGTGCGAGCCATCCGTGCAGTGTCTCGCGGCGAGTCCGCGTTCGACGCCCGCAGTGCATCCGCCGTGGTGCGGTCACTGAACCGAGGAGGTGAACCCGACGGGAGACTGACCGAGCGCGAACTCGAAGTCCTGCGCCTGCTCGCGAACGGCATGTCCAACACCAGGATCGGTACCGAACTGTTCATCTCGGCCACCACAGTCAAGTTCCACGTCAGCAATATCATGCGCAAATTGGGCGTCAGTCGCCGTGCAGAGGCCGTCTACGCTGCGAGCAAGGGCGGCTTGATCTAGCGTGCGTCGAGCACGGCCCAGCCACCGTGGTGCTCGAACACGTCGAAGGGCGCGCCACTGCGCGAGACCGCGGATGCCAGTGCGGCGAGATCGAAGGTACGGACATGGCCGTGACAGCGTTCGGCTTCCTCTTCGAACGGCACCGCGATCACCACTCGCCGGCGTGCGACGCGCAGCGCCTCCTGCACGATCGCGTCACCCGATCTCACGTCGACGTGTTCGAGGAGGTGCAACGCCGTCACGGTGTCGACGTGACCGTCGGGCACAGGCACGGAGGCGGCATCGCACACCAGGGTGGCGACGTCGAGGCCCAGTGCAGTACTCATGGCGTCGAGCAGACGCACGGTTCCCTCGTGAAGATCGGTGGCGATCACGTTCACGCCGCGAGAAGCGAGCCGCAGGGGGAAGAACCCGAAGCACGAACCGAGGTCGAGCACGCTGTCGCCGTCGACCAGATCGTCAGCGCAGGCATGAATCGGCGCAAAGGCGGACGTACCGGATGTCAACTCTGCCAGAGAATTACGATAGTACGTGGCCCACGCTGCGACCGCACCGGGGACGGTGGACCGCACGAGGCCGACCATGATCGCTTCGAACTCCGATCTGCTCGAGCCGGCGGCTGTCACTCGGTCGGTGACTTCTCCGACCAGCGCATCGCTCAGACGGTCCGCGGTCAGGGAGTGTCGCACCTCCAGCACGCCTCCGCTGCGCCCGATATGGATGTCACCGGCGATCCGATCGTCGGAACGGGTGACGGTCACGTTGCCGTTCCTCCACACACCGGGCGCACACGGTGCGAGGGAATCGAATGGTTGGAGTGTCGCGGTCACAGGCCTCTCCCACATCTGTCGGGGACAGCATCGATCCTAGGGCCGAACGCCGCAACGTGACGGCCGGTTCCGCACCTGCCCGATCGGGCAGTCCTCGGGCGCCAACAGGCCTGTCACAGAGGAACATCGGACACCTGAACCTCTCTCGGTCCTACAGTGAATTCACGCACCTCACACGAGAATGCGCGTTCGAGAAACCCGAGACCGGAGGTACGTCATGACTCACAGCGATCCCACCGAGACGACAGACACGTCGCAGCAGGAACCGTTGGTCCAGGAGTCGTTGGTGGAGGAAGTCTCCATCGACGGTATGTGCGGCGTCTACTGAGTCGGCCGTGACCGACGTGCTCGCTGCATCGCCCCGAACGGTGGACCTGGCCCTGGCGTGGCAGCTCAATCCTCAGGTCGCGTTGCGCCCGGAACCGTTCGGGGCGTTGCTGTATCACTTCGGGACCCGCAAGCTCTCGTTCCTCAAGAACGCCGTCATCGTGTCACTGGTCACCTCGCTGTCGTCGCATCCGGATGCACGATCCGCGATGTCGGCCATGGGAATCGAGGAATTGGCGATACCGCGCTACGCGCAGGCACTCGCCGCTCTCGCGGACTCGACGATGATCGTTCCCACTCCCGTGAAGGAAGGCCCGGCATGACCTCCACCCTCGCCCGCCCCGAGCAACCGGTCGGCCGCCTGGTCGACCAGTTCGAACTCGGCCTCGACGCCCCCATCTGCCTGACCTGGGAGCTCACCTACGCCTGCAATCTCTCCTGCGTGCACTGCCTGTCCTCCTCCGGGCGGCGCGACCCGAGGGAGCTGTCGACCGAGCAGTGCAAGTCAATCATCGACGAACTGCAGAAGATGCAGGTGTTCTACGTCAACATCGGCGGCGGCGAACCGACTGTGCGATCGGACTTCTGGGAGCTCGTCGACTACGCCACCGCCCACCAGGTGGGCGTCAAGTTCTCCACCAACGGCGTCAAGATCGACGAGAAGGTCGCCGCCAGGCTCGCCGCGTCCGACTACGTCGACGTGCAGATCTCCATCGACGGCGCCACCGCCGAGGTCAACGACGCCGTCCGCGGCCCCGGCTCGTTCGACATGGCCGTCCGCGCCCTGAAGAACCTGAAAGACGCCGGGTTCCGCGATGCGAAGATCTCCGTCGTCGTAACCCGGCACAATGTCTCTCAGCTCGACGAGTTCAAGGCCCTCGCCGACGCCTACGACGCCACCCTGCGCATCACCCGCCTGCGTCCGTCCGGTCGCGGCGCGGACGTGTGGGACGACCTGCATCCCACCGCGGGACAGCAGCGCGAGCTCTACGATTGGCTCGTCGCCAACGGCGAGGGTGTGCTCACCGGCGACTCGTTCTTCCACCTCTCCGCCTTCGGCGACGCCCTACCGGGTCTGAATCTGTGCGGCGCAGGACGAGTGGTGTGCCTGATCGACCCGATCGGCGACGTCTATGCCTGCCCCTTCGCCATTCACGAACAGTTCCTCGCCGGCAATATCGTCCGCGAGGCCACCCCCACCATGGGCGGCTTCCAGGCCGTCTGGCAGACCTCGGAACTGTTCCAGGAACTGCGCTCACCGCAGACGTCCGGCGCGTGCACGAAGTGCGCGCACTTCGATGCCTGCCGCGGCGGATGCATGGCCGCGAAGTTCTTCACCGGCCTTCCCATGGACGGCCCCGACCCCGAATGCGTGCAGGGTTACGGCGAATCTGCCCTCGCCGCCGACCGCGGCACCGTGCCGAAGTCGAGTGTCGACCACTCCCGCACCGGCAAGCGTTCCACCCCGAAAGCGTCGATCCCCTTGACGCTGCTCACCCGCCGCGACGGCGCACCCGCCCTCGTGGAGGCCGGAGGCCGGCCGGCCCTCGGGAAGGCCGGAGGCCGGCCGGCCCCGAAACTGTGTGACGAGAGCCCCCTTGCGGGGATGCCTCGAGAGAAGGACTGACACCATGCGCACCCCCTGGTCACGACCCGCCTGGATGGAGACTGTCGCCGAAGCGCAGAGACGAGCGAAGAAGCGACTCCCGGCATCGGTGTACTCCGCACTGATCGCCGGCTCCGAACGTGGCACGACCTACGACGACAATCTCGCGGCCTTCGGCGAACTCGGATTCGCACCCAGGGTCGCCGGACATTGTCACGAGCGTGATCAGTCGACAACGGTGATGGGGCAGCACATCTCCATGCCTGTCATCATCTCGCCGACAGGAGTTCAGGCGGTCGACCCCGACGGCGAGGTCGCCGTGGCTCGTGCGGCGGCGGCGCGTGGCACCGCCATCGGCCTGTCCTCGTTCGCATCGAAGTCCGTCGAGGACGTGGCGGCGGTCAACCCGCAGACACTCTTCCAGGTCTATTGGCTCGGCACCCGCGACGAGATGGTCGCCCGCATGGAACGGGCGAAAGCTGCCGGGGCGGTGGGGATGATCCTCACCCTCGACTGGTCGTTCTCCTACGGGCGCGACTGGGGCAGCCCCACCATTCCGGAGAAAATGAATCTCGCGTCCATGGTCAAGTTCGCACCCGAAGGCATTCTCCGGCCCGCCTGGCTGTACAAGTTCGCACGAACCGGCAGGGTGCCCGACCTGACGACGCCGAACATCCTGCCCGCCGGCGCACCCCAACTACCCACGTTCTTCGGCGCGTACGGCATGTGGCAGCAGACTCCGCCGCCGTCCTGGGACGACATCGCCTGGCTCCGTGCGCAGTGGGACGGCCCGTTCATGCTCAAGGGCATCTCCCGCATCGACGACGCCCACCGAGCCGTCGACGCCGGTTTCTCCGCGATCTCCGTCTCCAACCACGGGGGCAACAACCTCGACGGCACACCGGCCACCATCCGCATGTTGCCCGCCGTCGCCGAGGCCGTGGGTGACGAGATCGAGGTACTACTCGACGGCGGAATCCGCCGCGGCAGCGATGTCGTCAAAGCCGTCGCCCTCGGTGCCCGCGCAGTGATGATCGGCCGCGCCTATCTGTGGGGGCTCGCCGCGAACGGGCAGGCCGGTGTGGAGAACGTTCTGGATGTGCTGCGTATGGGCACAGACAGCGCGCTGCTCGGCATGGGCAAGAGTTCGATCCACGACTTGACCCCGCAGGACATCGTCGTTCCGGACGGCTTCACTCGCCGGCTGGGCGAGAGCGTGCCCGCGCCGGCAGTGTCCGATGCTGCCACCACCGTGCTGACCTCCGCACGTCGGTCGTCCTGACGGTAGGGCGGCTCAGCGTGTCGTCGTCGAGGCCCGCTCAGTCCTCGAACCTGGGAGCGATGCGCTCGCGCGAGACGGTCGGGGCTCGGTTGGTGGCGGTGCCGGTGGGGTCGCTGGAGCAACACGGCCCGCATCTCCCCTTGGACACCGACACCCGCGTCGCCGCAGCAGTCGCGGGATCTCTCGATGACGCCGTTCTCGCCCCTGCCCTCGCCTATGGGGCCAGCGGCGAACATGAGGGCTTCGCCGGCACGGTCTCTCTCGGAGCCGAAGCACTGACCGCTGTCCTCGTCGAGTACGGCCGATCCATCTGCCGATGGGCCGATCGAGTGGTGTTCGTCAATGGCCACGGTGGCAACCTGTCGTCCCTCGTCTCCGCGGTCGGTCTCCTGCGATACGAGGGCCGAGATGTCGCATGGTTTCCCTGCGCGGTCGCCGGCGGCGATGCCCACGCCGGTCGTACGGAAACGTCCCTCATGATGCATCTCGCACCGAACCTGGTCGACGAGTCTGCTGTGGAGGTGGGAATCACCGCCCCGATCGCCTCGTTGCTTCCGCGCCTACGCACCCTGGGGATGAGCGCGATCACCAGCAACGGTGTGCTGGGCGACCCTCGGGGTGCGAGCGCCGCCGAGGGCGCTTTGCTCGTGGCATCGATGCGGGACTCCCTCGCCGCAGCCGTTCGATCGTGGGCTCCCGACACGCACGGCCGACTGTGACCACCGGTGACTCGTTCGACGTCGTCGTCGTCGGGGGCGGTAGTGCGGGATGCGTTGTCGCAGCGACAATCGCTGCGGCGGGGGCCACCGTCGCACTTCTCGAAGCCGGGAAGTCCGACATCGACGCCGAGGATCTGCGCTCTGCGACGCAGCTGCCTATCGGGCCCGGATCGGAGCGGGTGGACACGTTCGAGGTCGAGCTCTCCGCCGGTCGGACAGGATTCATGGCCAGAGGCCGAGTCCTCGGGGGAAGCGGCGCCGTCAACGGTGCGTACTTTCTCCGCGCCCCCTCTGCCGACTTCGACGCCTGGCCGCGGACGACATGGTCCTGGCCCACGGTCCGGCGCCGTTACGACGACGTCGAGCGGCACATGGTGCCCACGGCGAGTATCGACTCGGAGATCGGCCGAGCCTTCGCCCGGGCATGCTCGTCAGCCGGGTTTTCATGTGTCAGCCGAGCCGAGAAAGGCACCGATGCGTGGATGGCCGTGCCCTCGAATGTTCGGGACGGCTACCGCGTCACCACGGCACACGCGTATCTGGCGCCGGTACGCCATCTCGTCGACGTGCGACCGCGCACCCGTGTCGCGCGGGTACTTCTCGAGGGGACACGCGCGGTCGGCGTCACGGGCATCGACGAAGACGGGGACTTCGTCCTCCGGGCGGACACGATCATCCTGAGCGCGGGCGCGGTGAGAACACCACTGCTACTGATGCATTCAGGCATCGGCGACCCTACAGTGCTCCGGAACGTGGGCGTGGACGTGCACCATGCGCTGCCCGGCGTGGGAGTGGGGTTTCGTGATCACCCGGAGGTGACGGTGCCGTACGTTCCGCTTCGACCTCCGTCCGAGGTACGAACTCGCGCTCTCGACGTCGTCCTGCACGTCGGTGATGTGGAGATCCGTCCTTACACAGCATCTTTCGACCAGCTGATACCCGGGCTACCGCCGATGAATCCGGTGCTGGGTGTTGCTCTCATGCGACCCGATTCGCGCGGACGCATCTCGCCGGTGTCGGCCGACCCTTTCGCCGCGCCGCGGATCGAATACCGCTACCTCACTTCACCACGAGACAGAGCCGGACTGCGGGACGGTGTCACCCTCGCTCGAACGCTCGCGTCGTCGCTCGGTGTGGTCGAGAGCGCTCGCTCGGAACGACTGATGGACAGGCTCGGCACGTCCGCGCACATGTGCAGCGGCGCCCGTATGGGCACCGATCCGCTCTCCGTGGTCGACGACCACTGCGCCGTGCACGGAATCGACGGCCTCCACGTGATGGACTCATCGATGTTCCCCAGCGTCCCCTCGGTCGGGCCGCACGAAACGGTGGTGATGGCGGCACTGCACGCCGCGCATCTCGCGATCGGTCAGCCCTCGACCACAGGGTCGCATCGTGAACGACAACTGTGACGCGCAGTGTCACCTCGGGAGCTCCGAAATCCCCGGCGCCGGAAATCTGCGTTCTCACCCAAGGTCGACCGTGTCGGCGTTCTCCGCTCGCTCGATATCTGCGCGTGCACCTCGGCCTCGGCGAAGGACCACCACGGACGGACAGTCGTCACGTTTATCGGTCGATCGACCGGGTAGCACCGGGCGATGACAGACCACGACCCACACCGAAAAAGGACCCACCCGTCCAGCGGGAGACGGCGTATCGGTACTGCTCATCGCCGACCCCGGCAAACCCGCAGACCTCGCCGAGCACCTCTCCGACCACCTACCCCAACGCCTCACCGAACGAGGATCACCGCCCCGCCGATGGACCACCACCGTGCGCCGACAACCCCTCGTATCCGACGAACACGCCTCACTCGACGACGTGATCGACACCGTCGACACCGACTCCGACCACGAGGACATCGTCGTCTACCTCACCGACCTCCCCCGCCGCGACAACACCGTCCCCGTCATCGGCGAGGTCAGCGCCGATCACAAGTTCGCACTGATCTCCATCGCCGCCGTCGGCGGCATCGACCTCACTCGACGCGTCACCACCGTCGTCGAACTCGCCCTTGCACGCATCCTCGGCGAACCCGAACTCGCACCGACGAGCGCCGCGAGACGATTCCCCTCCGAACAGCACGAGACCAGCACCCGGTACCTCGCACCGAAGGGACTGCGCACGCTCCGACTGGTCTCCGGAATGGTGCGAGCCAACCGGCCCTGGCGGCTGGTCACCGGCCTGTCCAAGGTGCTCGTCGGCGCCTTCGCCACCGGCGCATTCGCATTGTCCACCAGCACCATCTGGTCGTTCGCCGACACCATGGGCGGATGGCGCCTCTGTGCGGCGACGATCCTGTCGACGGTGGCGCTCATCCTCTGGCTCGTCATCGACCACGAACTGTGGGAACGGCCCGAATCCGACGAGGAACGCGAACGCTCGAGGCTCTACAACACCGCGACTCTCATCACCCTCACCACCGGCGTCGCCGTCCTCCACATCGCCCTGTTCGGTCTGCTGCTCTTCACTGCCTGGCTCTCCCTCCGAGCGCACGTCCTGTCCTCGACCCTCGGGCACAGCGCGACCGTCGCCGACTACCTCGAACTCAGCTGGCTCCTCGCCTCGATCGCCACCATCGGCGGCGCCCTCGGATCCGGCCTCGAGGACGACGACGCAGTCAAGGAAGCCGCCTACGGAAACAGACAGCGCCAACGACACGAGAACACGCAGAAGGAGTGAGAGGTGAAATCCTCGAAGCGAGCGGTGCACCGTCCAGGCACGGGGTGGTGGACCCGTTGATCTGAACTGAGCGTGTTGCGCCCCCTTGCGAGCGCCTCGAACGCTCCCCGGTTCGGACGGAAGAGTATGCCTTGATCATGAGCAGTTCCGTTCTCAGCGCTTCCCTCGCCGACCGCCGCGCCGCAGTGGGCCGGTCGAGTTACCGAGTGATGGTCGTGGCCATCAGCTATGCCGTGCTGATCGCCGCTATCGCCGTCGCGATGTTCTCCGGCAGCAACAGCTTCAGCGGCATGCTGACGGTGGCCGCCGTGTGGCTCGGAGCGTTGTACGGGGTGACATGTTGGTGGCTCAGACAGGACGCCGATTCACGCGCGGGCCGCTGAGACCGTCGCAGCCACGCAGGATGAGTTTGCGTAGCCTTACCTAAGTAGTTACTCTCCAGCGGGTAAAGGTTCGGTCAAGAACTCACCCCTGGAGACTCGTGAAGAACCCGAAAACCCCGATCCTCGCCCTCCTCGCCACCGTGATCACGGTGAGCGCGCTCGCGAGTTGCAGCACCGACGACACCACGTCCGCGGACTCCGCCACCACCGTTTCGATCGACACCGCCACCGGACCTGTCGAGGTCCCCCAGAACCCGCAGCGTGTCGTCGCCCTCGACAACACGTCGCTGGAGACCCTGCGCGCGTTCGGCGTCGAACCGGTGGCGCTGCCCAAGCCGATCATGCCGTACGAAGGGTTCGAGGACTGGATCGACGACGACGCCATCCTCGACGTGGGGACGCACCGGGAGCCGAATCTGGAAATCGTGAACGAGGCGGAACCCGATCTCATCATCGGCGGCTACCGCTTCTCGGAGTACACCGACGAACTCGGTCGCATCGCCCCGACGCTGGACATCGCGCCGTCCGACGATGCCGAGGGTGGTTACGTCGAGTCGCTGAAGCGCCAGACCGCCTCTCTCGGCGTCGTTTTCGACCGCGAGGAGCAGGCGGCCGAGATCATCGCGGCTCTCGACGCCGCGGAGGAGAACGCGGCGGAGCGGACCACCGGCCAGTCGGTGTTCCTGTCCGTCGTCTCGGGCGGCAAGATCGACAACGGTGCCGGACGGATCGGTCGGATCATCGAACCGCTGAACCTGCGCGACGTCTTCGCCGGTGAGGCCGGCGACGTGCACGGCGACTCCGGCCTTGCGCCGGAGGCCGTCGCCGCGGCGAACCCGGACTGGATGATCGTGCTGGACCGCGACGCCGCGGCCGGCGAACCCGGTGCAGCTCCGGCGAAGTCGGTGATCGATGCGCAGGAAGCGTTCGCCCGCACCACGTTCGCGTCCGAGGACCAGATCGTCTACCTCGATCCCTACTTCTACACGCGCGAGAGCATCCAGGCGCACGCCGAGACGTACGAGCAGCTCGCGGATGCCTTCTCGAATGCATCGTAGGACAGCACTTCTGGGCACGGCGGTGGTCACCGCCGCCCTGGTCGCGGCGTCGCTGCTCGTCGGCGAGTTCGACATCTCGCTCGGCACACTGCTCACCGACCCGGTGGCGCGGGAGATGTTCCTCATCTCCCGCGTCCCGCGGACCCTCTCATTGATCTTCGCCGGCGTCGCGATGGCGGTGTCCGGTGTGGTCATGCAGATGATCACTCAGAACAAGTTCGTCGAGCCCACCACCGCCGGCACGAGCCAGTGGGCGGGGCTGGGCATTCTCGCGGCCCTGTTGCTGGCGCCGAATCTCGGGCCGATGCCGAAGATGCTGATCGCCACCGCGTTCGCCTTCGTCGGCACCATGTTGTTCGTCGGCGTCCTGCGTCGAATCTCGTTGGAACAACAACTGGTGGTCCCCCTGGTCGGCATCATGCTGGGCGCCGTCGTCGGCGCGATCACCACCTTCCTCGCCGGCACATTCGACCTGCTGCAGTCCATGTCCGCGTGGCGGTCCGGCGGATTCAGCGGCATCGTGCGCGGTTTCTACGAACCCTTGTGGGCCGTCGTCGTCATCGCCGTGCTCGTCTACCTGCTCGCGCACCGCTTCACCGTCGCCGGCCTCGGGAAGGACCTCGCCACCACGGTCGGACTGAACTACGACGCGACCGTCGTGCTCGGCGTCGCGATGGTGGCGGTGTGCACCGGTGTCACCAGCGTGGTGGTCGGCTTCATCCCGTTCCTGGGCCTCATCGTGCCGAACATCGTGTCCATGGTCCTGGGAGACGACGTACGGAGGAACCTCCCGTGGGTGGCGGTGCTGGGCGTCGGACTGCTGCTGGCGTGCGACCTGATCGGGCGCACGGTGGTCGCGCCCATGGAGATTCCGGCCTCGGTGATTCTCGGCGCGCTCGGCGCCGCGGTCTTCGTCCTTCTCGTGGTGAGGCAGCGACGTCATGTTCTTGCGTGAATCACCCTCGATGCCGACGCTGGTACGCACCGACTCGGGACCACGTCCGCGCCGACGACTTCTCGTGGCCTCCGCGGTGCTGGCGGGGGCGATCGCCTGCTTCCTTCTCCTGTTCGTCCGGGGTTCCTTCGAGTTCGCGGTGGAACGCCGCGCCACGATGCTGGGCGCCATGGCCGTCGCGGCCTTCGCCCACGGGCTCGGCACCGTCGTCTTCCACACCGTCACAGACAACCGATTGCTCACTCCGTCAATCGTCGGTTTCGACTCGCTGTACGTGCTGATGCAGACCGTCATGGTGTTCGTCTTCGGCGGCTCCGTCATCGCGCGGACCGACGGCACCCCGAAAGTGATCGCACAGACCCTCACCATGGTCCTGTTCGCCACGATCCTCTATCGCTGGCTCTTCTCCGGTCGCCTCGGCAGTCTCTTCACGATGCTGCTCGTCGGTGTCGTCCTGGGGCTGGCCTTCGACAGCCTCTCGACGTTCCTGCAGCGTCTGCTCTCCCCCACCGAGTACGACCTGCTGTCCGTTCGCCTGTTCGGTCGCCTCAGCGGGGTGGATCCGGGCATGCTTCCCCTCGCGTTCACGGTGTGCGTCGCGGTGGGAGTGGTGTTGTGGCGCAGACGCTTCCGGCTCGATGCGCTGTTGCTCGGCCGTGACTCCGCGACGACCATCGGCGTCGACCACAAGCGTGAACTGACGCTCGTGCTCGTTCTGGTGGCGCTGCTGGTGTCGTTCTCCACCGCGCTGGCAGGGCCGATGACCTTCTTCGGCTTCATCGTCGCGACGATGGCCTATCAGCTGACCGGCAGCTACAAACACCAGTACGTGCTGCCGATGGCATTCCTGCTCGGCATGCTCACGCTCGTCGTCGGACAGTTCGTCATGCAGCACATCTTCTACTCGGCCGGGTTCCTCACGGTCGTCATCGAATTCGCGGGTGGACTGCTGTTCCTCGTTGTCGTCCTCCGGAAAGGCAGATTGTGATCACGTTCTCGGACGTCTCCAAGACCTACCAGGGCGAGACGGTGCTCGGACCGGTCAGCGGCACCATTGCGGCGGGCGGCATCACCTCGGTCGTCGGACCCAACGGAGCGGGCAAATCCACCCTGCTCTCGATCATGGGCAGACTGCTCGAGCCGACCACCGGAACCGTGACCATCGGAGGCGCCGTGGTGCAGCACACGGCCACGAAAGACCTTGCCCGCATCGTCTCGGTGCTGCGCCAGGACAACCACCTGACCGCGCGGCTCACCATCCGCGAGCTCGTCTCGTTCGGCCGGTTCCCGCACTGCGGCGGCCGACTCGGCGCACACGACCACGAACACGTCGACCGTGCGCTCGACTTCCTGCACCTCGACATCCTCGCCGGGCGTCACCTCGACCAGGTGTCGGGTGGTCAACGCCAGCGGGCGTTCGTGGCCATGGTTCTCGCACAGGACACCCCGTACGTCCTGCTCGACGAGCCGCTGAACAACCTGGACATGAAGCACTCGGTGGCGATGATGGGCCATCTCCGACGCGCGGCCGACGAACTGGGGCGCACGATCGTGCTCGTGGTGCACGACATCAACTTCGCGGCGGCCTGGTCGGACGACATCGTCGCGATGCGGGACGGCCGGATCGTCGTCAGCGGTCCCGCCGGCGCGATCATGCACGACGACATCCTGAGCGACGTGTTCGACACCCGGGTGCGCGTCCACGACATCGACGGCGCGCGGACCGCCGTGTACGCCCGCCCTCGGAACGAGGTGCGTACCGCGGCCTCGACACAACCATGACACGCACGACAGTGCTCTCGAAAGGATTCGCCATGGTGCACTCCCCACTTCGCCGGCGAGGCGTCCGCCTCGTCGCCGCTGCGTCGATGGCGCTCGTCGTCCTCGGCGCGTCCGCGTGCAGTTCGACCGCCGATGACACCGCTGCAACTGTCGAGCCGACACGGAGCGAGACCCGCGTGATCGCCACCGACAAAGGAGAGGTGACCGTGCCCGCCGACCCCCAGCGCATCGCGGTCCTCTCGGCCGGGTTCGCCGGATACCTCTACACACTCGACGCGCCCGTCGCCATCACCGACACCAGACTGCTCGGTGTGACCAACCTCGACGGTGGCTTCCCTCCGCAGTGGGCAGACAAGGCTGAGGCACAGGGCACAGCGGAACTGCCGGCCGGCGAATCGCTGAACATCGAAGCCATCGCGCAGGCCGAACCCGATCTCATCATCGGCGGCGGGCAGGGCTACTCCGCCATCCTGGCCGACGATGCCTACGACCGGCTCGCCGCGATCGCACCCACCGTGCTGATCCCGTCCACGGTCACCACCTGGCAAGGCGAACTGGCGGCAGTTGCCGACGCTGCCGGGGAGAGCGACAAGGTCGACTCTCTTCTGCAGGCATACGAGGACAAGGTCGCCGACGTCGAGGACTCCATCACCGTTCCCGGGTCGCCAGTCGCCTATTTCCTGTCACTGGGCACCAATGAACCCTCCTTCATCCCGCAGACCGCGGCACTGCCGACGTTGTTGTCGGAGGTCGGTTTCGAAGCCGACGACATTCTCACGAAGGCCGGGAATCCGGAGTTGTACGGTTCCGGGGACTCGTTCATCGTCAGCCCGGAACTGCTCGGGTCCGTCGCCACCGCCCCGGTGATGTTCGTCGTCCCGGTCGCCGGACGCACCCTCGACCAGCTGAAGCAGGATCCGGCCTACGCGGCGTTGCCGTCCTTCGCTGCCGACACGGTCTACGAGCTACCGGCGACGAGCTACCGACCCGACTACGACGGCGTCATGGCCACGCTGGACCAGATCCAGCAGACGTTCGCCGCGTAGCAGTGCTACTGGGTGAGAACGGATCAGGAGGTAGGGATTCCCATGGCGGGCACAGTGCGCGACGTTCAGGTCTTTCGGATCTGCGTGCGAGAACTCGATGTTCTGCGGGTCGAGGACGTGACCCCCGGGATGCGACGGGTCGTGGTGGGTGGGCCGTCGATGGACCGGCACGTGCGCGACGGTGTCGAGCTGCCTCCGGTGCGGACCACCGGATTCGACGACGACGTCAAGATTCTTCCGGTCGACCCGGTCACCGGGACCCTGCCGTTCCCGGTTCCCAGGAATCAGGACGACGGCACCGTCGACTGGCCCTCTGGATCGTTCCCGTACGCACGGACGTACACCGTGCGCCGGTTCGACGAGGCCGAGCGAGAGATGGTGCTGGACTTCGCAGCCCACGAGGGCGGACTCGCCGCGACGTGGTCCCGGACGGTGGAGCCCGGCGACACGGTGCTGATCGCCGGACCGAAACACTCCGCGAGCCTTCCGCGCGAGGTGGAGTGGATGCTCGTCGCCGGCGACGAGACCGCCCTGCCCGCCATCGCGCACTGCCTCGAGATGCTGCCCGCTGATCTGCCGGCGACGGTGGTCGTCGAAGTGGCCGAGCGCTCGCACCGGCAGGAGCTGCGCTCGGCTGCCGACGTCGACATCACCTGGCTGTACCGGTCCGAAGCCGGAGGCGACTCCCGGCTCGTCGACGCGGTCCGAACGGCGCCGTGGCGACCCGGGCAGCCGTACCTGTGGGTGGCCGGCGAAGCACAGACCATCACGCCACTACGTCGATGGGCGAGGCAGGACAAGCAGATCGACAAGAAGTTCGTCGAGATCGCCGGGTACTGGCGTAGACGCGAGGAACGAACGGACGCGTCCCCGGCCGAGAGCGGCCAGGCAAGGGACGCCGCGGCGCGCCTGCACGAGATGGCGGACCTGGCAACCCCGCTGGTGATCAGGACCGCGGTGACGCTCGGGGTGTTCGCTGCTGTCGACGGCGGCGCCGACACCGTCGACGCGATCGCCGCAGCATGCAGCACTCACCCCGGCGCCACGGCGAAGCTGGTGCGGCACCTCGTGCTGCTCGACTTTCTCACCACCGACGGTCAGCGTTGCGCCCTCACCGAGATGGGGTCCCTGCTCGCCGACCCGGACGCGTTTCTCAACCAATCGCTGCACGACGACAGGATCCACACCCGACTCGAACTGTCGCTCTTCGGACTCACCGAGACGATCCGGATCGGGACACCCGCTGCGACACATCGTTTCGCCGACAAGATGGCCGAGCCCGGTGTCGCGGACGAGTTCCACGAGGAAGCGGCGTTCTCCGCTGTCTACCGCGCTCCCGCACTGCCCGACGCGGTCGATCTCGACGGAGTCCGGACGGTCGCACTCCACGGCGACGGGGCAGGCGTCTACGCCGACACCCTCGTACGGGAACGTCCCGACCTCGAGATCACGCTCGTCGGACATCCCGACCGCAACCGCCGGAACCTGGCAGACGTGGCCGACGAGCGGCGCGGTGCGGTGCACTGCATCGACTCCACCGATATCACCCCGTCGGGATCCCTCGTAGACCTCGCGATCGCCGTCGACCTCATCGACGCTTTCCCGGACGCTGACGCCCTCCTGCTGCTGTCGATGCTTGCCACGTCCGCGCGCAGGGTCGTCCTCGTCACCGACGTGCTCGACCCGGCGACCACCGACGATCACGACACCGAAGACGACTTGGTCCGACTGTGCCTGTACGGATCCGGGCGACGCACCGAAGCCGAAGTGCGCGAGCTGATTGCCGAGTCCGTCGGGGCCGACGCACGTGTCGGAAGCCTCGGGTGGGGGTCCACGGTGGTCGAATTTCGGGGCCGGTCGGGGACGTCGACGTGATGGGCCGGACGACTCTCGTCTGAACCTCGCCGGAAGCCGACCGGCTGCCTCGCGCACGCGGCCTCGACGACCCGGACAGGTACCTGCGTTCTCACCGCGGGACGAGCCGGAACGCGAAGACGCGCTGTCGCCTCCGGGGCATCTCGAGATCATCAGCGAACGCGAATCGCCACGCCGGGGACGTGGTCCCGAACAGTCGTACCCGGCGAAGAGTGGCCGACTCGAACGCTGGGTGAGCGGATGCCATCGGTCTTCCGGAACCCGTGCGTCGACCGGGCATTCGCGTACCGTCAAGTATATGACGCTAAATTATGTCAGATTCGGACATGGCAGCCCGCTGTTGCTGGTGCACGGCTTGGGCGTGGGATGGCGATCCTGGTCCCCGATCATCGACGAACTGGCGGAACACCGTGACGTCATCGCGGTCGACCTACCGGGGTTCGGCGACACGCCGCCGTTGACGGGCGAAGTATCGATCGCTGCTCTCGCCGACTCCGTCGCGGACTTCATTCGCGAACACGATCTGGGTGGCATTTCCACCGTCGGTCAATCCATGGGCGGTCGAATCGTCCTCGAACTTGCTCGACGGGGAGTCGGCGGCGACACCGTGGCACTCGACCCCGGCGGTTTCTGGAGCGACCGCGAACGCGCTGTCTTCGGCGCCACACTCCGGCCGTCGATAGCCCTTGTCAAATTGTTGCGGCGCTTCCTGCCTGCACTTCTGGGCAACCCTGCGGGAAGGACCCTGCTGCTGGCACAGTTGTCGGCGCGGCCATGGGCGCTCCCGCGCGACACCGTGTTGCCCGACGTGCGAGGGCTCGCCGACTCCCCGTCGACCGAGGCCGCTCTCGATGCCCTCATCCATGGGCCGAAGCAGGAAGGCGCCTCGCCCGGCACAGTGCCCGGACGGGTCACAATCGGTTGGGGACGACGAGATCTGGTGACAGTGCCGAAGCAAGCGGCGCGCGCTTCGGAGCTGTTCCCCGATGCCGTTCTGCACTGGTTCGAGCGATGCGGTCACTTTCCGCAGTGGGACGCACCTCGAGAAGCCACTCGATTGATTCTCGACCGCACCGAGAGAGGATGATTCTCAAAGGTCCGACCAGTGCATGTCGATCGCGGGTCACCATTCGCCGGCGACCTCGACCGGCCCCCGGCGAACCCGCTGCGTGGTGACGACTGTCCCGGTGTCGCGGGAGGGTCGCGGCGCGTCCTACCGGGGGATCCGGCCCTGCCCGCACATCAGATCGGAGGCGGCGTGCGGGCAGGGCCGGAGGGCCGCCATTCCTCTCGTCCGGTGACTTCACAGGTGGCGCACGAGCACGCCTCCGGCATTTCCCCGAACTGAGCGAGTCGACGATCTTCGTGCAATCGGGCATGAGGCTCAGGAGTGGTCGTGACCCGACGCATTGCCTGGCGCGGGTGCCTGCTTCACTGCTGACATGCTGAACGAATCGGGGCCGGCCGAATATATCGCCCCGGTCCTCGGCGGCGAGGTCGCCGCGACGCTGCCCGGGAATGGGCATCGTGAGCAGGGCCGCATCGTCGGTGCTACTCGGAGGGTGTCAGTTCCCGAGCCGTCCTCGGCAATCACCACGCGTGTCCCCACCGTCCCGGTGCGTAGCCGGTTCCGGCGTGCCGCTTTCGGAGTGCCGCTTTCGGCGTGACGGGACGTCATGCCTACGGCGAGCATGGCCAGCAGAGTTTGTGCTTGTCACCCTTTCAGGGGTGGTGCATCCGTTCTGCGAATGGGGGGTACCACGTCCTCATCTCTCAGACCCGACACGATGCGCCGCCGGCTGCAGTCCACGTGAGCTCGTTCCGCCCGCCGGTGCGGCGCCGTGTGCGAGCAAGCGTTCCCGGTGACTGATTTCGACGGGGACGGAAGCCGCTCCGGCCGCGCCCAGCAGCGGCCGGTCACCGCTGATGACATCTGCGACCTTGTACGTCGCGGCGGACCCACCATGGTGTTCCAACCCATCGTCGACGCCGCAGACCTGAACGTCGTCGGCTACGAAGCGCTCTCGCGGTTCCCCACCGGAACCGCGTGCCCCGCGGAGTGGTTCGACACCGCAGCGCAGAGCGGACTGTCCGGGGCACTCGAAGGCGCTGCGCTGCTCTCCGCTCTGAACGAAGCGGTATCGTTCCCGCCGGGAATGTTCCTCGCGGTGAACCTCTCCCCCGCCGCGCTCACCGACGACCCTCTGCTCGCCGAGCCGCTGCGCCACGCCGCCCGACATCGCCGCATCATCCTCGAGGTCTCCAAACGCACCCACATCCACGAGATCGACACCGTCCTCACACGGGTCAACGACCTACGCGGCGCCGGTGTGGTCATCGCCCTCGACGACGTCGGCGCCGGGCAGTCCGGGCTCCGGCAGGTGATCACCGTCCGACCCGAGATGATCAAGATCGACGCGTTCGTCACCCACGACATCGACACCGATCCTTTGCGTGCAGCCATCGCTGCCGGCACCGTGACCCTTGCCGAGCAATTCGGCATGACCGTGGTGTTCGAGGGCGTCGAGTCCGATGCCGAACTGCGCACCGTCCGCCGTCTCGGCGCCCATTTCCTGCAGGGGTATCACCTCGGGCGTCCCGCCCCCGCCACTCACGGAACCACCCCCCTGTAACGAACATTCTCGCCGCATCGAAGCCTCTGCGACCCTGGGGTCAGCTGACGATCGGCGTCACTGCAGTCGGGTCGCCCGCGGGTGATCGCACACGTCGTCAGTCAGCTCCCTGGCGGAGGTCACAGCTGACGGTCTGACGGTCTGCTCGTCTTTCGGACGTTTCGACTTGTCTCAACCGGGTGGCACCGGGCGATGACCGACCACGACCCACACCGAGAAGGACCCACCCGTCCACCGGGAGACGGCGTCTCGGTACTGCTCATCGCCGACCCCGGCAAACCCGCAGACCTCGCCGAGCACCTCTCCGACCACCTACCCCGACGCCTCACCGAACGAGGATCACCGCCCCGCCGATGGACCACCACCGTGCGCCGACAACCCCTCGTCTCCGACGAACACGCCTCACTCGACGACGTGATCGACACCGTCGACACCGACTCCGACTCGGACCACGAGGACATCGTCGTCTACCTCACCGACCTCCCCCGCCGCGACAACACCGTCCCCGTGATCGGTGAGGTCAGCGCCGATCGCGCGTTCGCGCTGATCTCCATCGCCGCCGTCGGCGGCATCGACCTCGCTCGACGCGTCACCACCGTCGTCGAACTCGCCCTCGCACGCATCCTCGGTGAACCCGAACTCGCGCCGACGGGCGGCGCGAGACGATTCCCCTCCGAACAGCACGAGAACAGCACCCTGTACCTCGCACCGAAGGGACTGCGCAGGCTCCGGCTGCTCTCGGGAATGGTGCGAGCCAACCGGCCCTGGCGGCTGGTCACCGGCCTGTCCAAGGTGCTCGTCGGCGCTTTCGCCACCGGCGCATTCGCGTTGTCCACCAGCACGATCTGGTCGTTCGCCGACACCATGGGCGGATGGCGCCTCTGTGCGGCGACGATCCTGTCGACGGTGGCGCTCATTCTCTGGCTCGTCATCGACCACGAACTGTGGGAACGGCCAGAATCCGACGACGAACGCGAACGCTCGAGGCTCTACAACACCGCGACCGTCATCACCCTCACCATTGGCGTCGCCGTCCTCCACATCGCCCTGTTCGGTCTGCTGCTCTTCACCGCCTGGCTCTCCCTCCGAGCGCACGTCCTGTCCTCGACACTCGGGCACGACGCGACCACCGCCGACTACCTCGAACTCAGCTGGCTCCTCGCCTCCATCGCCACCATCGGCGGCGCCCTCGGATCCGGCCTCGAAGACGACGACGCAGTCGAGGAAGCCGCCTACGGAACCAGACAGCGCCAGCGACACGACAACATGCAGGAAGAGTGAAGAGGTGAGAATTCCGAAGCGAGCGGTGCACTGTGCGGGGCGGCAGTCAGCACGCTCCACGCCTCCGACGTCGACATGAAGCGAGCGGTGTCCGTCCACAGAAGTCTCCGGAGGTCCACCGACCGTCGTGGATATTCATGCGCACAGTCCACCCATGACCACCCGAGTCCATCGAACGAGTGACGAACACGTTGTGACAACTCGTGACATCGAGCGGCATTTCGGCAGTTGTCGCAGGTGCCTGGACTCCCCTGGACCGTGGCGGACCTGCACGGAGTGCTGGCTGGTCCGCCGGAACCACGCGGTTCACGAGTCCGATTCGAAGCCGGTCTCCGCTGTGACGCGACTGCCTGTGAACAGCATCTCGGCAGCGTGCTCCCCCGGGGAAGTGGAACCCTCAGGCAATCGGCGGGTCCCGGCGCAGGCTCGTGTAGCTCACCCCGGTCACCTGCTCGGACAGATTCCACAGGGCGGTCGCGAGCTTCAAGTCGCGCGAACGCTTACTGGACGAGACGACTGTCGGATGGCCGCGCATCTCCCGGAACCCGTCGGGTCCGATGTACGAGCCTCCCTCGACGCCGGCGACCGTCGCCGCGTACAGCTGCGGCAACGCTCCCATGTTCGAGCTCTGACCGATGACACCCGCTCCGAACGAGAAAATCTTGTCGAGGGCAGATTCGGTGTGGGACGCCAGGTTCGTGGACGAGACACCGGGATGCGCCGCGACGGAGACGACCGAGGAGCGCGCTTCCGACAGGCGCCGCTGGAGCTTGTACGCGAACAACAAATTCGCCAACTTGGACTGGCCGTAGGCAGCCCAGCGACTGTAGCGGCGGTGCTCGAAGTTGGGGTCGTCGATCGAGATGTCTCCGCTCGTGTGCGCGAGACTGGACAGCGTGACGATCCGGTCGGAGATGCGGTCGACGAGCAGTCCGGTCAACGCGAAATGCCCGAGGTGATTGGTCCCGAACTGCATCTCGAAACCGTCGGCCGTCCTCTTCTGCGGCAGCGCCATCACACCGGCGTTGTTGACCAGGACGTCGAAGGGCTCGGTCGCGTCGGCGAAGCGTCTCACGGAGGCCAGATCGGCGAGATCGAGCTCACGAACGGTAGCAGTCGGCCCGATCTCGCGGGCGACATCCTCTCCCCTGTCGGTATTGCGACACGCGAGTACCACCTCCGCCCCACGAGCACCCAGGGCTCGGGCCGTGGCCGCACCCAAGCCACTGTTGGCGCCGGTCACGACGAAACGCCGCCCCGTCTGATCCGGGATGTCTGCGGTCGTCCACGTCGAGGTCACCGGTCCGACAGTAGCCGTGCGCGGCGGGTCACTCGGGAAACTGCAAAGGTGCCCTCCACGAGAACCTCGGCCACCGCCGCCTAATGGGTTGCGGTGATGCCACCGTCCACCGGGATCGTCGCCCCGTGCAGGTACGCCGCCTCATCCGAGACCACCCACGCGATGGCCGACGCGATCTCTTCCGGTCTACCCGGACGTCCGGCCGGTATGCCGGCCGTCATCTGACTGATGACGTCGCTACTCGAGTCGTTGATCGGGGTTCGGGTGGCGCCCGGCGCAACGGTGTTCACTCGCACCCCCTGCGGTCCGAACTCGGCGGCCCAGCTTCGAGCGAGCTGAGCTTCGGCCGCTTTCGTGGCGGAATACAGGCCGACGAATGCGTGGCCCACCGCGGCCATCCACGACCCGACGACCACGATCGCGCCGGTGCCTCGTTCGGCCATTGCCGGGGCCAGGGCTGCGGTGAGAACATGCGGTGCCCGGACGTTGACGGCAAGTGTCGCTTCCAGATCGGCGTCGGTGAGGGACACGGTGTCGACGGCGGGGCAGAGTGCCGCGTTGTGCACCAGGATGTCGACCCGCCCGTCGAGAGCGGTGGTCCACGCGGCGGCCAGCGCACGCAGGTCGGCAGGTGACGCGGCGAGATCGCCGTTCACGAACGCGGCGGATCCGCCGGCGCCTTCGATCTCGGCGACCAGATGCGCACCACGTTCGGCGTCGCGCCCGGTGATCACGACGCGAGCGCCACGGGCCGCGAGTTCGCGGGCGGTAGCGGCGCCTATTCCGCTCGTCGAGCCGGTGACGACGGCGGTGCGGTCGGACAGATTCGATGGGTTGCTCATGACGGCCAGTCCACAGTGCGATCACGTGACGCACCAGGGCGAGCACTGCCTGGTCACGCCGTGACCAGGCAGTGTCCGGGATGTCTCCGTAGTCTCGGCAGGGTGCCAGCAGACAGATCCGCACTCGGAGCGTTCCTCCGGTCCCGACGTGACGCACTCACGCCGGCAACAGCGGGGATTGCGCCATTTCCCGGTCCGCGGCGCGTTCCGGGCCTGCGCAAGGAGGAGCTCGCGGTGCTCGCGGGCCTGAGCCCCGACCACTACAGCCGGTTGGAGCAGGGTCGCCAGCACACGGTCACCGACGACATCGTCGACGCCTTGAGCCGGGCCTTGCGCCTCGACGAGATCGAGGACGCACACCTCCGGAATCTCGCCGCTCCGCTTCGCCGGAAACGCTCGAGTGCGTGGGAGTCTGCGCAGGGTCCCGATCCTGGTCTTCTCCGGGTGCTGACCATCATGGACCACGTTCCTGCGCTCGTCCTCGGGCGCCGCTCGGAGATCCTGGCGTGCAACACGCTGGCGCGGGCAGTCCTGGGGGCAGAGATAGACGCGGGCGCCGTGTTGGTGCGCTGGCTCTTCTTGGATCAGCGTGCGAGGGAACGAATCGTCAACTGGTCCGATTACGCGTCGGCCGCGGTGGGTGCGATGCGTTACGAGGTCGGACGCCACGTCGCGGACGCCCGATTGACGGTTCTGATCGACGAATTACGTCTGGCAAGTGGAGACTTCGCCCGGTGGTGGAATGATCACGGCGTAGCGGATCGCACGTCCGTCGACAAGAAGATCGCTCACCCCGTGGTAGGCCGACTCGCGTTCGGCATCGAATCTCTTGTGTCGCCCCTCGATCCGGAGCAACGCTTGATCATCTACACCGTCGAGCCCGAGTCGTCCACTGCTCGGGCACTTCCGATGTTGGCGTCGTGGGGCCCGGCATCCGCCGAGTCGATGGGCTGACGCGGGGACGATCACACGATCGGCCGGTCCCGCGCGGGTGGTATCGGCGGTACCTTCGACTGTGCCCAGATCGTCTCGTCGTTCACCGCCGCAACCTCCACGGGTCCCGACACGTTCGTCACGCGGGTGCCGAATACGTCTCGTCCGAAAGCCGAGCCGTACTCCTGCGCATCACGCGTCGCCCATTGGCTCGACTCGGTGACGTGCAAATAGAGGATGTCGCCGACCACCGTAACGCCGCGGTGGATGCGGCAGCACGCGGTCGGGCCCCCAGCACCCACCTGAGTAGCACTCGACGACCTCTGAGTCCCCGGTGTCACACGGCCGGCTGACGCATCGCGGGTGCTACATGCGGCTGGACCGAAAGCGACTGCTGTATGCGATCTTTCATCCGCCGTCACGGATCGTCTCGATCAGGTCCAGCAAGGGCATGGGGTGACCGTGGTAGTACCCCTGCGCCAGCTCGGCACCGGTCGCGGCGGCGACGGCGGACAGCCTCGCATCACCAACGCCCTCGATGACCGCGGTGGCCTCGAGTGCATGGGCGAGCCGCACGGCTGCGTCGAGGATCCGCTCGCCGCGAACGTCTTCGGCGGCACGTTCGGTGAGGGTGCGGTCGATCTTGATGATTCCTGGTCTCAGTCGCCCGAGCAGCTCCAGGTTCGAGTACCCGGTACCGAAGTCGTCGATGCTGATCGTCGCTCCGAGTCTCTGCAGCAACGTCAGCGCACCGAAAGCGCGATCACCGGGTACCAGGGTCACGTGCTCGGTGACCTCGATGACGATCCTGTCGAAGCCGGCGTCCGGGTGCCAGGACAGCAGCCTGTCCATCAGCTCGCGTTCTCGGAGCTCGGTGACGGAGAGATTGAACGCGACTCGCGGGTGGTCGACACCGAATCGCCGGTACAGGGCCGCGACGTCGTCGATGAGACAGTCGAGCGCGAGGTGCCCGAGGGCGCGCAGTTGACCGGTCTCGGTCGCAAGGGTGATGAACTCGCTCGCGGTGACCAGTTCACCGTCTCGCCGCCACCGCATGAGGGCCTCGACCATCACTGTCGCACCCGTGGAGATGGACCGGATGGGTTGATAGTGCAGTTCGAATTCGTGCGCTCTGACCGCGGATGCGAGCTGGTGGCGGATGGTCGCTCTGACATCGGCGTCGTGGTCCATCTCGGCCGTGAAGTAGACCGCCCGATCTCGACCGTTCTGTTTCGCCGAGTACATCGCGACGTCGGCGTTGTGGAGCAGGTCGTCGACGGTGGTCCCGTCGACCGGCTGCACGGCGACTCCGATCGAGGCGGAGACGAATGCGGTGACGTCGTCGATGACGACAGGTTCACGAACGGCAGCGAGCACTCGATGGACGAGGCCGTCCAGCGTGTCGAGGTCGTCGGCCCCGGTCACGAGCATCGCGAACTCGTCGCCACCGAATCTGCCGACGAGCTGATCGGTGCGCGCGGCGCGCTGGAGTCTGGTCGCGATGACACCGAGAACGAGGTCACCGTTCCGGTGGCCGAGTCGGTCGTTGACCTCCTTGAATCCGTCGAGGTCGATCCACAGCACAGCGGACGCGGCACCCTCCGCCGTGACCATCTCCATGGCCTGAGCCCGGAAGAACGCTCGGTTGAGCAGCCCGGTCTGGTGGTCGAACTGCTCGCGTGCGGCCAACTCTGCACTCAGATGGCGCAGCCGGGAACTGTCGTGAACGACCACCACGGTGCGGCCGTTGCCGGCCCTCCGGAGGATCTCGATCGTCGCCGGTGTGCTGTGCCCGTCCGCGTGCAGCACCCGGCGGCTCTGTGTGTCGTCGTCGTCGAGGGCACGGTCGTCCGGCGGCAGGACGCTGAGTACCGTGCGGCCGGTCAGCGCGTCTGCTGAATGTCCGGTCATCGCCTCGATCGCGGGGCTGCTCCGCTCGATTCGCCCGTCGCTGTCGACGAGGAGTAGTCCGAGCGAGCTCGAGTCGAACATGGCGGACACGAGTTCGGTGCGGCGCTCGAGTTGTTCGGTGAGTTCGTGCTGTTCGGTGACGTCGAGTGCGGTCCCCACGCGCAGCGGAGGCGATCCGTCCGGTGGTTGTATTCGAGCGGCCGATTCGTCGATCCATCGGACGGTGCCGTCCGGGCGAACGATGCGGTAGCGAAGCTGCCAGTCAGGGGACGCGGACGCGGACACGGCGGCCACGCGGTCGCGATCGGCGGGGTGCACGGCGATCAGCAACAGCGACGGGTCGGCGAGGACCCTGGCCCGATCGAGCCCGTACATCTCCTCGACCCGGCGGGTGAGCAACGTCAACGCCCCGGACGAGTCCCGTTGCCACACCGTCTCGCGGACCGAGTCGGTAATGACTTCGAGGTTGGCCAGCGCGCGTTCGCGGGCGCGGCGCTCGGCGGTGATGTCGGTGACGTCGATGACCACGACGATCACGCCGAGAATCTCCTCGTGGTCCCCACGGTACGGCTGGGTCTGGACCAGTAGATCCCGTCCGTCGCCGCCCGACTCGAGAATCCTCGAGTCCCCCGCCAGAGTCTGCAGGAGCAGGTCGGTCAGACCGGGCATCGCGATGGTGGTCGGTATCGCGGACAGCTCGCGCCCCACGTCCGAGGGGATCAGGGAGAACAAGCGCACCGCCAGGGCGGTGTACCGGGTGACGCGGAGATCCCGGTCGAGCAGCACGAGCCCGTTCGTCAGAGAGCTCTGAATATTCTCCAGGTCGGTGTTCGCGCGGGTCAGTTCCGCGCCGCGGACAGCGAGTTCCTGATTGAGGGTGACGAGTTCCTCGTTGGTCGCCTCGAGTTCCTCGTTCGAGGCCTGAACCTCCTCCGATGATGCCTGCAGTTCCTCGGAGGAGGCTTGCAACTCCTCGTTGAGGGCCTGCAGTTCCTCGTTGGATGCGCTGAGGTCCTCCACAGTCGCCTGCAGCGCGTCGTACACGGTGTCGAGCTCGACGCGCACCTCCACCGGTGGCGCATCGACGTCGGCGTCGGGTGTGTTCTCGGGCCGCGAATCGGAATCGGCCTCGGCCTCGGCCTCGGCCTGGAAGGCGATGATCGCGCCCGCACCGGACCTCCCTTCAGCGGTGTCGATGCGAGTGACCGAGATCCGAACGGACTCCCGGTCGCTGCGTATCGACCGAGTCACCGTGCGCGGCGCACTGAAACGGAGCTGACTGAGCATCGCGCGCACCGCCGCACGGTAGTCGTCCTTCACCAGATCGACGACGTGCCCGCTGTGGACCCCCTCGCTCACCGCGACCCACGGTGTGACGTCGCCGATGACCTCCACGAGTACCGCTCGGTCGTCGACGATCAGCGCCGACGGCGCCACCGCCTTGACGATGTCGCTGTAGAAGCGGTCGCCGACGGCTGTCGAGCGCGGTGAGACGTCTCCACGATCGACGACCTTCGCCCCGCGGACCGGGTGCCCGATGCCGCTCAGCGGCAGGCCGAGGGCACGTGGACTCTGGCGTCGCCGATACAATCTGCGCTCGGCGTCGACGGAGACGAAGGCGTCGTCGGTGCGCGGTACGCGTTCACTCTGCCCGAGCAGCAGCAGTCCCCCGGGATTGAGAGCGAACTGACACAGCTGCAGAGCCCGCTCCTGCAACCGGGGTTGAAAGTAGATCAACGTGTTGCGTAACGAGATCATGTTCAGATCGGGAAACGGGGGATCGAAAGCCACGTTGTGTCGAGCGAAGACGATGCACTCCCGTAAGACTGGGGAGATCTCGAACTCCCCCTCGAGATCACGGGTCCATCGCACTCGTGCGTACTCCGGCAGCGCATTCCGCTCGCCGATCGGGTATCGCCCGACCCGAGCGATCGTCAGTGCGCGCTCGTCCAGATCGGTGGCGAAGATCTTCAACCGTTGCGACAGTTCGACATCCGGTACGGCCAGGGCTTCCGCGACGAGTACGGCGAGGGTGTACGCCTCTTGTCCGGTGGCGCATCCAGGCACCCACATCCGGACCTGACCACCCTCCGACGCGGAGACGACCGCGCCCAGATGCTCGCGCAGCCCGTTCCACACGCCCTGGTCTCGGAAGAATGCGGTGACCGTGACCAGCAGGGCGCGGGCCAGCGCCGAGGCCTCGGTCGGCGACTGCCGGAGATGCTGTAGGTAGAGCGCAGTCTCGGCGATGGCCGACAGACGCTGGCGGCGGATGATCTGCCGCTGCAGCGTCGAGGTCTTGTAACCCGAGAAATCGAGCCCACTCTGCTCGTACAACGCGGCCACGACGTCGTCGACCACGCCCGTGCCGATGACCTCGGACGGCGGCGAGTCGGGCGGAGCGCCGCGGAGAAAACGTTCGAGCGCGCCGGGGATGTCCGCAGCTGCTTCCTCGATGTCCACCGACCCGGTGGCGAACGACGCCGACGGCATCGAGTCGAACGCGGCCGTCGCCCGCTCCTGCACCGCCACGACTCCACCCGCCGACTCGACGGCCTCGACCCCCGACGCTCCGTCGCTCCCCGTGCCGGACAACACGACCACCACCGATCGATCCCCGAACGCCTGCGCCGCGGACACGAACAGGCGGTCGATGCTCGGCCAGGGACGCGTGTTCAGATCGGGGACGTCGATCGATATGCTTCGTTCGCGGACCGCGATGTCATGACCCGGTGGGGCGACGAACACGGTGTCCGGGCGCAGGTCGTCACCGTCGGCCGCCTCGACCACGTGCAGTGCACTCGCGCGGTCCAGAAGGTGGGCGAGTTCGCTCGTCCCTGTCGGTGCCGTGTGTTGCGCGATGACGACACACCACCCCAGGCCCACCTCTACCGCGCCGAGCATCGCAGTGAGCGCGTCCAGTCCGCCTGCCGAGCCGCCGACCACGATCACGTACGACGGTTTCGCCTCGTCGTGCGAATCCCAGGGCACAGAAATCTCCTCCCCGGACTTGCGAACCTGCCGCGCGGTTTTCACGCCTCGAACCGACACAGTGTCACACGTCCGCACGCAGTATCTCCGATCAGCCGGAAGACGACATCGACACAGGCCGGATACGCCACGGGATTCACAACACGTGAATGAGGACCTCACTCCGGCGACGACGTGCGCGCTGCGGCGCAGATTCGACCCGCACCCGCCCGCCGTGGCGGCATCCCGGGCGAGTACTCGGGAGTACTGCACGACCGATCGACAGTCGCCCTCTCGATAGAGGTGCGGCGGTCACATGAACTATGCAGAGATGTCCTCGGAGTTGCTCGTCGAACTGTACGAGCGACTGCAGCGAGACAGGCGATCAGCGGTGGCGCGCAATGCCCCGTCGGACGAGGTCATCTCGGTGTCGAACGCGTGTACGCGGGTGCGCCGGGAGCTGGACCGGCGCCACAGTTGATCCTGTGACCCCACGAGCTCGGTGCATCAGTCGATGTGACGAGCAGGTTGTGCGCCGGCGGCGCCGCGCCGTGCGCTCGACCGCGTTCACGAGGGCCGTGTCGGGTCGGTCGAGGCGTGGCGTGGCCCAGGTCGGCAGATGCTCGGTGCAGTAGCCACTTATCGCCAGTGGCATCAGTACGCCCGCCTCCGCTGCTGTGAAGCCGAAGTCGGTGATGACGGCGGTGGCATCCGCCACAGCAGAGCCGGCGTCGAGGAATAGAAGCATTCCTCCTGGTCAGGGGCGTTCGAGAGCCTCCTGTCAGAATTGAACCGAAGACCGCTCGCTTACAAGGCTTCGACGGCCCGATCAGGTGAATTCACCTGGACTCACGAAACCCGGTCTGAGCTGCGTGTTCGTCCATCAGCGTCCGCCCCGGTCCACCTCCGTCCGTCCCGACTTGTGACACTCTCGTGACACCGAGAATCCCCTACGTCGAACTCGACTAGTCCGTATTACCCTGGTGGACATCGTATCTCGTTGATCGACAAAGCAGCAGACGCGGGTCCAGCCGCATGACAGTTGCGGCCACGCGTCAATGAGTCGCGACTCGGCTTCACGATCGCGTCACTAGCAAACGCGGCTGAACGAAGGCCCACACCGGCCGAGTGCAATGCGTGGGAACGACCTCACCTCCGAGGACAACCCGCCAAGCTCGACCGGAGGTCTGCCGGAGCCGCAGAGGACGCTCGTCGGAAGCACTCGCGCCAGCTCACTCAACTAGTTTGATCCGCGCAACTCCTGGGTGGTGTGGCGCAGGATCTGCGCCCTAACGGTCCCGAGGAGTCATTCGAGTAGTTACGCGAGGGCGACAAACCAGTCGGTACGGCCAGCTGAAGTTCTCGGAATGGGCACATTCGCTGCCCTTTACGACACCTGCTCCGAAAACAATCACATCCGAGGCAGGCAGTTCGAGCGCATCTGCAAGTGGTACCTCGAGAACGACCCGTACTACCGACACACGGTTCGGAAGGTTTGGCTGTGGGATGACTGGGATCACAGGTGGGGCAGCGACGCCGGCATCGACCTCGTGGTCGAGGACAGTGTCGGGAAGGCCTGGGCGGTGCAGGTTAAGGCTTACAGCCCCGATCACGCCGTCACGAAGCGCGACGTCGACAAGGTCCTCTCCGAGTCGTCGAGGAAGTGGTTCGACTATCGCCTTCTCATCGCTACCACGGACCGGTTACACCACAGCCGGATCGGGCTGGCCAAAGCCATGCGCAAATATGACCTCCGCCGGGTCATCGCTTCCATTCGCGGGTGCTGCGAGCACAGAGATTCGCCGCCGAGATGCCCGACGTTCTCGACTGGATGCCTGCAGAAGAACGACCGTCCGGAACATTGTGGCCGGGTTCGCCTCCGGTGATATGTCGTCCGTTGAACGTCACGTGAAGCTTCAGCGTCTCCGCCAACTCGACGACGACGAACGC
The DNA here is from genome assembly GCF_030819335.1 of Rhodococcus sp. SORGH_AS_0303. NCBI lineage: Bacteria > Bacillati > Actinomycetota > Actinomycetes > Mycobacteriales > Nocardiaceae > Rhodococcus > Rhodococcus sp. SORGH_AS_0303. Next base: position 4,032,087 of record NZ_JAUTBO010000001.1, read on the forward strand.
GGCGTGCTGGCCAACGCCAGATGGCTCGCCGAGGGCGTCGACGTCCCCACCCTCGACGGTGTCGCCTTCATCGACCCACGAGGCTCGGAGGTCGACATCGTTCAGGCGGTCGGGCGGGCAATCCGGTTGGCCGAGAACAAAACCGTCGGCACCATCGTGATCCCGGTGTTCATCGATACTGCCGCAGAAGGGTGCGGAATCGCATCAGCTGCACGATCCGATGCGTGCAGGAACCGAGACCGAGTGAGACGGCACACCTTCCCACAGCCGACCGAGCGGCGTATGGTCTTGATTACATACCCCCTGGGGGTATCGACCCGGAGCAGGACACAGCGGGTAGCCGACCGCAGCGATGCGATGGACTACGGCACGTCCGAATCTCCGACCGGTACAGGGCATTGCACAGCAACACCTTTGGAATCGAGGAATTGACATGATCGAATCATCACCGGCCACCGTCCGGACGGACAGTTCGCACGATCACGACCATCACGACATGGCCGGCGGCCACGGCGGCCACGGCGGCCACGGTGGCCACGGCGGCCACGGCGGCCACGGCGATCATGCAGGCCAGTTCCGGAGGTTGTTCTGGGTGATGGTCGTGCTGGCCGTTCCGGTGATCGCAGCGTCGGACATGTTCGCGATGGTCCTCGGGTACGCACTTCCGCACAGCTCCTGGATCGGGTGGGTGTCCCCCGTGCTGGGCACAGTCATGTTCGTGTGGGGTGGCTCCCCGTTCCTCACCGGTGCCGTCAGCGAGATCCGCGGCCGCACACCGGGAATGATGCTGCTGATCGCGTTGGCGATCACCGTCGCGTTCGTCTCGTCTCTCGGTGCGAGTGTCGGTCTGCTCGATCATCAGCTCGACTTCTGGTGGGAGCTGGCACTGCTGATCGTGATCATGCTGCTGGGGCACTGGATCGAGATGCGCTCACTCGCGCAGACGACGTCGGCCCTGGACTCGCTGGCCGCGCTGCTCCCCGACACCGCGGAGCGGGTCGACGCCGATGGTGAGGTGACCGTCTTGGATCCGGCGCAACTGCAGGTCGATGACGTGGTGGTCGTGCGCCCCGGCGGCCGGGTCCCGGCCGACGGTGTCGTCGTCTCAGGGGCCGCGAGCATGGACGAGTCGATGATCACCGGCGAGTCCCGCACCGTACGCCGCAGCGACGGGGACACCGTCGTCGCCGGCACTGTCGCCACCGATTCCGGGATCCGCGTGAGGGTGTCCGCCATCGGCGAGGACACCACCCTCGCCGGCATCCGGCGCCTGGTCAGCGACGCGCAGAACTCGACGTCGCGGGCGCAGCGGATCGCGGACATCGCCGCGGCGTGGCTGTTCTGGTTCGCCCTCGGCGCCGCCGTCCTCACCGCCGCCGCCTGGACCCTCCTCGGCTCCCCCGACGACGCGGTCGTCCGCACGATCACCGTCCTGGTCATCGCCTGCCCCCACGCGCTGGGCCTGGCGATTCCGTTGGTGGTGTCCATCGCGACCGAACGCGCCGCACGCGGCGGCGTCCTGATCAAGGACCGCCTCGCGTTGGAGTCGATGCGCACCGTCGACACCGTGCTGTTCGACAAGACCGGCACCCTCACCCGCGGCGAACCCGCCGTCACCGACGTCGAGGCCGTGGACGGGCGCACCGTCGAGGAGGTTCTGGCGCTGGCGGCAGCTGCGGAAGCGGATTCCGAGCACCCGTTGGCACGCGCGATCGTCGCCGCTGCTGAGGGCCGCCGGCTCGATATCCAATCTGCGCAGGACTTCCGGTCCTCCCCTGCGGTCGGGGTGTCCGCGGTCGTCGACGGCGCCGCCGTGCGGGTGGGTGGTCCGGCGATGCTCGAGCAGGAGCGCCGGTCCGAGCTCGGTGTGGCCGATCGGTGGCGGCGGGACGGGGCGATCATCCTGCATGTCGTCTCCGGTGGCGCCGTGATCGGAGCGCTGAAACTGGCCGACGAGATCCGCCCCGAGTCCCGCGCCGCGGTGGCCGATCTGCACGCCCGTGGGGTGCAGGTGGTCATGATCACCGGCGACGCCGACGCGGTCGCCGCCTCGGTCGCCGGTGAGCTGGGTATCGACCGCTACTTCGCCGGGGTGCGCCCGGAGGACAAAGCGCAGCGGGTGGCGGACCTGCAGGACGAGGGCAGGAAGGTCGCGATGGTCGGTGACGGTGTCAACGACGCCCCCGCCCTCGCCCGCGCCGACGTCGGCATCGCCATCGGTGCAGGCACGGATGTGGCGATCGCGTCCGCGGGGGTGATCCTCGCCAGTGACGACCCCCGCTCGGTGCTGTCGGTGGTCGATCTCTCCCGCGCTGCGTACCGGAAGATGAAGCAGAACCTGTGGTGGGCCGCCGGATACAACCTGCTCTCCGTGCCCTTGGCGGCCGGCGTGCTCGCGCCCATCGGGTTCGTGCTCCCGATGTCCGTGGGAGCGATTCTGATGTCCCTGTCGACGATCATCGTCGCCGCCAACGCCCAGCTGCTCCGTCGACTCGACCTCCGGCCCGGCACTGGTACCCCGCGGGACTGACCTGCGGCCCTCCGATACGACGCAGCCCCGCACCGACATCGGTGCGGGGCTGCGTCGTTCGTCGAGCAGGACCCGAAACTGCGGTACCGGCCGGGTTCTCGGTCAGCCCAGGAGCTGCTGCATGCGGGAGATCTCGGCGTTCTGCGTCTCGACGATGGTGCGGGCCATCGCGACCGCGTCCGTGTTGGAGCCGTCGGCGATCTCCTTCTCTGCCATCGCGACCGCGCCCTGGTGGTGGGCGATCATCATCGTCAGCCACTGGCGGTCGAAGTCAGCACCCGACGCGGCCATCAGCGAGTCCATGTCCTGTGGAGTCATCATCCCGCTGCCCGATCCGTGGTCCATACCCTCCATCGAGCTCGCGTCCGACGACGGCGCCGGCTGACCCCACTGCACCAACCACGACGTCAATTGCTCCATCTCGGGTTTCTGGGCGGCGGCGATCTCCCCTGCCAGGGCGACGATGTCCGGGTTCGTCGTGCGCCCGTCGACCATGGTGGCCATCTCGACGGCCTGTGCGTGATGGGGATACATCATCGACGCGAACATGACATCGGCGTCGGTGAAGTTCGCTGCGGGATCCGCGGACTGCGCCGACGAAGACTCCATCGACGTGGACGAGCCCATCGAGTGGCCCTCCATCGACGTGCCCGATCCGTCGTCGCCACACCCTGCGAGGAGGGCGATGCCGACCGCCGCGGCGGCGAGGACGGTGGTTGTTCTTCTGTTGATACGCATGGAAGTACTCCTGAAGTGTGTCGAACGAGAGACGAGGTGGATCTGCCTGCGATCCGCCGGAGCACCGTGGCCCCGGACTCCCCGTCACACCCGAAGAAATACCGACTTGTCCAGCGAGTACACCGCCCACGGGGGCGCACGACCTGCCCGAGCCACGATCGCGACAACACGGTCGGACGCGGTGTCCAGTGTCGGCATGGACTCGGCGGTCACGGTCGGCACCGACATCGCAGGGAAAGACGTGACCGTCCCGATGCACGGATGCACCATGTGGTGACCGCTCGGGCACAGCCCGTGCGCCGCCGCCGTCTCGGCGTCGACGGTGTGTGTGTCAGCAGAGTGATGGGCGACCACGCTGTTCGGCTGCCCTGGTGCGCGCATCGCGTCATGGGCCGCGGCGGTGGGGACGGGCAGGGTCGTGTGCATCAGCACCACGCCGAGCGCGATCAGAACCGTCCGAAGCACCGAGAGCGCAGACGAGGCCGACGATCGTCGCCGAGCACCCTCACGCACGTTGCCACCGTACCAAGCAATACCCCCTACGGGTATCACCGAGGCCGAAGGCAGATCCTGACGCGCCGCCGACTCGGCACACAGATCATGGATGTCATGGCCGCGGCGATGGTGCCGGTCATGATGGCCACTCTTGCCGTCGTCGTGGCGTCGCAGATCGACGCAGTCCGCTCCGAAGGCTCCCAGCTGATTGCCGTGGTGCCGATCTTCGTAGCGTTCCTGGTCATCATGGCGGTTGTCGGATGGGCGACGGCCAGAGTGACCCGCCAGGACGTCCCGGATGCTCGGGCCTCGATCTTCTCCGGCGCCACCCGAAGTTCGTTGGTCGTACTGCCGCTGGCGCTCGCGCTGCCACCAGCACTGTCTCTTGCTGCCGTGGTCGTGGTGTCGCAGACACTGGTGGAGCTGATCGGAATGGTCGCCTACGTCCGACTCATCCCCTGCCTTGTCCCAGCTCACGCTGCGAGAGCACCGGTGAAGTTCGAGACAACTCGCACGAACCAAGGCAATCCCGGGTGACGAGAATTGGATAAGTTCAGGTGGCGTCAGTGAGGGTGAACGAACCACGGGATCCAGTGCCGCGACCCCGTTCCACTTCCCGCGAGCACTGAGCTCGAATGGGGACTTTCCCGGCAAACGCGCCCGTGGCCCCGTGCCCACTACGATCGCAGTCTCTACGCTGGCACCGTGCCCCTGCCGACCCATGTGACCGACCTGATCAGCTACGAATTATTGCTGTCCGTCGCCGAGCTGGGAAGCATCGGACGCGCAGGGGCTGCGCATGGCATGTCGCAGCCAGCGGCGAGCGCACGCCTGAAAGCACTCGAAAGCCGCGTCGGGGCAGCACTCCTGCATCGCGGGCAGCGAGGTGCCACCCTCACCGCAACCGGCGAACTGGTCGCCGGCTGGGCCGAGCGCGTCATCGCCGAAGCCGCCGAGCTCGCCACGAGCATCGCAATGCTGCGCACCGACCGCCACAGCCACATTCGTATCGCCGCGAGCCTCACCATCGCCGAATACCTCATACCGCGATGGCTCATCACACTGCGCTCCCACGACACTTCCATCACACCGACTCTCACCTCCGGAAACTCTGTCGACGTAGCCGCATCGGTGCTCGACGGCCGCGCCGACATCGGATTCGTCGAAAGCCCCGATCTGCCCAGCGGACTCCACTCGAAGGACGTTGCCCGCGACGAACTCGTCGTCGTCGTCGCCCCCGATCATCAATGGGTTCGACGAACGATCACGGCGAGCGAACTGGCCGCGACACCGCTGGTCACCCGCGAACCCGGGTCCGGCACACGTCTCGCGCTCGAACGTGCGCTCCGGACTGCAGGCCCACTCGCCGCGCCACTGCTCGAGGTGTCCTCCACCACTGCCATCAAAGCTGCCGTCATCGGCGGCCTCGCACCGGCCGTACTCAGCTCCCTCGCGGTATCCGCCGAGATCGCCGCCGGAACACTGGCCCGCGTTCACACAGAGGGGCTCGACCTGCGCCGGTTCCTGCGTGCCGTGTGGCCCGCGGGCCGTGAACTGCGAGGACCGTCGAGCGACCTGCTCGTCGTCGCCCTCAGATCCCCGGAGTCATAACCTGAGGTTGGGACCGGCCAGGTAATCGGTGTCTACCGGTGACGACTGTGTGCGAGGACGCTGGAAGTCATGACCACGACAGCTCTGCACCGCTCCTCCATCACGTCTCGGCGCGGCGACGATACCGAGCGGCCGCGCAAGTGGCCGGTGCTCTCCGACCTCGACCACCCGAGCCAGATCTTCGAACACATCACCCCCAACTGGTTCGCCTCGGTCATGGGCACCGGTATCGTCGCCAACGCCGCCGCCACCCTGCCCGCCCACATCCCCGGACTGCACGTGTTCGCAACGATCGTGTGGATCGCAGCGTCGGTCGCCTTGATCACACTCTCCGGTGCCTTCGCAGTGCACTGGATCCGACACCGGCAGTATGCGCGTGAGCACGCCGCGCATCCGGTGATGGTGCAGTTCTACGGCGCACCCCCCATGGCGCTGCTGACCGTCGGTGCCGGGACGATGCTGCTGGGCAAAGACGTCATCGGAGCGATGCCCGCAACCGTGATTTTTGCCGTCCTGTGGACCGCTGGCACAGCCCTCGGGCTGATCACCAGCATTCTCGTGCCCTACCTGATGATCACCGCCCACGATCACCAGACCGCCGTCGCACTCCCGGCGTGGTTGATGCCCGTCGTACCGCCGATGGTGTCCGCCTCCACCGGTGCGCTGCTGCTCCCTCATATCGCGGACGGGCAATGGCGCCTGGCCATGCTGTCCGGTTGCTACGCGATGTTCGGCCTGTCACTGATCATCGGAATGCTGACCATGACGCTCATCTACGGACGGCTCGTCCACGGCGGAATCCCGCCGGTCCAGGCAGCACCGACGGTGTGGATCACCCTCGGCATGATCGGTCAATCGATCACCGCCGCGAACCTGCTCGGCAACGATGCACCCTTGGTGTTCACCGGCGAGACCGCCTCCGTCGCAACCGGCCTGCACGTGTTCGGCATTCTGTACGGACTGATCATGGGCGGCTTCGGCGTCTTGATGTTCATCCTCGCAACCGCCCTCACCATCCATGCCGCCCAGAAGGGACTGACATTCTCACTGACCTGGTGGTCGTTCACCTTCCCCATCGGCACGTGCGTCACCGGTGCCACTGCCCTCGGCGGCGCTCTGGGGTCGGCCGCGGTCGAGGCCCTTGCAATCGGACTGTATGCGGCCTTGCTCGCAGCCTGGGGCACAGTCGCCGCCCACACTCTCCGCGGCAGCGTCCAAGGAAAACTTTTTCAACCCAGCTGAACCGACCGCCGGGTAGTGCCCACTCGGAACGCTGATACCGAACGAACAGCGTTGATCCAATCGACCACTGACCACGGAAAGGACTCACGATCACGATGAACACACCGAATGCAGACACACCGACTTCCGATACCCCGAGACGGGGCCGCCGCGGACGCATCTGGGCACGAGTCACCGAAAATTATCTGGCCTGGCTGTTGCTGATGGCGGGAACAGCTGCTGCGGGGGCCCTTCTCACTGCCCTCGCCGGCGGGTTCGAGGGCTGGACCGTCGTCGCAGCGATCGCGACAGTGGTGCTGTTCGCGGGATGTTGGTTCTCCTATCGAGACGGTGCACGCCGGGGTGCCGCCGAACAACACATCATCCAGTACCACCCCGACAGCCCGGACGAGGTGATCGACATCGACACCGACACCGGCGAACGCCAGCCCCACCAGGACTGACCGGACGGAGGCAGCAGCAGCACGATCCGCCCTACCTCAGCACAGTGCGGGGTTCAGGTGCCTTCTCCAGGTGCGTTGCGACCGACAGTGCTGCGTTGATCAACCGCTGGCGAGCAGCCGCCGGTGCGTGTGCGTTGCGAGCCGAGGGGTGCGGCGCCGCTATCACCGGGAGGAGGCGGGTGGGAGCAGATGCAGTGATGACGCGCATGTAGCCATCGAGAGCCTTCGCACCAAGAACGAAAACCACCTCCAGTTTCGGCAGCAAGGCCATGAGCTCGCCGACATATGGGCCCGCCTCACCGAGAACGGATGCCGTCGGCGATACCGGATAACCGGCGTCGTCGAGCACTGCCCACGGCACAATATTCCACTTGACGCACTGCACCCGGTCGATACCCGCGTCGGCGAACACCGATTTCAGCACGGGGTTCGTTCGATCTGGATTGTCGAACGAACACATGTTGGTCCCGCCCGGACGCACCGTTTTCGGCCCCGGAGACTCCAACAGCACCAGACAGCGAGCCGCGTCACCGCCGTCGTCGGGATCGAACAGTGGAATGGAACGTGCAGTGTCGATCCTCCATCGCAACACCGACGCATTGAGTGACCGGACCGGGGCATCGTGCGCTCGGGCGTGCTTTCCGGACCACACGTCATCATCTGTCATACGCCGCACTCACTACTGACCACGCCACACGTACTGCTGGCCATGGGGAAACGCACCGTGAGCCGTAGACGCCAGCTCTCGGTGGCTCGCCTCGACGACCACTGCTGAGCGTTCGACGACTCCGCTGCCTGAACACACCTGTCAGATAACCACGACAGGCCGTGTGGTGCCTGTTGTACCCGTCTTCTCATCGACTTCGATTCCAGATCGAATACCCCCTAGGGTACCAACATACCCCCCTTGGTATCTGCCGCAGTGGGTACCGAACCGACCGAAAGGACCACCTGTGTGCTCCCCCCACCTCGTGCCCGGCATGCGGTGAGACCACCCGGGCCGGTTGCGGTCGTCTCGGCGTGCGGATCGCGCTCGACGACTTCGGCAGCACCGACACCAGCCTGTCGACTCTGACTGCGCTCGACGTCGACATCGTCAAAGTCGCACCGGCACTCGTCGACGCTCTCGATCGACTGCCCAGGACGGCCACCGTCATCAGCTCTCTGGTGCAGATGGCCGACAGCCTGAACGCCGTGGTCATCGCAGAAGGTGTCGAACGGCCCGGGCAGCTCGACATGTTGCGACACCTCGGAGTGCCCCTCGCCCAGGGGTACCTGCTCGGGGTTCCCCACCTCGACACGGACACTCTCGTGACACCCGAGAATTCCCTACGTCGAACTCATTACTTCTGTATCACTCTTCCGGACAGTGTATCTCGTTCAAGGAGTATCAACTGAGACGGGCAAGGCGGCAGGGGCAAATCATGGATCAAGTCCGATCTGATTCGAATGACCAATGAGTGAGCGTTGAAAGCTGCAACGTCAGTGGTGGAACGTAAAATCGATCCGGTGGCAATGAACAAGGCACGACAAGCCCGCGTAGTCCTGATGTGCGGGCCAGGTGGTGCCGGCAAGACCACCTACGCCAAGGCCCTCGAGCGCGAAGGCTGGACACGTCTGTCGTTCGAGGTGGAGTTCTGGGATCGCGGAATCACGACGATGCCGTCCGCCGACGTGGTGGCCGACGTGGCAGCAGACCTGAAAGCACGGCTGCTGCGTCACGTCACCACGGGGGACGATGTCGTGCTCGACTTCGGGTTCTGGTTCCGGCGACAACGCGACGAGTACCGGGCGCTGCTCGCGCCCCACGGCATCGTCCCGGGCACCGTTCACATCGCGACGAGTCTCGAGACCATCCTGAGTCGGGTCGGTGACAGACACGGCACGCAGGCGGACGATTGGCCGCTCACCGAGCAGACGGCGACAGCGTACTTCGAGCGGTTCGAGCCGCCCACGCCTGACGAGGGACCGCTCGACGTGGTGCGATGACCCGATCAACACGCCCCAGCTGACGGAACGCGAAGCAATTCACCGGAAGCTGCTGTTCAGTCGTCCTGTCCCGGGTGACGGCCTGATCGGCAGATCATGGCTGCGAGAGAGTCGATATCGAGGTGGTGTCGCGCGGCGTCAGCGGTGATCCGGGCATCGGCTTCGGCGAGGTCGACGTCGTCGAGCGCCATCACGATGCCCGCGGCCACCGCCCTGGTACGTCGGCGGTCGAGGGCGCCACGCACTCGCTGGGCGCGTCGGTCGCATCCATGACCGCCGAGAGAATCGAAAGGTGGGCTTGTCGGCACGACGCACGCTCCCTGGGTTCGCGTTCCGCCGGTGGGGCGGGCGCGACGAAGTTCGGACGAGAATCCGAACGGCAGGGGCTGTACCGAACACTGATCACCGTACGCGCACCCGAGGTGTGACAGGGTGGCGCCACGAACGTCGTCCTACACGGCGACGACCACGAACAGCTAACAGCGCGACGGGGAGGCGTACATGCCCGACCACCCGGACGGCGACGACGTTCCGAGGTCGTTGGGCGATGCGATGGCCGAGATGGCGCGTCTGATCGAACAGGACCACGGCAGCGTCGACGAGACCCTCGCGGCCATCACCGCAGAAGCAGTACGCCTCATACCCGGGGCAGATCACGCCGGCATCACCCTGGTGACGAAGAACCATAGGGTCGACTCCCGCGCCGCCACCGACGACCTCCCCCGCGTCATCGATGAGCTGCAGCAACAGCGCAGGGAAGGTCCGTGTCTGGACACCGTGTGGAAGCACCACAGCGTGCACGTGGTCGACATGGCCACCGAGCAACGGTGGCCGACCTTCGCCCCTGCCGCGTCGGCGAGAGGGGTCCGGTCGATGCTCACCTTCCGCCTGTACACCCACCGTGATCACCTGGGGGCGCTCAACCTCTACTCCGACGTCGCGCACGGATTCGACGACGCCGACGACGACGTCGGTGTCCTGCTCGCCACCCACGCCGCTGTTGCGCTCGTCGCCGCGGAACGTGAAGCGCAACTCGAATCGGCCCTCGTGACCAGGGATGTCATCGGTCAGGCGAAGGGCATCATCATGGAACGCTACGACCTGCGCGCCGATGCGGCGTTCTCGATGCTGGTGCGTCTGTCGCAGGACTGGCACACCCCGGTGACCGCCCTCGCCGAGCGCATCGCCCAACGAATCCCCGACTGACCCCGGACCCGCTTCGATGCCCGGACCTACGAGATGTTTGCTCGACCGTGTGGGGCACCCGTGTGCGCGATCGTGAGGATGTATTCAAGTGCAATGCGGGCGATGTCGTCGCTGTGCTCCGTGCGCGATGTCGACGGTGGGGGCAGTGTGGTGGGCTGTGTTTCATTCACGGGGCTCGCAGACTGCGGGCCTCATGGGAGGCCCCGCGCGCCCGGACGGCCACCGACCGCGTCGCCGGCACCGCCCGCATTGGACTCGGCGGGATCCTGGCCGCTGCCCCATCCGAACCTGACCGACCCCGGTGGGTAATCCCGCCGCGCACTCCTAGTCCGGAAACTCCGCTCGACACTGCGCAGGCCACGCCGGTCGGGTTACGCACCGACGCCTCGAATGTCCGCCGACACCATCGACAGACACACGACCGTGACCTTCCGATCACGCGAAACCACTGCCTCACAACGGTTCCGACACCGGCTGGGCGCCTGTATAGCTGATCCGATCGACGGCAATCGCCGAAGGTCAACCAAGTTGATCGAGCCTCCAGACTCAGCGTGATAACTGTCGGTTCCTCACCGTTTCGACGATCGAACGACGCACCGTCCACCGACGTCCGCACACGTCCACGCCACCGGCACCCGGGCGTCAAGCGAGTGGAATACGTCCACTGAAGTCCCCTGAGGTCCGCAGACTGTCGTGGACTCCTCGGCGCTGAGGTCCACCCACAGCCACTGACGTCCACCCGAGTCCAGCGAACGAGTTACGGACGAGTTGTGACAACTCGTGACATCGAGCGGCATTTCGGCAGTTCTCGCAGGTGACCGGACGCCCCTGGACCGTCGTGGACCTGCACGGACGTACTGGGAGAAGTCGTGAAACGAGAGGTCGGATCAGCCTATTTCAGAACATTTCTGCTGGTCAGAGGCATATCGAGAGCCTCCTTTCGGGATTGAACCGAAGACCGCTCGCTTACAAGGCGAGTGCTCTACCACTGAGCTAAGGAGGCGTGCCCGGCGAACCGAGCGGCACCATCATAACGAGAGCCCCTCCTGTCGGCGCCCGCCCCGTCGGTTCCGGGGTCGGCGACGCTGACCCTGTTCCCGCCCTGCCGCTTCGCCTGGTACATGGCGGCGTCGGCGCGATCGAGCAGGCTGTTGAGCATCACGGCGGTGTCGCCGCGGGCCTGCGACAGGGGTAGGGAGGCCACCCCGATGGATGCGGAGATCGGTGTCGCGTCATCGTCTCGATGGATGGCGTGCAGCAACGCGCGGGCGACCGCCGGTCCCCTCGACTCGTCGCCGGCGACGACGACCAGGAACTCCTCGCCGCCGATGCGCGCGGAGACGGCGTCGAAGGACACCCGACCGATCCGGGCGGCGGCGCTGCGGAGGACGTCGTCGCCGATGGTGTGGCCGAAGCGGTCGTTGACGGACTTGAAGGCGTCGAGATCGAGGCAGACGGCGGACACGACGGTGGCGCCGTCGGCGGGTGCGAGTCGCGCGCTGCGGAGCATCGACTCGACGTCGACGAGCAACCCGCGTCTGTTCCGGAGACCGGTCAGCTGGTCGTAGAACGCGCGCGCCGCGTCGTCACGCAGTGCGGTGAAGAACAGGTGATTGAGCGACGACGCGGCGAAGAGGACGACGAGGACGGTGACCAGGGTCGACACGGCGGCGGACACCTCCACCGACGTGGTGGTCACCAGTCGGAGGAACAGCAGCCCGGCGACGCCGATGGCCCAGGCCTCGTGGCAGACGAAGACGCGCACGCCGTGGAACGCATTGGCGTAGTTCCCCACCGTCACCAACAGCGCGGCGGAGATGACGACGATCTGGGACGGCGGCAACGCGAACAGCACCGCGGCGATGGTGACGTCGCCGATGATGACGAAGCGCAGCGACCACGTCCGGGAGAGGAAGTGGCCGCGCCCCCACATCAGACCGAGCGCGATGGAGACGACGGTGGCCACGGCGAACACCCACCCGGATGCGCCCAGTCCGGCGTCACGGGCTGTGACCAGATCCGCGACCGTCTTCACTGCGAGCAGGAAGCAGGCCGCGCTGATGAAGTACGGCGCCGACCTCAGGTAGGCGTGGGTCCGGTGGTAATTGGCGACCCACGCGTAGTCGATGTCGGACGACCACCACTCGCGGAGAACACGCACTCGAGCCAGCCTTGCATCGAAACGGACAACAGTGTCGACGGTGGTCCCCACACCGTCGTCGACCGCAATGGTAGGCACATGATCCCCGGTCGACACGGTCATTGCGGGAACAGAGCCCGAAAAAGACCAACCGAACGAGGTCTAGGACGGTTTCCGATCGTCAGAGGCAGTGCACGTCGTCGCCCGTCGCGACGGCTGCGCGATGCCCACCGCACCGTTTCGCCTCGTACATGGCTCGATCAGCAGAGGCGAGGACCGTGTCCAGAAGGTCCCGAGTATCGACGCGGCCGTCCGGCAGGGGAACGGTGGCCACACCGATGGACGCAGTGACGGGGGTGGGATCGTCGGGGCGGTGAATGGCGTCGAGAAGGGCGCTCGCCATCTGCGGCCCGGGGTCACCCACACCGACGACCACGAGGGCGAACTCCTCCCCGCCCGTCCGCGCGCTGACGGCGTCCCCGGCGACCGCGGCGATCCGACCGGCCGCGCGTCTGAGCACCTCGTCGCCGGCCGCGTGGCCGTGCCGATCGTTGATCGACTTGAACGCGTCGAGATCGATGCACAGGATCGACACCGCGACCGGCGTGCCGGCGGCGTCATGGATCTGCTTCTCCACGTCGACGAGCAGGCCCAGACGATTACGCAGCCCGGTGAGCTGATCGTGATAGGCCCGCACCGCGTCGTCGCGAAGCTGGGTGAAGAAGACGTGGTTCAGCGTGGATCCGCCGTACACGACGAACGCGACGACCACAGCGGTCGCGGCCACGACGACCAGGCTCTCGGACCCCACGGCGAGCGCTCGCAGCACCAGCGCCGTCGTCGCCCCGAGGACGAGGATGCTGTGCACGAGGTACACGCGCAGGCCGTGGAACGCACTCGCATAGTTGCCGACAGCGAGCAACAGCACGCTCTGCACGACGATCACCGACGACGGCGGCAGCATCACCAGAGGGACCAGGACGACGATGTCGGCGATCGCAACGAACGCGACCGATCCGCACCGGCGCGGCATTCGTCCGCGGACCCACCACAGCGCGAGAGCGGCGGTGACGGCTGCGCACACCAGAAGGATCGGCGGACGGAACCGGTCGCCTCGGACGGTGGCCAGATCCGCACCGGTCTTCACGAGAAGCAGGACGCATGCGAACGCTATGAGGTACGGCGCTCGCCGGATCGCGGTGCCGTGGCGGTGGTACGCCACGACGCTCTCGTAGTCGACGTCGGCCGCCGGGATTCCGGGGAGCACGCGCACGGTGTGGCCGTCCTTGCAGGGTCGGACGTCGTCGCCCCCCGACGGTCGACGTGGTTCCAGCACTGTGCCACGAGTGGGCGCATCCGGACGCCGAAAACGGTGTGCGGGCGTGAGCCGCCTCGGTCAGGGAACACCCGGGTGGACCCGGTACCTTCGTCGGGACAACCGGACACCAGAGCGGACCGAGAGAAGGAATGACCTACCTGCAGGGCTTCGCGTCGACGTTACGACGCATGACAGGCGAGCGACGCGCCATCGTCGACACCCCGGCGGGTGCACCCAGTCCGCTCCAGCCCATCGACCTCACCGACGACGCCAGCGTGTCGGAGGTGCTCGACCTCGCGGTGCGTGTCGGTGAGGTGACCCTGGCCGCCGGGACCGGTGCCATCGACACCGCCAACCAGGTGCAGTTCATCGCCTCGACGTACGGCCTGGCCCGGTGCGACGTGGACGTCACCTACAACTCGATCGTCATCAGCGCCTACCGCGGCCCGACCCTCCCCCCGGCAAGCACGATGCGCATCGTGCACTACCGGTCCATGGACTTCACGCGCCTGGCCGACGTGGACGCTCTCGCCCGCAAGATCCGCCTGGAGGTGCCGACACCGGCGGTCGCGCTGGCGGAGCTGAAGGAGGTCACCCGGGCACCGCACCCCTACAACCGGTGGATCGCCACCCTGGCGTGGGCGGGCATGGCCGCGGCGATCTCCGTCCTGCTCGGCGGCGGTGTGCTGGTGGCCGCCGTGAGCTTCCTGTCGACGATGGTGATCGACCGCGTCGGCCGAGTGCTGAACCGTGCCGGTCTGCCCTTCTTCTTCCAGCAGGTGGTCGGCGGTTTCATCGCGTCGGCGCCCGCCATCACGCTGTACAACTTCCAGGAACAACTGGGCATCTCGATCCTGCCGTCCCAGGTCATCGCGGCCGGCGTGACAGTGCTGTTGTCAGGGCTGTCGCTGGTCGGCTCGGTGCAGGACGCCATCACGGGCGCCCCGATCACCGCCGCGGCCCGCTTCTTCGAGCTGTTGATGATGACGGGCGGCATCATCGCGGGCGTGGCGACGACCCTGCGACTGGCGGCGCTGCTGGGCGCCGAGCTGCCGGTCATGAGCAACGTCGCGCCTCCGGACCTCGCCCAGGTGCCCACCAAGGTGCTGGCCGGCGCCTTCGCGGCCCTCTTCTACGCACTGGCCTGCTACGCGGAGCGCCGAGGTCTCACGGCGGCGTTCGCCGGTGGTTTCGCCGGTGCGCTGGTGTTCCTCATCGCGCAGCAGGTCGGCTTCGGGCCGGTGCTCTCGTCCGCGATCGCCGCGACGGTGGTCGGCTTCGCCGGTGGTCTCATGGCTCGCCGCGCCCTGATTCCGCCGCTTATCGTCGCGGTCGCCGGTATCACCCCGCTGTTGCCGGGTCTGTCGGTGTACCGCGGCCTCTTCGCCCTGCTCAACGATCAGACGTTGCTGGGCCTCAGCGCACTGCTGGCGGCGGTGGGCACGGGCGGCGCACTGGCCGGCGGCGTCACGCTGGGCGAATGGGGTGCGCGCACACTGCGCCGCCCCCGCATAGTCGAACGCACCGAGTCCCTGCGTCGACCCATCATGAGACTGGGCCGCGCGGACTCGGTGCGCTCGAAGCTTCCGGTCAGGTCGCGGAGACGGTCCGCGGCGCGCTGGAAGTAGAGATCAGGAGGGATTCTCGACGCGGTGACGACCCGCGGCGTCCTCCTCCATGGCCTCGCGGAGACTGCGGGGACGCATGTCGGTCCAGTTCTTCTCGACGTACTCCAGGCACGCTGCCCGGCTCTCCTCGCCGAACACGACGCGCCATCCCTGGGGCACCTCGGCGAAGGTGGGCCACAACGAGTGCTGATCCTCGTCGTTGACCAACACGTAGAAGCGTCCGTCTTCGTCGTCGAACGGGTTGGTGCTCATCTTGCCTCGCTCACTGCAAACGTCGATGCCGGGCGTTCCCGGCGGGCCTTGTCGGTCTCGGCGCGGGTCGCCGCGCCTGTGGAACCGGTGTCGACCCTAGCAAGGACCGCGCCACCGGCACGCCTCGCAACGATGGAGTTCAGGATTTCTCCGGATCTGATCGCGACATTCGAGAGCAACGACGACGTGATGCCGTGCGTGGTCTCGGTGCCGCCCTGCAGGTAGACACCGGGTGCACCGGCGGTGTCGGCCTCCGGTGTCGCCAGCAGGCGATAGTCGCGTGTGACGACGCGGGGGCCGCCGTCCTCGGGCGCCAGTTCGCCGAGGAGCGGGCGCAGGGGCGCGGGCCGGAAGCCGGTCGCGAGCACGAGCGCGTCGCAGTCGAGGGTGTCGGCGATGCCGTCGATGCTGTCCCGGATGGTCACCTCGATGCCGTCGGCCGTCTCGACCACGCCGTCGATGGTGGACGCGCGGCGCATGAACAGCCGGCGGTGACCGCTGACGCGCTCCGCGTACTCCGCGCGGTAGAGCTCCTCGATCAGCTCGATGTCGACGACCGAGTAGTTGGTGCTGCGGTGCAGCGCGATGAGCCGCTCCCGCTCGAGGGCCGGTGCCCGGTGCAGTTCGTCGACCGCGGACGGATCGAAGATGCGGTTGGCGTAGGGGCTGTCGTCGGCGGGGCTGTAGCCGTACCGCGTGAAGACACTGTGGACCTCGGCGTGCGGGTAGTGACCGTGCAGGTACTGCACCACCTCGGCTGCCGACTGGCCGGCACCCAGCACCACGAACCGTCCGTGGGTCGGCTTCGGCAGCTCGGCCATACGTGGCAGGAAGTCGTGGTTGTGGAAGCACCGTGCGGACAGCGATGCCCACTCGGGGACCCGCTGGGTCAACCCGGCGCCGACGGAGACGTTGCGGGTGCGCACGACTGTGCCGTCGTCGCACCGGACGGTCAGGACGTCGCCGTCCTGCGTGATGTCCGTGACCGACGTGCCGAAGCGGACGTCGGCGTCGACCCGGTCGGCAGCCCAGGACAGGTAGTCGTGGAACTCGTGCCGCGTCGGGAAGAACGTCTGGTGATTGACGAAGTCCACGAGCCGGTCGCGTTCGTACAGATAGTTGAAGAAGGTGAACCCGCTCCGCGGATTGCGGAACGTGACCAGGTCCTTCGGGAACGCGATCTGCATCGTCGCGCCGTCGAGCAGCATGCCGGGATGCCACCCGAAGCTCTCCTGACGTTCCACGAACACCGCCCGGACGCGCTCGTGCTCCGCGCACGTCTCGTTGTGTTCCTCGATCGCGATCGCCAGCGCGAGATTCGCAGGTCCGAAACCGACACCCACGACGTCGAGTACTTCTGGACTGCTCATGCTTCTCCCACCCGTTCCGTCCCGGATCGGATCGTCGCGTGGACGTCGGGACCGTCGGTCAGCTTAGCCTAGCCTTTGCTGGTCCACTAGCCCTCGACGACCGATCGCAGGTGCAGAGTGAGCCGTTCCACGAACCGACCGATCGCCCCGCGATCGGCACCCGCAGCGAACTGCAGCTGCGCGAAAAGTGCAGCGTCGTGGTCCGATTCGCTCTCGTGGACACTCAGCGTCAGGTCGGCCCACGGTCGACCGACGGGTATCGGCAGGAGTGCCGCGCCGGCGTCGCCGAGATCCGCGACGTGGTGGTGCACCACCAGGAACTGCGGACGGTGCATCTCCGGCACGCCGGCGCCCTCGACGATGTCGACATAGGAAGGACCGGAACGGCTCAGCGCCGCGACGGTCTCCGCCTGCACCCGACGAGCCACCGTCGCCAGATCGGATCCTGTTCGCGTGCGGATCGGCACGACGTCGGCGAACGCACCCACCATGGCGTGCGTGCTCTCGTCGTCGCGGCCGGCGACCATCGTGGCGATCGCCAGGTCCGCGCCCGCACCGAGGTCGGTGAGAGCGAGCGCGAAGGCAGCGTGCAGAACCGACACGAGACCCGCACCCTCGATGGTGCGCAGCGCTCGCACCACGTCGACATCGATGTCGATCGCGACGGCGTCGGACCCCGACTCCCCCAGCGCGATCGGAAGACTCACCCGACTCGGCACACCGTCCAGGGTCTCGCGCCATGACGCGATCGCCGAGTCGTCGGCGTCCCGTCGGGCGACGGCCCAGCGCGCGACGTCGCTGTACCGCAGCGGTAGCGGCGTGAACTCCGGCGCCTCGGCACCGGAGCGCGCCTGCGCAGCGTGCATCAGATCGGTGAGCAACGGGACGACCGACCACTCGTCGACGGCCCAGTAGTGCATGACCAGGAGAACTATTCTTTCCCTGGAATCGTTCTGTAAGAGCATGATTCGCAGACCCGGTCGCTGCGTGAGATCCAGGGGTTCCTGTGCGATCTCGTAGGCGCGGCGGCGAATGTCGTCTGCCCCGACGTCGACGGTCTCGAGCGCCACCGGGTCGCCGAGGGCGGACCCCTCACCCGGCACCAGAACCGAGTGCAGCGGTTCGTGCCGCTCTGCGACATCGCGGACCGCGGCGGCGAGCACCGCCGCGTCCACGTCGGGCAGCTCGAGAACCAGTGCGTGGTCGGCCTGCACCACGTGCCCGTTCTGCAGCCTGGTCTCCTGCATCGGACTCAGCGGCACGACATCCGGCCTGTCCGCGTGCGCGGTCAGGTGCGGTCCCTCGTGTCCACCGCGATCGGCGAGTCGCTCCGCCAAGGCGCGGACGGTCGACGCCTCGAACACGTCGCGCACCGAGATGTCGACGTCGAGTTCGGCGCGGACGGCCGACACCCACTGCATCGCGGCCATCGAATGACCGCCGAGAGCGAAGAAGTCGTCGTCCGTCCCCAGCTCGTCCAGGCCCAGAACTGCTGCGGCACTACGCACCAGCGCACGCTCGACGTCCGTGGTGGGAGCGCGACCGCCGACCACCGACGACCACTCCGGCTGCGGCAACGCCGCTCGGTCCAACTTGCCGTTGGGTGTCAACGGCAACGTCCCGTCGACCACCACGACGAGAGTGGGCACCATGTAGTCCGGCAGCACCGTCGCCGCGTGCGACCGCACCGCGGCCCCCGTGAGATCGTCACGCCCGGTGACGTATCCGACGAGTCGGCTCACCTCGGACGACTCGTGCACGACGACAGCGGTCTGATCGACACCGTCGAACGACGCCATCGCGGCCATGATCTCGCCCGGCTCGATCCGGAACCCCCGCACCTTGATCTGGTCGTCGACGCGCCCCAGGAAGTCGAGATTGCCGTCGGCACGCCAGCGTGCCCGGTCGCCGGTGCGGTACATCCTGCCGCCGGGAGCGGCGACATCGGGCACGAAGCGGTGGGCACTGAGCCCCGGCTGCCCGAGGTACCCGCGCGCCAGCCCGCGGCCGGCGATGTACAGCTCCCCCGACACCCCGACCGGGACGGGCCGCAGCCGATCGTCGAGCACGTACGCGCGCTCGTTGGGATCGGGTACGCCGATGGGCACGGAGGACGTCCAGCCCGGACGGGCCTGCCACAGAGTGTTGTTGACCGTCGCCTCGGTCAGTCCGTACGCCGCGAGCAGGTTCAGATGCTCGGACCAGGCGGAGATCACCGCGGGCGGCACCGTCTCGGTACCGACGAGCACGGTGCACCCCTCGGGCAGTGCGCATCCCGGCGGGAGCGCCGCCATGAGCGACGGCGGGATGATCGCGTGGGTCACCCCGTGCTCGGCGCAGAAGTCGGTGAGCTCGGGACCCGCCACACGCGAGTCGTCGGGCACGATCACCAGCCGCGATCCCGTGCACAGGGCCATGGCGAGTTCGAAGACCGCGACGTCGAAGCCGACGGACGCGAACTGCAGGACCACCGATCCGGTGGTGAGTCGCATGCGGTCCTCCGCCGTGGCCACGAGTGACGAGATGCCCTCGTGCGGCACCACGACACCCTTGGGGCGGCCGGTCGAACCGGACGTGTAGATGACGTACGCCGCGAGTTCGAGCGAGGCCGGTCGCGCGAGCTCGACACCGGTCGACGGCGGGATGTCCTCCACGAGGACGTGTTCGGCCGCGGACGGCACCTTCGCGGTAGCCGCGGCCGACGTCAGGGCGAGGGTCGCACCCGCATCGGTGACCATGTACTCGAGCCGGTCCGCAGGATGCTTCAGGTCGAGCGGGAGATACGCCGCGCCCACCGCGAGGACCCCCATGGTCGCCGCGATGGTCCACACCGACCGCGGCACCGCGACCGCGACCACGGCCTCGGGGCCGACACCGCGCCGCTGCAACTCCGCGGCGATGTCGAGGACGTGCTCGTGCAGATCCGCGTACGTCCACGTCGTGGTCTCGTCGACCACAGCGATCGCGTCCGGAGTGGTCTCGACCCACCGCAGGTACGACTCGAACAGCGACTCCTCGGGCACCGCACGGGCGGTGTCGTTGAAGCGCCGGAGGACGTCGTCGCGCTCGGAGGGCAGGAAGATGTCGACGTCGTCGACCACCGCCGTGGCGTCGGTCGCCAGTGCGTCGAGCACCGCGAGCTGACGTGCTGTGACGGCCTCGGCGGTCGACGCGTCGAACAGATCCTCGGCGTACTCGAGCTCGAGCACCAGGCGGTCGGAGGTGAGATCCTCGGTGTAGTTGAACACCAGGTCGAACTTCGCCGGCGTCATCAGCGCCGCGTCACCGTCGCCGAGCGGACCGGTGTGATGGCTGATCATGACCTGGAACAGCGGGTTCCGCGACATGCTGCGCTCGGGAGCGACCCGCGCCACCACTGCGTCGAACGGCACATCCGCGTGCGCGAAGGCCTCGAGGTCGACGCTGCGCGCCTCCTCCACCGCCCGCTGCAGCGTGGAGCGGCCGTCGACCGCGGTGCGCAGAACCAGCGTGTTGACGAAGAACCCGACGAGCTGGTCGAGCCCCTCCTCACCGCGCCCGGCCACCGGGGCGCCGAGCACGATGTCGTCGGACCCGGTGATCCGGTGCAGCAGCACCGCAGACGCCGCGTGCAGGGTCATGAAGACACTCGCGTCGAGACTCCGCGCGAGTGTCCGCAGGGCGCGCACGGTCTCGGGATCGACGGTGCGACGCACCACCGATCCGCGATGACTCGGCCGCGGCGGACGCGGTCGGTCGGTCGCGAGTTCGATCTCGTCGGGAGCGCCGGCCAGGGCGGACTGCCAGTAGGCGAGCTGACGCCCCGCGAGCGACTCCGGATCTGCGGCGTCGCCGAGCAGGTCGGCCTGCCACAGCGTGTAGTCCGCGTACTGCACGGGCAGCGGAGGGCGGGCATCCGTGTCACCGGACAGTCGCGCGGCGTAGGCCGCCATCAGGTCGGCCAGCAGCGGCCGGTCCGACCACTCGTCGGTCGTGATGTGGTGTAGGACGAGCACGACGACGCACGAAGTGTCCTCGTTCCGGATCAGCGCCGCGCGGACAGGAATCTCCCGGCGCAGATCGAACGGCCGCGCCGTCATCTCGGCGACCACGGCGGCGGCATCGCCTTCGTGAACGAACAACTCCGGTGACGCTGTCGTCAGGACATGCTGCGCCAGAACGCCGTCCGCATCGCCGAAGACGGTGCGGAGCGACTCGTGCCGTTCGACGACGTCGGCGAGGGCGAGCCGGAACGCATCCTCGTCCACCTGCTCGGGGAGCGGCAGGACGATCGGAAAGTTGTAGGCGGCCGAGTCCGGATCCAGCTGATGCAGAAGCCAGAGCCGTTGCTGCGCAGCCGACATGGGCACGACATCCGGCCGGTCGTACCGACGCAGAGCCGGCCGCGCGTCATCGCCTCGCGATCCGACTAGCGCGGCGAGACCCGCCACGGTCGGCGCGGCGAACAGATCGCGCACACTCAGCTCGGTGCCGAGCGCGGTCCGTGCACGGCCGACGACGCGAGTCGCCAGAAGTGAATGGCCACCGAGATCGAAGAAGTCGTCGTGGATCCCGGTGCCGCGGCGGCCGAGCACGTCGTCGAACACGTTGCACAGCAGCCGTTCGACCTCGGTCCGCGGCGGCACAGCGTCGACGGCACTCTCGTCCGGCGCCGGCAGTGCGGCGACGTCGAGCTTGCCGTTGACGGTCATCGGGAAGGACGAGACGAGCACGACGGTGGGCACCATGTAGTCCGGCAGGACCACGGCGCAGGCCGCCCGTACCGATTCGGCATCCGCGTCGGTGTCGACGTAGGCGATCAACCGGGCCAGCCCGCCCGGCCCCGTCGAGGTGACGACCGCGGCGCGGCGGACGCCGGCCACCGACGACACGACCGAGGCGACCTCACCGAGTTCCACCCGGTGACCGCGGATCTTGACCTGATCGTCGGTGCGGCCGAGGTAGTCGATCAGTCCCGTTCCGACGCGGCGACGCACGAGGTCACCCGTGCGGTACATGCGCTCCCCCGTCCCGAAGGGATCGGCGACGAAGCGGTCCGCCGTGAGGCCGAACCGTCCCGCGTAGCCACGGGCGAGTCCGGCTCCGGCGATGTACAACTCGCCGGCCACGCCGTCCGGTACGGGCCGCAGCCAGCCGTCCAGCACGTGCGCCTCGGTGGCGCGGATCGGCAACCCGACCGTCGGCGTCTCGCTCTCGTCGGTGCCCGCACCGAGAGTGTTGATCGTGTACTCGGTGGGGCCGTACAGGTTGTAGCCGAGCACGCCGTCGATGGATCGCAGTGCGGACCACACGTCGTCGCCGACGGCTTCACCGCCCAGCAGGACGAGCGCCGGTCGATGCCCGTCGAGCAGACCTGTCTCGAGGAGGAGGGATGCGTACGTGGGGGTCACATTGATGACGTCGATGCGCTCCTCGTCGATGTAGCGGACCAGGGCATCGGCGTCGCGGCGCAGCACCTCGTCGGTGACGTGCACCTCGTGACCCTCGACGAGCCACAGGAGTTCTTCCCACGACATGTCGAACGCGAACGACACCGTGTGCGCGATCCGCAGTGTCCGACCGTGTGCCGCATCCACCACCGGGTCGAAGATGGCGGACCGGTGGTTCAGCTGCATGTTGGTCAGTCCGCGGTACGGCGTGACGACGCCCTTGGGCGTCCCGGTCGACCCGGACGTGTAGATGACGTAGGCCGGGTGATCGAGCCGGTGCGGCGTTCCGGGTGCGAACGCCCCCAGTTCGGCTGCGGTGACCGGTGACTCGTCGTCGAGCGGCTCCAGCAGGACGATGCCGTCGCGTCCGCTCAGTCGGCGACCGACCGCCTCCGTGGTCACGGTGCACAGCGGACGAGCGTCGTCGAGCAGAGCATGGATACGGGCATCGGGGTGATCGAGTTCGAGGGGCAGATAGGCCGCGCCGGTGCGCAACACGGCGAACAGCGCGACCACCATGTCGAGACTGCGAGGCAACGCGAGAGCCACCACGGTCTCCGGTCCCGCACCGCGGCCCAGCAGGACGCGCGCCAGACCTTCCACCCGGCCGGCCAACCCGGCGTAGGTGAGGTGCTCGGACCCGGCGACGAGTGCGATCGCGTCGGGATCCTTCTGCGCTGTGCGGAGCAGCATCTCGGTCACGGTGAGATCAGGAACCTCGTCGACCTGTCGGTCGAGGCGTGGCAGCGCCGGCAGAACAGAGCGCGACCCCTCGGTCGCGAATCCGGCCACCAGGCGGGTGAACTCGTCCGCGATCAGGTCGACGCGCTCGACGTCGATCGCCTCCGGCCGGTACTCGACCGTCACGGCGATCCGAGCGCCCGGCGTGACGACGACGGTGAGCGGATAGTTCGTGTGGTCGATGCTGTCGGTGCCCGCGACACCGTGCGCCGCGTTCAGGGACGCCGCCGAGTCCTCGGAGACGAAGTTCTGCACCACGCAGAGCGTGTCGAACAGAGTGCGGTGCGGCGACACCTCGATGATCTCGGCGAGACCGAGGTGATCGAACTCCATCGCCTCCACGCGGTCGCCCTGGACACGGCGGACCAGGGCGTCGACGCTCTCGCGGGGATCGAGCACGGTACGGACGGGCACCGTCGACAGGAACATCCCTGGTGCGGTGTCGAGTCCCTCGACCTCGGGCGGTCGGCCCGCGACCGTGATGCCGAAGACCACGTCGGTGCGGCCGGTGGCCGACGAGATCGCCAGTGCCAGAGCGGCCGTGACCACGGCGTTGAGCGTGACACCGCGCTGACGGGTGGCGGCGACGAGCGCGGCCGTCGTCGACGCATCGAGCTCGTCGCGTCGGCGCAACGGGATACCGACCGGCGGCGCGGCGCGGTGCGCCACCAGCGTCGGCTCGTCGAGACCGGCCATCGCCGTCGCCCACGCGGTGCGGGCCGCGACGCGGTCGCGTTCCGCGAGCCACGTCAGGTACCGCTCGAACGCGGTGTCCGCCGGCGCGGGCAGCCCCGGATTCTCGTAGCGGGCGAGCAACTCTCCCACCACCACACCGTTGGACCAGCCGTCCCAGACGAGGAACTGCCGGTTGATCACCAGGCGATCGCGCCCACCGTCGAGATGCAGCACGAGCACCCGCCACAGCGGTGGTGTCGACAGGTCGAAAGGGGTGTCGCGGTCCTCCTGCATCCACCGCTCGGCCTCGTCGTCGTCTCCGGCGTGTGCCTCGCGGACGGGCACCTCGCACGACGACGACACGACCTGCACCGGCACACCGGCGGCCGTCTGCGTGAACCCTGCGCGCAGCTGTGGGTGGCGGCGCTGCAGCCCGGCGAGGGCACTACGCAGCCGATCGAGATCGAGGCGGTGATCGAAGTCCAGCGCGAACTGCGCCGTGTAGATGTCGCGCTCCCCCGCGGACAGGCTCTCGAAGACCAGTCCCTCCTGCAGAGGAGTCAACGGCCACACGGTCTCGACAGATCCCTGTGCGGTCAGCGCCGTCAGCTCGTCGGGAGTGAGGTCGACGAGAGGGACGTCCGACCGCGTGAGGATCGGCGGTCCGTCGTGTGTGCGGGCGGCCTCCGCGAGATCTCCGAGCGCCGTGCGGAACTCGTCGGTGAGCGAGGTGACCGCCTCGGACGACAGGTGCGCGGACGACCAGGCGAACTGGGCCGAGAGGGTCGGCTGTGCACCGTCCGTCACGTGCGCGTTGATCACCAGACGGTAGGGACCGCCCATGTCGGCATCGGGATCGGTACGCACGGTCTCCGGAGCCCTGTCGAACGGGGCCGACCCGGCGGCCGGCACCCGGCCCAAGTAGTTCAGCAGGATCTGCGACTGCTCACCACGTGCGAGAAGGGCTGCGGTGCGGGCGTTCCCGTAGCGCAGGAGCCCGTAGCCGAGGCCACCGTCGGGCGCCGCACGCAGGGCCTCCTTCGTCTCCGCGAGCACCGTGACGGGATCGGTTCCCGGCCGCAGCCGGACCGGAGCGATGGACGTGAACCACCCCGTGGTGCGCGAGAGATCCGCCGCGTCCGACCGACCGTGGCGCTCGAGGTCGACCAGTACGTCGCGGTCGACAGACCACCGGGTGAGGGCGAGCCGGAGCGCTGCGGCGACGACGTCGGTGACGTCGCCGCGCACGAGAGAGGGCACACTGCCGAGCACCTCGGCGGTGACCTCGGACGACACGTCGACGGTGCGGACGTCGCCCTGACCGACCACGGCGTGGTCGGTGTCTCTCGGTGTGAGCGCGCCGCCCGGCGCGGTGACGGCGGTCCAGTGGTCCAGTTCCGCGAGACGAGCGGGGCTGTGGGCACTCTCGTCGAGCAGGCGCCCGTACTCCCGCAGTGAGGTCCGCACGCGGTCCAACGTCGGGGTCTGGCCGCTGTCGTGCGCGATCCACGCCAGTGCGAGGTCCTCGACGAGGATGCCCCACGAGACCCCGTCGACAACGAGGTGATGCGCGACGAGCAGCAGCCGGCCGGGCTCGGAGCCACGGTCGAACCACACGACCTCGAGCACGGCGCCGGCCTCGGGAGCCAGACGGTCGGTGGCGGCATCGGATTCGCGCGCGACGAGGTCGGCGAACGCAGACTCGTCGAGATCGACCGCGTGAACGCGGTGCACGGTGACCGAGGCCTCGGGGCGCACCGCGGTGGTCCAGACACCGCGGAGGTGACGGGTCAGGACGAGGCGCAGGCTGTCGTGATGTTGGACCAGCGCATCGACGGTGCGCTGCGGCGTGGTCTCCTCGACCGGAGCCGGAACCACCAGCAGCAGTGACTGGTTGAAGCGATCGGTGCTACCGGACCACTCGGACAGTCGGTGCACCACGGGGAGCGGGCGCACCTCCCCGACACCGGACTCCGCGACCGTGGCGGCCTGCGGAGTCTCGACCCGTGCGACCTCCGCGAGCGCACGCGGAGTGCGCTTCTCGAAGACGTCGCGGGCGCTGATCTCGAGACCGCTGCCCCGCGCCAGGTTCACGAGCCGGATGGCCAGGATGCTGTCGCCGCCGCGGGCGAAGAAGTCGTCGTCCTCACCGACCGCCGCTCCACCGAGAACGGTGTGGAAGTGGGTGCACAGCAGCGCGACCGGACCCGACCCCGTCTCCGTGGTGGTGGGAGTGTCCGCGCGAACGGCGGCCAGCAGCGCTGCCCGGTCGAGCTTGCCGCTGGGGCCGGTCGGCAGATCAGCCACCACGGACAGCGTCGTCGGCACCATGTGCTCGGGCAGACGGTCGGCCAGGTACGACCGCAGTGCGGCCTCGTCCACCGACCCCACCGCGAAGGCGGCGATCTGCGCGGTCCCGCGGTCGGTGCGCACCACCGTGGCGGCCCGGTCGACGGACGGATGCGAGCGCAGCGCCGCGTCGATCTCACCGAGCTCGATACGGAAGCCCCGCACTTTGACCTGGGTGTCGGCGCGACCGAGGTAGTCCAGCGCCCCGTCGCGCCACCGCACGATGTCGCCGGTGCGGTAGAGCCTTTCCCCGTCCGGCCCGGCGACGAACCTGGTGGAGGTGAGACCGGGGCGGCGAAGATACCCGCGCGCCAGCTGCGGACCCGCCAGGTACAGCTCGCCCGGCACGTCCGGTCCTACCGGCGACAGCCACCCGTCGAGTACGCGGAACCCGACGGCGGGCAGCGCAGATCCGATGGGCACCGCGTCGCCGGAGTGGTTCTGGACGCCCTGTGCGGCGGTGACGTCGACCGCCGCCTCGGTAGGGCCGTAGAGGTTGTCCAGGCGCACGTGTGGAAGCAGATCGCCGACGCGGCGCGCGGACTCTGCGGACAGTGCCTCCCCGCTGCAGACGATCACGCGCAGCGACGTGCACGTCGCGACGTCCGGATCGGTGAGGAACGCGTCGAGCATCGAGGGGACGAAGTGCACCCAGGTGATCTGCTGCGCGCGGATCACCTCGACGAGACGGGCGGTGTCGCGGTGCGCATCCGGGTCCGCGAGCACGAGCGTCGCTCCGGACACCAGCGGTCCGAAGAACTCGCTGACCGAGACGTCGAAACTGGAGGGCGTCTTCTGCAGCACTCGGGTGCCCACGGCGAGCGGAGTGTGATCGCGCATCCACTCGAGGCGGGGCACGATGGCGCTGTGCGGCACCACCACTCCCTTGGGACGGCCGGTCGATCCCGAGGTGTAGATGACGTACGCGGCGTCGGCTGGGGCGGGCCCGGGTGCTGCCGTCGGCTCGGCCTCGAACGGTGCGAGATCGCCGCCGATCACCGCGGCGGGATGCGCGTCCTCGATCATGAAGGCCAGACGCTCGGCCGGGTACCCCGGATCGAGCGGCAGGTACGCCGCGCCCGACCGGACGACCGCGAGCAGTGCGACCACCAGATCGATCGAGCGCGGAAGCGCCACCGCCACCACCGATCCCGGACCGGCGCCACGCTCGCGAAGGCCGGCGGCGACCCGCTCGGCGCGCGAGTGCAGCTCGGCGTAGGTGAGGGACTCCTCGCCGTGGACGAGGGCGACGCCGTTCGGGGTGGTCCGGCGCTGCACCTCGAGGAGATCCACCAGGGTGGTCGAACTGTCGGACGAGGGCGGGTCGACGACCGCCGGACGGTCCGTCGCCGTCACCGCGGACACCAGGGTGTCGGCCGGTGCGGTCGCGACCGCGACGACGGTGTCCAGCATCGACTGCGCCGTCGCTGCCGAGACCAGCGCCGCGTCGTACTTCAGCTCCAGCGTCAACCGATCGCCGGGGATCACCATGAGCGTCAACGGGTACGGCGAGTTCTCCTCCACCCGAATGCCCGTCAACGCGATGGTGCCGGACGGATCGGCGATGGCGGTGTCACCCAACGGGTAGTTCTCCACCACGACCAGCGAGTCGAACAACGAGTCCACGCCCGCGACACGACGCAGAGTCGGCACGCCTACATGGTGGTGATCGAGCAGATCGGCCTGCTCCTGCTGCCAGCGCTGTACCGCGGAGGCGACGGTGTCGTCCGCTCGCAGTCTCCATCGTGCCGGGATGGTGTCGATGAAGAGCCCCACCATGGACTCGATACCCGCGACCGGTGCCGACCGTCCGGACACCGTCGACCCGAACACGACGTCACGTCGACCGGTGGCGCGTGCGAGCGCGAGACCCCAGGCCCCGTGCAGCAGGGAACCCTGCGTCACCGCGGCATCGCGCGCACGTCCCGACACCACGGCGGTGACGTCGGAGGAGAGGTCGACCCGCACGGATGCGGTACCGCTGCCGGCGGCGCCGAACGCCGGGACGGGTACCGACTCGCGGACACCCGCGAGTGCGGCGCGCCAGACCCGTGCCGACGCGTCGATGTCGCGCTCGGCGAGGTGGCGGACCCACGCCGCGGGCGCGGTGACCGCCGGAAGAGCCGGAGTGTCCCCGTAGTGAGCGAGCATCTCGCGCAGCATGATCGGGATCGACCATCCGTCCGCGACGATGTGGTGGATCGACTGCACGAGGGACGAGCGGGTCTCGTCGTGGCGGACGAGGGTGTAGCGCACCAGCGGAGCGGTGCCCAGATCCATGCCGGCACCGGCGTGCTCGGCCAGCACCTCGTCGACGGTGCTGTCGGACACGGTGAACGGGACATCGACGGTGCGGTGCACCACCTGGACCACGCGCCCGTCGGCGAGGGGTCGGAAGCTGGTGCGCAGCGATGCGTGTCGAGCCACCACGTGCTCGAGCGCGGTGCGGAGCACGGCACTGTCGACCGGGCCACTGATCTCGACCACCTGCCCCACGACGTACGGGTCCGCGTCCCCGAAGGTGCTGTGGAAGTAGATGCCGTCCTGCACCGCGGTGAGGGGCAGGACGTCCTCGACGTCGTCCGGGAGCGCCGCGACGTCGTCCGCACCGAGAGCGGCGAGCGGGAAGTCGGCGGGGGTTCGGCGAGCGCTCGACGCAGATCCGGCGACGCGGTCGAGTGCGGCGGTCCACGCATCCACGATGCTGTCGTCCACCACACCCGGCACCCAGCGCAGGGTCGAGACGAGCTGTCCCCCGGTCTCGATCACGTCGATCGTCAGCGCGTGCGCCGCAGGCTGATCAGGATCGGAGCCCCCGGTGACGGACACCCCCACGTCGGTACTGCGGCCGAGGTAGTTGAGCAGGACGCTCGGCGCCGCGGCCTCCGCCAGGGCGGGCTCGCGGCGCAGGTACCGCAGTGCGCCGTATCCGACGCCCGACGCAGGTGCCGAGCGCAGCGAGTCCCGAATCTGCAGCAGGACATCGGCGTCCGGGTCCGGACCGGTCGGCAGTGCAACGGGACGGACGGTCGTGAACCACCCGACGGTGCGCGTCAGATCGACCGCGGGGGCCTCGACGACCTCGACGTCGCGGCCGTGTCCCTCCACGTCCACGACCACCCACGGCGCCGAGTACCCGTCCCACGACGCGAGGGTGCGGGCGAGTGCTGCGAGGAGCACCTCGGTGGGCCCGGTGCGGTAGGCGGTGGCGACGTCGGTCAGCAGAGCCGCCGTGACGTCGGCGGGGGTGGTGACCGTGTGCGTCGCCGACAGTCGATCGGCCGCGGCGAGTGTGCGAGCACCGACAGTGTCGCTCGAGGTCGTCAGAACCTCACGCCACCAGGGTAGTTCGTGGTCGAAGTGGCCGGCGTCCGCAGCATCGGCGATCAGGCTCGCCCAGCGGCGGATCGACGTGGTGACCGGTGGCAGCGTGGGCGTGCGGCCCTCGATCAGCGCACCCAGTGCCGTCAGTAGATCCCCGAGCAGGATGCGCCACGACACCCCGTCGACGACGAGATGGTGCACCGACAGAATCAGCGTGTCGGCCTCGAGAGACACGGCCACCATGCCGCCCGGCCGCATCGGATCGAGGCGGGCCACGGTGTCCGCGACGGAACCCGTGCCGAACTCGGGGGACACGGTGTCGGCCGGCACGGTCAGACCCTCGCTCCACACGGCACGCAGCGCCGGGTGGTGGGCGACGACGAGCTCGACGGCCGCACACACGAGTACAGGGTCGGTGCCCGGAGGCAATGCCACGGAGGCGGTCTGGTGGAACGCGGCGCCGATGCCGCCGTGCTCGAGTGTCCGCGCGACGATGGGCGTGGCCACCACCTCGCCGACAGGATCGTCGTCGACGGTCACCAGTTCCGCCGGAGCCGCGCCGGCGATCGCCTCGGCGGTACGCAGGGTGAAGACGTCGCGCGGGCCGATCGCCAGCCCTCGTTCGCGGGCCTGCGCGACCACCGTGATCGCCACGATGCTGTCGCCGCCCAGGGCGAAGAAGTCGTCCGTGACACCCACATTCTCCACACCGAGCGCCGACGCCATCACCTCGCACAGCACGCGCTCCCGCTCGGTCCGCGGGGCCACGGCGTCGCCGCGCACCTGCTCCGGATCGGGCAGAGCCCGCCGATCGACCTTGCCGTTCGCGGTGGTGGGGAAGGCATCGAGCACCACGTAGGTGGACGGCACCATGTACTCGGGGAGGACGCGTGCACAGTGCGTGCGCAGCACCTCGGGTGTCAGCGCGGCGCCGTCCGGCACGATCCAGGCGGCGAGAAACGCCGCGCCCGCGCCGGTTCGGCGCACGTCGACGGCGGCGCGTCGCACACCGGGGCACGAGCCGAGCGCGGCTTCCACCTCCTCGAGCTCGAGGCGCATGCCGCGGATCTTGACCTGGTTGTCCACCCGGCCGAGGAAGTCGAGGGTGCCGTCCTCCGCCCAACGTGCGCGGTCGCCGGTGCGGTACAGCCGGGCGCCGGCGGGGCCGAACGGATCGGCCACGAAACGCGACGCGGTCATGTCCGGTGCGCCCACGTAGCCACGACCGAGGAGGAACCCGCCCGCGTAGAGCTCTCCCCCGACGCCGACCGGCACCGGGCGCAGCAACGAATCGAGCACGTAGAGGCGCGTGTTCGGGTTGGGGCGGCCGATCGACGTGGCGATGCGAGGAGCGTCGCCCGTGTAGATCACATGGGACACACCGATGGTGGCCTCCGCGGGCCCGTACCCGTGGTACAACGTGGTGCCGAGTCGAGAGCGGAAGCGCGCGAACAACTCCGGAGTGAGCACCTCACCGCCGCACCACACGTGCCGCAGGCCGGACAACGATCCGTCCGTGTCGAGGGCCAGCAGAGCGTCGAGCATGGACGACACCAGGTAGACGAAGGTGACGTGGCGACGCGAGATGACATCCAGCAGGTACAGACCGTCCCGCTCGCCTCCCGGTTCGGCGATCACGAGGGTGCCACCCGACAGCAACGGGAGCAGGATCTCGTTCACCGAGATGTCGAAGGACAACGGCGCCTTGAACAACGACGCGTCGCCCGGTCCGAAACCGAGCACCCGATCGCGCTGCCACACCATGCGGGCACAGATGGCCTCGTGGCGGATCATGGCACCCTTGGGCGTCCCGGTACTGCCAGAGGTGAAGATGACGTAGGCGAGCTGCGAGCCGTGCACCACGATGTCCGGTGCGGACGTCGGCCTGTCCCCGAACTGCCAGTCGTCGAGATCGACCGTCCACCGGCCCTTCTCGTGGCCCGCACCGGTGAGAACGACGCGGGTGTCCGCATCCTGCTGCACCCGCTCGCGGCGATCCGCCGGCCAGTCCGGATCGAGCGGGACGAACGCACCGCCCGCGACCATCGCGGCCAGCACTCCCACGACCATCTCGATCGAGCGCGGCATCGACACGGCCACGACACCCTCACGGGGCAGGCCCGCGTCGAGAAGTGCATGAGCGAGCTGGTGCACCCGCTGCGAGAGCTCGGTGAAGGTGAGCGTCCGCTCGCCCAGTACCACGGCCACCGCATCGGGGGTGGCGGCGACCTGCGCCGCGAACAGAGCGGGCACCGACGTCGACACGGACGGTTCCGCGGTGTCGTTGAAGGTGTGCAGTAGGCGATCGAGATCGGGCTCCGACATCGTCGACAGGGAGGACAACGTCCGATCCGGCTGCGCGAGAACCTGATCGAGCACCCACTCGAAGCGGTCCCGGTGGCCGATCAGCGCGTCGTGCGCACCGGGGCGCGAGCGCAGGTCGAACACCAGCGGCTCGTCGTCCCGGCCGCCGGTGACGGTGACGTCGAGATCGCGCACCGGTCCGGTCTCGAGGCTGTGCATGTGCGCCGGCGAACCGCCGATGTCGATGCCGTGCTCCACCATGAGGACGTTGATGCCCGGCCCGTGCACCATGCGGTCGCCGGAGTCCCGCAGCTCCCGAGCGATGTCCTCCCCGCGGAAGCGCCCGTGCCGGACCGCGCCGATCGATGCCCGCTGCAGTTCCCGCGCGACGTCGGCCACCGTCATCGACGGCGAGAGTCGCAGTCGCACGGGAAGGATGGTCGACGCCATGAACGGCGTCGTCCGCGCACGACGGCCCACGCGGGCGGTCGACGGCAAAGAGACGACGAGATCGTGACGGCCGGTGACCGCGGACAGGTACGCGATCCACACCGCCGGCGCGAGGCGGGTGCGTCGGATGTCCTCCGTCTCGGCGACGTCGTACAGCGAGGTGAGGCGGTCGATCGGCACCGAGACCCGCTCGGTGACCGCGGACCCCGTGTCGGGCACGTCGGGCAGCAGCACCGGCGGCTCGGGGGCGTCGGCCATCTGGTCGAGCCAGTAGTCGCGGTCGCGACGGAAACCCTCGGACGCGCGGTACTCCGCATCGGCCACCACCAGCGGCTCGAGAGCCCACGCGGATACGGTGGGACGAGCGGCATCCGGCCTGCCCGCGGGTGCGACTCCCCGATCAGGATCCGCATAGCGCGCGCGGACCTCGTTGAAGATGATCGACATGCCGAAGCCGTCGACGATGCCGTGGTGATACCTCTGGTGCCAGAGCACGTGCTCGTCCCCGAGGCGGAGAAGCGCCGTCGCGAAGAGATCGCGGGCGCCGCTGGTGTCCGCCGACGCGATGTCGCGCGCGATCCAGGCCTTCGCCTCGGCCATCGGGTCGGCAGCCGCGCGTAGGTCGACGACCCCGACCGACCACTCGTCGTCACTGCGGTACTGCACGGGCTCGGGACCGGAGAAGTCGAATCGCACGTGCAGCGCGTCCGCGTCGGCGATGACCGACCGGATGACGTCACACGCACGGTCGAGGTCGAGCGGGCCGGTGATCTCGACGAGCAGCGAGATGACGAAGTCGGTGCGGTCACCCAGCAGGTGCTGCGCGGTCCAGACCTCCGTCTGAGCAGCGGTCAACGGCAGCACAGCGGTGGTGACGACAGATCCCCGAGACATGAACGTAGGCTAACCTAACGCTCGCCCGGCGTTACTCGCGGAGGAACGTGAGAATCGCTTGATTGACCTCGTCGGGCTTCTCCAGGTATCCGTAGTGCCCCGCGTCGGCGATCTCGACGTAGCGACCGCCCGGAACCAGGTCGGCCACCTCGCGCGAGAGGTAGGCGGGAATCATCCGGTCGTCGGCGAAGCCCATGGCCAGGCACGGCACCGTGATGTCGCGGTACGCGGACCGGCGGTCGAACGACTCGTCCAGAGAGAGCTGGGCACGCTGGCCCGGGGTCAGCGGCTGCACGGAGAACTCGAACAGGTCGAGCCAGTCCCGTGCCTTCGCGGGGTCGGCGAGCGACGCGGGAGAGAGGTTCAGGGCCGCCGTCACCGCGGCCGCGTACTTCGGCGGCAGCGTCGCCGAGCTGTCAGCCAGCTCGCGCTCGCCGGCGCCGAGCACCTTCTGGAACTCGTCGAGCCGGGCGTGACCGGCCGCGAAGATCGCTCGCGACACCAGGTCGGGCCTGGTCAAGGCCAGTTCCTGCGCCACGCGCGCACCCATCGACGTGCCCA
The DNA here is from genome assembly GCF_030819335.1 of Rhodococcus sp. SORGH_AS_0303. Lineage (NCBI taxonomy): Bacteria > Bacillati > Actinomycetota > Actinomycetes > Mycobacteriales > Nocardiaceae > Rhodococcus > Rhodococcus sp. SORGH_AS_0303. The sequence goes on from NZ_JAUTBO010000001.1 coordinate 4,065,776, forward strand.
CGACGGCTGCCTTCTCGTCGGGGCCGGACCGCAGGTACTCGATGAGCGCCGCGGTGTCCGCGACCAGATCGTCCATCGTCATGCCGCCCGCGCACTCGTCGGTCGGGGCGATGCCGCGGTTGTCGAAGGTGCACACTCGGAATCCCGCGGCCGTGAGCGCCGGCACCTGATGCAGCTGCCACACCCGGCCGGGGCTGCCCGTCCCCATGACCATCACGACGAGCGGACCCTTGCCCGTCACGGTGTAGTTGAGGCGGATGCCGTTGATGGTGCCGATGGGCATGGCGGATGTCCTTCTTCCGATACGACAGCTGTTCGGGGCAGACGCTACCGGTCACGGTGCGCGTCCGGTTTTGCCGGGAACGAGCGCGAACTCGTAGAGTTCAGGTACGCGAGTGCGCCCCACCGGGCTGCACCACCACATCGTTCGACCCCAGGAGACCCGCATGGCCACCGAGCCCGCCGAGACCGACATCGCCGACGAAGAGATCGAGACCCTGTCCGACGAGACCGCCCGCATGGCACGTCGCGTCGTCGCCGCCTACGCAACAGACGCCGACGAGTGCCGCATGCTGCTGTCCATGCTGGGGATCAACCCGCCCGTCCGCGCCTGAGCGCCGCTCGCTCCCGCACTCCGATTGGCGTTCGGCGAGTGGGGTAAGCACGTGCTGACACCGTCGCGGCAGGCTGCCGGCCTCACCGCGCGCCCCGACGTCGAGACAGAGGATCAGCAGTGACCGCATCAGGTTCGGACTTCGTCGTCGTCGCCAACAGGTTGCCTGTCGACCTCGACACGGCGCCCGACGGTTCCCGAGTCTGGAAGCGCAGCCCCGGTGGTCTCGTCACCGCGCTCGAGCCGATCCTGCGGAGCAACAACGGCGCCTGGGTCGGATGGGCCGGTGTCCCCGACGTCGACGTCGACCCGTTCGAGGACGACGGCCTCGAGCTGGTCCCGGTCCCGCTCTCGCAGCAGGAGGTCGCCGACTACTACGAGGGCTTCTCCAATGCCACCCTGTGGCCGCTCTACCACGACGTCATCGTCCGGCCCGTCTACGACCGGAGCTGGTGGGACGCCTACGTCGAGGTGAACCGACGCTTCGCCGAGGCCACGTCCAAGGCGGCCGCCGAGAACGCCACCGTGTGGATCCAGGACTACCAACTCCAGCTGGTCCCGAAGATGCTGCGCATGCTGCGCCCCGATCTGACGATCGGCTTCTTCCTGCACATCCCGTTCCCGCCCGTCGAGCTGTTCATGCAGATGCCGTGGCGCACCGAGATCGTCGAGGGTCTGCTGGGCGCGGATCTCATCGGCTTCCATCTGCCCGGTGGCGCGCAGAACTTCCTCTACCTCGCACGGCGTCTCGCCGGCCAGCCGACCTCGCGCGGCAACATCGGAGTCCGCTCCAAACTCGGTGTGGTGCAGGTGGGTTTCCGGTCCGTGCGCGTGGGCGCCTTCCCCATCTCCATCGACTCGGGCGATCTCGACGAGAAGTCGCGGCGCAAGCCGGTGCGCGATCGTGCACGAGAGATGCGCGAAGAGCTGGGCAATCCGAAGACGATCATGTTGGGCGTCGACCGACTCGACTACACCAAGGGCATCGACGTCCGTCTCGAGGCGTTCCTGGAACTGCTGACCGAGGGCCGGGTGGATCCCGAGGACGTCGTGATGATCCAGCTGGCCACACCGAGCCGCGAGCGCGTCGAGAGCTACAAGCAGATGCGCGGTGAGATCGAGGGCATGGTCGGGCGCATCAACGGCGAGTTCAGCCGCGTCGGGCATCCGGTGGTGCACTACCTGCACCGCCCCATTCCGCGCGAGGAGCTCATCGCCTACTACGTGGCCGCCGACGTCATGCTGGTGACGCCCATCCGCGACGGCATGAACCTCGTCGCCAAGGAGTACGTGGCGTGCCGCAGCGACCTGGGCGGTTCCCTCGTGCTCAGCGAGTTTACCGGCGCCGCAGCCGAACTGCGCCAGGCGTACCAGTGCAACCCGCACGACCTGAACAGCGTCAAGGACGCGATGATGGCCGCGATCGAGCAGACGCCGGAATCGGGCCGACGCCACATCCGGGCGATGCGGCGGCAGGTCCTCGCGCACGACGTCGATCGCTGGGCGCGGTCGTTCCTCGCCGCGCTGGGACGCACCGGCGACGAGGAGCCCAACCAGATGATCTCCAACCGGGACATCGGTCAGGCGACGATGTGATGCGCGAAGACCGGTGACCGTGGTCGAAGCGCAAGTGGTGCAGTGCCATCGGCTGCGCCGTGATCTCCTGATCGTCCGCCTCGTCGGCGAACTTGTTCCGTTCGCCGCGGGGCAGTCCGTCGCCGTGACGGTGCCCACCTCGCCGCACCTGCCTCGTCGGTACTCCCCCGCCCTACCCCCGTCGCGAGACGGCAAGTACGAGTTCCACATTCGCGAGGTACCGGCAGGCTGGGTCAGTCGCAGCATCGTCCGCGAGACCCGTGAGGGCGACATCTGGACTCTCGACGACCCGGCGGGCGACCTCCGTGTCGACGACACCGACGACGACGTCGTGATGGTCGCGGGCGGAACGGGTCTCGCACCGATGCGCGCACTGCTGCTGGGCCTGGCACGTCGGCCACGACCTCCGCGGGTGCGGCTCTACGTGGGAGGCAGGCACCCCCGCGATCTCTATGCCGCCGACATGCTGTCCCTGATGGCGCGATCAGCGCCATGGCTCACGGTGATCCCGGTGGTGGACGAGCCCGTGGACCCGCCGTACCGCGAGGAGTTCTTCGATGCCGCCGAGGCCGTGCGGCTGCAGACGGCACCCGACTCCGGCTTCGCACCTCACGAGTACCTCGTCGGACGCGTCGGAGAGGTGGTGGCGCGGCGCGGGCCGTACCTGTCGCAGCGCGTGCTGGTGTGCGGATCACCGGCGATGTCGAGCTTCACGACGCGTGCCCTGGTGACGACGGGAACCCCGGCGGAGAACATCCGCACGGGGTGACGGTCAGGTCTGCTTCGGGTTGCGCGGTGTCCACACGACGAGCGCGTTACTGCGTTGCACCGGAACGAGATCGCGTCGGTACCCGGCATGAACCTTGGCCAGCTCGGTCGCCATCTCGGTGACGCGGGCCTGCAGCGCCTCCACCTGATTGGTGAGTTCGATGATGCGCTTGATACCCGCCAGATTGACGCCCTCGTCCTGCGAGAGACGCTGCACCTCGCGAAGCAGCGCGACGTCGCGCGGAGAGTACCGTCGCCCACCGCCGGTGGTGCGGAACGGCGTCACCAGTCCTAGACGGTCGTAGGTGCGCAGTGTCTGGGCGTGCATGCCGGCGAGCTCGGCGGCGACGGAGATGACGAAGATCCGGGCATCCGGGTCCGCGCCTGCGTCGCGCGCATCCTGCGGATCGCTGGGCGTCCGAGTCATCTCATCTCTCCTCTCGCATCAGAACCGTCAGGCTCCGGGCCACCCGGAGCGGGGATCGAAACCACTCGCCTTCTCCGCCGCAGCGTAGGCCTCGAGGGCATCGCGTGCCGCGTCGTCCAATTCGGACGGCACGGCCACCTTCACCGTGACCAACAGGTCACCGATCTTCGACTTCTTGGGAATGCCGCGACCCTTCACCCGGAAGGTGCGGCCGTCGACCGTTCCCGCCGGAACCTTCAGACCGACTCGGCCGTCGAGCGTCGGCACCGACAGCGTCGTGCCGAGCACCAGTTCGCTGTACGCGACGGGAACCGTGAGGGTGAGATCGTCACCCGTGCGGCCGAACACGGCGTCGCTCTTCACGTGCACGGTCACCAGCAGATCGCCGGCGGCAGCGCCGCGCAGACCGGCCTCGCCTCGGCCGGCCACTCGGACACGTTGCCCGTCACTGACACCGGCAGGAACCCGCACCGTCACCGACCGGGTGCGGTTCTGCACGCCGGTGCCGCGGCAGTCGGTGCACGGATCGTCGATGATCGAGCCGGTGCCCCGGCAGTCGTCGCACGGCTCGCTGAAGCCGAACGCGCCCTGGTTACGGCTGACCACACCGGCACCGTTGCACCGCGGGCAGACCCGCGGGCTCGTGCCGGGCTTCGCGCCGCTCCCGTGACAGGTGGTGCAGGACGACGGACTCGTGATGGACAGCGGGACAGACGTTCCCACCGCCGCGTCACGGAAGTCGAGCGTCACCTCGGCCGCGAGATCACTCCCACGCCGGGGACGCGACGACGCGGCCTGGGTACGACCACCGGCCGCGCCACGGTTGAACAACCCGCCGAACAGATCACCGAGATCGGCTCCGCCACCGGCACCTCCGAAGAGGTCACCGACGTCGAACCCGCCGGCCGTACCCCCGCCGCCGAAGTTGGTTCCGCCGCCCGGCGAGAATCCGCCGCGTCCGAAACCACCACTGGCGAACAGTGATCGGGCCTCGTCGTACTCCTTGCGCTTCGCGGGGTCGGAGAGCACCGCATTGGCCTCGCTGACCGCCTTGAAGCGCTCCTCCGCTTTCGCGTCCCCCGGATTGGAGTCCGGATGGTTGTCGCGCGCGAGCTTGCGGTACGCCTTCTTGATCTCGTCCTGCGACGCGGAGGAGGAGACGCCCAGCTCCTTGTAGAAGTCCTTCTCTATCCACTCCCGTTGGCTCACCGGTCGCCTCCTCCTCTCACATCACATCTTCGTTGTGGTCGAACTATGCCTGGTCGGATGCCGCGTCGGCGCCCGAACCGTCGACGACGGCGACCATGGCGGTGCGCAGAACTCGATCACGCACCTTGTACCCCTTGCGGAACACGCTGCCGACGACAGGATCGTTGCCGTCGCCCTCGTGCTGCACGGCCTCGTGCAGCGCAGGGTCGAACGCGTCGCCCTCGTCACCGAAGGCGACGAGACCCTGTGCGGTGATGACGGATTCGAGCTTGTCCGCCACCGACTTCAGCGGCCCCGTCTCGAGGTCACCGTGCTTGCGCGCCCGATCGAGATCGTCGAGCACACCCAGCAACTCGGCCAACACCGACGCCTTGGCGTTGTCGATGTCCACCTGCTTGTCCCGAGCGACGCGTCGCCGGTAGTTGGCGAACTCGGCGCTGAGGCGCTGCAGGTCGGCCGTCCGCTCGGACAGCTCGTCCTTCTCGGGCGCAGTCTCGGAATCCACGGAACCCTCGGACATCTCTGCCTCGAGAACCTCTGCTTCGTCCTCCACGTCACCGGGCTGGGGCGCCGTGGCGGAGCCCGCGAGGGACTCCTCCACGGCGGGGTCGACGTCGGGTGCGTCTACCTTCCCGGTGTCCTCAGCACTCACTTCTTGTCCGTGTCGACCGGCTCGTCCACGACCTCGGCGTCGACGACATCGTCGCTACCGTCGGTCGGGGCTGCGCCGTCGGCACCTGCTCCGTCGGCTGCTGCCGACTCGTACAGTGCCTGACCCAGAGCCTGCGACTCCGTGCTCAGCTTCTCCACCGCTGCCTTGATGGCGGCGATGTCGGTGCCGTTCAAGGCAGTGCGAGCCTCCGCGATGGCCGACTCGACCTTTTCCTTGGTCTCCGCAGGAACCTTGTCCTCGTTGTCCTTGACGAACTTCTCCGTCTGGTAGACGAGCGACTCGGCCTGGTTGCGGGTCTCGGCCTCCTCGCGACGGGTCTTGTCCTCCTCGGCGTGAGCCTCGGCGTCCTTGACCATGCGCTCGATCTCCTCCTTGGAGAGGCCGGAGCCCTCCTGGATCTTGATCGTGTTCTCCTTGCCGGTGCCCTTGTCCTTCGCCGTCACGTGCACGATGCCGTTGGCGTCGATGTCGAACGTGACCTCGATCTGGGGCACACCGCGCGGTGCGGGAGGCAGCTCCGTCAGCTCGAACGAGCCGAGAAGCTTGTTGTGCGACGCGATCTCGCGCTCACCCTGGAAGACCTGGATCTGCACCGACGGCTGATTGTCGTCCGCCGTGGTGAAGGTCTCGGACCGCTTGGTGGGGATGGTGGTGTTGCGCTCGATGAGCTTGGTCATCACGCCACCCTTGGTCTCGATGCCGAGGGACAGCGGCGTGACGTCGAGGAGCAGAACGTCCTTGACCTCACCCTTGAGCACACCGGCCTGCAGTGCGGCGCCGACGGCCACGACCTCGTCCGGGTTGACGCCCTTGTTGGGCTCGCGTCCACCGGAGAGCTCCTTGACCAGCTCGGAGACTGCCGGCATACGGGTGGAGCCACCGACGAGCACGACGTGGTCGATGTCCTTGACCGCGATGCCCGAGTCCTTGACCACGGCCTGGAACGGCGCGCGGGTGCGGTCGAGCAGGTCGGCGGTGATCTTCTGGAACTCGGAGCGGCTGAGCTGCTCGTCGAGGAAGAGCGGGTTCTTGTCCGAGTCCACCGTGATGTACGGCAGGTTGATGGACGTGCTCTGACTCGAGGACAGCTCGATCTTGGCCTTCTCCGCAGCCTCACGCAGGCGCTGGAGAGCCATCTTGTCCTTGGTCAGATCTATGCCGTTCTGAGCCTTGAACTTGTCGACGAGCCAGGTGACGATGCGCTCGTCCCAGTCGTCGCCACCGAGGTGGTTGTCGCCGGACGTGGCGCGGACCTCGACGACACCGTCGCCGATCTCGAGCAGGGACACGTCGAACGTGCCGCCACCGAGGTCGAACACGAGAATGGTCTGTTCCTTCTCGCCCTTGTCCAGGCCGTACGCCAGAGCGGCGGCGGTGGGCTCGTTGACGATGCGCAGGACGTTGAGGCCGGCGATCTGGCCGGCTTCCTTCGTGGCCTGACGCTGTGCGTCCTCGAAGTACGCGGGCACCGTGATGACCGCGTCGGTGATCTCTTCGCCCAGGTACGCCTCGGCGTCACGCTTGAGCTTCATGAGCGTGCGCGCGCTGATCTCCTGCGACGTGTACTTCTTGTCGTCGATGCCGACGGTCCAGTCAGTGCCGATGTGGCGCTTGACGGAGCGAATGGTCCGGTCAACGTTCGTGACGGCCTGGTTCTTCGCGGACTGGCCGACGAGAACCTCTCCGTTCTTGGCGAACGCGACGATGGACGGGGTGGTGCGTGCACCCTCGGAGTTGGCCACCACGACCGGTTCGCCGCCCTCCAGGACGGACACGACCGAGTTGGTGGTCCCGAGGTCGATTCCGACCGCACGAGCCATGTGAAGACCTCCTGATAGATGCTGCTGTGATCGTTCGAGCGTCTGCCTGAGCGAACTGCGCTCAAGTCTGCCTGCCGGATTCTCGCTCCGTCAAGTCGTACTTGAGTGACCCACGCTCAATGGCAGTCGTACGGCTCAACGGAGGGGTGTGCGAGTTTGTTCCCGGAGTGGTCGGCCGGCTGTGGTCCGCGCGTCTGGACCCACCCGATCGCGAGGCTTTCTGCGGATCGGCAGCATTCGACGCGAAAATGTGGCAAAACCTGCACTCGGCCGTGCCTCAGCATCCACAGGTCGACCGGATCGACGGGATCCCGCCTCCGGCAGCGAGTTGAGGGCACTCACGCATGGTCGGCGCGTGTGAACCCACCCGATCGCGAGGCTTTCTGCAGATCCGCGGAATTCGACGCGAGAGTGTGGCTGAGCACGCGCGTCCGACGGTTAGGGTCCACGGCATGTCACCGGTTCCCGGCACGACCCTGACGGCCCGAGGTCTCACCCGCACGTTCGGACGCCACACAGCAGTCGCGCACGCCGACGTGACGCTCGCTCCCGGCACGGTCACCGGCCTTGTCGGGCCCAACGGCGCCGGAAAGACGACGCTGCTGCTGATGCTCGCCGGCCTCCTGGCTCCCGACTCCGGGACCCTCGAGCTGGACGGGTCTTCGGTCGAGACGGTCGCACTCCGGCGGGCCGTGGGGTGGATGCCGGACGTCTTCGGCACCTGGGACAGCCTCACGGCGACCGAGATCCTGTCCACGTTCGGACGGCTGCACGGGCTGTCGTCGAAGGACGCCCGTGCCCGCGCCGCCGAACTGCTGCAGCAGGTCCACCTCGACGATCGCGCCGACCGACCCGCGCACGAGTTGTCCCGCGGCCAGAAGCAGCGGCTCGGGTTCGCCCGCGCTCTGGTCCACCGACCGCGCATCCTGCTGCTCGACGAGCCGGCGTCCGGCATGGATCCGCGCTCGCGAGTCGAACTGCGCGACGAGGTCCGCCGGCTCGCCGACAACGGATGCGCAGTGCTGGTGTCGAGCCACATCCTCACCGAACTGTCGGAGATGGTGGACGACGTGCTCGTGATGACGGACGGGCGCACGCGGGAGTCGGCACCCGCCACCGAACGATCGTGGCGACTACGCGCGGTGGGCCGGCCTGTTTCGTCGGCCGACATCCTGCGCTTCCCCGACGAGGAGGCCGCGGCGCGACACCTGCGCACGGTCGTCGACTCGGGAGTGCTCGTCGCCGAGTTCGCCCGCGTCGACTCGGAACTCGAGGACGCGTACCTCGCCCTCGACGCGGACAGGACATGACATGGCGGCACGGATGAGCAGCTGGTCGTCGGTGGTCGGCGTACTGATCGGCCTCGAACTCCGGCAGCGACTGCGCACCACGCGGTGGCGCGTCACCCTGGCCGTCACGTTCACGGTCATGTCGCTGGCCGTGTTCGGGTCGATGTATCTGGCACTGTCGGTGGACGAGGCCGATGCGAACTACGACGGCTGGGCGCGCAATCTCTACGCGGTCGTACTGGGAGTCGAGCTGTTCCTCGGCGTGGTCCTCGCCCCCACCCTCACGGCGACGTCGATCAACGGTGACCGCAAGGGACGCGACGCTCGCCGTGGTGCAGGCGACGCCGATCAGCCACTGGCAGTTGGCCGTCGGCAAACTTCTCGGGTCGTGGGTGTCCTGCCTTGCCCTCGTCGCCGTGGCGTCGCCGTACCTGGTGTGGGGCATCGTCGCCGCGCCCTACGGCATCGGCACCTCGGTGCTGGGCGTGATCGTTCTCTGCGTGATTTTTCTGTGCTACTGCGGGATCGGGCTGGGGTACTCGGCCCTGACCGCTCGGCCGGCAGGTTCGGCCGTCCTGACGCAGGCCACCGTGTTCTTCCTCGTGCTGGGCCTCCCGGCGCTGTTCGGCCTGCTCTACTCGACCACGGCGGAGGACCACGAGGTGGTGGGCGCCGAGTACACGTACGTGGACGATTCGTTCGACACCGTTCCGGACTGTCGCGACGTGGCCACGGTGCGCTCCTACGAGCACACCGAGCGTATCTGGTGGCTGTTGGCGCCCAACCCGTTTCTCATTCTCCCGGATGTGGTGGCCGCACATGACAATCCGAGCGTACGTGTCTGGACGTCGGACGAGCGGCCACCCGATCCCAGCGTGGCGCGCCCGATAGCCGAGACGCTCTCGACGGCGCGCACGGGCCCGTACCTGACGGAGCCGACCTGCGCGGACACCGTGTCGACCTACCGCGTGAGCGCCTCGAACCGCAGCTTCTACGACGAGCAGGTCGCGTTCGAATCCGGAAAGATCGGCGACAGTTGGTACCTCGGGCTGGCCGTCAATGTCATCCTGGGAGCTCTCGGACTCACGGTCGCCGCGCGCCGACTCCGCGTTCCGGCCCGCACCTTGCCGAGGGGCGTACGGATCGCCTGAGGCGCTCAGCTCAGCCGTCCACCCCCGTCGACGTGGAGGGTGGTTCCGGTGACGAAGCCGTTGGTGAGCGCGAGAAGTACTGCGGCCGAGACGTCGTCGGGTCGACCCACTCGCCGAGCGGGGTTCTTGGCAGCCGTCGCGTCGAACATCGCCTGCTTGCCGTCCCCCATGCCGTCCCACGCACCCGAGTCGACGATGCCGGGCGAGACGGCGTTGACCCGCAACGGTGCCAGTTCGACGGCCAACGCTTCCGCGAGGAATGCGACAGCACCGTTGGTCGTGGCCATGACGGCGAGGCCCGGCGCCGGCTTCCATGCGGCGACACCGGAGAAGAACACGAACGAGCCGCCGTCCCGCAGCGTGGGCGCGAAGTGCTTGGCCAGCAGGATCGGTCCGACGACCTTGGCTGCGAACGCGCGCTCGACGGCGGCGCGGTCGAGGTCTGCGACCGGGCCGTTGGCGTGGTTCGCCGCGAGCGACACGACGTGATCGAGAGGTCCGAGCGTGGTGACGGCGGCGGCGATGGACGATTCGTCGTCGAGGTCGAGGTGCACCGCCGATGCGCCCGAGCCGAGCTCGGCGACAGTGTCGGCCAGGGCCTCCGGGCGTCGACTGCCGAGGACGACTTCCGCGCCGGCGGCGAGCGCGTCCTTGGCAATGCGCCGCGCGATGCCCGACGAGCCGCCGACGAGAAGGATGCGGGTGTTCTGCAGGGTGCTCATGACGGTGTGTCCCTTCCGCGGCCCCGTCTCTCGCGGCCACGGAAGGTTCAGCGCACCGGGCCCGCAGCATCATCCCGTCGCGCTATCGATAGTTTCGCGACTTGCCATCCATACTCTCTATGACAACAGCGTGGCGGCATAATCGACCAGCATGACGTTCGACGAGGTGGCCGACGAGCTGTACGGGCTGGACCCGTCCGACTTCGTCGCCGCGCGCACCGGCCGGCAGAAGCAGGCGCGTTCCGACGGCGACAAGGACCTGGCCAAGCAGATCGGTGCGCTGCGCAAACCGACGATCGTCGGGTGGGTGCTGAACGTGACGGTGCGCGACGCGGAGGACGACGTCACAGACCTGCTCGACCTCGGCGAAGCACTTCGTGAGGCGCAGCAACATCTGCGGGAAGGCCGGAGGCCGGCCGGTCGACCGTCGGGTGCCACCCTCCGCACGTTGACGAAGCAGCGGCAACGCGCGGTGCGCGCGCTGGCGAGCCGGGCTGCGGAGATCGCGGAGGATCGCGGTCACCCGATCGGCGAGGACGTCGGGCGCGAGGTGACGCAGAGCCTGAATGCGGCGCTGTCCGATGCGGACATCGCCGACGAGGTGCGGCGCGGCCGGATGCTGGGGGCCGCCGAGTACAGCGGGTTCGGCCCGATGGGGCTGGTGTCCGTCGATCCCGAACCCGCGAAAGAACCGGAACCCGAACCCGACGACACCGCCGAACGGGAGATGGAAGAGCAGCGAGCCCGCGCACAGGCCGAACTCGACGACGCCGAGGCTGCGCTGCAGGATGCGACCGAGGCGCTGGAGCACGCCGACCATCGCGTCGACGACCTGCAGGAGTCGGTCGACGCCCTCACCGAGCAACTCGAGAAGGCCCGCGAGGACCTGGAGGCGGCGCAGGACGCGCGTTCCGAGGCGGCGTCGGAGAAGGACGCGTCGACCTCGAGGGTCCGGAACGCGACGAAGCGCCTCGATCGACTGTGATCGAGGCGCTTCGGCGGTGACGGGTCAGGCGCAGTTGCCCGCTGTCGGAACGTCGCGGAACCGGGCGTCGAGCCAATTGGTGCCGGCGCCGAGTCCGATGAAGTCGGGCAGGACGTGGCCGAGCGCGAGCCCGGGGAGGAAGAACGGCAGCTGCTGAGTGTTCAGCTGGACGTTCGAGCCCTTTCCACACCAGGTTGCGGCGAGATCGACGGCCTGGCCGTGCGGAACGATGTCGTCGCCCGTGCCGGTGTCGATGTAGACCGGCGTGGTGGGCGTGCGGTTACCGATCTTGTTCTCGGCGAGAACTGTCTGCGCCTCGGGAATGCGCTTGAGGTAGTCCGACAGCGACTCGCCGGTGGTGATCCACTCGTTGGTGCGGTGGAAGCCCACGGTGAGTGCACTTTCCACGACGCACTGATTCTCGAGTGCCGCCAGCGCAGCCTTGCCGGCCGGGTTGGTCGACGCGTCGATGATCGGGCCCAACTCGGGGTTGGACCGGCGCAGACCGTTCAGGGTGTAGCCGATGACACCGGTGAGGATGGTGCCGTCGACCTGGGCCAGCGTCGCTGCCAGATCGGCGACGGGGGCACCGGCGTAGGTGCCCTTGATGTCCAGCTCCGGTGCGTACTCGGGAGCGAGCTCCACGGCTGCTGCCACGGCGCCGCCGCCCTGGGAGTAACCCCAGAGGCCGACCGGGGATTCGGGTCCGACCTTGGTGTTGCCGAGTTGCTGCGCGGCGCGCGCCGCGTCGAGCACCGCGTGCGCTTCGGCGGCGCGGTTGACGTAGGTGTGCGCACCCGGCGTGCCCAGACCGTCGTAGTCGGTGATGACGACGCCGTAGCCGCGGGCCAGCAACGCGTAGGTGGAGAGCAGCTCGTACTCGACCATGAGTCCGAGTACGGGGGTGTAGGTGAGGACGTTGTTCAACTGGTGCGACGGCGCGCACTGGTCGCCCTGGCCGTGGGTGCCGGGGGCGATCACCACGAGCGGGCGCGGACCGGGGCCGGTCCACTCGGCCGACGGGTCGATGTACGTCCCGGTGACGGCCACCGGCGCGTCGTTGGCGTCCTGCGACCGGTACATCAGGCGCGTCGCGGTGCCGGGGATCGGTCCCTGCGGCAAGGGAAGCGACAGTGCGAGATTCGACGGCCCGGTACGGATGAGGTCACCGTCGTTCCCGGCGGGAAGCGGCGAGGGGGGCGTGTAGAAGCTCGAGGCCGGGCCGGGAGGTTCGGCGGTCGCCGTGGGCACCACCGCGCCGAACAGACCGAGACACATCACCAGACCGACGCCGGCAGACCGCAGTTTCCGCACATTCATCCCATCGACAACGGGGCCCTGGCGGGCCCACTACCGCCCTGACCGTAAGTGATGGGGCCCACTTCCGAGAAGCCGGTGTGACCCCGACCGCGGACTTCGTGCTCGATCACTTTCCGAGCCCGAGCGGACGGGGCCGGACCACAACAGGGTCGGGCGGAAACAGACCCTCTAGCCTGAAGCCATGAACGCGTCGGACAGTGTCGAAGGCTCGCAACCCCCGAAGCCGCCCCGCCCGTCGGTGCACGTGACGCCCATGCGGGAGCCGGTTCCCGACGAGCGCCCACGCGCCGTCGATGCCGCCGTGATCCTGTGGAGTCTGTGCCTCGTCGTCCTGGCGGCCACCGGCGCGCTGCTGGGACTCGACCACCAGGGACTACGGTCGCGCCTCGCCGACGTCCTCTCGGCCGACGCCCCCGGCACCTCGGCGGAGGACATCGACTCGACGGTCCTCATCACGCTCGTCGCCGGTGCTGCCGTCGGCGCCGTTGTTCTCCTGGTGGGACTGGCCGGCATCCTGCAGATCCGCGGCCGACGCCCCACCGGACGATCCACGCTGACCCTGGTCGGCATCGTCGCCGCCGCGGGATCGATCGCGTTCTGGATCGCGACCTCCGATGCGCTGGAGCAGCCCACGACGTATGCGCCGTTCGTCGTCGCGGCCCTCGCTCTGCTGGGCACCGCTCCGCTGTTCGTCCCCGCCGTCGGGCGATGGCTCGCGGCCGCTCCCGTCCGGCGCTGATCTCAGCGGCGGTCGAGCTCCGCGAGGATGCCCTCGGCGCTGCGCGCGGCGATGTCGCACGCCCGCGCCGTGAACCGGTCGAGCAGCGGATGGGACGCGCGGGAGCGCCAACTGCGGACCGCGTCGAAGGCCGTCTTGCGCTGCAGTTCCACCGAGTCGTCGGGATCGAGCCCCAACCGCGTCGTCGTCTCGGTGCCCTGCGCACCCACCAGTCGAGCGAGCTCCGCCTTCTCCGGCTCGGACAGCCGCACCTCGCGTGCCCGTAGCTGACCGAGCAGACGCAGTTCCTTGAACCCGTGGACGTCGGCGAGGGTGGATCCCACCTCGTCGATGATGGCGCGCGATCCCGCGGCCGGTGAGGCGCGCAGCACGCGATCGAGAGCGACGAGGGCCGAGTGCGCCTTGAGCTGGTCGGCTCGCTCGCCGAACTGAACGTCGATGATGTGCCGTAGCTCCTCGAGTCCACTGCGCTCGACGAGTTCCCTTGCGAGCGAGGGCGAATCGCGCGTGCCCATGCGGATGAGCGTGACGGCCATCCGGATGCCGAAGAGCCCGAAACGGTCGACGAGTCCGGCGCGCGTCTCCGCATCGACGGGGAGTGGCATGTCCGGGCGGGAGAAGCGGTCGGCCGACAGCATCGCCAGTTGGAGGTCGTCGGGCGGAGCGTCGGCCAACGCGACGAGCGCGCCGAACTCGCTCTGCCGCAACGTCCGTGCCCCGAGGGCGAGCAGGCCGGCGACGGGCACGACGGCCTGGCACAGACCGGTCTTCTCGAGCTCCACCGCGAAGCGGGACGCCACTTCCTTGGCCGACATCATCGCGTCCATGCGACCGGCGCCCACCTCGTCGGCACGCGAGACGACGCCGACCACGCCGAGGGGGCCGGAGTCGCCACCGACCGCGTCGTTGATGCGGGTGAGGAACGACGTGTCGGACGCGCTCAGGGTGCGCAGGAGATAGACCACGGCGTCGGCGCCGGACGCGGAGTCCTCGGGCGTCAACATCGACAACGTCCGCTCGGACACGTCCAGGGACAGCGACGACGTGCCGGGGGTGTCGATGATGGTGTTGCGGGCCAGGGTTCGCGCCGGCCACTCGACGTCGAGGCGGTCCACGCGGTCGGCGGTGAGATCGCCGAAGTCGAACGACAGTCGACCACCCCGTCGCAACACCGGGATGCTCATCGAGCGGTCCCCGTCGTACCGGGCCGTCACCGAGGGAGACGTCCCGCGGCGGTACCACGTGACCACGCGGGTGCACTCGGTCGCGTCGGTGGGGGCGATGTCCTGTCCGACGAGCGCGTTGAGGAGCGTCGACTTGCCGGCCTTGAGTGATCCGGCGAGCGCGACGCGCAGCGGCTCGTCGAGCCGGTCCGCGCAGACGCGCAACGCATCCCGGACGTCCGGCTCCCGCACGTACTCCGCCTGCGCCGCCGCGACGAGTTCCCGCGCACGGTCGAGCGTGACACTCACGAGCCGGTACCGATCTGCGTGCGGTCCGCACGAGCCGCCTCGACGACCTTGTCTGCCTCGGCGGCTTCGACGGCCTCGGGGTCGAGCTTCTGCGCGATGCTGCGCAGTGCAGAGATCTTCTTCAGTGACTGCTCCAGTTCGGCTGTGCGCGCGGCACGCTCGGACGAGGCGCCGGTCGCCGCCTCCTGCGCGGCACGCAGCGAGTCGCTCACCGAGCGCACCGTCTGATCGGCCATGTCGGTGAAGTGGTCACGGAGCTGGCGCTGGACGAGCCGCAGGCGGTCTTTGGACTCCTTGCCCACCTGGAAGCTGACGTCGTCGGTGAACTTGCGGATGGCGACCTTCGCGTCGGCCCGCCGCTTGAGCACCCGCGCCTCCTTGTCGTCCTTGTAGGCCTTGCTGCCCAGCAGGACTCCGGCGCCGAGCGAGATCGGATTGAGCAGCGCCAGTCCCATCATCGTCGTGATGAGTCCGAACATGAGCACGCCGCCGTAGGAGCCGCGCATGCCCACGAGCACCTTCGAGGTGATGCCCATCCGGCCGGACTCGAGGTCCCCCAGTGAGGTCACCGGGTCCATGACGCCGTCGACGTTCGCGATGTTCATCGCCGGGATGTGCGCATCGGCCGTCTCGGCGAAGTGCCGAGCGACCGTCTCGGCGAGCCACAGGGACCGCTCGTGCGCCCAGACGAAGTTGTCCCCCACGGCGGAGGCGATCTGGTCCTCGAGCCACTCACCGATGCGCGGCCAGTCCTTGCCCGGGTCTCCCCCGTCGACCGCCTCCTCCGCCTCACGGGTGATGACGCGCAGCCGGTCTCGCAGGTCGTGGTCGATGTCGGCGGCCAGATCGGTGATGCCGTCGTTGAGTGTCTGCTGCCACCGACTGCTGCGCTTCTGCATGTCCTCGGCGTTGGCCCGCGCCTGTTGCAGACCGGCCACCGCCGCGGCGGCGGTCTCCGGATCGCGAAGCGCCGCGAGTTCACTGCCCAGGGCGAGGGCGAGATGCTCGGACACCGAGCGGACGTCGAGAGCGACGGCCTTGCGAGTGGTGGCGTCGGCACGCTGCACCACACCGCGGAGGAAGTCGTAGAGAGCCGGGAAGCCGGCCTCCTTGTCGAGCGAATCGTCCTTCAGCCGCAGCGCGTGCGAGCGGAGCATCGACGAGATCGGCATCAGCGGAACGTCGATGCCCTGCCGCGCGAGGTGCCCGCGATCGGCCTCGACGATGCGCCGCCAGTGCGGGTACAGGTCGGTCTTGGTCACCAGGCACGCGACCGCCGGGCACAGAGTCACCACCTGGCGCAGGAAGGCCACCTCGGGCTCGGTGAACTCCTGACTCGAATCGGACAGCACCAGAACGGCATCCGCCGACGTGACCAGACCCAGGGTGCTGTTGGCGTGCGGGTTGCCGTGGCCGCCGACGCCGGGGGTGTCGATGACGACGAGCCCGTCCTTCAGCAGCGGGCTGGGCACGGAGATCTCGAGGCGCAGGATCTCGCGACCCTCCGCGCGCGGGTCGGTCGGTGTGACGGCATGGATGTCCGCCATGGGGATGTCGATGTGCACCGGGTCGGCACCGATCTCGCCGACCACCAGCTCCGCCCGCTCGGTCTCCGCGTACGCGACCATCGTGGGCACCGCGGTGGTCTCGTCGTCGCCCACCGAACACACGTCGAGGCCCAGCAGCGAGTTCACGAACTGACTCTTGCCCTGCTTGAGCGGTCCGACCACGACGATGCGCAGGCGCGGATCGAGCACCCGCTCACGCGCCGCCGTCAACCGGTCGAGAAGGTCGCGGCGACCGGCACCGGACGCCACCTCGCCCATCCGGGACAGGAGCTCGGCCAGCTGCGTCGCCTGCGTCGGCGCGGGGGTCTTCCCGGCGCCGGTCTGCACGGCGGGTGGTGCGTCGTTCTGCATGTGGTCCCGATCTGTCTGCGGTGGCAACGGGTCGAGCGCGTCTGTGAGCATTCACCATCTGCGGCGGTGTGACCCTCACGGTAAGCGCCGACGACCCCGTACGCATAAGCGCGTACGGGGTCGTCGGTGTTACAGAGCGCGGGTGATCAGTTGGCGTCTCCCGCGTCGGCCGCGTCGTCATCGGCCACAGCGCCGGTGTCGAGGCCGTCGTCCGCGGAGCTCAGTCCACCGCCGAGGGTGTTCGACAGGCCGTCGGTCAGGCCACCGGTGAGTCCGCCGCCGAGCCCGGAGACGGTGTCGGTGAGGCCGTCGCCGACTCCGCCGACCGCCGCCGCGGGGCCGTCGAAGGCACCCTCGGCGTCGACGTCCTGCCAGGAGGTGGCCTCGCCGGCGATGTCGCCGCCGAGTCCGCCGTCCGTGGTCACTGCGCCGAGCGCGTCGCCGGTGACGTCGGTGACCGCGCTCAGGCCCAGTCCGTCGGTCGCTCCGGTGACGCCGCCGAGCACGGCGTCGGTGGAGTTCTGGAACTGGCCCACCGCGTCGGCGGTGGCGTCGATGCCGCCGTCGAGTGCGCCGGTGAACTCGGACGTGTTGTCCAGTCCGCCGGTGACCTCGCCGTCGGGCGAGATCTCGAAGCCGCCGAAGACGCCGCCCGCGCCGGTCGCAGCGCCGGTCAGGCCGCCCTGCAGCTCCGAGCCGAGCTCGAGCCCGCCCTGCGTGACGCTGTTCAGGCCCAGCCCGAGGCCGCTGGCGAGGCCGCCGCCCAGGCTCGCCACCGCACCGGTGACCGCGTCGGGATCGGTGACCGCGCCGCCGACACCGGTGAGGGTGCCGTCCAGTCCGCCGGCGACCGCACCCACGGCGCCGAGGCCACCGGTGAGGGTGGTCAGTGCGCTGAGGCTGCCGTCGAGGCCGGTGTTCGCGTCGAGCAGTCCGCTGATCGGCAGACCCTCGGCGTCGAGCGCGCCGCCGGCGGAGACCGCCGTGTCGAGTGCGGCGTCGAGCATCGTGGTGAGGTCACCCGTGGCTCCGAGTGCCGTTCCCAGGGACGCCACCGGATCGCCGCCGCCGGCGATGTCGAGCAGAGCGCCGAAGGCTCCGCCGAGCTCCGCACCCGCCGTGCCGCCGACGCCGAAAGCTGCGGTCAGCGTCGCGGGCAGGTCGCCCAGGGCGCCGGTGTCCACGCCGCCGACGAGGCCGAGCGCCCCGTTGAGCGCAGTGCCGAACTGGCCGACCGGGTCGGTCTCCAGGTCGAGGACACCGCCGACGTTCAGTGCGTCGCCGAGTGCGGCGGAGACGATGCCGCCGAGGTCACCCTCGAGCAGTCCGTTCGCATCCAGATCGGCGAGCACCGTGCCGCCGAGCACCGTGCCCAGTGCGGTTCCCAGTCCTGCTGCGGCTGCGCCGCCCAGTCCCAGTGCCGCGGCCAGGCTGCCCGTGAGGTCCGGCAGCTCCGTGTCGGGCAGGCCGACTCCCGCGACCAGGCCGAGGCCGGTCGAGACAGCGCCGCCGAGCAGGCCGGCGAGGTCTGCGTCCAGATCGAGATCCGGAGCCGCACCGAGCACCGTGCCGAGCGCGGCGTCGAGGTCCAGCCCACCGGCCAGCAGTGCACCGAGCTGGGCCTGCAGATCGGCGGTCAGGGAGCCCCCGAGAGCGGCACCGAGAGTGGCGCCGACCGTGGCGGCGACATCGCCGCCGGCGGCCAGAGCACCGCCGAGTGCAGCGCCGACCGTGGCGGCCAGATCTCCGCCGACCAGGCCGTCGAGATCGAGCGCCCCGCCGAGTCCGAGCGCCGTGTTCAGGGCGCCGGCCAGGGTGGCCGCACCCTCACCGGTGATGCCGAGAGCGGCGGTGACGGCGGCACCCAGATCGGCACCCGCGGTCAGGTCGGTGACGCCGGCGAGGACGCCGCCGAGGGCGAGTCCGAGTTCACCGGCAGCGTCGCCGCCGAGGCCGAGAGCCACGCCGAGGGCGGTGGACAGCTGCGCCGCCACATCGCCGCCGAGCAGTGCCTGCAGGTCACCGGTGAGCAGCCCGCCGGCGCCGAGGGCAGCGCCGAGCGAGCCGGCGAGCGCACCGACGATGTCGGTGTCCAGTGCGCCGGTCAGGCCGCCCAGCAGGTCGGCGTCGAGCAGACCGCCGACGGCTCCGAGCCCGTCCAGATTCGCGAGCCCGTCGAGATCGACCAGCCCGCCGAGTCCGAGTGCGCCGCCGAGGACCGTGCCGAGTGCGGCGTCCAGATCGACGCCGCCGCCCAGCAGACCCGCGAGCTGTGCGCCGAGGTCGCCCGACAGGGCGGTCCCGAGCACGCCGCCGAGGGCGGCGCCCACGTTCGCGGCCAGCGGGCCACCGGCCGACAGTGCTGCGCTGAGCGCGGCTCCGACGGTGGCGGCGACGTCCGCGTCGGCACCGAGGATCGCGGTGAGGTCGAGACCGCCCGCAGCTCCCAGCATCGCGTCGAGTGCGCCCGAGAGCGTGGCGGCGGCATCGCCGGTGACACCGAGTGCACCGGCGAGGACCAGTCCGAGATCGGCGCCGGCCGTGAGGTCGGTAGCCGCTCCGACGAGCCCGCCCAGTGCCAGGCCGAGGTCGCCACCCAGTGCGCCGCCGGCGCCCAGGGCGCCGGAGAGTGCGGCGCCCAGGACGGCGGTGAGGTCGCCGCCGAGCAGTGCGGTGAGGTCGACGTCGGTCAGGCCGCCGACGTTCAGTGCGGCGGCGAGCGTGGTGCCGAGCGTGCCGACCAGGCCGGCGGCCGCGTCGGCACCGATGCCGAAGACCCCGTCGAGGTCGAGAGCGCCGCCCAGGACGGCGGTCAGTGCGGTACCGAGATCGGCGCCGCCTGCCAGCAGTCCGGTGAGCTGGGCGCCGAGGTCGGCGCCGAGCACGGCAGCGAGGGTGGTGCCGAGTGTCGCGCCCAGTCCTGCGGCGACGTCGCCACCGGCGGCGAGTGCGCCCGTGAGCGCAGCCGTGATGTCGGCGCCTCCGACCACACCGAGTGCGGCGTCGAGCGCGCCGGCGAGCTGCGCGGTGAGTCCACCGGTCAGGTCGCCGTCGAGGCCGAGGGCCGCGGTGAGCGCCGCTGCGAGGTCGGCGCCGAGGACGCCGTCCAGGTCCAGACCCGCGGTGACCGTGCCGAGCACGTCGCCCAGGGCCAGGCCCACGTTCGCCGCCACGTCGCCGCCGGCCGCGAGAGCCGTCGCGAGTGCGGCGGAGAGCTGCGCGGCGAGGCCGCCGGTCAGCAGGCCCGCGAGATCGGCGTCGAGCAGACCGCCCGCACCGAGCACGGCTGCGAGCGAGGTGCCGAGCGTGGCGACGAGGTCGCCGCCGAGGCCGAGGGCACCGGACGGATCGAGGACACCGCCCAGCAGGGTGGTGAGGCCGGCACCGAGGTCCAGACCACCGGCGAGCAGGCCGACGAGCTCGGCGCCGAGGTCGCCGGACAGGACACCGCCGAGGGCCGCGCCGAGCGTGGCACCGAGGTTGGCTGCCACCGCGCCGCCGGCGGCGAGAGCGCCGGAGAGTGCGGTACCCAGGGTGGCCGCGAGGTCCAGGTCGCCGAGGACGCTGAGGTCGTTCAGCACGTTCAGGTCGCCCAGCACGCCGAGTCCGCCGAGCAGGTCGAGATCGCCGGCCAGGCCGAGGACACCGTCGAGAGCGGCACCGAGCTGAGCGGTGAGGCCCGCTGCGAGTCCACCGGTGAGTCCTGCGCCGACACCGAGTGCGCCGGTGAGGGCTGCGGCGAGGGTGGCACCGAGTCCGGCCACCGCGTCGACGTCGAGACCGCCCGCGACGTCCACGAGTCCGGCGAGCACGCCGCCGAGGGCGAGTCCGAGGTCGCCGCCCAGGTCGCCGCCGACGGCGAGAGCGCCGGCCAGCGCGGCAGCGAGCTGAGCACCGAGATCGGCACCGAGCAGTGCGGTCAGATCGCCACCGAGCAGGCCGCCCGCGCCGAGGAGAGCCTCGAGGGAACCGCCGAGCGTGGCCAGGACACCGGCACCGAGGCCGAGTGCGCCGTCGACGTCGAGCAGGGCACCGAGGTCGGCGAGAGCGCCGATGTCCAGCAGGCCGCCGAGGCCGAGAGCGCCGTCGAGGATGGTGGCCAGTGCCGCACCGAGGTCCAGCTCACCGGCCAGCAGTCCGACCAGCTGAGCACCGAGGTCGGCCCCCAGGACGCCGCCGAGGGCGGCACCGAAGGCCGCGCCGAGCGTGCCGGCGACGGTACCGCCGGCGACCAGCACGCCGCTGAGGGCAGTGGAGAGAGTGGCGCCGAGCGTGGCCGCGATGTCGGCTCCGCCGGCCAGGGCGGCCGCGAGGTCCAGGCCACCGGCCAACTCCAGGACACCGTCGAGCGCGGCGCCGAGCTGCGCACCGATACCGCCACCGAGGCCGAGCACACCGGCGAGGGTCGCGCCGAGGGTGCCGCCGACGCCGAGAAGAGCGTCGAGGTCGAGTGCGCCGGACAGGCCGGTGACGGCTCCGAGGAGCGCGCCGAGGGAGGCGCCGAACTCACCGGCGACGTCTCCGCCGGCAGCGAGGGCTGCGCCGAGAGCCGCGGAGAGCTCGGTGGTCAGCGTGCCTGCCAGCGCGGCGACGACGTTCGCGTCGAGGATGGTGGTCAGCGTCGCGCCGAGATCACCGGCGACGTCGACGGCAGCGGCGAGTGCACCCGAGAGAGCAGCGGTGATGTCGGTGGTCACACCGAGCGCGCCACCGACGACGACACCGAGCGATCCGGCGACATCGAGTCCGGCGGTGAGGGCGGCGGCCAGATCGGCGCCGAGCGAGCCACCGGCGGTGACCGCTGCGCCGAGCACGCCGCCGAGTGCGGCGCCGACATTCGCGCCGAGCACACCGCCCACCGAGAGTGCGTTGGAGAGAACGCCGGACAGACCGACGACGGCGTCGAAGTCGAGACCGGCGACGGTGCCGAGCACGGCGTCGAGGGCGGCCGTGAGCTGGGCTCCGGCACCCACGCCGAGGCCGAGCGCTGCGGTGAGCGCACCGGCCAGGGTGGCGCTGAGGTCGACCAGCGTGTCGAGGTCGAGGACGCCGCCGAGGGCGAGGAAGGCGTCGAACGCCGCGCCCAGTGCGGCACCGAACTCGGCGGCGAGGTCGCCACCGAGGGAGAGTCCGTTGGCCAGGACGAGGGCGAGGACCGTGGTGAACTGGCCCGCGATGTCGAGGTCGCCCAGGTCGATGAGGCTGAGGTCGAGTCCGCCGAGCAGGTCGATGTCGCCGATCCCGCCGAGGTCCAGCGAGGCCAGGTTCAGGCCGCTGAGGTCGAGCGAGGCCAGGTTCAGGCCGCTCAGATCCAGGTCACCGAGGTTCAGGTTGCCGATGCTGCCGATCGCCAGGCCGCCACCGATGAGGGTCGGGCTGAAGGTGAAGCCGCCCAGGTCGAAGCCCCCGAAGTTGTTGTTGCTGAAATTTCCGTTGTTGTTGTTGTTTCCGAAGTTCACCGCGTTGCTGCCGAACGTGGGGCCGCCGACGGCGACGTTGTTGCCGCCGAAGACGGTGCTGTTGTTCACGCTGCCCGCATTCACGACGGTCGAGTTCACGACGTTGGAGGAGCTGCCCGCGTTCACGATCGAGGCGAGACGCGATCCGCCGGCGAACAGTCCGGACTCGGCGACCATGGGCGCCACGGCCACGATGTCGGCGTGGCACACGTCGGGCAGGCCGGCAGCGTCCAGCGAGGCCTGGGGGTTCGCGCAGTAGGCGGCGGCGGCCTTGTCGTCGCGAAGAAGGCTGAGGATGAAGTCGAGTACGGCGTTCGTGGCCATCGGGATCTCCTGGGTGTGTGTGAACCGGTGTCGGCAGACGGTGTGTGTGCAGGCGTCGAGGTGGTCGGGCCGACTGTCTCGGCACGTTGAGATCAAAACTAGGTCGACTAGTGAGGTGTCCCAACGGGGCGCAGCCCCCTTCCTGCACCCCGGGGGTCGCCCCGGGGCAGATCGGGGTGACTAGGGGGCATAGGGGATAGGACCGCTCTACTCTTGTGACCTGTAACGAAACGGACCATCGAGACGACAGTGCCGGTGGACAGCTACGGCGTCACGGCGACGTGCCCGACAGCAGGTCCGACACAGCCTTGACGAGCACGAATATCGACGAGCACGGAAACGGAGTCGGCGCCATGGCAACGGATCAGGGACGATCATCAGGTCTGGGACTGGACGTCGGCTCGAGCACCTCGACGGCGGTCGCCGTGGACGGTCCGGGACATCTCGGTGACGCCGTCACCGTCGTGCGGTCCACCGCACTGTCGGTCACGCCCGACCGTGAACCCGCCCTGGCCGCGCCGGGCACCGTCGACACCACGGCCCTGACCGGCTTCGCCGGCCGCGTCGGCGATCCGGTCGCGCTGGTCACCGAGGACGGACGCAGCTACACCGGCGACGAGCTCTACGCGACGACGCTGGACTGCCTCGTCCGCGAGGCACGCACGGCCGGCGCCGACGACGATGCCGCAATCGTGGTGACCTACCCGACGTCGTGGCCCGAGTACACGGTGGACCGGCTGCGCAACGCGGCTGCCCGCCACGGCCTCACCGACGTCACCTTCGTTCCCGACGCTCTCGCCGCGACGGCATGGATGCAGCAGTCGCCGGACGCGGTGGCGGACGGCGTCGTGCTGGTCGCGGACCTGGGTGCGAGCGCCCTGACCGTGTCGGTCGTGCGCACGGGTGCCGATTCGGCGATCCTCGGACGCGGTGCGCGCAGCGAGGACGTCAGCGGCGCCCACATCGACCAGGTCGTGTTGGCGCACGTGCTCGACAACGTCGACTCGTCGTCGCTCGATCCCTTCGATCCCGCGACGGTCGAGGCCCTCACGACCCTGCGCACGCACTGCGCGACGGCCAAGGAAGCACTGTCCTCCGACACCGAGACGGTCGTGCCGGTGCACCTGCCCGGCATCGACACCGACGTGCGACTGGTGCGGTCGGAGATCGAGGAACTACTGCGCGAGACGTTCGACGACGTCACCCGGGTACTCGGCGAGGCGCTGCGCACCGCGGGTGTCGACGGCGACGCGGTGGACCGTGTGCTGCTGGTCGGCGGCGGCGCGTCGATCCCCATGCTCACCGAGACCGTGTCCTCCGCGCTGCGCAAGCCGGTGACCGTCGGCGAACAGCCCGCGGCCACCGCCGCGACCGGAGCCGCACTGCTCGCCGCCGACATCGCTTCTGCCGGGGCAGAACTGAACCGCCCGGGCGCAGCGGCACTCGCTGCCGTCGCCGCCGGTTCCACCGTCGACGACGACGAGACCGACCTGCTCCCTCCGGTCACCGAGAGTCCCGCCTCGGCCCGAACCTCCACGCCCGCACCGGTGTCGCGCTCGGCACACGCCAAGGACGCCCCGTCGCGCGGTAAGCGCACCGCCGTCATCGGCGGCGTCGCCGCTGCCGTGATCCTGCTGGCCGCTGGTGGCCTCTCCGTCGGCACCGGTCTCGTCGGCGGATCGTCGGAGAACACCGGCCCCTCCACCAGCAGCGCGGTGGCCCCGGCCGCCGCGGACGGTTCCGTGAGCGCGACCCCGACCACCGCCGCCGCCGGCGTCGACCCCGTGACGGGGCAGCCGCGCACCACCGGAGCCGCCGGAGCGCCGACCAGCGGCGCCGCAGCAGCACCGGGGGCTGCGGTTCCCGGCGCGACCGCGCCCGGCTCGACCGGATCGGCCGCGGTACCGGGCGCCACCGCGCCGAACGCTGCTGTGCCGAACGCACCGGCGCCGCAGTTCACCGCTCCGAGCGTCCCGACGGCCCAGGTGCCCCAGGCTCCGGCCTACACCGCACCCTCGCTGCCGCAGTACACACCGCCGAACGTCATCGGCGGCGTCACGGACGGCCTCGGCAATGTGGTGGGAGGCGTCGGCGGTGTCGTGGGCGGTCTCGGGAACACCACGGGCGGCGTCGTCAACGGGCTCGGCAACACCGTCGGCGGGCTGACGAGTCCCCTCACCGGGCAGTGACTTCGCCCGACGAGCGGTCGGCCCTCGACGCTCTGCTGTCCGCGCACGATCACACCGCCCTCGTGGTGGTGACGCTCGCGTCGGTCGGTGTGGCCCCGGATCCGTATCTCGTCGCCGATGTCGCCGACGTCCCGATGCCCGACGCCGCCGCCGCCGTGGAGCGCACCCGGGGCTGCGGGGTCCTGTCCGACGAGGGCCTGCTGTCGGACTCCGCGCGCGGTGCCCTGCGCGTGGTGATGGGCGAGCACGGAATGCTCGGCGTGCTGCGTCGCCTGGCACGGGTGCACCTCGACAGTGGCGGTCTCGGTGGTGATCTCGCGGTCTCGCTCGCGGATGCGGGTCTGCGCGATCCCGATCTCGCACAGCACCTGGTCGGATTGGCCTCCGCCGCAGACCGTCTCGCCGCACGACGACTCTGGGACGCGGCCTCCGCGGCGGGTGCGCAGGGCACCGACATCTCCGTGCCCTACGCCGACGCCCTGCTCGCGAGCGGAGATCTCGACACCGCGGCGCTCACGGTGGACGCGGTGCTGTCCGCCGAGGCGCCGTCACCCGACGGAGTACGCGGAGCCGTTCGCGTCGCCTCCACGGTCGCACTGATGCGCGGCACCGCGTCGCACGCCGCCGACCTCTACCGGTGGCTCGGGCCGGACCGCATCGGACCGGATGCGGCGTACGCGGTGACGACGCTTCTCGCCGTGGGGGACGCCGACTGCGCCGCGACGTTCGTCCGCGCGCACGGCGGCCTCCGCCCCGTCCCGCCCACGTCGGCGAACGCCCGCTCGACGCTGGTGGCCCGCGGGCTCCTCGACTCACTGACCGAACCCGCCACTGTGGCAACGGGTTCGCTGCTGCGCGCCGCCTCGATGGCCGACACCGCGGTGGGCGCCCGGGCCGAGCCGGAACATCCCGCGGTGATCGCGGCACTGATCGCTCTGCACACCGGCGACCCCGCCACCGCCCGAGCGGTGCTGACCGAGACCATCGCCGCGGATCCGGGGTGCGCGGTGTCCACGCGGTGCCGTCTGCTGCTCGCCTGGTCGGCCCTCGTGGCCGGCGACACGGGTGTCGATCCCACCTCGGGCGTCGACCCGGCCACGCTCCCCCAACGGGACGCCCTGTCCTACTTCGCACTTCGCGTCGCCACCGCCCGCCGACGCGGAGATACCGGCGCCCTCATGTCCGCGTGGCAGGAGGCCCGGCGCACCGTCGCGGAGGCCGAACCCGATCTCTTCTCCCTCATCCCGCTCGGTGAACTGTGGCTCGCCGCAGTGCGCCTCGGGGACACGGCACGCATCGCGCACTCCGTCTCCGCGGCCACCGCACTGGTCGCCTCGCTCGGCGAACCACCGACCTGGGCGGCCACGTGGCACTGGTACGGCGTGCAGGCCGCCATCCTCGGCGGCGCCCCGGCCGACCTGCTCCCCCACGCTCGTGCGCTCGGCTCGTTCGCCGACCGCAGTCCCCACGCCGCAGCACTCGCCTCCGCAGGCAAGGCATGGCTCCGTGTCCTGCAGGGCGAGCCCGACGTCGCCGAGGTCGAGACGTCCGCTCGTACCCTGGAGAAGTTCGGTCACGCCTGGGACGCGGCACGGCTCGCCAGTGACGCCGCCCTGCGCGTCGCCGACACCCGCGACGCCACCGCCCTGCTGCAGATCGCCCGCGACATCGGTGCCGTCGCGGCGACGGCCGAGCCCACCGAGCCCGGTTCCGCGTCGCTGGGGGCGCTGACCGAGCGTGAGGCGGAGGTGGCGCATCATCTCGTACTGGGCCTGACGTACCGCGAGATCGGCGCCCAGATGTACATCTCGGCCAAGACGGTCGAGCACCACGTCGCGCGGATCCGTCGACGTCTGGGAGCGCAGTCGCGCTCGCAGATGCTGTCGATGCTCCGCGCGGCCGGCTACGCACAGGACAAGGAACGACGGGTACACGCATGAACACCGGGCACGACGCCGCACCGATCACCCGAGCCACCGGGATCCACATCACCGATCTGACGTCGACGGCCGTCGTGGTGTCGACGACCTCGGGTGAACTGGTCCGCGTGCCGGTGACGGCCGAGACGGTCCTCTACCTCCTGCCCGACGGCACGACGACCCTGCACCGGCCCGACGCGCTGACGGCGGACATCGACGTCGTC
This sequence comes from Rhodococcus sp. SORGH_AS_0303, assembly GCF_030819335.1. Lineage (NCBI taxonomy): Bacteria > Bacillati > Actinomycetota > Actinomycetes > Mycobacteriales > Nocardiaceae > Rhodococcus > Rhodococcus sp. SORGH_AS_0303. Next base: position 4,092,594 of record NZ_JAUTBO010000001.1, read on the forward strand.
GATCGCTTCATGGCTCGCGTCGGTGACCCGTCCGGCGTGGTCTCGTCCCGCGGCGTACCCATGCGCGCCGAGGATCTCGTCGCGACCATGATGTTCCTGCTGCTCAGTGAGACCGTCGACGCCGGCGAGGACGTCCGCGTCCTCACGGCCGGAGCTGCCCATCCCGCCGACTGGTCACCCGAGCGCATCGCCGCGCTGCGGGAGGCGCTCGACTTCGTCGGACTCACCGCGCTGACGCTGCATCCCGAGTCGGCCGATCCCCACGCCACCCTCGGCGCGTCGGAGGAACGGCTGGCGGCCGCCGCGGCTGCCGCGCGTGCCGCCGCCGGGCTCGCGCCGACGACAGGGGCACCGCTGCTCGCGACCGCTGCCGCCTCGACAGCCACCGACAGCGGTGCATCGAGGTCGACACCGCGCGGGCCCCTCGCCCTCCTCGTGGCGGCCGCAGTCGCGACCCTGCTGATCGTGGGCGGCGGTATCGCCTACCTCGCGTCCGATCGGACGGTCAGCACCGCGGTTCCGGCCGTCGAGGACGCCGCCGGTGTCACCGCGCGGCCGACGACGACTCGTCCCGCCCCGTCCACCAGCATCGGCTTCCCGACCGTCGTCCCCGGCGCACCCGCGCCCGCCCCCGCCGAGGCGACACGTGCACCTGCTCGGATCACCACGACCGTGCCCCCGCGCGCACCGGACCCCGAGCCGGCACCCGCGCCCGCTCCTGCCCCGGCGCCGGCACCCGAACCGGCACCCGAGCCCGTGCCCAGCGACCCGCCCGTCGTCGAGGAGCCGGTCGACCCCGCGGAGGGAACGGACCCGGACCCCGACGTTCCGGATACTCCGGACACTCCTGCCGAGCCCGAGTCACCCGCGCCGTCACCCGGCACCACGCCGGTCGGCTAGATCCCCCCTGTGCAGGGGCGGAGCTCAACCGGTACCCCATGACCGTGACGACCGGTACGGTGATCGGACGGGTGCTCGCGGTCGACGTGGCACCGTGTCCGCAACTCGCCGAGGGGGTCGAGTCCGAATGAGCGCGCGCAGCCAGGGGTTCGACGACCCCCGGGTCGACAAGACGATCCACCTCGTCATGGCGTTGACCGACGCCGAGACGGCCGTGTCGGTCGACATCGACGGTGGTACCGAGCTGTTCGAGTGCCCGACGGCGGTGGGCCTGGACTCCGACGGACGCGTCCGCCTCGACGACTCCGAACAGGGAGTTCGCGGATTTCTGTACGCGGTGGGAGACCCCCGCGGACTCGGTCTGGCCGACGGCCGCGTGGTGCGCGCCGAGGACCTCGTCGCCGGATTCGTCCACGCACTGACGGGCATGCTGTCGGAGCTCTACTCTTTGCCCGCCGACGCGCGATGCATGCTGCTCCACCCTGCAGGACTGTCCGCCGACTCGATCGCCGCACTGCGGGACGCCCTCGACTACGTCGGTCTGCAGGACTGCTCGCTGGCTCCCGCGACGTCGGAGAACCCGGCGGTGGCCGTGCGCGCCGCACCCTCGCATCGGTCGTCGCCGGCCACCACGGCGGCCTCGGACAAGGCTTTCGCGGCGATGGTGTCGGACTCGGCCACCGGCAGGACGCGCCGCAGTCGGACTCACAGGAGAACACCCACGCGCGCGGCTGTCTCGGTCGCCGCGGTGGCGCTCGCGTTCCTCGCCGTCGGCGGCGCCGTGGGCACCCACGACCTCGACTCCAGCTCGGTCGCGCCTCTGAACTCGCAGCAGGCCATCACGCCCGCCGCTCCCGTCGTGACGTCGTCGTTGGACAGCACCACGACGTCCGCCGCGCCGCTGCCCGTCCAGGAGCAGGCACCGGCTCCGGTGCAGGAGGCCCCGGCTCCGGAGATCGACACGCCCGACCCCGTCGTGCCGCCCGCACCGCCTGCCGCCGCGGTGGAACCGAGCACCGGTCTCGGGCTCCCGACGGACCGGTTCCCGTTCGCGCCACCGGACATCGACTTTCCCGACTTCCCGTCGTTCCCCGAGGTGACCGTGCCGACGCCGCCGACCGTGGCGAGCAGTACACCCGCACCCACGACCACGTCGACTGTTCCCACGACGACCTCCACGGCGCCGTCCGTCGCGATTCCACGGCTCGGCCCGATGCTGTCTGTGAACCGTCCCTGACGCTCGTCGGGCGCCGGAAACGCTCAGGATGATGCCCTATGCTCGTGCGCTGGCATCGGTACCTCTGCAAACCATGTGCGGACCCGACGGGCCACGGACTGTCACCACTGCGAAGGGAACTTCTTGCGTAACTCGGCGGCCACAGCGGCCACGGGCCAGAGTCACTCCGAGTCGAGCGGCGCATCTCGCAGCGCACGGGTGATGGGGGTGGTGGGCGCGTCGCTGCTGACGCTGAGCCTCGGCACCGCCACTGCCGGCGCAGCACCCGCGTCGGCGGCTCCCGAGCAGCTGTCCGCGGATCGCCTCCCGTCCGAGTTGGTCGACGCCGTGCAGCGCGATCTGCACATGTCGCCGCAGGAGTACCTCGACCGCGCTGCCGAGGCGCAGAAGCTTCGTACCTACGCCGACGACTTCCGTCAGCAGCGCCCGGCGGACTTCGCGGGTGCCTGGATCGGCGACGACGGCGTTCCCGTCGTCGCGGTCACCACCTCGGAGGCCGCGAGCCAGGTGGCGCAGGACGGCTACCGCAGCCGCCAGTCGCCCGTGTCGGCGGACACGCTCGAGCAGTCCCTCGACGACTTCGGTCGCTGGGTGTCGGGTCTGCCCCGCGAGGTCTCGTCACAGATCAACTCGGCGGCTGTCGACGTGCTCGGCGGACGGGTGATCGTCGACATCGCCAACAGTCCGATCGGGCGCGCGCTGAATCTGCCGACCGCCATCGCCAACCTCCAGGTGCAGCTGTCCCCACCCGCTCCCGGTCCGACGCGTCCGCCTGCCGTGATGGGCGGCGACGACTACGTGACGTCCGCCGGCGACATCACCACCGCGCCGCTCGAGGACATCGAGATCTGCTCGTTCGGGTTCAGCGCCACCGACAGGGCCGGAACGCCGGTCAATCTGTCTGCGGGACACTGTGATCCGGGTAACTCCGCCTCGGTGTACCTGCCCAATCGTGACGACATCCGCGCCAGTACTCCCGTCGGCGACTTCACCACGTCGAATGTCGGCGGCAGCGACGGACTCGACTACTCCGTCATCGCGCTGAACGACGCCGGCGTGGCCGCCGGGCTCGACCAGCCCACCGTGCGGGGAGCCAACGGCACCGCCCTCACGATCACCGGAACGGCCTCGCCCGTCATCGGCGCTCCGGTGTGCAAGTCCGGTCAGGCGTCGTCCTTCACGTGTGGTCTCGTCGCTGCGGACCGCGTCGAGACGCAGCTCTTCCTGGGTGACGGCGACAGCCGCACGGTGCGTGGATTCGCCAGTACCGCCTGCACTCTCGCGGGTGACAGCGGCGGCGCCATCGTCACAGGGACACTCGCGCTCGGCATCACCAGCGGATCCAACAGCGGCGCCGCTCCGAGCTGCGGCGAGGCCAACCTGGCGCTCGCTCAGTACGGCGGAACCGCCAGCCTGGGCATCCCCGTCGATGCCGTCACCGCGGCCACCGGAACGACCGTCCGAACGTCGTGAGATAGCACAACGTTCGGTCTCCTTGGTGCGGTAATGTCACCCGTCGAGGCAGGGTGCCTCCGCACCTCGATCGTGCGTCGTCGACACACGGAAGGCCCGACATGGGATACCTCCAGCTCGCTCTCACCGTCTTCGGATACATCATCGGGATCGTCACGAACGCCGGCGCCTTCGGAAGCTGACCTCCCTTCACCACACTGTCGCGGCCCCGTCGTCTTCGGACGACGGGGCCGCTGCCGTGAGTATCGAGGAATCAAAAAGACACGGGCACATCACTTTACGGATTCCGTCACGTAACGCACTCTGGCCACAGTGGTATCGTGGGACACGCGCAGTCCACTCCGTCACCAACGTCGGTGACGTTCGAGTGTCGACCGTTCCGTTCATCCCACGAGGAGGTGTACCGCTGTGCTGCGCTGCGTTCGATACCCGATGACCTTCGGCTGTTCCCCGAAGGAGGTATCGCTGTGACCGACATCGCCGATTCGTCACTCCCCCGCGAGACCCAGTCCCCGGCCGCGATCTACACGGCGGAAAAGATGTCGTCTGCACGGGCGGCCCTGAGTTCCGTTGCCCGCGATCCCCGACTCGCCGACGCTTCCGTGCTGTTGGGCGCGCTGTCGGTGGTGGCGTTCTGGAGCTTCGGCTTCGGTGTTCTGCTGGGCATCGCCGCGCTCGTCGCCGGCGTCCTGGCCACCCGCGTTCCCGATGCCGATCGCGCAGACACCGTCATCGGACTGCTCACCGGAGCCGTTGGTGTGATCGCGGGTGGCATCTTCCTCGCCGCCGCCGTTCCCTGGCTCTGATCCACTCCGCCTGAAACGAGAGAAGGCCGCCACCCGATGGGTGGCGGCCTTCGTCGTGTTCCAAGTCTTACAAAGCGAACTTGGAGGTTCCCGGAGCAGCGTTGTACGTGTTGAGCAGATCGATACCGGCGACGACCAGGGTCGGTCCACCCGCGACGATCGTGCCGATGACGCCACCGACACCGGCGCCCGGCACGATGCCGATCGCGGGGACGATGATGCCGCCGATGACTGCACCGATGATGGTGCCGGTCAGTCCGCCGATGGAGGTGGCGAGACCGAGCTGCGAGGCGAAGGACTGCTCGGCAGCGGTGTTCTCGGCGGGCGATGCCACCGTGTTCTCGAGCGCGTTCGGGGCGAGGCCCATCGGTGCTGCGAGGTTCGGGATGAGCTTCACGGTGCGGCCCTCGTCGGTGTACTCGACACCGTAGGGGAACTCGACGCCGTTGAGGTTGAACGACAGCGGAAGGCTCAGGATCGTGTTGCCCTCCTCGTCCACCAGGTCGACGGTCTTGCCGTCGTCGGACGCACGGAACATGCCGGCGTCGACGGTGGTGACGACGCCACCAGCCTCGACGCGCGATGCCCAGTTCAGCTCGGAGTTCTCCGCGGGAGCACTCTCGGTGGTCGTCGCGGAGGGGGTGGTGGTGGCCGGCTGCGCGTACGCAGTACCGGTGGCCACGCCCAGGGAGGCGATCGCGATCGCAGAGGTTGCGACGAGTCGACGCAGTGTCATCTAGATGTTCCGTTCGTTCAGGTTCGTGGTGTCGGACCCCGACACGAGCACTGTAGCGGTTGACGGGGACACAACCGAATATCAGGTCCGTTTTCAGTACTCGATCCGGGAATTGTCCGTGTGAACAGCCACGATGTGACCTCATTCACGGACGAGGTGGCTCGTGAAGGGTAACAAAATGGTCGCGATGAGGGGCGACTTCCTCGGCGGCCCGAAGTTACCCATGAGGCAAGTTAGGAATACCTGTGCGGGAGGCCTGTCGCTGTGCCGTAATACGGTAGGGCTCATCGCGTGTGCGGGACGGATCAGCCCTCCGTCCGACCTGCGGTGATGTCGACCGAAATGCTAAGTTACCGATCGGTAGAACCCTTGTGGTTACCGGCTGGTAACTTCGAGTGGGACAGATGCATCCGGGCTGACCGTCGGACCGCCCCCTGTGGCCGGCCGGAAGCGTAGGGCGACGGAATGGCCGTCGCCGAAGAAAGGCAGCGTCATGAATGCCCTGACGATCACCCTCGGCACCGTCGGTGCCCTGCTCAGCATCGTGTGTTGGGCCTACTTCTTCCGCGGTGCCGCGATGATGGTGCGATCCATCGCGCTGGGACAGCCGGACAGGACACGTCTGCGACCGTTCGTTCCGCGGTTCAAGCAGATGTGCATCGAGTTCGCTGCGCACACCCGGATGAACAAGTTCCGCTCCGTCGGCTGGGCGCACTGGTTGGTGATGGTCGGCTTCATGCTCGGCGCCATCCTGTGGTTCGAGGCCTACGGGCAGACGTTCAATCCCGAGTTCCACTGGCCACTCATCGGTGACCTCGCGATCTACCACCTGATGGACGAGATCCTGGGCCTGGGCACCGTCATCGGCATCGTGACGCTGATGATCATCAGGCAGCGGAACCACCCTCGCTCCCCCGAGCGCCTCTCCCGCTTCTCCGGCTCCAACTTCCGTGCCGCCTACTTCGTCGAATTCGTGGTGCTGCTCGAGGGCCTCGGCATGATCTTCGTGAAGGCCGGCAAGATCGCCACCTACGGACACGCCAACCCGTGGACCGACTTCTTCACCATGAACCTGGCCAAGCTGCTCCCCGCGAGCGCGGTCCTGGTCTCGATCTTCGCCTTCGTCAAGCTCATGTCCGGCATGGTCTGGCTGCTGATCGTCGGGCGCAACATCACGTGGGGTGTCGCATGGCACCGGTTCAGCGCGTTCTTCAACATCTACTTCAAGCGTGAGGACGACGGCGGAGTCGCGCTCGGCGCGGCCAAGCCGATGATGTCCGGCGGCAAGGTCCTCGAGATGGAGGAGGCCGACCCCGACGTCGACGCGTTCGGTGCCGGCAAGATCGAGGACTTCACCTGGAAGGGCTGGCTCGACTTCACCACGTGCACCGAGTGCGGCCGCTGCCAGTCGCAGTGCCCGGCGTGGAACACGGGAAAGCCGCTCTCACCCAAGCTGCTCATCACCTCGCTCCGCGACCACGGCAACGCCAAGGCGCCGTACCTGCTCGCCGGTGGCCGCAAGGACATGGGGGGCGACGAGATCGGCCTGGTCGACGCGGACGGCAAGCCGGACGAGGCCAAGCTCGCGAAGATCCCGCAGGCCGCCCGTGACGAGGCCGAGCGCCCGCTGGTCGGCGAGACCACTCTCGACGGCGGTCTCGGCGGAATCATCGATCCCGAGGTGCTGTGGAGCTGCACCAACTGCGGCGCCTGCGTCGAGCAGTGCCCCGTCGACATCGAGCACGTCGACCACATTCTCGACATGCGTCGCTACCAGGTGCTCATCGAGTCGGAGTTCCCCTCCGAGCTGGCCGGCCTGTTCAAGAACCTGGAGAACAAGGGCAACCCCTGGGGCCAGAACGCCAAGGACCGCACCAACTGGATCTCGGAGCTCGACTTCGACGTGCCGGTCTTCGGCCAGGACGCCGACAGCTTCGAGGACTTCGAGTACCTCTTCTGGGTCGGCTGCGCCGGCGCCTACGAGGACCGCGCGAAGAAGACCACCAAGGCCGTCGCGGAACTGCTCGCCACCGCTGGCGTAAAGTTCATGGTGCTTGGCGCCGAGGAGACCTGCACCGGCGACTCCGCTCGCCGCGCGGGCAACGAGTTCCTGTTCCAGCAGCTCGCGATGCAGAACATCGAGACCCTGAACTCCGTGTTCGAGGGTGTCGACGAGAGCCGTCGCAAGATCGTCGTCACGTGCGCGCACTGCTTCAACGCACTCGGCAACGAGTACCCGCAGGTGGGCGGCAAGTACGAGGTCGTCCACCACACCCAGCTGCTCAACCGCCTCGTGCGGGCCAAGAAGCTGGTGCCGGTGGCGTCGGTGCAAGAGGACGTCACGTACCACGACCCGTGCTTCCTGGGACGCCACAACAAGGTGTACGACGCACCCCGCGAGCTGATGGCGGCGTCGGGCTCCACACTCAAGGAGATGCCGCGTCACGGCGAGCGCTCCATGTGCTGCGGCGCCGGTGGTGCTCGCATGTGGATGGAAGAGAAGATCGGCAAGCGGATCAACATCGACCGCGTCGACGAAGCGCTCGACACCCTGGGTGGCAGCACCACCGCGACGCAGAAGATCGCGACCGGCTGCCCCTTCTGCCGGGTCATGCTCAACGACGGTGTCACCGCACGCCAGGAGGCCGGTGGCAACGACAACGTCGAGGTCATCGACGTCTCGCAGATGCTGCTCAGCTCGATCACGCGCCTGGACTCCGCACAGCTCGGCGAGAACATCAAGGTGGTGCCGCGGGCCAAGCCCGTGGTCGTCCCTGCCGAGGAGCCCGTCGACACCCCCAAGGCCGAGTCCGTCGCCACCGAGGACGTCGCCGCCGCAGAGGAGAAGGGTCGCGTCGAAGAGATCGAGACGGCCGCAGCGGGTGGCGATCCCGCTGCCCCCGCGCCCGGCAAGGGTCTGAAGATGAAGGGCCTGGCCAAGGCTCCGGGCGCCAAGGCACCCGGCGCGAAGGCTCCGGCCAAGCCCGCCGAGTCGCCCAACGCCGACGGTGACGACGCAGCCGACGCGTCCAAGCCGAAGGGCCTCGGCATGGCCGGCAAGGCGAAGGCACCGGGCGGCAAGGGGCTGCAGCTCAAGGGTCGTCCTCTGGGCGCGAAGGCACCGGGATCTGCCGCAGCTGCTCCGGCCGGGAAGCCGGAACCGACCGACGCTCCCGCCGAGACGGCCAGTGAGGCATCCGAGTCGTTGCCGACGGTCAAGCCCAAGGGTCTCGCCGTGAAGTCCGGGTTCAAGAAGCCCGGCGCCAAGGCGCCGGGGTCGGCAGCTCCTGCTTCTGCGGCTCCTGCTTCCGCTTCCGCCGAAGCACCGGCTGCCGAGGCACCGGCACAGGCGGCCGAGTCGATGCCGACCGTCAAGGCCAAGGGTCTCGCCGTGAAGTCCGGGTTCAAGAAGCCCGGCGTCAAGGCATCGGGATCCGCGGCCGCACCGGCGGCTGATGCACCGGCCGAGGCACCGGCCGAGGCTTCCGCTGAGACGTCTGCCGCGGCTTCCGCTGAGACGTCTGCCGAGGCACCGGCCGAGGCTTCCGCTGCGGCACCAGCCGAGGCACCGGCACAGGCGACCGAGTCGATGCCGACCGTCAAGGCCAAGGGTCTCGCCGTGAAGTCCGGGTTCAAGAAGCCCGGCGCCAAGGCACCGGGTTCTGCGGCACCCGCCGCAGCGCCCGAGCCGGAGGCACCTGCCGAGTCGGAGGCACCGGAGTCGGCGGCACCCGCAGAGCAGGCACCCGAGGAGACGGCCGCTCCTACGCCGGAGTCGAACGGTGCTGCCGAGTCGAACGGTGCCGCCGAGTCGAACGGCGCCGCGGAGCCCGCAGACACCCCGGCGCCGCCGCAGCCGAAGGCCGGTGGGCTCGGGTTCAAGTCGGGAGCGAAGGCGCCGGGCAAGAGGCCCTGACCGAACACCCGTTGCAGTAGCCGAACACCCTCTCCAGCGTGCTGGGGAGGGTGTTCGCGTTGTGTGCGGTGTGCGGCTCGGGACCGCAGTCCCCGCACCGCAGAAGGCACCACCCGGCACGCGGCTCCGCTCCCCCAGAGCCACACACCACTTGCCGCCATCGAACACCCTGTCCAGCGTGCTGCGAGGGGTGTACGCGTCACGGACCCTGTGCAGCTCACGCATCCACAGGCCTCGGGCGATCCCCAGCGCGGCACCGGAGGCCCGCCCGAGCACCACCGGTGCGGCAACCTTCGGCGCATGGCCCGCATCATCACGCGCTCTCAGGCATTGACCGACGGATTCACCGACTCCGAGCTCCGCCGACTCTGCCGCGACGGCACCCTCACCCGCCTGCGCCGCGGGGCCTACGCGGGTGCGCCTGACATCGAGAACCTGACCGACACCGATCGGCACCTCCTCGTCGCGCGGGCAACCATGGCGCGCGCGACCGCCCCCGACACCGTGTCGAGCCACGCGAGTGCCGCCCTGCTGCACGGGATCACGCTGTGGGACGTGCCGCTGGGCACCGTCCACCTGACGCGGAACCGTAGAACCGGGGGTCGCCGCGGACAGCTCCGCACAGTGCACGCGTCGCCCTACGACCCGGACGAGGTCACCGAGGTGGAGGGCCTCCGCGTGACCACTGTGGCCCGCACGATCGCGGACCTGGCCTGCAGCCTCCCGTTCGAGCAGGCCGTCTGCGCGGCGGACGATGCCGCGCGTCGGCTCGGGGTACTCGGCACGGAGGTGGCGGCGGTGCTCGCCCGACGGCCGACCCGCAACGGCCGCTCGCGCGCTCCGGGTGGCTCGGTTCATGAACGCTGGAGCGGAGAGCGTCGGCGAGTCACGGAGCCGCGTACTGCTCCACGAGTCGGGCTTCGTCGTCGAGGTGCAGCGAATGGTGCACTGTGCGAACCGATCTCATCGCGTGGACTTCTTCCTGCCCGAGTCGAACGTGGTGGGCGAGTTCGACGGGCGCGTGAAGTACGGCCGCCTCGTGCCCACGGGTGACACTCCCGCTGACGTGCTGTGGCGCGAGAAGCTCCGGGAGGACGAGATCCGAGACACGGGGTACGAGATGGCGCGCTGGACGTGGGGCGATCTGGAGTTCCCCGAGTCGATCATCGGGCGGATCCGCCGCGCCGAGGCGCGATCCGCACGCCGACCATGACATCCACACCCCCTCCAGCCTGCGGAACGGGGTGCAGCTCAACGCAACCGGTGCACGACGCCACCAGCAGCACCCGAAGACACACCGCCCCTACCGCGCCCCCTCCAACTGCCCGACGATGTGCTCCGCGATACCCAGCGCCGCGGTGGCGGCGGGTGAGGGCGCGTTGAGCACGTGCACCTGGCCGGGCCGCTGTTCGTAGTAGAAGTCGTCGACCAGTGCACCGCTGCGGTGGATCGCCTGCGCCCGCACTCCCGCATGGGTGGGGACGAGGCTGTCCGAGGGCAGGTCCGGCACCAGCTCGCGCAGACTGGCGAGGAAGCGCGCGGACGACACCGACCGGGCCACCTCCTGCGCTCCGGTGCGCCAGTAGCGCCGACCGAGTCGCCACAGCCCGGGCCATGCCAGCGCGTCGGCCACGTCGCGCGGCGCGATGTCGCGCCACCGATAGCCCTCGCGCGCCAGTGCGAGAACGGCATTCGGTCCGGCATGAACGGTGCCGTCGATCATGCGGGTGAGGTGGACGCCGAGAAAAGGCAGCGTCGGGTCGGGCACCGGATAGATGAGCCCGCGCACCAGGTGGCTGTACTGCGGTGCCAGTTCGAAGTACTCGCCGCGGAACGGCAGGATGCGGACGGCCGGGGTGACTCCGGCCATGCGGGCGATGCGGTCGCTGTGCAGTCCGGCGCAGTTCACCAGCAGGTCGGCAGCGATCAGCGTCTCCGACTGCCCTGTGCGACAGCGCACCTCGACCGATCCACTGATCGCGACGACCTCGGCGCCCAGCACCACGTCACTGCCGGCGTCCTCGATCTCGCGTCGCAGCGTGGCACACACCGCCCGGTAGTCGACGATGCCGGTGGACTCCACCCGCAGCGCCGCCACCGCGCGCACCGCGGGTTCGTACTCTCGCGCCTCGTCCGCGGTGATCATCCGGCACGGCACCCCGTTGACGGCGCCGCGCTCGGCCAGGGCTCGCAGTGCCGGTACCTGCGCCTCGGTGGTGGCGACCACGAGCTTGCCGCAGACGTCGACGGGCAGGTCGTGCTCGCGGGCGAAGTCCCGCATCGACACGGACCCGGACACGGCGAGCGTGGCCTTGAGGCTGCCGGGCGCGTAGTAGAGACCCGAATGGATGACACCGGAATTGTTGCCCGTTTGATGCGTCGCGGTGTCCGACTCCTTGTCCAGCACCGTCACCCGGTACCCGCGGCGCACCAGCGCCCGCCCCGTCGCGAGGCCCACGATGCCGGCCCCGACCACCACCACGTGCCCACCGTGCATGTCAGGACTCGACGATCGCCTTGATCGCGGCGAGCGTGCGGGGAATCCCGTCGAGTGCGGCGGTACGGCGGATCTCGATCTCCTCCTGCGCGCGATCGCCGAACTTCGTGTGGAAGTACTCGATCCCCTGCTCGGTGAACAGCCACGATTCGGTGAGCTGCGTCGAGTTCTCGTCGATCGCCTCGAGGGTGTATTCCCACCGCACGAACGAGTCGCCGACGAGCCAGGCGAACTCGGTGCCCGGGATGGCGACGGCGACGGTCGAGACCGTCTCCCAGGTGCGGTCGGCGGTGACGTTGCGCCCGGTGAAGGTGGACCCGACCACGTCGGCGCTGCCACCGTCGTTCCACCAGCACTCCTGGCAGATCGGGCTCCACTCCCCGGTCCGGGTGACGTCGGAGACGAGGGCGTACACGGCGTCGGGCGACGCGGCGATCACGATGGAGTCGGAATGCTCGAGTGCGGTCATGCCTCGAGTATGCCGCCGAGCGGCGCCGTGAAGGTGGTTCGTCGCCGAAGTTCCTGCTCCGCCACCCGGATCGCCAACTGCAGGCGCTCCTCACGGCTCCCCGTCAACAACACCCAGGACCGGCCGGTGCGCGTGAGCGCGTCGAGGAACCACCCGGTCATGTCCGCCCGCACTTGTTCAGCGTCACGAATACCGTCCTGCACGAACGGAACTCCGTGATGATCCGTCACCAGATACACCGCGGGTCGATCGTCGGCGACGGCGTGGTGTGACTCGGGGCCGAGGTAACGCCGCTCCCACACCGTCGTCGCGAACGCGTCGGTGTCGCAGATCAGCACAGGCGATCCGCGCCGCGCTGCCGCGTCCTCGTGGGCAGTCTGGGTGCGCGCGATGCGGGCGAAGTCGTCACCGGTCCACACGATGTCGTCGACCGATCCGACCTCCGCGACCTTGTCGAGGGTGTCCTGCCGGCCGAACTCGTCGACGCACTCGGTGTCCGGCCACCGTTGTCGAAAGTGTGCAGCCAGCGCGCCCGCGACGGTGGTGGTGCCCGTCGACTCCGAACCCACCACGACGATGCGCGTCGCCAGACCGGCTCTGGCGGGCGCGTCGAGGCAGCGCCACGAGGCGGCGAGGTCGCGACGACACGCGGTCCCGGACACCGGGAAGGTGCTGCGCGGCAGATCGAACGGCACGTGTCGAGCGTCGAACCACCGCGCCAGTTCCTCGCCGTACGGCTCGCTGGTGACCACCACGTCGACGGGCTCGTTCCCGACGGCCGCGCGCATGCACGCCACCTGGGCCGCCCACACGGCCCGTGAGGTGTGGTCGATCGGTGCGTCGCAGACGATGCCGGTGATCGTGACCGTCTTCTCGCCTGCGTGCGACTCGGTCATCCACGCCACACGGTCTCGCAGAGACACCGACTCCACGGTGGCTGCCATCACCACGACGGTCACCCGGTCGGCCACCGTGGCGGCGAACCGGACCATCGCGTGGTGACCGACGTGCGGCGGATAGAACTTGCCGATGATCAGCGCGTGCCTCATGCCGGCACCTCGACGGCGGCGGGGGTCATCGACCGTGTCCACGCTCGCAGCCCGGCAACGCACAGCGCGATGAATCCCAGATAAAGAACACCGGTCAGCACCAGGTCCTTGTAGAGGTAGAGCGGCACGTACACGACGTCCGCGGCGATCCACAGGAACCAGGACTCACGACGCTTCGTCACCTGGCCCCACGTCGCCAGCAGTGACAGCACGGTCGTCACCGCGTCCCAGAACGGCACGACCGACGTCGTCGCGATGTCGAGGAACCACGTCATGGCCAGCGTGGCCATCACGCCGACGGCGCCGAGCCACCACCATTCCCGACGGCTGGTGGACGTGACCACCAGCGGCCCCTGCGTGCCGCCGCTGACCCACAGGACCCATCCGGACACGGCGAGAGCGATGTAGACGAACTGCAGCGCCGCGTCGGCGAACAGCCCGGCGCCGAAGAACAGCAGGACGAACGCCAGATTGTTGGCGATACCGATGGGCCAGTTCCACACCGACTGCCGTGCGACCAGGACGACGCAGGTGGCGCCCGTGACGAATCCGACGACCTCGACCCACGACGTGGGTGCCCCGAAGGACACGAACGCGGTGGATCCGAGCCACTCGATCAGGGTCATGACGCCTCCTTAGCGTGATTATGCGCTAAGCATGGCGCAGAAGTGCTCGAAGTGCAACTCGACCCCTGGTCAGGCCACCGGCTCGAGCAACTGCGGCCCGTTGTTGCGCACGCTGTTGACGGCCGTGCTCACCTCGTACGGAGACAGGTGCGGCTCGGGCATCGACTGGACCAGGTCCGCCACCGCGCCGAGATCGGTCAGCGTCGGGTCCAACCAGGCATCGCGCATGTCCGCAGGCACCACGACGGGTGACCGGTCGTGGATGTGCCCCAGCGCGTCGGTGGCCGTCGTGGTGAGCACAGTCGTGGTCCACACCCACTTGCCCGGATCATTCTCGGGCAGTGCGGGATCCGGCCACAGCTCGTACAGTCCCGCCATCGCGAGAACACCGTCCGTGTGCAGGAAGTGCGGGATCTTCTTCCCCTCGCGCTTCTCCCACTCGTAGTACCCGTCGGCGGGAACGAGGCAGCGCCGCTTCGCCGCGGCCTTGCGGAACGCCGGCTTCTCGGTGATGGTCTCGGACCGCGCGTTGATCAGCCTGCTCGCGATCTTCCGGTCCTTCGCCCACGACGGGATCAGACCCCATCGGACCGTCCGCAGCTGGCGCGCTTCCTCCCCACGCTCGAGCACGATGCGCACCGGATCCGTGGGCGCCACGTTGTAGGACGGTTCCGGCGCCTCCCCCAGCGCCACGGCGGCATCGAAGATGGACGACAGGTCGTCGTCGGACCGGGTACTGGCGTAGCGACCGCACATCCCTCGATTCTGCCCCGCACGGGTAGCGACATGCCAGGCGGTCTGGTTAGTGTCGGAAAGTACCGCAACCGACGAGGGGATCGCATGTCGACCGTGGACGAGACACCCGGCGCGCTGCAGTCGTGGGGGCTGAGCAAGCAGTACGACGGGAGCGCACCGGCCGTGCGCGACCTGTCCTTGTTCGTGCCGGCCGGCACGCTGTACGGGCTGGTCGGACCCAACGGAGCAGGCAAGACCACGTTCCTGTCGATGGCGACGGGCATCGTGCGCCCGTCCGCCGGGCAGGTGTGGATCGACGGTCACGACGTGTGGGCCGATCCGGTCGCCGCCCGCGGGCGCGTCGGACTGCTTCCCGACGGGCCGTCCCTCCCCGAGGCCCTGCCCGGTCGGCGCGCACTGCACTACGTCGGAGTGCTGCACGGTCTCGATCCGGCGGTGGCGCACGAACGCTGCGAGGAACTGCTCGCGGTGCTGGACATCGCCGAGGCCGGTGACCGCGCGGTCTCCACGTACAGCGCCGGAATGAAGAAGAAGATCGGCCTGGCCGCGGCGATGATCCACTCGCCGCGGCTCCTCGTGCTCGACGAGCCGCTGGAGGCGGTGGACCCCATGTCCGCCCGCACCATTCGGCACCTTCTCGAGAGTTTCGTCGCGCGGGGCGGCACCGCGATGGTGTCGAGCCACTCCATGCCGCTCATCGAGCAGATGTGCTCGCACGTGGCCATTCTCGCCCGCGGCTCTCTGCTGGCCGCCAACACGATCGACGACGTGCGTGCCGGCGGCACCCTCGAGGGCGCGCTGTTCGACGCGGTCGGCGGCGGTGACCAGGCGGCCGAGTTGCCATGGCTGGGCTCATGATCAGCGCGCCGGTCCGCACACTGTTGTCATTGGATCGCGAGATACGCAGGGCAGCAACCGGATCGGGTGCCCGCATCGCGATCGTGATCACCGCGATCGCGTCGCTCGGGGCGATGTACGCGATCACGCTGAGCGCACAGCCCTCGGCGCGTGCCACGCTCGCCGCACTGTGCGCCGTGGTGGTGGTCGTCCTCACCGTCGTCGCTCCCCTGCTGACCGGAGTGGGCGACCGCGGACTCGTCCCGGCGCACGTGCGCCATCTACCGGTGCGTGCCGACGATCTCCGGAGAGCCCTCGCCCTCATCGGTGCGCGCAGCGGGGTGACCGTCTTCCTCGTCGTCGGACTCGCCCTCACACCCGTCGCGGTTCCGGACGTCTCGCCCGTGGCACGCATCGTGACCGCCGTGATCGCCCTGCTCACCGTCGGTGTCGCGCTCGCCGTGTCCCGTGTCGCCGTCCTCCGCCTGGATGCGGCATCGCGCACTCCCCGCGGCCGCATCCTCTCGACCATCGGTGGCACCGTCGTCGCCGCGGTCGCGTACGCGGCCTTCCTCCTGCTCGGCAACGTCTCGACGTCCTTCGCCGACAACACCTTCCTGCGCACCGCGGTGCGCGTCCTGCCGACGGGATGGGCGGCGGTGTCGAGCGAGGCAGTCGACGACGGGAGGTGGTGGGTGCCCGTCCTCGTCGCCGTCGCGCTCGCCGGACTCGGCGCACTGGTGGTGCGGTGGTGGACCTCGGCGGTGTCGGCCGCGCTCGACAGCACGCCGCCCCGCTCCCGGACCGACCGCCGTCGGACGACGACGACGTTCCGTGCGCGTGGACCGATGATCACGGCCATCGCCGCCGAGAGCAGGTTGCTGCTGGTCGATCCGCGCCGAGTGGGACTGCTGACGATGCCGGGTGTGTTCCTGCTCGTCGGAGTCGTGCTCATGGCCACCTCGACCGACATCTACGGCCTGCAGTACGGCGCACCGATCGTGATCCTGCTGACGAGCAGCATGTTCGCCAACTCGTACGGCCTCGACGGCGCAGCGGCGTGGCGCGTCACGTCGGTGCCGGGTGTGGCGCGACGCGTCATCGACGCGCGTCTCGTCATCGCGGCGGTGGTGGCCGTGGTGTTCGGCGCCGTCGGGACTGTCCTCGGTCGCCTCGTCGGCGATCCGTCGCCGCGCACTCTCCCCGTGGCGGCCGCCGTCGTCGTGGCCGCGTCCCTGGCCACCGCCGCGGCCGGCGCCGTGCAGTCGGCGGCCAGCCCGTACGTCGTCGCAGGACAGACCGCGGGGAGCGCGTTCAATTCCCGCGGGTCGATGACCGGCCGTGCGATCGGGTGGACGCTCGCCGTGATGGGCGGGGGTGCACTCCTGTGCCTGCCGGGCGTCCTGATCGCGCTGGCCCTCCCGGGCGTCCTCGTCTGGCTCGCGCCCGTCGTCTCCCTGCTGCTCGGCGGATGCATCGTGGCGGTGGCCCGCCGTCGAGCCGTGGCTCTGGTGACCAGCCGCGGCCCGGAGATCTTCGCAACCGTCAGCGCCTGATCACGATTCCGTGCACGATGTGGTCCGGGGAGCCGAGAGCGAGGAACACACAGGCATGACCATGCACGAACCGTCGACGCACGTCGTTCGCAAGACCAGCACCACCCTCGCCGACGGTCGAGAGTTGCTGTACTTCGACGACTCCGAGCCCTGGGTGTCCGGGGAGAGGACGCGGGACCTGGTGGACACGCGCCCCCTCCCCGCGTCGGAGTCGTTGTCGCAGATGCGACTCGACGTGCTCACCGGCGACTGGGTGGTCATCGCCGCGCAGCGGATGGACCGCACGTTCCTCCCACCGCCCGACGCGTCCCCGCTCGCGCCGAGCCGCCCGGGACGCCCACCCACCGAGATCCCCGCTGCCGACTACGACGTCGTGGTCTTCGAGAATCGCTTCCCCTCCCTTGCGCAGTCGGCAGCGGCGCAGCACCTTCCGTCGCACGTCGACGGCGAGGAGCTGTGGCCGCTCGCTGCCGGCACGGGCCGGTGCGAGGTGGTGTGTTTCGCCAGCGACCCCGACGCCTCCTTCGCCTCGCTCGACCTGCACCGGGTGCGCACCATCGTCGACGTGTGGGCCGACCGCACCGAGGCACTGTCCGCCCTCCCGGGGGTGCGCCAGGTGGTCTGCTTCGAGAACCGGGGGCGGGAGATCGGGGTGACCCTCACTCACCCGCACGGGCAGATCTACGCCTACCCGTACCTGCCGCAGAGGACCGACGCGATGATCCGGCAGTCCCGGCTGCACCGGGACCGCACCGGTCGCTCACTGCTGTCCGACGTACTGGACACCGAGCTGCGGTCCGGCCGCCGCATCGTCGTCGACACCGAGCACTGGGTGGCCTACGTGCCGGCGGCCGCCCGCTGGCCCGTCGAGGTGCACCTCGCCCCGCGCCGCGCCGTTCCCGATCTCGCTGCGTTGTCGACGGCCGAACGGGACGCGTTGGCCGGTGTGTATCGCGCTCTGCTGCGTGCCGTCGACGACTTCTTCGAGGGCGTCGACGAGGTGCCCTACATCGCCGCGTGGCATCAGGCGCCCGTCGGTGCGGACCGCGATCTGGGGCGTCTGCACCTGCAGCTGTTCTCGATGATGCGATCGCCGGGGCGGATGAAGTTCCTGGCCGGATCCGAGTCCGCCATGGGCGCGTGGATCAACGACACGACACCCGAGGCCATCGCGGACAGGTTCCGGGAGGTGCTCGCGTGACCGCGTGGCTGCCGGTCGTCGACGAGACCGAGCTCGCCGACGGTGCCGTCGAACGGTTCCGCACGACCTTCGGCGGCGAGCCGGACGGCGTCTGGATCGCGCCGGGACGGGTGAACCTGATCGGCGAGCACGTGGACTACGCGGGCGGGCTCGTCCTTCCCTTCGCGTTGCCCTACGTCACCGCCGTCGCGGCCCGCCGACGCGACGACGCAGTACTGCGGGCGGCGTCGACAGGCTCCGACATGCACTGGGGTATCGCACTGTCGGCCATCGCTCCCGGCAGCCCGGACGGGTGGGGCGCGTACGTCGCCGGTGTCTCGTGGGCGCTGGGGCTCACGATGGGCGCGGACATCGCGGTGCACTCGTCCGTCCCCGTGGGCTCCGGCCTGTCCAGCTCGGCTGCTCTCGAATGTGCTGTGGCGGTGGCGCTTCGGGACCTGTTCGATCTCGACGCCGACCGGCGGGCACTGATCGACGCGTGCATCCGCGCCGAGAACGAGATCGCCGGCGCATCGACGGGCGGGATGGATCAGTCGATCGCGATGCTCGCGGAACCGGGCCACGCGCTGCTGCTGGACTGTCTCGACTTCTCCTCCCGGCAGATTCCGCTCGATCTCCCGGACGCGGAGATCCTCGTCATCGACACGAACGCACCGCATCGGCTGGTCGACGGTCAGTACGGCCGGCGGCGCGCGTCGATCGAGAAGGCGTGCGCCGACCTCGGCGTGTCGACGCTGCGCGGTCTCGACCCGGCGGCGGCGGCGTCCTCGATGACCGACCAGGTGTCGGCGGCACGCGTCCGGCACGTCACCAGCGAGATCGTCCGCGTGGAGCAGGCGGCCGAACTCCTGAACGCCACACCCGATCTCGCAGCGTTGGGGGCGCTGCTGACCGCATCGCACCGATCACTGCGTGACGACTACGAAGTGAGCTCGCCGGAACTGGACTCCGCCGTCCGGGCATCGCTGGACGCCGGCGCGTTCGGCGCCCGGATGACCGGCGGCGGGTTCGGCGGTTCGGCCATCGCCCTGGTCGACCGGACGCGCACCGAGGCGGTCGCGGACGCGGTCACCGAGGCGGCATCGGCAGCCGGGCTGCCCACCCCCACCTTCCTCACTGCCACCCCGTCCGGGGCAGCGCACCGTCAGCGCTGAGAACGCCGACCCGAGACGACGAGTAGCGCCGCACCCAGAACCAGACCGACGCCCCCGACGGACCACAGCAGCACAGGTCCGCGGTCGGTGAGCCACATCAGCTTGGTGGCCGACTCGCGGGCGCGGTCGAGCTGCTCCTTCTGCCCGTCCTCGTCGAGCCCGAGGGTCGCCTTGAACACGGTGACCTCCGGAACGGCAGGGTCGCGCGCGAAGTACTGGTAGGGCTGCTCACGACCGCCGACGAGACTGCCGCTGCGCGGCTCGACGTAGATGTCGCGAACGGTGGAGTAGTACCGCTTCATGGTGATCGACTGCTCACCGAGCCCCTCGAGCCCCCACTTCGACGCGGGCAGCGTCACGGAGTTGATCGGCGACTGCGTCGTCTCGGAGAGATCGGCACCGGTGACCTGCGTGCGGAAGTGGTAGATCGGGAGCCCGTCCATCGAGATCTCCTCGACGAACTCGGCAGGGAAGCTCGTCCAGGCCGTCGCGTCGTAGACCGAGTACGTGATCGGCTGGGTGTCGAACGGAAAGCGCTGCTGATATCCGGTCCGCGGCACCGGGATGGCCGGCTTGCCGACGGTGGTCTGCAACGACGCCACCGGATCGACCGGCTGCGACGTGCGTCGATCGACGGTGACCCGGTCGACCGACGCGGTCAGCAGACCGGCATCGCCCTCCCGGTCCGCACGGCGCACGGTCGCGCCGGACTGGAACGTCACGCGATCCGCGTCGCTCGGATCCTCGGTGGTGATGAAGCGCTGCACCACCAGCGGGACCCCGGTGGCCACGGACAGCGGGCCGGGACGCGTGATGGACGTCGCGTCGAGCACGTCGCCGCCGGTTCCCGGATCGGTGACCGCGACCGTCGTGGTGCGGATGTCCAGGGGCGTCACCGCGAGTCGATGCTCGACGTAGGTGGGCAGCATGATCGCCCCCACCACGGCCGCACTGCCGATCGCGAGCAGGACACACGCGCTGCCGCGCAGGAGGGTCGGTCGCGCCACGTCGGTCACCTGCTCCCGTACTGCACGTCGCCGAGCACCGAGGCCGACGGATCGGCGGTGACCACCGGCTCCGGCCGGACGGTCTCCTCGGCGGACCACGTCAGGCCCACCACCGCGCCGGCGGACAACACCCCACCCACGAGCAGGCTGGCCACAGCCGGCACCACGACACTTCTCACAGCCACGTCCCCCACATCCGATCCTCGACGTCCAACTGTGTCATTTCGGACACCGCCCGAGGCCGTCCCGACGTTGTGAACAGTCCACGATCTGGGCGCGGACCTCTGGAGGCTCCCGTTTCGCCCGGTCGGGTCGCGGGTACAACCCGGCTCATGAACGAAACCCGGCACACGAGCGATACGGGCGGCCACGCACCGGCCGCGGCCGATCTGTCCACCGTGCAATTGGTCGAGCGCCTGACCCAGCAGGTGAGCACGCTGGTGCGCACCGAGGTGAGCAGCGCACTCGACGAGGTCAAGTCGAAGGGCACCAAGCTCGGGGTCGGCATCGGTGTCTCCGGCGCCGGCGCCCTGCTGCTGTTCCTGGGCCTCGCGACCCTCGTCGCCACCGCCGTCCTCGGCCTGGCGACGGTCCTCGACCCGTGGCTCGCGGCACTGATCGTCGCCGTCGTCCTGCTGATCGTCGGCGGCATCCTCGCCAAGGTCGGCGCGACCAAGGCGAAGAATGCCGTTCCGCCTGCACCTGCCGCCACCGTCGCCAGCGTCCAGCGCGACGTCGAGACCGTCCAGAACGCCCGAAAGGCTCACTCATGACCGACCCGAAGGACGCGTCCGAACCGCGTCACGCCCTGCGTACCGAGGCCGATGCCGAGCCGCCGTCCGTCGAGCAGCAGCGCGAGGAGCTGGCCGAGACCGTCGAGGCGCTCGCGGCCAAGGTCGACGTGCCCGCTCGCGTCTCCGCCGCGGCCCACGAGTCGACGGAGAAGGTGCAGGAGGTCGCTCAGCAGGGCGTCGCCAAGGCGCAGGAGGGTGTCGCGCAGGTGAAGGAGAACCCGCAGGTCGCGGGCATCTCGCTCGCCGGTGCGCTCGCCGCCGTGGTCCTCGTGGCCCTGGTCCGCCGTCGTCGTGCGCGCAAGGCGCTGCGCCGACAGAGCGTCCTCGACATCCTGGCCGGCCGATGACCAGCACGTCGAAGGCGTTCTACAAGCCGCTCTCCCTGGCCACGAGCATCGTCGGTGGCTTGGTCGCCGGACAGATCTTCAACCAGATCTACAAGCGCGTCGGCAAGAACGACGCCGAGATGCCCGATCCGAAGGACCTCTCACGCACCAACCGTGAGGTCCTGATCGCCGCAGCGCTGCACGGTGTCGTGTACGGGCTGGTCAAGGCCGGGGTCGACCGCGCCGGCGCCAAGGGATTTCGCGCACTCGCCAAGGAAGACCCCAAGTGACGATCATCAGAAGGAGCCTTTCGTGACCGAGAACCAGGGTGCAGCCTCCGAGGCGCGCAGCGACTTCGTCGACAAGATCAAGGGCCGTGCCAAGGAAGTGGCCGGCGCCGTGACCAACAACGACGAACTCGCCGATCGCGGGCGGCTCGAGCAGGCGGAGGTGGAACGCCGCCGCGAGGCCGAGGCCACCGAGACCGCCGCCGCCCTCGAGATCGAGGAGGCGCAGCAGGACATCGCGGAGACGGAGGCCGAGGCGGACGTCGCACGGCAGTCTGTCGAGGACCGCACCGACGCGTCCGAGGCTGCGGCACAGAACGACCGGCTCCGTGCGCACACGACGGCGGAGGCCGACGCGATGCGTGACGCCGAGCAGGGTCGCGTCGCCGCCGAGGCACAGTCGGAGCGGCGCATCGCCGAGGCCACCAGCGAGCGGCAGCAGGAGGAGGCCCGTGCGGCCGACGAGATCTCCGCTGCGCGAAGCGAGTACGACGAGAAGCTCGACGAGGCCGACGCACTGGAGCAGGAGGCGGCGCAGGCACGTGAGCGCGCCGCCCGGGCCGAGCGCGAGGCCGCGTCGACCGACACCGAGGAGACCAAGTGAGCCTGTCCCTGCCCCGCCGGATCCTGCGACTGCAGTACTCGATCGCACGACTTCCGTTGCAGGCGTTCGAGTCCACCGTGATCAGTCGGCTCGACGCCGAGGGTCCGGTCCGTGCGACGTATCAGCAGATCGTCGGAGGCATCGACGCCACCGCGGGTGCCGTCCTGGGTGACGAGAACCTCGCGCGGCGCGGCCAGAAGATGCGCAGCGCGGCCGCGGATCTCGAGAAGGCCACCCGTCTCGAGGCGCAGGCCCGCGAGAAGCGTGCACAGGCGACGCGCGAGACGCAGAACAGGGTCGACGAGGCGACGACGCGGGCGAAGAAGGCTCGCGAGACCGCCGAGGAGAAGGCGACCGACGCGGCCGACCAGGAGATCGAGAACAAGGTGGCCGCGGGCAAGAAGGCCGCCGCACGACTCGAGGACCGCAAGTCGCGCGCCGACGACATCGCCGACAAGCGGATCTCGGCGGCCGAGGCCGAGCGTGAAGCGAAGCTGTCGGAGGTCGAACGCCGCGAGGCCGAGGCCAAGGCTCCGCGCACCGAGGAGATCGAGGACGCGGCGGAGAAGCTCGAGGACGCCGCCGAGAAGCGCGACGACGCCGAACGCCTGGCGGACGTCGCGGAGGCGTCGAAGGACAGCTGACACCGCCCGTCGACTCACCGTCTGCCCCCGACAGTCACTGGACTGCTCGGGGGCAGACCACTCGACGGGGCCGACAGTGAGACGATGGCGGACGTGAGCACATCAGACACGACGCCGCGCCAGGCCGGCCAGCGCACGCTGCGCCCGCTCGAGCAGTCCGTCAAGCTGCAGAACGTCCTCTACGAGATCCGTGGACCCGTGCACGCCCACGCCGCCCGTCTCGAGGCCGAGGGCCACCGCATTCTGAAGCTCAACATCGGCAACCCGGCGCCGTTCGGCTTCGAGGCACCCGACGTGATCGTGCGCGACATGATCGCCGCGCTCCCCACGGCTCAGGGGTACTCCGAGTCCAAGGGCATCATGTCGGCCCGCCGCGCCATCGTCACTCGCTACGAGCTGGTCGACGGCTTCCCGTTCCTCGACGTCGACGACATCTATCTCGGCAACGGCGTGTCCGAGCTGATCACGATGACGATGCAGGCGCTGCTCGACGACGGCGACGAGGTCCTCATCCCGGCGCCCGACTACCCGCTGTGGACGGCGATGACGACGCTGTCCGGTGGCAAGGCGGTGCACTACCGCTGCGACGAGGAGAACGACTGGAACCCCGACCTCGCGGACATCGAGTCGAAGATCACCGATCGCACCAAGGCGCTCCTGGTCATCAACCCGAACAACCCGACGGGTGCGGTGTACTCCAAAGAGGTGCTGCGGGGGATCGCGGCGCTGGCACGCAAGCACAGCCTGTTGCTGCTGGCCGACGAGATCTACGACAAGATCCTCTACGACGGCGCCCAGCACGTGTCCATGGCGACGATGGCGCCGGACCTGCTGTGCCTCACCTTCAACGGTCTCTCCAAGGCCTACCGGGTGGCCGGATACCGCGCGGGCTGGCTCGCGATCACCGGACCCAAGGACCACGCCGCGGGCTTCCTGGAGGGCATCAACCTCCTGGCGTCCACTCGCCTGTGCCCCAATGTGCCTGCGCAGCATGCCATTCAGGTCGCACTCGGTGGCCACCAGAGCATCGGGGACCTCATCCTGCCGGGCGGGCGACTGCTCGAACAGCGTGACGTCGCGTGGGAGGGACTCAATGCCATTCCCGGCGTGAGCTGCGTCAAGCCGCGCGGTGCGCTGTACGCCTTCCCGCGCCTCGATCCCGAGGTGCACGAGATCCACAGCGACGAGAAGCTGGTGCAGGACCTGCTGCTGCAGGAGAAGATCCTGGTGGTGCAGGGAACCGGCTTCAACTGGCCCGACCACGATCACCTGCGCATCGTCACGCTGCCGTGGGCCCGCGATCTGCGCACGGCGATCGAACGGTTCGGCAACTTCCTGTCGTCGTACCGACAGTGACCGTCAGGGCGTTCGTCGAGGCGCTGCCCAAGGTGGAGCTGCACGTCCACCTCGAGGGGTCGATGTGGCCGAGCACGCTGAAGGCGCTGGCCGACAAGCATCAGGTCGACGCGATCCCGCGCACCGAGGACGCGCTGCGGGAGTGGTTCGAGTTCCGCGACTTCCCGCACTTCATCGAGGTGTACCTGACGTCGATCGGCGTGCTGCGCGATCCCGAGGACTTCGCGCGGCTCGCGTACGACAGCCTCACCGCGCTGGCGACGCACGCCGTGCGGTACACCGAGATGCACATCAGTCTCTTCGGGCACCTCATGCGTGGGGTGGACGCGGCGGCGGTGTTCGAGGGCGTCGAGGAGGGCCGGCTGCGTGCTGAGGCCGAGACCGGCATCGTCGCGCGCTGGATCCCCGATTTCCCGGGTGACTTCGGTACCGACGCCGCGAACCGCACCCTCGACGCCGTGCTGGCGCATCGCGTCGACTCGATCGTCGGATTCGGCATCGGGGGCATCGAGGTGCCGCGGGCGGAGTTCGCCGACGTGTTCGCGCGGGCGAGCGCGGCGGGACTGCACTCGCTCCCCCACGCGGGCGAGACCGGCGGGCCGGACAGCATCTGGTCGGCGCTGCGCGATCTGGGGGCCGAACGCATCGGCCACGGCATCGCCGCGCTCGGCGACCCCGAGCTCGTCGCGCACCTGATCGAGCACCGGATCCCGCTCGACGTGTCCCCCACCTCCAACATCCGGACCCGCGTCGTCGAGTCGCTCGACGTGCACCCGCTGCCGGCCATGATCGGCGCGGGGCTGACCGTGACGCTCAACAGCGACGACCCGTCGATGTTCGGCACCGACCTCACCACCGAGTACCTCGCCGCGCACGGCATGGGGCTGGACGCGTCGGCCCTGCGCTCGCTCGCCCTCGCAGGGGTGGACGCGTCGTACGCGGACGCGGACCTGAAGGAGCAGTTGCGGGCGGAGATCGCGGCTGTCGAACTCCCGGAGGTCTAGGGGCGCTGCACGCCGTCCAGCGCTCCACACCCCTCCCCGCAAGCTGCAGGGGGTGTGCGCCTCACGGAACCCTCGCAGCACGGCGTGTCCCAGGTTCCCGCGGGTGTTCCAGGTTCCCGCGGATGCTGCAACACGTACGAGAACCCGGAACCCCTACGGGAGCGCCGGCACACTCCCTGACCTGCACTTGGTGTGACGCGCAGTGCCATACACCGCGCTGTGTGACACAACACAACGTCTCGGGCACATTTTTCAACCCCGTGATGATCGAACCGTGCGTTCGCGGGTATGTTCGTACATGAGCCCTTCGGGGTTCCGAAAGCGCCGAACGGCCCCCCACCCCCCCGGTGGGCCGCTCGGTCGGTGGCGGGGGACACCCCCCCTGCTTCCCCGCCACCCGCTTTCGTCCCGCACCGCTCGCGCCCCCAATCCCTTCTCCGCGCCACCGATAGTGTTGGCGTGGTGACACACGGCCACGGACACAGCTCCGGTCCCGCCCCCATCGGGAAGATCGCCGCGAGACTGGTGCTCGGCATCCTCGCCGTCGTCGGCATCGCCGCGATCGTGGGCGTGGTGCTGCTGTGGCCCAGCGATCGCACCGTCGAGGTCCCCGCGCCGTTCCAGAGCGCGGCCGGCGGCGTCGTGGCCACCGAGTACGGCACCGTGGTGTCGCAGGACATCGGTCCGTGCGGCAGTTCGTCCAACGGGCGCGTCTTCAGCGGCGCCCCCACTCCGCCCACCGTCTCGGGCTTCGAGTGCAACCGCAGCATCGTCTCGATCGACACCGGCGTGAACGAGGGCACCCGCACCCTGCTCGAGGTGACGCCCGGGCCGGGCACCCCCGATCTGCGCGTCGGCGAGGAGATCCGCCTCGTCCGCGGCACCGACGACAGCGGGACCGCGATCTACGGGTTCGACGACTACTCCCGCACCACGCCGCTGCTGCTGGTGGTCGCGGTCTTCGCCGTCGTCATCTGTGTGGTCGCACGGTGGCGCGGGCTGCGCGCCCTGCTCGGACTCGGTCTCGCGCTCGGAGTGCTGGTGGGCTTCGTGCTCCCCGCGATCCTCGACGGCCGGTCCGCCATCCTCGTCGCCCTGGTCGGCGGCACCGTCATCCTCTACGGCGTGCTGTATCTGGCGCACGGGCCCAATCTGCGGACCAGTTCGGCGTTGCTCGGCACCGTGGTGTCGATGGGCGTCGCCGCGGGACTGTCCGAAGCGGCCATCAGGCTGACCCGGGTGACCGGTCTGTCGGAGGAACAGAACACCGACGTGCAGGCTTATCTCGACCACGTCAGCATCACCGGGTTGCTGCTCGCCGGGTTCATCATCGGATCGCTCGGCGTACTGAACGACGTGACGATCACCCAGGCGTCGGCAGCGTTCGAACTCGCGGCACTCGATCCCGACGCCACCCGGCGGTCGATCTTCACGTCCGCGATGCGCGTCGGGCGGGACCACATCGCCAGCACCGTCTACACGCTCGTCCTGGCCTACGCGGGTGGCGCGCTGCCGCTGCTGCTGCTCTTCAGTGTCGCCGGCCGCTCGTTCGG
The DNA here is from genome assembly GCF_030819335.1 of Rhodococcus sp. SORGH_AS_0303. Taxonomy (NCBI): domain Bacteria; kingdom Bacillati; phylum Actinomycetota; class Actinomycetes; order Mycobacteriales; family Nocardiaceae; genus Rhodococcus; species Rhodococcus sp. SORGH_AS_0303. Next base: position 4,119,382 of record NZ_JAUTBO010000001.1, read on the forward strand.
CAACGTCCTGACCGGAGACGCGGTGGCCATCGAGATCGTCCGCTCGTGCGTGGGCGGCACGGCGCTCGCGCTCTCCGTTCCGCTCACCACCGCGATCGCCGTGATGCTCGCCCGGCCGCCCCGCGGACGCGCCCCCGTGAGCGGTCGGCACTCCGCGCGCTGACGCCCCAGCACAGCACCTCCGGTCGTCTCACGGTATGTATTTGTCACAAAAACATTCTCGTGTATTGTTTTCACTGGGTTCGGGAACCTACGCGTCTGTTCATCGCAGAGGCAAGGCACATCGACACATGTGAGGAACATCGAATGAACACACTGACCGTCGAGGACATCGACCGCATCCGTGAGGTTCTGGGCAAGTACGGCAAGCTGCCCGTCACCATCGCGTCCGTGGGCAACGAGGACGATCTGTACGACGCCGGCCTCACCTCGCACGCCAGTGTGAACGTGATGATCGCGCTCGAGGACGAGTTCGATGTCGAGTTCCCCGACCGCCTGCTCCAGAAGTCCACCTTCGCCAGCGTCGCGTCCATCGCCGACGCCGTCGCCGAGCTGGCCTGATCACCATGACGACACTCGAGGATTTCCCCGCCGGCGCCCTCGTCGACTCCACCCCCTCTCCGCTGCCCCTGGACGAGGTACTCGCGGTGGTGCGTTCGCACGCCGATGCCATCGACCGGGAAGCCCGCTTCCCCACCGAGTCGGTCGACGCGCTGCGTGCCGGCGGCCTGCTGTCCGCGTCCATCCCCTCGTCGCTCGGCGGCGGCGGCTACACGCTCAGTGAGCTGGCGGCCGTGTCGCGCGCGCTCGGTGGTGAGTGCGCGTCGACGGCCATGATCTTCGCGATGCACCACACCCAGGTGATGAGCCTGTCGCGTCACGGCCTGACGTCGGATGCCATTCGCTCTCTTCTGCGTCGCATCGTCGACGAGCAGCTCCTCGTGGCGTCGGCCACCACCGAGATCAACATCGGTGGCGACGTCCGCACCAGCGGGTGCGCGGTGGAGTACGACGGCGACCGCTACACGCTCACGAAGAACGCCCCCGTCATCTCGTACGGCGAGTACTCGGACGTCGTCCTGGCGACAGCACGGCGCTCGGTCGACAGTGCTCCGAGCGACCAGGTCCTCGTCGCCTGTCAGCGAGCGGACCTCACGCTCGAGAAGACCGGCACCTGGGACACCATGGGCTTCCGCGGCACCTGCAGCCCCGGCTTCATGCTGCACGCCTCCGGAGACGCCCAGTGGGTCCTCCCCGACAGTTACGGTGACATCTCGGCTCGCACGATGCTGCCGACCGCCCACGTCCTGTGGGGCGGCGCCTGGCTGGGTATCGCCGACGCCGCTGTGCGGAAGGCTCGCAAGTCGGTGCAGAAAGCCGCGCGCAAGACTCCGGGTGTCACTCCTCCGGCCGCCGCACGTCTGGCCGAACTGCTCGTCGTGCACCAGCAGCTCACCGACACCGTGTTCCGCGCGGGCGACACCTTCGACGCGATCGCCGACGATGCCGAGGCCCTCGGCGCGATCGGTTTCGCACTGCAGATCAACAACGTCAAGGTCACCGCATCGAACCTGCTCATCGACATCGTCGCGCGCGCACTACTCATTTGCGGCATCGCCGGCTACCGCGAGGACAGTGAACTGCGCATGAGCCGCCACCTCCGCGACTCGCACGGTTCCGCGATCATGGTGAGCAACGAGCGCATCCTCGGCCACAACGCCCAGCTCTCGCTCGTCTACAAGGGGATCTGACCATGACCTCCACACTCGACCGCGACGTGGTCTCCGATCTCGATCTGGCCCGTGCCGATTTCCGCGATCAGCTCGTCGGCGCCGGTCTCCTCGTCCCCAGCTCCCTCGACGGTCTGTACGGCCGCTCGGGCGAGTTCGAGGACATCATCGATCTCATCGACTCCAAGGTGAAGGCCGCAGGCGCTGCCGCACACGGAAATGCGCTGCGCCGCTTCCGATTCCCACCGGTGTTCCCGCGCGACGCATTCGAGAAGACCGATTACATCGCGTCGTTCCCCAACCTCACCGGCGCCATCACCACCTTCTCCGGCGACAACAAGGCCCACGCCGAGCTGCTCGCGGCACGGTCCGAGGGCAAGGACTGGGACCACTGGCTCGAGTCCGCCGGCACCATGCTGGTGTCGGCCGCGTGCCACCCGTCCTACTCCATGCTCACCGGTCAGCTTCCCGACGGCGGCACCATGCTCGACGTCTACGGGTACTGCTTCCGGCACGAGCCCGCCGTGGATCCTGCTCGCATGCAGGCGTTCCGGATGCACGAGTTCGTCCAGGTCGGCACCCCCGACCAGGCCGTCGAACACCGTGAGTCGTGGATCGAGCGCGGCATGACGGTGCTGGCCGACCTCGGGCTCGACGCCTCCCCTGTCATCGCCAACGACCCGTTCTTCGGTCGCGCGGGACGCATGCTGGCCGCGAACCAGCGCAACGAGAACCTCAAGACCGAGCTCGTGGTCCGCCTCTACGGCGACCTGGACGAGGGCACCGCGGTGGTCTCGTGCAACTGCCACCGCGACCACTTCGGTCAGACCTTCGACATTCGCACCGCGGACGGCAACGAGGCCCACAGTGCCTGTGTCGGTTTCGGTATGGAGCGCATCGCCCTCGCGATGGTGCGCACACACGGCCTGGACACCTCGCGGTGGCCGGGCAGCCTCCGCCTCTCCTGACGGAGCTCGGGGGGGCTCACTGACCGGTTCGGGCCTGGGTTGAGGGAGGTCCGAACCGACGGAGGCGAGAGCGCGTCACCGATTCTCGATGCGCGCTCTCGCCTCCGCATTGAGTGCACGCACGTGACCGGACGGTGCCTTGTCACCGGACCCGGACGGCGTGAGCGGAATTCGCCGTGTCGTTCCCGGCGCCAACGAGAACCAATTGTCCTGCGGCAGCCATCCGTCCATGTCCAGGCACACGTACTGTGCCGCGAAACGTGTGCTCACCTCCACGTGTCGCCGGCCGGCATCGTCGATGTCCGCGGTCGCTGCGAGTCCGATGTCGTTCTGCCGCGGCACCATCGGACCACCCACGAGATGCACACTCTCTGCGACGAGCCCTGTCGTGCCGTCGGAGAGGGTCGCACGGATCGCGTCGAAGGTGCGCGCTCCGAAGCGATGTACATGGGTGGCGTCGGTGAAACGACCCACCATCTCGTCTGCGCTCACGACGACACTCCCTCGCGCCGGAACCGTGATCTCGCGGTGCCCCTCCGCTGCCACGACCCCGCTGCGAGTGTGCGCCGAGACGGACAACGTGAGGGCACGCGCAGACTCGCTGTCGTTCACGGCCTCGAGTCGCAGCCCGTCCATCCCCTCGTCCGTCATCAGGATGGTCACCGGCCGGGCCGCGCGCGCCAGAGCCCACCACGGGGCCTTGGGACGACCGGCCACGTCCGTCAGTCCCCAGCCCGCGCCGGGAGCAGTGTCGCGGTACGTCAGTACGAGGGCCCCGTGGCACTGCGACGCCGAGCTGCGCCAGAACTCGTACGCGGCGCTCACCGCCTCACAGATCGCCGCACGCCCGAAGTCCAGGTACAACTCCGGATCGTCGCGACGAATCGAGGCGGGATCCACCGCCGAACACCGTGCGCACGTAGTGGTCTCGGACATCCTCGAAGTCCCACGACGATCCGCGGTCGCGCGGGACCGCGGCCTTCCAGACCGGATGATGCCCGGCGACGGCCGCCGATCCGAACATGTCGTCGACTGCACGACGCTCGGGTGGCACGGAGAACGCGAGTGATTCGGCGGCGAAGCGCACCCCCGCCCGGCGCAGATCCGACAGCGGTTGCAGGTAGCCACCGACGCCGAAGTAGTGCGCCACGCCGCTTCCCACGTGGGTGGCCAGCGGACCCCCGTACGGAGTGGACGGCACGTACGCCAGCTCCGGTCGCTCGTCCTTCACGATGCCGGGAACCACGTCGTCCAGTAGCGCCATGACGAAGTCCGGGGGCTCGAGACCCACCATCGTCGGCTGCTGATGCGTCTCGCTGCCGCCGCTGAGCACCGCCAGTGACGGATGATGCGAGGTCGACCGGAGGAGGTGTCGCACTTCCTCCGTCACCAGTTCGGTGAACTCGTCCGTCTCCGGTGGGTCGATGGTGGTCACCATCAGGTCCTGCCACACCAGGATGCCGCGGCGTGAACACGCGTCGAAGAAGGCGTCGTCCTCGTAGACCATCGTGCCCGTGCAGCGGAGCATGTTCAGCCCTGCCGCCACCACGGAGTCCAGGGCGGCCTCGAGCGTCGTGGGATCGTTCTGCAGACTGCGGACATCGAGCGGCACCCAGCACGCGCCGCGACAGAAGACCGCCACACCGTTGACCGTCAGCTCCCCGGATCCGACATCGAAGGCGACTGAGCGGAAACCTGTGCGACACAGCATCTCACCGTCGACCCGCACCTCGTACAGATGCGACTCACCGTGCGTGTGCGGCCACCACGGTGTCACCCCGTCGACCGGGAACGTCGTGTCGACCGCTCCGTCGGCACCTGCAGTGACCGATCCGGTCGTGTCCGCGACGGACACCGAGAAGCGTTCGCCTGGTCGTGCGGTTCCGCGTACGCGGAGGACGGCGCCGTCCTGGACGAGGGTGCCGGTCACCCGCAACGCTCGTCGGTCCGGGTCGGTGACGTGGACCGCTCGCCACGGCCCGACCGGTGCGGGCGCACCCACGAACACGGGCGCCCGTCCGAGCGCCGACGTCCTGATCCAGCGCAGAGACTGCCGATCCAGCATCGACGACCGCCACCGGGCACGGGGCCGCCGTGGAGTGCTCACAGCGTCGAGAGCTCGGAACGCCAGATCGAGGCGCACGGATCGAGCTGCCTCACAGCGGATCTCGACGTCCACCGGTACGAACATCGACTCGCTCCGGACATGGAGCTCGCCGTCCACCCACACCTCGGCACGCGTCGCGAGACCGTCGAACGTGATCAGGGTCGTCCCGGCCGGGAGGTCGACGGTCGTGCCGTACCACCAGTCGCGAGCGTCGAGCACCGCGTCGACCTCGGGCCCCAGAGCGGATGCGACCGTACCCGGGACCACGGCGGGAGTGGGATCGCCGAGCACGGCGGACGGTGCCTCGAACGCACCTGCGGCCGAGCCGATCACGGTCCAGGAGCTCGACGCGACAGGGTCGTACCGCGCCTCAGGCATGTAGCGCGGAGGCCAGCGTGTCGGTGGCGTACTGCCACGACTGCGCCATCTCGTGCAGCGCGCCGGTCACGTCCACCGCGCGCCCCCGAGCGGCGCGCGCCATCTTGAACTGCACAGACTTCGCCCCGGTGGCGACGTCGAGGAACGGAGCCACGGCGGCATCGCTGCCGGCCACGCCTCGGGACTCGAGGTACCGAGCGAGGTCGGCGCCGAGTTCTGCCGTGAATCCGCACTGGCGCAGGGTTCCGAACGACCAGAGGTGGAACTGCTCGGGACCGGCCTGCTGGATCCACGGAATGTCCGCCTGCACGCGGTCACCGAGAGCCGCGACAGGATTCCGGCGGGGCCGACGCGCGACGTGGGACCGTGCGACCGCGAGATCGATGTCGTCGTGAGTGGCGCCGAGTGCCAAGCGATCCCGGTCGATGCCGATGCGTTCGATGTAGGGCGGCAACGGAACCGGGGCATCGAGCGACAGGACGCGACGGAAGTCCTCGCCCTGCACGACGTGGTAACCACTGTTGTGGAAGTACTCCATGCGCTCCACATCGGTGTCGACGACGACCGGAACGATGGTCGTCTTGGAACTCTCGATGTGATAGTTGATGCCGTCCGTGTCCGGCAGGAAGTAGGAGTCCACCTCCACCGTGCAGAGGACACCGTCCTCGAGGTTCTCGACGATGTGCTGCCAGAACGGCTTCCAGACATTCATCTCATCGATGCGAATTCCGAGGAGAGCGCGCATGTCCTCGGGCTGAAACTTGACGAAGTCCCACTGCCGACCGTCGAAGTCCGTACTCAGGACCACGGCCATGGCAGGAATCGGATCCGCCTTCAGCGCGTGCACCAGCTCGATCCACAGATCGACGTAACAGTTGGTCTGAGACCAGATCCGATCACCGCGATGAACGGGATGCGGAACGTGCTGCGCTGCGTCCGCGCCCAACGAGGCGGACATCGAGGAAGGCGTGGTGGTACCGGTCATCGGCGATCTCCTGAGGTGGTCGCTGCACTCTAGCCGCTCAGAACCCCGGAATGGGCAGCTGATCGAAGATCGGCGGGACCGTGAGTTCGAAGGGATTCGTACGTGTGGTCGGCGTCGGGACCTGCACCGCGGCGCTCGGGGCGGCCGATTCCGTGGTGGGGTCGAGAGGCGGGTCGACGGTGGGGATCCGCGTGGAGGTCCGCGGCGGGACGTACGCGGGCTCCTCCTCGTCGTCGATCAGGGGCTGTGTGGTCGTCGGCTCGGTGGTGGTCGTGGTGATGCGCGGAGCGGGCGTGGTCGTGGTGGGCTCCGTCGTCGTCGTGGTGACGGCCGGAACGGCGTCGGCGACAGTGGCGGGCGCGGCCTCGACCTCGACGCCGGGGCGAACCACGGCCCACAGCACACCGCTGGCCACGGCGAGGACGGTCAGCACCATCGCGGCAGCGCGGGGAAGGCGCATCGAGGACGGTGTCGAAGGCGGCGTCTCCCCACCCTCGGCCGGCGGATCCAGGGTCCCTATAGGAGACGCGGGGCGGTCGGCGACGGCGTGGAACGGACGGGTCGGCGAATCGTAAGGGCTGCCCGCAGGTGCCGACGGGACCGTGGAGACCACGTCGTCGACGATGTGGGCGAGTTCGATGGCCTCGGTATCGACGCTGTCCGATTCCGATCGAGAGAACGGCAACGGCTCGAGGACTCCGTCGACCGTGTCGGTCTCCTCGCGCGACGACCCCGGGGTGGGGGGCTGCTCGAGCGACGACGACGACTGCCGTGCCGTTCCGGGCTCGATCGTCGGTGCATCCTCGCCCAACCACCCGGCGACGCTCAGCTCGGTGGTGTCGTCGGGTGACGGACCGAGCCCCGCCAGCAACCCGGCTCCCTTGGCGACCACCGCCTCGGGCTCGTCCGGGACGACGACCGGAACGCCGACACGGCTCTCGAGGGCATCGCGCAGAGCCGGCATACGCGCGGTCCCGCCGATCAACACGACGACGTCGACCGGGCGTCCGCACCGGTACGCAGCGTCCGTCACCATGTCGGCGCATGCCGCGATCGTCGCGCCCGAGAGTGCGTTCAGCTGGTCTCGGCTCATCAGTTCGATCGCACCGCCGGACGCACGCGCGAGCACGCTCGTCGACAGAGATTCCTTCACCGATCGAGCGAAGGTGACCAACTCCCGTTCAGCGTCCTCGGATCCGGGGCGATCGACGATCTGGGCGTCGAGCAGATGATCGACCACGATCCGATCCAGGGCTCGCCCGGCACCAGCGGAGGATCGTTCCGTCTCGGTGCGACGTCCGGCCTCGGTGTCGACGATGGTGACCGACGTGCCCGTCGCGCCGGCGTCCACGAGTGCGAGAGTCCGGTAACCGTCGGCCAGCCAAGCGAACTCGACGAAAGCGAGTGCCGCGCGCGTGTCGTCCACCACGGCGACGGTCGAGTCCCCGACCGCAGCGGACACCTCGGCCAGCCGACTTTCGGGAACCGCGACCGTGGCACGCACGCAGTCGCCGTCCGTCGGCAGAGAGCGAACAGCGTCTCGGACGTCACTCGCCGTCGGGCGTTCGACCGTGTCGACGACCCTCATCTCGAACGCGACCGTCCCGGCCTCTATCGCATCGGAATCCGTCCGCACGAGACGAAGCGCGGCGGCTCCCACACTGATCCCGTACACGGCAGTCATGCCTCAGCCTTTCCCTGTCACGAGATCGTGGTCCCTGCTCGGCCGACTTTCGACTGTGAACACCCCGCGGTTTCGGCCCGACAGTACCAATCCGGGCATGGGAGGACCAGCGCGGACCGGCGACGACGTGCCGTGCGGCACCCGATTGCCGGTGACGTCCGCGGAATAATGAAAGAAACATCGTCGTTCGGTATGTTTGATTGACGATAGAATACCGTCAGACTGCTTGGTCCAGGAGCGAAGGGCATACCGATGACTCGACACGCGTTCACCACGCACGAACCCGTGCGATCGTCGACCGACCACGTTTCCCGCCCTGTCGGCCTCACCGCGGTGCAGGCGACCTCGGCGCGACAGGCGAGCAGTCAGGCCGTCCGGACCGTCGACACGTGGTTCGGCCCACCCGAGAGCTCCCTGTTCGGGAGCATGCACATTCCTGTATCGGGGACGGCGCGCGGCGCGGTCGTCATCTGCTCGCCCATCGCGCGCGAGCACATCCCCACCTATCGCGGACTACGCCAACTCGCTCAGCTTCTCGGTCGAGCCGGCTTCCTCGTCCTACGATTCGACTACCGAGGGCTGGGCGATTCGGCGGGAATGCAGTCCGACCCCGAAGCGATGGACGGGTGGCTCGACAGCGTGCGCGAAGCTGTCGACCACGTTCGGTCCTGTGTCGACGCCCCGGTGTCCGTCGTCGGAGTTCGGGCGGGAGCACTCCTGGCATCTCAGGTCCTCCGGGACATCGAGCCACTCGCCTCCCTCGTCCTTCTGGACCCGGTGATCTCCGGCCGGCGCTACGTGCGGGAGCAGAGGGCTCAGTACAGCGTCATGGTCGGCGAGGACGTCGCTGCGGACGGGCGAGTCTCCTTCATCGGTGGGTCGTTCGCGCAGGACACCGTCGATCGACTCTCGTCCATGTCGCTCGACGGCGGCATCGCCGCCGCCGCTGCACCTCGTGTTCTCGCCGTGGTCCGGGAGGCGGACAGGACAGGAAAGGCGGTGACCGGACTCCTCGCTGCGTCGGGAGCGAGCTGCATCACCTCCTCTCGACTCGAGACCTTCGTCAACCCGCCCAGTTTCGTGTTCTCGGTTCCCACCACCGTCTTCTCCGAGATCGCGGAGTGGGTCTCCGTCGGAGCATCGGATGTTCGTGCCCCCGTCGACGTGGCGGTCCGACACGACGCCGCAGTGGGGCTCACCGCGGAGGGTGCGCCGGTGATCGAGACGATCGGGTACCGGGGACCGGACCGTCTCCTGTCCTTCGCCACTCAGGCGGCGGGCCACCGCGCGGAGGACGGGGTGGTCGTTCTGCACCAGACTGCCGCCGAGCACCGAATCGGTCCCGCTCGACTCTGGGTGGAGGGCGGTCGGTTGCTCGCGTCCCGCGGAGTGGGCGCGTTGCGCTACGACCGTCGCGGAACGGGCGACAGCGGTGACGTTGCGTCGGAGGAGTCGACGGCACCCACGTCGGCCGACGCGCGCGACGACGTCCGGCACGTGGCCGAGAGTGTGGAAGCACCGGCGCAGGCCACGGTGCACGCCGGCATCTGTTCCGGTTCGTGGCACTCGGCCTTCGCTGCCCGTGAGAACGGCGCCGCCGCGGTGGTCATGATGAACATGGCGAAGTGGTCGTTCCGCAACACGAGGGTGCCCATCAAGGCCGCACACGTCGACGCGCTGGATTCCGCGATGGTGACGAGACTGTTCCACCTCGCCCGCGCAGTGCGGAACAGAGTGCACGCCGTGCGTGACACGCTGCCGGACCCGGGCTGGCGAGCGCTCGGTGCCATGGGGCTGGTCAACGCGCCCGAGGTCGTGCTCGGACCACTCGCCGCCGGCGGTGCGCGAACGGTCACGCTGTTGTCGCCCGAGGACACGGCGCTCTTCGAGGCCAGTCGCGGTCGTTCTGCTCTGCAGCGGCTCCGCCGACGCGGGCTGCGACCCGAGGTGGCGATCTTCGATCGTGGGGACCACTCGCTCTATCACCGTGATCTCCGAGAGACCATGTTCGAGCATCTTCTGACCGTCGTCGGCGACACCGTCGGCGGCGCTTCCCCCACCCCTTTCACCTCCGCGGCGCCGCTGGGCGCCGAGAAACTCTGATATGACACCCCGTTCCCACCGGACCCTCATGGTTCTCGCGCTCGCGATGCTCACCGCGACGACGGCCGCCTGCTCGTCCGAGGCGCCGGCCGCACCAGCAGCGCCTGTGCAACAACCACTCCCGACCCTGGACGGCGACACCGCCGCCCAACGGGGAACAGTGATCTCCTCCGAGCCGGTGGAGGACATCGATCCGTCGATCACGGCAGTGGGCGCAACGGCCACCCGCATCGTCTACTGGTCGACATCGGGCCTCGACGGCCGACCGACCGCGGTGTCGGGAATCGTCTTCACGCCGGATGCACCCGCTCCGAACGGATCCCGCCCCGTGGTCTCCTTCGGACACGGCACGACGGGCGTCACGGCGGACTGTGCACCGTCCGCCTATCCCGATCTTCTGGGATACGCGTCCACCATCGTCCCTCTCATGAAGCTGGGTTACGTGGCCGTCATGACGGACTACCAAGGGCTCGGATATCAGGGGCCGGGGTCCTCCCCCGTTCACCCCTACCTCGAACCGAACACGAGTGCGTACAACATGATCGACGGCGTGCGCGCAGCACGCGCAGAGACACCGGTGGCGTCCGACAAATGGGCTGCGATGGGTGTGTCGCAGGGCGGCCAGGCAGCGTGGTCAGCGGCCGAACTCGCCGACTTCTACGCCCCCGAACTGTCGTTCGTCGGCGCCGTCGCTCTCGCTCCCGCCCTGGACCTCACCGAGCAGGGAACCCTCGCATCGTCACGCTTCATGACGCGTGACCAGCAGGTCGGGTTCCCATTCCTCGTCTCGGGCCTCACCGCTGCCGTGCCGGACGCAGTGCCGGCGGACTATCTCCATGGTGTGCTCGCACAGGATTCGTCCTCCTGGACGGCATGCATGGCCGACACCGCCGCTCTCGCCCGCCGCGCGGACAAGATCCAGTACATCAACCCGTCGGACACGGTTCCGTCGACGGCAGAGGCGGCCGATCGCCTCGAGAACTGGCTCGGCGAGATCGAACTGCCGAGGCGATCAGCAGCCGGTCCCATCCTCGTCGTCAACGGCGATCAGGACGAGACCGTCAAGCCACAGTGGGTGGCCGGTGCGATCGACAAGGCCTGTGCGATGGGCTACTCCGTGGATCACATCGTCCGTCAGGGCCAGGGTCACGACAATCTCGATCCCGGCGCGGAGACGGCGATCTGGTTCGAAGCACGGTTCCGCGGCGAACCGCCGGCAGCGGACGTGTGTGCCTGAGTCACTTCCTGCTGCTCGTGACCGTGTAGTCCAGCGTTTGTACGTACGGGTTCGCGACCACCGTCTGAGACGAGGAGACGGACTGCACCGTGGAACCGTTGCGCCTCATCACGACTCTGACGTTGCCGGGAGTCAGGGGCGCCGTGCAGACACCCACACCCGCCGGCACCGTGCACATGGTGGTCGCTGAGCCCACGGTGATGCTCACCTGCGCAGGTGAGTTGCCGAACGAGAGCGCCTCCACCGTGTCTCGCGCAGGACTGCTGCCCTGCCGTAACGTCATGAGTCTCGTCTCGGGGAACGAGGGCTTGGCGGACGCGAGCTGGGTACGGTGCGACACGAACAGTCCGATTCTCCGGATCGCCGGGTAGCTGCCGTACTTGTATCGGACGAGGTAGTAGGCGCTGAGGTCGAGTGGGCCCCAGGCGTGCCGCACCGACGGTGCGAAAGTGGCCCCCTCGCTGTAGTCGTTCCACGTGGTGAGCTGAACCCACTCGCTGTTCGTGGAGATGGCGATGTCCCAGGTGTTCCGGAGATTCGTCGTGTTCTGCGCTTCGTCGTAGATGCTCTGATTCGGCCGACTGTCCTGGAAGGACACCGGTTGCATCCAGATCTTGCCGAGCGAGCGGACCCTGTTGGCGATCGCCACCGGCGAGTAGGGATTCGTGTTCGCCGTGGGGTTGAACGCAGGGTTGCGGCCACCCCAGTTCGACATGCCGTAACTGATCGATGCGAAGGCGTCGATGTTCGACGGGGCGTCGAGAAAGGTCGGAACGAACGCCACGGTGATTCCGTATCGGTTCCGCATCGACGTGAGGAAGCTCGACCACCAACTCGCCGGCTTGCGCTCGGCATAGAACGGCGACACCACGAGGCGGCCGTCCGAAAGCTTGTACGTACCAGGCAATTTCGCGTACTGAGCCAACTCATCGGCCATTCCGTCGGGCGTGAGTGCGCCGAGCTCACCGTTCATGTCGGGCATCAGCACCACGGAGAACTTCCCGCCCGTCTGACCCGCCACGTCGATCAGCTGACGCGTGACGGGTGCGATCGGATTGGTGCTCGACGACCTGACCAGGATGTCGACGGTGAATCCGTCGATGCCGCGACTGCGTGCGTCGCTGACTTCCTGCCGAAGATCCTGAATCTTCCAGTCGCTCCCACTGCGTGGAGCGCGTGGAATCGGACGATCGCGGAGAAAACCCCCGTAGGCGGCATGCTTGTTGTTCTCACCGTTGGGATTCAGGTATTGAGTGGCGTAGTAGTCGGAGGCCGGTGCCGCATTGTCTATAGACACCGGATATGGAGGGAAGTAATGGGCGAATACTTTCTTCGGGCTCGCGGACGTGGGTATGTCGACGGGCATTGCCGGTGCCGAGTAAGCCGTCGCGATCACGTCTTGATCCGAGGTCGGTACGTGATCCTCGGTCGGCAGTACGAGGCTGACCACCAGCATCGCAGTCGCAGCAACCAGCACGGTCGGTCGCATTCCGCGCGGCCATCGCCCGTCGAGACCTGCGCGGACGCTGTTCCGAACGGTTCGGTCACGCATCGTCGGAACCTGCGTCGAACAACCACGCCACTGTGCTCATGAAATGCAACTTAGCGCGCAGGAGCGCTGCGCATTAATGACACGCACATATTCGAAAAAGGCGTCAGTTCTTTTTTTCACCGCCTGCACGAGACGGCCATGCGGAAACTAGCGCCGACTGGATACCGCGACGTAGTCAAGGGACTGCACGTCGGGCGAAGATTCGACGACGAACGGCGAATCCACACGAGCGACGTCATTTCCGTCGCGGTCGACGATGACGGACACGACGCCCGGAGCGAGGGCCGCTGTGCAGACCCCCACGCCCGCGGGGACCGTACAGGTCGTCTCCCCCGCGGATGTTCGGATGGTCACCGAGGCTTCGGATGTCGCGAACACGAGAGCTTCCACCTCGTCCGACGCCGGCGTACCACCGGAACGCAGGACCATCGGTGCCGCCTCGGCCGATCGAGTCGGTGCGCCGACCAGCTGCGTGCGATGGGTGAGGTAGACGGTGTCGCGCACGATCGCAGGCGGATCACCTGACTTGAACCACCACAGCCAGTACTCGGAGATGTCGAGGAACGACCACCCGTGCCGCACGCTCGGCGCGAACGACGTGCCTTCGCTGTAATCGTTCCAGGTCACCAGTTGCACCCACTCGGCGTCACCGGCCATCGCGTTCTGCCAGGTCGCGCGGAGGTTCTCGGTGTTGGACGCTTCGTCGAAGATCGATTGGCTCGGCCGAACGTCCTGAACGGACACGGGTGCCATCCACAGTTTGCCCAGTCTGTGCGCTTCCGCGGCCTGACCCAAGGGAGACTGCGGGCCGGCGTCGTCGGACGGATTGAAGGCAGGGTTTCTGGCACCCCACGACGACAATCCGTACGAGACTGACGAATACGCGGCGAGATCGGTGCTCGAGTCCACGAACACCGGAACGAGTGCGACCTTCTGACCGTGTCGGGTCGCCATCGCCGCGCCGAAGTCTTCCCACCACTGCGGCGACTTCGCCTCCGCCCGGAACGGACTGATCACGATGGAACCGTCGACTCGGAAGGCCGACGGATACAGCGCGAGCGCCGCCATCTCGTCCGCCAGCTCCACAGGAGAGAGGTCGGCCAACACCCCCGACATGTCGGGCATCAGCATGATCGAGAACGCCGGGTCGACCGCGTTCGCCGCCGCGAGCAATGCAGCGGGTCGAGAGGCCACCGAGAACGACCCGGTCTCCATCGGCGCGAGTACATCGACCGAGAAGCCGTCTATTCCCGCCGAGACGGCCTGTCGCACTTCGTCCTGGAGATCCTGATTCACCCAGTCGGCCTCGGGACGGGGTGCTCGCGGCAACGGTCGGTCCCGGAGGAAACCGCCGACGTCCGCATACTTCCCGTCCTCACCGGCCGGATCGAGATAGTGCGTCGCGTAGTAGTCCTCGGCGGGGTCGACATTGTCCAACGAGATCGGGTACGGCGGAAAGTAGTGAGCGAAGACCTTCTTGGGAGAATCTCGCTCGGCGGGGACGTCGAACGGCAGGGTCTGATCCGGTGTCGCGTCCGGCGCACCGACCACGGTCGCGCCGTCGAGCCCGGCCGGGCCGTCGACCGAGATCGCCGTCGAGCATGCCGACGACGACGCGGACAGGACGATCAGGGCGACGACGAGAAGACGCCGTCCGACCGGACGACGCCGTCCGGACACGAGGGAGCCGAGTGTCACCGCGATCTACCGCGTGCCCGCCCGGAAGCGGCGACCGGCTGACCGTTCGCTGCGCGGGATCGAGGTGCTCCACGACGCGTGATCTGCCGAGTGGTCGTGGTCTCGTCCTCGCTGCCGCTCTCGTCACGGGTGTCGTCCGGTCCGTCGCCGAGGGTGTCCGACGGCGCCTCGTCGCTCGACGACGCGGAGACATCGACATCCTGTTCGCCCGACGTGCTGACGACGTCCTTGTCGACGACATCTGCGGACCTGGGCGCGGGTGCCTCGGACGCCGCCGGGAGCGCTGCGCGGGGGAACGGGCGAGACGGGACGTGGCGCCGCACCGGGGCCGCCGGCGCCCACTCCATCGCGGACGGCACAGCACCGGCCTCCTCGGCGGTGACAGCCGGGAACGGATCGGTGATCGCGTCCTCGACCTTGCGATTCGCCGAGAAGCGGTCGTGATCGGAGACCCAGCGATCGTCGTCGCGGCGCTCCCGCGCCACCCCGTCGGCCGAACGGCGGACGTCGTCACGGACGACGTCGTCACGGCCTAACACACGATCGGCCGGGGTGTGGTGGTCGACCTCCGTTCGCCGGGTACGGCTCACAGCGACCGGCGACTGTTCCGGAATCGAGGTGTGAGAAGGGGCGACTCGTGTCGGCGCGTTCGACACGGTCGTCGCGGACGAACCCGTCTTCGCGACCAGCACCGTCCCGTACAGGGTGCCACCCGTCGACCGCAGGGCGCGCGCGGCAGTGGAGACCTGCGCGGCGGTCGATGCACCCTCCCGGACGACCACCACAGTTCCGTCCACGTCGTGCGACAGCACCGCAGCATCGGCATAGGCATCGGCGGCAGCGGCAGCGACGACGACGTGGTCGTAAGTGCGTGCGAGTTCGGCGAGAACGGTGCGCATCAGATTCGCGGCGATGTCCTCGCCGGGAGTGGACGACGCCGAACCGGCAGCGAGGAAGGACAGGCGTCCACCGGCAACGGTGGTCACCGCGTCCTCGACCATGATCGCACCCGCGAGCACATCGGTCAGACCGACGGCAGCATCCGGTGCTCCGACGTACCGGTGCAGTGACGCCTCGCGCAGATCTGCATCGACGAGCACCACCGTCCTCCCCGTCTCGGTGAGCAGAAGCGCCAGTGTCGCCGCCACCTCACGCGACGCCGCGGAATCACCGACACCGGTGACGACGAGCGACTCCTTCTGCTTGTCCGCGTCGACGAACTGCACGGTCGTCCGCAGCTTGCGCGCACTCTCGGTGTACCCGTCCGTCGAGTTCTCGGGCAGGCTGATGAGCGTCGAGCCGCGGGCCGAGTCGGCAGGCAATCGTCCCAGGACCGGTGCGCCCGCGGCCTCGGACAGCGCGTCGACAGACCTGACTCGCTTGTCGAGGCGGCGGCGCAGCCACACGACAGCGCCGGCGAGGGCACCGCCCGCCACGACGCCTGCAGCGAGATTCGTCGTGCTGCTCGGACTCGTCGGGGCAGCAGGGGCCTCGGCTGCCGTGATGACGGTGACCAACGAGCTGGGCTGGCCGCCGCCGGTCGGGTTCTCCAACTGGCCGACGAACTGCGCGAAGTTCGACGCGTAGGCGTTGGCGATGTCGGCGGCTCGCGTGGGACTGCCGTCCACCACGTCCACCTGCAGGAGCACGGTCTTCTCGACTGCGGCCGCGGTGACCTTGGACGCCAGCTCGCTCGGCGTCAGACCGAGCGAGAGGTCGTCGTTCACCTTGACGGCGAGGTCGTCGCCCGTGAACAACTGCGCGTACGTTCCTGCGCGCTGCTGGGAGAACAGGTCACCCTGATAGGCACCGGCCGAATCGCCCGCGGCGGGTGAACCGATGAAGAGCACCGTGCTCGCCGTGTAGGACTTCGGCATGGTGGCGGTGAGCATCAGCGCGAGTATCGCGCCGACGACTGCACCCAGCGGCACAGCCCAGACGAGCGTATTCACGCGAAGCTTCTTGATGAGTGTGCTCATCGGGTCACCGTTCCTGTCTGCACCGCGGTCGGCGCGTCCTGGTCGTCGTGCGGAGCGAGGTAGCCGAATCGTGCTCGGGTACCTCGGGAATGAGTGAGAACAGTGCCGGCGACATCCACGCCGACCGCTCGCATGTCTGCGACCGAGCGCACCAGATCGTCGATGGACGTCCTGCCGGCAGCGGCCGTCAACACCGTCGTGTCCGCGAGGCGAGCGACGGTGCGGGCATCGTCGAAGCGGCCGGCGTCGGGCGAGTCGACGAGAACGACGTCGTAGCGCGAGCGGAGGTCGTCCAGCAGTTCCGCGAAGCGTCGGTTCTCGAGAAGTCGTGCAGGTTCGGCCGGGTGAACCCCGCTCACGAGATGCGCGACACCGTCGACGGAGGTGAGTGCACGTGCGAGAGAGAGCTCCCCCAACACCACTCCGCTCACACCGCCGCTCGCGGCTTCCGGTCCCGTACTGCGGAAATCGGCGTCGACAATCACCGCCGATCGTCCTGCTCGTCTGTACGCGGCACCCAGTCCCGCGACGGTGGCGGTACGTCCGACTCCGGATCCAGGTCCGGAGACCACCAGGACACCGGACGGCGCACGCCGCGCCAGGTAGTCGAGGTCGTACCGGAACTCGTCGAACGCCGCCTCGTCGGTGACGTGGGGAATGGTGGCGAGAACGGGGCGACCGGTCGCGGCGACGATCGTCTCGGCGTCGTCCACGGTTCGCCGTGACCGCTCGCGCACGACCATCGCCGACAGACCCAGGAGCAGACCCACCGTGACACCGGCGACGAGCGTGAGTGCCGTGTGGGGAGACGACGGTTCCGTCGGCACCGTCGCGCTGCCCACGGCCACGGGCTGCACGGTGGCCACGCGGAGGCCGGCTGGGGTCTCGAGAGTCTCGATGTCCTCCGTGAGTTGCTCCGCGGCTGCGACGGCCATGTCCCGCGCGGTGTCGGGTGACGCGTCACCGGCGGTGACGTCGAGCAGAACGGTGTCGGGGACCACCCGTACATCGAGATGCGCGGCGACCGCCGACGGCGACACCGAACCTCCGAGTCGTTCCGACACGCGCTGAGAGAAGTTCATGTCCTCGATCAGACGCACGTAGGTCTGCGCACGTTGCCGGGTGAACTCGTCACCCTGGTAGGGACTCGAATCCGAATTGCCCAGGGTCGTCGGACCCGCCCCACCCGGGCGTACCGAGGAAGAGCTGCGACGTGGAGCGGTAGACGGTGTCGGACGTCAGGAGGATTCCGACGGCGACCAGGAGCCCGAGAAGCACTCCGGCGACGACGGTCGTCCAGCGCTTACCGACGGTGGCGGAGAACGAAGCGATGTTCACTGGGGTCCTTCCGGTGCGGTGAGGTCGCCGAGGCCGAGTTCGCGGAGATCGCGCTCGAGCACGCCCGCGAGATACGCGTTGCCGACCGCGTTGGGATGCACCCTGTCCTCGATCTGCATCGAGGGAATATCGACGTTCGCGTACCACCCACGCGCGACAGGATCGAGGACCTGCCCGCCGACCTTCGCCGCGATCGCGTCGATGCCGGCGACGAGTTCGTCGTAGTTGTCGTACTTCTCGGGGGACATGAACGTGGGCACGATGATCACGATCCTCGCGTCCGGCCAGCCTTCGCGAAGATCCGAGACGTAGTCGTCGATCGCCCCGATGAGGACGTCGAACGGCACCTCGAGATCGTTTCGTCCGGCGTCGACGATGATCGCATCCGCGTCGAAGGTGGCCTTGTCGAAGTCGAGTCGGGCCGGAAGCCGGCTGGTGACGCCCTGGTACTCGGCGGCGCCGTCGTCGAGGAACCCGGTGCTGCCCTCGGCGTCCACGTTGCAGGCCCACCCCATGCGCAGGCAGACGATGCGGGCGTAGGAGGCGTTGTCGATCCGGCCCACACCCGCGGTGTAGCTGTCGCCCACCCAGAGCGCGGTGGTCGCTCGGCTCGGCGCGAGGGAGGCCGACGTCGACGTCGACGTCGCACTCGATTCGGTCCCGGACGGTTCAGCGGCGCCACGTGCGAAGAGCACGCCCGCCGCGGCCACGGTGACGATGGCGAGAAGTACGACGGCTCGGACGTCGCCGCGCCGAAGGGCCGACCGCGTCATACCTTGTTCCTTCCGGTTCCGGTGACGAACAGGGCACACGCGATGATGACGAGTAGGTATGACATCGCCTGCAGCAGTGAGCCTCTGAGTAGAATGATGGCGTAGAACGGCAGAATGCAGGCCAGCACCGTCGGTGCGCGTGCCGTACGTAGCGAGATCTCGATACGGCGATCCTGCAGTCCCGCGACGAGGCCGAACAGCAGCATCCCGATCACGAGAATCGGGAACCCTCCGTTGATGTACAACTCGGCCCAGAGTGGCGCCGACAGATTGTCCACGGGGTAATTCCGACTCTGCGCCAGGAGCACGCCCGTGTCGGGTGCCTTGTCGGCCCAGACGGACCGCGGCACCCAGAAGAAGAGCACGCCCAGGGCCTGGTCGCCTCCGGTGTCGCCGTTGTTCTGGACGTACAGCACCGTGTTGTTGATCTGCGCGAAAGCATCGTAATCCGGAGACGTCAACGACTCCAACGGATTCGATGTCTTGAACTGGGCGGACGAACTGTAGCGGAAGGCATCGGCCAGGGGGAAGACGAGCACGAGCGCGGCCACTGCCAGGATCGCGACGACGCGGAACCGGGCGCGGGTGGCGAACAGTCCGAACAGCGCTGCGACCGCGAGCGCCCCGGTGCCGAACAGGTAGCGCGCGTTGGAGATGGGATTGAGGGTGACGCACAGTGTCGCGCCCAGCAGGATGATGATCGGGAGGAACGCCCGTTCCTTCACCGTCATCGTGTCGTAGTACTTGACCACGGCGATGAACGCGACCAGCAGCGACATCATGGCACCCGCGGCGATGATGACCGCGGTGGTCGACTGTCCGAGCGATCCTTCCGCCTGCTCGGTCACGGCGGTGCGGCTCGTGAACAAGGTGCCGAGGCCGATGCGGCTGATGTAGTACGCGTTGAGAGCGAGCGCGACGACCGCCAGTGCCACCGCACGAAGCGGATCGATACGTCCGGCTCCGCGCTCCCCGGTCACGATGGGCGGGAGCTTGGGCCACACCAGTCGCGCGACCAGGAGACCGACGCAGAAGAAGACCAGGCCGGTGACGACGATGACCATGGCCTTGATGTCCAGGGACGGATCGAGACGCGGCGTGGTGGGCGGGTTCTGCTCAAGTCGCAACTGAGCAAGAGGGGCCAGCCCCAGGAAGACGTAGGTGAACATCCAGAAGGACATCTCGATGAGGCGGCGACGGCCCTCACCGATGATCCAGGCGTAGCGGACTCCGGCGATCGTGGTCACGGCGAGGGCGCCCATCCACACCGGGCGATGCGGAGTGGGCGTGAAGCCGATGACGACGACGGGCACCAGCACGACCATGGACGCCGCCACCCAGCACGCCAGGAGCGGAGCACCGAGCCGGCCGCTCGACATCGTGGCGACGGTGGTGGGGCGCAGTCGGCGCGTGGACGGGGCGGTCATGACCGCGACTCCGCGTAGCCGCGGGCTGCCAGTGCGGTCGCAGGCACGGGGCGACGCTCTGCGGCGACCTGTCGAAGTTGCTTCCGGTACACCTCGACGACCAGACACACGGCCATCACGGTGGCCGAGAGAGCGAGCCCGATCGCCACGCCGACAGCAGTGCGGAAGATCGCCGCTGCGCCCGTGCAGATGACGATGCCGAGCAGACTCTGCACGATGCGGTACTTCAGGAGTTCGGCGGACGCTCCACGCGACCGATAGAAGTTGTAGACGCCGGCGATCCAGCAGATCGCGGCGTACTCCAGTCCGAGGAACGGCAGCACCTGTGTCGCCTCGGCCCACGAATCACCCAGC
This sequence comes from Rhodococcus sp. SORGH_AS_0303, assembly GCF_030819335.1. Classification (NCBI taxonomy): domain Bacteria; kingdom Bacillati; phylum Actinomycetota; class Actinomycetes; order Mycobacteriales; family Nocardiaceae; genus Rhodococcus; species Rhodococcus sp. SORGH_AS_0303. Next base: position 4,139,695 of record NZ_JAUTBO010000001.1, read on the forward strand.
AACAGGCGACCCAGGAACGAGGGGACGAACGGTGCCAGGAACCCGATGGTGGCGGCGAGGGCGGACGTGATCCACGCGGCGTAGCTCAGGGTGCGCCAGATCTGCTTGGCGCTGTGCCCTGCCCGCACGGCCTCGGGGATGACGATGAGAGGCAACGAACTGATGAGGACAGCGAAGGGCCCGAGGACGGTGACCGCGCCGCGCAGTGATGCGGCGGCGACGGTGCCGATGAAGATGGTGGAGACCGACACGATGAGGATCGCGGCGATCTGATCCACGCCGCTCTCGAAGGCGAAACGCGTTCGGTGCTGCCAGAATTCGACCCACCACGTCCGGAGGCCACGGAACGTCGGGCGAATACCCGTGCGCCAGGCGAGCTGTAGAAGGGCGAGTCCACCTGCGATGGACCAGAACCAGATCATCTCGGGGATGACCAGAGCGGTCGGCGAGATCCACGTCGTGACGAGTACTGCACCAGCACCCACTGCCCAGATCGCGTCGCTGACGAACGCCGATTCCGGTTCCCCCAGGGCCATGGAGACGAACCGCAGGACATCCTGTGCGAGCACGAGTGGAACGGCTGTCGCGTAGGCGATTCCGACCTGGGGCTCGTCGAGGGCGATGGACACCACGAGGGCGACGACACCGACCACCGCACCGAACAGGAGCGCCGAACCGAGACCGCGAGACCCTTCACGCAGGATGTCCTCACGCGACTCGCCGCTCATGAGCAACAACGGTGTGCCCAGGGCACCTCGGACGAGTCCGATGGCAGCGGTGACGATCGAGAAGACGAGGACCGCGGCACCGAATGCCTGGACCGAGGACGGACCGGCCATCGCGAAGAGAATGACAGCGTTGCTGACGCTGGAGAGGACCTGGTCCCCTGCGCTGGCGATCACCCGAAACTTGAGCCCAGCCATGTTGACACCGCCCCTCGACGTGTTGGACGACGAATCACCGACTGATGACCCGCCTACACCCCGACGATGCGTACCGGCAACCTGATCACTGCCTCGAAAGAAGACTACAGGATTGTTTATGGCTATGCATAACTGCCCTCGGTCGGCACAGCCGTGATCGGCGAACTCGACGAAGCGTGGTCGTGCCGGTCGAAGGACCAGGACCACGTGACCCGACACCCCACTCGAGCAGCGTTGACGACCAGGGCTGCGAGCACGCGATCTCGATCGACGAGTCCACCGCGATGCGACACTGTCAGATCCGCGGTTCCGCCGAAGTCCCGCGCGTTGAACGCGAGCACACCCAGATCCGGCGTCTGCAACCCCGTGACGTGGACGGCATCCCCGTCGGACCGGACGACGGACTGGCCCGCGGGCACGCGGTAGTAGGACATCGAGGTGGCCAGGGTGGCGCTCGACACGGACGGCCGCGACGTCGTCATCCGCGCGCCGAGTCCGAACAGCCTCGAGGCTGCCGCACGCACCACCGGTTCCGCCACACGCAACCGAGCGGCGATCGAGGCCGCGCAGCCGCTCGGGTCGTCACGGGACCAGTCCGCGACGAACGGCACATGACTCACCGCGTTGCCGCCCGTACCGGACAGGGCGGGCGAGTAGGAGCGCAGATCCGCGATGACGTGGTTCATGACGCCCGCCGGAAGTGCGAGGTCTCGGAGGATCGAGCAGTACAGCAGAACCGACGGGATCTTGGGCGCCGACACCGTCTCGATCGTCACGCAGATCGCGAAGACCGCGTTCGGATCTGCCGGTCGCGTCACGGAACTCGGGGACATCACCGCGTCGGTCGACCGCCCTCGCACGATGGTTCGCGCCGCCGTGGCCACTGCTCGCGGGCGTGACGCAGCGACCTGAGCCGCGGCGCCGAGCAAGCGGAGACCGGTGAGCGCACGTTCGTCCGTGAGAGGCGGCGGAATGGGGAGCGTTCGACCACCGATCGCGAGAGACAACCGTCGCACCTTCGGAAAGAAGACCGTCTCGTCTCCGAAGAGGTGGCTGTAGACGACGCGGACGTGCCGGGCGCCGATCACCACGTGCACTGTCGCGTGGTCGAAGGCTCCGTCGGCGTCCGGACGGTCGCCCCGCCGCACGAAGTCAGCGATCGCGCTCTCGCGGAAGCCGTCCCGGGTCAGCGTCAGCTCACCGGCATCGAGCGCGTCGTGGACGGCATCCGTCAGGGGCAGAACGTCGAAGTCACCGGTGGCGACCATCCATCGCACCGCCGGCTGGTGGCCGGGAGCGAAACACGCCTCCGCCCACGCCCTGCCGACACTCGTCACGGCACCGAGGTCGACGTCTCCGTACAGCGTCTCGACCTGGCAGCAGAATTTGCCGGCCCACGGATCGGCGGTCATCGCGCACACCGAGGCGTGCCGTGCGCCCCACTCCGAGATGTCATGACGATTCCCCTGTCCTTCACGTGACGGACCACATATCAGGCAGCGGGCCGTGTTGCGCCCGCGTTCCCGAACCGACGGGTCTGATGGAAACACTTTAACAACTGAGTACGGCGGTTTCACAGTTGTCCTGAAACCGATAATCTGGTTCAATGGCTCGAAACCGACTCGGGGACGGTTTCGCAAGCAACCTAGACCCGGAGGTGCAGTATCAGTTCGCCGCAGCGGGAGTGGACAGCACTCCCCGACATCCGTACCGAGCCGCGAGACGGCGCCGAGGCCTTCGAGGCCCAGCCCCTGCGCGTCACGATTCTGGGTATCAACTACGCGCCCGAGACGACGGGAATCGCGCCTTACACCACCGCGCTCGCGGAGGGCCTCGCATCGCGCGGACACCGGATCGATGTCGTCACCGGCATGCCCCACTATCCCGAGTGGCGGATCGCGGACGGGTACGACCAGTCCTCGTCCGACGAGCAGATCAACGGCGTCGACGTGCACCGTCGACGCCACCTCGTTCCGGATCCGCCCACCCCCAAGGGCCGCGTCAAGATGGAGGCGAGCTTCGGAGCCCGCTCCGTGCGAAGCGGCTGGAACAGCCCCGACGTACTGCTCTGTGTCAGTCCCACTCTCATCTCGACCGCCATGGCGATCACCCGTGCGCGCCTCTCGCCGCGTCGGCCCGCTGTCGGTGTGTGGGTCCAGGATCTGTACAGCCTCGGCGTCGTCGAGACCGGCGCGATGGACGGCCGCGGAGCACGCGCCGCCGCCCGCTTCGAGTCCGAGATCCTCCGTGCCGCGGACGGCGTGTCGGTGATCCACGACCGTTTCCGCGACCACGTCACCAGCAACCTGCAGGTCGATCCGGCCAAGGTCGAGGTGATTCGCAACTGGACTCACATCCAGCCGATGGGCACCATCGACAAGGAGGCCGTACGCCGGTCGTTCGGGTGGGCCGAGGACGAGACCATCGTCCTGCACTCCGGCAACATGGGCGCGAAGCAAGGGCTCGAGAACGTCGTCGAGGCCGCGCGGTTGGCGGACGCGGAGGGACGACGTGTTCGATTCGTCCTCATGGGTGACGGCAATCAGCGCCCCCAGCTCGAGGCCGCCGCCGTCGGCGTCTCACGTCTCCAGTTCGTTCGGCCGCTCCCGGACCTCGAGTTCCGGTCCGCACTCGCCGCCGCCGACGTGCTCCTCGTCAACGAGAAGCCGGGCGTCGCCGAGATGGCCGTTCCCAGCAAACTGACGTCTTATTTCACCAGCGGCAATCCTGTTCTCGCCGCGACCGACCCCACGAGCACGACGGCGCATGAGATCCGTGCGTCGGGGGCCGGAGTTCACATCGGGTCGGGGGACCCCCGAGAGCTTCTCGACACTGCTCTCGCGATCGGCTCGGACGACGTGTCGTCCCGCCGGTTCGGAGACGCCGGGCGCAGGTACTGCACCCGCGTGCTCTCCGAGGACTACGCCATCGACCGCTACGAGGGGTGGCTTCGTCGGCTCGCAGCCGCACGCCGCTCCCCGGCCCGCACCGAAAGTGTTATCAGCTCATGACGAAGATCGGAACCGGAAAGCGCGCCCTCATCACGGGCATCACCGGACAGGACGGCTCCTACCTGGCCGAGCTCCTGCTCGCGAAGGGATACGAGGTGCACGGAGTCGTGCGTCGCTCGTCCTCCTTCAACACCTCTCGCATCGATCACATCTACGCCGACCCGCACAACCCGGACGCGAAGATGTTCCTGCACTACGGCGACCTCAGCGACGGTGCCCGCCTCGTGACGTTGCTCATGCAGATCCGTCCCGACGAGGTCTACAACCTGGGTGCGCAGTCCCACGTGCGCGTGAGCTTCGACGAGCCCGAACACACCGGTGACACCACGGGTATCGGCTCCATCAGACTGCTCGAGGCAGTGCGTCTCGCAGGCCTGGACTGCCGCTTCTACCAGGCGTCGAGCTCCGAGATGTTCGGTGCCACACCGCCTCCGCAGGACGAGACCACGCCGTTCCATCCGCGCTCGCCCTACGGTGCCGCGAAGGTCTACTCCTACTGGGTCACGCGGAACTATCGCGAGGCCTACGGGATGTTCGCTGTCAACGGCATTCTGTTCAATCACGAATCACCCCGCCGTGGTGAGACTTTCGTGACGCGCAAGATCACCCGCGCAGCGGCTCGCATCGCCGCCGGCATGGAGAACGAGCTCTACCTCGGCAACCTCGACGCCATCCGTGACTGGGGTTACGCACCCGAGTACGTCGAGGGAATGTGGCGCATGCTGCAGGCCGACACTCCCGACGACTACGTCCTGGCGACCGGCGGTAACTTCTCGGTCCGTGACTTCCTCGTCGCCGCGTTCGAGCAGGTCGGTCTCGATTGGGAGCAGCACGTCAGGTTCGACGAGCGCTACCTTCGACCCTCCGAGGTCGACGCCCTCATCGGTGACGCGAGCAAGGCGGAACGCGACCTGGGCTGGAAAGCCACGGTGCACACCCCCGAACTCGCCCGCATCATGGTCGATGCGGATGTCGCAGCGCTCACGCACGAGGGCAAGCCGTGGATCGATCGCCCGTCCCTCCCGGACTGGAACAGGTCGTGACCACCGGACCGAGCAGTGTCGTGCCCGGTCCGCTCGATCGCGACGAACCGCTCTACATCGCCGGCCACCGCGGCCTTGTCGGATCGGCTCTCTGGCGCCGTTTCGAAGGTGAAGGTTTCACGTCGCTGATCGGACGGACGTCGTCCGAGCTCGATCTTCGTGAGCGCGACCAGGTGTTCGAGTTCTTCTCCGCGACTCGCCCCCGCACCGTCGTTCTCGCTGCCGCGAAAGTCGGCGGCATCCTCGCCAACGACACGTTCCCGGTGGACTTCCTCTCCGAGAACCTGCGCATCCAGGTCAACGTTCTCGACGCAGCGCTGGCCCACGACGTCGAACGGGTTCTGTTTCTCGGTTCCTCGTGCATCTACCCGCGATCGGCGCCACAGCCGATTCGCGAAGAATATCTGCTCACCGGCACGCTGGAACCGACCAACGATGCGTACGCCATCGCCAAGATCGCGGGCATCCTTCAGGTGCAGTCGGTGCGCAAGCAGTACGGGTTGCCGTGGATCTCCGCCATGCCGACCAACCTCTACGGCCCGGGAGACAACTTCTCGCGTTCCGGATCGCACGTCATGCCCGCACTGGTGCGTCGTTTCGAGGAGGCAGTCGCCGCGGGGGCCGAACAGGTCACGAACTGGGGCAGCGGGAGGCCGCGTCGTGAGTTCCTGCACGTGGACGACATGGCATCGGCCTGTCTCCACCTGCTCGAGCACTTCGACGGACCGCAGCAGGTGAACGTCGGCACGGGCGTCGATCACACCATCGCCGAGATCTCGGACCTGGTAGCGGCCGCGGTCGGGTACAACGGTGACGTGAACTGGGACACTTCGAAGCCGGACGGCACACCGCGCAAGCTGCTGGACGTCACGACTCTCACGGAGTCGGGGTGGGCGCCGTCCGTCGGACTCGCCGACGGAATCGCCGGCGTCGTCGACTGGTACCGCACCGCGGGCCGTGCCGACGCCGTGCGGTCGTGAGTGCGGCACCTCTGCGTCGATCGTTGGCCGGCTTCACCGGCCGAGGCTACGACAAGGGCGCAGGACCGCTGAAGCAGATTCTCTGGCTGGCCGTGTCCGGGACGGTACTGACGCGATGGTGGTGCCCCGGTTCGGTCCGGGTCCGCGTTCTCCGGGCGTTCGGTGCCACCATCGCCGACGGAGTGTTGATCCGGCACCGCGTTCGCATTCACTGGCCGTGGAAGCTGACGGTGGGGCGTGATTCATGGATCGGCGAGGACGTCTGGATCCTGAACCTCGAGCCCGTCACGGTGGGTTCCGACGTCTGCATCTCGCAGGGCGTGTTGCTGTGTACCGGTAGTCACGACCGCCGGTCTCCTACCTTCGAGTTCGACAACGCGCCGATCGAGATCGGCGACGGGGCGTGGATCGCCGCGCGAGCCACGGTGTTACGCGGAGTCACCATCGGATCCGACGCCGTCGTCGGGGCAACGGCTCTGGTCACCGCGGACGTCGCAGCGGACGCTGTCGTCCTGGCACCGAACGCGGTGATGCGACCGTGAGGATTCTTCACGTCGTCACACTGATCTCACCGGACGGCGCCTACGGCGGGCCGGTGCGAGTGGCGGTCAACCAGGCACGCGAGCTCAGGGCACTAGGCCACGATGTCACCATCGCCGCCGGCACCCGCGGCTTCGACGTGGCACCCACCGAGCAGGACGGCGTGCCGGTCCGCCTCTTTCCGGTCCGTGCGGTACTGCCGGGCGCGGGCTTCGCGGGCCTGTCGTCCCCAGCCATGGTGACGTGGTTCCTGCGCCACGGCCGAGACTACGACGTGGTCCATGTGCACCTGGCGCGGGACCTCGTCACGCTGCCGATCGCGCGCATCGCTGTCGGCCGATCGCAGCGGCTGTTCACACAGACTCACGGCATGATCGACCCGACCGACAAGATGTTGGCGCGGCCGATCGATGCTCTGCTCACGCGTCCGGTACTGCGCCGCGCCTCCGGGGTGTTTCACCTGACGGATCACGAGAAGCGCGACGTCGAGGCGGTGGCGAACACCGACCTCGACTTCATCCGTCTCGCCAATGGTGTTCCCGCCGCGGAACGTCGACGGGAATCCGGTGAGGCCCCGCCGCATGTGCTCTTCCTCGCTCGACTTCAGGCTCGTAAACGCCCCGTCGATTTCGTGAACGCGGCAGTCGCCGTCCTGGCTGAGGGCCACACCGCTCGCTTCACCCTGGTCGGACCAGATGAGGGTGAAGGCGATGCGGTCGCCGCGCGCATCACCGACGCCGGCGTGAGCGCTTCCGTCGAGTGGCGCGGTCCGCTGCCACCACACGAGACGCTGGAGACCATGCGCACGGCCGACCTCTACGTGTTGCCGTCCGTGGACGAGCCCTACCCGATGTCGGTTCTCGAGGCCATGTCCGTCGGCGTACCCGTGATCGTCACCGACACCTGTGGTCTCGCCCCCCTGATCGCCGAGAACGCGTGCGGCGCAGTGACGAACGGCACTGTTTCCGAGCTCACCGCGGCGATGTCCGCGCTGCTTGCTGACCCCCCGACGCTCCGCACAGCGGGCGAGAACGCCTTCCGGACGGTCCGGGAGACCTCCGGCATGGCCTCCGTCGCTCAGACGCTCGACGCCGCGTACTCACGCGACGGCGCACCCGCACCCTCGCCGTAGACTGACCGGGTGCTGCAGAGGAAGTCGCCCCGGCGCCGTCGCCGTCGGGTGGCGCTCACCGTTGTCGGCGCCGTCGCCGTGGCCACCGCCGTCGGCTGGGAGCCTTACGTGAGCCCGCCCGTCGATCAGCCCACTGCCGCGGACGCCATCGTCGTTCTCGGAGGCGCCCACGACGGACGTGAGGAATTCGGCCTCGAGTTGGCAGAGGACGGCTATGCGCCGCAGGTGGTGTTCTCGGATCCGTACACCGCACGAGGTGTCGGTTCCTACGGCGATCCCGACTACATGAGCGATCTGTGCAACGGCACCTACGACTTCACGGTCACCTGTTTCGTTCCGGACCCGTCGACCACCCGCGGTGAGGGACGAGAGATCCGCCGGCTCGCGGAGGAGCAGAACTGGAAACATGTTCTGGTCGTGACGTTCCGGCCCCACGTGTCGCGCAGTCGGTACATCCTCGACAAGTGCTGGGACGGTGACCTGACCGTGCTCGCGAGCCCGACCGAGCTCCCCTGGTGGGCGTGGACGTGGCAGTACGTCTATCAGACAGCGGGATTCGCACGCGCGGTGTTCGAGGACTGCTGACAGCCCTTCGCACACGGAGTCAGTACGCGCCTTCGCTGCCGAACACCGCACGCACGGTCTTCACGATGATCAGCATGTCCTGTGTCATGGACCAGTTCTCCACGTACGAGAGATCCAGGCGTACAGATTCTTCCCACGTGAGGTCGGATCGACCACTCACCTGCCACAGGCCGGTCACACCGGGTCGCACCAGCAGACGCCGACGCACGTTTCCGTCGTACGTCTCCACCTCACGGCGCAACGGCGGACGCGGACCGACGACGCTCATCTCGCGACGGAGCACGTTCACGAACTGCGGCAACTCGTCGAGGCTGTAGCGGCGTAGAACTCGGCCGACACGCGTCACTCGCGGATCGTGCTTCATCTTGAACAGCACTCCCCCCTCGCTCTCGTTGCGCGCGAGCAGGGTGGCCAGATGCTTGTCGGCGTCCACCACCATGGTGCGGAACTTGATCATCTGGAAGGGGTTGCCGTCCAGTCCCATTCGCTCCGACTTGTAGAAGATGGGGCCGCGAGTGTCGATCTTCACGGCGAGCGCGATGGCGAGCAGAACGGGCGACACGAGCAGGAGCGCGAGAGCCGAGAAACACATGTCGAAGGCGGTCTTGGTGAAGCGGGTGGCTCCCTGATAGCGCGGCTTCTGAACATGGAGGAGTGGAAGGTCGGCGACCGGCTGGAGGGTGAGCCGCGGACCTGCGATGTCGGCGACGCCGGGCGCCACGACCAGATCGACGCCGAACGGGTCGAGTTCCCAGAGCAGGCGCTTCATTCCTTCGGCACCCAGATGCTCGGTCGCGGTGACCGCGATGACGTCGGCGCCGGTGGAATGCATGGCAGCGATGACGGCGTGCTCGTCACCGAGTACCGGAATGCGGTGACCGTCGACGTCGAGGGACCCGGCTCCATTGCTGGACGTGGCCACACCGTGCCCGGGCACACAGGCACCCACGACCCGGCAGCCACTCGACTCGTCCCGCTCGAAGGACGCCGCCATGGATGTGGCGGCGCGGTGCGAACCGACCACGAGCACCGAGGTCGTGAACAGTCCCGACGCCTTGTGTCGTCGTGCCCACCCCCGCCAGACGTGCCGACCGATCAACAGGCCGACGGCGCCGAAGGGAAGGGCGATGGCCAGGTAGCCGCGCGCGAAGTCGATGCGGAACAGCAGAGACAGGATCGCGACGACGCCGAAGAGTCGCATGGTCGCCGAGAGGATGCGTCGATACTCCTCTGCCCCGGTCCCGATGATCTGCGTCGACCTGGCTCCGAAGATCACCAGGAAGGCGGACCAACCGACCACCAGAAGCAGTGACACCGTGACGTAGTCGATGTCGACGGACGCGGCCATGAGCGACGAGTTCTCCCCGAACCGCACCACGTGTGCGAGCGCGACGGAGAGGACGATGACCGCCAGGTCGGTCAGGGCCACACGGCGCCGATAGACGGCTTGCCAGTGGGCACGTGACGACGGTGCGACCCGAGGGAAAGGCACGGTGACGCGAGAGTAGTTCGGCTCGTCGGTCGTTCTCGACACGGCAGGACGAGGGATCGACACACCTCTGACACTGCTTCGTTCGTCAACGCTGGTCACGCACGACACCGCCTCTGGCTCGAGTTCCGCCGCCGACGCGCCCCGCAGCGCAGCCACCGGTCGGAAGAAGACCGGATACCGAAGATCATATCACGCAAGATACTTTCGGTTTGTTTTCAGGCCCCAGAGAAACCGACCGAGAGGTGTGACTCGGAGTCAGAACCCGGGGATCAGACCCGGCGGGATCTGGATGCCGGGCGGCAGCTGCACACCGGGGAGACCCGGGATGGTCGGCGGAGCGGGCGCGGGAGCAGGCGCCACGTCGGGAATCTCGGCGGCCGGAGCGGGCGCCTCCACCGGAGCCGGAGCGACCGGGGGAACGGTGGTGGTGGTCGGCGGCACCGTGGTGGTGGTCCGTGTGGTGGTCGCCGTCGTCGTGGACGGTGCGTCCGAACTCGACGTTCCCGCCTGATCGGCCGGGGTGACGTCGGCGGTGGACTGCGACGGCGTCGCGCCGTACCCGAGCGCGAGCCCGACGGCAGCGATCACCGCGAGACCGACGGCCGCGATGAGCGGCAGCCGTGGGCGTGACGAACGCTGTTCCGGCGCTGCTGAACCGGACCCGGAGAGCCACGAGGGAGTCTCCGCCGCGCGCGGATCCGCCACGTCGGGGCGATGCTCCGAGTCGCGAGCCGCATGGTCGATGTCGCGCGCGGAGTGCTCACGGCTCTCCACGTCGCTGTAGGCCATGGTCTCCGCGGACGGTGCGCTGAGCGCCTTCTCCGGCGCCGGTGCGTCCGGCGTGCGCGGCTCGACCGGCCCGGCGACCACGGGAGCGGACACCAGCGGTGCCGCGACGGTCGGAGCGGGAGCAGCGGGACGAGGGGCGGCCATCGGGACGGGACCGGAGTTCGACTGGCCGTCCACGGGAGTCGCGGACAGTGCCGCACCCTTCGCGGCGACCAGCTCGGGCTCCGCGGGCGTGATGGTGGGGAGACCGACCCAGCCCGCGAGCGTCGCCCGGACCAGGGGGATGCGGGATCCGCCGCCGATCATGACGAGAGCCTCGACGGGGCGGCCGGCGCGCGTGATGACATCGCGGGTGAGCCGCGCGGACTGCTCGATGGGGACGGCGACCATCGACTCGAACGCCTCGCGGGACAGCAGGATGAGCCCGCCGATACCCGGCAGGCACACGGCGCCGCTCGAGGAGAGCTGTTCCTTGGCCACGCGGCACCGGAGCTCGAACTCGCGTCCGTCCACGTCGTCCAGGCCGCTCTGCTGGCGGCCGATCTGGTTGTCGCGGATGGTGGCGTCGAACATGTTGCCGCTGACGGCGAAGCTGCGCTCGGAGGCGAGCACCTGCCCGTTGTCGAGGTCGACGACGGTGACGCTGAGACCCGAGCTGCCCAGGTCGTACAACCCGACGACGTGGAGCCCGTCGAGGTCGCCCGTGGACCGCAGGAACTGCACGGCGGCATGCACTTCGGGGACGAGGCGGTAGTTGACGATGTGCTGGCGGGCCATGGCCCGGGCGACGGCGCCGGCCTGCGCGTCGTCGCGGTAGGCGACGCCGGTGGCGGAGATCGACTCGGGGTCGGCGGGGTCGGCGAGGATGACGCCGATGGACTCGGCCGCGAGCTGCTCGGCCTGGTCGAAGGTGGTGTCGATGGCGCGGTGACGGAAGGCGGCCTCGACGCCCGCGCGCAGCCCCTGAACGGGCCTGGCCAAGCGCACGGCACTGGTGCCCACCGACACTCCCAGTACTGTCATGAGCCGCCTTGTCCGGACCGATGTACCGCACGACGAGCGCGTGCGATCACAGAGTGTAACCAGGCCGCGCCATCGCCGTCACATCGGCTGTTACGACCTGACAAACGGGGTAGGCGTCCACTTTGTCCGGAGGCCGGTCACGCGTAGGGCATGCGGGCGGTCTCCGGATCGCCGAACGTGACCGCTCGCTCGCGTCTGGTTCCCGAGGCGAGGGTCGCGGCCCAGTTGATCAAGGTGCCGGCACGGTTGCGTCGACCCGAGAGGAACGCGATGTGGATCGCGCCCCACGCGGCCCACCCGGCGAAGCCCGAGAGCTGGATCGGGCCCGCCTGCAGCAGCGCGTGCCGACGAGCGATGTAGGCCGCGCTACCGAGATCGTGGTACTTGAACGGCGACGACGCGCGCGTCCCGTTCTCGATGGTCTTCGCGATCATCGCGCCCGCGTGGCGGCCGCCCTGCATGGCGACCTCCGCGACGCCGGGCAGATCGTCGAGAGCGGCCACGTCGCCCACGACATACACGGTGGGGTGCCCCGCGACCGAGAGGTCCTTCTCCACCGGAATGCGCCCGCCACGCGCCTGCGTGACGCCCAGTGCCGACGCCAGGGTGCCGGCGAACGGCACCGCCTCGACGCCCGCGGTCCACAGCACGGTGTGGGTGTCGTAGGTCGTCTTCTGCTTGTCCGACTTGCGGGTGACCTCGATGTGGTCGGCCGTCACGTCGGTCACGTGGACCCCGAGGTGGGTCTCCACCCCGATGTGGTCGAGGGTCTTCTGGGCCTTCGCCGACAGCGTGGCGTCGAACGACTCGAGGACGCGGTCACCGCCGTGGAACAGCAGCACCCGCGCCTCGCTCGGGTCGATCGAGCGGAACTCGTGCTCGAGCGCCCCGACGGCGAGCTCACGGATCTGCCCGGCGATCTCGACGCCGGTGGGGCCGCCGCCGGACACCGCGAACGTGAGCCACGGCCGACGCTCCTCGGGAGTGGGCAGCGACTCGGCCATCTCGAACGCGCTGATGAGCTTGCGGCGGATCGCGAGCGCGTCGTCGACGGTCTTCATGCCGGGCGCGTACTTCGCGAACTCCTCGTTGCCGTGATAGCTCTGCCGCATGCCGGCGGCGAACACGAGGTAGTCGAAGGGGAGCTCGAACGTCGACCCGTCGATACGCGACGCTGTGAGACGTCGCTTCTCGAGATCGATGCCCGACGCCTCCCCGAGCGCGACGTGGGTGTTCTTCTGTCGACGCAGGAGGTGCCGCAGCGGCGAGGTGATGGATCCCTCGGACAGCAGGCCGGTGGCGCACTGGTAGAGCAGCGGTTGGAAGACGTGCGAGGTGCCGCGGTCGATCACGGTGACGTCGCCGTCGATGTGGCGCAGTCGCCGGGCGGCGTACAGCCCACCGAATCCGCCGCCGACGACGACGACACTCGGGCGCTGTCGTGAGAGTTCATCAGCCATGCTCGAAATCCTGCCACGCGAGGCCGCAGTGCTGTAACGAAGCGGGGCGTCGTCACGAACCTGTGAGTAGGTTTACCTTTCACCATTCTTCCCAGCCGAGAGTTGCCAGTCGATGTTCCGTGTTGTGGGCGAGTGGTGGAGTCGACCCTTCGACTACTCCGCGATGCCCGGCTACATGGCGCAGCGCGGACTGCAACGGCCCTACCGCCGCATGATGGCCGCAGTGGTGCTCATGGTGGTGCTCGCCGGGTCCCTGCTGCTCTTCACCAGCGGAGCACCTCCCTCACCTGCCGCCCGCGCCGTGTTCATCGCCTGCCTGGTCACGGGCGCAGTGTCGGCGCTGCTGTGGCTCCGCGGGACGTGGCCGACTCGTCGACAATCCCTCGTCTTCCTGTTCGGCGACGACGTGGCGCTGGTGGTGGGGCTGTCGATGCTGGCCGACGTGCAGGCCTCGTTCACCGTGTCCGTGGTGTTCGCCCTGCTCGGCATCTACTGCGGCTACTTCCACTCGATCCGCACGCTCGTGGCGCACATCGCGCTGACGGTGGCCGTGTCGCTCTACTTCTTCGGCTCGGCCGCCGCGGAGGGCGACAGCGACGTGGCGTACCTGTCCGTCCTGCTGGTCGTGCAGCTGGCACTGTTCCTTCTCGCACCGCTGCTCTCGCAGATCCCGCTGTCGAACCTGCGGGACGACGCGTATCAATCGGGCACCGATCCACTGACCGGGGCGCTGAACCGTCGGGGGTTGAGCGCGGTGGTGCACGCGCCGCTGCTGGCTGCGGCACGTCACGACGAGGTGGTGGCGATGATGGTGATCGACCTCGACAGGTTCAAGTCGGTCAACGACCGCGTGGGCCACGAGGGCGGCGACGAGGTGTTGCGACGGGTCTCCGAACGGTTGCAGACCAGTACGACCACCTGGGCGTATGTCGCCCGTCTCGGCGGCGAGGAGTTCTGCGTCGTCGGGATCGTGCCGTGGGCGGAGATGCGGAACCGTCTCGACGACGTCCACGCCGCCGTCCGGTGCGACGCCGACGAGGTACCCGTCACGGCGAGTGCCGGAGTCGCGTGGATCCCCGGCAGCCGGTGGACCCGCGACGCCGACGACGTCGAGTTGCTGATCCGCCGCGCCGATCGTCTGATGTACGAGGCGAAGCGCGCGGGAGGGGACAGCCTGCGGTTCGACGACCAGGCGTACACCACGACGGACAACGCGCGCACCTGACACCGGGGCGGACCTACACTCCGCTCATGCATGTCCTCTACGTCTGCACGGGCAACATCTGCCGCTCCCCCACCGCGGAACGGTTGACCGCCGCGTTCGCCCGTGACCTGAACCTGGACGTGACCACCGACAGCGCCGGCACTCGTGCCGTGATCGGGCACGGTGTCCAGGACGAGGCGGCCCGCGTTCTCGAGTCCCTGGGCGGCGATCCCACCGGGTTCGTGGCCCGCCGACTCACCCCGACCATCGCGTCCGGGGCGGATCTGGTGCTGACGATGACCTCTCGGCACCGTGACGAGGTGCTGACGGTGGCGCCGCGCAACCTCCGCCGCACGTTCACGTTGCTCGAGGCCGCGGAGTTCGCGCGGCGCACCGGGGTGATCGACCCGGCCGCGTGGGTCTCCGAGCGAGCGGCGAACCCGGTAACGCAGCTCGACATCATGGATCCCATCGGTCAGTCGACCGACGTGTACGAGCGGGTGGGCGACGCCATCTCGGAGGCGCTCGGTCCGCTGTTCGAGATCTGGGGCGCTCGCTGATCGAAGTTCGGACTGCCACCCGCCGTCTCCCCGGCTACGGTATGACTCGGCTCGAGGACACGGGCGGAAACGGAGCGCGGAGACCATGCGTGAGAGAGCTGCCGTCGCCGTCGTGATGGGTATCGCCGCGGCCGCCCTGGCCGGCGGGCTCACCGTCGCTGCCGCCGGCGGAGTGTTCGACGCGGACGTCCGACGGGTCTCTCCCCCACCCATCGACGGCACGGTCGCCGTCGTGGGCAGCTTGACCTACGCGCCCACCATCGAGGTGCCGCCGTCCCCGACGTGGCAGATCGCGCCCGTCACCACACCCCGGCCCACCACCACGCCTCCGCCGACCACCACCGCGGCCACGACGGCCGACGAGCCGACCACCACGACGAGGCGCACCCGCACGTCCACGACCACCACCACCGACGCGGACGACGCCGAGTCCGGGGACAACTGACGGTGCCGTGTCCCCCAGTCACGAACGTGGTGCACACCCGGAATACTTCCGCCACGGACGCCGTTACTCTCACCGACGGTGTTCGATCCCAATGCCCCGGGTACCAACCATCAGCCGCTTCGAGCGGCCACCTGCCGAGAGGCGCACTGGCGGGCACCGTCGCCTATGACAAAGCCGCAGACCCCTGGTCTGCGGCTTTCGTCGTTCACACGGTGCGGGTTCGAGCACCCGCCTCTGTCAGGACTGATACGGACGGCGAGGCGGCGGACGCATCGTCGACCGGCTCGGAACCTGCTCGGCCTCGTACCCGTTGCCATTGCCATTGCCATTGCCGTTCGCGTTCTCGGCCTGACGTCGAGCCGCTCGACCGCCATGGCTCCGAGTCGGCTCGTAGCGAGGCGCGGGGTAGGCCTCGGGGGCGGGTGCCGGGGTGGGCTCCGGTGCGGGTTCGGGGACCACGACCGGTGCTGCCGGCCGCACCGCGGCGGACGGAGCGTCCTGACGAGCGACCGTGGTGTCGGTCTCGTAGTAGTGGCGGTAGTCGTAGTCCCGCTTGCCGCGCGACGGGGCCATCGTGAGGATGACGCCCAGAATCGGGGCACCCACCTGCGTCAGGTTGCCCAGTGCACGGGTGAGTTCGTCCCTCTTGGTGTGGCCGTGGCGTGTCACCACGATGGCGCCGTCGGCATGCGCGGTGATGACGGATGCGTCGGTGACGGGGAGCAGCGGCGGTGCGTCGACGACGACGTAGTCGAAGTTCGCGCGGAGCGTGTCCATGACGGTGCGCGCCGCCTCGGAGCCGAGCAGCTCGGACGGGTTGGGCGGCAACGGACCCGAGGCGAGGACATCGACACCGTGAAACTTGGTCGGCTGCAGCACTTCCTGGACATCCGCCTGTCCCGACAGCACGGTGGAGAAGCCGACGGACCCGACAAGGCCGAGGTACTTCGAGACACGGGGACGACGGAGATCGCCCTCGATGAGCGCCACGTGGTGGCCGGCCTCGGCGAGGACGAGCGCGAGGTTGACGGCCGTGGTCGTCTTGCCCTCGGCGGGCACGGCGGACGTCACGACGATGACGCGCGGCGGGGAGTCCACCTCGAGGAACTGGAGGTTGGTGCGCAGTTCACGGAACGCCTCGGCGGTGCCGGAGGACGACTCGGCGAACGAGAGCGCCGCCTCCTCCTTGATGGTCTTGTCGAAGGGCACGACGCCGACGACGGGAACGCCCGAGAGATCGGCGAGGGCGGTGCGGTCCTTGATGGTGTTGTCGAGCCGGTCGCGGATCACCGCGAGCGCGATGCCGAGCAGCAGGCCGACGGCGACACCGAGAGCGAGGTTGCGCGTGGTCTTCGGTGACACGGGACCCGCAGGAACCTGGGCAGGTTCGACGACGCTGACCTTCGCCAGGGCAGCTCCGCCACCGGGGGGCGTCTCGAGATCGTCGACGAAGCCGACGAAGGTCGCGCCGATGCCGTTCGCCAGGTCGCGAGCGGTGGTGGGATTCGCGTCGGAGACACACGTGTCGATCAGCACGGTGTCGGGCGAGGACGTCGTGCGGACCTTCGACGCCAGCGTCGACGGGCTCATGGAGAGGCCGAGGCTGTCGATGGTGCGCTGCGCGACGCTCTCGCCGCCGAGGAGCTGTGTGTAGGAGGCGACGCGCTGCTGCGACGCCAGGTTGCCCTGGTACACCTCGGTCACCGAGGACGACGACGAGCCGGTGGAGACGTAGAGGCGGGTGCACGCCTCGTACACGGGCGTGGACACGAGTGAGAACACCAGCGACGCCGCTGCGGCGATCACCGTGGTCAGAACAATCACGATCCACCGCGCGCGGAGAATTCTCACGTAATCAGATATCTCCACCGAGACGACTCCTCACATCGATGACGGCCGGACCGAGCACCCTGACCACACATCTGGGGCAAACTTCTGGACTCACCTTAACCATGTCGTGACCATCGGGCATCTCGAGAACGGGGCGAAAGCTTCGCTCCGGTTTTTACGCGATAAATGTGAGAAACACCGATTTCCGAAATCACGATCGAGTTCGTGAGCACTGCATACTTCGGCCTGCTCCGCTCGCCGTGTGGCACAGTTCACCACGTGACCAAGCTCGACCGCACCGATGCTCGCCTGTTGCTCGCGCTCTGCGACATCCCTCGCGCCACGGGAGTCCACCTCGCCTCGGTCCTCGGACTGGCGCGAAACACGGTTCAGGCCAGACTCTCTCGTTGGGACGACTCACATACTCTCGCTCCGATGGACCGGCTCGTCTCCCCTCGGGACCTGGGTTATCCCCTCCGCGCGTACGTGGGCGCAGTGACGGACCAACACCGCCTCGAAGCGGTCATCGATCGACTGCGGGACATCGCCGAGGTGACCGAGGTGGTCGGTGTCTCGGGCGGAGCGGATCTACAGATCGGCGTCTCCGCCGCGGACGCCGACGATCTGTATCGCGTCGCCGGGCTCATTCTCGCGGTTCCCGGAGTCGAACGCACGACGGTTTCCGTCGTGATGCGCGAAGCGATTCCCTATCGCACACGCCCGCTGATCGAGCGACTCGCGCGCGAGAACGACAATTCCTGATTTCCGCTCCTGTTACGTGCGCGCAAAACAAGGATTCAGCCCGACGGAAGCGTGCAACCGCCCCTCGACGCAGGTTCCACGCTGATACCGTCCGACAGGTGATACGCCCAGGTTCCGGCGGCCGCAGTCGTGGTCGGTCCCGGGCACCCTTGACCGACGTCGTGCGTCGCCGTATCGCTGTGCTGATCCCGACGTTCGCCGTCCCCGGCATCCTGACGATGTTCAGCGCCGCCGGCCCGGCCGCCGGTGCCCCGCGTATCGCTGCCATCGCCGTCCTGCTGTCCACTCTTCCCGTGGCGGCAATCGTCGCCACCGCTCGCAAGTCGTTCACGTGGTGGCGCCGGGCGCGCACCCAGCGCGCCGTCGCTCTGGCCTTCACCGTCTACGCCGACGTGGGGACGTCGACCTTCCTCCTGC
Source organism: Rhodococcus sp. SORGH_AS_0303 (assembly GCF_030819335.1). NCBI lineage: Bacteria > Bacillati > Actinomycetota > Actinomycetes > Mycobacteriales > Nocardiaceae > Rhodococcus > Rhodococcus sp. SORGH_AS_0303. The sequence goes on from NZ_JAUTBO010000001.1 coordinate 4,157,891, forward strand.
TGTGCAGCAGTCACGCTCTGGGTCTCGCCGGGTGCGCCCTGTTCGCGGTCATCAGTTCGTACGTCGCCTTCTTCGGCGGACGCGCCACCGTGGTGGTGCACCTGGTGCTGACCACCGTCGTGATCGGCTGGATGACAGCGCTGGTCCTGCGCGAGCAACCGATCGGCGCCATGGCCACCATCGCCGCGGCGACGAGCATCTGGCTGGCGGTCAACGCGACCATGTCCATCGTCAGCACCACCTCGATGTCCCTGCACCGGCACCTCGAGCGTCAGATCGACAGCGCCCGGACCGATCCGCTGACGGGACTACTCAACCTGCGGGGCCTGGAGGTGCAGGCGAAGCGGCAGCTCCGCGGACGGTCACAGGTGGGATTCCTGCTCGTCGACCTCGATCACTTCAAGTGGGTCAACGATCATCACGGGCACATCGCGGGCGACGGGGTGCTCGCGCTCGCCGCGCAGCGCCTGCGCGATCACCTGGGTGACCGGGCAGTGGTCGCCCGACGCGGCGGCGAGGAGTTCCTCGTGGTGCTCGACGCGCAATCCACCGGTCTGCACGCTCTCGCCGAGTCGATCCGGCTCGCGCTGTCCGACGCGTCCGACCTCATCCCGGTGACGGTGAGCATCGGGGTCTCGTGTCTCGACACCACTCGAATGACGGCGGCCCCGATCGCGTCGACCATCAACCACGGCATGCACCTCGCGGACATCGCCATGTATCGAGCCAAGGCCGCGGGCCGCAACACCGTGGTGGTCTACACGGACTGACGTCCGCACGGTTTGCCGTCCCTCTCCTCGGGTAGCTCGCACGCGAGCCATCACCCGACCGACGAGAGGACCGTCCCATGGCCGTCAATCCGATCGAACTGCAGAAGCACTTGGCCGGCGCCGACTACCCGGCGTCGCCGAAAGACCTGGCCGATCTCGCGAAGAGCAACGGCGCGGACGACGACGTGGTCGACGCACTGTCGTCCATGCCCGACGACAGCTACGACGGACCCGACGCCGTCAGCGCCGCCATCACCAAGAAGTAGGTCAGGAGTCGAAGCGCCGGGGCGGCACCGGACTCGTCGGCAGGTAGATCAGCTCCGACGATCCGATGTCCGCCGGCGCGACGTTCTGCGCGGCGATGATCGCGGCGGCGTGCTCGCTGTCCGTGGTGCCGTGCGCCCGCGCCAGGCGGGACAGCCGAGTACGTGCCGCCGACGTGGAGTCGTCGAAGAATTCGGCCAACACACCGGTCGCACCCGAGATGGTGGCCGCGCCGCTGAGTACTGCCTGCACGGCGGCCGACGCGTCGACGCGTCGTATCTCCGACGCTCCGGTGGTGAGGGCCAACGCCGTCAGGTCGGCGAGCATCTGCCCCAGCTCGTCCGGACGCTGGGTCCCCCACGGTTCGGCGGTGTAGACGGCCAGGGCGCCGAGTCCGACGCCCAGGGCGACGACCGGATACGCCCGCACGGCGCCGACGCCGCTCTCCTCGGCGAGTGCGCGGTACTGCTCCCACCGGCTGCTTCCCGCCGCCGAGGCGTCGCCGATCATGGCCACGGCCGTTTCCCGGGCACTGGTGCGGACGGGGCCGGACGTGAAGAGCCGCTCGTCGGCGGCCGCACTGCCGACACTGGCGGTGGCCACGGCATGCAGGGCATCGCCGTCCAGCAGGGAGATGACAGCGATGTGTGCGTCGAACCCGGCGAGTGCGGTGCCCGCGATGCGCTCGAGGAGGGCGGGCAGGTCGAAGCGAGTGATCAGCGTGGCGGTGATGTCGGCGAGGGCGAGCCGAGTGGGCGTCGTGTTCACCGGGGACCTCCGTTGTCTCGTTCGTCTCTCATGCTGATCCGACGGGCCACGACGTCGGCGGCGACCTCGGTGACGCTGCGCCCCCGTGCGAAGGCGTGCGCGCGCAGACGATCCATTGCCACATCGGTGGTCACCGCGAGTTGCACCGCGATCATGCCCGCCGCCACGTAGACGTCGGCGCGGCTGTACGGGCCGGCGCCCTCGATGGCGGCGACGTCCTCCGATGCCAGAGCATCCTCCGGGGTCGCCTCCGCGTCGTCGGTGTCGTCCGGGTTCACGTAGTGCCCGAGCACCGTACGCGCGATCGCGACGGCGCACATGCGGGCCGCGTCGTGCTCGACGTCGGTCAGGTCCACGGGCGTCGAGCGGTAGAGCTCCAGGACGCCGAACGACGACGCGCCACCCAGCAGCGGGTAGGCGTACATCCCGCGAGCGCCCAGCGTGGCCGCGCCCTGTCCGAAGATGGGCCAGCGGGCCGCGGAATCGGGCGAGCGGATGTCGCCCACCCGTACCGGTTCTGCGGAGCGATGCGCGTCGATGCACGGGCCTTCGCCGACGGTGAACTGCAGTTCGTCGAGCTGCTGCGAGAGGGCGTCCGTGGCGAACACGAGTTCGCGCACGTCGTGCGAGGTGCCGAGAAGCGCGACCGCGGCCCCGTCGACACCCGTCAGCCGCACCGACGTCTCGGTGACGTGGCGGATACCGGTGAACGAGGATGCACCGTCACGTGAGGACCCACGACGATCGTCGTCAGAAGTGGGGTCGTCGGGCATGGAATCCACGAGCGAACCTCCTCCGGACGCCCTGTGCGCCTCGCATCCAGTGTCCCACGCGCAGTGTCCCGGACGCGGAATGCGCCTCCTACTTTCCGATCCCGCTGCGCAGCAGCTTCCACGGGACGGCGGCAGACTCGAGCTGCACCGCGAGGCTCATCTTGGAGGTGCCGTCGACGCGCTCCTCGAAGCGGATGGGCACCTCTGCGATGCGGAGACCGTGCTTGATGACGCGGTAATTCATCTCAACCTGGAAGGCGTAGCCGTTGCTGCCGACGGACGCGACGTCGATGGTGCGCAGCGTCGACGCGCGCCAGGCCTTGAAGCCGGCCGTCGCATCCTTGACCTTCAACCGCAGGATCGCGTTGACGTACAGGTTGGCCCACTTCGACAGCGCCTTGCGGTGCCACGGCCAGTCCTCGGCGACGGCACCGCCCGGCACGTAGCGCGATCCGAGCACCACGGCGGCGTCCGATTCCTCGAGGCGCTGCACCATGCGTGGAATGGCCTCGCACGGGTGGGAGAGATCGGCGTCCATCTGCACGACGATGTCCGCGCCCTCCTCCAGCGCGCACAGGATGCCGGCGACGTACGCGCGGCCCAGCCCGTCCTTGGTGGTGCGATGCAGAACACTCACCGGGATGGCGGCGGAGGTGGTGAGCCCGTCCGCCACGTCGCCCGTCCCGTCCGGCGATCCGTCGTCGACCACGAGGACGCCGAGGTTCTTCATCTGCAGGTCGGTGAGCATTCCGACCAGCTTGGGAAGGTTCTCGCGCTCGTTGTACGTGGGTACGACGACGGTGATGCGGGGGTCAGCGGAGGCTTCGGACACTGTGGAATGGTGATCGATCGGCCGGTAGATCGCAAGAACCGGACATCCGCGTCGTCACCATGTGGCGTCAACCGGGGAACCGAGGGACCTGTCCCCATACGTCCGACCCCGTCCGCCGTCCCGTTTCGCGCTGTAGAGAAGGTGATCGGCGCGATCAAGGCAGTCGTGGATGTCCTCGTCGACACCCAGCATCGCCCAGCCGGCGGAGAACGTCTGTTCCTCCGGCATGACAGCGATCAGCCGGGTCAGGATCGCGGTGACGCCCTCGGGGCCGCCACCGGGGACCGCCATCGCGAACTCCTCGCCGCCCCAACGAGCCAGCACGACATCAGGACCGAGCATCCGTGTCGCGGCGTCGGCAAATCCGACCAGCAGAGCATCCCCGGCGGCATGGCCATGGGCGTCGTTGTAGGACTTGAACAGGTCGAAGTCGAGCATCGCGAGAACCAACGATCTTTTCCCGACCAGCGACTGCACGCGCTCACGCCATCCTCGACGGTTCAGCACGCCGGTGAGGCCGTCGGTCATCACAGCCTGCGCGAGGGCGTCTTCCTTGGTGCGACGGTCGGTGATGTCGTGAATCACCGCCATCGTCCAGACGGTTCCGTCGGCGGTGACGACACTGGTCGTCGACACCCATCCCCACCGGATCTCACCGTCGGGGCGCAGGTACCGCTTCTCCACCCGCAAGATTTCGCCTCGCCGGTCGGCGTCGGCGGTGAGCTGCTCCATGCCGACATGCTGGGCGATGTCGTCGGGATGGCTGAACCCGCGTGAGGACAGTCCCGCGATGTCGTCCCACGAGCGACCGACAAGACGGCAGTAGGCATCGTTGGCCAGCACCAGCAAGCCGCACTCGTCCGCCAGCGCCATGGGAACGGTGCTGGCGTCGAACATCGCCTGGTACGTGCCCTCGTCCACCTGCCGAGAACTCATGTCACGAGCGTACGCAGGTCAGAGCCGTCGTCAGGTCCTCATCGCCCGGACGGCCGCCAGAGCGGTCGCGCCGACGAAGCCCCAGATCGCGACCGGTGCGCCACCGGTGACCATCAGCGTCAGCGTGGTGCAGAAAAGAAGGACCGACAGGGCCGCCCAGATCCGCGCGTCGACGCGAGACGCCCTCACTTACGACCCTTGCCCTTGTGGCCGCGCGACACGTCGTCCGGATCTGCGACTGCGGTGCCGGAGATGACGCGCTCCTCACACGACGTCTCCCCGCCTCCGATCTCGCCCACCAGTCCGCCGATGGCGGCGCCGACCGCGACACCGAGAGGACCACCGCCGGCGCCGAGCATTCCGCCGACGCTCGCTCCGCCCATGGCGCCGGTGAGCATCCCGGAAGAGCACTCGTCGACGGCTGTCTCGAACGACTCGACGACATCCAGTAACGGATTCGACGTGGTCGATGCACTCGCAGTTCCCGCCCCCGCAACCGCTGTCGCGACCGCTACGAGCGTGGTGCCGACAATGCGCCTTGTGATCAAGATGTCCCCCGACGTCGTGGGGAACCGACCGTCGGTCCCCCTGCGACGTCAAGCAGAACAGCGGGGTGGGCGGGAGTCCATGACGCGGGCGCACGAACTGTGTTGCCGTACATGCACGCACGGCAACCTGCACTTAGGATGACAGCGTGCAACGGTGGAAAGCGGGAAGTGTCGCCGTCGTACTCTTCGCTGCTTCGTGCACCCCGGCGACATCGCCCGATCCCGCCCTGCCACCGGTGCCGGCGTTCGACGCCGACCTACCAGCCGTGACCGCCGCCTTTCTGGACGCTGAATCTGCAACGGTGCCCTCACCGGCCGACGCGATGACCTCGATCACCGATGCCGGGTTCGAGGCCGTGCGCGTCACGGTTCGATGGTCATCGGTCGAACCGGTCCGAGGTGAATTCGATTGGGAGCGCGTCGACGCCACGATTCACGCCGCTCGCGAGCGCGGCCTTGCCGTACTCGGTGTCGTCACGTGGGCTCCGTCGTGGGCAGTGCCGCCCGACTATCGGGCCACGGCCCATCCCGCTCCGTCGGATCCCGCAGTGTTCGCGCAGTTCGCTTCGCTTGCAGCGGAACGGTTTCGGGGTTCCGTACAAGCATGGGAGGTGTGGAACGAACCCAATATTTCTGCAGCTTTCGGCCCGAACGTGGATCCGGAGAAATACTGCCGCATCCTCACGGCCACACACGACGCCATCGAACGCGCCGATCCGGATGCGACCGTCGTCGCCGGAGGATTGTCTCCGGCGGTCGACTCGACGTCGACCCTCGCGCCCGCCACCTTCGTTCGCGCGTTGTATCTCTGTGCAGCAGGGTCTTTCGACGCGGTTGCGATGCATCCGTACAGCACGCCGAAACTGTTGAGTGACACCACCGCGTCGGGATCCGCTGCCGATATCGCTGCCGTACGAGCGGTCATGGTGGAGAACGGTGATGACGATGCACGTATCTGGTTCACCGAGTTCGGCGCACCGACCGCAGCGTCGTCACCTGGTGTGTCCGACGCTCGGCAGGCCGAGATCATCGGTGACGGGGTCGCGTACCTTCGATCCCTGGACTTCGCCGGCCCCACCTTCGTCTTCGATTTCCAAGATCTGGACAGTGGCGAGGCGAACCCCGAGTACAACTACGGCATCCTGCGTTCGGACGGTGATCCGAAGCCGAGCGCGTCCCTGCCTACCCGGTGACCGACGTCGGTGTGGAGATGTCCACCGGCCGTGCCGCGACGAGGGTTGCTCCGGGTGGGACATCGCGAGTGACCACCACATTGGGCCCGATCCACGCACCGTCACCAATGGTGATGCCACCGGCAACGACCGCCCCGGTCGCCACCGTCACATCGTCTCCGATCGTGGGCCGCCCAGTGGTGGAGTGCCCGATCGTCACATTCTGATTCACCCAGAAGTTCCGCCCGATGGACGCTGCGTCGACGATCGTCGATCCTCCGTGGTGCACGAACAGTCCTGGACCGATCGGCCCCGGAACGAGGACGAGTCCGGTCTTACCGGGGTACAGGCGTCGAAGTAACCGCCTGACGATGAACGGGGCGGCCGCCAACCTCAGATGGACCATCGACCGGAATTCGGGGAGAGCCCCGACGAGATACGCGAAACGATCCCGAGCGGTCAACCCGAGCAGGGAGGGTACGGCCACGCTGACGATCGCACGATCGACATCCGACGTCACCACGTCACTGGGCACGTACGCGTCGACCGCGGCCCGGAGAGCAGCGGAGTAGATTCTGGCAGCAATGAGGAGCGCGCGTTTGTCTTCCGTGTAGACCATGTCGCTAGTGCCTTTCCGACTGTGACATCCGCATTCCGAGCAGGCCGTCCGCCCACTCCCCGATTCGAGAAACTCCGACCGAGCGAGACAGCGCGCTGTCGGCGAATCCTCTGCCCGACAGACCCATTCGAGCGCTACCCGGTGCGTCGCTCGCCATGTCGATGACGGCGGCGAGCAATGATTCGGGATCTCCCGGGTCGATCCTCCGGCCGGCGCCGGACAGCTCGATCTGCGCACTGGTGACCGAGTCTGCAGATGTAGCAGCCAGGACGGGTGTGCCGCTGGCGAAGTAGGTCGTCAGTTTGCTCGGCACCGCCATGTCCGTGAGGGTCGGCAGTTCGTTGACCAGGAGAACGTCGGCCGCCGCCAGCGACGCGCGGAATTGGTCGTCGGGAAGCGGCCGAAGAAATGTCATCGTGTCCACGCCGTCCCCGCTCCGTTCCAGCGCCTCTCGTTGATTCCCGTCGCCGACCAGGTAGAAGTGCACATTCCGTCCGCGGTCCCGCGCCACGCGCGCAGCATCCACGACGGTGTGCAGACCTTGCTTGACGCCCATGTTGCCGGCGTGCACTGCGATCACGGCGTCCTGCGACCATCCGAGCATGCGTCGTGCCTCGACGCGCGACGGCCGGTCGACGTGGCGTTGGTGGTTCCAGTTGGGTACGACGGACACGCGCTCTCTGTGCACGCCGAGACTGTCGACGACGTGCTCGGCGAAACGTTCGTGAATCACCGCCACACCGTCCGCCGCACGGAACACTGCGCTTTCGACGGCCGAGATCGCCGCCGCGGCCACCGTCCCTCCCGAACCGGTCTGCACGATCCCACGCCCGTAGAGGTCCTGCACCCAGACACCTATCCGCGGGCGCGCGCTCCGGGTACGCAGATACGCGACCACGCAGGCCGATGTCAGCAGTGCTGGTGTCACGCAGATGACCAGATCTGCGCCCGACAGGTCGGCATCCGACGCTCCACGGACGTCGTTCATCACCAGTCGGCGTCCCACGGACAGTTCCAGCCGACTGCGCCCGGTGAGCGACGGGCGCGCCGGAACGTGATGTCTGACGCGGGTCACCTGGACGCCGTTGATCACTTCGCGGATACGGGGGCTGCCGTATCTCGGGTCCGCTGCCCACCGCGGGTAGTGCGGAAAACCGGTGCACACGCGGACGTCGTGGCCGGAGGACGTCAGGTGCTCTGCTGCGTCGGCGGTGTACGGCGCGATACCCGTCACCTCCGGCCGGTAATTGACTCCGACGAGTGCGATGCGCACGGTCACCCCCGGCGTTCTCTGATGTCGAATCGGCCGCGCCGCCGCTCCCACAAGTCATCTGTGGACGCCATGCGGCGAGCGGGGTTACCCGCGACGACGGTGTCCGGTTCGACGTCGCACGTCACGACCGAACCCGCCCCGACGATGGCGCCGGCCCCGATGGTCACTCCGGGAAGCACTACCGTGCCGAGCCCGACGAAAGCCTGCTCACCGATGACGATGGGTGACGCACTGAACAACTCCTGATTCTCGGGGAGCATGCCACGGCGCTCCGACACCCGATCGAGCGAGAAATCATGCGTCAGCAGGACGACGTTCTCCGACAGCACACATCGGTTGCCCAGGCGAATAGCTCCCGGCCCGAACATGTCGAAACGCACACTCGGCGATATCCACAGCGGACGCCCGTCGTGTTCGACTCCGGCCCGATCCATCAATCGCACAACGAGTTTCATGTACGCGGACTGGTGGAATTTCGCGAGTCCGCGAAACAAGGGGAGAACTGTCAGCGGGAAAGCCATCACACCACCTCCGGGCGTCGTGCGAGCAGAGCCGGGGCTCGGCCGAGCCCCGGCAGTAGTTGACATACGCACACCGACACTGCGGTGACGATCACGACGGCCGGCGCACCACCGCTCGGCACGATCAGGATCGCTGCGGCCGAGGTCGTGAGCGCCATCGCTACAAGGCACCACGCTTGCCATCGCGCCTCACTGGCCTGAATGAGCAGGACACCGGTGGGGAGATGTGCGACCTGGACGACCAGCAGGACGGCGAATGCTGTTGCCAGGCTTACAGACACCTCGATCTCGGAACCCGACAGGACACGGGCGGCGAACGGTGCGAGCGCAACGAACGGGACGGACGCCAGCACTGCGGACACGGCGAACAACGCGACGCACTTCTTCCACAGTGCAACGAGTTCGGGTACCGACGTGCGGGAGGCGAAGATGGGCCACAAGGCGGCTCCCGCAGTGGAGAAGACGGCCCAGACCACACCGTAGAGCTGAGCAGCGAGTGCATACGCGGATAACTCCATCGGTGTCGACAGATGAGCGAGGACCACTCGCTGTGACTGCAGTCCGAAGGGAACGCCGACGCTGATGACGAAGAGCCAGAACGACCCCTGCAGAAGCGTCCGTGTGCTCGGCCGCCGTGTCGACCGATCCTCGGCGCCGATACCCAGGATGGACCGACGTCCCAACAGACGGAAGACCCAGACCGTGCCTGCCACATTCACCAGGAACGCACCGAGCAGTGGTGGCACGACGAACCAGATGCCTCGTACCCCGGCAGCGTGAGCCGACGCGACGAGGAGCAGTCCGGTCACGGACATACACATCGTCACTACCACCGAGTGGTGATTCCGTCCGGAACCGATCAGCAATCTCAGGTTCAGTGCGGCGGGAACGGTCCACGCCCACACGATGACGGCGACCGTGATCGCCCACCGATCCTGGGGCCCTGTACGGATACCGAGGAGCGAACCCCACGCGTCGAGGGCGGCGATGACGCACGCCAGGAGGGTCAGTCCGACTGCGATGAGAGCGAGCACCGAGTACGCCCGGCGGACGACGGCATGAGCATGTGCGTCGTCAGGCAGGTTCGTGCTCTTCGACACCGCAGTGGTGACCACCGCGCCGATGCCGAGGTCTGCGAAGGGCAGCAGCAGGCCCACTGTCGTGATCAGTGATACCAGTCCGTAGACCGCCTCACCTGTGGACCGTACGACGATCGCGGTCGACACGAGTCCACAGACCGCGATGACCGGTGTTCCGGCAATACGAAACCCTGTGCTGTAGAACAGGGATCGGCGCTCGGATTCCAGCAGGCCTGCCGATCCGGTTCCGGATCGTGCACTGGTCATGTCAGATCTCCGACGCCGTGCGCGGCGGGGAGGAACGCGAGAGGCTCGCACGGTTCGCCGTGATGGCCGATCGGGCCGCCAGCCCGACTCGCGCGCGCGCTTCCAGGACTCGGGACAAAAGTCGCGATGCACGGCGTCCCCCGATGGGATACCACTCGACGGTGTCCCACATACGACGCACGTCCGTGTAGTGCTCGCGCAGTCCACGCACCGTCCCCGCCCCGGTCGTATCGAAGTCGCAGAGGACGTCGTCGACCACCAGTGGTGGGGTGTGCAGCGACGCGGCGAGCATGAGGAGTTGATCGGCCGCGATTCCGAACTGTTCGTCGTACGAGCCGACAGAGGCGAGGACATCGCGCCCGAAGAAACTGGCCTGATGGGGAATCGGGCGCGTACCCAACGCGAATGCGGTGCGGTCGAACGAGGTCGTGCGCCAGACGTCGTGTCCACTGTGGGGAGGTATCAACCGTGCCGATCCGAAGCCCCAGCAGGAGCGTGCTCGAGCTACCGACCCCAGGGCGGACGCGATCTCGGACAGCACACCGGGATGCGAGAACGTGTCCGACGAGTGCAGGAACCAGACGACGTCTCCACTCGCGAGCGCCGATCCGATGTTCATGGCCGGATAGCGACCACCGTCGGGCTCGGACCTCCAACGTCCGACTCCGCTGTGCTGCAACATATCTTCGACCCGTGCGCCGCTTCCCCCGTCCACGACGATGTGCTCGACGTGGGGGTAGTACTGCTCCGCGGTACTGGCGATGGTGCGCCGAAGACCGTCCTCGTCCTGGTAACTGATCGTGACGACACTGAACGTGACAGCGTCGCCGGGAGGCCCGGTCACCCGACTCGCCTGCCCATCGGTGCGACGACGACGGCCAATTTCGCCATCGCGTACAGGTACGCCATGGGCCCTGGACGGCCGTGCGTGATCCCGTGTCCGATGGCCGACACGACGCCGCTGGCCGAATGTGCCGACGCCGCGGCCGTCACTGCGCTGGTCAGGAAGTAATCGCCTCGGGTCCGGGCCGAACTGGAGCCCAGATACGTGTCACCCCAGTCGATGTAGTCGGCTGTGCGGTCGTCGAAGGAGCGCGACACCGAGTCCGATGTCACGGTGTAGATGGTGTAGCACTCCGCGATCTGTCGAATCACCAGGTCGTCGAACTTCCCCTGGAGTGTCATCAACCACGTGGGTTCGTCGTGAACCGCGTCTCCGACCGAGTCCAGCGGCACCTCGAGCGCAACGTTTCGGGGGAAGCACAATGTGGACGACTGCAGCATTCCGTCGCCGAAGAACAACGTGGAGCGGCGGAACAGATAGTCGGCCACCGGTTGCGCCGGTCCGATCACCGTTCTGGGCCAAACCTTCTCGCGGCGACCGACGCCTCGAACTGCTGCACGGCACGCGACGATCCACCGATCCGAGCCGGTAGCGAGTCCCTCTGCAACTTGACGTTCCAACTTGTACGGATGCCACAGATCGTCGTCGTCCAACAGCGCGACGATGTCTCCCCGGGCCGCCCGAACCCCGACCTGCCGAGACGCGGAAGCGCCGGTGCGTTCGGGAACGGTCACGAGGCGGATTGCCGGGTGGTCCGGCAAGTCCAACGCGACACGGTCGTCGTCGGCGATGACGACGATGACCTCGTCGGGCGGGCAGGTCTGGTCGAGAGCGGACTCCACCGCGCGACGGACGGTAGGGCGACCGATGGTCGGAACTATCACGCTGACGGTCACTGTGACTCCTCGAGTAGTCGATGCCGGCCCGTGTAAGCGGGCTCCACCGGTGTGGGTGCATGCGGGCGTGCGGGCCGTGTAGGCGATGGTCGCGACGAGGTGCGATCCGGGGCGGACACCCGTACTCGGCGGCGATGAATGGTGAGACGGACAGCGAGACAGGCGACGACGGCGCATACCGCGGCGAGGTTGTAGCTCCACGGCGAGAACGCCAGGTCCCATGCCGACTGGAAGCCGACCGTGATGACGAGAGGCATCCACCGCCCGGCGTCGAGTGGTCCGGACGCGAGAAGCATGGCGGCGAACAGCAGCCACACAGGAAAGAGGACGGCCAGCACTCCGCCTTCGGCCCATGATCCGAGAATGATCGAGTGGAGTGACACGGAACCGTTGGGAAGTCGCCAGAGATATTCGATGGGGTAACTACGGGCGAATCCGAGGTCACTCGCGAAGCGACGCGCGGCGGCGAAGGTCGTGGAGTCGATGTGATCGGCGTTGCCCCATCCCAGCAGTGGTCGCGCCGCGATGGCAGTCAGTGACAGGGGCGGCTCGGTTCGTCCCGCCAGAAGCGGTGAGACGTGCGCAGTGGCTTGCAGTTCGACTTTCTCCTGAAGCTTCGAACCCAGAGTGCCGTTCGCGCCCAGGGACGTGATGACCACGGAGAATGCGATACCCACTACGGCAAGTGCAGCGGCCGTTCGGACTCGCGACATCGGGGCTCGCCGACCGCGGCAGAGCACCACGACAGCAGCCAGAACACAGATCAACGCATGGGATCGGTAGTTGAGTAGGACGCTCGCCCCGGCGAGACCGGTGAGGGCCAGGACAGACCACCATGGTCTGACGGTCTTCGATGCGATCACGTAGAGAACCAGAACTGTCATCGGAGGTGCGAGGCCGTACTTCCAGATGTCGGCCAGTGATCCACCGGTGGTGAGATCGGTACCGAGGACGACGTAGAAGCCGACGGTTCCCAGGCTGATACCGGCCAGGAGCGCCAGGATCTCGTCCAGGGACGACGCCAACACTGATATGCCCACGATGTACAACGCCACTGCGGGAAATACCAACATCGTTTGGTTGGTCGGACTGGTGCCATTGACTGCTGCGGCCACTGCGTAGCCGACGCTACCCAAGCCGACAAGCACGATCGGAACGAAGGATCGCGGTGTCGGCCACCGCATCAGATACATACCGGAAATGGCGATGCACACCACGGAGAAACCCGTCGCACTGATATTGACCAGCGGCCACACGGCGGTACTGCCCAGCATGATCAACACGCCACGGGAGCGAGCAGCGACTCGGAGCGTAGCCGGCCCCGAGACGGGCAAGGGCACGTCACTCACTCGGCCGACACGTGTCCGGCAGGCCGATTGCGCTGTGCCGGTGGTTATCGTCTCGACGCCGGACAGTTCGACGACGGGCACCGGGGTGGCAGTCGCGGTGTCCGTTGCCGTCATCTCGTGCACCCCCCGTTGTCCGATCCTCCTGGGCGGACACTGCCGACCTGCCGAGAAACATACCTCCGTAAAGGGTCTGGGGTGCAGGTGAATCAGAAAGGCGTACTTCCATTAACAGGCAACGCAAACAATGGCATTGGGCTGTTTCCCGCGGGATCACCAGGCTTACCGAGTAAGAGCGTGAGCAACGCGATTCGAGACCGACCGAATGTCCGATAAATCAGCGGTCGTGCGTCACCTCAGGACCTCCGCCCTGCAAACCGCCCGGTTTTGCTAACGGCGTGAATCACATTTGCAGCGGGGGTCCGACGACTTTCTTGGCGACTGCGGGAACCCCCGCGTACAGGGTGTTCGCCTCGCAGTCTCTGGTGACGACGCTGCCGGTCGCGATGACAGCCCCGTCCCCTATCGTCACTCCCGGAAGGACCGTGACATTGGAGCCGATCCAGACGCCACGACCGATGACGATCGGTTCGTTGCGGGCCGCTCCGAAGCGCGTGAGGCCTGTGCCGATGTCGTGGCCACAGGTGACCAGCATCGAGCGGTACCCCAATCCTGATCCGGCCACCGATGGAAATGGGTGCACCGAGATCGAGGAAGCACCCGTAATTGAGGATGCACCGAGGTCCCATCGTAAGACCGGACCAGCTCCCGAAGAAGCATCCCGGGTTGATGATGGCGCTGGAATGCACGTCGTGTCCGGTGACCCGGAGACCCTGCACGCGAGCGCGACGAGGAACCAGCGGACTCGCCAGAACTGTGTTCAGGTAGAAGTCTCGGGGCAGAGGTGCGACTTCGTCGGAGAAAACCGCTGAAATGGCGGAACGGGACGGTAGACCGGTCATGGCGACACTTCTCTCGAGTTCGATGGTCGACGTTCACGGCCGATCATGCAGCATGAGAGCGCGTTTCGAGGACCGACCGTACCGACCGTCGGTACATCGACTCACTCGCGAATGGTGTCCATGTGCTCACGGAACCAGTCGACGGTCGCACTGATGCCCTCTTCGAGACCCACCGTGGGTGACCAACCGCTCGCCGTCAGAGTCGAGACGTCCAACAGCTTTCGGGGAGTTCCGTCCGGCTTCGTCGTATCCCACTCGATGTCGCCGGTGTAACCGACGGCGTCCGCCACGATCGCGGCGATTTCTTCGATCGTGTGATCCACACCCGTGCCGACGTTCACCTGCTGAGGCCCGTCGAAGTGCTCGAGCAGGTGCAGGCAGGCTGATGCCATGTCGTCCACGTGGAGGAATTCCCGACGGGGGCTACCGGTCCCCCAGTTGGTCACTGCGGCTGCATCATTGCGCCGCGCTTCGTCGTAGCGTCGGATCATGGCCGGCAGTACGTGCGACCCCTTCGGGGAGAAGTTGTCGCCGGGCCCGTACAGGTTGGTCGGCATGGCCGAAATCCACGGTAGGCCGTACTGCCGGCGCACGGCCTGCACCTGAAGGATGCCCGCAATCTTGGCGATGGCGTACGCGTCGTTGGTCGGTTCGAGCAGACCGGTGAGGAGCGAGTCTTCACGAATGGGCTGGTCGGCCAGTTTGGGGTAGATGCAGGACGACCCGAGAAAGAGCACCCGCGGAACCTGCTGTTCGAGGGCAGCGTCGAGAACGTTCACCTGGATCTGCAAGTTTTCGCTGAGGAAGTCGACCGGGTACGTGCTGTTGGCCATGATCCCACCGACCTTCGCGGCAGCAAGGACCACCACGTCCGGCGTCGACTCGGCGAAGAAATCGAACACGGCCTGGCGGTTCTTCAGATCCAGCTCGGACGACGTCCGGCCGACGAGATGAGAGAACCCCTGATCCTCGAAATGGCGCCACAGCGACGACCCCACCAGTCCCCTATGGCCGGCGATGTACACCGTCGAAGAACGATCGAGGGCGGTCGGCACGAAGTCGAGCGGCTCTTCAGGCATACGTCGTCACTTCCAGTCGGGGAGCGCAGGTGAGTCGATCCACGGCCGCCCTTCGTGCTCCAGAGCGGCAATGTCTGCGTCCACCATGATCTTGGCGAGCTCGGGCGTGTGCACCGAGGCCTTCCAGCCCAGCTTGCTTTCGGCCTTGCTCGCATCTCCCACGAGCGCGTCCACCTCGGTGGGCCGCAGGTAGCGCTCGTCGAACTTGACATGCTCCTCCCAGTCCAAGCCGGCGTGTTCGAACGCGGTGGTGAGGAAGTCGCGCACGCTGTAGTTGCCGCCGGTGGCGAGCACGAAGTCCTCCGGCTCGTCCGCCTGCAGCATCCGCCACATGCCCTCGACGTACTCGGGTGCGTAACCCCAGTCGCGGATGGCATCGAGGTTGCCCATGTAGAGGTGCTTCTCGGTTCCCGCCTTGATGCGGGCGACCGCACGCGTGATCTTCCGGGTGACGAACGTTTCGCCTCGACGGGGCGATTCATGGTTGAACAGGATGCCGTTGACTGCGAACAGGCCGTACGCCTCGCGGTAGTTGCGCGTCACCCAATAGGAGTAAACCTTCGCCGCTCCGTACGGCGACCGAGGGTAGAACAGCGTGTCCTCGTTCTGCGGCGGCGGCGACGCACCGAACATCTCCGAGCTCGACGCTTGATAGAAGCGGCACTGCACGCCGGCCAGACGGACCGCTTCGAGAAGGCGGATGGAACCGATGCCCGTGGTGTCACCGGTGTGCTCGGGCTCGTCGAAGCTCACCCGCACATGCGACTGAGCGCCCAAGTTGTACACCTCGTCCGGGCGAATCTCCGACATCAAGGTCACCAGCCGGGCACCGTCGCTCAAATCACCGTAATGAAGGAACAATTTGGCGTCCGGATCGTGAGGATCCACATAAAGGTGGTTGATTCTCGAGGTATTGAAACTAGACGACCGCCGAATGAGCCCATGGACGACATAGCCCTTGCTCAGCAGCAACTCGGCAAGGTAGGAGCCGTCTTGCCCGGTGATTCCCGTTATCAGAGCAGTTTTCACGACAGTTCCCCTACTGTTTCAAGCGGCATATGACGCATAATCTTAATCACGACAGCAACTTTCAGGCGACTCGAGCGACGAAAATCTATTGCCTGCCGCTGTTTAGGAACCGCTACCGAGCACCATGCCTCGAGTAGCGAGCCACAACCGGCCAGACTATTATCACCTCACACAGTAACGAGGTCGTGATAATCGAACGTGCAGGTCGATTGCGCGTCAGGGGGTTCGACAGTGTCCAGCGCAGGCAACAGCACAAGTACAGACACCACACGAGTCTCCGTCGGATCCGTGCCTTTCGAGGTGACCTCGCTCACAAAGGCGACATCGACGGTGATGGCTCTCGCGCGTGATCACACTGCGCAGCCCATTCGCCTCGCTAATGCATATTGTGTCGCGGCCGCCAACAGCGATGGCAACTACATGGAGATTCTTCGCGGTCCAGGTATGAACTTCCCGGACGGGTCTCCGGTGGTGTGGTTCATGCGGCGCTCGAAAGAAGCAGGCCAGCGACCCGGACGCGTCCGTGGACCCTCGCTGTTCGCCCAGTGCCTCGACGAAGGCCGTGAGCACGACGTCAAGCATTTCTTCGTAGGAACTACAACATCCACTCTCGAGCTGCTCCAGTCCGAGGCGGAACGCCGATACCCCGGCATCGAGATAACCGGCATGTATGCACCGAAGTTCGCGCCGGTCAGTAACGAGATGGTCCAGGAGATTGCTGACGAGGTGAACGCTCAGGAGTCCGACATCGTGTGGATTGCGATGGGAACACCCAAGCAGGACTTCGTAGCGGCAGCCCTCGCTCCCCTCGTCCACAAGCCCTGCATCGGAGTAGGCGCGGCATTCGACTTCATCGCCGGGACAAGCAAGGAAGCACCGATCTGGGTTCAAAAGAGCAACTTCGAGTGGCTCTACCGATTCGCTTCGGAGCCCAAGCGACTTTGGCGAAGGTACCTGTTCGGCAACCTTCGATTCCTTAAATCCGCAATTTGGACTACTCGGAATCACAGAGACGCACCGTAGCAGTCCACAACGCCTCCGGCAGAAACAGCTGGCCTCCGTTTTGCTAGCGGCCAGACATTCAGAATTCGTTCCGCACCAAGAGCACCGTCGACGGCCTTTCAGAAGTTCGACTTCAAAGCCTCAAAAAGTTCACCGAATCCGCCAACAACGACCTCCCACGTCGTAATATCGCGCCTCTTACTGAACTCGAACGAGCCCTTACTGCCATTTGAGACTCCGGCACGGAGTTGGTCACAGCCTCAATCGCGTTAGTCATCGAGTTGTGGGCCAGTTGCGAAAGCTCGGCGGCACGACCGGATTCAGCCGCGCTACTCCTTGCGAGCAACGCGCTTGCTACAGCGGCATCGGCATCGGCGATCGGCACACCAACAGGCATAACTTCGCCCCAAGTTTCCGCGTACCGTACTAATTTTTCCAACTCCAGACCCACACGTGGCACATCGAACGCCGATGAAATTATCAACCCATGAAGTGACGTGCCCACCCATAAACCGCACCCGGCAATAGACTCTGCTTTTTGTTGCGCAGAACCGACTTCGGGCATCGAGATCCTGCGGCCCGGCGACATCTTTTCGAAAAGACGCTTCACTTCCAAATATAATGCATCGCTGTCGTGCCCTCGCGCTGACCCAGCGCTGAAAAATTGCAAATCGAAGTTTTTCAACTCTTTTGAACCGCTAAGAACAGATGCAACAGTTTCGACCCCCAATTGCTCCAAAACTTTCGCCTTCATCTGAATCAGCGCCCTATTGCGACGAACGTCTGGACGGAATGACGGACTTGTCAGAAGCGTATGGATGAAGTCAGGGGCTAGAACATGCGAGATCTGATTCTTCGCGAGGAGATCACTCGACTGTCGGTCGCGCACCGAAACGTAGCTACATTCCCTTACTGCCTGCCACGCTTCGAAGCGCCTCGTACCGACTAAACCGCTCAGACCGCTCAACCCCACGGAGTTCAACGCCGCCGCAGCCTCGTGCGTCGAGGAGTCGCGCGACATGCGCGGCAGGTAAGGCGAGCAGAAAACACTTAACTCAGTGCTCGAACGGACTATCTTTATTTTGCGCAGACGGCCGGCTTTCAGAAACTCACGATACAACTCGTCGGTACAGGACATGGTGTAGGCGGAGGTCGCACTCGTACCGCCGACCTCTCCGCCAACCACGATCACGCCGCGAGCAGAAGATTCTCTCAAAGCGTCAGTGTATGGAACCAACGCGTAGGTGGATGCGTCGAAACATTCGTTATCGAAGGGAACTGTGGCCAGCGAATTATGGCCTACGAGGTACTGCTGCGCCCGTTCTAGAAATAGCAGATCACCAAAATTGTCTCGCTCGTACGCGCCGACAAGAAGTAGGCGATCGTTCATGGCTTGATCCTCAATATTCGAAGTGTTCGGCGCCGGCTGTGTTCTGCTCACTCCTTGCGAGCGGGTAACACACTGCGTTCGTAAACGGAGATCAGTGCTGTCGATACTGACTCCGCAGAGAACCTGGATCTCCAACTGTCCATTGCTGCCACGGAATACTTTTCGAGCTCAGGCTTGGGAGTCGCCGCGAGAGCGGATACCGCACCTGCCCATCGCCGGAAACCACCTGACCCGACGACAGCCGCATACTCCATGGTCGACACCACCTCCGGGAGGCCACCCCTGTCGCTCACGAGTGGAAGACTCCCAACTGACATCGCTTCAGCTGCCACACGACCGAATGGTTCGTCCCATTGGGAGGGTACCAGCGTGAAGCGGCTGTTTGCCATGACACCAAGCGCCGCTGCATTATCTACGAGGCCCAGATCAACAAGATTACTTGTTGATTTCGCTGCCGCTTCCACATCCGGCCGCAGTTCTCCAGTGCCAGCTATCGCAAATTTCAAATCGCTATTCTGCTTAGCGACTTCGAGGAAAAGAGATACCCCCTTCTCGTGTGTCAGCCTACCGACATAGCAAGCGTCGAATTGCCTCTCGCACATGGATGTATATGGTACTGAGGCATGGTTTACCACGGCGTTATGTACAATCTGCACAGGAACGCTCGGATGCAAATTGCTCTCAATACGACGGTGTGCAGCATCGCTAATGCATATGTAAAAAGATGGCGGATGACGCCGTTCCGCAAGGTTGTCCCAGAGGCTGTACGCAGTTGCACCGATCGACTGCGCCCTACTGTCGCGGTAGCAACTGTGAACGATACCTGGAAGACGACCGCACACCGACTGGCATTCCAAACATTCCACGCCGTTCCTTGTGTAGGTGCCCGCGATACAACCTTTGCGGTAATTCCGAATAGTTCGGACCCACGGAGTGTTCGAATGCCGCAACGCGTCGATTCCACTCGCACCAATCCGGGGGAAAAGATTCTGTGCATGTACCACATCGGGCTTGAAGTTATCGATAGCGTCGGCTATCGAGGACCGCATTACACGATTCGGAAACGTCTCGCGCACTTTTTGGGTTGTCGGCGCGCCGACTAGTTGTTCATTCGTCACTGTCATCAATTCTACGTTCACGCCATGTGTTATCAAGGCTGTGGCCTCCGCCGAAACCGAGTTCCGTTCTCCGCCGTGTTCAAGGTAATCATTGAACAGCATAAGAACCTTCATACGTTTTCTACCTCGAGTCCGTAAGCAAGACGAAGCACCGACCGCAGATTGTCCATAGTGTGGGTTTCCTCGACAACGCGGCTCGTCTCGGAACACGACTGCAGAGCTTCAGCGAAACGCTTCTCGAGAGTCGACACAGGCTGTGGTTGTACGACCACAGCGCACGACCCAGCAAGCGTTGATACTCCCCCATAGGGGAGGCACACGACCGGCGTCCCGAACGCCGCCGCCTCAGCTGCCGCCCACGGTGCCGAGTCATGGAGACTTGGGAGCGCTAGCGCGGTCGCCTTGGCCATGAGGGCCAGAGTCTCAGTGCGCGACAGTGCGCCCAAGAATTCGACCCGGCCATTTCCAGCAGCCATTGATCTGTATCGATCCAAATCTGTATCGGGGCCAGCAACCACCAATCTCCAGGGTGGTGGCAGCCGATCGAAGGCTGAGAGGAGCAGCGGCAACCCCTTCCAGTCCACTCCTCTCGCAGCCCACAAAATGGTTCTTTCGAGACGCGATTCAGGCTTGACGAGTGCACTGTAATCCATGACAAAATTCGAGACCGTCAGAACGTACTTGAAACCAGATGAGTCAAAAGATTGCTTCGCGTCCTCGTTTAAAGCGAGCGCACAATCCGTGCTGGCCGAGAGTCTTCTATGAACATACTTCCTGAACAGCTTGGTGAGTTTTTCTCGCTTCGCACCATTGGACTTGGCCGAACCAGCAACGATTTCGCTGACATCGACTGGGGCGTAGGTCGAACCTCCGGCGGGACCCCATACCCAGCGTTCGTTAGAGCGCTTGCGAAGAAAACAGAGAGGATTGACAAACCAATCGGACGCGTAGGTTGCATGATGTACCACGTTGAATCTCGTGACTCTACGCAGATGAGATGCCCGGAAGGCTGCCATCAGAATCCAGGCTACATAACGAAAGTATATCGGCAATTTTGGCGGCAGAACAGGCAACGCAATAACGGTAACATTGTGTCGGACGAACCGAGGGACGACTCTATCAACTTCCCGTCGAGTGATCACGACGACCTCGTCGACAAATTCAGCAATTGCATCGACGATTGTCGCACCCGCTCCTGGCTCACTTCCCTTAGACCAGTCGCAGGCGTACGCAAACACGAGCACTCGTGTCATGACTCACCCCCCATGATTCGCACAAATTGCGCTACAGTTGCGAAGATTCTCGTGCTGGAATTATTGATGTGCTGTTGCTTTCTCTATTGATCGTCGACACGCCTTCTCGAAATCATTGCCTACCGATTCTACTGAGAACAGGGCTAGGCCCCTCGATCGCATAGCAGCACCGTTCTCAGAACGGACCGAAGGATCACACAAAGCAGTGATTTTTGAAGCAATCGAATGAGCATCGCCAGCAACGGAAATGATTCCTGAAGCCCCCACAGCCCAATCCAGAGGAGCTACATTGCTGACGACTACCGCTCGACCACACAGCATCGCGTCCACCAGCTTGGCGGGAAGCTGACCGGTAGAGAATCCGACAGGCAGCGACGGAATCACTACAATGTCGGACTCCTGAACAATTTTCAATCCATCGTCGAGCGTACTGCTGCCGATCCAGGATTCCCAGGGCTGCGCG
Source organism: Rhodococcus sp. SORGH_AS_0303 (assembly GCF_030819335.1). Lineage (NCBI taxonomy): Bacteria > Bacillati > Actinomycetota > Actinomycetes > Mycobacteriales > Nocardiaceae > Rhodococcus > Rhodococcus sp. SORGH_AS_0303. The sequence continues at coordinate 4,179,095 of NZ_JAUTBO010000001.1, forward strand.
TCGGACGGTGCTTCGGCGGTCACTACCAACCGGACCTTGTTTCCCTGACACAGCGCCACCGCCTGCCTCAGCTCATTAATTCCTTTGTGTGCTCGGGCGGTACCAACAAAAGCAACTGTCGGAGTCGTGCTTGTGTGATCGGCGCCAACGCCTGGATCAACACGGGAATGGGCAACAATTTGGCCTCCGTACTGGTCTTTCAACACCGGGTTGCTGACCGTCACCGTGCCGCGACGTTGTATGGCATCTGCGGACCGAACTCGTAGCCAGAATCGAAAGTGGCGGGCCCTCCACGCGATTCCACGGAAATACGGGCGCATCGCCAACCGCGCCTCGAGGTCGGGATCATCTATGTCGATAACAAGCGGAAAGCGACGCACCTGAAACGCATCTAGCGCGACACCGAGCGACTGAGGCAATGGCTTCACAGCGACGACTACGTCGAAATTTCGCGACAACTCAGCGAGATGCACTCGACGTTGTTGCCTCTTCACGTAAGAATAGGAGATACAAGCCTCGGCGAAGTCAGTCCCTGCAAGTGGCTCCCAAACTTTGTCCCCATTGTAAGAGACCACAGAAGCCTGCCAACCCGCTGCAATAGTGTTGAGCCAAAGAGAGTACGTGCGTCCCGTAGAATTGTCGGACAATATAGGAGTGACAAAAAGAACCTTCATCGCGGCGCTCACGCTGTTTTTCCGTACTGCCATCTGTCCCGACGCATTGTCGAGCGGTCTGATAGTCCCAGAGCGAGGGCAAACGCCATCGTTATGTACCCGAACGGCGACTCCATGATCACGCCTCCTAAACCTACAGCAAGAATAGCTACTGATAGGCCTCGTCCTATAGCGACGTTTCTCGGGACATTGAGGCCGCCGCGGAAGATCGCAACAATGCTGAGTATCAAGGCTACGAGCACCAGAGAAACACCCACTGCGCCCAAAAATGCGTACCACGTTACGGCGTAGTTGTGAGCGGCACGCACTTGCTCGTTGCCCGACAGGTAACGAATCGCACCACTGTCCCGAATTGGTTGCGATCCAAAGCCAGAACCTAATAGGGCGAACCCCCCATCCGACCCACCCGTGTACCGATATATCAATTCCCAGGCGTCGAGACGTGCCTGCCACGTGTTTTGCCCTGTTTGGTAGGTCGCACTATCGCTTGGAAGTAATTTCGTCAGCCCGACCGCCCACGCCGGTGGCCTAGACGCGAACAGCACAAAGACGAGCAGTGCGACCGCAGCGATTGCGAACAGCGCCGCGAAGCGCACAGGTCCCTTTGAGCGGTCGTGGAACGGTTTACTACAAGCGGACGCGATCAATATGACCAGCAGCGCCCCTATTAGCCCCGCACGGCTACCGCTGGACAGAATCGCTGCCAGATTAGCTGCCACCAATAACGTTTTGCTGGCGCCCGTCCAACGTCGCTCGTAACTGATCACCGCAATAGAAAGGCCACAGATGAGAAGGTCGAAGTCACCGCGCGTCGTGAATGCCTCGATACCGCCGATGAGAGGAAGCGGAACTGTGGGCAACAGACCCAAGATTGCAGGCGCTACCCAGAGTGTGTGGAGAACGCAGGCGAGTCTGAGGTACGAGAACACCCGATCTCGACCCAGCAAATTAAGCGCAGCTGCAAATATTGGAGTCATGCTCAGGTACACAAACGGAACGGCGTCGCGGATTGTGGTGATTGAGAAGTTGCTAACCGTGGCAACTCCAGCCAATACTGCGGGCACGTACATGAGCGACGCGTATCGAACCATCCGACCAGCGGCGTCTTGAACACCTGCAGTGTGATATGTGCCATACGCGAAGAACGCAACGCCGGCAAAAACAGCCAGGTCAGCCCAGTAAACAGGTAGACCTGGGATTTTCAGATAACTGCCCCATCTGCCGAAAGCGACCGCGATCATCGCCCCTAACACGAGGAGCTTTGCCCCACGCAAGGCAAGACGGTGATCTCGCTCGCTGTCCGTGACTCCGCGTCGTGCGTCGGTTCTCACGGAGAGGCTTACACTGCCCATGCCTTATCTCCCTCGTACGACTGCAGCGATGCCTCCGACGGCCTGGCCAACAACCATGCACGGACATGAACCACTCCGACCACTCTGCTGCGCGGCTCAGGTTACGTGCTCGGAACCGCGTCGGCGACTCGAGGCTGGCAGTCAGCGCTGGGACAGCGACCACTGCAATGCATAAATTTGAAAACCCTCTGTCTCCGTGAGCTTCGCTGGAACTTCGAAGTGCACCCACACGTTGGCCTGCGGCATAATGCGCGGGTGAAGAGTCTACGAACTGGGTTCAGTCGAGAGGGTGGTCCACGACCGGCATCACATCGCCTGTGGCTCCTGGTGTTCGTAACCGTTTTCGCGTCCGCAACGGTGGCCGTCGCCGCTTGGGTCTCACCGAAACCGGCAGTCGAACCGGCGACTGCCGGATCTGGCGATGCCGCCGGCGCTCAGTACAACCACTTGAGGGTCGCTGTCCTGGGTGATGCTTACGCAATCGGCGAGGGATTGCCGCCGCGCAGGGGTGCCTGGCCAGCTATTCTCCGCAACCGACTGTGTTGGACGTTATCGGTGACCGCGACAACGGAATCCGGTTTCGTTGCTCAGAATCAAGGCTCGACCAGCAGGACGTACCTGGATGGATCTGGTTCCGCTGTTCTTACGTCGCCCGACTTAGTCATCGTGCAAGGCAGCAGCAACGACACCGACCCCGACGCGGTTGCTGCCGCATCTGCCGAACTCTTCAGCGAGCTGCGCGAGAAGCTTCCGGACGCGTCACTGATCGCGATCGCACCAGTGTCGCCTCCGTCTCGCGACGTTGCCGTGGCTATGAACGTAACCACGGCGCTGAGGACCTCGGCCGAACAATTTTCCGTCCCCTTAGTCGAGCCGATTCGCGATGGTTGGTTCACGGACCCCGTGGTCAACTTTCTTCCGGACGGGATCAATTTGTCACTCGATGGCCAGCAAACCTACGCCGCGCGACTGAAACTCGAACTGGACAAATTGGGCATCCCAAGGATGTACTCCTGCGAGCCAATCGAGGGTCAGTGAGTAGGCCTTCTATTGATTCGTGCTCAAGCGCCCACCCAGCACACGATATGCAAAATTTCGCGAATTCGTGGGTGCGGACTGCGTTTGATCTGAGCAGCTGCCGGCTTACGAATTGAGTCCGACGGGTAAGCGACCGCACCGCAAATTAATTGCCGCAACCGCCGGACTCGCGGATAGCGGCTTCGCGGCTGGTGCTAATTTCATTGCGGGCCTTTATGCGATTAATAGACTGAGCACCGACTCACTCGCCGTTTATAGCTTGATGTTCAGCGGCTGGGTCACCATGCAGTTACTACCTGCGCAGGTTGCCTACCTACCCTCTCGTCTCAGCTGCAATATGAAGCAAAACCGGGTCGTTCCGAGATTCTGGAGGGACTTGTATAAAGGCAGCCCAACCACTGTCGTTGCATGCGTCGGTGTCGCTTGCGCTGGACTACCTTTGTTCGACTCGGTCGATACTGACGAATATTTGTTCGGCGCACTAGCGGTGGTGGCCCTAACTGTTACATCTCCGTTCCAAGACCACGTCAGACGTGCGCTCCATATCTCAGAGTTGCACGTGACTGCATCGATAGTTTCCGTCACCACCCTGATTGTGTCAGCAGTGACCATTGGGGCAACAAGCTTGCAATACAGCGACGGATATTTGTTCTTACCTTTCGCGGCACTGGCTCTCGGCAACATAGCCGGCGTTATAGTCGGAGTCGCCCTTACCCGGCATCAAACCATCAATGCTTATTCTCCGGCGCGACTCAGGACCCGAATCGCGTACTTGGGACCCGACTTTCTTGCCCAGTCAGCCGGGTACCTGGTCTCCGTTCTCGCGTCGCAAATCCTAGGCGTTTCCGCGCTTGCCGCTTTGGAGACCGCTCGGGTCGCGGCTTCACCGGTCATCGTTGTGGTGACGGGCCTCGCTACTTCTCTGGTCCCCACCGCCGTACGCAGTTTCAGTAGAAACGACCCGATCTACAAAAGGCAACTCCTGAGTATATCCGCCGCAGCAGTCAGCCTCGGCGCCGTGTACAGCTTGATCGTCTATTTTTCCGGTTCACGACTAGAGTATCTATTCGGTCGTAGCTTCGACGTACATCTCGGATCTTCCCGATCGTTCGTCGCAACTGTTGACTCCGCTGCAATGGGCGCTTCAACTGTCTTATTCACTGCAGGTCAAACGACACGGTGGACCTTGGTTGCCTTAATTGGTTCTTTGGTGACACTCGCCATGGTCGTACCATGCGCATTACTTTTCGGTGCGTATGGAGTCGTCCTGGCCCAAGGATTGGGAGCAGGTGTGAAATCCATAACAGGTATCACCTTTGCCCTTCGCGCCCGCGCGCCACGTGCAGGCACGGCGGTCTGAAACCAAGACCCATTGCCCTGTGCGCAGGCGGTGCTCTCTCGAACCCCTACCAGCAAGTGCTGGACGTGGCTATTCCATCGTTTGAACGATACTCGGAGATTTGTTTTTCCTCGTGACCAGATCAAATGCTCAGAATTGGTTGCACACGAACCGACGCGGGTTGTCATGATCCCGATCATCGGCAATCCCTCCGACGAATCGATGCCCGTGCCAAGCCCATTGCTGGCCAGCTCGGTTCGGTGAGAAGGCGGCCGTCTCGCTGCCGGCTCTGCTTCACCTGCGCGTCGCCCACGGCCTGCTCAGAGCAGGCCTCCAGAAATTTGCCGCGAACGCGCCGACCAAGGACGTCGACTTTTGGGCGGGCCGCAGTTCACCGCTGGCCCGAACCGGGTAGCCCATTCCGTCCGGCGGCCTCAAAATTGATAGGCTTGTTTTCTGGTAGCAGTCCTCTAATCCGAACAGCGGCTCGCGGGCGGATCGGCTCAAACGCGCGGGCGCGGGCGCGGCGCAAGCCTCGGCCACCACGATGGCGTGTAGGAAAGTGCCGACCACGACTTCGCTGGATCGAGTGCACCGACGGACCTCCGCGAATGCTGCCCGTGGTGACCTTGCGTCCGAAGCTTAGCGGTACAGATCGATCAGCGTTGTGGAGTAGCGATGACGCTGAGGTGGCGCGTCGCCAATCGCTCCGCAGCCTCGGTCGGTCACAGGTCCGCGACCACACCAGACCTCTGGTAACCAAACATCTCAGGAAAACCTCGACGCCCGCTCGCCTAGACACCTCTCGGCTAACTGCCCTGCCCTGCACGTACGTCCACGCGGGCCCAGTCCGCGTCGTCGCGGTTGATCTTTTTCGGCCGCTTCTCAAGTCAGGCCGGCATGAGCGAAGTGCGGTCGAGCAAGGACCGCTCCCGGAGAACACGAGCCTCATACTCGATGTCCGCATTGTGAATGGCACCGCCCATGACGACGACGATGACCAGGGCTGCGACAACCCAGACGGCGCCGATGCCGTAGACGATCCACCACATCGCACGAGTGTGACACCGAAATCCGGAAATGTGACCATAAATGGCAATGAAACCGTTGAGAACGTTTCTCGGCGGGGTTCGAAGCGCCACCACGGGCGTCTTCGGTACGCGATCCGCACCACAGAGCCTGTCCTTCGATCGGAGGACGGGGTCTACTACGCTTCCATGCACTCGGCCTGTTCAGGCGTGTTTCAAGTTCTTCGACGCCGTGGACGAGTCGGATCAGATGACGGGATGACTTGCAGCAGAAACAGCGGATCGCCATACTTTCCGCATGGTCAGACGACGTTCGCGCATTGTTGCGCCCGATACACCGACGCTTGGACAAGTCAGTTCCGTCGGTGTCAGCTTCGTCGCTTTTTTCGTGTTGCTGTTTCTCTGCGTCAGCCACGGCCTTCTCTGAATTCGGCCCACTTGCGCGCATGTAGGCACTCGAACACACGTTCGATTTATGTCGGTTGGTCGCGGTACTGTGAGGCATGTTTTCGGGGGGAAACGCAGGGGATGGTCGTCGTGACGACGGCTCCATCGGCGACCCCGTTCTCGCTCAGCTCTTCGCCGAGCAGGAAGAGCTGACGCGTCGCATCGCGGCGTACGGCACTCGACATCTCGACACGGCCGACCGTCTCGCTCTGCTCGTGCGAGACGAGAAGGTGACGCGGGCGCGGCAGGCGCAGGCGCACGTGTGGCTGGCCGAGCTCGTCCAGCAGCGCGGCTTCGAGGAGACCGGAGCGCACAACGCCGATGCGCTGGCTCAACTCCTCACCATCGATCGCGCAGCCGCCGTCGCGCGACTGTCCGTGGCCGCTCAGCTCGGCAACAGGACCACCCTGCTCGGCGACGTCATGGAACCGGAGCTGCCCGCCACCGCCGCGGCGCTGCGCGAGGGTGCCATCGACCCGGCCCACGTGAAGGTGATCAGGAAGTTCGACAAGAATCTCCCAACTGCTGTGGATGCCGATACCCGCGCCCACGCGGAGCGACACCTGGCCGACGCGGCGCGCGAGGTGCGTCCCGCAGAACTCACCGCGCTCGCCGAACGCATCGCCGCGCACATCGTCGAGGAAGGCGAGTTCGAGCTCCCGCCGGAGCGCGTCCGCAAGCGCGGCATCTTCATGGGCAAGCAGGACAGCGACGGGATGCGCAGCGGCAGGTTCGTTCTCGATCCCGAGACCGCGGCGTACTTCGACGCCTACAACAGCAAGTACGCGTCGCCCGGGGTGGGCAATCCCGAGGACACACGCGCGCCCGTCATCGGAGAACCGGACGACGAGACCCGCCAGCGCGACACCCGGACCACACCGCAACGACGGCACGACGCCCTCAAGCTACTGCTGCGCGACACACTGTCCTCCGACGATCTCGGCAAGCATCGCGGTGTCCCGGTCAAGGTCATCATCGTCGCTCGTCTCGAGGATCTGGTCCGGGGCACCGGGCTGGCCACCACTGCAACGGGTTCCACCATGCCGATCCGCGACGTCATCCGCATGGGGTCGCACGCCGATCACTACCTCGCTGTCTTCGGCGACGACGACGGCAGGCCACTGCACTTCGGCCGCACCCGCCGCATCGCCAGTGAGGACCAGCGCCTCGTCCTCATGGCCACCGACCGCGGGTGCACAGCACCCGGATGCGACCGCCCCGCCGTCGCCACCCAGGCGCACCACATCCACGAATGGCAGGACGGCGGGCCCACAGACATCGAGTCGCTCACCTTCGTGTGCGACATGCACCATCCGATGGTCCATGACGGAGCACTCGGATGGTCCACCACCACAGCGCCGCCAGGCCATCCCTACGCCGGGCGCACTCTGTGGCACCCGCCTGCCCTCATCGACCCGTCGAGGACGGGCCGGGTGAACCACTATCACCACCCACAGGACTTTCTGTGGGAGGACGACGAGCCAGCGGCATGAGTCATCTCGCTGAGTCGCAACGCATCCCACGGCGCGGCGCCCTTCGCGTCGTTGTCGAAGTAGACGTACACGTCTCGCTTCGCAGCGCGCCACTCACCGATGCGCTCGGCCCACCGGCCGAGCGCCTCGTCGGAGTACCCACTCGTGTACAGCTCGGTGTCGCCGTGCAGCCGGACGTAGACCACGTCGCTGGTCACCTCGGTGAGCATCGGGAACTTCCCCGCCGAGTCGGCCACCACGCACCCGATGCCCTGTGCCCGCATCAGCTCGTACGCCTCCGCTGAGTCGAAGCTCGGGTGCCGCACCTCGAGGCAGTGTCGCAGCGGCCGGTCCTCGTCGACGTCCAGGAACACGCGGTCGTCGGCGAGCTTGTCGTCGTGCTTCTCCCCCAGCCGAGCGGCCTCCGTCGTCGACCGCGGCAGCAGCGCGAAGAAGTCGGCCATCCTCGTGGCGTCGAAACGGAACGTGGCCGGCAGCTGCCACAGGATCGGCCCGAGCCGTGGCCCCAGCGCGAGAACACCCGACGCGAAGAAGTTGCCCAGCGCCGCGTCCACCCCCACCAGCTTCTTCATGTGCGTGACGAAGCGCGGCCCCTTCACCGCGAAGACGAAGCCCTCGGGTGTCTCCGCACGCCAGCGCTGGTAACTCGACGGCCGCTGCAGGGAGTAGAACGAGCCGTTGATCTCGATGGAGGTCAGTGCACGGGAGGCGTACTCGAGCTCGCGGCGCTGCGCCAGCCCCGCGGGATAGAAGTCGCCCCGCCAGCCCGCGTAGCGCCACCCGGAGATGCCGATGCGCAGTTCCATCGGCTACCTCCGTCCTGTCGGCCTCCGTCAGCAGATACCCGCACACCGAGCTGCGACACATGGGCCTGGTGCGATCACGGTCGCGGTGGCCAGGCGGCCCAGCCGTCAGGCAGTGCACGGAGAATGGGATCCGCAGCGTCGAGACGCGCTGCGGGGATACCGTCGGAACCGGTCCGCCCCGAGCTCGCGCCGTCGGGAAAGGTGAATGCGTACCCGACCATCGGACGGAGCCCGCGCTTCACACTCTCCCGATAGTTGCCGTTCACGACCGCGAACACCTGACGCTCGAGGCCGTCGGCTTCGTCCTGCCAGGTCGAGTCGCACGCGTCGCACCCGCAGCTCGGGAAGTAGAAATCGTGCAGCAGACCAGCGTGCACTGCGATCCCCGGGTACGGGGTGAACACCAGCGTCAGAGGTGCGCACGTCGACGCGTTCGGCCGAACGCGGACTCCCCGAACCACGTCACGATTCGGACGAATCAAGTCCGCCACCGCCTCCGGACCCTCGTCGATCTGGACGTCGTAGGTGTCGCGTAGGTGCTCGATGAGGGCATCCGCGATCACATGAAGTGGCGCATAGCGTTCCGGGTGTTCGGTCACGGAATAGGCACTCCCCGCCGGAGAGTCGGCCCACAGGTTTCCGTACTCGATCTTCCGGCCGTCGGAGTCGCGGAACACCTGCTCGTCGATCGTCGGTCGTACATACGAACTCACGTCAGTCATCCTCTCTCGCTGCGAGCAGTCCGATCGGCGCTACTGCCCGGTCGGTGCGGGGATCGCGCCATACCGCGTCCCCGTCGACGACCGTCGGCCACAACAGACGCTTCTCTTCGACGGGCCACTCGACCCACGGCGGGTACCCCGCGAGTTCGGTCTGCACGATGTCCGCGATGACGACGGTCGCCTCCGCGAGAGACAGGTTCATGTGCAGATCAACCGTGTACCGCGCGATACCGAGCGTCCTCTCGTCGACGTTGCTCGCCTTCAGGCGTGGGCGAGGGCGGCTGGAGTTCACGCCGAGTCCGACGACACCCGTCTCGTGGAGCGAGAGGATCCACCGAAGTCTGTCGAGGTCCAGGTGCGCACCGAACCGGCGCCAGTGGAGGTCCGACCCCACCGCGACACACGCGTCGACCATCTGGGTGGGCGCACCCATTCCGGAGTCGGGGAGCAACGGAAACGTCCATTCGTCGACGTATTCGAGATCCGGGCCCCACATGGGTCCAGTGTGGCAAGCATTCAAATGCTCGAAAAACTGTTTTTCACGATCCCGCCGACACCGTACGGTTCGGTGCATGGACGAGGTCGTGACCCGACGGAAGAACCAGCCACCGCCCCCACATGTGGTCTTCGACGATCTCGCGCATCCGGGTCGAGAGACCAGACGACCGTGGTTGCACCTGCTCGACGACGAGACGCTTCCGCGCGTCATCGAGTCCGAGTCGCCGTCGCTGATCGTGTGGTCGTCGCTCTGGCCGGCGAGACCCGATGCCCGTATTCGATTCGACCTGGCCGACGATGGCGCTGGGACGAACCTCCGGTGGACATTGCTCCTCGACCCACCGCGCCCGGACGACGACGCCGTTCGTGGCTTGCGCAAGCGCATCGACAGGCTGATCAATGGCAACCTCCGCCATACTTACGGCCAGTGACCGACCCTCGCGGTGAATGGGAGCGTGCGAGAGCCACCGTGACGCCAGGGATCAGGGACTGTCCAGCACCCGCTCGAGTGGCACGTTCGGGATCGTGATCCCCCGCGACGCGCCGAGGCCGGTGATCTGCAGCCAGATGGTGTCGGCGAGGAAGGCGGCGAACGTGTCGAGATCGACCGGATCCTCCTGTGCGCGCCACGTTCTCACGGCGCCGACACAGCCGGAGATGAGGCTCGACACCCACGGTCCGACCAGGCGCAGGTCGTCGTCGCCCAGGTCGGCGTCGACGAGGGCGAGGAATCCGCCGACGGCCACCTCGATCTTCTCGGCGACGCGGGCGATGGTGCTCTGCAGCGGTGATTCGGACGATCCGGTGACGTTCTGCTCGATGACGTACGTCCAGGTGGGGTGGGCCACGACCCAGCGCACGTACGAGTCGACCACCCGTTGCACCACCGAGCGTGGCAGACCCTCGAGTGTCACCGACGCCGTCAGGGTGTGTTCCAGCTGCTCACAGATGGTGCGCTGGATGGCGACGTCGAGGTCAGCCCTGTCGGCGAAGTAACGGTAGATGCCGGTGCGATGGATGCGCGCCTCGTCGGCGATCTGCTGCGCCGTGACCCACTCCCCCGGATCCACGCCCCGCTCGAGCACGTCGAGGGCAGCGGCGATCACCTGACGGCGGCGGTCGGCGTTGTGCTGATCCCACCGTCGCCTCCGGCCGTCACCGGAGGTGGTGCGCTCGGTGCTCATCGCACCGAAGCATCTCACGTACGCAGCAGTCTCCGCGGTGCCCTGACGTTCACGCGTGCCGCGACGGCCTCCTGGTCGAGCCGATCGACGATCTTCACGCGCGGCCGACCGATCCGTCGACCGAGAGCGAGCTCCTCAGCATCCAGCCTGCGCCATGCTGCCAGATCACCCGCTTGCGGGATCGTCGCTGCAATCAGGTCGTCAGGTGTGTGGTGCGGCTCGGTGATGTCGGAGTCCAGGTGGTCGAGCACTGCCTCCACAGTCTCCTGCGCGCAGGTCTTGTTCGTGCCGATGAAGCCGCGCGGACCGCGCTTGATCCACCCGACGACGAACACACCCGGCGCCACCCGCCCGCGATCGTTCGGCACCGTGCCCGTGCGCTCGTCGAACGGGAGCCCGGGCAGACCGACACCGCGGAAGCCGACCGACCGCACCACCAGGCCGGCGTCGAGGACGTACTCGTCGGACGTCGGGACGGCGACGACGGCACTGTCAGCACCCTCGACCAGGTCGTTCCGGGCGACGCGGACGCCGGTCACCCGGCCGTCCCGGCCCAGGATCTCCACCGGCGACACCGCGAACGTGAGCACGATGCGACGGCGCGTGGCGTCCGTCGATCGCGGCCGAGCAGCCAGCTCCGCGAGCAGGCGACTCCGCTGATCGTCACCCTGCAGCTGCGCAGGATCCGCCTCGACGATGACGTCGACATCGGTGAGCGCGGCGAGCCCCATCAGTTCGGGCACGGTGAAGGCCGCGTCGGCCGGTCCGCGTCGGCCGAGAATCTGCACCTCTCGGATCTGAGAACCCCGCAGCTGGTCGAGAGCGTGCGGCGCGATGTCCGTTCTCTCCGATAGCCATTCGGTGTCGCGAGTGAGCATGCGCGCGACGTCGAGGGCGACGTTGCCGTTGCCGACGACGACGGCGCGCTCGTGATCGAGCGTGACGGCGGCGTCCCGATGGTCGGGATGGCCGTTGTACCAGCCGACGACGTCGGTGGCCGCCACGGAGCCCGTCAGGTTCTCACCGGGAATGACGAGCAAGCGGTCGGACGACGCGCCGACGGCGAACACCACCGCGTGATAGACCGACTGCAGTTGCGCCACAGTGACAGTCGTTCCCACCTCGGCGCCCAGCACGTAGCGGAAGCCGGGCTCGTTCTCGATCGCCTCGAAGAGGTCGGTGACCTTCTTGGTGGTCGCGTGGTCGGGTGCGACGCCGTGCCGCACCAGGCCGTGCGGAGTGTGGAGCTTGTCGTAGACGTCGACCGACGCCACCTCGGGATGCTTGAGCAGCTCGTCCGCGGCGTACAACCCGGCAGGCCCCGCACCGATCACCGCGACGCGGAACGGGCCACCGCGGCGCAGACGTCGTTGCGGCGCAACGAGAGCCAGCGGAGTGCGGTCCGCGTGCGGAGACCGCTCGAAGTACTCCGCGTTGAGGGCCGCGTACGGAGCGGTCTCGATGGTCAGCTTCGTATCGGGGACGATCGCGCCCACCGGGCACGCCGTCACACAGGCACTGCATCCCACGCATGTCGCCGGGTCGATGAACAGCATGTCGGTGGTCCCGAACCCGGGCTCACCCGGCGCGGGGTGGATGCAGTTGACCGGGCACGCGAGGACGCAGGACGCGTCGGCGCAGCACGTCCCGGTGACGACGTGGGGCATCGAATCAGGCCGCGGCGGAGGCGGGCTCGCTGCGGAACCGCGACGGGCGTCCGTCGATACGCAGACTCGTCCACAGACGCTTCGAGACGCGGTTCATCAGGCCCATGTCCTCGGACAGCTTGCGGACGTCACCGAACATGTCGCGCAACGTCTTCGCGGAGGCCTCGTTGTCCCACCACACCTCACGCACCACTTCGGGCGGGATTCCGAGCTCGCGCTGCACCTGCTTGCTGGGCTTCATGATGACGTCGCACAGCACGCGCATGATGATCGGCGTCGCGATGGACATCGCGAACCGCTGACGTCGGGACAGCTTGGGCGCGCGGTGCTCCAGGTACTGGTGCGCGAAGCCGATGTGCCGCGCCTCCTCGGCGACGTGGATCTGCATGATGCGCGTCATCAACGGGTGCTGCGATGCACCGGCGCGCAGGATCGACTTCTGCGCGTGGTCGATGGGCTCCTCGCCGGCCAGCACTCCGACGAAGAAGCCGAACGGCAGCGGGCCCGCGAAAAGGGGAAGAAGAGGGCCGGCCTTGCGGAACCACCTCGGGCCACCGGGCACGGCGACCCCGATGCGGTTCACCAACTCCTGGAACATCTGGGTGTGGTGGCACTCCTCCGTCGCCTCGTGCGTGGAGTAGCGGAACTCCGGCGAGCCGTTCGGGAGCCGCAGCGCGTAGTTCATGATGCCGGCGATGAGCACCTGCTCGAACTGCAGACCCACCTTGAGAATGTTGGCCTGCCGGTACATCCCGACCGCGATCTGCCGATCGAGAGGGAGCGACCGGTACCACTCGGTGTTGCCCAGCGGATCGGCTGCCGGGAGCACCCAGCGGGGATCGTCGGCCACGATCGCGTAGTGCGGATCGTCCCAGGGGATGTCGAGGAAGGCATCGAAGTGCTGGTGAACGGACGCCTCGGACAGGGTGCGCAGCGTCTGCTCGTACTCGGAGCGCGTGTCGGATGTGATCGTCATGGCGTGAACCTCCGTGAGTGCCGGGCCGACTTGGTGCGACAGGCTGTTGCAGTAAAAGTTACTGCAACTCGGTGTACCACGCAAGCAGTGAGCCGTCGCGAATTGGTACAACGAACGTTGTCATCATGGCCGAAATCAGGCCATTCTCGGTTGTTGCATTCACTCGGTATCTATTCTTCGATCATCGGGTACCGTTTGCCCGTCCTTGCGAACCGCAGCTCCGAATACCGGGAACTCGACCTGTCCTTCTCCTCACTGCCGCATCGTTCGTCGGGGGTCGACGCGGCTCGACGAACGAGAGTGTGTGTTGCCCGTACGTCCGATCCCGACCGCCGACCACGCCGCGGCACGCCTCGAGTACCCGAGCGTGCCTGCGATGCGTCTCGTCGTGTTGACGCTGGTCATCATCGTGGGCCTGGCCGGGATCACCTGGGGTCTGTCACCGCAGTTCGACAGGACGTCCTTCGTCATCGTCGCCGTGGCGGCGCTGACCACTCTTCCGTCCGCGTTGCTCATCTACCTCTACGGGCGGAACCTCCGCTACTCGATCCCTTTCGTCGTCTACGCCGACATCGGCATCACCGTCGTTCTGTTCGCCTCCCGCTCGCCGTTCGACGCCCTTCCCGGCGTTGTCCTACTGATGCTGGTGTCGTTGTTCGCGGGTGTGTACGTCTCCGGGCGGATCCTGGCGGCCCAACTGGCCTTCGCCGCAGCGATCCTCGTCGTGCTGTCTGTGCTCTCGGTACACGACGGAGTCCCCGGCTGGCTCGTTCTGTCTCGAGCGCTCACCCTGCTCACCGCGGTCATCGTGCCGATCCTGCTCAAGATGCACGTCGACTTCCTCACCGACAAGCTCGAGAACAGCCGACGCGACAGCGTCAGCGGCCTGCTCAACCGTCGCGGCCTCGACGGCGCCGTCGCCCGGTTCGATGTCCCCCGCGGAGTCGAGCAGACCCTGGGCACGGCCGTCGTCCATCTCCGCGACTTCGTGCAGATCGAGCGACGCCTCGGCCGCGCCACGAGCCACGACCTGGTCGCCGAGACATCGAGTCTCCTCACGGATGCGTTTCCCGACGCCATCGTGGCCCGGACCCAACCGGGCGAATTCGCTTGTGTCTGGCTCGGTTCCGCGGACGACGTGGCCGAGCGGCTCGCCGCGGCGCGCGCCCTGGTGGAGTCGACCCGCCTGCGCAGCGCCACCGTCAGCATGACCTGCACCAGTTCCACCGTGCCGGTCGACTACCGCACCACGGTGACCGTCGCGCTCGGCAAGACCCTCACCGCCGCCGCGTTCCTGCAGTACGGCGACGCCGTGGCTCCGCGCAGCAACCACCACGTCGCCGAGCTGATCGCCGACGGCGGGCCCGCCATCGTCTTCCAACCCGTGTTGTCGGTGTCGACGGGTCGGGTCATGGGCTACGAAGCGTTGTCCCGCTTCCCTTCCGGGCACGGCACCACCCAGAGCTGGTTCCTCGACGCGGCCGCCGACGGCCTGCAGATCCCGCTGGAGCTCGCTGCTGTCCGACGCGCCGTCGCGGCGTCCCGAGACCTCCCGACCGACGTCTTCCTCGCCGTCAACGTCTCGGCGACCACCATCGTCGCCACCGACCTGGTGCCGATTCTCGACGAGGCCGCCGAGTGCCGACGCGTCGTCGTCGAGATCACCGAGCACGACCTGGTCAGCGACTACACCGCACTCGGCGCCGCGCTCGATCATCTGCGCGACGAGGGCCTGTCCATCTCCGTCGACGACGTCGGGGCCGGCTACTCCGGTCTCCGTCAGCTCGTCGAGATCAAGCCCGACGTCCTCAAGCTCGACGCCTCGATCGTCCGCGGCATCGACACCGACCCCATGCGCCGCGCCGCCGCCAGCGCCCTCACCACCTTCGCGGCCGCCATCGGTGCGGAATGCGTGTACGAGGGCATCGAGACGCCGCAGGAGCTGGAGTCGGCGCGCAGCCTCGGTGCCGACATGGTGCAAGGGTTCCTGCTGGGGCGTCCCACCTCCACTCCGATCCTGAGCCGTCAGGACGGCATGAACGCCCTCTGAGCGGGTATGGCCAGGCCATGACGACACCAGGTTCCGACTTCGTTCCCCGCACCGCCGTCGTGACCGGCGGCGACTCCGGCATCGGCCGCGCGGTGGCCGTCGCGTTGGCCGGCGGCGGCCTCGACGTCGGGGTGACCTACAACCGCGACCGCGAGGGCGCCGAGGCCACCGTCGCGGAGATCCGCGCGCTCGGGTGCAGCGGGTTCAGTGCCCACATGGACCTGACCGACCTCCCGGGCGCCCCGTTCGCCGTCGACTCGCTGGCCAGTGAGCTCGGCGGGATCGACGTGCTGGTGAACTGCTCCGGCACAGGCACCGCCACCTCGTTCCTCGACCTGGACTTCGACTCGTGGCGCACGGTGCTGTCGGTCGACGTCGACGGGGCGTTCCTGTGTGGCCAGCACGCCGCACGGCTGATGGTGGAGCAGGGCCACGGCGGGCGCATCGTCAATGTCACCAGCGTGCACGAACACCTGCCCAAGGTCGGTGCGGCACCGTACTGCGCCGCGAAGGCCGGTCTCGGCGGACTGACGCAGGTGATGGCGATCGAGCTCGCGCAATACGGCATCACCGTGAACTCGGTTGCACCGGGCGAGATCTCGACACCGATGACCGGTCAGACCGACGAGAACCCCGAGAACAACCCCCGGCCGGGTGTCCCGCTCGGACGTACCGGCGACGCACGGGAGATCGCCTCCGTCGTCGCGTTCCTCGCCGGCCCGACGTCGTCGTACATGACGGGCGCCTCCCTCGTCGTGGACGGCGGCATGGCCCTGATGGGGCCGCAGGCCGTCCAGTTCGTGAAGGACGACGCCTGGCGGAGCGTGTGACGTCCGATGGCCCTGCACTGCAGGGCCATCGGGGTCGTCAGGTGCCCTTGACGTTCATGATCTGGCGGAGCTCGTGGAGCACCGTGACCAGATCGCGAGCATCCTCCATCACCACGTCGATGGACTTGTAGGCATCGGGGATCTCGTCGATGAACTCGGCCGAGTCCCGGTACTCGATCCCCACCATCCGCTCCCGCAGATCGTCCTGCGTGTAGCGCTTGCGCGCCTCGGCCCGGGAGAACCGCCGACCCGCACCGTGCGGAGCCGAGTGCAGACCGCTCGCGCTGCCCTTGCCCTCGACGACGTACGACCGCGTTCCCATGCTGCCCGGAATGATGGCCCGCACACCCTCGGCCGCGTGGACGGCGCCCTTACGGGTGAGCCACACGTCCTTGCCGGCATGCTTCTCCGGCCGGGTGTAGTTGTGGTGACAGTTGATTCGATCCGACTCGACACTCGTGTCGGTGCCGGCCCGATGCACGAACTGGTGCAGGAACCGATCCATCATCTCCGCCCGGTTGAGGTACGCGAACCGCTGCGCCCACGTCAGATCCGCGATGTACCGATCGAACTCGGGCGTGCCCTGGGCCAGGTACGCGAGGTCACGGTCGGGGAGCTGGATCCACCACTTCTCGCACATCTTCTGCGCGATCGCGATGTGCTTCTTGGCGATCTTGTTGCCCACCCCTCGCGAACCCGAGTGCAGGAACAGCCACACCCGGTCCCGCTCGTCGAGACACAGCTCGATGAAGTGGTTGCCACCACCGAGAGACCCCAGCTGCTGACGCCACTTCGGCGAGTGCGACAGGTCCACCCCGCTCTTCTCGGCCAGTTCCTCGAGCTCCGCGATCTTGGCAGCGGTGAACTCGAAGCGGTCGAGGTGCCCGTTGTAGTTGCCGGGCGAGAGGGGGATGACACGCTCGACGTCCTGACGCAGCTGCGCCAGGTCGAGGTCCGTGATGTCGCTGTGAGTCAGCGTCGTCTCGACGCCGATCATCCCGCACCCGATGTCGACGCCGACCGCGGCGGGGATGACCGCGCGCAGTGTCGGAATGACCGTGCCCACAGCGCTTCCCATTCCGGGGTGCGCATCGGGCATCAGGGCGACGTGGGGGTGGATGAACGGCATGGCCGCGGTGCGACGCGCCTGCTCCAACGTGGCGTCCTCGATGGCCGAGGCCCAGTTGAGCAGCCGCGTTCCCGCGCCTGTCGGTGGCATGGTGATCTCCTTCGTTGTGTTCGGTGAGGTCCGAACGGTACGTGGAGTCGACGACCATCGCGACGTATTTAGTTGTGTGCCTGTCAGGCTCGCCGTTCGAGTCGCACGAACACGTCCTTCATCTCGCGTGTTCCGAGGTCGGGGCGATCGATGTCCACCACGTGGAAGGTGAGGGCGTCACCGCGAGGCACGACGAGGTCCGGAAGCGTGGGATCGCTGAAGCCGATGCGGATCTCGTCCCCCACGACGTGCAGGGTGTCGACCAACGAACTGCGCCGCATCACGACACCCGAGACGTCCTCGGTACCGTGGTCGACGAAGCGCGGTCGGCCGTCGTCCAGTGTCAACAGAGTGGCGGCCGGACCCGTGAAGGAGAGCACCGCACCCGGCGCGGGCATCACGGCCACAGGACGTCTGTCTCGGGATCGAAACTTCACTGTCGTCACCTCGGCTGGCTGAGCGGCGACGCCCTCGGCGCCACGTCCATGACACCAGAGCCGTGAATGGATGTCAGTACTTTCGGCCACTATCTCAGCAGTTTGTCAGCCCCGTGCCGGTTTGTGGCGCTCACTATGGTGAGCAGGTGACCCCGGCATCCCCCTACGACGCGATCGCGCCCGACTACGCCGCGGCGTTCGCGGACGAGCTCGGCTCGCGCCCCTTCGACCGCGGATTCCTGTCGTCGTTCGCTCGCTCGGTGCGGTCCTCGCGCGGCACGACGGTGCTCGACGCCGGGTGCGGGCCCGGCCAGGCGGCACGCGAGCTCGCGAGTGCCGGCCTCGATGTCCTGGGCCTCGACGCGTCGAAGGGCATGATCACCGCAGCATCGGGGCCGGCCTCCTGGGTGGTGGGCGACATGACCGCGCTCCCCCTGGCCGACGGTTCTGTTCACGGCGTGTGCGCCTGGTACTCGATCGTGCACACCCCCACCGCCGATCTGCCCGCTCTGTTGTCCGAGTTCCGCCGCGTCACCGTCCCGGACGGCTGGCTGCTGCTGGCATTCCAGACCGCCGCACCCACCCGCGAGCTGCGCTCTGCGTTCGGGCGGGACGTGCACCTCGACTATCTCCGCCACGACGTCGACGAGGTGCAGTCGCTGCTCATCGACAGCGGGTACGTGCTGCACCGGGACGCCGTGCGCTCCGCTCACGGCACGGAGACGGCGGCGCAGGCGTTCGTCGTCGCGCGGGCACGCGATCACCTCGTGGAGCCGCCGCCGCGAGGGTGTTGATCAGACGTGCACCGACGCAGCTCGGTCGGACCGCCGGCGCTTCTCGCCGAGTATTCCGACCCAGACCAGGTTCCACCGTCCGAAGATCAGTTGGAACATGATGGGCAGCCCCACACCCGCCACCATTCCGATGACGAACAGCGCCACATCGGCGTCGATCCCCATTGCTCGCGCGAATATTCGGGAGGCCGCCGAACCGAAGACGTGTAGTAGGTAGATGCCGAACGAGAACCCTCCCACCCACGCCAGGGGAGCCCAGTCGACCAGCCGACGTGCCGAATAGATCGAGACCACTCCGGTCACCCCCACTGCGAGTTCCAGAACGCGGTCGACTCGCGGCGCGAGGTTCCATTCGTTCACGGTGCCGATCGTCCTGGCGCTGTAGACAGCCAGGAACGCGAGGAGGGTGACACCCACGGCGACCCGCCTGCCCTTCTCGACGCCGTAACGGTGCAGTCCGTAGCCGATGAGGAAGAAGGGCAGCAACCGGAAGTACCCGTTGACGGAGAACACATCGGCACTCGACGGAACTCGAACGGCGACGAAGACGACCAGCGCCGACACAGTCGCGATCGCCCATCCGGCACGGGTTCGGGTCACCCCACACGCATCGAGCGCCGCCACCGTCAAGAAGATCAAGAACATCGACTGCAGGAACCACAGATGTCCGTAGTGGAAAGGGAACACGAAGAACCACGCCAACTCGTTCAGTTCCGGCCTCGAGTTGGTGCCCGGCACGGAGATCTGCAGAACGAACAGTAGTAGACCCACTGTCACCAGGGGAATCAGGAGTCGGCGCGCCTTTCCTCGCGCCAGGGAGGGGTAGTCGGCGAAAGACCGGATCGGGCGCATGGCATAGACATGACCGGAGATCACGGTGAACAGGGGCATCCGGATGTCCTCGAGAGCGACATAGAACCATCGCCAGATCGAATCGTCCGCGACATTCATTCCGCGCCCGCCACTCGAACCGATGACATGGCCCGCCACCATCAGAAGAACCGCCACGCCGCGCAACGTCTGAATCGAACGATCCTTCGGGCGAGCGTGTTCGGCCATGACCAGATCATGCAGTAGGAACCCGTCCTTCGCAGCACCCTCCGCCACACGACCGGTATCTGCGTCTCTCGAGAAGGCACTGATCGGTCTCGTCTTTCAGGCCGGCTGCGTTCTTCGTCGAAGAAGGATCACCGCGAAGGCCGGCACACCCACCAGCGCCGTCACGACCCCCACCGGAATCTCCTGCGGTGCGAAGACGCTGCGCGCCAGGGTGTCCGCCCACACCATGAACACGGCACCGATCGCCATGGACACCGGCAGCACGCGGTGATGGGCGGTGCCGACGAGGATGCGAGCCGCGTGCGGGATGACCAGCCCGACGAATCCGATGGCTCCCGCCGACGCCACGATGGTCGCGGTCATCAGTGCAGTGACTCCGAGCAGGACGACGGACAGGCGGAGCATCGAGACACCGAGCGCGCGGGCCGTGTCCGATCCCAGCGTGACCGCGTCGAGCGACGGCGCCGCCACCACGCACGCCACCGCCCCGATCCCGACGGCGCCGGCGCACACCGCGACATCGCTCCACCCGGCACCGGCGAGCGAGCCCAGCAGCCAGAACAGCACCCCGCGCGTCTGCTCGGCGTCGGCGGAGGACAGCACGATGAACGAGGTGAGGGCCGAGAACAACTGCGTACCGGCCACTCCCGCCAGAATCACCGGCCCTGTTCCACCGCCGGCGCCGGTGGCCAACATCATCACCAGCACGAAGGACACGAGAGCGCCGACGAAGGCGCCGGTCGACAGCGACAGTGCGCCCGCACCCACACCGAGCACCGCCACCGACACGGCGCCCGTCGAGGCACCGGACGAGATGCCGAGAACGAACGGATCCGCCAAGCGGTTACGCAGCAGCGACTGCATGATCGCGCCACACAGCGCCAGGCCGCACCCGCAGATAGCCGCGAGAAGTGCACGGGGAAGCCGTAGTTCCCAGACGATGCCGTCCTGGATGCGGCTGACGTCCGCCGGCGGGCCACCGAGATGCGCGACGACGACGGCGACCACGTCGGGCACCGTCACGTTCGCCGGGCCCAGCGCGATGGACACCGCCACCGACGCGACGACCGCCAGCAGCGTGGCCACGACCGCCAATGCCGGTCGCACCCTCACCCGTTCGACCACTCCTGCAGTGCCGCAGCCACTTTCTCGATACCGTCGATGGTCCGGATCGACGGATTGAGGTCGGCACCGTTCACGACGATGTAGCGCTTGTCGATCACCGCCTGCATGCGACTCGTCACCGGGTTGCTCTCGAGGAATGCGATCTTGCTCGCCAGCGCGTCACCGTCGATGCTGCGCCGGCTGAGGTCGGCCAGCACGAGTGCGGAGGGGTTGCGGTCGGCGACACTCTCCCAACTCACCTGCGGCCATTCGTCCTTCGTGTCCGCGAAGACGTTGCGCACGCCCACCGCGTTCGAGATGACACCGGACGCTCCGCAGCACCCGGCCATGTAGGGGGCAGTGGTGTCGGCGAACCAGTACGCGAGCGACGCCTCCGACACCGGCGTGGATGCCGCGTCGTAGCGCGTTCGCAGCTCGTCGACGAGGGCATCCCCTCGGTCGCGGACATCGAAGATCGCCGCGAGATCGCGCACCTCCTCGAACACCGTCTCGATGCTCAGTGGCTCGTCCCGGGCACCGTCAGCGTTGACGCTGGTGGCCGACTTACCGATGCAGTCGGTCGGCGACAGGTACGTCGGGACGCCGAGGGCATCGAACCGGTCGCGGTCCGCGACTCCACCCTCTCCCAGCGTTCCGCCGAACGACGCGGTGACCAGATCGGGCTCGGTGTCCAGCACCACCTCGAGCGAGGGCGTGTTGTCCGCCAGCCGAGGAACCTGCGCGTCGGCGTCCGCGAGGTCGGCCCGTACCGGGTCGGTCCAGGTGGCGGTACCGACCATCCGATCTTCCAGCCCGAGGGACAGCAGAATCTCGGTGGATCCCTGGTTGAGGGAGACGGCGCGCTGCGGCGGCGCGTCGATGGTGACGGTGCGGCCGCAGTTCTCGAGGGTGACGGGATAGGTGCTTCCGGCCTCGGCCGCAGCCGTCGTGGTCGGGCCGGTGGAGCATCCTGTGGCGAGGAGGCCGACTGTCGTGACGACAGCGGCGATCGCGAGGCGTGAGGTCATGTTCGGTTGTGCCGTCCTGCTGGGAGCCCGTGCGCGGAGCTTCGAGGGTGGTGCCGGACAGCAAGCGATCGGACTTCGAGCCGAAGCTCGTCACCGTTGCGCGCCAGTCCCGGAATCGCACCGGGTTCCCTCGCTGAACGACTGTTCGAGGGTCACTCTATTCCGCGCGGCTCCATCCGCACCACGTACCCGTCCTCGCCGAACTGCGCGAGGTCCGGCCGATCGATGTCCACGACGTGAAACGTGACGTCCTCGTCCGCACCCACGACCATGTCCGGAACCGACCTGTCGGAGAACTCGATGCGAAACCGGTCCTCCTCGGGCCACAACGTGTCGACCAGAACGCTCCGCCGAGCCTTCTGGCCTGCGACATCGACGTACCCGATGTAGACGAACCGCGGTCTGGAGTCCGCGAGCTCGATCAGGAGAGAGACCGGGCCGGTGAAGGTGAGCACGGCACCGGGAGCCGGAACGACCATGGGTGCCGAGTGGGAGCGACCGAATCCAGGGAGTCTCACACCCGGCTTTCGTCACACATGTCGGCGAGGATTGTCGGGATTTATCACAATCCGATCTCGGTCCCCATCACCTCGTGGGAGCGAGTGGCGCGTCACCGTCGACGTCGTGCGCGTGCTCGACATCCTCCTCGACGTCGGCCACATGAATGGCATGGCCGACTCGGACGCCGAGAACGACCGACACCACCATCCAGACGGCCACGAAGCCGATGACGAACCACCACATGTCACGAAGTGTTCCACCGAGACCGGCCACCGAACCGCCTGCGAGGACGCGACATGGTCACGGTATCCGCTCAGTTCACATACGGAATGTTCACGAAGCTGGGGTTCGCGGGGTCGAGTTGCACGTGCTGGGGTGCCAGCGCGGAGTCGACGAGCATCGGCCCCAGCGGCAGGTAGCGCGGCACGCTGGCGGCGTAGACGTCGATGCGGATCCGGTGGCCCGGCGCGATCACGGCATCCGTGGGGAGCAAGTTGATGTCCACCGTGGTCGGGACGCCGGGCACGAGCGGCTGCCGGCTCGCGAGCGTGAGCGCCGGCTTCGCGTCGACGTAGTCGCCGTTGGCCGAGCGGGTGCTCTTCGCCTCGTCGATCTGGCGCAGCGATGCGGTCAGAGCGCCGTGGCTGATAGGGGTGGACGTGCCGTCCGGCGCGACGTCGTTCATCGTCGCGGCCCAGAAGCCGTCGGGCCGATCGAGCACCGTGTTGAGATGCAGGTTGGTGGCACCCGAGATCTGAGTGGGCTTCTCGGCCGGCGCGCTGGTGAAGGTCAGCGCCTCGGCCTCGTTGAACCGGGAGTCCTTCGTGCACACGGACCCCAGGATCGCCGCCGCACCCGCAGTACCGGCCGCGGCGTCGCGGGAACAGACCCCGCGAAGGCCCGGCGCGACGGTGAGGCGCGCGGTGTCGGACGTCGGCGACGAGGACAGCGAGCCGTCGTGGAGGCTGTGCCCGGCGGTGCCGCTGGGGGCGGCGGAGAGGTAGGTGCGCTGAGACTGCGCTCCGGCACGGGGGAACTGATCGGTGGTGGTCCACCCGCCGCCCTGCTGGAACAGCGTCACGGGGCCGTACTTCTCGACACCGTTGTCGACGCCCTTGAGCCAGTGGTCGAACCACGCGCGTTCGAGTGCATCGAGTCGCGGCGGGTTGCCCGGGCGTCCGAAGCCCGCGCCCGGATTGACGTGGTACCCGTCGCCCATGATCAGCTGCTTGCGTCCGGGCGCGACCGGGATGTCGTTGTAGATGCGCGGCTCGCTGTTGGTGAAGATGTCGTGCCAGCCGCCGTAGACCATGGTGGGTACCTCGATCTGCGACAGATCCGCCGAACGGTCGGCGTAGAACTCGCCGTCCTGCGCGACACCGAGTGTCTCGGGCCGGATGTCGGCAATGGTCGGCGCCGTGAAGGCGTTGGCGAGTTCGGGGATCAGGATCGCCGGATCGGCCAATCGATCGGCGAGCCACCGAGTGTCGAACTGCCCCTGCAGGATCGACTGCACGTTCGGGACGAACTTCAGCACGTTGACCAACGTGAGCCACAGCGGCATGAACCCGACACCCAACGCGCCGCCGGTACCCACGATGTCGCGCAGCAGGTCGTTGCCGGGCTCGACCGGGAAGATGGCCTTGAGCGCCGGCGGACGCAGCGCCGCGGCCTGCACGGAGTTGATGGCCGAGTAGGAGATGCCCGACATGCCGACCTGACCGTCCGACCAGGACTGCCGGGACGTCCAGTCGATGATCTCCGCCGAATCCTGTTGCTCGCGTGGACCCAACACGTCCCACGTGCCCTGCGAGAACCCGGTGCCGCGGGCATCGACGATCACCTGGGCGTAGCCGTTCTGGACCAGGTTCCGGTTGACGGCGAAGATGCGCAGGCCGCCGCCGTCGACCGCCTGCGTGAGATCGGTGATGCCGTCGAACGGCGTACCCGCGAAGTTCAGACTGGCCAAAAAGTCGAGCACCGGCTCGCTCACTCCGGGGATCTGCTGGATCGAGTCGATCAGGTTGCCCACGAGCTTGGTGTACGGCGTGATGTTCAGGACGGTCGGGAGGGCGGTCTCCACCGGGCGACCGGATGCATCGGCGGGCCGGTAGATGTTGGCCTGCAACACCGTTCCGTCACTCATCGTGATGGGGACGTCCCAGTCGATGGCCACCTGCGGGTACTGCGGCGGCGCATCGGCCGCGGCGGTCCAGGCGACGGCGTCCGCGCCGCCGGTGGGATCCGCCGTGGCCGGCACCGCGGTACCGGATGCGACGAGGAGGGCGACGAGAACGCCCGAGATGACCGTGGAACGACGCCGCACACGAGCCCCCATGCTCTGATCGGCACCCTCCCCTGTGATGGGCGCCACTAACCTACCGGACGGTAACCTACGGTCACGGAAAGGTCAACGACCATTCATGCGCCGAACAACAAGAAGAGACCGAGGAAGGTGTACAGCACCATCACCAGCATCAGTGCCAGTTCGCCGAGCAGCGCATCCTTCTTCGGTAAGAGCCGCAGAGCCGCGTCGTGCGCCAGTGTCACTCCGACGATGTGCCCGATCACCACGCACAGCACCGTGATCGACGCGACCACCGACGGGTGCGAGGACAACGCGTAGTTCACCGACGCGTCCGCGATGCCGAGCGGATTCCATCCTCGATCGAACGGATCGAACAACGTGAAGACGCTCTGCTGACCTTTCTCCACGAGATAGGTGAGATAATGGGCGAAGAAGTACCCGACGACGATCGGGATCAGCGAGTGCGCCAACAGACCCGGCAACTGCGCGCGACGCTCCCTCGTCACACCGCCGGTGGTGCGCGCCGCGAGCCAGAACACGGTGCCCACCAGTGCGACACACGCCAACAAGCCGGCCGTGCGGATCAGCACCGGGTTACCGAGGTCACGCGCGAACGACTTCCAACTCGGCGTCTGCGCCAGCGAGTCGAACGCGGTGGAGCCGAGCAACGTGGCCGTCACGGCGACGGTTCCGCGTCGTACGGGGAGGGTGGCGGCGCCGTCGAGCGGGTTCCGCAGCACGAGGGCGCGAGTCTCGTTGTCTCGCGCCAGGATCGACAGCCGCGCCACGGTGTCACTGAACACCTCGAACGGATCCGCGCGCGCGAACCATTCCTCGCCGAAGATCAGGGCGCCGCCGAGCAGGACCACCACGTACAGCAGACACCAGGTACGCACGGCGGCGACCGAACCGGGATCACTCGACGCCAGTTCGAGCCACACGAAGGCCAGCAGGCCCAGCACCGCCGGGACCACCCCGATGCCGTCGGGCACGGTCCGCGGCCGGCCGTGCGGCAGAACGCGATACAGCGCGCGGACCGGGGACACGATGCGCCACACCGGCCCGAAGACCAGCGATGCCGGGACCAGCCCGACCCACACCAGCACGTAGAACACGCCGAGCAGAGCGTTGGATGCATCCTGCGGACCCAGCACCGACGCCGCACCGACCCACACGGCCAGCGCCACCGACGCGGTGCCGACGACGCCCCGGAACGCGACAGCGTCCACGAGTCGCGCCAGCGGCGTCCGGACCAGGTGTCGATCGGGCGTCAGACGCGGAGTCTTCCACGCCAACAACAGGACCGCGAAGGACGCTGCCAGCGCCCAGGCACCGCCGATGAGGGCGTACGTCACCGGGATCGGCAGGTCGGACGACCCGCCGAGACCATGTGCGAGGAGCTCGCTGCTCACGACCGGACGAGCACCGTCGCCACGGTGGCGTCGGCCTCGTGCAACTCGATGTCGACCGAGCCCGGCACGTCGACCGTGAAGCGGAACTGCTGATCGTCACCGACCGCCACCGGGAAGCTGTGCTCCGGAACGGAATGCACGTGGATCTCGTCCTCCGCGTCGCTGGACACGGTCACGAGGATCTCCTCGCCGACCCTGCCCTCGAGACGCTGGTCGACCGGGGTGACCTCACCGCCCGCGATGGAGACGTCGAGCGTGGTGGTGGGCGTGATGCGCGGGACGTCGGACGCCGCTACGGACGTGGCCGGTGTCGAGGAGACCTGCTCGGGCGTCGCCTCGGTCTCCGGCTCCGCCTGCGAGCACCCCGCCAGCGCCAGTACCGCCAGCCCGACCACCACTACCCGCCTCACTCCGTGCCCTCCCTCTCGTTCGCATCCTTCAGGTCGTTCTCGGCGTTCTCCGCCCGCTCAGCCCGCCGGTCGCGCACGACGATGACGATCACCACGAGAGCGATGAGCACTGCGGGGATGACGGCCGGAAGTGCCAGCACGACAGAGTGATCCGCGAGGTAGATCACGTTCGGATCGGGCGTCATACGCGACTGCGCTCCTTGCTGCCCTTCGTCGCGGTGTTGCCGGGGGTGGCCAGGCTGATGCGTGCGGCGCCCCAGGACAGCGACCAGATGAGGGCCAGCGAGCAGGCCAGCACCACGAGGCACGCCGCCGTGAACAGCCATGCCGGGTGGTCGAACGAGCGCTCGCGCTGCAGCAGCTTGGTCTCGTACTGGAATTCGCGGGTGAACTCGGTGGTCGCGGGGACCTCCTCGGCGCCGATGCCCTCGTCCGCCGCCATGAAGATGGGCGCACCGGCCATGGTGCGGCCGTCCTGGATGCGCAGGAACGTCTTCCACGTCCCGTCGACCGGCATGGCACGCGTGGAGCGGTACTCACCCGGGCCGGTGCGCTCGAGGTTGTCGACGACGAGTCCGTGCAGCGAGTCGCCTGCGCCCTGCCAGGCGAGGATGGAGACCCACTCGGGATCGTCGGACACCAGGTCGCTCGGGTCGATGCTCACCGTGGCGGTGACCATGCGGAAGCCGTCCTCGCGGGGAGCGTCGGTGAGACTCACGGTCGCGCTCGCGCCCTGCGGAACGTCGATCATCAGGCCGTTCGCGACGCTGCCGCCGAGCACCAGCACCATCGCGACGACGATGGAACGCCGGACGGCGGGACGCGGGAGTCCGTCACCGCTGAGCGCCTGCGCGAACAGACCCGCGGTGAGACCGACGACGAGGCCGGCCGGGATGCAGGTGGCGAGCGCCTCGACCCACATACTGTTCGGCCACGGGTAGAGGAAGACGGCGTCGACCCACATGGACTCCAGGTACAGGCCGACGGTGCCCACGGCGACACCGGTGACGGCGCCGAACAGGAGGCGGCGGTGGACGAGAGTGGTCAGACCCATGATCTCGACGACCACGGCCATGCCCAGGTAGAGCGTGAACACGCTGTGCGGCTCACCGAGGACGGGACCGACGATCAGCGCGGTGATCTCGCGGATCACCGCGGCGAAGGCGACGGCGAACAGAGCGGATCCGCGGCCCACCATGAGGCGGGCGGCGATGAGCGCGAAGGCGCCGGCAGCCGTCATGAGCAGCGGCTGGAAGACGAGGCGGAACTGTTCGACACCGAAGTCGTACTCGATCTGGAAGACGGACAGGCCGATGACGAGACCACCGAAGGCGGAGCTGCGCATGAACCAGGTGATGATCGAGCGCTTGCGGGAGTCGACGGCCTGCGCCGGGTCCGCCTTCGTCTCGCCGTCGGGCTCACCGGCGGTGGCGGCGGTGGTCACGGCGGTGGAGGCCATCGCGACGCGACCCTCGTGCTCGAGCAGCAGCACGCCGACGAGCGAGAGCCCGGCGCCGCCGATGAGCATGAGGTGCGTCGGTCCCCACAGCGTCACGTCCTGGCCGAACATGCGGTGCCAGATGTCGTCGAGCGGGAAGCCGATGAGCGCGTACAGGCCCGAGCCGGCGATGAGCAGCCCGCCGGTGGGGGCATACCAGGTCCGGGTGATCTTGATGGCTGCCGGACCGGGCTTCTCGTCGCGCGGCAGGATGATCGCCAGCGCACCGGCGATGAACAGGAAGAACAGGCCCACCAGGATGAAGTAGTGCGCCGGGTTGGCCAACGGGCCCTCGTCGCGACCACGTCCGATGTGCAGGCTGACGTCCCAGATGAAGCCGAAGAACGCGGTGAGGATCGTCGAGATGAACATGACGAGCGGCAGCGCCACCCACCCGGGGCGGTGCAGCTTCTCGCCCGCGTAGTCCGCGAGGCGCTGCAGCCACGTGATGCGCCTCGTCCGGTGCATCACGGCCAGATACAGCAGGAACAGCGAGATGACACCGGCTGCCGCGGTCATGCCGAAGACCTGATCGAGCGCGGCGCCGCCACCGGCCGGCGCCTGTGCGATCAGGTTACTCGAGGTAACACCTACATTGTTCACGCATCGGATTATGTCTGTAACCGGGCGTCGACACCAGAGCTACCCGAAAGTAATTTCTCGGGCACTCTCACGTGCCGCGCGCGGCGGTCGTCGCTGCTCTATCGTCTGCGCATGGACGTCGAACTCCGGCACAACCCCTCCAACACCGTCGCCCGATGCCGCCTCGCACCACGGGAATCGCTGAACACCGAGGGCGGGGCGATGCTCGCGTGTTCGGCCGGTGTGGACATCCGGAGCAGCACCCCGGGCGGATTCCTCGGCGGACTCAAACGCAGCGCGCTGAGCGCCGGATCCTTCTACGTCACCACCTACACGGCACCGGACCAGGGCGGCTGGGTCGACCTGGCCGGCAAGCTCCCCGGCGACGTCGTCACCGTCGACGTCGCCGACGGGCAGGAGTGGTTCGTGGGCCACGGTTCCTGGCTCGGCAACTCCCCCGACGTCACCGTCGACCCGCAGTTCGGCGGAATGAAGCAGATGTTCGGCGGCCAGGGCGCCTTCGGCTACAAGGCGTCGGGACGCGGGCACGTGCTGCTGGGTGTGTACGGCGCCATCGACGTCATGGACCTCGGTCCCGGGGAACGCGTCACCATCGACACCGGTCACGTGGTGGCGTACCACCTCGCGATGACGTTCGACGTGCGTCGAGCGGTACAGGGAAAGACGATGCAGACGCTGAAGTCCGGCGAGGGGCTGGTGTTCGACTTCACCGGTCCGGGCCGCGTCCTGCTGCAGACCAGGAACCCTCGCGAACTCGAACGGCTCATCGACGAGAACCGGCCACGCTCGAGCTGATCGTGGAACTCAGACCCCGGAATCCGGGGTTCAGACTCCACTATTCGCGGTGTAGGCCCGCCAGCCGCCGAACTCGGTGATGTCGGTGCCCGCCTCCGCCGCATCGGCGGCGCACATGAAACCGACCACCTCCCGACCGTCGGACAGCGTCACCGATCCCAGGCCCATCGGTGCGGGCAGCCCGGCCAGGAACGTGCCGAGGTGCGCCGGGGCCATCCGATACAGCTCGCCCGCGATGGAGGCGCTGCCGCCGCGCACCAGTCCGGGCTTGGGCGGCGTGGTGCCCAGATCGACCAGGCGGTAGTCGGCGGAGGTGCTCACCTCACCGACGAACCGCGCACCACGCTCGACCAGCTGACCGTTCAGCGGGAACCCTCGCAGGTGCGCGCCGACGACGAGCACGTCCACGCCGTCCTCCACGAGTACCGCCGTGTCCTGATCCGCCACCGCGGCGCCGATGTCGAGCAGTACCTGATCGGTGAACGCGGGGCCCACGACCATGACGCCGAAGGGATCCCCCGCCGTCGTGCGCGCACCCGGCACCGCGACGGCCGCCATGTCGAGGAGGTTGCAGAAGTTGGTGAACGTGCCGAGCCGCCGGTTGATGCCGAGCGGATCCGCCTGTACCGCAGCGATGGTGGGGTGCTCGGTGGTCGTCGGCAGCACCAGGCCGTCCAGCCCGTCGAGAATCGACGCCGCGTGCGCCTTCGCCGCCAGCAGCGTCGAGAGGTCGTCGACGTACGCGTGCGCTGCCGGATCCTTCGCGCCCAGCACGATGCGGGAGACGGTCGGGTCGGCGTGCTCGGGCGATGTCGACAGAAACTCGCCGACCGCCGCGTAGCGCTGCGCCACGATCGCCCCGTCGTACAACAGCACGGCCGCGTCCAGCAGCACGGAGATGTCGACGATCTCGTGGTCGATCCCCACAGCGTCCAGTCCCGACACCGTGCGCTCGAACGCCTCCGCGTACTCGGGGCACAGCGCGCGGAGATCCTCGGTGCGTGGAACGGCGACACGGGGGCGCGGCGGGGCCGACAACGGCACCGTCGCGGGCCACGCACGACTCCGCGGATCCGCCGAGTCCGCACCGATCATGATCGCCATGGCTGCTGTGGCCGTGGTGATGTCGGCGGCAAAGACCGTCACGGCGTCGTAGTCCACGCACGCCGGGACGACGCCGGTGTTCGGCACCAGTCCCAGCGTCGGCTTGATGCCCACCAGGGAGGCGAAGGCCGCAGGAACTCGGCCCGACCCTGCCGTGTCCGTTCCGAGGGCGATGTCCACGATGCCCAGCGCGACCGCGGTCGCGGAGCCGGAACTCGACCCGCCGGAGATCTTCTCGGGGTCGTGCGCGTGCCGCACCGCGCCGTACGGGCTGCGCGTTCCCACGAGTCCGGTGGCGAATTGGTCGAGATTGGTCTTGCCCAGCACCAGAGCGCCGGCGGCGCGGAGTCGCGCGACCACGGTCGCATCGGCGTCCGGGGTACGCGAGAACTCGGGGCACGCCGCCGTCGTCGGGAGACCCGCGACGTCGATGTTGTCCTTGACCGCGAGCACGGTCCCGTACAGCGGCAGGCTCTCGTCCAGACCGGCGGCCTCCGCGAGGACGTCCGCCTCGTCGCGCAGCGTGATCCACACCTCGGGGCGGTCGACCTCGGCAATACGCTTGTACGCGAGCAACACTCGATCGGTGGCGGTCGTCATCATGCTCCCTGTGCTGTGGTGAGGGCGAACTCGCCGGCCGCGGACCAGGCATCGCGCTCTATGCCGAACGCCTCGGCCTGCTTCTTGCGGAACTCGGCGATGGAGCTGTCGTTCTCGGCCAGGAACTCGTCGTGGTCGGCCAGAGAGAAGGTGCCGTCGGTGATCTCGACACCCGCCCCGCGCCCGGCCGCGAGATCGGCGCGCATGTCGGCGAGCTCATCGGTGCTGACGGGGTACCAGGAGATGCGGTCGAAGAAGCGCAGCAGCCAGGGCGTGCCCTCTTCGAACCCCTTCGTGGTCAGAGGATGACGGTGGTTCCAGATTTGGGTGGTGCGACCGACGAACTGGTAGCCGCCGGGTCCCTCCATGCCGTAGATGCACAGATACGCGCCGCCGATCCCCACGGCGTTCTCCGGTGTCCACGTCCGCGCCGGGTTGTACTTCGTCGTGACGAGGCGGTGCCGCGGATCCAGCGGAGTCGCCACCGGTGCACCGAGGTACACGTCGCCCAGGCCCAGCACCATGTACTCGGCGTCGAAGACCGTGTCGTACACGTCGTCGACGGACTCGAGCCCGTTCATCCGGCGGATGAACTCGATGTTCCACGGGCACCACGGCGCGTCGGAGCGTACGCCGTGCATGTAGCGCTGGATCGCCTCGCGCGTGGACGGGTCGTCCCACGAGAGCGGCAGCCGCACCTGCCGACTGGGCACCGTGAGCTCGGAGGTGTCCGGCAGCGCGTCCTCGGCCTCGAGCAGCAGATCGAGGAGTTTCGAGGTCGGCAGCACATCGGGGTCGACCTTCACCTGCAACGACCGGATACCGGGCGTCAGATCGACCAGCCCGGCGGGGGCGATGGCCTCGACGGCCTCGTGCAGCGCGTGCGCGCGGGCCCGCAGTGCCAGGTCGAGGGACATCTCGCCGTACTCGACCAGGATGTTGTCGTCACCGGAGCGTCGGTAGGTGACCGGCGTCGCGCCGTCGCGGCGCGCGATGACACCGTCGTCCCCGTCGCCGCCGCGCGAGAACACCACGGGCAGGCCGGCGCGCCGGCCGACACCCAGCGTATTCTTCGAGGCGGCCGCAGCGGCCTCGAGCGCGACGAAGCGCACCGTGTCGCCGGGGCGCAGCTGACCGAGCTTCCAGCGATCGGCCGCGACCACCGTCACCGGGCACACGAAGCCGCCCAGGCTCGGGCCGTCGGGACCGAGCAGGATGGGGGTGTCGCCCGTGAAGTCCAGCGCCCCGACCGAATACGCGTTGTCGTGGATGTTCGACGGGTGCAGACCCGCTTCTCCCCCGTCGGTACGCGCCCAGTCCGGGCGGGGTCCGACCAACCGCACGCCGGTGCGATCGGAGTTGAAGTGCACCTCGTAGTCGGTGCCGAGAATGGTATCCATGTCGGAGCGGGTGAAGAACTCGGGTGCTCCGTGCGGGCCCTCCGTGACGGCGAGCTGCCACGAGTGCGTCAGCGCCGGAACGTGTTCCATCGGCACGGGTGCGGGCGTGCCGGTCGCGCGATCCGCCGGGGCGAGGTCGTCGCCCGCCTGCAGCACACGGCCGTCGAGCCCGCCGAACGTCCCGAGTGTGAAGGTCGACGCACTGCCGAGGTACTCCTCGGCCAGGACGCTGCCGCGGATCGCGACGTACATCCGCAGACCGGCCCCGGACACCGCACCCACGTCCAGCACCCCGCCCGCGGGCACCGTGATCGGCGTCCAGCGCTCGGCGGGTTCGCCGTTCACCGTGACGGGTGCGTCCGCACCGGTGACGCACACGACGGTCTCGTCGTCGAAACGCAGTGCGGGACCGCTCATCGTGGTCTCGAGCGCCGGCGCTCCCTCCGGGTTGCCGACGGCGACGTTAGCCAACCGCAGCGACAGGTCGTCCATCGGCCCCGACGGGGGTACTCCCACCTTCCAGTACCCCACCCGGCCGGGCCAGTCCTGAATGGTCGTGAGCATGCCGGGGCGCTCGACGCGGATGCTCATGCGGGCCGCGTCACGATCAGACGAACCGGTGTCGGGTCGAAACCGTTGCACGGGTTGTTGATCTGCGGGCAGTTCGAGATCAGGACCAGCGAGTCGATCTCCGCGCGCAGCGCGATCCGCTTGCCCGGCGCGGACAGTCCGTCGACGATGCCCAGGCTGCCGTCCGCGTCGACCGGGACGTTCATGAAGAAGTTGATGTTGGAGACGATGTCGCGCTTGCCCAGACCCCACCGTGACCCCTCGAGCACGAAGTTCTCGACACACGCGTGCTGGTGCTTGGTGTGGTGGCCGTAGCGCAGCGTGTTCGATTCCTGCGAGCACGCACCGCCGATCGTGTCGTGATTGCCCACCTCGTCGGCGACGATGGTCATCATCGGCCGGGACTCACTGTCGCGCAGCACCGTTCCCGTGGTGAGGTAGACGTTGCCCTGGCCCACCATGGTGGCCGGTGCGCTGTAGCGGACGGTGTGGTCGTCGGCGCCGTAGACCAGGGTGTCGACGGCCTGGTTGCCCTCCAGGTCGAGGATGGTGAGAACGTCGCCGGCGCGCACGACGGCGGACCACGGGCCGAGGGCAGGTGCGACCTCGTCGAGGATCACCCGGCCGGCCACCAGCGCCAGTTCCTGTACTGCTGCGGTCATTTCGAGCCTCCTGCTGCGTACGTGTCCTCCGTGTTGGCGACGGCACGGAGGTATTCGGGGTCGGTGTTCGGCAGCGCGTCGAGATCCTGCGGCGACGGCCAGGCCAGCACCTCGAGCGACGTGGTGTCGAAGGTGGGCGACGGATCGATCGGGTGCGCCGTGTTGGCGATGCTCACGATCACCGGCAAGTGCAGGATCAGGTCGACCTCGCGGCCGGCACCCGCGGAACCCGTGCTGCGGAGGGCCCCGTCGGGATCGACGGTGACGCCGTGGAAGAAGCTGAGTGTCGGCGGCACGTCGCGGGGACCGAGGCCGTTCTTCAGGGCGGCCAGGATCAGCAACTCGCGGCCCGCGGGCGACGCCGAGTACGCGCTGCCGTCACCGTACTTCGCGGTGTTGGTGAGCAGCGTCGTCGTACCGCACAGTGCGTCGTGGTGTCCGGACGAGTCGGCCAGCACAGTGGCGAGCACCCGCCCCTGGTCGGACAGCAGCGGATGACCCACCCCCAGGTACGCCTGCCACGGCACCTTGACGGTGTCGGCGGTGTTGAGGCGTTCCCACGGTGCGTCGGCACGGTGCAGCAGGACGTGCCCGCAGGCCGCTCCGTCGATGTCGCGCAACCGGACTCGGGTTCCGCGCTGGAGCACCTTCGTCGTGTACCGCCCGCCGGGAACGGTCTCGGCCCAGACGAGCGACGCGGCATCGGTTCCGGGAACCTCGTGCGGCCACAGGGAGGGTGGGACCACCGGCATCGAGTCGGTGATCTCCCGAGCCTGCGACCGGGCGTGCTCGCGGGCGGCTGTGGTGGTGGCGGTCATGCGGACACTCCTGTGGTGACGGGGTTGGGGTGGGCCTTGCCGCGCGGGAAGCACAGCGCACCGACGGCGACGACGGCCAGCACGGTGAGGGGCGCGGCCCAGCGCAGCAGCGGGAAATCGCCGGAGGGGTCGTAGATCTCGGGGCGCGGCCAGGACAGGTTGACCACCATGGCAGCGCCGTAGACGACGGCGAGAAGGTTGACGGGCAGTCCGAGTCGGCCGAGCGTGAACAGCGGCTTGCCCTCGGAGTCGACCTTCGGGGCGCCGGTGGTGTTGTGCGGCCAACCCTTCAGCCGCTGGAGGAGCAGCGGCACGGTGACCATCATGTAGGCGAGGTAGATGAGCACGATGCACACGCTGGCGAGGGTGGAGAAGATCGCCGAGTTGCCGACATTGACCACGAGCACCAGAACGCAGCCCAGCCCGATGACGACGGCCGGGGCGATGGGCGTGCCCGTGGTCTTGTTGACCGATCCGAGAACCCGGGACGCGGGGAGCCGGCCGTCGCGGGCCATCGAGAACATGAGCCGGGACGCGGCGGTCTGAATGGCCAACGTGCAGATGAGGATCGCGATGGCCACGTCGATCAGGAGCACGGTGCCCCACGGGGACGAGAGCACGGAGTTCAGCACGTACGGCAGACCCTGCGTCGCGAGTTCACCGTCGGTGAGGCTGGGTGCCGCCATGAGCGCACCGATGATCATGAGCCCGCCGCCCAGCGCGGAGACGGACAGCGCGAGACGGATGGTGCGCGGTGCGACCCGACGGGGATTCTTCGTCTCTTCGGCCAGTTCGCCGGCGGAGCCGAATCCCACCATGACGTAGGCGGCCATGAGTCCCGAGACGATCCACGCCCCGATGTAGCCGGAATCGACGGGCACGCCGCCGGTGTCGAACACGACGTCCGGTCCGCGCTGAGCATGAGTGAAGAACACGCCGATCACCGCGATGACACCGACGATCTCGCACGTCACGCCGATCGAGTTGATGCGCGCCATGGCATTGACACCGATGGAGTTGATGGTCGTGGTGATCACCAGCAGCGCGGTGCCCAGCACGACGGCGTTGGTGGCGCCGTCCGACGAGGTCAGTGCGGTGTCGGTGCCGACGATCTGGAAGCCGCTCCAGACGTTCGGCAGCACCACCTGCAGTGCGATGGCGGCGGCGGAGGCCGTCACGATCTGCGCGATGATCATGAACCATCCGGCGAACCAGCCGGTGATCTCACCGCCGACGCGGCGTGACCACTGGTAGATGGCCCCGGAGATGGGGTAGCGCGCGGCCAGTTCGGCGAAGCACAGCGCCACCATGAACTGGCCGACGAACACCACCGGCCACGCCCAGAAGAACGCCGGGCCGGCGAAGCTGAAGCCCAGGCCGAACAGCTGGAAGATCGTCGTCAGGATCGAGACGAACGAGAAGCCCGCCGCGAAGGACGCGAACTTCCCCAGCTTGCGATGCAGCTGTTGTTCGTACCCGAACTCGAGGAGATCGTCGGAGTCGCCGTCCGCGTGACGGTCCGACGGGGGTGGGAGCACGGCCTGGCTCATGGGTGTTCTCCATCGACGGGAGGGGTTTATCTGTCGAGTGATAGTTAATCGGACGCAGCGGCCGCGGTGGTGTCGGTGATGTATCGAGATGTTGCGAGTGCGTTACGAGCTCAGGGCGCGCAGGAAGAGGGGGAGGAAGGGGCGTGCGGACGGTGCGCCGGCCTGGCGGAACGGTGCCGAGTCCTGCGATGCGGCGATCCAGTCCCGCCGCTCGACGTCGGTCAGATCCAGCCGGAACCCGGTCGGCGCGACGAGCAGATGCAGCAGCATGGTCGCGGCCCGTCCGTTGCCCTCACGGAAGGGATGCACCTGATTGAGGTCGGCGTAGGTGCGGCTCAGGAGGTACGCGAGCTCCCCCCGGTCGGCGGCCGCCCAGTCGGCGCTCAGGATGGTCTCGTGCACGCCCATGAGGCCGTCCCACACGACGGAGCACCTCGCGAACGCGGTGCCGTTCTTCGACAGTTCCACGGTGCGCACGTCGCCTGCCCACACGTAGACGTCCTGGAAGACGTAGCGGTGCACGCTCAGCAGGCGG
Organism: Rhodococcus sp. SORGH_AS_0303; assembly: GCF_030819335.1. NCBI lineage: Bacteria > Bacillati > Actinomycetota > Actinomycetes > Mycobacteriales > Nocardiaceae > Rhodococcus > Rhodococcus sp. SORGH_AS_0303. The sequence goes on from NZ_JAUTBO010000001.1 coordinate 4,215,606, forward strand.
TGCACACCGACGGCGCCCCCGAGGTCGGCCCGCCCGGTGTGACAGCGGACCAGACGGAGTGCGGTGAGGATGCTCTCCGCGCGGTGCAACGCGGCCGCGTCGACGATGCCCAGCACGTTGCGCAGCGTCGTCGACCCGGGCAGCAGGTACGGGGTGTGCCGCGGACGCAGTGCCGCCCAGCGTGATTCACGCTTCGGTCCGTCTCCGACGAGCCCCTCGCGCACCGACGGCAGCACCGTCTCGCCGCGACACTCGGCGACGAGGAGTGCGAGGTCCGCCGGCGTGGGACGCCATCCCTCGAGCCGTTCGGCGGCGACGGCCTGATCGACGGCGTGGCACTGCTCCGGGGTGAGCCCGGCGAAGGTGTCGGGATGTTCCTCGGACGGCCTCATCGAGCCAGGTACGCCGAGGCCCGTTGCACGCCCGCCACTTCCCGCGCAGCCGCGTCGAGCAGGCTCCGGTCGAGGGGCGTGAGGTCCGACGGGCGCACCAGGTCGTCGACGGGGCGGCCGTCGCGCAGTGCCTCGCACTGGTGCCGCAGCCGGATGCGCTGGACGACGTCGAACGATTCCGCGAGCACCGCGGCGTCGTCCTCGGACAGCACCTGCGCGCGAGCACCGTGCTCGAGCCGAGCCGGCGTGCCCACGGCGTCGTGCCCGGCGGAGACACCGGCCCAGCGCGCGATGTCCACGATGGGAGTCAGGATCCCCGCCTTCACGTCCATCGTGTCGGCACGACGGAAGAGCTTGTCCCGCAGCGTCACCCGCGCCTTGACCGTCGTCGCCTCACGCAACATCAGCAGTCGCGAGTGAGCGGCGTCGGCCAGCGCGGCGCGCGCGGGCTCCGCCGGTGTCCATCCGCCAGGCACCACCGGACGCGTATCGAGCGCGAGCGAGAGCATCACCACACCGGTGTCCTCGTACGGATCGGCCACCCAGCCTGCCACCGCGTCGGACCACTCGTCGACCGTCCGCACGAAGCGCGGCGACGCGGCACTCGCGTGATGGGGATCGGCTGCGAGACCGCAGCGTTCGAGTACGGCGTGCACGTCCGACCCCATCGGGGACGGGCCGCCCACCCGCGCCGTCTCGACATCGGACGACGGGACCGATTCGCGCCGAGCGACGCTTCCGGAGACGAGCCAGGTGGACGCGTCGTCGCCCAGCAGTTCGGCGGCCCGGCGCACGGTGGCCGTCACCACGGACGATCGCACTGCCGTCACGTCGGCCGACGGGACGCGGGAATCGTTCAGCGACAACGTCACCGAGGCAAGCCGCCCGCATGCCTCGACCAGATCGTCGACACTCGCCGAGCGCTCCACCGCGGTGCGCAGCGCTGTGCCCGCACGCAGCGCCGGCGAGAGCAGATCCTGTTCGAGGGCGATGCCGAGCACGCCCCCACTCGCATCCAGCACCACCAGTCGGCGGACACCCGCAGTGAGCGCGAGGGCGGCCGCCTCCGCGACGGGCACCTCGGCGTCGACAGTGACGGCAGGAACGGACGCGACGGCCGACACCGGTGCCGCGGTGCTCAGGCCCGCGGCGATCACGCGTCGGCGCAGGTCGCCGTCGGTCACCACTCCCCACACCGAGCCCGGGCACTGCACGACGAGGGTGCTCGACCTCGCCCGGGTCATCGCGTCGGCTGCCTCCGCGACGGTGATGTCGGCTCGACCGATCGGGACACCGCGACGCGTCAGCGCGCTCACCGGGGAACGCCGACGCGAGGAGGTCACCCGGCCACGTTAACCCCGACGGCCCCACTGTTCCCGGTGCACGGCGTCGGACAGGGGCCGACGCGGGCGCCACCCGAACCGCTCGAGGTCCGGAACCTCCTGGAACTCCGTCACCGGACCGACGCACAGCCACGCGACGGGCCGCACGGCGTCGTCGCCGGTCAGGCCGACGATGTCCCGCAGCACCGCCTCGTCGTAGAACGACACCCACCCGACGCCGACACCCTCGGACACCGCTGCGAGCCACAGGTTCTCGATGGCCAGGGCCACGGAGAGCAGGCCCGTGTCCCGCACCGTGGCCCGGCCCAGAACGTGCTCACCACCGCGGGAGTCGTCGTACGTCACGACGACGCCGGTGCCACTGGTCTCGATCCCCTCGACGCGGATCGGGTCGAAGGTCTCGGCGCGGTCGGCGGGCAGTGATGCCGCGAAGTCGGCGCGGCACTGCGCCACGTGCGCCGCGAATCGCCCCAGCGTCTCGGGGTGTCGGACGATCACGAAGTCCCACGGCTGGGTGTTCCCGACACTGGGTGCGCGGTGGGCGGCGGCGAGAAGACGGGTGAGGACGGCGTCGTCGACCACCTCACCGCTGAATTCGCTACGGACGTCCCGACGTGCGGCGATGGCGTCGTGGACGGACAGGTGCTCGGTGCTCATGTGGTGACCGTGCCAGAACACGCCTAGTGTCGACACCACTCGGTGCGTCCGAGTCTCGAGACAACGGGGGGGGGTCGATTCATCGTGGGTTCGACGCCCGGCACCACGCCACCGCCCGGTAGGGGTCAGCTCACCCGCACCGTCATCCTGCGCGCGGGCATCGCCTTCATCGACGACAACGGCGCTCGGGATCTGACGATGCGCCGACTCGGCGGGCGTCTCGGCGTCGAGGCGATGGCGCTCTACCACTACTTCGGTGGCAAGGAAGAACTGCTCGACGGCATCGTCGACCAGGTCATCGACGATCTGGGCAGCGACCCGCAGGTGCTGATGAAGGGCGCCTCGAGCTGGCAGGACTACCTGCAGCGGCTGGCGCACGGCGTGCGACGGATGGCGCTCGAACATCCCGAGGTGTTCCCGCTCATCGCGACCCGGCCGAACAGCGCGCCGTGGGTGCGGCCCCCACTCCGCAGCGTGCGGTGGCTCGAGAACTTCCTCTCCAGCCTGAAGGAATGGGGATTCGACGACGCGGCCGCGGCTGCCGCCTACCGCTCGTACACGAGTTTCCTGCTCGGACAGCTGTTGCTCGAGGTCTCGGCGCAGGGAGTCTCGATCGGTCCGACGGACCCCAACGATCCCGACGATCCCCGCGCCACCGCTCAGCCCGGAGACGACATCGACCCGACGGAGTTCCCCACCGTGGTGCGGATGAAGGCGGAGCTGGCGCGCGATCTCGGCCTGCCCGAGTTCGAGAAAGCGCTCGAGGCTCTGCTCGACCGACTCGCCGCGACCCTGCCTCAGGTGGACGGGTAGCGCAGCTTGGCTCCGGCCTCGACGATGTCCGCGGCAAGCTTGTGCAGCGGTCGGTTGTTGTTCTGCGACAACTTCGAGAGCATCTCGAACGCCTGGACCGAATCCACCTCGAACCGCTCCATCAGCATGCCCTTGGCCTGACCGATGATGTCGCGGGACGCGAGACCGGACCGGAACTGCGCTTCCTTCTGCAGACTCTGCACCGCGATGGCGGCGTGCGCCGCGATCGCCGTCGCCACGGTCAGGCTGTCCTCGTCGAACGCCGCGGTCGACGACGAGTACAGCGTGAGCACTCCCAGCGTGCGCTCGTGCATCGCCAGCGGTACGGCGGCCAGCGCGCGGACACCGACGGCGTCGGCCACCTCCGCCAGACCGGGCCAACGATGCACCGGACCGGCGACGACGGCAGCGAGGTCCACGTCCGCCTCGGAGGACCGATGCAGGAGATCGACGGTCGGTCCGTCCCCCGGTCGCCTCTGCACCCGGTCGAGTGCGGCCGCGATGTCGCTGCTCGTGCGGCTGGGCTCCGCAGGCCCCGATACCTCGGCCGCCAGCCGCACCGACGCGTGATCCGCGGCGTCGATCAGATCGACCGACACCGCGAGGACGTGATCGAGAACCTCGTCGATCGTCCGGACCTGGCGCGACCCGGCGAACTCGCGCGCCAGCTCGGCCAGAGTGCGCACCAGATCGAGGTGCTCGGAGCTCGGCGGCCGACCGTCGTTGCTCATGTGTGGTGCTGATCCCTTCGGTTCTCTCATCATCCGTCGTCACTCGGTCGTCGCAGACCGGACGACAAAAGGCGACACCCACCAGTGCCGACGCCTACTGCTGGACGCCGGGCGGGGTATCGCCTTCCGCGCAACTATAACCGGACAGCCCGACAGCGGTACGGTGGTCTCGCACTCCGCGTACGGGTCGTCGAGTGATGAGTCGGCGAAGGCGGGAGATGCGGTAATGACCGACAGCGCGGACACCACGGACGGACGACGGGCGTTGGCCCTGTTGGCGGAGGCCCTGACAGACCTGGACAGTGCGCTCGCCGTCTCCCACACGGCCGACGGCGCGCTCGACACGATCTGTGCGCGTGTCGTGACGGCGATTCCCGACGCCGACGCAGCGGGCGTCACGGTGTTCCGCCGCGGCAGGCCGCAGACCGCCGCGAGCACCGAGACGTTCGTCCTCGAGGTGGACCAGGCCCAGTACCGCAGCGAGCAGGGACCGTGCATCGAATCGACGTTGACCCACGAGGTGGTGCGTGCCGATCTCGACGACGTGTCCCAGCGCTGGCCCGTGTTCGCGAAGGCGATCGATCACCTCGACGTCGCGAGTTTCCTGTCCGCGCCCGTCACCGCGGGTGGTGCCCACATCGGCGCCCTCAATCTCTACAGCCACACCGGCCACCGGTTCGATTCCGTCGACGAGTCGGCGATGCGGGTGTTCGTGCAGGCCGCCCAGTCGGCCCTGACCGGAGCGGAGAACTCCGAGCACGCCGCGAGACAGGTCGAGACCTACGCCGCCGCGATGGAGTCCCGGGCCGCGATCGAACAGGCCAAGGGCGCCCTGATGCTGGGACTCAACGTGTCGGCCGACAAAGCCTTCGACCTGCTGCTCTGGCGCTCGCAGACCACGAACATCAAGGTACGGACTCTCGCCGAGCAACTGGTCCGCGACATCGGCTCGCTCGGCGATGCACCGGACGCTCTGTCCACCGAACTCGGCAAGCTGCTGATGACAGCGCACACGCGCGTGCCGTCGGGTCAGGTCACTCCGGCCGAGTAGTGCGCCCCGTGTGGCGGGAACGAGCCCGGTCAGCTCAGGGCATCGATCACCGCACGCGCCCGATCTGCGAGCGAGGTCCGTGAGCGGCGGGCGTCGGTGACGAGCAGGTCGGTCGCGGGGCCGATGGCGAGACCATGGGTCTCGGCGAGCACACCGATGGCCTGATCGATCACGGCGGCGTCCTCGAGGACCTGCTGTCGACGCGTCGCCTCGACCGACAGGCGCACGTCGCCCTCGGTGTCGACGCTGACGGCCAACGCCGCCAGATCCGCGACGGCCTGAACGAACGCCGCCGCGTGACCCGGTGCCCGCCACGGCCCCGACGTGTGGACCACGACGGCGCCGATGGCCCGGTTCGCGATCCGAGCCGGGTAGGCACGCATACCGCCGATGCCGGCCGCACGCGCCTCGCGGGCGTGGTCCTGCCAGCGCCCCGGAGCGTTCTCCAGATCGTCGAGCAGCACGGCCGCGCCGGTGCGCACGCACATCGCCACCGGTCCGCCCACGGACAGCGATCGGTCGAGCAACCCGGTCGAGGCCGCAGCGACCAGGTCGAGGTCGACCGACCCGGACCCGTCGAACACCACCGACACCGCGGCGGCCCGCAGGGCCTCGCGGGTGCGGGTGGCGAGGAGGTGGAGCAGATAGGGGGCGTCGACCCCGGCGGCCAGATGGCCCGTCAACTCGGCGAGGACGACGACGGGCGACGGCACGTCGGTGTCACCGACGGGGCCGGTGCCGGGCGGATCGAAAGTGGGCGGGAAAGTCACGACGGCTGTCCTTTCGTCGTCGAGTCCGACGCGGTGTCGTCGGTGGAGAAGCGCACCTTGCGCTCGACCACCTCGCGGGCGATGTCGTCGACGGGGCGTCGGGCCGAGTACGCCGCGGCGCGCAGCCGGGCGAGCGCCTCGGTCGGCGACACCCGCATCTGCACCGTGATCATGCCGACGGCCAGATTGACGTAGGGCCGGGTGCGATGGTCGCCCAGCGGCGAGTCGTCCGAGGCGTCGCCGAGCGACTGTCCCGCGCCGAGGCCGGGCGCGAAGGCTTCCAGCAGGCTGATGGCTGCCGCGTCCGCGGTCAGCTGGGCGACAGCGGCGAACTCGTCGCTGAGTTCACCGACGGATGCGCGATACAGCTCGAGCACGCCGAACACGGTGTTGCCGCCGCGCAGCGGGAAGGCGAACAGAGCGGCCGCGCCCCCGTCCGACGCGTCGGCGGCGAATCCGGGCCAGTGCTCCTCCGCCTCGCTGTCGAGATCGGCGACGAACACGGTCCGGCCACGGTGGAAGGCGTCGACGCAGGGACCCTGACCGGTGGTGAACTGCAGTTCGTCGAGGTACTGCGACACGGCGTCGGTGGCGTAGACCAACTCGCGCGTGGTGCCGCTCATGACGGTGATGGCGGCGCCGTCCACCTCGACCAACTGCACGACACTGCGGCACAGATCGGCGATGTCGGTGATGGACAACGGTGCGTGCGCGTCGTCGTCACCACCCGATCGCGTCGTCATGACCTGCACTCACTCCTCGTCGATCGACGTCCACACCGTTGTCCGCGACCCGAGGAATGCCCCGTGTGCCACGAGTCAACCGTAGCGACAAGTCTGGACCGCGCGGGCGACCGGCGTAGAGTTTTCCCGCACCGTTGCACTCGTGAACGGGCGAACAGGCGAACGACCGAGAACACGGAGACCCATGACGAGCGACCCGGAGCAGTCGTTGCACGAACGCATCCGCGCGGCCGCAGACGAACTCGTACTGCTCGAGCGACTCGGGGCCGTGGTCACCGAGCGCATCCGGCTGTCCCTCGATGCGCGCGCCGCGATCGATCTTATGCGCGCGCCGCGATCGATCTCGCCGTGGGTGCACTGATGGTGCGGCACGGATGCGAGGCACCTGCCGCGGTCGCGCGACTGGCGTCGACGGCGTCGTCGCGGTCCGCCACGATGCCCGAGATCGCCGCCGAGGTGCTCGCGACCATCCGATGAGCGGTCGACTCAGTACGCGCCGTCGCTGCCGACGACGGCCTTGAGGGTCTTCAGCACGATGAGCAGATCACCTGTCATGGACCAGTTCTCGACGTAGCTCAGGTCGAGGCGCACCGATTCCTCCCAGGACAGGTCGGAGCGGCCACTCACCTGCCACAGGCCCGTCAGACCGGGTTTGACCAGCAGCCGGCGGCGCACGTCGCCGTCGTAGGTCTCCACCTCGCGGCGCAGCGGCGGCCGCGGGCCCACGATCGACATCTCGCGGCGCAGCACGTTGAAGAACTGCGGCAGCTCGTCGATGCTCAGCCGCCGCATCACGCGGCCGACCTTGGTGACACGCGGATCCTCGCGCATCTTGAACAGGACGCCGCCCTCACTGTCGTTGAGCGCCAACAACTCCGACACCCGAGCGTCCGCGTCCTGCACCATCGAGCGGAACTTGATCATCTGGAACGGTGTGCCGTCGAGGCCCATGCGCTCGGATCGGTAGAACACCGGACCCTTGCTGGTGGCCTTGACGAGAAGGGCGGCGAGAAGGAACAGCGGGGCCACGGCGACGAGGGCGACCACGGCGAACACCATGTCGAACGCCGTCTTCCCGAAGCGGCTCGCACCGTTGTACTGCGGCTTCTCCACGTGGATGAGCGGGAGGCCGGCGACCGGCCGCATGTGCAGGCGCGGGCCGGCGACGTCGACGACGCCGGGAGCCACGACCAGATCGACGTTCTTCTTCTCGAGATCCCAGACCATGCGGCGGATGCCCTCGTGGCCGATGTGGTCCGTCGCGGTGACGGCGACGGTGTCCGCGCCCGTGGCCTCGATGGCATCGAGCACGTCGTTCTCGTTGCCGAGGACGGGAATCTCGAGACCGTCGACGGACAGCTGATCCTCGGTGACCGACTGGGTGCGCGGCAGGCACACCCCGACCACGGCGTATCCGGCACTCCCGTCGCGGTTGAACGACCGCGCCATGGAGAGGGCCGAGCTGTGACTGCCGACGATGACGACCGACGTCTGATAGTCGCCGCGACGACGTCCGCGAGCCACGTGCTTGCGGAAGAGCCACCGCGAGACCAGGAGCCCGATCAGCCCGACCGGCAGTGCGATGGCCAGGTAGCCACGCGCCAGTTCGAAGCGGAAGAGCAACGAGATGATGGCCACGAGCCCGAAGAGGCGGAAGGTGGCGGACAGCAGACGCCTGTACTCCTCGGCTCCCCCGCCGAGCACACGCGGCGAGCGGGTGCGGAAGATCGCGAGGAATGCGATCCACGTCAGCGCGAGGGTGACCGAGACCAACGTGTAGTTGAACGCCGCGCGCGGTACCTCGAGATCCGGCCGACCGAAGCGCACCACCTGTGCGCAGGCGACGGCAGCGACGACGACGAGCACGTCGGTCACCCGGAGCCGGTCCATGTACGCGCGCTCCCAGTCGCGTCGCGAGGTCGCCCTCCGCGATCGCCGAGCCCGCGGCAGTGCGACGTCGCGGCGCTCGGCCGACTCGCTCTCCGCCGGGCTGGGAGCAGACACGTGTACCTCGTTCCGTTCGACTGGATCCGCCTGGGACTCGACCGCTGATACGTGTACCAGGGCAGTCGGTAGCTTATTGCCTTCCCGCAAGGCTCGCTCAGACAACCACAGTGCGGTGAATCACACGGTGAGTTCACACAGATTTAGCGTGTTCGAACGACACGATTTCGGAGGACCCTCAAGCCATTTGTTTGCGGCCGCTCACGAAGAAGACGATCCGCGACGCGACATCGATGATCTGGTCGGCGTAGCGCTCGAAATACCGTCCCAGCAGTGCGATGTCCACGGCATTCATCACGTCGTGCCCGTGATCGTCCGCCGACACGGTGTCCACGACCGTTGTCTTCAGAGAATCGACCCGATCGTTCTGTGAACTCAGACAATCGATACGCCCGAGATCACTCGTACGCAGTGCGTCGACTATTCGACCGGACATGTCGAGACACAATTCGCTCATCTCACGAAACTGCGGCATCAGATGATCGGGAACGATCGGCTCGGGAAAGCGACGGCGCGCGGCTTCGGCGATGTGCACCGCGAGGCCGACCATCCGTGAGAGGTCACTGCTGATGCGCACGGCCGAGAACACTCGGCGGAGATCCGCCGCGACGGGTGCCTGCAGCGCCAGCACGGTGACAGCCTGATCCTCGCAGCGGGCACCGAGTTCTCCGAGTGCCTCGCCGCGGGCGATGACGGACTCCGCAGCCTGCAGGTCGCCGTCGAGCAGAGCGATGCTGGCGTCGCGCATGGCGGTCTCCGCCGCCTGCGCGAGAGCGCACAGATCGTCGTTCAATCCCTCGAGTTGAGCTGTGTACGCGTTGCGCATGATGTCCCCGATCCTGGCCGTCCCGCCGACGCGTCCCGGAGGACGCGACGATGGGGGGTACCCACGAGAGCGCCCCCTAATCGAGCAGAGAGCGAACATCGCGCGCGGGCACCGCACGAGAGTAGAGAAATCCTTGGACGCGAGTGCACCCAGTATGGCGGGCGGCCGCGACCTGGTGGTCGCTTTCGATTCCCTCCACGACCAGGGCACGGCCGGTGTCGACCGCGAATCCGGCCAGTGCGCGGACCAACGAGTCGCCCGCGGCTGTACCGAGCGTCCGCGCGATGCCCGCGTCGATCTTGAATCCGTCGACCGGGAAGTCGACGAGGCGTTCGAGCGACGAGAAGCCGATGCCGATGTCGTCGAGCAGCACCCGGAACCCGACGGCCTGCAGGGCGCTGACGAACTCGTGGGCCCGCGCCGGGCGAGCATGCGACACGGTCTCGGTCAGTTCGAAGACCACGCGCGCCGCCGGCACCGCGGACGCGGCGACGATCTCGATGAGGTGGCGCACCGCGTCGGGGGCCGCGAGATGCCGCGCGGACAGGTTGACGTGCAGGTCCATCTCGTGAGCGACGGCCATCCACCGCTCGAAGTCGACGAGCGCGCGGACGAGCACCGCGTGGTCGACGTCGATCTCGAGGTCGCTGCCCTCGATGGTGGGCAGGAAGTCCGCGGGGCTCACCATCGAGGGCGCAGTGGTGCCGTCGCCCGGACGCGTCCAGCGGGCGAGAGCCTCGACCGCCGTGACGGCGCCGGACGACACGTCCACGATCGGCTGATACCAGGGAGTGATCTCGCCCCGCTCGATCGCGGCCGCGACAGCGCGGACGCACCCGGCGCTCTTCGAGCGGCCGTGACCACGCAGCGCCTCGAGATGGGTTTCGACCACCCGACCGAACTCGGTGAGAGTGGTGACCGTGTACTCGTTCGCGGGGTGCGGCTCGGCGTCCAGCACGCAGAGGGTGCCGATGATCAGCCCCTCGCGTCCGCGTAGCGGAACCCCGACGTAGGACCCGAGTGACAGAGCGTGCAGAGCCTGAGCGGTGGCCGCGCGGACCGGATCGTTCGAGAACCGGTCGAGGCCGGAGTTCGAGACCGCGACGGGCCCCGCGGACGCGACGACGTGCTGACAGGCGGTGACGGAGCGCGGCAGTGTGTGCGGGAACGGTCCCCCGTGCTGAGCACGGGTGTACTGCACGTCCTCGTCGAGGATGTTGAGCTGCGCGGCGGAGAATCCCAGCGTGGTCGCCGCGAGAGTCGTGAGGGTCTGCAGCGTGGAGTCCGTGGCCGTGAAGTCGACATAGTGCCGCGCCGACTCACTCTGGCGCCGGAGTGCGCTCCTCTGCATGGCGTGTCCGTTCTACGAGGCCACCGTCGGATGGTTCCGACGTGGCGTGTCCCGACACCGTGACCCCCCGGATCGTCAGTGATTCGTACCTGTTCCAGCCCCGTATCGGTCACGGGCGGGAAAAGGTTTCGTCCATTCCACAGCCGAGTCATCGTACAAGCCGTCAAACAGGCACGACGCCGGGTATCGGAGGTTCCGCCGTAGTATCACCGAATGACAGCGGACGGGCCCCTGGCCGGGTCGGACTGGAACGCACGCGAGCGGAACGAGACCGAGACCGAGCGCCTCGATCGCAACTGGTCGAACCTTCTGCAGGAGCTGCGCGTGGTGCAGACCGGTATCCAGTTGCTCACCGGCTTCCTGCTCACCCTCCCGTTCCAGGCCCGGTTCCCGGAACTCGAGACGTACGAGCAGGCCGTGTACCTCGTGACGCTCGGAGCATCGGTCACCGCCACCATCCTGCTCGTCGCGCCGGTGGCTCTGCACAGGATCCTGTTCCGTCGCCGGGCACTGCGTCAGCTCGTCGACCACGCGAACCGGTTCGCTCTCGCCGGCTTCGTCCTGCTGGGCATCGCGATGTCCGGCGTACCGCTGCTCATCTTCGACCTGGTGGTGGGTCCCACCGCGGGCATCATCGCGTGCGCAGTGGCGGCCACCCTGTTCGTCTCGGTCTGCCTCGTACTGCCCGCGTCGCTGCGCCGCCGGCTGGGTCCGGTGAACGATCGGTCCGATTCGACCGAGTGATCTCGACCATGCATGTGCAAAATCCGCGCGCAGTGGGTACAGGGCTTCCATGATCAGCGACGTCGCCGACGACATGCCGGTCACCGACCGTGGTGACGCGACCCGCGATCTGATCCTGCAGGACATCCCCGCCGAGCCGCGGGCGCTGACCGGTGTGCGTACGACGGTGCTCGCATGGCTGCGCGACCGCGGCCTCGACGAGGACCTGTGTCAGGACATCACCCTGGCCACGTACGAGGCACTGGCCAACAGCGTCGAGCACGCCTACGAGCGCTCCGCGGACACCGTGGTGCGCACCGTCGGACTCGAGGTGCGTACTCCGCGGGCCGGCGAGGTGACCATCGACGTGACCGATCGGGGATCCTGGGTCGACAACGGCAACGATCCGCGCCGAGGTCGAGGGCTTCCCCTCATTCATGCGCTCGCGCACGAGGCGTCGGTGGATTCCTCGGAGGACGGCACGACCGTCCGGATGCGGTGGAACGCGGCCTGACGGTCAGACCAGTGCGTGCCGCGACTGCGTCGTCACCGCGGGCACCGGTTCAGACCGCGTCGGTACCACCGGCAGCGGCGCGCTGAACGGAGACTCCGACCGCCGTGCGGCGAGGAGGGCAGCCCCCGTCGCGGCGATGGACTGCGGATCCTGCGGCATCACCAGAGCGGAACCCCACTCGCGCGCGAACACACCGCGCAGCAGAGGGAGGTTCGCCGGTCCGCCGGCCAGCACCACGGCGTCGACACGATGCGCACCCCGGCGCACCACATCGCTCACCCAGTCGGCAGCCTCGGTGACGTAGTCCAGCATCAGCCGGTCCACCGTGGTCCGCCAGACGTTCACAGTGCCCCCGACGAACGGTCCGCCGACGCGCACGACGCGGTGCAGGGCGATCATCTCCATCGCCCACTCGACGCCCTCGGTCAGTAGCTGAGAGTCGTTCGGCGACAGCGGTTCCGCTGTGCCGTAGGCAGCCAGGAGGTGCTCGCGGACACTGTCCGCGAAGGCGCTGCCCCGGTAGCGGTCGGTCCACGTCGCATCCTTGACGAAGCCCGTGGCCACGTCGACGACGGACACCGACGTACCGCTCTTCCCCATGTCGACGACGGCGATCGTGGATCCCGACTCGACCAGGCCGCGCATTCTCAGATACATCAGCTGGGCGCCGAGTTCCGAAGCGAGACGGACACATCCGCCGGTGTGCACGGACAGGGAGATGGTTCCCACGCGTGACCGGGGCTCGTCCGGAACCACCAGCACGGCGGTCTCACGATCGGCGCCGTGGCGCGCACAGACCGAATCCACCACGTCGACAGCGGCTTCCAGTCGATCGCGACCGCGTGCCACCGTGACGGACTCGGTACCGAGCAACGCACGGCCCATGGGATCCATCACCGCGGCTCGTATCGCCGACGCTCCGAGGGAAATTCCTACCACTGCTCGCATGACCCGCCCCGTTCCTGGTGTTCCGCGACGAAGCCTAGGCGCTCGAACAGGGAAAAGGTCGGTTCTCAGTGGCTATTGGCAAAGTTTGGTTGGTTTCACTAGGAACCGGGGCGTCACTCGACCGACGCGGTACCGGACGTGTCCAGCGTCGGGTCGGGCTCGGACGGCTCGGTAGGCGGCTCGGAATCCGTCGGCGGCTCGGACGACGAGCCTCCCGTCGATCCGGGTGTCTCGCCGCCGCCGGAACCACCGCCCGTACCGGTGCCGGGATCGGTACCACCCGTGCCGGTTCCGCCGCCGCCCCCGGTGGAGCCTCCGCTGGTCGACCCACCGCTGGTCGAACCACCGCTCGTCGAACCACCGCTCGTCGAGCCTCCACTCGTCGAGCCTCCACTCGTCGAACCACCGCTCGTCGAACCACCGCTCGTCGATCCGCCACTCGTCGATCCGCCGCTGGACGGCGCCGCCGACGACGTTCCCGGTCGCGTGGTCGCGGCACCGGGTGCGGCGGGCACCGACGCGGCGCCGTTCTGCTGCGTGACACCGGGGCGGATGCCGGTGAGGGCGTCCGCGGCCGGGGTGCCGCCGGGCACGGGTGCCGGCACGGCCGTGGGGCTCGATCCGGCGGGCGCTGCGGGATTGGGAGCGATACCGGTGCCCGCCTCGGCCGAGTCGGTGGCCGACGTGGACAGGGGTTCCGCGACACCGGCGGCCTCGGGAGCCCGCGGTCCCGTCACGGCCCAGACCGCGAACGATCCCGCCAGGACGGCGGCAGCGACTCCCGCACCCACGACGGCGAATCCCCGGCGCGTCTCGCGTGAGGACGCGTCGACCGGCTCGGGCAGCACCACCGGGATCGGACCGGTGATCGCGTCGCCGGCGTCGTGGTCGGCCCACAGCGCGACGGCGACCGCCGGTTCGAGGGACGGATCGACGTCCACCGCGTCGACGACGACCACGTCGCGAACGTGACCGTCGCGCAGCGCGGACTCGACGGGCTCACGCAGATGCGGCGACTCGAGGACGACGGCGGCACCGGTGAGCAGCAGATCGGCGCGGGCAGCCCGGAGCCGCATGACACCGATGGACGTCGCGACCGCCGCGGCCACCTCGGCCGGCGACCCGGTCTGCATCGGGATGGTGCGCTCGTCGACCGGACCGAGCCGAGGCAGCTCGACGTCGACGAGAGCCGCCGTCACCTCGTCGCTCGTCGCCGAGATTCCCAGCACGATGTGCATGTCGTCGTCGTCCGCCTGTTCGTTCTCGATGATGCGTGGTCTCGTACGGTCCCGCCCGATGGATCAGTGCGCCGTGGTGGGCTGGGCGCTGGTTGCCGCGGGCGTGGTCGTCCGAGTCGTCGTGGACGTCGGCGACGGAGCCGCAGATGTCGTCGTCGTGCTGGTGTTCGAGTTCGGCCGCCGTGTCGTGGTGGGCGCCGGCGTCTCCTCCGGCTCGTCCTGTACCGCGGTGGAGGGTGCCGGGGCGAGCGTCGGGCGCTGGGAGATCGAGGTCGACGGGGTGACGCTCGACGGTGCTGCGACGGGCGTCTCCGTGGACGGCGCCGGCGCGGCGGTGGCGCTCGACGACGCCGCCGAGGGCGAGGCCGGCGCCGCGTCGACGCGCGGGGCAGTGCTGGGCACGGTGGTGGCAGTGGGCGTGGCGTCGACGGACGACGTGACGACGACGCGATCCGTCGCCTGCACGGCCTCGGTCTCCGACCGTCCCGACGCACCGGCGGCTGCGCCGAGGGTGACCGCGGCGACGAGCGCCGTGGTTCCCACCACGACACCGGCACGGGACCGACGTCGCCGCGTGGAGCGGGCGCGTCGAGGAGCACCGGTGACGACGCGCGGCGTGGGCAGCGGTGGTCGAGCGGTCTCCGGCTCCGGTGCCACCTCGGGTTCCGGGGTGGGAACCGGCTCCGCCGCTGGGGTGTGAGCCGGCTCCGCCACCGTGGTGAAGGCGGCCGTGACCTCGTCGTCCGCCGGCGGTGCGGTGACGACGGGCAGCGGCATGGCGTCCACGGCGGGGGGCACGACGGTGGAGAGATGTGCGGCGCCCATGGCCGCGAAGAACTGCGGCCAGCGCGGCGTGATGACGGGGACCGCGACGCGAGCGGCGATGTCGCGGCGCACCGACGGGATGTGCGCGCCGCCGCCGACCAGGAGCACGGCGTCGGCTCCGCGGGCCACGGCGTCGTCCACGAGGTCGACGAGCATCGCGGTGGGCTGGGCGATGAGAAGTTCGAAGTCGGTGCGGCGCAGGCGAACCGAATCGGTGACGAACGGCCCCGACAGGTCGACCGCACGCTCGTCGGACAACATCTCCTTGGCCGCGAGACTGTCTCGGGCCAGGGTGCGCACGGCCGCGGGGCTCATCTTCTCGGCAGCACCGAAGGTGGTGGACAGGTGATCGGCGACCGCGGCGTCGATCGCGTCACCGGACAGTTCCGTGATGCCCACGCTCGAGTACAGGTCACCGGTCTGCGTGTCCAGGACGTGCACGCGCGTGCCGACCCGACCGAGGTCGACGATCGCGAGGGTGCGAGCCGAGTCGACGCAGCCCTCCATCCGTGCGGCGGCCAGCAGCGCGTCGCACTCGGCGACGAGTCGGACTCCGCCGGGACCGTAGGTGCTCTCGGGATCTCCCCCCACGGCGATCACCGGCGCGTCCGGACCCACGCACAGATCCGCGGCCATCTCGAACGCTGCCGCAGCGGCCGCGGACAGAGGATGGTCGGATCCGGTGGCGAGCGAGCGCACCTCGACGACCCGGCCCTCCGGGTCCATCACGACTCCGCGCACGCACCCGGTGCTCATGGAGACACCGAACGTTTCCGTCTCGGTTCGCATCATGGATCACCACCATCGGCTGTCGGAGTTTCGGACAGACCGATAGTAGAGCGTCAAACCGGGCATAGCAACGTATACGACGGCGAAAACCGACCGTAGGTCTACTGGAGAAAGTTCAAATAAGCCTTCGACGGGGTCGGGCCGCGCTGTCCCTGATACTTCGATCCCAGCGCTGAGCTGCCATAAGGATTGATCGCCGGACTGGAGAGACGGAACAAGCAGAGCTGCCCGATCTTCATGCCCGGCCACAACGTGATGGGCAGATTGGCGACATTCGAGAGCTCCAGCGTGATGTGTCCGCTGAAGCCCGGATCGATGAAACCCGCCGTCGAGTGTGTGAGAAGTCCCAGCCGGCCCAGACTCGACTTGCCCTCGAGTCGCCCCGCGAGATCGTTCGGCAGCGTCGTCAGCTCGAGCGTCGACCCGAGCACGAACTCGCCCGGATGCAGAACGAACGGCTCCCCCTCGGCGGGCTCCACCAACGTGGTCAGCTCGTCCTGCTGCAGCTTCGGATCGATGTGGGTATAGCGCGAGTTGTCGAACACCCGGAACAGCCCGTCCAGGCGCACGTCCACACTCGACGGCTGCACCATCGCCTCGTCGAACGGTTCGATGCCGAGCGTTCCGGCATCCACCTCGGCCTTGATGTCGCGATCGGAGAGCAGCACGCACAGAGACTATCGACCGAGCCCGCCGAGGCCACCCGGGCGCCCTGCTAATCTTCAGGGCAGCACCACCGGCCGATGTAGTTCAATGGCAGAACATCAGCTTCCCAAGCTGAATACGCGGGTTCGATTCCCGTCATCGGCTCCACGTCTCCCCTCGCCGCCGGGCGATGGTGGAACCCAGAACCCGGATTCCGGGGCCTACATTCCACACTTCACACTCGCGGTCGTCCCACTGTGTCCAGCGACACGCGTCGTTCCTGGTCAGGCTGGGTACACCTCCGCGCACACCCCTCTCCCCCCGGAAACGAGCACCTCCATGACCGAACGCGTCGTCTCCGCACGCCTCGATGTCGACATCACGGCCGCCAGCACCCTGGAGTTCCAGATCGCCGTGGCCCCGCATCCCGGCGCGCAGGTCGCCGAGACCCTCTCGTTCGTCCTGGACGGGAAGACGGTCGAGGCCCGCGAGGTCAGCGGAGCCCACGGCAACCGGATCCACGTCCTCGAGGCACCGGTGGGCAACCTGCAGGTCTACTACGACGCGACCGTCACCGGGAACGCGGAGCCGTCCCCCGTCACGGATCTCGATCGCTCGGTCTACCTCCGTCCGAGCCGGTACGCGGAGGCCGACAAGTTCTTCGGTTTCGCTGCCACCGAGTTCGGCAGCGAGTCGGACGACGCGGTCCTCTTGTCGGAGGTCTCCGACTGGGTCGGCCGTCGACTGCACTACGTCCCGGGGAGCAGCGATCCCATCGACGGTGCGGCGGACACGCTGCTCGCCGGTGCCGGCGTGTGCCGTGATTACGCGCACCTGGTCGTCGCGATGCTGCGCGCGCTGAACGTTCCAGCTCGTCTGGTCGCCGTCTACGCACCCGGATGCGACCCGATGGACTTCCACGCCGTCGCGGAGGCCCTGGTGAACGACACCTGGCACGTCGTGGACGCGACGTGCCTCGCACCTCGGTCGACGCTGGTCCGGATCGCGACCGGACGCGATGCGGCCGACACCGCGTTCCTCGACAACCACAAGGGTTCGATCACGCTGAACAGCTCCACGGTCACGGCCGTGGCGACCGACGGCCTGCCGAAGGACGACATCCACGAGCTGGTCTCCCTCACCTGATCCGGCGCATGCGTCGGCCGCCTCCTACGTCGTCGGGTTACTGTGACTCGACGAATCAGGAAGCGAGACGCACATGAGCATCGAACGAGATGCAGCGTTCACGGGTGGGCGAGGGACGGCGGCGGACCGGAGCAACGACTCCGACGATGCCGTCGAGCGGCTGACGACGACGCCGAACAAGGACCCGTTCTACCGCTCCCCCGCCGGGTTCGAGAAGGCCGAGCTGGGGACCGTGCTGCGGTCGCGCCGTGTCGAGATCGCCCTGTTCGGCACCATCCGCCAGCGCGTGTCGGCATGGCAGCTGCTCTACCGGTCGTCCGACATGCACGGCGAACCGCGCACGGGTGTCACCACGGTCCTGCTGCCGGCCGGCGCGGTTCCGGGTCGGAGCAGGCCGCTGCTGTCCTACCAGTGCGCCATCGACGCCGTCTCGGACCGCTGCTTCCCGTCGTACGCGCTGCGGGACGGAGCACACGCCCACGGCGCCGTGCCCCAGTTCGAGCTGCTCATCATCCTGTACGCGCTGCGCCGCGGGTGGGCGCTGTCCCTGCCGGATCACGAGGGCATGGACGGCCGCTGGGGTGCACCGATCGAACCCGGATACTGCACTCTCGACGGCATCCGCGCCGCCCTGTCCTTCGCACCTCTGGAGCTCGACGACTCGGCGCCCGTCGCACTGTGGGGGTATTCGGGCGGCGGCCTGGCCACGTCGTGGGCCGCCGAGGCCGCGGACGAGTACGCGCCGGAGCTGAACGTCGTCGGTGCCGCGCTGGGCTCGCCCGTCGGTGATCCCGCGTCGGCGTTCTCCCGCCTCAACGGCACGATCTTCGCCGCGTTGCCCACCATGGTGGTCGAGGGTCTGCGCCGCACCTACCCCGATCTGGACCGGACGATCCGCGATCACGTCGCGCAGCCCGGCATGACCATTCTGTCCTCGCTCGAGCGCAAGACCACGGTGCACGCCGTTCTGACGCTGCTGATGCACGACCTCGAGCGCTACACCGACATCCCGCTCGCCGACGTCATGGCGACCCCCGAGCTGGTGCAGATCTTCCAGGACATCCAGCCGGGCAAGTCCGCACCGAGCTTCCCGCTCCTCATCATGCAGGCGGTGCACGACCCCATCATCGCCGTCGACGACGTGGACGGGCAGGTGGAGCGGTACCGCACCGCCGGCGCCCACGTGACGTACGTGCGCGACCGGCTCAGCGAGCACCTGTCGCTGCACCCCATCGCCGCACCTGCGACGCTGAACTGGCTCGCCGATCGCATCGCCGACCGCCCGGTGCCCCCGAACACCACCGAGACCGTGTGGTCCTCGGCCCTGTCGGTGTCAGGTGTCCGAGGGCTGCTCGGGCTCACCATCTCGACCGGTCGCGCTCTGCTCGGCCGGGTCCGCTAGGCGGTCGTCGCCGGAGTCGCGGCGCGTCGGCTCGATCCCGAAGTCGGGTGGCCCCGACGCCTCCGCGAAACCGGACGGCTCCGAGTGCTTCTCGTCGGACGTCGACATGATCACGCCCCGAGCTTGTCGATCATGTCGTTCAGCGCGGTGGCCGCCGTCTCGAGTCGCTCGGGTGACCTGTCGTCTCCCAGTTGCTCGACGAGTGCCGCCTTGGTGGTCACCAGAACGGCACCCGAATCGTCGTCGGTCATCGTCAGTTCGCCGTCCCGCATCACCAGCAGCGTTCCGTCGGGTGCGTCGAGCACGCCGCGCACCGTGTCGCTCGTCATCGTCATCGTGTCGATCCTCCTGTCAGGGTGTTGCCTCGTGACCGCGCTTGCCGTGCGTGCGCCGGTCCTCCTTCATCTCCGCCTCGAAGACGTGACGGCGGCCGTCCATCAGGTCGTCGCGGATCCGGCGTTCGTGCTCGCGCGCGGTGGTCCAGTACCCGTCGTCGAAGTCCTCGACCATCTGGAACGTCCACCGACCCTCGATGACGTTGCGGCCGATCACCTCTCGCTCCAGTGCGTCCGCTGCGTCACCGTGCCCGGCGTCGCGGAGCTCGTCCGCGGCAGAGCCGAACTGGAGATCGGCGTGGCCCATGAGCTGGTGGAACGTGTACAGGTGACCGCGGGCGCGTTCCACCCACTCGAGGGCCTCCGAGACCGAACCGACGGCGGACACCGTGGCATCGTCGGACCCGTCCGGACGGTGGTGGTCCGTCAGCATCTTCTCGCGATCATTGTTCATACCTGCTGGTTACCCGTCCGGCAGTCGCGGCACACACCCCAGAAGAAGACGTCGACGCCGTCGATGTCGAAGTCGTCGTCCTCCGGCTCGGGAGCACGTCGACGCACATCGGAGGTGAGGGCCGTGTCGAACACTCGGCGGCACTGCCGACACATCAGATGGTGGTGGTCGTCGCCGTCGACCCGAAGTTCGTACAGCGCGGGCGAATTGGCGGGCTCGATCCGGCGCAGGAGATCCACCGACACGAGTGCGTCGAGGTTGCCGTAGACGGTCTGCCGCGACATCCCCTGGCTCTCCAGCGTGCGGGCCACGTAGCCGGCGTCGACGTGTGGGTGCCGCGCCACGACGTTCAGCACGCGCAGGCGCGGGCGGGTCACGCGCAGCCCGCGCTCACGCAGTACCCGACGCCACTGCTCTTCCGACGAGACGACCGTCGGCTGTTCCCTGGTGTCCACGACGCCGGAGTGCCCCCGCAGGGCGCCGTGAAACGTCCGGGCCGTGTCAGTCGTCGCGACCCCGGTCCTCGGTGGTGGACGCACGGATCTTGCGGCGATGGCTGGTGTCGCAGAAGGGGTAGTTCTTGCTGCGTCGACACGCGCAGAGAGCCACCATGAAGCGGTCGGACCGCACGCGGGTGCCGTCCTCCATCTCCACGTCGACGGGCCCCTCCACCATCACCGGCCCGCCCGGAACAACACGGACGAGCCGCGCTGCGGGAGCAGCGTCAGGCGCGTCGGGCACGGACGACCACCAGTTCCTCGGAGCGCCGACCCGGCTGCAGGGCGCCCGTGGCCTCGAGCCACTCGGCGCGCGCGTGCATGACGGGACCGAACGCGATCCGACGGCGAGCCACCACGTCGACCGTGGTGCCGGACCGCATCAGACGCTCGATCGTGCGGTCCACACCGGCGAACTCGGACTGCACGATCAGCATGGTGCCGCCCGGAGTGAGGAGATCGAACGCGTTGTCGCACAACGGGTCCAGGACGATGCGACCGTCGGCGCCGGCGTCCCACGCACGGTGCACACCGCGCCCCTCCGGCGCGGTCGGCGACGGCACGTACGGCGGATTGGAGACCACGAGGTCGAACGGCGCCTCGGCGAGGGCGTCGATGAGCGTGCCCTGTCGCGCATCGACCTCGACACCGATGCGCTCGGCGTTGTCCAGGGCACACGCGACGGCGCGAGCATCCAGGTCGTAGGCGAGCACCTCACGTGCACCGAGACACGCAGCCTGGAGTGCGAGTACTCCGGTACCCGTACACAGATCGAGGGCACGCGCACCCAGGGGCGACGCCGCCACCGGCATGACCTCGCAGAGCAGTCTCGAATCGTCCTGGGGGGCGTACACACCGGGGTGTGCACGCACCATGCTGATCGTGTCGCGATGAATCGTCGTCACACGAGAACCTTCCGTCGGCGCAGATGCGCTGGCAGCATCTGCCGCCTTTCTTCAGGAATGGCATTCCCGAACGGACGCGATTCAAACGCGGGACCGGCGCGTCACCACCTCCGAGCGATGATGGAGACGATGCGCGGAATCTCCTCGTCGGCAAGCGGTTCGACCCCGATGACCACCTGGCGGGTGAGCAGACCGTCCACGGACATGGCGAACAGTTCCGCCGACGCCACGGTCGCGGGGTAGCCCGCCTCGCTCATCTTGGACGACACCAGGCCGACGAACGCGGCCAACTGGGCGTCGAACGCCGCCTTGAGTTCGGGCCGCACCAGACCCTCGCCGAGAAGGTGGTGCCGTGCGACGACGCGGCCGCGATGCTCCTCGCTGCACATGTCGCGGACGAACCCGACGACAGCGTCGACCACGGCGTCGTGATGCCAGGTGTCGAGTGCGAAGTGCCGACCGGCGACCTCGAGATCTTTCCGGAACACCTCGTCGAGCGCCAGCGAGAGCAGGGTGGCTCGATCGGGCGCGTGATAGTTGACGGCGCCGGCACCGAGACCGGTGGCCTGATCGACCGCACGATGAGTGAACCCACGGGGACCGCGTTCGGCGAGTACCTGCACCGCGGCGGCAGAGATGAGTGAGCGCCGACTTCTGGGCTTCTCCACCGTCTCACCATCACTCATTGGTGAGATGTTACGGCCCTGACGTGCCGGTACCACCATCACCGGTCACGGTCGGCTCACGATGATCGCGCCGGCGGAACGGGCTGATCGAGCCCGCTCCACCGTCCCCCGACTGCCGCGTCACTGTCATGACAGGCGTTGAGGGTACACCCGTCTCGGCACGTCCGCTCGTGCTTGACACCGGGGTCGCCGGCGTCTTTTCTGTACAGATGTTGAGGAATCGGTCCATGAGTCGTCGCGGGATGTTGGGAGCGGCCGCCGTCGCCGCGGGAGCGGTCACGGTGGGGATCGCCCCGCGCGTCCGCGCAGCGCCGACACTCCCCTCGGCGGCCTGCGCCGTTCGCTATCCCGGCTACCGCGGCGCCGACTTCGCGCTCCCGTACGCCCGCTACATGCAGGCCCGGACCGCCCCCGCGCCGCAGATCGTGGCCGACGCCTTCGCCGGCCCGGCGCTACCGGCGGGAGCAGTGCCTCGGTTCGAGGACATCACGCGCGATCTCGGCCCGACCGGGACGTCCGCCGTGGAGACCGGGTACGGCCAGGGCGCCGACGGAGTGGTCTTCGTGGCGGTGCGCACCGTCATGCCGAGAGTCACTGCGGCCATGTGGGACTGGTGGTTCGGGTGGCACTCCAGCGAGGCTGCGCGCTACAAGTTGTGGCATCCCGACGCGCACCAGTTCGCCGCCCTGGACACCGACCTCACCACCGCCGACCTCACGGACCGGCAGAAGTACATCGGCAACACCACCTACGTCGACGAGTACGTGGGGCCGAAACTGCAGCAGCTCGGGATCAACTTCCGAGACCCGGTGGCGCACGGGTTCACCGTGCCGTCGGATCAGACCATCGTCTTCGGCCGCGTCGGGAGCAGCATCGCCCCCGTGGACCTGGGGTGGCTCGCCCACCAGGTCCGCCCGATCGAGGGCGGCGCCGAGATGCGCAGCCGGTTCCACCTGAACCTCCGCGGCCTGCACGTACCGAACGTGACGCAGGCCGCGTGTGCGGTGGCCCGTGGTGCGTCGGTCGATCCGACCGATCTGCAGCTGAGCCTCGACCTCGGTCGTGATCTGCTGATGCACTGCGGGCAGGAGATGAACCACCTCGCGGCGTTCCTCCCCGAACTGCACGCCGAGTTCTCGTGACCCGGCACCTCAGCGAGCCGACTCGGACCCCTTCTCCACCAGTTGGACCGACAACCGGCCGATCGGGGTGTTGGAGTCCTGGGACAGCCTGGTCAGCAGGGTGAAGGCCTGCTGGGCGTCGACGCCGAAACGCTCCATGATCATGCCCTTGGCCTGCCCGATGACGTCCCGGGACGCCAGGGCCGAATGCAGTTGATCCTCGACCCGACCCGCAGTCAGAGCGATCGCGGCATGGGTGGCGAGCGCCTCCCCGACCATGATCGCGTCGTCGGTGAAGGCTCGGGGCTCGAACGCGAACAGGTTCAGGGCACCGAAGGTGTCGCGGTGGGTGAAGAGCTGGAAGGAGAGCGAGCTCCGCACGCCCTCCGCCAGGGCGATCGGCGCATACTTCGGCCACCGGGTGTCGGTGGTCAGATCGTCGGCCCGCACCACCGCGGTGGTGGTCGCGGCGTCCAGGCACGGGCCCTCCCCGAACTCGATCTGAGCTGCGTCGAGCCGCGGCGGAAGGGACGACGTGGGCCCGTGCGAGGTGAACGACGACCTGCCCGAGATCGCCACCACGTCGGCGGCGTCCGTTCCGGGAACCAGATCGAGGGCCGCCTCGGTGACCCTGCGCAACGTGTCGTCGAGATCGGTGTGCGCCGTCAGGTCGCGAGCGAGTGCCGCCAGCGCCGACGCGATGTCCGACGGCTCCCGTTCTCGAGACGCGTTCATCCGACCTCCTCGAGCAGCAGCGGGCATGACACTCGGCACAGATTGACCGCGACCGGGGACGGGTAAACCAGGACCACTCACTCGAAAGGCATGTCTTGCGCATCCTGGTCACCGGGTCCACCGGCTACATCGGCTCACGTCTCGTTCCCATCCTGCTGGGCGACGGTCACGACGTGCTCGCCGCCATGCGCGACGACAGCAAGGCGTCCTCCTTCAGCTGGGAGGACGACGTGACGCCGGTCCACTTCGACATCACCGACGAGAAGTCCATCGACGCCGCGCTCGAGGGTGCGGACGCGGTCGTCTACCTCGTGCACTCGATGGACGACGGCGACTTCGTGACCAAGGATCGCGAGGCCGCGCAGGCCGTCGCGCGCGCCGCGGAGAAGCACGGCGTGGGCCGCATCGTCTACCTGTCCGGCCACGTGCCCGACGACGACGAGGACCTCTCCGACCACATCACGTCCCGCCTGCAGGTCGAGGAGGTCTTCCTCAACTCGTCCGTCCCGGCGACGGTGTTCCGGGCGGCCATCATCCTCGGGTCCGGCTCCACCTCGTTCGAGCTCGTACGCAGGATGGTCGAACGTCTCCCGGTCACCCCCGTGCCGAGCTGGATGGTGAAGAAGGTGCAGCCGATCGCGACGACCGACGTCCTGCACATCATCGCCGCCGCTCTCGGTGACGAGCCCATTCCGGGGTCGTACGACATCGGCGGGACCGAGGTGCTCACCTACCCCGAGTTGCTCACCCGCTACGCGACCATCGCCGAACTGTCGCGGCCCCAGTTCCGCGTGCCGCTGGTTCCCACACCGATCGTCGGGCGAGCCGTCGCCGCCATCACACAGATGCCGCCCGGCACCGTAATCTCGTTGGTGGACAGCCTGCATCACGACATGATCGTCCGTCGCGGCAACGCGGCCACGGACACGTTCGCGCACGCCGTCGACTCTCTCGTGGGTATCGACGAGTCCATCAGGCGGTCGCTGACGGTCAGCTCGCACGACGGCACCGACGCCGAGGGCACCACCGACCCGCAGTCCGCGGCGGACACCGACCCCTCGTGGGCCGGCGGCGTCGTGTCGATCGGCCGAGACGGACGGGTGCGTCACGACGTGTCCGGACGATTCTCGCGAGCGCTGTTGCACCCGCGTTCCTGAGGCGGGACCAGGATTCCCGGTCGGGTACGCGGGTACCCGACCGGCATGACTTCTTCGAACGGCTCGATCGACCAGTACTCCAAGAGAGACCCGCGTACCGCCTACGCGACGCCGGATCGCGAGGGGCAGCAACCGATCTCGCATCCCGGGCTGACCGAGGACATGCGGACCACCCCCGACCACGGGGAGTCCACCTACCGCGGATCAGGGCGGCTCACCGGCCGGAAGGCACTGATCACCGGAGCGGACAGCGGCATCGGCCGCGCCGTCGCCCTGGCGTTCGCGCGCGAGGGCGCCGACGTCGTGCTGTCGTACCTCGAGTCCGAGGAGCCCGATGCGCGCGAGACGGTGCGGCTCGTCGAGGAGGCCGGCCGCCGGGCCGTCAGCGTACCCGGTGACATCCGCGACGAGGCGCACTGCGACGCCCTGATCGACACCGCGGTGCGCGAACTGGGTGGTCTCGACATTCTCGTGAACAACGCGGCGTTCCAGATGGCCCAGAGCGGCGGTATCGCCGACATCACCACCGAGCAGTTCGACCGCGTACTGAAGACCAACCTGTACGCGTTGTTCTGGTTGTCCAAGAAGGCTGTGGCCGTGATGGATCCGGGCTCGACCATCGTCAACACCTCCTCCGTCCAGGGCGTGAGCGCCTCACCCGAACTGCTCGACTACGCCACCACCAAGGCCGGCATCATCAATTTCTCCAAGGGGCTCGCGAGCGACGTCGCCCGACAGGGCATCCGCGTGAACGTCGTGGCACCCGGACCCATCTGGACACCGCTGATCCCGGCCACGATGCCGTCGGACAGTGTCGACGGTTTCGGCGACCAGGTGCCGCTCGGACGTCCGGGACAGCCCGCGGAACTCGCACCCGCGTACGTGTTCCTCGCCTCGGGCGAGTCCAGCTACATCACCGGGCAGGTCATCGGCGTGACCGGCGGTTCCCCGATCACCTGAGCATTCCCGCATCCGCACGACACGAAAGGCACATCATGAGAGCAGTGACCTGGCACGGCAAGCGCGACGTCCGCGTCGACAACGTCCCGGATCCGACGATCCAGGATCCGACGGACGCCATCATCGAGGTGACGTCCACCAACATCTGCGGCTCCGATCTGCACCTCTACGAGGTGCTCGGGCCGTTCATGAACGTCGGTGACATCCTCGGCCACGAACCGATGGGCATCGTGCGCGAGGTCGGCAGCGCCGTGTCGACGCTGGCGGTGGGCGACCGCATCGTCGTCCCGTTCCAGATCTCGTGCGGCTCGTGCTTCATGTGCGATCAGTCGCTGTACACCCAGTGCGAGACCACCCAGGTACGCGAGACCGGTATGGGCGCAGCACTGTTCGGCTACTCCGAGCTCTACGGATCGGTGCCGGGCGGCCAGGCGCAGTACCTGAGGGTGCCGCACGCCGACTTCACCCACATCAAGGTCCCGGAGGGCCCGAGCGACGAGCGATTCGTCTACCTGTCCGACGTACTGCCCACCGCGTGGCAGGCCGTGCAGTACGCGGGGGTGCCCGAGGGTGGCTCGCTGACCGTGCTGGGCCTCGGTCCGATCGGCGACATGGCGGCACGCATCGGCACCCATCTCGGATACCGCGTCATCGGCGTCGACCGCGTACCCGAACGACTCGAGCGTGCTCGCGCTCGCGGCATCGAGACGGTGGATCTCCGGGCCCACGGCGGGCAGGTGGGGGACGTCGTCCGCGAACTGACCGACGGCCGCGGTACCGACTCGGTCGTCGACGCGGTCGGAATGGAGGCCCACGGCTCACCGGTGGCCAAGGCTGCGCAGCAGGTGGCGGGTCTGCTCCCGGACGCCCTCGCGAAGCCGTTCATGGAGAAGGCCGGAGTGGACCGCCTCGACGCGGTCTACTCGGCGGTCGACATCGTCCGCCGGGGCGGCACGATCTCACTGTCCGGCGTGTACGGCGGCGCGGCGGATCCGATGCCGATGATGACCATGTTCGACAAGCAGATCCAACTGCGCATGGGTCAGGCGAACGTCAAGAGGTGGGTCGACGACATCATGCCGTTGCTGACGGACGACGATCCGTTGGGCGTGGACGATTTCGCGACCCACACCCTGCCGTTGACGCAGGCCCCGCACGCCTACGAGATCTTCCAGAAGAAGCAGGACGGAGCCGTGAAGATCATCCTGCGTCCGTGACGAGCGGGTCAGCTCGCGAGCGGCTCCGGTTCCACCGAAGCCACGACCGGCACGAGACGGGTGAGGCCGAGGACACCGAGAGTGCGCCGCACCCGAGGTGACGGCGAGATCACGACGTCGATCGCGGTCGGGGCGTCCGACAGGACGTCCTCGATCGCGGTCACGCCGGCCGAGCTGAAGAACCGGACGTCGGTGAGGTCGACCGTGACGGGGCCGTCCGAGACGGCCGCCCGGAGGCAGCGGGTCAGGTCGCGCGCGGTGACGAGGTCGACGTCGCCACGGACGGCGACGATGCGGCGGCCGTCGTGGCCTGCGTGGACGACGACGTCGAACGGGCTGGAGGAGTGGTGGGAAGGAGCAACCGTGGTCATCATGTTCCTTCTGCGGCGCTGCTCGGACGCGGTGTCTCGCACCGGTACCGAGGGTGTAGCGAAGGGCCCTGGGCTGGACCGCCTTGCAGACAACTCTGATCGATCGACATCGCGGTTCGGCGAACCGGAACATCACGATCAGGTCACGGCGGGTAACGGAATGATCACGGCGCCGGGCTCGCCGAGCGCGTTCATCAGACTGTCCTCATGAACCCCCGCCCTCTCGCTCGGTTCTCGGACTCGGTCGTCACGTTCACGGGACGCTCGTCTTCCGACTACGGCGCGCTGCATCGCTGGTCGGTCGACGAGCCGGAACAGTTCTGGGCCGGCGTCAGCACCTTCTTCGACGTGCCGCTCACCGGTCACGAGTCCGTCCTGTCCCCCTCGGAGGACCCCCGCGTGTTCAGCGGGCGGCAGTGGTTCCGGGGTGCCCGCGTGAACTACGTGGATCGCGTACTGGCGTGGTGCGACCGGTCACCCGAGTCCGTGGCGATCATCGACGACACCGAACCGGGCGGGCTCGGCCACCCGCACATCGTCGTACACGGAACTGGCCGAGCAGATCTCCTCGATCGCCGCCGCGCTGCACCGCCTCGGCGTGCGGAGCGGCGACCGGGTGGCCGGTTACGTCCCGAACACGACCGAGGCCGCCGTCGCGTTCCTCGCCACCGCCGCACTCGGCGCCGTCTGGACCTCGTGCGGGCAGGACTACTCCGCGGCCGCCGCGGTGGACCGGCTCGGACAGCTCGAACCGACGGTGTTGGTGACCGCCGACGGCTACCGCTTCGCCGGTGTGGACCGCGACCGCCGGGACCAGGTGGCGGTACTGCAGGCCTCGATTCCCTCACTGCGGGCGGTGATCGCCTTCTCCCGACTCGGCACCGACGTACCCGGAGCCGTCCGATGGGACGATCTGCTCGACGAGGGGCGCGGTGGCCCACGGGTGCTCCCCGAGCCTGTCCCGTTCGACCACCCACTGTGGGTGCTGTTCTCCTCCGGCACCACCGGGCGCCCCAAGGGCATCGTTCACGGCCACGGCGGTGTTCTGCTCGAGCACCTCAAATCTGCTGCGCTGCAGTCGGACATGACCGAGGACGACGTGTTCCTCTGGTACACCTCACCCAGCTGGATGATGTGGAACTACCTGCTGGCCGGGCTGCTCGTGGGCTCGACCGTCGTCTGCTACGACGGCAGCCCCGGCCATCCGGACGCCGGCGCACTGTGGGAGCTCGCTGCGCGGCACCGCGTGACCGTGCTCGGCACCAGCCCCGGGTACCTCCTGCACTGCGAGAGTGTCGGGGTCGAACCGGCTCGGGCACAAGACCTCTCGGCACTGCGCATTCTCGGGGTCACCGGGTCGGTCCTCCCCGCCGCGGCGCACGGCTGGGTGGCGGAGCACGTGGGGCGGTCGGTGCACCTCGCGCCGGTGTCGGGCGGCACGGACGTCGTCAGCGGATTCGTGGGAGCGCCCACCGGGGTACCCGTGATCCCCGGCGAGATTCCTGCCGTGAATCTCGGCGTCGCTCTGGAGGCGTGGAGCGACGACGGGACCCCGCTGGTGGACGAACCGGGTGAGATGGTCATCGTCGCGCCGATGCCGTCCATGCCCGTCGGGTTCTGGAAGGACCCGAGCGGTGACCGCTACGCCGACGCGTACTTCTCCACGTTCCCCGGCGTCTGGCGGCACGGCGACTCGATCACCGTGACCAGCAGGGGCAGCGTGGTGATCCACGGACGATCGGACGCCACGCTCAACCGCAACGGTGTGCGCATGGGCAGCGCCGACATCTACGGCGTGGTCGAGCGTCTACCCGGCATCGCAGAGAGTCTCGTCGTGGGTCTCGAACGCCCGGACGGCAGCTACTGGATGCCGCTGTTCGTCGTCACGTCCGACGACGTGGAGCTCGATGACGATCTGCGCGAACGCATCTCGGCGGCGCTGCGGAGGGAGGCCTCGCCGCGTCACGTCCCGGACGACATCATCGAGATCCGCGCCGTGCCGCACACGCGGACCGGGAAGAAGCTCGAGATCCCGGTCAAGAAGATCCTGTCGGGTGCGGATCCGTCGACCGTGGCCGATCCGGAGTCGGTCGACGACCCCGACGCGCTGCGCTGGTTCGCGGCGCTGGCGCCGGGGTCCTGACCGGTCGGCTCAGCTCAGCGTGGCGCGCAGCGCGTCGACGGCCGAGACCGGCTCACGCTCGAGCAGTCGAGTCAGATCGCCCGACTCGGTGTCGAGGTCGCCGCGGGCGATGCCCGCATCGGCGCTCGCCAGCATCTGCGCGACGGGCGCGGGCAGTCCCGCACCCTCGAGCGCGCCGATGTGCTCGTCGGTGCTCAGATCCTGGTACTCCACCGGCGCGCCGATGATCTCGGAGATCGCACCCGCCAGACCCTCGTACGTCAGACGCTCGCCGCCCAGCTCGTACACGGTGCCCGCCTGGTCGTCGGCGATCAGCACGGCGGCCGCGGCCGCCGCGTAGTCGGCCCGAGCAGCACCGGCCACCACGCCCGACCCGCCGCTCCCGATGATGGCGCCGGTGTGCTGCGCCTGGCCGATCGACGCCGCGTAGTTCTCCCAGTACCACCCGTTGCGCAGCAGCACGGACGGCACGGAGGATGACGCGAGGCGCTCCTCGGTGGCGACGTGCTCGGGCGCGAGACTGATGCCGCTCGTCGGCGCCTTCAGCACACTGGTGTACGCGATGAGCGAGACACCGGCCGCCTCGGCGGCCTCGATGACGTTGGTGTGCTGCGGGATTCGCTTCCCGGGCTCGGAACCCGACACGAGCAGGAGCTTGTCCACCCCGTCGAGAGCGGCGCGCAACGCAGCGGGATCCGCGTAGTCGGCGACGCGGACGACGACACCGCGCGCCGCCAGGTCGGCGGCCTTGGCCTCGTCGCGCACCACGGCCACGATGTCGCCCGCGGCGACCCCGTGATCGAGGAGCGATCGAATCACTGCGCTGCCGAGTTGTCCGGTCGCGCCGGTCACCGCTGTCGTGGTCATGAGCATGTCTCCCTGGAGAGTGAGCGTCGTCCGGCGCACCACGAGGGTGTGCCGCTGCGACCGATCCGGCCGTCGGCACCACTATGCACTTACTGTTCGTGCAGTGCAACATTCCTCGTAATCACTTACGGACCAGCTGGTAGGATGGCACTCGTGCCCGACACCGACCCGACACTCGAAGCCGACGTGTTCTCTCGCCACTGCTCGTCCCGCGACACGATGCAGGACATCACCAGTCGCTGGGGCCTGCTGGCGCTCGCCGCGCTGCACGAGGGGCCGTACCGGTTCGGGGCTCTGCGGCGGCGCGTGGACGGGGTCAGCGAGAGGATGCTGTCGCAGACACTGCAGCGGCTGGAGCGTGACGGGCTGATCACCCGCACCGTGCTCGAACAGATTCCGCCGAAGGTGGAGTACGCACTCACCGACCTCGGGCGCGAGACGGCGACCCGGCTCGTCGGCCTCATCGAGTTCGTCGAATCGACGCTTCCGACCGTGACGGCCGCGCGCGCCGAGTACGACGCGCGCGGCACGGACGGGGTCTAGCTGGTTCCGCGGCCCGTCTCGGACTGCAGCTTGTCGATCATCTCGGACGCCTGCGCCTTGGTCAGGTCCGACGGCACCTCTTCGCCGGCCTCGCGGGCCAGCGTCTCGAGGTAGCTCAACTGGGGGCCGGTGGGCGGCTCGTCACCGGTGACCCAGTCGGACGGATCCTTGTCCGCGCTCTGGTCGACGTCCGCATTGCCTGTCTTGGTGGTGTCATTCGCATCGCTCATACGTTCGACTGTACCCACGAGTACCTCCGCGCAAACCGACGCGAATCGGCGAGCGGGCAGCCGCCGAGCGCGCCGATCGAGATTCATTCCGGTTTACTCCGTAAGAAACCGATCCAAGTCTCGCGTTTCACAGAATGTTTTCAGTTCGAGGTGCTACAAACGGAATCGTGATAGTCGTCGTGGTCGTCGGAGTGGTGTGGCTGCTGGTCGCCGCGGGTGCCGCAGTGCTGCTCGGACGCGCCGCATCGCGCGCGGACCACGAGGAACTCGGCTCCGAGCTCCAGTGGGACATGGCCGAACTCGATCACGAGGTCTTCGGCTCCCGCTGACTGGCCGACCATTCTCCGTCGGCCGCCCCACTTCACAGCACGACGGCAGAATAATCCCCGTCGGTCGGTTTCAGGGATTGGTACGCGAACGCAATTCGGTCGATCGCAGCCTCCAATCGATCGGCACCCTCCGTGTACGGCAGGCGCACGTGGCGCTCGAACGCCCCCTCCACCCCGAACCGCGGCCCCGCCGCCAGCGCCACCCCGTGCGCCGGCGCGATCGCGGCGAGAGCCGTGGACGCCGCGGCAGGCATCTGAACCCACAACGACAGGCCGCCCGGCGCCGGGTCGTACGACCAGTCCGGAAGGTGCCGCGCCAGAGCCGCCGTCAGCGCATCCCGGTTACCACGGAGTTCCGCGCGGCGGGGAACCAAGATCTCCTCGTGCCGCTCGATCAGTGCCGCGCACGCGAGCTGATCCATGATCGGCGTGCCGATGTCGACGGCGGCCCGCGATGTCGCCAAGCGAGAGATCAGCGACGGCGACGCCCTGATCCAGCCGACCCGCAGACCACCCCAATACGCCTTCGACGCGGACCCCACGGTGACGACGGTGCCGGGATGCCCCACCGCCGCGACCGGAGCGGGCGGCGCCTCGTCCAGCCACAGGTCGGCCATCGACTCGTCCACCACCAACGTGGTGCCGGTCCGGCGGGCGTTCGACGCCAGTTCCGCGCGGCCGGCGACATCGAGCAGAGCACCCGTCGGATTGTGGAAGTCGGGCAGCACGTACGCCATTCGCGCCCCCGTCTGCACCGTCGCGTCACGAATCGCGTCGAGGTCCCACCGCCGCGACGAGCGCGCCGATCCAGGGGACGAGTACTCCCGCGGCCTCAACGGAACGGGCACCGCGCGCGCCGCAGTTCGTCGAATCGCCTCCAGCGCATTGGGATACGTCGGGTGATCGACCACCACCCGGTCACCCGGCGACACCAGCACCTCGAGCAGCAGCCGCCAGGCCTGCTGCGCGCCGGACGTCACCATGATCTGGTCCGGCGACGTGGGCAACCCCCGCTCGTCGTACCGGCGAGCCAGGGCCTGCCGCAGTGTCGCGAGACCGACCGGCTCGATACCGTGACCTGTGTAGTAGGCCGGAAGTGCCTCCAGCGCAGCGGCGTACGCCTGTGTCACCTCGTCGGACGGGGCGGTGACGGCGGCATGGGTCAGATCGATCACCGACGCCGCCGCGCGGGCCGGCCGCCCCGCCAGGGTGGTCCGCGGCAGTGCGACCGTGCTGCGGGAACCCTGCCTGCTCAACAGGTACCCCTCGTCACGCAGTGCCGCGTACGTGTTGGTGACGGTGGTGCGGGACAGCGACAGGGCTCCCGCCAGATCGCGCTCGCTGGGCAGGGCGACGCCCAGGGGGATGCGGCCGTCGTGCACCAGGAGCCGGATCCCGTCGGCGAGTGCCCGGTAGACCGGCCGGTGCCGCCCCGACGGCCGCCAGTGCCCGAGGTCCCGCGAGAGAGTCGAGGCACCGATCACGCGAGTCACCATGAGGTCCAGTATCCACCTCGGTGGACACCGGGGTGCAGTCCAGTTCAGGCGGTGCGGACGGATCCCATGAGGAATGCCCCGGTACCCGGGAGCCATCCGACGGTGCCGTTCTCGAACACGTTGTAGCGGCCGTGGCCCGTCGGAGTGCGCTTCTCGTCGGTGAGCGGGTAGCCGAGCGATCCACTCGGGCCGCCGTGCGCGAGGTACCAGGCGAGGATGTCGCCGTGCACCTCGTGCGCGCCGCCCTCGGGGAGCGCGAAGACCATGGCGTGCTGGAACTCGAGCATCCCACCGCCGCGCGGCCCCAGCATCAGCTCGCCGACACGGTCACCGATCCACGAGTGCTCGAAGCTGAAACGCTCGAACTGGCACTGGAAGACCTCGAGCCCGACGTAGGTGCTGTCCATAGCGGTCCTCCACTGACCTGCTCTCGCCGAGAGGGGGATCCGTTTTGTTCCACCTCATAGCGAACCTGAGCCACAGTATGAGCCATCCTGGCGTTATCGTCACGCCATTTGTGATATCTCGACCGTGTCAGGACAGGATGTCGCGCCGCACGATGGTCTGGTCACGGCCCGGACCGACGCCGATGTACGACATGTACGACCCCGAGAGCTCCTCGAGACGCAGCACGTACCTCTGGGCGTTGACGGGCAACTCCTCGAAGGTCCGCGCCCCCGAGATATCCTCCCACCACCCGGGCATCTCCTCGTAGATCGGCTTCGCGTGATGGAACCCGGTCTGCGTCATCGGCATGTCGTCGTGACGCACGCCGTCCACGTCGTACGCGACGCAGATCGGGATGGTGTCGAGCGAGGACAGTACGTCGAGCTTGGTGAGGAAGTAGTCGGTGATGCCGTTGACGCGCGTGGCGTACCGCGCGATGACGGCGTCGAACCAGCCGGTGCGCCGGGCGCGGCCGGTGGTGACACCCACCTCGCCGCCCTGCTTGGCCAGGTACTCGCCCGACTCGTCGAACAGCTCCGTCGGGAACGGGCCCGAGCCGACGCGCGTGGTGTACGCCTTCAGGATGCCGAGGACGGTGGTGATCCGACCCGGGCCGACGCCCGAACCCACGGCCGCGCCGCCCGCCGTCGGGTTGGACGACGTGACGAACGGATAGGTGCCGTGATCGACGTCCAGGAGCGTGCCCTGCGAACCCTCGAGCAGCACCGTCTCGCCGCGCTCGAGCGCCTGGTTCAACGCGAGCCGGGTGTCGGCGATGCGGTGCTTGAAGCCCTCGGCCTGGCCGAGCACCTCCTCCACCACCTTCTCCGACTCGAGGGCGCGCCGGTTGTAGATCTTGGCGAGCACCTGGTTCTTGAATTCCAGTGCGGCCTCGACCTTCTGGGTCAGGATCTTCTCGTCGAGGACATCCGCCGCGCGCACTCCGACGCGGGCGATCTTGTCCTGGTAGCACGGGCCGATGCCGCGTCCGGTGGTGCCGATCTTGCGGGCACCGAGGAAACGTTCGGTGACCTTGTCGATGGCCACGTGGTACGGCATGATCAGGTGCGCATCGGCGCTGAGCAGCAGCTTCGACGTGTCCACGTCGCGCTTCTCGAGGCCGTCGAGTTCGGTGAGCAGCACACCCGGATCCACGACGACGCCGTTGCCGATCACGTTGTTCACACCGGGCGAGAGGATGCCCGACGGGATGAGGTGAAGCGCGAACTTGTCGCCGTTCGGCAGCACCACGGTGTGGCCGGCGTTGTTGCCACCCTGGTAGCGCACCACCCACTGCAGTCGCTCGCCGAACAGATCCGTGGCCTTGCCCTTGCCCTCGTCGCCCCACTGGGCGCCGATGAGGACGATTGCCGGCATGTGTTGCTCCATCACTCGGGTGGACAGCCGGACCATCCCGGGCTGTGGCACGTGTCGGAACGCACTTCGTGACGTGCGGAACGCGCACCGACCATGACCGGTGACACAGTGTACCGCCCGAGACGACACGTGCCGCTCACAGCCGACCGCACACCGTACTGCCTGGTCTTCTGTCGCGGCGGCACGGTCAAAGCGACGCGAAATCGAGACCGGGCAAGCGCCTTCCCGGGGTCCACGACGACCGTGTCCTGATTAGGGTGGGGCAGACCCGTCCGGCTGAGAAGGAATTCGCGTGACTCCGTTCGTCTTGCAGTGCGGCAGGCCCTTGCTGCCCATCGCGCTGTCCTCGCTACCGCTCACCGCGGTACCCGAGGTGCCGTCGAAGGAGGAGTGCGACGCCCTGCTCGCCGAACTCGACGCGGTACACGACCCCCGGCTGATCGTGCTCGGCACCGACGCCTCGCTCGCCGCCGTCCTCACCCGGTTGATGCGGCGCGACCGACTCGACATCGAGCTCGCCTACGTCGCCGAGACCGCCAGCGAGGCCAGCCACCTCTTCCGCGTCGGCACCGGATCGCGCGCCGCCAAGGTCGCGCTGTCCGGCACCGCCTCCCCCACTCCCCTCATCCGTGACGACGCCGGATCGGCCGTCGTCGGACTCGCCACCGTCTCGGGGCCGTCGGGCCACCTCGTCGGCGAGGCCTACGTCGACGACACCAAGCTCTTCTCCGGTGAGGTGCCGGGCATCGAGGTCACCCCGACGCTCGAGATGCCGGGACTCCGAGCTCGGGTGCAGGGCAAGCGCGGACTGTTCCGCCGCCGCTGGATCACCGGCCGGGCGATGCAACTCGGAGCCACGGCGGCGCGTCTGACGAAGGACGGCATCGACATCCCCCGCGAGACCACCAGGTCCACCATCTACCGCCACGACAAGCAGTGGTTGCTCGTACGTTAGCGCCGACTGATACTGCTGCTCAGCATCTTTCGTAGTTCTTCGGCGTCCCGTGGTCGCGATCCCGGTTCGAGCATTCCGTCCCGGACGAGGTCCGCCGCGAGCGCCAACGGCCACGGTGTCCGCAACCTGGCCCGTCCCAGCAGGTCGATGTCCGACAGCAACGTCACCGGATCCCCCTGCACCACAGCGCCGTCCACGACCACGGCGACCGAGTGCGACCACTCCAGCGCCAGGGCCACGTCGTGTGTCGACAGCACCACGGTCGTGTGGTGATTCTCCAGGCGGTGCAGCGCAGCGAACATCTCGTCGACGCCCTGCGGATCGAGCCCGGCCGTCGGTTCGTCGAGCAACAGGATGCACGGCCGCATGGCCACGGCGCCGGCCGTCGCGACGCGCTTGCGCTCACCGTAGGACAGCTGGTGCGTCGGCCGGGACCGCAGATGGTCGATGCCCATCACCTCGAGCGCCGCCTCCGTGCGGTCGCGCACCTCGTCGGTCCCCAGGCCGAGGTTCACCGGACCGTAGGCGACGTCTCGGTACACGTCGACCGAGAACAACTGATCGTCCGGATCCTGCAGCACCAGTTGCACTTCCTGGCGATGTGCCCGCAGGCCCGACCGGCTGTGGCGCAGTGCGACGTCGTCGATCTCCACCCGTCCGCCATCGGGAACGATCGCTCCGGACAGGCACCGCAGCAGGGTCGTCTTGCCCGAGCCGTTGGCGCCCAGGAGCGCCACCCTCGCCGCGGCGGGAACGCTCAGGCTCGCGCCGGCCAGCACCGGCGGCCCGCCCTGATACCGCACCTCGAGGTCGCGGGCGGTGAGCGTGCGGTGGCTCATGCGCGATGTCCCAGCAGGGACAGCGCCACCACGGCTCCCAGCACCGCCACGACGGTCACCAGGAAGCTCGGCGAACTGCGCTGCCGGTCGACCGGATCCGCCGAGACCGCGTCGCCGAACTCGCGACCCGCCAGCCCCGCCTCGAGCCGCGAGGCCCTGTCCCACGACTTGATCAGCACGGCGGCCGTCAGCAGACCCGCGGAATGCAGCGACCGGCGCGGCGACGAGTAGCCGAGGCGGGCGGTCTGCGACTGGCGGATGGTGCGTACCGACGACAGCAGCACGAACAGGAAGCGGTACATCACGGCGGCGACGTCGATGCATGCCTGCGGTACCCGCAGCCGTCGCAACCCGGTCAGGATGTCGATCATCGGTGTCGTGACGGCCAGCAGGAGCACGGCCGACGTCCCGGCGATCGCGTGACCGGACACCTCCAGCGCTCGTCGCGCGCTGTCGGCCGTGACCCCGACACTCCAGTCCGGCGTGGCGGTCACCGTGACGGCGACGGAGACGGCGCCGAGGGCGATGAAGGCTGCGGGCGCGGTGAGCGCACGCAGCACCGGCCGGAGCGGTGTGCGGGCAGCCCCGACGGCCGCACCGAGCGCGACCACCGTGACGATCAGCGCGCCGGGCCACGGCGGGAGCAGCAGCGCGCACAGCACGAGACCCAGCGACAGTGCCGCCTTGTCCCCCACCGCGCGCGTGCGCCACGGACTGGCCCAGGCCGCGTCGTCGACCGCGAGACCCTGCACCTACGTCCGTTCGAGTTCGGTGCGGAGCGCGTCGAGCTTGCGCCGACCGCGCAGCGCCGCCAGCACGTACCCGAGGACGAGCCCACCCAGCGCGGCCTGCAGCGCGAAGAGACCCGACTCCACCTCGCCCGACGTCGGCGAGAACACCGACTCGAACCACGGCACGTAGTCCGGGTGGTCCTCCTCGATCTGCGACGTGGCGGCCGAATCGGTACCGACGAACCGCTCCTCGTCGCCGCTTCGTCCCGCGTCGAGCATCAGCGCGGCGCCGACGATGAGGACGATCCCGAGGACGAGCAGCAGGTTGATCACGACGTTCCTACGCATCGACGGCACCCTTCTCGCGGCGCAGCACTCCGAGGTCCCGCAGCTCCGGCGTCGCCACGGTCCGCAGGACGCGGAACACCAGCACACCCAGCAGGCCCTCCGCGATGGCGAGCGGAATCTGGGTGACAGCGAAGATGGACAGGAACTTGGTGACGGCTCCGAGTACGCCGCTCTGCGGATCCGGGAACGCGAGCGCTATCTGCACCGACGTCGTGCAGTACGTCGACAGGTCGGCCAGCATCATCGCGAAGAACACCGACAGCGACAGACCACCGCCCAGCCGGCCGGTGAGACGGAACGCGGCGTACCCCACCCACGGGCCGACGATCGCCATGGAGAACGCGTTGGCGCCCAGCGTCGTCAGGCCGCCGTGCGCGAGCAGCAACGCCTGGAAGAGCAACACCACCGTGCCCAGGAACGCCATGACCGGCGGCTTGAACAACACCGCGCCCAGCCCTGTCCCGGTGGGATGACTCGAGCTGCCCGTGACGGACGGCAGCTTGATGGCGGAGAGAACGAAGGTGAAGGCACCGGCAGCACCCAGCAGCAGACGGCTGCGGGGGTTCTCCCGGACCTGGACGACGACGGCGCGAGCGCCGTGAACGACGAACGGCGCCGCGGCGCACGTCCAGACTGCCGCGTGAACGGGTGGCAGAAAACCCTCGGCGATGTGCACGAGTGGAACTCCTCAGATTGCGCGTCCGATTCGAGTCTCACGTGCCGGATCGGCGATCTGACTCACGGACGACGAGGCCCGCTCACAGTGGCGCGACCGTTCCGGATTCTCACCGGATTCCCCTCGCCAGCACGTCGCAGGTACTGACCTGCCGTGTCATGGTCGCACAGGTGTTCCGATGCCTGTCATTATCCCGACCGGCCTGCTACCAGGTGAGCTCGTCGCGGCAGGTGGCACCGTGCACCGCGGGCTCGACCTGCACGGTGGCGTGGTCCAGGCCGTAGGCCGAGAGCACTTCCTTCCCGCGGGCCAGCATCACCGATCCGGAACCGTCCGACGTGATGTGCACCGTGGCGACGTCCATGCCGGTGGTGAGGGTCCAGACGTGCAGGTCGTGGACGTCGACGACTCCGGGCAGCGCCCGCAGATCGGCCTCGAGCGCACCGATGTCCACCGACGACGGGCTGGCCTGCGTGAGGATGCGCAACGACTGGCCGGCGAGCGAGAGTGCCCGCGGCACCACCCACAGCGAGATGGCGATACCCACGACGATGTCCGCCCACGTCCAGTCGAACGCCAGGAGCAGCACACCGGCGACGAGCACCCCGACGCTGCCCACGGTGTCCGCGAGCACCTCGAGATAGGCCCCGCGTACCGCGATGGAGTCCTTCGCGTCGGCGCGGATGAGCAGCATGACGACGATGTTGGCGACGAGTCCCGCGGCGGCCGTCAGCACCATCGCGAGGCCCGGGATGTCCGGCTGGTCCCCGATGCGGCGGATCGCCTCGACGAAGATGAAGACCGCGACCCCGAGCAGCAGCACCGCGTTGGCGACAGCGGTGAGGACCTCGGCCCGGTGCCACCCGAATGTCCGTGCAGCGGAATTCGATCCGCGCCGGGCCATCGTGAGTGCGACGAGGCCCATCGACATGCCGATGATGTCGGTGAGCATGTGCCCGGCATCGGCGAGCAGGCCCAGCGAGTTGATGATCAGGCCGACGGTCAGCTCGAGGGCGAAGAACGCGACGAGCACGAACCACGCGATCCCCATGCGTCGCAGCCGCCCGGTGCCGGCCTCACCAGCCGCCGGTGTGTGCGCATGTCCGTGCCCCGCTCCCATGATCGAGACCATACATGCGAATGTGTGCATATGGTGAGTCACGCTTCCCGCGGGGCTTCCGTACTCGAGGAGGGGTTGCAGCCTCCGCGGGAACACGGAACGGCTGCGGGAACCCAGAGACCTCCGGCGTCAGCGGAACGCGATGGCCATCCCGGCCGCGAGCAGACGCCGTAGCCGTTCGGGATGACGCAGGTCGTCCCACGTCCACCGCACCACATGGCAGCCGAGCGCGCGGAGGGCGTCCTCGCGCAGCTTCTCGTCGATCACCGACTGTGCTCCGCCGCGATACTTCATCAGCCCGTCGAACTCGCCCACCAGCCGACCGTCCCAGTCGAAATCGGTGCGGGCCACGATGCGACCACGATCGTCGAGGAAGCGATGCTGCAGCCTCGGCGAGGGAATCTCGGGCCACTGCATCATCAGGGCTCGGCTCCACGATTCGCCGATGCTCTCGGTGAGAGGGCTCGCGAGGTCCACCGCGCGGCGGGCGGTGGCGATGCCGCGACGGCGCCCGAGCCGTGCGAGGCACTCCTGCAGATCCGGCGCCTCCGTGCGGAGTGCGGACTCGACAGCGCACAGCGCACGATCGAGTCCCACCGTGCACGCGATGTCGAGCGCCGTCCGCGTCGGCGTCGTGACCTGCACACCGTCGACGGTGGTGACGTCCAGCAGGGACAGCGGCACCCGGTGCTCGGCGACCCTCCTCGTCGACGCACCACCTCCTCGACCGTCGACGCTCACGTGCACTCGGTCTCGGTCGGGAGCGAGAAGGGGGAGCCGATGCAGCGCCGCCGCGGACTCGTGACTGGCGACGGCCACCGCGGTGCGTCCCGCCATGACTCCGAGCACGCGCAGGCGGTAGCGCTCGTCTGGTGATGCCGACGCCCACTCCGAGCCGGGGCCGTAGGAGCCGCGGCTCACGCGGACCAGTTCGCCGCGCCTCACCAGACCGCGCAGCGCCGCATCGGTCACGTCACCGGTCGCGCGGCGGTGCAGGTCCATGGCGGTGAGTGTCGATCACGCGCGGACGGGGACACGCCTTCCTGGCGCCCGCCTGTGGAGCACCCTCGTCCTGTGTACCGGCAGCTCCCGCAGGGGTTCCGTACTCGAGGAGGGGTTGCAGCGTCCGCGGGAACACGGAACGGCAGCGGGAACCTAGTAGTCGAGCTCCGGCGGCACGGCGGGGTGGTCGACGGTCGGGGGCAACGTCGCCAGCGCAGAGATCCGCGAGAGCCCCGCCACCTGGAGCAGGTCGACGACGATGGACCGTATCTGCGCGAGCACCACCACCGCGGACAGGCCGGCGTCCTGCATGAGCTCCGCCTTCGCACCGACCGCCACGTGCCGGAGAACCCGCGCTGCCTCGGCTCGGTCGGGTTGCTCGCCGGGATCCGCGAGCATCATCTTCCGCACCACCTCGGTGGCCTGCGCGAGCTTCTCGACGAGGTCGACCAGTCGGGGGTCGAGAATCTCGTCGTCGCGCACCAGGGACAGGGAGCGCCTGGCGAGAACCCGGATGTTGCGCACCGCGTTGTCCAGCGGATCCGCCGTCGCGGCGAGCTCGGCCAAGCGCTGCTTGCTGTTCCAGTACAGCGGGGAGATGCGGCTGATCTCGCGCCCGCCCTTGAGATCGGTGCGCATCGCGTCGATGGCCGGTTGTGTGGCGCGCGCAGCCTTCAGCGCCTTGGCGATCGGTTCCGCGTCGTTGGCCAGGAGACCGTCCGCGACGAGTTGCAGTACCCGGCCCGACGTGGCGATGACGGTGGCCGCGTCCTTGCGTGCGCGGCGCACGGGGTGCGTCGGCACGACGGCGACGACGGCGAGTCCCACCAGACCGCCGATCAACGCGTCGACCATGCGGTTGAGTCCGCCAGCGTTGCCCGGCGGGATGAGCGTCGCCACCAGCACGGCCGACGATCCCGCCTGCATCGCGATGATGGCGCCGCTGTCGAGGAAGACGGCGGTCGACATCGCGAGCGCGACGACCAGGGCGATCTGCCACGGTCCGGTCCCGATGAGGGCGATGATCGCGTCACCGACACCGATACCGACCGTGACGCCGACGACGAGTTCGGCCGAGCGTCGCATCCGCGCCCCGAGGGACACACCGAGCGAGACGACGGCCGCGATCGGTGCGAAGAAGGGCGTGACGTGCCCGACGACGTCCGTCGCCACGAACCACGCAATGCCCGCAGCGAGCGCGCACTGGATGATCGGCAACCCGGAGACACTCAGACGCCGCAACGAGGCGTCGATCCGCGCGGAGCCGCGGGTGCGCAGGCCGAGATGCGGGGCCGTGAATCGTGGGTAGCTCCCGAATCGGCCCATGAAGCTGGTGCTAGCCGACGCCGAGTTCGTCCGCGGCGCGCGGATCGCAGTCCTCGAGCAGGTCGAGGCAGCGGGCGTACTCGTCCGTCTCCCCGATCGACTGCGCGGCGCGGGCCAGGACGGCCACGCAGCGCAGGAAGCCTCGGTTGGGCTCGTGGCTGTACGGCACGGGTCCGAAGCCCTTCCAGCCGTTGCGACGCAGCTGGTCGAGCCCGCGGTGGTAGCCGGTGCGTGCGTAGGCGTACGCGGTGATGGTGCGGCCGTCGGACAGGGCGGCCTCGGCGAGGTAGGCCCACGCGATCGACGCGGTGGGGTGCGCCGCGGCCACCTCCTCGGGGGCCGTGTGGTTCAGCAGAGCGGACTCGGCCTCGTCGTCGCCGGGCAGCAGGGTGGGCTGGGGACCGAGGAGATCACCGAAGGAAGTCATGACGACAGTCTCCCACGGAGCGCGCGGGAGACGTCGGGCGCTGGATAAGGTGCACGCGTGTCCCCGGATAACTCGCGCCCCGCCGCACCGCGCCGCATCGAACCCAGCGCCGCACCGAAGAAGGTGTCGACGCGCTCCGGAGGACGGCGGCGCGGACCGTGGATCGCGGCGGCCCTCGTGGCCCTGCTGGCGATCGCGGGTGTCGTGGCGTTCGCACTGCTGCGTGGCGGCACGAGCGTCACGGGTCCGAGCGACGACGAGAAGATCCGCACCTCGATCGACACCTTCACCACGGCGTTGCGTGACGGCGACCTGACCGCTCTGCGCAGCGTCACGTGCGGCGCGCTGGCGTCCTTCTACGGCGGCATCTCCGAGGCCGACTTCGCCGCGACGCACGACGCCGCCGTCGCATCCGGAACGGTGCCGGTGGTCCAGAGCGTCGACACCATTCAGATCACCGAAGCGGAACCGCCGGATCAGACGACGGCGATCGCACAGGTCACCGCGCGCACCGAGGGCGCGGAGCCCTCGGCGCGCACGTTCGACCTCGCGCTGGACGGCGAGACCTGGAAGGTCTGCGCCTGACCGCGCTCGTGCGGGGGTCAGCCCGCTGACACACTCCGACCGGCGGACTTCAGGTCGTTGCACGCCTCGACGACGCGCGCCGTCATACCGGCCTCGGCCTTCTTGAGGTAGCTGCGCGGGTCGTAGGCCTTCTTGTTGCCCACCTCGCCGTCGACCTTCAGCACGCCGTCGTAGTTGCTGAAGAAGTGGCCGGCGATGGGCCGACTGAACGCGTACTGGGTGTCGGTGTCGACGTTCATCTTCACGACGCCGTACTCGAGGGCCTCCTCGATCTCGCTCTTGGCCGAGCCCGAGCCGCCGTGGAAGACGAAGTCGAAGGGCTTGGAGCCGGCGGCGAGTCCGAGCTTCTCGGTGGCGACGCGCTGGCCGTCCGCGAGCACCGACGGCTTGAGCTTGACGTTGCCCGGCTTGTAGACGCCGTGGACGTTGCCGAACGTCGCGGCCAACAGGTAGCGCGATCCGGCATCGCCGGCACCGAGCGCCTCGACCGTCTTCAGGAAGTCCTCGTTCGAGGTGTACAGCTTGTCGTTGATCTCCGCCTCGACGCCGTCCTCCTCGCCGCCGACCACGCCGATCTCGATCTCCAGGATGATGCGCGCCGCGGCGGCCCGGGCCAGCAGATCCTTGGCGATCTCGAGGTTCTCGTCGATCGGCACCGCGGAGCCGTCCCACATGTGCGACTGGAAGAGGGGGTTCTTCCCGGCGTCGACGCGCTCCTGCGACACCGCGAGGAGCGGACGCACGTAGGTGTCCAGCTTGTCCTTGGGGCAGTGGTCGGTGTGCAGCGCGATGGTGACGTCGTACTTCGCGGCGACGACGTGGGCGAACTCGGCGAGCGCGACGGCGCCGGTGACCATGTCCTTCACACCGAGGCCGGACGCGAACTCCGCGCCACCGGTGGAGAACTGGATGATGCCGTCGCTGCCCGCGTCGGCGAAGCCCTTGATGGCCGCGTTGACGGACTCGGATCCCACGCAGTTGATGGCGGGAAAAGCGAACTTGTGTTCCTTGGCGCGGCCGAGCATCTCGGCGTACACCTCGGGAGTTGCGATCGGCACGAAGAAACCTCCACGGTGAGCGAACGGGGCACCCGATCAGGTGCGGTCACTAGCAGTATGTCAACCGAGGTGACGCCGGTCGCGCCCTGCCCGATCTACTCGCCGGTAGTTGCTGAGAGTTGCTCGTGAGTTGTACTACCCGCCACTCGGCGTGCGGGTATCGGCTGCTCTCGCCGGTACTGTGGGCGCTTGTGACTACCGTGGCCGCCTCCGTGACCGACCTCGCCCTGCTGCCGGGGTTCCTCGATCCCGTCAACCTGCTGAACTCGTTCGGCACCTGGGTCCTGGTCGGTCTGCTGCTGGTGGTGTTCATCGAGTCGGGCCTGCTGTTCCCGCTGCTCCCGGGCGATTCGCTGCTGTTCACGGCCGGTCTGATCGCCGCGTCGAAGAGCGCGGAGATCGAGCCGTTCGCGCCGCTGTGGGTGCTGTTGGTGACCATTCCGATCGCCGCGGTGCTGGGTGATCAGGCGGGATATCTGATCGGCAAGAAGGCCGGCACGGGCCTGTTCACGGACGACGCCCGCTTCCTCAAGAAGCGCTACATCGACGAGTCGCACGCGTTCTTCGAGAAGCACGGTCCCATCACCATCTTCCTGGCGCGCTTCGTGCCCATCGTGCGTACGTTCGCGCCGGTCGTGGCCGGCGCCTCGGGTATGCGCTACCGCACGTTCATCACCTACAACGTCGTCGGCGGCATCGTCTGGGGCTCGGGCGTCACGCTGCTCGGCTACCTGCTGGGCCAGATCGCCGTCATCCGCGACAACGTCGACATCATCTTCCTGCTCATCGTCGCCGTGTCCGTCCTGCCCATCGCCTGGGAGGTCGGCAAGCGGATCGTCTCCTCGCGCCGCACCCCGCTCGGTGAGGCCGTCGACGCGTTCGACGGCAAGCTCG
This sequence comes from Rhodococcus sp. SORGH_AS_0303, assembly GCF_030819335.1. Taxonomy (NCBI): domain Bacteria; kingdom Bacillati; phylum Actinomycetota; class Actinomycetes; order Mycobacteriales; family Nocardiaceae; genus Rhodococcus; species Rhodococcus sp. SORGH_AS_0303. Next base: position 4,260,348 of record NZ_JAUTBO010000001.1, read on the forward strand.
ACGGCAAGGTCGAGCCGTCCAAGTGGTCCGAGCCGGCCCAGAGGTCGGACACTGCTCAGCGGTCGGAACCAGCTCAGTGGTCCGAGCCCGTCCAGCGCACCGAGCCCGCTCCGCGCGACTCGTCCTCGTAGATCGGTCCCCCGTTCATGCTTCTCGCCGGTAGCACCGTGCTCGCCGAAGGCGGCGCGATGGGATTCCTCGAATCGGCCGGGCCCACCCTGGTCTGGCTCATCGTGGTGTCCTTCGTGTTCCTCGAGTGCGCCGTCATCGTGGGCCTCTTCCTTCCGGGCGACTCGCTGCTGATCACCGCCGGTATCGGACTGGCCGCCCACGCCTCGGGCACCTCGCACGTGTGGGCGCTGTCCGCGGGCGCGTTCCTGGCCGCCATCGCCGGTAATCAGGTGGGGTACATGATCGGTAAACGCACCGGTCATCGCCTCGTGGCGCGCAAGAACGGCAAGTACGTCAACACCGCGAATCTGGAGAAGGTCAACCGACTTCTCGAGAAGCACGGCTTCTGGGCGGTGCTCGTCGCGCGCTGGATCCCGTGGGTGCGGACCCTGTGCCCGATGGTCGCCGGTGCCGGTGGGATGAACCACCGCCGCTACACCATCGCCAGCACGCTGGGTGCGCTCATCTGGGCACCCGTGCTGCTGCTGATCGGGTTCTACTTCGGAGCGGTGCTCGACAAGGTGTCGTGGCTGTTCCCCACCGTGCTCACGCTGATGATCGTCTCGATCGTGGTCGGCACCATCTTCGGTCTGTACCAGTACCGCAAGGAGATGAAGAAGCCGGTGGAGACCACCGAAGTGCACGATCTCTGACGGCTGACGTTCAGCCGAGGCTGTGCGCCGCCTCCATCAACATCCAGCCGCCGAGCTGGACGGAGAAGTCGCGCTCCGGCACGGACGACGACGTGACGGTGCCGGCGCTGAACCGGGCGATCGACGCACCGAACGAGGGCAGCTTGGCGATGGCGGACCAGTCGCTGCCGAACAGCGGCAGGCCCTCGATGGACAGGCAGTTGTCCCACGCGGCCTCCGCCGACGCCAGCACGATGTCGGCGGCGACCGAGCGCGCCTCGTGGTCCTCGTCGTCGTCTCCGGGCAACGACGTCGCCACCAGTGCGAGGTACCGGGCGAGGATCCCGTTGAACAGGCCGCCGTCCCCTCCCCCGCCGCCGATGATCACGCCGTCCTTCGTGAGGTGCTGCTGCACGGCGGCGACGAGTCGATGCACGCGCTCGCGGTGCTTGTCGTCACCGAGGCTGATCGCGAGTTCGGTCTCGGCGCCGAGCACGACGCCCTGGCAGTAGGAGTAGATCGGCGTCTCGACGCGGCCGTCGGCGTGGATGCCGTCGAGCACGAGATGGGTCGTCGGATCGACGAGAGTCGCGTCGATCCAGTCGGCCATGGCCTGGGCGCGCCACAGCTTGCCGGTCCGTGCGAGCAGCACCGCCGCCGGGCCGTTGGCCGGCACGTTGAAGAAGTCGCTCTTCCTGGACCAGCGGATACCGCCCCCGTGCGCCGGATCCCAGGCGTCGAACAGCTCCGACTCCAGGGCCGCGATCGCGGTGCGATTGTCGACGAGGTGCAGACGTTGCGCTCGCTCGAGGGACAGCCCCAGCCACGCCATGTCGTCGTAGTACGAGTTGGTCCAGCCGGTGAGGTTGCGCAGCCGGTGGGTGCGCGCGATCCGGGCCAGCCGTCGTCGGCGGCGCGCCGACGGCGCCCGCTCCTCGGCGTCGACCACACAGTCGATGAGGTGCGCCTGCCACCAGTAGTGCCAGCGGAAGAACAACCGCTCCCGTCGGACCGGCGGCCACGCCACGACACCCAGAGCCGTCCCCGGCAGTCCCCACAGACGGCGGACGTGGCGAGAGAAGACGGCCTCCTCGGCGGCGTCCGCCCTGGAGGACCACGTGTCGTGCATGATTCGATCCTGCCAGTACCCCTCGGCTCGGGAGCCGTCGGGCACGGTCACCAGGCCAGGTCGGGATCCGCGTGCTGCCGGATCCAGGCGTGCATCGTGATCCCGGCTGCGACACCGGCATTGATACTGCGGGTGGAGCCGAACTGCGCGATGGACACCGTCATCGACGCGGCGGCGCGCGCGTCGTCGGTCACGCCCGGGCCCTCCTGACCGAAGAGCAGCAGCGCATTCCGCGGGAGAACGGCAGTCTCGAGCGGGACGGACCCGGGCACGTTGTCGACGGCCACCACCGTCAGGCCCGCCTCCGCCGCGTACGCCGTCAGCGCCTCGACGGTCTCGTGATGCTCGATGTGCTGGTAGCGATCGGTGACCATCGCACCGCGACGGTTCCAACGCCGACGCCCGACGATGTGCACCGCGGCGGCGCCGAACGCGTTGGCCGTGCGGACGACCGTCCCGATGTTGGCGTCGTGCGCGAAGTTCTCGATGGCCACGTGCATCGGATGCCGGCGCGTGTCCAGGTCCGCGACGATGGCCTCGCGCGTCCAGTACCGGTACGCGTCGACGACGTTGCGCCGATCCCCCTCGTCGAGGAGTTCCGGGTCGTAGCGGGGATCGGTGGGCCGAGGCCCGTCACGCTCGACGTCCCAGGCGGGTACGCCGCGCGGGTGCTCACCCCACTCGGTGGCACCCGCCTCGTCGCTGCGGTCGTTCTCGGTCAACTCAGGAATGGGACAGACGGCGGTTGACCTCGCGGGTCAGCCATACCGGGGAGAACCGCGAGCCCATGGACAGTGCCTTGGACGGGAGCCCCACCGGGAAGTGCACCTTGTGGTAGATCCGCTTGGCGGGCTGCGTCGCCTTGAAGATCGCGTCGGCGACGTCCTGCGCGGTCAGCTTGATGCCCAGCGAGCCGGTGGTGCCGGTCTGGATCCCCTTGGTCATGGCGGTCTGGACGAAGAGCGGCCACATGGCCTTCACGGCGATGTCGTGCTTGTGCCACTCGAGGTCGAGCGCCTCGGTGAGGCCGCGCACCGCGAACTTGGTCGCGCCGTAGGTGGCGAGCTCGGGCTGGCCGTAGATGGCGGAGGCGGAGCACAGGTTCACCACCTGGGCGCCGCGCGTCTTCTTCAGGTACGGGAACGCTTCCAGCAGCCCGTTCAGCACGCCGCCGACGTTGATGTCGAACTGCTTGCGGTGCGTCTCGATGGCCTGCTCGGCGAACTGGCCCGCGATGAGGATGCCCGCATTGTTGATGAGCACGTCGAGTCGCCCGCCCGCCGCCTCGTCGAACTCCTTCAGGCGCTCGGTGAACTGCGCGGTGTCGGTGACGTCGAGGATTCCCGTCGTCGACGTCGAGCCCTTCGCCGCGATCTCCTTCGCGAGAGAGGCCAGTCCCGTCTCGTCGATGTCGTACGCACCGACGTGGTACCCGGCGGCGGCGAACGTGAGTGCGGTGGCCCGCCCGATGCCGGCTGCTGCGCCGGTGATGAAGACAGTAGGTTGAGACATGTCTGAAGAGTAAAGGGTCGGGCTGAGCTGCAACAGAGCGGTGAGCCGAAAACTTACCGCCGAGTAGCTTCCGGCGTCCTCGGAGGCGCTCACGGGAGGGATCCGAGTCGATGGACCACGAGAGAGTGGGTCGGGCGGTGGCCGTGGTCACCGCCATCTACGTCGTCGTGCTGGCGGTCTGGGCGCTCGTGCTGCTCCCCAAGGCCCCGGACGGCACCGTTCCGTATCAGATCGCTGCGCTGGTCGCGGGCTTCGGCGCGGCACTGGGACTCGCGATGATGGCTGCCGGGCGCCCGACCGCCGACGAACGCCGCATGCGCGACCACGGGCTCGAGGGGTGGGCCGTCGTCGACGAGGTACGGGAGGTCGGAGCCGAGACGGAGGTCGACCTCACGATCACCGTGCCCGGGTCGGGGTCCTACCCGGGCACCGTCCGACGCACGGGGTCCGTCCGGTACGAGGTCGGCGCGACCGTTCCCGTCGTCGTCGATCCCGACGACCGGACGCGGATCCGGTTGTGACACCGACCGACTCGACCCGGCACCACACCGTTCTCGACACCCCGGTGGGTCCTCTCACCGTCGTGCGCACCGGGACGGCGCTGTCGGGCGTCTACTTTCCCGGTCACCGTCCGGCACCGGCTCCCGGCCGGATCGGCACCGCCCGGGCGGACGGGTTCGACGAGATCCGCGATCAGTTGGCGGAGTACTTCGGCGGCCGGCGGCGCCGCTTCGATCTCGAGCTGGCCCCGGTGGGCACCGAATTCCAGAACGAGGTGTGGGCCGCGCTCCGCACGATCCCCTACGGCGAGACGTGGACGTACTCCGCTCTGGCCGTCGCCGTCGGCCGGCCCACCTCGGTGCGAGCGGTGGCGTCGGCCAACGCCCGGAACCCGTTGTCGATCGTCGTGCCGTGCCACCGCGTCATCGGAATGTCCGGCAGCCTCACGGGTTTCGCCGGCGGCGTCGAGCGCAAACGCCTGCTGCTCGATCTCGAGTCGGGAACCCCGACGCTGTTCTCGTGAGGGAGTCGACGAGCGCGTACTGAGCGCCGATGTAGGTCGCGAGTACCGCGACCTCGAGGACGTCGCGCAGGCGCGCGTCGGCCGTGGTCCGCCGCACGAGCACCATGCCGTCGGAGACGGTGAACAGCGTCGATCCGACGACGGCACGGGTGTCGCCGTCCGCACCGAGAACGGACATGGCACCGAGGGCGACGCCGTAGGCCATGGAGATCGGTGCAATGGTCGGGGCGCGTCTCGTGGCCAGCACGGCGCCGCCCGCCCATCCCGCCGCTCGAAGCAGAGCATGGTGCGGCCGCGCGCGAGAACCGTTGCGATGCAACAGTACCGACCAGCACCCCTGCATGACGGCGAACGACGACGCCCCCGCAGTGAACCGGCGATCGTCGTCCGGATCGATCATCGCGACGTCGCCGAGCGTCGCCGCCGAGAGCCCCGCAGCCAGCAGTGGCGAGCGGTGGGCGCCGGACCGCACCGCGAGAATCGGCATGAGGAGCGGCTTGCACACCGCCTGCACGACGGGTCGATGCGTGGCGGCACCGACGATGGTGCCCGCCGCAGCGACGGCGTAGGCCAGGGTCGTGGCCCTGCGGACCAGCGTGGCGGACGACCCGGACGGCATGCGGACACCGTAGCCGACCCCACACTGGATTTCGATAGTTAGCTTATGTAACGTTAAGGGAGTGCAGACCACGGCGATGCGAACCGACGAACTGCGGACACTGCTGTCCGAACTGGTCACCACGACCTCGCGTTTCACCCGGCTCGCGGCCTCGGTCGCGCCCGCGGAGCATCCCCGTACGTGGTCGCGCGCGCTCTCCCTGCTCGACGAGTACGGCGCGATCCGGATCAGCGAGTTCGCCCGCCTCGACCGAGGCTCGCAACCCTCGGCGACAGCCCTGCTGCGCACGCTCCACGAGAACGGTCTCGTCGACCGCATGACGGATCCGACCGACTCCCGCGCCGTGGTCGTGTCGATCTCGGACCGCGGACGCACCTGGCTCGCCGACTCGCGTCGCGCCATCGGCGACGGACTGCTCCGCCACCTGGGCGAGCCGGATCCCGACCAACTCCGACGCATCGTCGAGGGCCTCGACGACCTGCGCTCGGTACTCAAGAACACAGCACGAAAGGAACACCCGTGACGACGATCGAGGAGAAGAAGGACGCGTCCCAGCCGAGCCTTCTGCAGCAACCGAAGGCCGTGTGGGCAGTGGCGTTCGCCAGTGTCATCGCCTTCATGGGGATCGGCCTCGTCGATCCCATTCTCAAGCCCATCGGCGAACAGTTGAACGCGACACCGTCGCAGGTGTCTCTCCTGTTCACGTCCTACATGCTGGTGACGGGCGTGGCGATGCTCGTCACGGGCGTCGTCTCGTCGCGCTTCGGCCCGAAGAAGACACTGTTGGCCGGTCTCGCGATCATCATCGTGTTCGCCGCGCTCGCAGGCTCGTCGAGCACCATCACCCAGATCGTCGGGTTCCGCGCCGGCTGGGGACTGGGCAATGCACTCTTCATCGCGACCGCCCTGGCGACGATCGTCGGCGCCGCGAGCGGTGGCGTCGCGCGGGCCATCATCCTGTACGAGGCCGCACTGGGCATCGGCATCGCCACCGGCCCGCTGGTCGGCGGCGTCCTGGGCAGCATCAGCTGGCGGGGCCCGTTCTTCGGCGTCGCCGTCCTGATGGCCGTGGCCGTCGTGCTGCTCGTCGTCATGCTGCCGGAGGGCGAGAAGCCCACGCACCGAACCTCTCTCGCGGACCCCTTCCGCGCACTGCGGCACCGCGGGCTGCTCACGGTCGGCATCACGGCACTGCTGTACAACTACGGATTCTTCACCCTGCTCGCCTACACGCCGTTCCCGCTCGACCTCGGCACCTACGCGATCGGCTTCATCTTCTTCGGCTGGGGACTCGCGCTCGCGGTGGCCTCGGTGTTCCTCGCACCGCGCCTGCAGCGCCGGTTCGGGACGCTGAACATGATGATGCTCGCGCTGCTCCTCTTCGCCGCCGACCTCGCCGCGATGGCTCTGTTCACGGAGAGCAAGCCGGTTCTGATCGTGTGCGTCGTCCTCGCCGGACTGTTCCTCGGCGTCAACAACACCCTCATCACCGAGACCGTCATGATCTCGGCGCCGGTCGAACGGTCGACCGCCTCGGCGGCCTACAGCTTCGTGCGGTTCGCCGGCGGCGCTGCCGCCCCGTACCTCGCCGGCAAGCTCGGAGAATCCAATGTGCACGTGCCGTTCTGGGTGGGCGCCGCCTGCACCTTCCTGGCCATCGGCGTTCTCGCGACCGGTCGGAAGGTCCTCGCACACGTCGACGACCACGACCCCGCTCCGCACAGCGTCGACGAGGCGGCAGCACTGACCGTGGGCGACTGACCAGGGAAAACCGAATCACACCAGTCACATTCACCGCATGAACACCATCTGCACCAAAGGTCACACTTCGATGACGAAGTAACTCTGAAGTAAAGGTCTAGGCGGACCGGAAGGTACGTTCTGTTCGGTCGGGGGACGCGTACACCATTCTTCACCGCTTCTCGGATACGGCAGGAATGCCGTCTTCGGTATCGAAAGGCCATTCATGTCGGACAAGTCCATCACCCGTGCCCGCAGGACGCGGCTCGCTGCAGCAGGCGCCGTGCTCGCCGTGTCGCTGGCTGTCGCCGCACCCGCCGTGGCCGTCGCCCAGCAGGATCAGCCGGACAGCTCGGAGAGCAGCGAGTCCTCCACGAGCACCACCACCGAGGCTCCCGCCACGTCGAGCACCGAGCAGGAACCCTCGGCGACGGATGCGCCACCGGTCACCACCGTGCCCACCACCGCTCCCCCGGCCCGGCCGCTGCCGCAGGTCACCGGTTCCGTCGTGGTCGACGACGAGGGCAACTCCTCCATCAAGGTCGACATCGACGCGAAGCTGACCGAGGACGAGAAGAAGGCACTGCAGGTGGCCAAGGACGCCACCAAGGCCGCCGTCGACGCCATCAAGAAGGCGCAGGCATTCCTCGACGACGCCATCGCCGCAGCGCAGGGCGGCGACGCCGCTGCCGAGGCCGAGGTCGACGAAGCGAAGGCCGAGCTCGAGGCATCCAAGGCCGAGGAATCGGCGTCGGTCGCCGAGCAGGAGAGCATCGTCGCCGCCGGTGTCGCCGCCAAGGCGCAGGAAGAGGCGGACGCCGCCAAGGCTGCAGCGGACGAGGAGAAGAGCAAGGCGGACGCCGCTCAGGCCGAGGCCGACGCTGCGAAGGACAAGGCCGACGAGCTCGAGGGCGACGCTGCCGCGGATCCGACCGAGGCAGAGGCCGCGCGTGCGGACGCCGATGCGAAGGCCGAGGCCGCAGCCGCCGCGCGCACCGCCGCGGAGGAGGCCACGAAGGCTGCCGAGGAGTCGTTGAAGGCCGTCGGTGACGCGTTCGCGACGCTCGACGCCGCCAAGGTCACCACGGCGATCCAGGCCGCGTACGCGAAGGCGTCGACGCTCTTCGCCGCTGTCGTCAAGGCAGCGACGACGCAGGTGGCCGCCACGGTCGCCGAGGAGAACGCGAAGCGGCTCGAAGCAGCCGGTGACGCCGAGGCGGCAGCAGCAGCCGAGGCCGCCGCAGCAGCGAAGGCCGAGGCCGAGGCAGCTGCGAAGGATGCCGCGGACAAGAAGGCCGCCGACGAGGCTGCCGCGGAGAACGCCGCCAAGGAGACCGTCACGGTCGAGGTCGGCGACGAGAAGAAGGAGGACGTCGAGGTCGCGACCATCGACTCCACCACGGTCGAGGTCACCGCCTCCGGAATCCGTCTCATCGGCTTCTACGTCGACGGCCCGACGCGCACGTTCAAGGTGGTCGACTACTTCACCGACGACGAGGAGGGCAACGTCATCGTCGCCGGCGAACTGCCGGAGATCGGTCTCGTGTCGTCCGAGTCGAGCCTCGCGGGGTCGGATCAGGCGAGTGCCTCGAACGACGAGGGCGGACTGCCCGTCGCCGCGATCGGCACCGGCGTGGCCGTCGTCGCCGTCGCGGGTGTCGGTGCGTTCGCACTCTCGCGTCGCAAGGGCACTCGCTCCTGACGACCGAGCGCGTGGGTGCGGGGGCTCTCTCGGCCCCGCACCCACGCGCTCTCGGCGTTTTGGGATGATGAAGACATGCCGACACTCGCCTACGTCATCGCCGGATCCGAAGCCACGGGAGGCGCCGGCCTGCAGGCCGACCTCAAGACGTTCGAGCGGCTCGGGGTCTACGGCGTCGGCACCATCACCTGCATCGTCTCGTTCGATCCGAAGGCCGGGTGGGGCCACCGTTTCGTCCCCATCGCGGGACCGGTGATCGCCGACCAGATCGAGGCGGCGACGGCTGCCCACTCACTGGACGTCGTGAAGATCGGCATGCTCGGCACACCCGAGACCGTTGCCACCGTCGCCGAGTCGCTCCGTCAGCAGCCGTGGCGACACGTCGTCGTGGATCCCGTCCTCATCTGCAAGGGCCAGGAGCCGGGCGCGGCGCTGGACACGGACAACGCCCTGCGCGCCGAGATCCTCCCGCTCGCGACCGTCGTCACGCCCAATCTCTTCGAGGCGCAGACCTTGTCGGGAATGGACTCGATCGAGTCCGTCGACGATCTGTCGGAGGCCGCCCGCCGCATCGCGGACCTCGGACCGCGCTACGTGGTGGTCAAGGGCGGCGCGGGTCTGCCCGGCGACGAGGCCGTCGACGTCCTGTTCGACGGCACCGACGTCTCGGTGTTCCGTGCGCCGAAGATCGGCGAGGAGCGCGTCTCCGGAGCCGGCTGCATCTTCGCCGCCGCCATCACCGCCGAGCTGGCGAAGGGTTCCTCTGTCCAGGACGCGGTGGCCACGGCCAAGGACTTTGCGCACGCCGGCATCGTCGGCCGCGTGACGACGAACGCGCCCTTCACCGCCGTCGGCTGGCAGTAGAGCTCAGAGGTTCAGGTCGCCCAGACCGAGGAGGGACCGGTACTCGAGACCCTCGGCCGCGATGACCGCGTCGGCGCCGGTGGCGCGGTCCACCACCGTAGCGACGCCCACCACGACGGCACCGGCGTCACGCAGAGCCGCGACGGCCGTGAGCGGGGAGTTGCCGGTGGTGGTGGTGTCCTCGACGACCAGGACCCGTTTGCCCACGATGTCCGGGCCCTCGATCTGGCGCTGCATGCCGTGGGCCTTGGCCGCCTTGCGGACGACGAACGCGTCGATGGGACGGCCAGGCGCGTGCATCACCGCCAACGCGACGGGGTCGGCACCCATGGTGAGTCCGCCCACGGCGTCGAAATCCCAGTCCGACACCAGTTCTCGCATGAGCTGCCCGATGAGGGCACCGGCGCGGTGGTGCAGCGTCGCACGGCGCAGGTCGACGTAGTAGTCGGCTTCCGTGCCCGACGACAGCGTCACCTTCCCGTGCACGACGGCCAACTCGCGGACCAGTTCTGCCAGTTCGGACTTCTCGGTAGCTGCCACGAGCAGTGAATCTATCGGGTGCGCTCAGGCGGCGTGCTGCGGCGCCCGCAACCACGCCGTGTCGGCGTCCGCGGTCTCGGCGAACGCCTCGGGTGCCCGGACGCCCAACAGCCGGACGACGGGTCCGGACAACGGCGAGTCGGCGAGCGAGGCCAACGACGAGGCCTGCGTGTTGTACACGCGGACGGCCCCGGCGACGCGATGCTCGATGCGATCGAGTTCCGTTGCGGGCGAACTGAAGTCCCACCCGAGAGGCCCACTGGCCCGACCGTCGAAGAGCACCTCGTGCAGCGCGACCGACAGCGCGTTCTCGGCGCCGGCCCGGGCGCCGAGCTCGGCGCGCCGATCCCGCATCATGGCCGACAGCGACCGCGCTCCGACGAGTTGGTTCACGGCGGCGCGGTCGAGATCTGCGTCGACGGCAGCGCGCACGAGATCGGGGATCACGGCCCGTCGTCGATCGAGCTCGATCTCGAGCAGGTTCAGTCCGGCAGCGACGGAGTCGGCCGACCGACGTGTCCGCCGGACGACCGACACGATCCAGCCGATACCGATGATCATCACGAACGCCACCAGGGCCACAACAGTCACACCAGAAACATAGCGCCGTCGAGTATGAACGTCGACCCGAGGTCGAGGGTTCGCCCCGGCCGCCGGAGCCTACGTGCGACCGCGCGCGCTGCCGACCAGGGAGACCACGCGGCGAGCGATGGTACGGGGCACCAGACGCGATACCGAAGTCAGTGACTTGTACTGAAGCCCAGGCACACTCAGCACGGTGTTCTTGTCCAGGTCGGCGAGCGAGGCGTCGACGACCTGGTCCACGGAGAGGTACATGAACGACGGAATCGACGACATCTCGATGCCGGCGCGCTCGTGGAACTCGGTCCGCACGAAGCCCGGGCACAGAGCCTGGATGCGGACGCCGGTGCCGGCGAGACCGCCCGCGAGACCCTCGCTGAACGAGACGACGTACGCCTTCGACGCGGAGTACGTGGAACCGCGACCCGACAGCAGGCCGGCGACGCTGGCCACGTTGATCACCGAGCCCTTCGCACCCGCGATCATCGACGGCAGCGCCGCGCGGGTGAACTGCATGACGGCGGTGACGTTGACGTCGAGCTGCGACTGCAGCAGCGCGGGATCCGCCGTCCAGAACTCGCCGGACGTGCCGAAGCCGGCGTTGTTGATCAGGACCTGCACGCCCTCCTGCAGTCGGGCGACCACGGCAGCGCGGCCCTCCTCGGTCGCGAGGTCCGCGCCCAGGATCTCCGACGAGGTGCCGTACGACGCGCGTAGCTCGTCGGCCAGTGCCTCGAGCCTGACGGTGTCGCGGGCGACCAGGACGAGGTCGTGGCCACTGGCGGCGAGACGGCGGGCGAACCCGCCGCCGATGCCGGACGTCGGACCGGTGACGAGTGCGATGGGCCGCGGTGTTGGAGTCGACATGCGCACGAGACTAACGGGTGAGGTTCCTCACGGCAGCACGTGGCTGATGAAACGATCAGTCGTCGCGTCCGGGTGCTGCGCGGCGTCGCGAGGGCGGCAACACGTGCAGAAGGCCGGACAGGCGGGTGACGGCGTCGATCGCGGCGTCCCAGTCGCGTCCCGAACTGCCCACCGGAACGGTGCCCAGCGTCCACGGACCCTCGCTCCACAGCAGCTGCACCACATCGGGCACCGAGTGCGTGAATGCGACCATGCGCTGGTCACAGACTCGCCGTGCCACGTCGAGGTCGGTCGCGAAGATGATGCGCGGACCCAGCGAGCCGAGGAGCTGCATGTCGGCCTCCTTGGGCGGCGGCGTCGTGCGGGACCGCAGATCGAGGTCGACGTCGGATCCCACCTCGCGGCGCACCGCCACGACGGTCGCGGCGTCCTCGAGGTCGAACAGGACGAACTCCTCGCCGCGTCGCACACCCTCGACCACGTCGACGGCACCGAGGAACTCCTGGTTCGCCATGGCCGCGCGCGAGAAGGTCGACGGCAGGTCGGGATCGGCGGGAACGTACTGGTAGCCCTGCGCTTTCGCCCAGATCTGACGCACCCGGCCCTGCTGTCCGCGGCGGGCGCGATCGATGTACAGCAGTGCCACCGCACCGAGGAGTGCGATCAGAGCAAGGCCGAACCACATCGCTGTCATCGCTCTCCACTGTACTTTTCCCGGGGCACGGCGCCGTCGTCGGCCCATCGTGTCATTACCCGCCGGTATACCCGTGGGTAGCGCATCGCCACAGGTCAGTGACCGATCACGACCCTTTCGGGCGTTGGTGAGATGTACTCGCCAGTACGCTCGTGGACCGTCACACTGGCTCGGAAGACACTTTCCCTTCGAGACGGCGGAGCGCATGTTCACACGCATAGCAGTAGTCAACCGAGGCGAAGCAGCTGTTCGCCTCATCCGAGCGGTACGCGAGCTGAACAACGAATCGCGGTCCGCCGAGCCTCTGCGCGTCATCGCTCTGCACACCGACGCCGAGCGGAAGGCGATGTTCGTCCGCCAGGCCGACGAGGCCGTCACGCTCCGCAAGACGGGCGTGCAGAACCCCTACCTCGACTACGTCGAACTCGAGCGCGCACTCGTCGAGGCCCGCGCCGACGCCGTGTGGGTCGGCTGGGGCTTCGTCGCCGAGGACCCGACCTTCGCCGACATCTGCGCTCGCCTGGGCATCACGTTCATCGGCCCGTCCGCTGCCTCGATGCGCCTGCTCGGCGACAAGGTCGAGGCCAAGATCCTCGCCGAGAAGGTGGGCGTCCCGGTCGCGCCGTGGAGCGGTGGTCCCGTCGAGACCCGCGCCGATGCACGTCGGCACGCCGCCGCCATCGGTTATCCCCTGATCATCAAGGCGCGCAGCGGCGGTGGCGGTCGCGGTATCCGCAAGGTCTTCGCCGAGGACGAGCTCGAGCTCGCACTCGAGCGCACCCAGGGTGAGGCCGAGCGCTCGTTCGGCGACCCTGTCGTCTTCCTCGAGCGGCTCGTCACCGAGGCGCGCCACGTCGAGGTCCAGGTCATCGCCGACACCCACGGCAACGTGTGGGCACCCGGCGTCCGCGACTGCTCGATCCAGCGTCGCAACCAGAAGGTCATCGAAGAGTCCAGTTCGGCCGTCCTGACCCGGGAGCAGGCCGACGAGCTGCGCGCCGCCTCCGCGGAGCTGGTCCGCGCCGCCGGGTATCACGGCGCCGGCACGGTGGAGTACCTCTACCAGCCGGAGCAGAAGATCTTCACGTTCCTCGAGGTCAACACGCGCCTGCAGGTCGAGCACCCCATCACCGAGGTGACGACGGGCCTCGACCTGGTCAAGCTGCAGATCCTCGTCGCGGGCGGCCACGTGCTCGAGGGCGACTGCCCGACCGAGTTCGGTCACGCCGTCGAGGCACGACTCAACGCCGAGGATGCAGACAACGGTTTCGCACCGGCGCCCGGCACCGTCCGGTTGCTGAAGTTCCCGCTCGGATCGGGCCTGCGCGTCGACACGGGCATCGCCCAGGGCGACGTCATCCCGCCCGACTACGACTCCATGGTCGCGAAGGTGATCGCCTGGGGCCGTGACCGTTCCGAGGCCCTCGCCCGGCTACGTACGGCGCTTCGCGAGACCACAGTCGTCATCGACGGCGGCACCACCACGAAGTCGTTCCTGCTCGACCTGCTCGACCGCGAGGAGCTCATCGACGCCACTGCCGACACCGGCTGGCTCGACCGCACCGGCGCGGGCACCGCGGAGGGCCCCACCCGCGTCGCTGACGTCGCACTGATCGCCGCGGCCGTCGACGCCTACGACGCGGACGAGGCCCGTGAGCGCGCCAAGTTCCTGCTGTCCGCCCGCGGCGGCCGTCCCCGCGCCAGCCACGACATCGGCCGCACGGTCGAGCTCAACTACCAGGGCCAGGGCTACCGCCTGACCGTCGGCCAGGTGGGACCGCACCGCTACCTGGTCGCGGTCGACGACCACGAGATCACCATCGACATCGAGCGGCTCGGCACCTTCGAGCGTCGCGCCGAGATCGACGGCACCCGCTACTCCGTCGTCACCGTGCCCGGCCCCGCCGGGTATCTCGTCGAGGTCGACGGCGTGAGCCACCAGATCAGCCAGGACGAGGCCGGCCTGGTGCGCGCACCTGCCCCCGCCGTCGTCGTCGCCGTGCCGGTCGCCGTGGGCGACGAGGTCGAGGCGGGACAGACGCTCGTGGTCCTCGAGGCCATGAAGATGGAGACCGCGGTGCGCGCCGCCTCGGCCGGTCGGGTGAGCGAGGTGCTCGCCGTCGTCAACGCACAGGTCGACAACGGCGCGGCGTTGCTGCGCGTCGACCCGATCGGTGAGACGGCCGCCGCCTCCACCACCGCCCGGGTCGAGTTCCGCTCGCCGTGCGGCGACGCCGACCGCGACGACCGCATCGACGCACTGGCCCGTCTCGACGAACTGCGGGCTCTCCTCAGCGGATTCGACGTCAGCGCGTCCCGTGCGCTCGCCACCATCGCCGAGTACGACGCTCTGCGCGGGGCACTCCCGCGCAAGGACGGCGAGCTGGTCCGCGCCGAGCTGGACCTGCTCACCACCTTCGCCGACATGTGCGAGCTGACGCGTAACCGTCCGACCATGGACGAAGAGGGCACCGACGAGCGCGTCCACAGTCCGCGCGAGCACTTCCACGCGTTCCTGCAGTCGCTCGACGCCGACGTCCAGGGCCTGCCGGACGAGTTCCGCGACAAGCTGGCTCGCGCACTGCGGCACTACGACAAGAACGATCTCGATCGCGGCACCGATCTCGAGGAGGCCGTCTACCGACTCTTCCTGGCGCAGCAGCGCATCGAGAACCAGGTGCCGGCCATCGCGGCGCTCCTCGATCGGTGGATCGCCGACCCGTCGGTCGCCCCCGACGCGGACAGCGCCGTCGGTGAGGTGCTCGACCGCCTCGTCGTCGCGACCCAGGTGCGGTACCCGGTGATCGGCGACGTCGCCCGCAACCTCCGTTTCCAGTTGTTCGACGAGCCGCAGATCCGCAAGGCGCGCGAGCAGGTCTACGACGGTGTCCGCGGCAGTCTGCAGTACCTGGCCGAGCGGCCCGACGCCGACGATCACCAGGAGCGCATCGACGCCCTGGTCGCCACGGAGGAGCCGCTCGTGGAGCTGCTCTCCCAGCGCATGTCCGATCCGGGCGCCCTGCTCGAGGTGATCACCCGCCAGTACTACGAGATCCGTGACTTCGAGGACGTGAAGGCCTTCGATCGCGAAGGGCAGCACTATGTCTCGGGCACCTTCACCCTCGTCGGCGGCAAGGTCAACCTGCTCTCGACGATGACCGATCGCGCGGGCCTCTCGTCGACGCTGGTGGCGCTCACCGAGACCGCGGGGCCGGCACCCGAGAACCTCGCGGTGGATCTGTACCTCTCGTGGCCGACAGCTCCCGAGGACGGCGACCAGGTGGTCGAGGAGCTGCGCACCGAGATCGCCGCACACCCGGCGACCACGTCGTGGCGTCGCGTCACGGTCACCGTCTTCGGACGCGGCACCGGCATCTCGCGCCAGGTGACGTTCCGGCCGCAGGCAGGCGTTCTGACAGAGGACGTCTCGCTCCGCGACCTGCATCCGCTCACCGGTCAGCGACTGGACCTGTGGCGCCTCAAGAACTTCGACGGCACCCGCATCCCCTCCGCACCCGGCACGTACCTGTTCGATCTGGTGGCGAAGGACAACCCCAAGGACGAGCGACTGGTCGCCCTGGCCGAGATCCGCGACGCCGCAGTGCAATTCGATGCCCAGGGCAACGTGGTCTCGGTTCCCGCGATCGAGCGCACACTCTCCGCGTGCCTCGACGGCATCCGCCGCGCCCAGGCTCGCCGAGGCAACCGCCGCCTCGACCACAATCGCGTCGTCCTCTACGTGTGGCCGGTGCTGAACCTGCCGCTCGACAAGCTGCGCATCGTGGCCCGGCATCTCGCGCCGCTCACCGTGGCCGCCGGTCTCGAGGAGATCACCATGATGGCCCGCGTCGTGGTGCGCCCCGGCGCGGAGCCCACCATGCAGGCCCTGCGCTTCTCGTACCGACCCGGTACCGGTGTGGTCACCAAGATCACCGACCCGCCCACCGAGCCCATGCGCCCGCTGGACACGTACACGCAGAACGTGCAGCGCTCGCAGGCACGCGGCACCGTGTACCCGTACGAGCTGATCCCCGTGCTGACCAAGCGCGACGGTTCCTTCGTCGAGTACGACCTGGACGAGTCCGGTGCGCTGCAACCCATCTCGCGGCCGTACGGTCAGAACACCGCGGGCATCATCGTGGGCCTGGTGTCCACGCCGACGGCGCTGTACCCGGAGGGCATGACCCGCGTCGCCCTGTTCGGCGATCCGACCAAGGCGTTGGGCACGGTGGCCGAGGCCGAGTGTGCGCGCGTCGTCGCCGCGATCGACCTGGCCGAGGAGATGAACGTCCCTGTCGAGTGGTTCGCGCTCTCCTCAGGCGCGACCATTTCCATGGGCAGCGGCACGGAGAACATGGACTGGGTGTCGCGGGCTCTGCGCCGCATCATCACCTTCACGCAGGCCGGTCACGAGATCAACGTGATCGTCGCGGGCATCAACGTCGGCGCGCAGCCGTACTGGAACGCCGAGGCCACGATGCTCATGCACACCAAGGGCATCCTGGTGATGACGCCGGAGAGCGCGATGGTGCTCACCGGCAAGCAGTCCCTGGACTACTCCGGTGGCGTCTCCGCGGAGGACAACTTCGGCATCGGTGGCTACGACCGCGTCATGGGCCCCAACGGGCAGGCGCAGTACTGGGCTCCGAACCTCGGAGCAGCGTGCGACGTCCTCTTCGCGCACTACGATCACGCGTATCGCGCACCGGGAGAACGCTTCCCGCGCCGCACGACGACCGTCGACCCGGTCGACCGCGACGTGCGGACCTACCCGCACGTCCACCCGTCGAGCGACTTCAAGACCGTCGGCGACATCTTCTCCTCGGCCACCAACCCGGAGCGCAAGAAGCCGTTCGACATCCGCACCGTCATGCGCGCCGTGGTCGATCAGGACCACGCCGTGCTCGAGCGGTGGGCCGACATGGCCGACGCGGACACGTCCGTCGTCTTCGACGCCCACCTCGACGGTTACCCGGTGTCGGTGATCGGCATCGAATCGCGTGCCATCTCGCGCAAGGGATGGTTCCCGTCCGACGGCCCCGACCAGTGGACGTCGGGAACGCTGTTCCCCCGCTCGTCCAAGAAGACGGCCCGTGCGATCAACGCCGCCAGCGGCAACCGCCCGCTGGTGGTGCTGGCCAACCTGTCCGGCTTCGACGGGTCACCGGAGTCGCTGCGCAACCTGCAGCTCGAGTACGGCGCCGAGATCGGCCGTGCCATCGTCAACTTCGACGGACCGATCGTGTTCTGCGTGGTCTCCCGGTATCACGGCGGCGCGTTCGTGGTGTTCTCCGGAGCGCTCAACGAGAACATGGAGGTGCTGGCCGTCGAGGGATCGTTCGCGTCCGTCCTCGGTGGTGCACCGGCCGCAGCAGTGGTCTTCACGCGAGACGTCAACAAGCGCACCGCATCCGACCCGTCCGTCCGCGATCTGGAGGCACGCATGAACTCCTCCGAGGACGACACGGAGCGGGCCCGGTTGCAGGTGGAGCTGTCGGCCACCCGCACCGCGGTGCGCTCGGAGAAGCTCGGTGAGGTGGCGTCCGAGTTCGAGGCGGTGCACAACATCGAGCGAGCGCGGACCGTCGGTTCGGTGCACCACATCGTGGCGGCCGCCGAACTGCGCCCGCAGATCGTCGCGGCTATCGAGCGCGGAATGGCCCGCCAGGCCTGACCTGATCGACAGAGAGACACCCTCCCCCGCGTGTGCGGGGGAGGGTGTCTCTCGTTCGGTGGTGTCGGTCGACGCCCCAGCGTCAGTTGAAGCCGATACCGGCGCTGACGATGACCTCGGCGGTGATGGACCCCTCGGCCAGCGGGGTGCCCTGCACCACGATCGAGGTGCCGGGCGCGAGGTCCGCCACCGTGGCGGCGCCGAGTGCGAGGATCTGCGTGTTCGCGTTCGTCACCACAGTGACGGTGGACCCGCCGATCCCGTCCATGACGATGGTGGTGCCGTCGTTCGAGATGATCGTGCCCACGGAGGCCCCCTGAGACCCCAGCGCCTCCCCCACTCCCCCGGGAATCTGCTCCAGACCCGGCAGCGAGCCCAGCGGCGGGACGCTCGTCGACGGCGGCGCCGTGGTCGTGGGCGGGGCGGAGCGCGGCGTGATGGCCGGCGCCGCGGTGCGCGAGGACGACGTCGAGTCGTACAGCAGATACGCCCCGGTGCCGATGAGTGCGATCACGACGAGCGCCGCCACGACGATGAGTGCGGTCTTCGGACCGCGCGGGGGCTTGCTGTCGCCGTTCTCGAGGAAGGGCGCCTCGCCGTACTGGTTCTGCTGGTACGGGGGCTGCTGGTACTGGGGATAGCCCTGCGTCGGGTAGCCCTGCTGTGCCGGGTAGCCCTGCTGCTGCGGATGACCCTGCTGTGTCGGGTAGCCCTGAGTCGGATACTGCTGCTGCTGGGGGTAGCCCTGCTCGTACGGCGGTTGCTGGGCGTACCAGTCGCCTGCCGGGAGCGCCTCGGTCGGGTTGTAGCCGGACTGCCCGTAGGCCTGGCCCGGATCCGACGTGTGACCGGGAGTGCCGAGGTACTCCGTCGGCTGGTCGCGGTCGCGAGCCGAGTCGTCGTTGTCGCGCGGTCCGGTCGGCGTCGTCATGACCTCAGGATAGTCCCCGAAAAGACCGGGCAAATCGGACGAGATGTGCCGTGCGCCGGGCACCGAACCGACCGTTGTGATCGACTCGGAAGGTTCGCATCTCACGAGGAGAACTGACATGTCGATCGACAACAAGGACACGGACCCAGTCAGCGCGACCGGACAACCCGGCGCTCTGGGAACCAGCCTGAAACCACGTCACATCACCATGATCTCGATCGCCGGCGTCATCGGCGCCGGACTGTTCGTCGGATCCGCGACCGCGATCAACCTGGCCGGCCCCGCCGTGCTGTTGTCGTATCTGTTCGCCGGCATCCTCGTCGTCCTGGTGATGCGCATGCTCGGGGAGATGGCGACCGCCAACCCCGACACCGGATCGTTCTCCACGTATGCGACCCGCGCGCTCGGCCACTGGGCCGGGTTCTCTGTCGGGTGGCTCTACTGGTGGTTCTGGGTGCTGGTCATCCCGGTCGAGGCCACGGCCGGTGCGCTGATCATGTCGTCGTGGATCGGCGGTGATCAGTGGATCTGGGCTCTCGCCATCACTCTGATCCTCACCGTCACCAACCTGCTGAGCGTGGGCAACTACGGCGAGTTCGAGTTCTGGTTCGCGCTCATCAAGGTGGTCGCGATCATCGGGTTCATCGCGCTCGGCGTGCTCGCGATCCTGGGTCTGCTGCCGGGCAGCGACGTCAGCGGGGTGTCGCACCTGTGGTCGGACGGCGGGTTCATGCCCTTCGGTTTCGGTGCCGTCATCGCCGCCATGCTCACGACGATGTTCTCGTTCATGGGCACCGAGATCGTCACCATCGCCGCCGCGGAGTCGCCCGATCCGAAGAAGGGCATCACCCGCGCGGTCAACTCGGTGATCTGGCGCATCATGATCTTCTACCTCGGCTCGATCTTCATCGTCGTCGCCCTGGTGCCGGCCGCGGAGCTCGACGCCGAGACCGGCTCGTACCAGTTCGTGTTGGGGCAGATGAACATTCCGCACGCGGACCGCATTATGGACGTCGTCATCCTCACCGCCGTCGCCTCGTGCCTGAACTCCGCGCTGTACACGGCGAGCCGCATGTTGTTCTCGCTGTCCGAGCGTGGCGACGCCCCCGCGGCGGTACGCAAGGTATCGAGCCGCGGCGTGCCCTACGTCGCCGTACTGGCCTCCACCGCACTAGGATTCGTGGCCGTCGTCGGCAACTACGCGCTGCCGGAGAAACTGTTCGGGTACCTGCTCGCGACCACCGGTGCCGTGGCTCTCTTCGTGTACCTCGCCATCGCGGCCAGCCAGTTGGTGTTGCGGCGCACGCTCGACCGGGAGGGTCGCCGACCTCCGGTGCGCATGTGGCTGTATCCGTGGCTGACGTATCTGGCGATCGGCTTCATCGTCGTCGTCCTCGTGATGATGGTGATCATGCCGGAGCAGCGGACGGCCATCGGCTTCTCCGCGGTGCTGGCAGCGGTCACCGTGGTGGCCGGTGTGCTGCGTCAGCGACGCGTGACCGCCGCCGAATCCGCGCGCGTCTGACAGCCCCGCCACCGTCGTTCAGAACGGTGGCGGGTCGTCGATCGCTGCGGCTTCTCGAGCTCGGCGGTTGCGTGCCCGTTCAGCGCGTCGCCGCGCATGAACGGCCGCAAGGCGAGTGCGTCGTCTCGTCGGTGGCGACTCGGTCCCGGGCGGCGGGTGCACCACTGGGTCGTCGAAGGTGACGTCGGCCAGTTCCGGGTGGAGGTCGTATCCGTTGTGAGCCGGACCGGGAACGGTGCGACCCTCCGGGGTGGTGACGGTCGAGAGGACTCTGCCGGGTAGCTCCGGGTCGGGGTACTGATCGTCGAGGAAGTCGGTGAACGTCTTCAGAGTGTGGTGAAAGCGGCACTTGCCGTTGAGATTCACCGCCGTGGTCTGTCTACCGGCGGCCGGGTCGTCGTGGTCGTACTCGGTCACGTGGTCGAGGTCCGCCGTCACCGCCGGGTTGTTGCATCCAGGCCACGTGCAGTACTGGTCGCGGGCACGGACGAACGTCTCGAGTGCCGCGCTGGGCCGGTACGGGTCGGCCGGCTGATGGGCTGCGGGCGTCGCGTCCATCCGTCGACGCACGGCATCGGAACGGTTCGCCAGATCCCGCAGGTGGTCGGGCGAGATGACACCGTGACCGTGCAGGAAGCCGGAGCGGCCGGAGGTGTCGGGGGCTGCACCTTCCGGGCTCGATGCAGCTGGGGTGGCCGCATCCAGGGTGGCCGCGTCACCGACCACGTGCACGACGACGGTGGTCGCGCTGATCGAGTCGGGGCCGGTCTCCGTGTGTGTGCACGTGGGATCGCCGCACTGACAACCGAATCCGGTGCCGGTGACGAGCGCGAACAGTGCGTCGGACGCGCGAGCGATGCGGCTGCGCGGATCGCGCGAGCAGACGTTCGCGGCAAGAGCCTCGACACGGGTTGCGACGAGCAGCGCGTCCTCGGCCGCCAGAGTGGCACCGACGGCTGCCATGCCGTCGGGAGCGTTCTCGACCCAGAAAGAGCGATTCTCCTTCGCCTTGATGCGCCTCTCGCGCACCGCATCAGGATCATGACGATGAACGATGCAGTCGACCATGTCCCGCAGCCGGGTGTCGGACCACGAACGGCGACGCCGAAGGGCGGCAGCGATCTCGGCGTCGACCTCGTCGGCGTAGTCGCGGCCGTCCACCAGATCGGTACGAGTGACGATGGTGTGCAGGTGTTTCGGCGCGAGCAGCCCGTCCCGCAGACACTCTGCGACACGCGGCAGGCGATCGCGCAACACGAGGGCGCGAAAGAGAATGCCGTCAGCGGCACCCTGACTGACGGACAGCACGGTGGCGATGCGGGCGGCGCACTGTGTCGCCGCGTCCAGGCGTCGGCGGTCCGAGGCCTCGACCGGCGCGACGATCAGGGCGTGGAGGTGCGCGGCCGCCCGGTAGCGAGTCCACTCCAGGAAGCCGAGGCCGGCGGTCGCGTGAACGACGGTGTCCAGAGCCTCCTCGATCGACGCATCGGTCAGCGCCACCGGAAGGCCCATGGCCTCCGGATTCTGCTGCGCCCACCTCGACTCGAACATGTGTGCGAAGATAACAGGAGCCACCGACACCGTCAGAAATGTCGACGAGCGAGGTCTGCCGCCAGTTCCGCGATGCGTGTCCGCGCCTCTTGCGGCTCCACCACCTCGAGGTGATCGGCGAACTGCAGCAGTTGCCGTACCCCCTCGATGGTCGAGTATCTGATCGACGTCTGCGACCAGCCGTACCACGAATGTCAGGGTCGCCCCCGTCGACTGACCCGAGCGTGACGGCCACCACACTCGATTGACCGTGACGCAGCGACACAGTTACCTTCTGTCCACCTTCTATGCGCTACCGCATAGAACCGACGGAGCGGGGTTCCATGGCACTGCATCAGGCACCACCCACCACCTCGCTGTCAGGGCGAGGCCGCGCGCTGGCGCTCCTCGTCATCTGCGCGGCCGAGTTGCTGGTAGTCCTCGACAACACCATCGTCAACGTCGCGCTGCCGTCCATCGGCGTCGAGCTCCAGACCTCGATGTCCGGCCTGCAGTGGGTGGTCGACGCCTACACACTGACGTTCGCCGGCTTCCTGTTGGCGCTCGGGCACTTCGGCGATCGGTACGGACGCCGCCGCGTCATGATCATCGGTTTGCTCGGGGTGGCGGCGCTGTCTGTGGTGGGGGCGCTGTCGAGTGACCTCGGCCAGGTCATCGCGGCACGCGCCGTCATGGGCGTCTTCGCGGCGGCAGTGTTCCCGGCGACGCTGGCCATGATCATCACCATCTTCACCGACCCCCGCGAGAAGGCACTGGCCATCGCCGCCTGGACGGCCATGGCCGGCTTCGCCATCGCGATCGGTCCGACCGCGGGTGGGTACCTGCTGGAACACTTCTCGTGGCACTCGGTCTTCTGGATCAACGTGCCCGTGGCACTCGTCGTGGCCCTCGCCGCTCGGGTTCTGGTCCCGGAGTCGCGCGCCGAGCACGTCGGCCGCTTCGACGTCGTCGGACTCGTGTCCTCACTGGTGGCGATCACGGCACTGGTGTGGACGATCATCGAGGCCCCGCATCGCGGATGGCTGTCGGCCACCTCCCTCGCCGGCTACGCGCTCTCCGCCGTGGCGATCGCCGGCTTCCTCGCGTGGGAGAAGCGCACAGCCGCTCCGGTTCTCGATCTGACTCTGTTCGCGAACCGTCGCTTCTCGCTCCCGGCCCTGTCGATCGCCGTCGGCTACTTCTCCATGTTCGGCTTCCTGTTCATGATCACCCAGTACTTCCAGGGCGTCCGCGAGTACTCACCGCTCGAGTTCGGCCTGCACTCACTGCCGTTCGCGGTGGCCGTGGGTGTGGGCGCACCGATCGCCACGCTGATCGCTCAGCGCTTCGGTGCCACCGCCGTCATCGTGCTGGGACTGCTCATCGTCAGCACGGGGATGGCCATCGCCGGCCAGACCACCGTGGACACGCCCTATGTCGGCCCGGTATTGCTGTCGATGGTCCTCATGGGACTGGGACTGGCCGTCGTCCAGGGACCCGCGACCGACTCCATCATGTCCGCGGTCGACCTGGACGGCGCAGGCGCCGGGTCGGCGGTCAACGACACGACACGCGAGATCGGCGGCACACTCGGTGTGGCGGTACTGGGTTCGATCGTCGCCTCGGTCTACTCCGCGCGGGTCACCCCCTTGCTCGACGCAGTGCCCTCGTCGCTGATGACGGACGGCGAGAAGGGTTTCGCGTCCGAAACCGTCATCGCGGTGATCGAGATGGCGAAGCGTCCCACGCCGTCGCTGTTCGAACAGCAGAAGGCGGAACTGATTCTGGCGATGAAGTCCGCAAGCCTCGAGGGATTCCAGTTCGCCTCGTACGTCACGGTGTCCGCGTGCCTGGCGTGCGCCGTGGCCGTCGCGATCTGCATGCCGTGGAAGCCCGCCGCCGACTCGGTTCTGGCCGCAGCACGAACTCGCCGCCGGTAGTCTGACGTCGGAGTGTGCTGATTCCCAGCGCACTCCGGCGCCGCAGACCGTCGAAACGAGTCGTCGTGAGATCACAGCGGATCAGTCCTGATCCGGTTCTGTCGTTTCTCGCGTTGACGCCGAGACCAGCAGAACGATCTCGCGCCGTCATCGCGGGCATCACGGTGCTCGTCGGCGTCGCCGGCCTGCTGCTCCTGCCCTCCGACGCCCTCCGACCGGGCGGCGCGGTGTGGATACTTCTGTTCTCCGCCACGACCGTTCCCGTCGCGGTCGCCTGGTTCACGACCACGCGTCCGAGGCACTTCGAGACCGCCTACGTCGTCTATTCCGACGTCGGCGTGCTCACCGTCGTGACGATGTACGACTCCGCGTTCCTGTCGATGCCGGCATGCGCCGTACTGGTGCTGGTCTCCCTGTTCGCAGCGGCGTTCACCGACACCCTCACCCTCACATTGCATGTCGGGTTCTCCTGCGGCCTGCTCGTCGTGCTCGCCGCCGTCTCGGTCGAGCAGGGCACGGAGATCTGGCTCGTGCTGTCACGCACGCTCGCGCTGATGAGCATGTTCGCCACGCCCTTCGTCATCCGCATGTACGTCTCCTACCTCCGCCGACAGGTCGAGGCCTCGCAACGCGATCAACTCACGGGGTTGCTGACGCGACGCGGGCTCTACAACCGGGTGACGTCGCAATCGCAGTCCGTGCAGAGTCGCCGCACCGCTCTCGGCGTCTTCGTCGAGATCGCCGACTTCGCGGACGTCGAGCAGCGTTTCGGCCGCGGCTCGGGCCGGGAGGTGCTCGAGGAGATCGCCGAGCGGCTCACCACCGAGGCTCCGGCGGACGCCGTCGCGGCACGGTTGAGCACCTCGCAGTTCCTGTGTGTGCTTCTCGTCGGCCCGGACGGTTCCGCCGATCGCGCGATGCGGGATCTGGCCACGGGACTCGAGAGCACTTCTCTGCGCAGCGCACCGGTCACGGTCCTGACGGGCTCGGTGGCGGAGACCGTCGACCCGCATGCCGACGTGGGCACCACGCTGCACCACCTGATGACGCGTGCGGAGGCGACGATGCAGCGTCGCCACGCCAGTCGGGCGTCCGCGTCGGCGGACCTGCGCGACCGTATCGCGGCGCTCATCGCGTCGGGCGGCCCGAGCATCGTCTTCCAGCCCGTCTGCACCACCGACACGGGAGCCGTCGTCGGCTACGAGGCGTTGTCGCGATTCCCCGACGGGTACGGCTCACCGCAGACGTGGTTCACCGACGCGTCGACCGTCGGCCTGCGCGTGGACCTCGAACTCAGTGCCATCCACGCGGCGATCACCGCGTCCGGCGTGCTGCCATCGGGCGCGTTCGTGGCGGTCAACACCTCGGCGGACACCATCCTGTCCAGCGATCTCGCCGCGGACCTGATCGGGCGCGGCGACAGGGGCAGGCGCTGGATCGTGGAGGTGACAGAACACGACCGCATCGACGACTACGACGGGATGGGCGTCGCCGTCGAGATGTTGCGCTCGGCGGGCGTCCTCATCTCGGTGGACGACGTGGGAACCGGCTACTCGGGTCTGCGCCAACTGGTGGAACTACGTCCCGGCGTGGTCAAACTCGACGCCTCGATCGTGCGCGGCATCGACACCGACCCCATGCGCCGCGCCGCCGCCGTCAGCATCGTCACGTTCTCGCGGGAGATCGGTGCCATCTGCATCTTCGAGGGCGTGGAGACCGCCGAGGAACTCGCCACGGCGCGCGAGGTGGGAGCGGATCTGGTGCAGGGATACCTGCTCGGCCGCCCCGCACCCGCCTCGGAACTGCTCGTGAGGGACACCCCCCACCCGACTGCTTGATGACAATGGTTATCATTACGGCATGGCACCTCTGCTCCCCGTCACCGTCCTGTCCGGCTTCCTCGGCGCCGGCAAGACCACCATCCTGGAACACGTGCTCGCGAACCGGCAGGGTCTCAGGGTCGCGGTCATCGTGAACGACATGAGCGAGATCAACATCGACGCGAGGCTCATCGACGGGTCGGTCACCGGGTCGACCACGCTGGTCCGCACCGAGGAGCGGCTGGTCGAACTCACCAACGGCTGCATCTGCTGCACGCTTCGCGACGACCTCATCGAGACCGTGGGCACGCTGGCATCGGCAGGCGACATCGACTACCTGCTGATCGAATCGACAGGTGTCTCCGAGCCCATGCCCGTCGCGGCGTCGTTCGACTGGGTCTTCGAGCCCCGAGGGTTGGAGCCGCAGAGCGATGCGCCCGTCAGCCTCGGCACCCTGGCCCGCCTGGACACGATGGTGACGGTCGTGGACGCCTCCACCTTCCTCACGGAGATCTCCCGCGGCGACACACTCGACGACCGTGAGCTCGATGTCGCCGAGGATGACGAACGATCCATCTCGGACCTCCTCGTGGACCAGGTGGAGTTCGCCGACATCGTGCTGATCAGCAAGACGGACCTCGTCTCCGACGCTCTCGCCGGAGCCACCGACGCCGCCGTGCGACGGCTCAATCCCCGCGCCGAGGTCGTGCGCACGATCAACGGGGTCATCGACCCCGCCCGAATCCTCGACACCGGTCTCTACGACCCCGAGGCCGCGCTACTCGCCCCGGGCTGGGACGACGAGCTCACCGGCACCCACGTGCCGGAGAGCGAGGAGTTCGGCATCTCGAGCTTCGTCTACACCGCCGACCGGCCGTTCCACCCCACGCGCCTGAACCTGACACTCGACCGGTTGCACGATGTGTTGCGAAGCAAAGGTTTCTGCTGGATCGCGTCGCGACCGGACCGGGCGGCGGTGTGGTCGCAAGCGGGCCCGAACCTCACCATCGACGGTGCGCAACCGTGGTCGGAGATCGACGTTCCGGCCGGCCAGGAGATCGTTGTCATCGGAGTACGACTACGCCCGGACATGGTTCGTGACCTTCTCGACACCGCACTTCTGACAGACGCGGAGGTGACAGCGGGTCCGGACGCCTGGAGGGGCTATCCGGACCCGTTGCCCGAGTGGACGATCGATGATCACGTGCACGGTTGACGCGTCGATCTCAGCTCAGCTCGAGCGTCGCGCCGTCCTCCGACGTGTCCACCGTGACCGTGTCACCGTCGACGACCTTGCCCGCCAGCAGCAGCTTGGCCAACTGATCGCCGATGGCCTGCTGGATGAGGCGACGCAGCGGCCGGGCGCCGTACTGCGGGTCGTAACCCCGTACGGCCAACCAGAACCGGGCCGATGGCGTGACGTCCAGCGTGAGTCGACGAGTCGACAGGCGGCGCTGCAGTTGCAGCAGCTGGATGTCGACGATGGACTGCAGCTGCTCCTCGCTCAGGGCGTCGAAGACGACCACGTCGTCGAGCCGGTTCACGAACTCCGGCTTGAATGCGCTACGCACCGCCGCCATCACATGGTCCCTGTCGCCACCCGCACCGAGATTCGAGGTGAGGATCAGGATCGTGTTGCGGAAGTCCACCGTTCGGCCCTGACCGTCGGTCAGACGGCCCTCGTCGAGCACGGCGAGCAGGATGTCGAACACGTCCGGATGCGCCTTCTCGACCTCGTCGAACAGCACCACCGTGTACGGCCGACGACGCACGGCCTCGGTCAGCTGACCACCGGCCTCGTACCCGACGTATCCGGGCGGGGCACCGACCAGTCGAGCCACCGAGTGCTTCTCGCTGTACTCGCTCATGTCGATGCGGATCATGGCACGCTCGTCGTCGAACAGGAAGTCCGCCAACGACTTCGCGAGCTCTGTCTTGCCGACGCCCGTCGGTCCGAGGAACAGGAACGACCCGGTGGGCCGGTTCGGATCGGACACCCCGGCACGAGCGCGGCGCACCGCGTCGGACACGGCCTGGACCGCGTCGTCCTGACCGACGACACGCCTGCCCAGCTCGTCCTCCATGCGGAGGAGCTTCGCCGTCTCACCCTCGAGCATCCGGCCCGCGGGGATACCGGTCCACGCCGCGACCACGTCCGCGACGTCGTCCGGACCGACCTCCTCCTTCAACATCACGTCACCCTGGGGAACGGTGGCCGCGGTCTTCTCCGCGAGCTCTTTCTCCAGCGACGGGATGCGTCCGTAGCGCAGCTCCGCGGCCTTGCCCAGATCACCGTCGCGCTCGGCCCGCTCGGACTCGCCGCGCAGCGCTTCGAGCTGCTCCTTGAGGTCGCGCACCGAATCGATGGCGTTCTTCTCGTTCTGCCAGCGCGTGCTCAGTTCGGCCAGCTTCTCCTTGCTGTCCGCCAGCTCACCGCGCAGCTTCTCGAGACGGGTCTTCGACGCGTCGTCGGTCTCCTTGGCCAGCGCCATCTCCTCGATCTCGAGTCGGCGCACGACACGCTCGATCTCGTCGATCTCGACCGGACGCGAGTCGATCTCCATGCGGAGGCGGGACGCGGCCTCGTCGACGAGGTCGATGGCCTTGTCCGGCAGGAACCGTGAGGTGATGTAGCGATCCGACAGCGTGGCGGCGGCGACCAGGGCGGAGTCGGTGATGCGCACACCGTGGTGCACCTCGTACCGCTCCTTGAGGCCGCGCAGGATGCCGACCGCGTCGTCCACGGACGGCTCACCGACCAGCACCTGCTGGAACCGGCGCTCGAGTGCGGCGTCCTTCTCGATGTACTTGCGGTACTCGTCGAGCGTCGTGGCGCCCACCAACCGCAGCTCACCACGCGCGAGCATCGGCTTGATCATGTTGCCCGCGTCCATGGCGGACTCGCCCGTCGCGCCCGCACCGACGATGGTGTGCAGCTCGTCGATGAACGTGATGACCTGGCCGGCCGAGTTCTTGATGTCGTCGAGCACGGCCTTGAGCCGCTCCTCGAACTCACCGCGGTACTTGGCGCCCGCGACCATCGATCCCAGGTCGAGCGACACGACGGTCTTGCCGCGCAGGCTCTCCGGGACGTCGCCGGCGACGATGCGCTGCGCGAGGCCCTCGACGATCGCGGTCTTGCCGACGCCGGGCTCACCGATGAGCACCGGGTTGTTCTTGGTACGGCGCGAGAGCACCTGCACCACACGACGGATCTCGGTGTCGCGACCGATGACCGGATCGAGCTTGCCGCTGCGTGCGGCCTCGGTGAGGTCGGTCGAGTACTTCTCCAGAGCCTGGTACGTCGCCTCCGGGTCCGGGCTCGTGACGCGGGCACTGCCACGCACGGTGGTGAACGCCTCGCGCAGCGCCGCCGGTGTCGCCCCGTTCCTCTGGAGCAGCGTCGCGACATCGGAATCGCCCGTCGAGAGTCCGACCACCAGGTGCTCGGTCGAGACGTACTCGTCGTCGAGTTCGGTGGCCAGCTGTTGAGCGGCGGTGATCGCGCCCAGCGCGTCACGTCCGAGCTGCGGCTGGGTGGTGGAGCCGGTGGCCGACGGCATACGGTCCACCAGAGTCTGCGCCTGCGAGCGGATCGCGCTCGGGTCGACGCCGACAGCCTTCAGCAACGGCGCGGCGATGCCGTCCGTCTGGTCGAGCAGTGCGACGAGCAGGTGAGCCGGCCGGATGTCCGGGTTGCCCGCTGCGGATGCCGACTGCAGTGCAGCGGTCAACGCTGCCTGGGTCTTCGTGGTGGGAGTGAACGCGTCCACCGGTCACCTTCCTTCGGGTCGAACGGGTGTGTCGACGAGAACAACCTTAGTCGACTTGAGTCTATTCCGCTCAAGTTTGTTGACGCCGCATCACGCAGGAGGGCGCCGCCCAGCGCGCTGGCCGTGACCGGACACGACCACTACTCTCGGACACACCACTCGCGCACGAACCCGTCACCCGCCACGACCATCGAAGGTGCCCATTGCTGGACCCGCAGGCCCTGGCGCGAGTGCGCGCCGGAGTTGCCTCCGCGCTGTCCGACGACGGCGCGGACACCGTGGCCGGCGCCTTCTACGCTCGGCTGTTCGCCGAGTACCCCGATTTCCGCGGCTTCTTCCCCGCCGCCATGGATCAGCAGCGGCACCGCCTCCTGCGCGCCGTCGACCACGTCGTCCGGCACCTCGACGACCGCGACTTCCTGCCCTTCCTCCATCAACTCGGGCGTGACCACCGCAAGCACGGCCTGACCGGCGCGCACTTTCTCGCCGCCCAGAACGCGCTGGTCGACGCGTTCCGCACCACGGCGGACCCGGACGTCTGGACAGACGAGACCGACGCGGCGTGGCGCCGCGTGGTGTCGATGATCTGCAACTCGATGGCCGTCGGGGCCGACACCGAGGACCTGCCGCCGTACTGGGGAGCGACGGTGGTCGAGCACCATCGCGTGCTCGACGACCTCGCGATCGTGCGCCTGCAGACGGACGCCGACATTCCCTTCGCCGCCGGCCAGTACCTCAGCGTGCAGATCCCGCAGCGTCCACGGATGTGGCGGTACCTCTCCCCCGCGATCGCACCCAACGACTACCGCGGCATCGAGTTCCACGTCCGGCGGGTGTCGGCCGGCTGGGTGAGTCCGGCCATCGTCTCGGAGACCACGGTGGGCGACCGCTGGCTGCTCGGGCCGCCGCTGGGCGGACTCAGTGTGGACACGTCGCCTGGCAGCGAGGACGTGCTCATGATCGCGGGTGGCACCGGCATCGCCCCCCTGCGTGCGCAGCTGATGGACATGGCGATGCGGAGCCGTAATCCGCGGGTGCATCTGTTCGTGGGCGGCGAGTATCCGAGCGACCTCTACGACCTGGACACGCTGTGGAACCTGGCACGCACCAACCCGTGGCTCACCATCGTGCCGGTCGTGGAGCAGCCCGAGGAGCCGTGGTGGCGGCCCGGTCCGGCACGCGAGTTCCCGCCGGGCATGAACCACACCATGGTGGGCAAGCTCGGGCAGGTGGTCACGCGGTTCGGATCGTGGGCCGATCGGCAGATCCAGGTGTGTGGATCACCGTCGATGGTGCGCACCACCCTGTACGCACTGCGCAAGGTGGGGACGCCGATGCAGAACGTCCAGCACGATCCCCTGGGTCAGTGAGGGTGCGCGTGCGCCAGGCGGCGTAGCGGCGGGACCGTCTGCGGCGGCTGCTTGCGGGGCGGGAGCACGCTCAGCAACCGGGTGGTCGACGCGGTGACCTCGGCCACGGCGGTCTCGAAGGCGTCCCGGTTCGCGTCCGACAGTGTGCGGAGTCCGCTGACCTTGCGCACGTACTGACGCGCGGCCGCCTCGATCTCCTCGTCCGTCGCCGCAGGCTCGAGGCCGCGCAGTTCGGTGATGTTTCGGCACATGCGAATCACGGTAGACCGGGCGCCGTCCGAGGGGAACACCCGAAGAGCTTTACGCTGTACAGGCACCGCGTCGGATAATGTCCACCAATTCAAGCTTCGTGCAGTTTTCGATCACCGTGAATTCATCTGTTCAACCGATTGCGCGCTGATCGGAAAGCGCATTTCCCAGCATCCGCTCGGGCGCCGACAAACCACCCCAGACGCCGTACGGCTCACCGGCGGCCACCGCGTAATCACGGCACCGCATCAGCACGGGGCACTGCTCGCAGACCCGTTTGGCCTGCTCCTCGCGGGCTGTTCTCTTATGTCCCCGTTCACCTTCCGGATGGAAGAAGACGGCAGAATCCATACCGCGGCACAATCCGTTCAACTGCCACTCCCACGTCGTGGCAATCGGCTCGGGTAACTGGACGGGCTTCGACATGACGCTCCTCGTTGTTCGCCTCGTATGCGACGTCACGCTCTCAGTATTACATTACGAACAATCGTCCAAAAAGTTAATGCGAATAGTCGTGACACACGATTTCCAGTCATCGCGGGTCACAGACACCCTCGCGGCCGCTCCTCGGACCTCTCTCCCCGATGAGGCGAGCAGGGCCCCCGTCGCCTAGGTTTGACCGAGTGAGAAGCCCCGGTCACCGTCCAGGTCGTGCGCTGTGAGCGCTGTGGACCTCCCCCTCGACCTTCGCCGCGCCCTCGTCGGCGTCGCGCGGGTGCCGAGACTGCTGGTCGCCTCCGACTACGACGGCACCATGGCGCCGTTCGTCTCCGACCCGCAGAAGGCGTTCCCGCTGCCCGAATCGGTCCGCGCACTCCGCGCTCTCGCCGGTCTCGACGGCACCCAGGCTGCTGTGATCTCGGGGCGCGCGCTGCGTGACCTGGCGATCCTCTCCCGCCTGCCCGTCGAGGTCCAGCTCGTGGGCAGCCACGGGTCCGAGTTCGACGCCGGCTTCGTCACCGAGCTCGGCGGCGAGGCGACGGCACTGCTCGAGCGCGTGGTCGCCGAGCTCCGCACGGTCGCGTCCCGCGGCGCGAACATCAGCGTCGAGACCAAGCCCGCCAGCGCCGCTCTGCACGTGCGCAACGCCGACCCCGAGGCCGGACAGCGCGCCCTCGACGAGGTCCGTGCGGGCGCAGCCACCTGGGACGGCGTGCAGGTCACCGAGGGCAAGTCCGTGATCGAGCTCGCCGTCATCGCGACCGACAAGGGCCAGGCCCTCGACATCCTGCGGCACCAGGGCGGCGCCTCCGCCGCCGTCTTCTTCGGCGACGACGTCACCGACGAGAAGGCGTTCCGACGGCTGCACGGGCCGGACATCGGCGTCAAGGTCGGCGACGGTGAGTCGCTCGCCGGCTACCGCGTCGACACCCTCGAGCAGGTGGCCGCGGCGCTCGCGTTCCTGTTGGAGGAGCGCCGCACCTGGCTCTCCGGTGCGGACGCCCCGCGCATCGAGCGTCTCACCATGATGGCGAGCCCACGATCGGTGGCACTCCTGACGCCCGAGGCCGGCCTCACGTGGCTGTGTCACCCCGAACCCGACTCCGCCGCCGTCTTCGCACACCTGCTCGGCGGCGACGAGGCGGGCCACTTCACCGTCGGCCCGCTGCGTCCGTCCCTCCCGCTGAGCCAGCAGTACATCGACAGCACCATGACGGTGCAGACCCGCTGGGCCAGCCTGCAGGTCGACGACTACCTCGCGCACGACGTGCCGAGCGATCGCACCGACTTCACCCGCGTGATCACCGGCAAGGCGAAGGCCGTGGTCACGTTCGCGCCGCGCCCCGAGTTCGGGCAGGCACGCGTCCGGCTCGAGGCCGAGGACGACGGCCTCCGCGTGTTCGGCACCAACGACCCGATGGTGCTGCGCGCGCCGGGCATCACCTGGACCGTCACCAGCGAGCACGGCCAGGAGACCGCGCGGGCGGAGATCGATCCGTCCACCGGTCACGTGATCCTCGAACTACGCTGCGGGACGTCGGATCTGGGCCCGTCCGAGGTGCCCGAAGCCGAGCGTCGCGCCGAGGCCGAGTCCTACTGGCACGACTGGGCGGCCGGGTTGACGCTCCCCCAGCTCAAGCCCGATCTGATGAAGCGGTCCGCGCTCACCCTGCGCGGCCTGGTGCACGCCGACTCCGGGTCGATCATGGCCGCGGCCACGACGTCGCTGCCCGAGGAGATCGGCGGTGTCCGCAACTGGGACTACCGCTACTGCTGGCTGCGCGACGCGGCCCTGACGGCGTCCGCGCTGGTGTCCCTGGGCTCGCTGTCCGAGGCGGAGAACTACCTGCACTGGGTGCACGACGTGCTCGAGACCGTCCCCGGACCGGAACGCCTGCACCCGCTCTACACGCTGTGGGGGCAGTCGCTGCCTCCCGAGGCCGTCATCGACGCCCTGCCCGGGTACGCGGGATCCCGCCCCGTGCGGGTGGGCAACGCGGCCAACCAGCAGGTGCAGCTCGACGTCTTCGGACCCATCGTCGATCTCATCGCGACACTGGCCCGCGCCCGCACCGCGAGCGGCGTCACCGCGAACGCCGAGGTGCTCACCGATCAGGACTGGGACCTGGTGTGCGCCATGGTCGACGCCGTCGAGCGACGCTGGTCCGAGCCGGACAACGGCATCTGGGAGATCCGCGGCAACCCGCGCCACCACGTCTACTCCAAGGTGATGTGCTGGCTCACCGTCGATCGCGCCATCACCCTGGCCGAGGCGTACGGCCGCGAGGCGCAACTCGGCTGGAGCACGTTGCGTGACGTCATCCGTCGTCAGGTGCTCGACAAGGGCTGGAGCGACGAGGCGCAGTCCTTCACGGCCGCGTACGGCGGAACCGATCTCGATGCGGCCACCCTGCACATCGGCCTGTCCGGTCTCATCGATCCGAGCGACCCGCGCTTCGCGGCGACGGTCACCGCGACCGAGGCCGAGTTGCGCAGCGGCGCCACGGTGTACCGCTACCACCACGACGACGGCCTCCCCGGTGGCGAGGGCGGGTTCCACCTGTGCGCCGCCTGGCTCGTCGAGGCGTATCTTCTGATCGGGCAGCGACTTCCGGCCGAAGCGCTCTTCACCCAGCTCGTCGCCGCGGCAGGCCCGACGGGCCTGCTGAGCGAGGAGTACGACCCCGTGGCCGAGCGCTCGCTGGGTAACCACCCGCAGGCCTACAGCCACCTCGGCCTGCTGCGCTGCGCCCAGCTGCTGGCCCGCTAGCCGGTCCGCACCGGGCCGAGCGTCACCCCGGCGAGCAGATGCGTCGGGAGGTGCTCGGTCCGGTCCACCCCGGAATGGCTGACGCCCAGCACGATCTCACCGACGAGCCGACCCTTCTCGAGGACCGGCTGCTGGACCGACGTCAGGCCGATGCGGCGCGCCTCGTCGACCCCGTCGAAACCGGTGACCGACATCTGTTGGGGTACCGAGACACCCTGCGCGGCACAGTGATCGAGCGCACCCAGAGCCAGCACGTCGGACGTGCACACCAGCGCGGTGGTGTCCGGCGCTGCCCGGAGCGCCTCGGCGGCCGCCGACCGTCCGGCCTCCCGCGTGTGGTCGAAGCGCTCGACGATCACGATGTCGGGATCGACGCCGGCCGCGATCATCGCGTCGCGGATGCCGGCGAGACGCTCGCGCTGGACGTGGAAGGTGATGCCGCTCCGGCGTTCCGGATCGACGAGTCCGTCGTGCCGGTCGCGGCGCAGCCGCATGCAGACCACGCTGATGCGAGTGTGGCCCCGCGCGAGCACCTCCTCGGCCATCCGTCGCATCGCCACCCTGTCGTCGATTCCGACGAGCGAGGTGTCCTCCGCGTCCCGAGGCTGGTCACACACGACCGTCGGCAGATGACGGTCACGGACCGCCGTCAGGTGCGGATCGTCGTCGGACACCGAGTAGACGACGAATGCGTCGACCCCCGCCTGCTGCACGACGGCCGCGGCGTCCTCCGGCGTCGAGGCGGGCCCCGCGGGAATGAGCAGCAGACCGCGTCCGGCCCGCTCGCACGACTCGGCGAGGCCGGTGAGGAACTGCACGGCGGCGGGATCGGAGAACGAGTAGCTGAGCGCCTCGGTGAGGACGAGCCCCACCGCACCGGCGCGCCGGGTGCGCAGCGAGCGGGCGACCGGGTCGGGCCCCGGATAACCGCGAGCCCTGGCCGCGTCGAGCACACGTTCCCGCATCTCGGGTGAGAGCTGGTCCGGCCGGTTGTAGGCGTTGGACACGGTGGTGCGCGAGACGTTCAGTTCGGCGGCCAGCGACGCGAGCGTGGCCATCCGTCGCGGTTCCGTCGACCTCGCCATGAAGAGACGGTATCCGGTCGGGGTCGCGCACGTCGGCTCCGGCACGGTTTCGCCGTCGGGGTGGTGGGGCGGTAAGGTCACGACAACGGTTTCCATTAACGATAACGTTCGACCGACCCAGGAGCACCCCTCGTGTACGCACCCGCCCGAATTCCCCTCCGCACGCTCGTCACCGCCCTGGGTATGACCGCCCTGACGGCGACCGCCCTGGTGGGATGCAGCTCCGACGACACCGCGACGGCCGAGTCCGGTCGGCCCACCGTCGTCGCGTCGACGAACGTGTGGGGCTCGGTCGCCGAGGCCGTCGTCGGAGACCGAGCGGACGTCACGGCGATCATCTCGGATCCGTCCGCGGATCCGCACTCCTACGAGGCCAGCCCCGGCGACGCCGCGGCACTGTCCGAGGCCTCGCTCGTCGTGTACAACGGCGGCGGCTACGACGAGTTCGTCGACGACGTGCTCGGCTCCGCGGGCGACGTGCCCTCCGTCGACGCGTACTCGCTGCTCGAGGGGCACGCGGACGACGCCGACCACGCCGACGAGGCGGGTGCCCACGACCATTCGGGCGAGACCAACGAGCACGTCTGGTACGACCCGGAGATCGCGGCGGCCACCGCCGAGGCGATCGCCACCGAACTCGGTAAGGTCGACCCCGACAACGCGGCGTACTACACCGAGAACGCCGAGGCGTTCCACGACGACATCCACGAGATCACCGACATCACGGATCGCATCGCCCAGCAGAAGCCGGGCGCACCCGTCGCGCAGACGGAGCCGATCGCGCACTACCTGCTGGAAGGAGCCGGGGTGGACGACAAGACCCCCGAGGACTTCGAGGACGCGATCGAGGAGGGCAACGATCCCTCGCCCGCCGCCGTCGCCGCGACGCGTGACCTGTTCACCGGCAAGGGCGTCGACGTGCTGGTCTACAACATTCAGACGGAGGACGCCCGTGACCGAGGACGTGCGCCGCATTGCCGAGGAGAACGGCATCCGCGTCGTCGAGGTCACCGAGACCCTGCCCGCAGGGCAGGACTACGTCTCCTGGCAGCGCACGGCGGCGCAGGATCTCGCCGACGCGCTGGGGGTCGTGTGACCGCTGTCCGACTGACCGGAGCCACCCTCGCCTACGGCGACCGGGTGCTCTGGTCCGATCTCGACCTCGAGGTCGCACCGGGCGAGTTCGTCGCCGTGCTGGGCCCGAACGGCTCCGGCAAGACGTCGCTCCTCAAGGTGCTGCTCGGGCAGGCCCACCTCACCGCCGGCACCGCGACCATCGCCGGCGGTCGATCCTCCGTCGGCTACATCCCCCAGCAGAAGGCCATCGACGAGGGCGTTCCGCTGCGCGGGCGCGACTTCGTCGGCCTGGGGTGGGACGGACACCGCTGGGGCATCGGCTTCCGTGGGCGCCATGCCCGTCGCGAGGCCGTCGACATCGCCGTCGCCTCGGTCGGTGCGGACGCGTTCGCCGACGCGCCGCTGGGGCAGATGAGCGGCGGTGAGCAGCAGCGGCTCCGCGTCGCGCAGGCACTCGTCGGCGATCCGGACGTGCTGCTCTGCGACGAACCGCTGCTGAGCCTCGACCTCGCCAACCAGCAGGTCGTCGCGCACTTGATCGACCAGCGTCGGCGCTCGCACGGCACCTCGGTGGTGTTCGTGACGCACGAGCTCAACCCGATCCTGCCGATCGTCGACCGGGTGGTCTACCTCGTCGACGGCAAGTTCCGCATCGGCACCACCGAGGAGGTGATGACCTCCGAGGTGCTCTCCGAGCTGTACGACACC
The DNA here is from genome assembly GCF_030819335.1 of Rhodococcus sp. SORGH_AS_0303. NCBI lineage: Bacteria > Bacillati > Actinomycetota > Actinomycetes > Mycobacteriales > Nocardiaceae > Rhodococcus > Rhodococcus sp. SORGH_AS_0303. Next base: position 4,297,317 of record NZ_JAUTBO010000001.1, read on the forward strand.
GACGTCGAGGTCCTGCGCGTCCGCGGGCGGCTGGTGGTCGTCGGCACCGGAGACGCCATGGACGCCCTCGGGAGCGCCGGCGGCATGCACCACGTGGACGAGTCGGAGTAGGCATGGACAAGGTTCTCGACGCCCTGAGCAAGGCATTCGACTTCGGTACGACGGCCGATCTCCTCACCTACGACTTCGTGCAGCAGGCGCTGATCGCCGCGGCGATCCTCGGTGTGCTCGCCGGGGCGCTCGGCCCCCTCATCGTCAGTCGACAGTGGTCGTTCGCCGTCCACGGCTCGTCCGAGCTGTCCCTCACCGGCGCGTCCGCGGCCCTGCTGGTGGGGTTGGCCGTCGGGGTCGGCGCCATCCTGGGATCCGTCATCGCGGCGGTCCTGTTCGCCCTGCTGGGCCGTCGTGCGCGCGAACGCGACTCCGTCATCGGCGTCATCATGAGCTTCGGGCTCGGCCTGTCGGTGCTCTTCCTGTGGGCGTATCCCGGCCGCACCGGCACCAGTTTCTCGCTGCTGGTCGGGCAGATCGTCGGCGTCGGCAGCACGGGTCTCGGCCTGCTGCTCGCGGTGGCGCTCGTCGTCATCGTCGTGCTCTTCGTGGTCTACCGGCCCCTGCTGTTCGCCAGCACCGATCCCGAGGGCGCCGAGGCGCGCGGCGTACCGATGCGACTGCTGTCCATCGTGTTCGCGATCCTCGTCGGTGTCGCGTGTGCGCTCGGCGTCCAGATCGTCGGCGCCCTGCTGGTGCTCTCGCTTCTCATCACGCCCGCGGCAGCGGCGTCCCGCGTCACCGCCAACCCCGTCACGGCGACGTGGCTCTCGATCCTCTTCGCCGAGGTCGCGGCCGTGGGCGGCATCCTGCTCTCGCTCGCTCCCGGGGTGCCGGTCTCGACCTTCGTCACCACCATCTCGTTCGTCATCTACCTCGTCTGCCGGGCGGTCGGTCGACGCACACCGTCCCGCACCGTCGTCCAAGCCTGACCGTTACCCTCGTGTGGATGGTCGATCTGAACTCCGATCTCGGCGAGGGCTTCGGCACCTGGACGCTCGGTGACGACGCGGCGATGCTGCGTGTGGTCACCAGCGCCAACATCGCGTGCGGCTTCCATGCGGGTGATCCGGCCACGCTGCTGCGGACGTGCGCCGACGCCGTCCGGTCCGACGTGCGTATCGGCGCTCAGGTGGGGTACCGGGACCTCGTCGGCTTCGGCAGGCGCTTCCTCGACATCACCGCGGAGGACCTGCGCGCCGACGTGATCTACCAGATCGGGGCTCTCGACGGCCTGGCGCGCTCCGTCGGCGGACGCGTGCGGTACGTCAAACCACATGGAGCGCTGTACAACACGATCGTGCACCACCGAGTACAGGCACAGGCGGTCGTCGACGCCGTCGCCGCGTACGACCCCGGCCTGCCCGTCCTGGGGCTGCCCGGCTCGGCATTCCTCGAGATCGCCGCGCGGGCGGGCCTGCGGACCGTCACCGAGGCGTTCGCCGATCGCGGCTACACGGCAGCGGGAACCCTAATCTCCCGCCGCGACCCCGGTGCGGTCCTGTCCGACGTCGAAGCGGTGGCACGACGCGTGCTGCGGATGGTCACCGAGGGCGTCGTGGACTCCGTCGACGGGGTGACGGTGCCGGTGAACGCCGACTCGGTGTGCCTGCACGGCGACACCCCCGCCGCGGTGGACATGGCCCTGGCCGTGCGTGCGGTGTTGTCCCGCAACGGCGTCACCCTGACCCCGTTCGTGTCGTGAGGATCGCCCCGGCGGGCGACCGCGCCCTGCTGGTCGATCTCGACGACGTCCGCACAGTCGCGGCGCACCACGCCGGGTGGGCCGTCGGGCACCCGGGAATCGCCGAGATGATCCCCGCCGCCGCCACCGTGCTGGTGATCCTCACCGAGGACGCGGAACCCGCACGGGTGTCGGCGTGGCTCCGCGAGACGCCACCGGCGCAGGTGCTCGGCTACTCCGGTGAGACGATCACGATCGACGTCCGATACGACGGGCCCGATCTCGACGAGGTCTGTGCGACAACGGGACTGGACATCGTCGCCGTGCACACCGGTCAGGTGTGGACCGCCGCGTTCTGCGGCTTCTCCCCCGGCTTCGCGTACCTGGTCGGTTCCGATCCGTTGTCGATCCCGCGCCGCGCCGATCCGCGCCACCTCGGTGCCGGCGGGATCCGTGGCTCTGGCCGGCGAGTACACCGGGGTGTACCCGACCTCGTCGCCCGGCGGGTGGCAGATCATCGGCAGCACCGACGCGGCGCTGTGGGACGTGAACCGGGACGACCCCGCGCTGCTCGCGCCCGGCACGCGCGTGCAGTTCCGCGCGGTGACGTGATGCTCGAGGTACTGGCGACCGGGCCGCTGACGACTGTGCAGGACCGCGGACGGACCGGGTGGTCCTCGCTCGGCGTCGGCACGTCCGGCGCAGCCGATCGACGCTCGCACGACGCGGCGAATCGGTTGGTGGGGAACATGATCGACGCCGCGACGCTCGAGGTGACACTCGGCGGACTGGTGCTGCGCGCACGCACCGAGGTGGTTCTGGCGGTGACGGGGGCTCCGACCCCGTTCACGGTGGACGGCGTGCCGCAGGGGCACGGCGCCGTGGTCGTGGTGGGGTCGGGCGCCGAGATCCGCCTCGACTGGGCACCGGTGGGACTGCGCACGTACGTCGCCGTCCGCGGCGGCATCGACGTGCCCCGGGTTCTCGGGAGCCGATCGACCGACTCCCTGTCCGGCATCGGACCCGAGCGAGTGGCGCCCGGCGCCCTGCTGCCGATCGGTCACGACGCCGAGGACTGGCCTCGGGCGGACATGAATCCGTACCCGTTCGAGCACCGGACGACCCTGCGGGTGATTCCCGGCCCGCGCGCGGACCGGTTCACCGACGACGCGCTCGACCTGCTGCTCGCCCAACCTTGGACGGTGCGGACGGATTCGGACCGCGTCGGCATGAAACTCCAGGGCGCCGAGCCACTGTCGCGATCGCGGGAGGACGAACTCCCGAGCGAGGGAATGGTGACCGGCGCACTGCAGGTACCGCCGTCGGGACTGCCCGTGTTGTTCCTCGTCGACCATCCGGTGACCGGCGGCTACCCGGTGATCGCCGTCGTGGTGTCGGCGGACCTCGGATCCGCGGCGCAGTGTGCGCCGGGACAGACGATCCGCTTCAGTGTCTGATCATCGGGAGACAGGAACGGCGATCTCGTTGCGGCGGCGGAACGACACCGTCCAGGGCGGGTCGTAGAACCAGGACATCGGCTCGCCGGTCGTGTCGATGCCGCGGGACTTCAGGATCTCCAGCAGCTCCGTGGTGCGCTCGGCCACGGCCCGCGCACCGCGGTCACCGCTGAACCGCAGCACCGCCACCGTCTCGGCCGGCACCTCCACCAGGCGCACCCGATCGTCCTTCGGCGCCGGCAGAGTGTCCATCGTCCATCGCGACGGCATGAAGAACCGGACGACCCATCCCTCGTCGCTCGCGGCGCGCGACACGGGTGCGGTCATCGCGATGGTCTGCCCGCGCGACGCCGACTGCCCAACGGGAGCCGTCATCGCGATCCTGCCGGATCCCTGATTGCCCCCGAAGATGTACCCGGCCAGCCGGCGGAAGCCTTCGTTACGGGCGCGTTCCTCGTCGGCGTCCACGACGGTCTCCGCCGCGATCCGGGGTTCGTATCGGCGAATCTCGACCGCCCCCGTGAGCGACTCGGTGGTGTGGGGTGGTTCCTCGGTACCCACCCGAACCCCCACGATTCCCAGTGCGGCCTCGGCCACCTGTGTCACCGTCGTCCTCAGCCGTTCGATCATGACTCGACGGTACGCGCGGACGAGCCCCACCCCGGTCGCGCTCGACCTAGGGGCCCTGGCGCCACCACGCGACGACGTAGAGCACCATCGCCGTCACCAGACCCGCCACCACCCACAGCACCACGGTGTAGTCGACCCACGACCCGATCGGCGGAGCGCCGGGGAACAGGTTGCGGATGGGCAGCACCGCGAAGAGCGTCACCGCGAACCACGTCATGATCGGCGGCAGGAACTGCTTGCGGCGGCGCAGCGTCTGGATCGACACGAACAGCGTGCACAGCGGCAGCACTACCAGGACCACACAGATCGCGATGTCGAAGATCGTGGTGCCCACCGTGCGCGCGACGCGGATGTCGAAGGCCTGCGCCGAGGAGGAGTCGATGTCGACGGCCTCCACCGCCCAGGACGTGAGCGAGTCGGTCACCACGATCTCGGCGGGTACGGGCTGCCGGTCCGCGCCGGCGCCGGAGAACACCCGCACCTGGATCGACGACGCGTCGTAGGTGTCGAACGGCCATCGCCGGATGTCGCCGTCCGCGTACAGGGAGACCGGGAGCGGGCCCACGCGAGTCCCGCTGGGGAACGTCAGGGTGCCGGCGCTCGCGGTCGGCGTCACGTCGACGATCAGGTCGTCGACCAGGTTGCCGTCGGCATCGGTCAACTCGGTCCCCGGATACACGGACACGCGGGCGTCGAGCGAGAAGTTCTCACCGGAGACGGTGTCCACGTCGAGGTAGACGAGCGCGGCGTCGGGTGCGGCCTCACGGAGGTCGGGTCCGTTCGGCGGGCTCCCCAGCGCGTAGGTGAGCACCACCGCGACGTACGCGGCGATCACCACGGCCACCAGGACCACACCGCGCACTCTGCGACCCGCCGCTGTCATGGACAGATGATGACAGGACTCAGGTCTGCGCGTGCGGTTCCACGACGTCGTACTCCGCGCAGAGGAACGCGCCGTTGCGCGCGAAGTCCACGAGTCGGAGATCGAACCGACGCGGGAACAGCGGCCTGCCGGCGCCGAGGGTGACCGGCGCGATCGAGACGACGATCCGATCCAGGTGGCCGGCCTCGGCGAACTGTGCTGCCAGGTCACCGCCACCTACGATCCAGACGTCCTTGCCGCCGGCGGACTCCTCGATCGCCGGCCAGAGGTCGGCGACGTCTCCGGCGGCGAATCGAACGTCGTGCTCGGAGTCCGCGAAGTCTCGATGGGTCACCACCCACGCCGGCATGTCGTACGACCATGCCTCCCCGGTCGACTCGTTGTGGTCGAGGACCCAGGCGTAGGTCGTGGCGCCCATGACGATCGCGCCGATGTCCGCGATGAAGTCGCCGTAGTTCATCGGGCCGTGCTCGTCGATGTCCTGACGGAAGAGCCACTCGAGAGAGTCGTTCTCGTCGGCGAGGTAGCCGTCGAGGGTGCTGGCGGTGAAGTAAGTGCTCCGGGTCACAGGACGATTCTGCACCCGACCACCGACACCGATCGCACTGCGGAGCGTGTGCACACCCTCTCCGGTGAGCGCACACCCCTCACCGCCGACTGCACAGGGTGTGCGGTTCAGGCAACGGGTGTGCGCACCCCATCCGACCCAGATTGGAGCTCAGCTGCCGACCCCGTTCATCGAGTCGGTGCGCGTCCACTGAGCCGGGTTCAGCCCCGGCGCTGCCGTGCGATGCCCGCGAGCACGACACCCGCTGCGACGGACGCGTTGAGCGACTCCACCGGACCGGCCATGGGGATCGACAGGATGCTGTCGCAGTTGTCGCGGACGAGGCGGGACAGACCCTTGCCCTCGGACCCGACGACCACCACGATCGGCCCGGTGCCGTCGAAGTCGTCCAGCGAGGTATCGCCGTCGGCGTCGAGACCGACGACCATGACACCCTTGTCGGCCCAATCCTTCAGCGTCCGAGTCAGATTGGTCGCACGGGCGACGGGGAGACGCGCTGCCGCGCCGGCACTGGTGCGCCACGCGACGGCCGTGACACTCGCGCTGCGTCGCTGCGGGATGACCACGCCGTGTCCACCGAACGCTGCGACCGACCGGACGACGGCACCGAGGTTGCGGGGGTCGGTGATGTTGTCGAGAGCGACCAGCAGCGGCGGCTCCTGACGCTGGCGCGCCTGCGAGAGGAGATCGTCGGGGTGGGCGTACCGGTACGGCGGCACCTGGAGCGCGATGCCCTGGTGCATGCCGTTGGCACTCATCCGATCGAGATCGGTGCGGGAGACCTCCAGGATCGAGATGCCCTTGTCCGCGGCGATCTGGACGCTCTCCTTCAGCCGATCGTCGGCCTCGGTGCCCGACGCGACGTACAGCGCTGTCGCCGGCACTCCCGCGCGCAGGCACTCCAGCACCGGGTTGCGGCCCAGCACGTTCTCCGGACCGTCCTCGGTCTTGCGGACCGGCGGACGGCCGCGACCCGAGCCGGACGCGTCCCGGCTGGTCGGCCGTGCGCGCCGGGCGTGCTTGGTGCGCTCGGCCGCCGGCGGGGTCGCGCCGCGGCCCTCGAGGCCCTTGCTGCGCTTGCCGCCGGACCCGACTGTCTGGCCCTTCTTGGTGCCGGTCTTGCGCACCGCTCCGCGTCGACTCGAATTGCCTGCCATTACTTCTCCGTGCCTTCCGGCTGTGCGATCGACCATTCCGGGCCGTTCGGGGTGTCGGTGACCTCCACGCCCGCGCGGGCGAGGCGGTCACGAATACGGTCGGCCGTCGGCCAGTCCTTGCCTGCCTTGGCGGCGCTGCGCAGCTCGAGGTCGTCCGCGATGAGCAGATCGAGCGCCGCCCGTTCCGCCGACGCGTCGGCCGAGCCGGACGCCCAGTGCGGATCGAGGGGATCCACGCCGAGGATCGACGTCATGGCGCGGACGGACGACGCAGCCTCGACAGCCTCGTCCAGCTTCCCCGCGGCCAACGCACTGTTGCCCTCGCGGCGGAGTCCGTGGATCTCGGCGAGCGCCTTGGGCACCGAGAGATCGTCGTCGAGCGCCTCGGCGAACGCGGGCGTCCAGGTACCGATCGGCACCTCGCCCGCGCGCTCCGCAGTCTTCGTCACGAACGCCTCGATGCTCCGGTACGCCGATGCCGCTTCCTGCAGTGCCTCGGCGGAGTACTCGAGCATCGACCGGTAGTGCGCGCTGCCGAGGTAGTAGCGCAGTTCCTGCGGACGCACGGTCTCGAGCATCGTCGGGATGGAGACGACGTTGCCGAGCGACTTCGACATCTTCTCGCCGCTCATGGTGACCCAGCCGTTGTGCAGCCAGTACTGCGCGAAACCGTCCCCCGCGGCGTGGGACTGGGCCAGCTCGTTCTCGTGGTGCGGGAACACCAGATCCAGTCCACCGCAATGGATGTCGAACGCGGACCCGAGGTAGGTCTCCGCCATCGCGGAGCACTCGATGTGCCACCCGGGTCGGCCGCGTCCCCACGGGGTGGGCCACGACGGCTCGCCGGGCTTGGCCGTCTTCCACAGCGTGAAGTCGCGCGGATCGCGCTTGCCCGCACCGACGCTCTCACCCTGGTGGACGTCGTCGAGCCTGTGCCCGGACAGAGCGCCGTACTCGCCCCAGCTCCGCACGTCGAAGTAGACGTCGCCGGCGGCCGCGTACGCGTGACCCGCGTCGATCAACCGACCGATCAGCTCGACCATCTGCGTGATGTGACCCGTGGCGCGCGGTTCGGCCGACGGGGGAAGCACACCGAGGGCGTCGTAGGCCGCGGTGAAGGAGCGCTCGTACGTCGCCGCCCACTCCCACCACGGACGGCCGGCGTCGGCGGCCTTGTTCAGGATCTTGTCGTCGATGTCGGTGACGTTGCGGACGAAGGCGACGTCGTAGCCGGCGGCCGTCAGCCACCGCCGAAGGACGTCGAACGCGACGCCGCTGCGCACGTGACCGATGTGGGGATGCCCCTGGACCGTGGCCCCGCACAGATACACCGAGGCGTGTCCGGGGGCCAGCGGAGTGAACTCACGCACGGCCCTGGTCGCGGTGTCGTAGAAGCGCAGGGTCACGACGGCCGATCCTACCGGGGATTCGACTCGCCCTGTACCACGCGAGCGTCGTCCGGGACCGCACTCTCCAGCACGAGAGCGGTGGCGATCGCGGCCACACCCTCGCCGCGGCCGGTCAGGCCGAGCCCGTCGGTCGTGGTGGCCGAGACGGAGACGGGCGCCCCCAGGATGTTCGTGAGCAGTGTCTGCGCCTCCACCCGACGTGGGCCGACGCGCGGACGATTGCCGATGACCTGGACCGCGGCGTTGCCCACGCGCATCGACTGCTGCGCGAGCAGTTCGCGGACGTGCATGAGCATGGTGGCGCCGCTGACGCCGTCCCATTCTGGGCGACCCGTGCCGAACACCGAGCCCAGATCTCCCAGACCGGCCGCGGACAGCAGCGCGTCGCAGAGTGCGTGCGCCGCGACGTCGCCGTCGGAATGCCCGGCACAGCCGTCGGCGTCCTCGAACAACAGTCCGGCGATCCAGCACTCACGCCCCACCTCGACGGGGTGGACGTCGGAACCGATCCCTACGCGCATGGTCTCCCTCTCACGACTGTGTCCGGCGGGCGACGAGTGCGCGAGCCAGGACCAGATCCATCGGGGTGGTGATCTTGAAGGCCTCGGCGTCGCCGACGACCGTGTGCACGTGAACTCCCAGACGTTCGACCAGGCCGGCGTCGTCGGTGGCCGTATCGGGAAAGGAATCGTAGGCACGCCTCAGGGTCACCCCGTCGAATCCCTGCGGCGTCTGCACCGAGCGAAGCGTGGCCCGGTCGATCGTTCCGGTGACCACACCGTCGGCATCGACGGACTTCATCGTGTCGACGACGGGCAGCACCGGCACCACGGCCGACGCACCGGCGCCGACCGCCTCGACGACGCGGGTGATCAGACTCGGCGGCGTCAGGCAGCGTGCGGCGTCGTGCACGAGCACGATGTCCGCCGCACCGGCCACTGCCAGGCCGGCCCGCACCGAATCGGTGCGCTCGGCTCCGCCGACGACGACGTCGACCGGCAGGACGCAGGACTCGACCAGACGAGAGGTCGTGTCCTGCAGAACGTTCGGGACCACCACCACGACACGAGAAAGGGCGCCGGAGGCCGACAGGCCGTCCAGCGCCCACTCGAGCAGAGTGCGTCCCGCGAGTTCCACGAACGCCTTGGGCATGTTCTCCCCTAGGCGTACGCCCGATCCGGCTGCCGGAACGAGCGCGACGACGTCCGTCACACGCGCGTCAGGACGCCGCGGCCAGAACCTCGTCCAGCATGGAGTCCGCCCTCACTTCGTCGGTTCCCTCGGCGAGTGCGAGCTCGCCGACCAGGATCTGACGTGCCTTCGCCAGCATGCGCTTCTCACCAGCGGACAGGCCGCGGTCCTGCTCACGACGCCACAGATCGCGCACGACCTCGGCCACCTTGTTCACGTCACCCGACGCGAGCTTCTCCAGGTTGGCCTTGTACCGGCGCGACCAGTTGGTGGGCTCCTCGGTGTGCGGCGCGCGGAGAACCTGGAACACCTTGTCCAGACCCTCCTGGCCGACGACGTCCCGGACACCCACGTACTCGGCGTTGTCGGCAGGAACTCGAACGGTGAGATCACCCTGGGCTACCTTGAGAACGAGGTATTCCTTGGCCTCGCCCTTGATGGTGCGTGTCTCGATATTTTCGATCAGCGCCGCTCCGTGGTGCGGGTAAACGACGGTGTCTCCGACCTTGAAAATCATGTGTTCGGTGCCCCTTTCGATATGGCCAGTTTAACACGCCTCCGATCCGGGGTCGTTCCAACGGTGCAGGTCAGGGGCACAGGGCTGGTGGGGACGCTCTTGACAGGGGGCGGGATACATGTATCGAGCAGGCTGTTCGGCCCGCTCCGGCACCGACTGGCGTCACCCGATCCACACGTCCGGACGGCGAACTACTACGCTGCGTGGTGGTGGCCGCCCGTCGGCACAACTCTCGATGACGACCAGTGGAGGACGACCAGTGACCGCATCTACCGCCCGGATCCGGCCGGCCCGAGTCGCGACCGGCGTCGCGCTCGCTCTCGGCACGGTGATCAGCCTCTCCGCGTGCAGCGCCGGGCAGATCTCCCAGACGGCGACGCAGGTCGCCGCGGTCAACGGTAACGGCGCGGACCAGGGCACCGTCTCCCTGCGCAACGTGCACGTCGCCTACCCCTCCTCCGACGAGTTCGTGCTCGAGCCCGGTGGCCGCGCGGAGCTGATCTTCACGGCGATCAACACCAGCGAGACCACACCGGACCGCATCACCGGCATCGAGACCGAGGGTGCCGCCGAGGTCGTCGTCACCGGTGCCACCGGTGGCACCTCCATCGAGATCCCGGCTCAGGCGTCCGTCGCGTCCGGAGTGCCCGCGGACCAGGACCCCACCGCCCCCGAGGGGTCGCAGTCCATCACCGCCGTGATGGAAGACCTCTCCGAGAACGTGCGCCCCGGACTCACCGTCCCGGTCACCTTCACGTTCCAGCAGGCCGGCGACGTCACCGTCAGCGTGCCCGTCGATCCGGGCCCCGTCACCCCGCGCCTCGACGAAGAGGCCAACGGCTGACGGTCCCCCGTCGGCCGAGCATTCCTGTCGGTAGACACCTCTAGTCTTCGCGAGTGGCCAAGACTCGTACCAGTTATCGCTGTTCGGCCTGTCAGCACACCGTGGCCAAGTGGGTCGGCCGCTGCCCCGAGTGCGAGACGTGGGGCTCGATGGACGAGGTCACCCTCCTCGCCTCCGTGTCGTCCCGCGCGGGTGCGAGCGCCGTTCGGGCGGGCGGCGCGTCGATGATCCCGACGTCGCCGGCACTTCCGCTCACACAGGTCTCCAGCACGTCCTCCATCGCCCGTCCCACCGGGGTCGACGAGCTCGACCGCGTGCTCGGCGGCGGCATCGTGCCCGGCTCGGTGGTGCTGCTCGCGGGTGAACCGGGCGTCGGCAAGTCCACCCTCCTGCTCGAGGTGGTCAAGCAGTGGGCCGAGCGCAGCCCGCAGGACATCGCGCTCTACGTCACGGGTGAGGAGTCGGCGGGGCAGGTGCGTCTGCGCGCCGACCGGACAGGCGCCGTGCACGAGCGCGTGTTCCTCGCCGCAGAGAACGACCTGGCCACCATCTTCGGCCACGTCGACCAGGTCGCGCCCACTCTCGTCGTCGTCGACTCCGTGCAGACCATGCAGGCGTCCGACGTGGACGGCGTCATCGGCGGCGTCACCCAGGTCCGTGCCATCACCTCGGCGCTGACGTCCCTCGCCAAGGGCAGCGGCACGGCCGTCATCCTCGTCGGCCACGTCACGAAGGACGGCGCGGTCGCCGGGCCGCGCTCGCTCGAGCACCTCGTCGACGTCGTCCTGCACTTCGAGGGCGACAAGCACTCCACCCTGCGCATGGTCCGCGGCGTCAAGAACCGCTTCGGCGCCGCCGACGAGGTGGGCTGCTTCGAACTGCGCGAGGGCGGCATCCACGGCGTCAGCGATCCGTCCGGCCTGTTCCTGCACCACCGCGCCGACTCGGTCCCCGGCACCGCCGTCACCGTCACGATGGACGGCAAGCGGGCCCTGCTCGCGGAGGTCCAGGCGCTCGTCGCGCCGTCGCACATGCCCACGCCCCGCCGGGCCGTCAGCGGTCTGGACGCCGCCCGGGTGTCGATGATCCTCGCGGTCCTCGAACGTCGCTGCGGCGTGCAGCTCAGCAGCCGGGAGGTCTACGCCGCCACCATCGGCGGTATGCGGACCACCGAGCCCGTCGTCGATCTCGCGTTGGCACTCGCGGTCGCCTCCGCGGCCCGTGACACCGCCCTGCCCCCGGGAATGGTGGTGCTCGGCGAGGTGGGGCTGGCCGGGGAGGTCCGGCGCGTGGTCGGCGTCGACCGGCGCCTCGCCGAGGCCGCGCGGCTGGGGTTCACCTCCGCGATCGTCCCGTCCGACCAGCGTCGCGGCGTGAAGGACGACACGGCCGGAGATCCACCGGGCATGCGGGTCGTCCGGGTCACCGACGTCGCCGGCGCGATGCAGGGGGCCTTCGAGCGACGACGGAAGTAGACCACTCGACCCGCGGACGGAACGCCGGTGCGGTGAGTACCGGTACCCTGACTCTGCACCACCGGCAACCGGGAACGACGTGGGAGGGGGACCAGTGACCGACACCGTGACGACTCCGGGCATCTCCCTCGGCTTCCCGGTACCCCATTCGTCCCTGCGTGACGCCATCGCCGACCTCGCCCCGGGCACCACGTTGCGCGACGGTCTCGAGCGCATCCTGCGTGGCCGCACCGGCGGACTGATCGTCCTCGGGTACGACGAACAGGTCGAGAGCATCTGCGACGGCGGCTTCGACCTCGATGTCGAGTTCGCCCCCACCCGGCTCCGCGAACTGTCCAAGATGGACGGCGCCGTCGTGTTGTCCACCGACGGTTCGCGCATCGTCCGCGCCAACGTGCAGCTCGTCCCCGACCACACCATCCCCACGGTCGAGTCCGGTACCCGCCACCGCGCCGCCGAGCGCACCGCGATCCACACCGGCTACCCCGTGGTGTCCGTCAGCCAGTCGATGAGCATCCTCAGCGTCTACGTCGGCGGAACCCGGCACGTCATCGAGGGTTCCGCGACCATCCTGTCCCGCGCCAACCAGGCCGTGGCCACCCTCGAGCGGTACAAGGCGCGCCTCGACGAGGTCAGCCGCCAACTGTCCGTCACGGAGATCGAGGACTCGGTGACGTTGCGCGACGCGCTCACCGTCGCGCAGCGCCTCGAGATGGTCCGGCGCGTGTCCGTCGAGATCGAACAGAACGTTCTCGAGCTCGGTATCGACGGGCGCCAGCTCGCCCTGCAGCTCGAAGAACTGGTGGGCGACAACGACTCCGCGCGCCAACTCGTCGTCCGCGACTACCTCGCCGGCACCGACACACCCACCACCGCGGCCGTCGAACGCTCCCTCGCGGCACTCGACCGGCTCACCGACGTCGACCTGCTCGACCTCACGGTCATCGCTCGTGCCTTCGGCTACCCCGGCACCATCGAGGCGCTCGACGCACCGATGAGTCCCCGCGGGTACCGGTTGCTCACCCGCGTTCCGCGGCTGCAGTTCACGCAGATCCACCGACTGGTCGGGCACTTCGGCACCCTGCAGACACTGCTGGCCGCCACCGCAGCCGACCTGCAGTCCGTCGAGGGCATCGGTGGGCTGTGGGCCCGGCACATCAGAGAAGGCCTGTCCCGCATGGCCGAGGCCAGCATCTCGGGGCCCTTCGACTAATCGGCCGGCCTCCGGCCTTCCCGTTCGATTGATCGGCCGGTCTTCCCGGAGGGGTTTCGTTGCTCTGCGACTGCAGCACCTGCCGGAACGCGGAACTGCCGCGGGAACCGACCTCGCTGACGCGGAACGGACGTGCGCTACGTGATGTTGAACGTCTCCGGCGCGCTGCGCAGCTGGCCGAGCTGGCCGACCACGCTGTATCCGCCGGGTCCCACCGGGTTCCGCGGCGCCGCGCACCCGGGCTCGGAGGTGGTCGCGGACCACTTCACGGCGAACGGCGCCTGCTCACCGGGCTGCAGCGTGCGGATGTCGGGAGTCGTGGTGGGGAAGCAGTCGACGTTCGACCAGAGTCGCTGCCCCTCCAGCGTGTAGACCAGCACCTGCTGCAGACCCGAACCCAGATCGCGCTCGCACGCCGAGGTTCCGATGTTGGTGACGACGACGGTGAACGCCGGCTCCTGCCCCGCGGGGTAGGACGGCTGATCGGGCGAGGCCTTCACGGCGAGAGACTGATCCGCGCACTGACCGGGAGCGACGGGCGCAGAGGACGTCGTGGCGGACGTGGACGTCGCCGACGACGAGGACGCGGCGTCTCCGCCACCACCGGAACCTCCTGCCGGAGCTGAGCCTCCGGTCGCGGACGCGTCGGGGCGGTACGTCGTGGCAGCGGACGGTGCGAGCGAGGCCGACGCCGCGGTGGACTCGGAATCCTGCGACCCGCCACCGGCGAGCGACACCACCAGCCACACCACGAGTCCGATGACCACCACTGCGCCACCGATCGCGAGCGCGCGGCGTCGCCAGTAGATCTCGGGAGGCAAGGGTCCGTTCGGCTCGAGCACAGGTCAACCGTATGTGCCGACGCGGTGACCGAGCGGCACCTACTACGGCGTGTCGCTCGCCGTCGCTGACGAGGTGAGCAGATCACTCGCATCGGTGCGGTCGGTCGACCCCATCTCGACGTGTCCGATGTCGCCCAGCGCGCCCTGGAACTCCACCTTGCCCTCGGCCAGCTTGTACGTCAGGCCGACGATGGCGAGTTTTCCCGCGGCGACGCGCTTCTCGAGGATCGACGACCGATCGATCAGCAGCTTCCCGGTCTCGAGGACGTGGCGCGCCTCGACGTCGTCGGCGCGCGTGTACCCCAGTCGGTGGGCGTTGAGGACGGACGGCGTGACCCGCTCGACGATGTCGCGGATGAAGCCACCGGGGACGGTGCCCTCGTCCAGCGCGTTGATGGTCGCCTTGACGGCGCCACAGCTGTCGTGGCCGAGAATGACGATCAGGGGCGCTTCGAGGACCTCGGCGCCGAACTCCAGGGAACCCAGAACGGCCGAGTCGACGACCTGGCCGGCCGTGCGGACGACGAACATGTCGCCGAGGCCCTGGTCGAAGATGATCTCGGCTGCCACCCGGGAATCGGAGCACCCGAAGACGATCGCGGTGGGGTGTTGACCGTCGACGAGCGACGCGCGGTGATCCACCCCCTGGCTGGGATGCTCCGGGCGGCCGTCGACGAAACGGCGATTACCCTCGACGAGTGCGTTCCATGCTGAGCGGGGACTCGAATTAGGCATGGCCTCATTGTTACCGAAACATGAGTCACCCGCCGGTGGCGGCCCCGACTTCCGGGAAGGATCACAGACATGGACAGCGAGGTTCTGGTCTCGTGGTACCGACGCGAGGCCAGGGATCTGCCCTGGCGCCGTAGCGGTGTCAGCGGGTGGCAGATCCTGATGAGCGAGGTGATGCTGCAGCAGACTCCGGTGGCGCGGGTCGCTCCGATCTGGGTCGAGTGGGTACAGCGTTGGCCGGTGCCGTCCGCCATGGCCGCGTCGTCGCGGGCCGACGTCCTGCGGGCCTGGGGCAAGCTCGGCTATCCCCGTCGCGCCGCACGCCTGCACGACTGCGCCGCCGTCCTCGCCGAGCACCACGGCGACGAGACGCCGTCGGATGTCGAGACGCTGCTGACCCTGCCGGGTGTCGGGGCGTACACCGCGCGCGCCGTCGCCTGCTTCGCCTACGGGCAGCGGGTTCCCGTCGTCGACACCAACGTGCGGCGCGTCGTCGCCCGTGCGGTCCACGGCCGCGCCGAGCCCGGAAACCCCAGCACCACACGAGATCTCGCAGACACCGAGGCCTTGCTACCCGAGGACGTCGCCACCGCGGCCACTCTGTCGGCGGCACTGATGGAGCTCGGCGCCGTCATCTGCAGCGCACGCAATCCCGCCTGCGCGGACTGCCCGCTCCCGTCGTGCGCGTGGGTCGAGGCCGGTCGGCCGGCGCACGACGGACCGCCGAGGAAGGTGCAGAAGTTCGCCGGAACCGATCGGCAGGTGCGCGGAAAACTGATGGACGTACTGCGCTCCACGATGGGTCCGGTGGAGAAGTCCGAGCTCGATCTGGTGTGGACGACCGATCCCGGCCAACGTGACCGTGCCCTGAACTCGCTACTGGTCGACGGGCTCGTCGAGCAGACGTCCGCCGGCGCCTTCGCGCTCGCCGGGGAGGGCTCGTAGGAACGACTCGACAGCGCGCCGGTACTCCCCCGGCCGATCGTCGTGCACCAGATGCCCGGCGCCGGCGACCACCTCGTACGTCGAGTCGTGATGCAGTGCAGCCATTCTCGCCATCTGACCCGCTGGAGTGACCGTGTGCTCCGCCTCGAGCAGCAGCGCGGGAGCACGCACTGCTCGCCACTCGTCCCAGAAGTCGCGTCGTCCCCATTCGTCCGAGATCGCCGCGAACGTGTCCACGTCTCCGTGCAGGTGCAGCCCGTCCGGCGTCCGCTCGAAGGAGTCGAGGAAGTACTGCCCCGCGACGTCACCGAAGTACGCCAGAACCGCGGCCTCGTCGGGGAACGGCTGGGGCCACGCACGGATGACGGCGGCCCACCCGTCGGAGGTGCGACCGCGGAAGTCGGGAGCCATGTCCTCGACGACGATCCCGCGCACCCGCTCCGGTTCGCGCGCCGCGAGGCACCACGCGTGGAGCGCGCCCATGGAGTGACCGATCAGGATCACGGACTCGAACGGCGCCA
The DNA here is from genome assembly GCF_030819335.1 of Rhodococcus sp. SORGH_AS_0303. Classification (NCBI taxonomy): domain Bacteria; kingdom Bacillati; phylum Actinomycetota; class Actinomycetes; order Mycobacteriales; family Nocardiaceae; genus Rhodococcus; species Rhodococcus sp. SORGH_AS_0303. The sequence continues at coordinate 4,313,436 of NZ_JAUTBO010000001.1, forward strand.
GCGCCTCGCGCAGCTCGTCGACGAACGCCTCGGTGGTGAGGGTCGCCGGAGCAGCACGCCCGTGTCCCGCCGCCCGGGCGGCGAGCACGTGGCCGTGCTCCCGCAACCAGGGCACCTGCCGCCGCCACGTGTCCGGGCCGCCCATCAGGCCGTGCAGCAGCACGAGGGGCACTCCGGAGCCGCCGTGGTCGTCCAGCATCGCTCGACCGTAACCGTCGCAGGTAGCCTCGGGTCCATGCCAGTGGTCAAGATCAACGCCATCGAGGTGCCCGAGGGCGCCGGCCCCGAACTCGAGAAGCGCTTCGCCGCCCGCGCCGGATCGGTCGACGGCTCACCCGGTTTCCTCGGTTTCCAGCTGCTCCGCCCGGTCAAGGGCGAGAGCCGCTACTTCGTCGTCACGCAGTGGGAGGACGAGGAGTCGTTCCAGGCCTGGTCGGGTGGACCGGCTCGCGAGGCCCATTCCGGTGAGCGGGCGAAGCCGGTCGCCTCGGGTGCCTCGTTGCTGGAGTTCGACGTCGTCCTGGACGTTCCGGCCCGTCGAGACGGACCGGCCGACCGGTAAACCCGGACATGGCTGTAGGTAAGGTCGGTTCTTCACGGCAGTTCGAGCCACAGCAGTTCGAGCGGGAACGAGGTCGGCGACACATGCCCACGTCACGCAGGTACGCCATTCTGGCCGCTGCCGTCACCGCGACTCTCACGCTCGCCGGATGCTCCGCAGGCGTCGATCCGCTGCTCGAGTCGGGAGCCGCGCGCGGCGACGGATCCACGACGGAACCCGCCGACACGACCGCTGCCCCGGCCGCCGGCGCGCCGATCACGGCGGTCACCGACACCGTCCTCGGTTGGATCACGACGCCGGACCCCACCACGCTCGACCCGGCCGCGATCGACTCCTTCGCGGCGCCCGAGCTGGCGCAGGCACTGGCTCAGGTCGGCGGGCTGCTCGGTCCCGTCGCGCAGATCCTGGCGAGTGGCCCCCTCACCGTGGGTGAACGAACCGAGGACGGCCTCGAGTCCACCGTGCAACTGAGCACCGGCCGGAACGCGCCCGTGACGCTGCGACTGCGCGCCACCGAGGACGGCCTGCTGTCCGGGATCCAGGCTCTGCCCGACACCGAGGGCGTCGACTCCTTCGCCTCGTCGGACGCTGCGCTCAGCGCTCTCGGTGCCCGCACGTCCTACGTCGCCTCCCGCGTCACCGACGGCACCTGTACTCCCGTTCACAGCCTGAACGCGGACGACTCCCTGCCGCTCGCCTCCGTCGCGAAGCTGTACGTGCTCGGCGCGGTCGCGCGGGCCGTCGACAACGGGACGCTGTCGTGGGACGAGCAGTTGACCGTGACCGACGCACGCAAGTCGGCCCCGTCGGGACAGTTGCAGTTCGCTCCCGAGGGCACACCGGTGACGGTGCGCGAGGCGACCGACGCGATGATCGCGATCAGCGACAACACGGCGACCGATCTGCTGATGGATCGCATCGGCCGGGACGCGGTCGAGTCCGAGGTCACCATCATGGGCGCCGCGAATCCTGCGGCGCTGACGCCCTTTCCGACGACACGCGAGTTCTTCGTGCTCGGGTGGGGACGGCCGGACCTGCGTGCGCAGTGGCGCGACGCCGACACGCAGACCCGCCGCGGCATCCTTGCCGGAATCGAGAATCGCACCATCGACAGCGAGCCCGTCGATCCGGTGACCGCCGACCTCGACTACCAGGGAATCGCGACGAGGCCCGGTACGCCGGACGGAGTCGAGTGGTTCGGCAGCGCGAACGACATCTGCCGCGCGTACGCGGCGTTGATCACGGGTCCGCAGAGCGACGTCGTGCGCCAGGTCCTCGCGCTGAACCCCGGCGCCGAGGTCGATCCCGCTCGCTGGCCGTACGTGGGCTACAAGAACGGCAACGCCGCGGGCGACGTGGCGGGGTCCTGGCTCTTGACCGACACTCGGGGACAGGACTGGGTGGTGGCCACCCAACTGCAGTCCGACGAGGCGATCGGCCCCCTGGACAACGCCTACGCGTTCGCCGTCGTCCAGGGGACGTTCGAGCTGTTGCGTTAGCTCTCGAGAGCGGCGTCGAGCGTGATCTCGACGCCCGTCAGGGCCTTGCTCACCGGGCAGGTCTCCTTGGCGTTCTGCGCTGCCTTCGCGAAGCCGTCGGCGTCCAGACCGTCGACCTCACCGCGCACCGTGATCGTGATGCCGGTCAGCTTGAAGCCGACCTCGTCCGGTCCGAGCGACACCTCGGCGGTCACGTCGAGGCTCTGCGGAGTGCCACCGGCCTCGGCGATGACGGCCGAGAGTTGCATGGCATAGCAGGACGAGTGCGCTGCGGCGATGAGCTCCTCGGGGCTGGTGGTGCCGCCCGCGTCGTCCGCCGCACGCTTGGGGAACGACACGTCGTACGTGCCGACCTTCGAGCTGGAGAGCTCGACCTGTCCCGAGCCTTCCTCGAGTGAACCGTTCCATGCTGTCCGTGCTGTACGAGTAGGCATCAGCCATCCTTGTCGCTGGGGAACTCTTGACTCGTTCAGAGTATCCAGCGGCTGTCGACTTCGAACCGATGCCAGGTCAGACGCTCGGGTCGACGGCGATCACCGCAAGGACGTTGCCGGACGGGTCGGTGAACCACGCGATGTCCGGGCCGTTCCCCCGCATGACACCCTTGTCGTCCTGCGGTGCCCCGTCGTATCGGACGAATTCGACACCTCGCGCTGTGAGGTCGGCGACCGTGGCGTCGATGTCACGCGTCGGGATGTTCAGCACGGTGTGCGTGGCCGGTACGTGATCCGGCTTGGGGTAGGCGAGCATGCTGGTGCGTCGGTCGATGCGAATCCAGGAAGTACCCATCTCGGACGGCAGTACGCGCATGCCCAGGACATTGCGGTAGAAGCGCGTGGTGTCCTCCATGTCTCGGACCGCGATGCCGGAGAACGGCGTCGTCGGAGCGCCCATCTGCGCTTCCATCTCGTCCCGCAGACGGACCAGCTGGATCCAGTTGCCGTCGGGATCCTTCGCGGTGGCGAACAGGTCCCCGTCGCGGCTCTCGAGGGGACTCACCCACTCGCCGCCGAGCGCGTCGATTCGACCGGCGACCGCCTCCGGGTCGTCCGGTTCCACGTTCAGGACGACGCGCGCACCCTCTCGATTCGGGCCCGTCACGTCGTCACGCTTGTCGAACATGACGAAGAAGCCGTCGAGGTCGATCACGGTGTACGTGCCCATCGACATCGGCGGCGCCTCGAACACCTCCCCGTACCACCGGGCGAGCTCTTCGGGATCGGGGCTGGACAGGAGCATCGAGTTCACGGTTGCAGTAGCCATACCGGTACAGACCGGGCGGTGCGGCCGAACTCATCGCGAGAGACACCACGAACGCAGAACGGGCGAGACCCGTGAGGGTCCCGCCCGTTGCCGTGCGTACGTACTACTCGGAGCTCTCGCCCGACTTCGCCAGGTCGACGGTCAACTCGTCGGGAAGGCTGATCGGCTTCTTCTCGCCGCGGAAGGTGAAGACTGCGTCTTCGCCCTGTCCTTCGCCGTCCCAGTTGTCGACGTCGACCAGCACGATCTGACCCGGCTCGATCTCGCCGAACAGGATCTTCTCGGACAGCTGGTCCTCGATCTCGCGCTGGATCGTGCGACGCAGCGGACGCGCACCCAACACCGGGTCGAATCCACGCTTGGCCAGGAGCGCCTTGCCCTTGTCCGTGACCTCGATGGCCATGTCCTTGTTCTTGAGCGCAACCTCCACTCGCGCCAGCATGAGATCGACCATCTGGATGATCTCGTCCTTGGTGAGCTGGTGGAAGACGACGATGTCGTCGATGCGGTTCAGGAACTCGGGGCGGAAGTGCTTCTTCAGCTCGTCGTGCACCTTGAGCTTCATGCGCTCGTAGTTGGAGCCACTGCCCTCACCCGAGGAGAAGCCCAGCCCGACGGCCTTGGAGATGTCCGACGTACCGAGGTTCGAGGTGAAGATCAGCACGGTGTTCTTGAAGTCGACCGTACGACCCTGACCGTCTGTGAGACGGCCGTCCTCGAGCACCTGCAGGAGCGTGTTGTAGATCTCCTGGTGAGCCTTCTCGATCTCGTCGAACAGCACCACGGAGAACGGCTTGCGGCGCACCTTCTCGGTGAGCTGGCCACCCTCTTCGTAGCCCACGTATCCGGGGGGCGCACCGAACAGACGCGATGCGGTGAACCGGTCGTGGAACTCGCCCATGTCGATCTGGATGAGCGCGTCGTCCTCGCCGAACAGGAAGTTCGCCAGAGCCTTCGACAGCTCCGTCTTACCCACACCGGACGGGCCGGCGAAGATGAACGAGCCGGACGGACGCTTCGGGTCCTTCAGTCCTGCGCGGGTACGGCGGATGGCCTTCGAGACCGCCTTGACCGCCTCGACCTGGCCGATGATGCGCTTGTGGAGTTCGTCCTCCATGCGCAGGAGACGCGTGGTCTCCTCCTCGGTCAGCTTGAACACGGGGATGCCGGTCCAGTTGCCCAGGACCTCGGCGATCTCGTTGTCGTCGACCTCGGCGATGACGTCGAGGTCTCCGCTACGCCACTGCTTCTCGCGCTCGGCGCGCTGCGCGACGAGCTGCTTCTCCTTGTCGCGCAGGTTGGCGGCCTTCTCGAAGTCCTGCGCGTCGATCGCGGACTCCTTCTCCCGACGAGCATCGGCGATCTTGTCGTCGAAGTCGCGCAGGTCCGGCGGCGCCGTCATCCGACGGATGCGCATGCGCGCGCCCGCCTCGTCGATGAGGTCGATCGCCTTGTCCGGCAGGAAGCGGTCGTTGATGTACCGGTCGGCCAGGGTCGCGGCCGCCACGAGCGCGCTGTCGGTGATCGAGACGCGGTGATGCGCCTCGTACCGGTCGCGCAGACCCTTGAGGATCTCGATCGTGTGATCGACCGACGGCTCGCCGACCTGCACCGGCTGGAAGCGACGCTCGAGGGCCGCGTCCTTCTCGATGTACTTGCGGTACTCGTCGAGCGTGGTGGCACCGATGGTCTGGAGCTCACCACGAGCGAGCTTCGGCTTCAGGATGGAGGCCGCGTCGATCGCGCCCTCGGCAGCACCCGCGCCGACGAGCGTGTGCAGCTCGTCGATGAACAGGATGATGTCGCCGCGGGTGTTGATCTCCTTGAGCACCTTCTTCAGGCGCTCCTCGAAGTCACCGCGGTACCGGCTGCCGGCGACGAGCGAGCCCAGGTCCAGCGTGTAGAGCTGCTTGTCCTTGAGCGTCTCGGGAACCTCGCCGTTGACGATCGCCTGCGCGAGGCCCTCGACGACGGCGGTCTTGCCGACGCCGGGCTCACCGATGAGCACCGGGTTGTTCTTGGTACGGCGGCTCAGCACCTGCATGACGCGCTCGATCTCCTTCGCGCGTCCGATCACCGGGTCGAGCTTGCCCTCGAGTGCGGCCTGCGTGAGGTTGCGGCCGAACTGGTCGAGCACCAGCGACGTGGACGGTGTGCCCGCCTCGCCGCGGCTGCTGCCGGACTCGCTGGGCTCCTTGCCCTGGTATCCGGACAGGAGCTGGATGACCTGCTGGCGCACGCGGTTGAGATCGGCGCCGAGCTTGACCAGCACCTGCGCAGCCACACCCTCGCCCTCACGGATGAGGCCGAGCAGGATGTGCTCCGTGCCGATGTAGTTGTGTCCGAGCTGCAGCGCCTCACGCAGGCTGAGCTCGAGGACCTTCTTGGCACGCGGAGTGAACGGGATGTGCCCGGACGGTGCCTGCTGGCCCTGGCCGATGATCTCCTCGACCTGGCTGCGTACACCTTCGAGGGAGATCCCGAGCGACTCCAGAGACTTCGCCGCCACGCCTTCACCCTCGTGGATGAGACCCAGCAGGATGTGCTCCGTGCCGATGTAGTTGTGGTTGAGCATCCGGGCCTCTTCTTGGGCCAGGACGACGACGCGCCGTGCGCGGTCGGTGAACCTCTCGAACATCGCTCTCCCTCACACTGATGACGGGGCAGGCGTCGGACCCTCTAGTCCGAACCTCGAGCCCGACTCTCACTCTAGTTGCCGTGACCTTCGAGTGCCGCTCCGCCGGGGAAGTTCATCCGACGGCGAACGGTGGCTCCCATGCCCTCGGCGCGTCCATCGGGACGACACCGGCACCCTTGTATGCAGTCACAACGCACTGCACCGGAGATTCGTTACCACGAGCGACAGCGGATTCACCGTTCCCGCCTTCGCCCGCAGCGAACGGCCTACTCCTGATCGGCACCCACGGCAATGGGTCGGCGTGATGAGACGTGACGGACATTCCGCCCATCCATTGGAGTCATTGTCATTCAATCGAATGACAATGACTCCGACAGACAGGACAGAATCACGAAGAAAGTTCCCAGGCCCGCACGATCTCGGACGATATGCGGCCCCGCGCGCTGATCTCGAAACCTTGCGTGCGCGCCCATTCCCGTATTGCAGCACTGCGCGCCCGATCGGCCGCTCCGCGTGTCCGCGTGCCCCCGGACGAGCTCGCGGCCGGCCCTCCCCCGGTCGTCCGCGTCGACACCCGCCGCGCGTGCTGGATCCACTGATCCATGACTTTCCGCAGCTCATCGGCGTTCGAGTTGGACAGATCCAACTCGAACCACGTGCCGTCCAACCCGATCGACACCGTCTCGTCAGCCGGCACGTTGTCGACGTCGTCGACCAGCGTGACCGTCACCTTCTTGACCATTCGACGCATTCCCCCCTCCGAACACAGCGACACTTTTCGCTGAGCAGGATCGATAATAGCGCGCATTACCGAGGCCTTGCAGCGTACCGAGTGGAATGTTCCATTCGGGCGTCAGCCGCGGTCGGGACGCACCAATGGAAAGAGGATGGTCTCGCGAATACCCAGCCCTGTGAGCGCCATCAGAAGGCGGTCGATGCCCATTCCCGTACCCGTTGTGGGCGGCATCGCGTACTCCATGGCGGTGAGGAAGTCCTCGTCGAGGACCATGGCCTCGTCGTCGCCGGCCGACGCCAGCCGGGCCTGATCGACGAAGCGCTCGCGCTGCACGACGGGATCGACGAGCTCCGAGTAGCCGGTGGCGAGCTCGAAGCCCCGCACGTAGAGGTCCCACTTCTCCACCACACCGGGGATGCTGCGATGGGCCCGGACCAGAGGCGACGTCTCCACGGGGAAGTTGCGGACGAACGTCGGAGTGTGGAGCTGGTCCCCGCAGCTGTGCTCCCACAGCTCCTCGACCAGCTTGCCGTGGCCCCACCCCTTGTCCGTCGGCACGGCGAGACCCACCCGATCGGCCAGCGCACGCAGGTCGCCCGGGCTCGTCTCCGGTGTCACCTCGATGCCGACGGCGGCCGACAACGACGGGTACATCTCGATGGTGGTCCACTCGCCCGCGAAGTCGTACGCGGAACCGTCCGCGAGGGTGACCTGGAGCGACCCGTACACGGCCTGGACGACTTCCTGCACGAGCTCGCGCGTCATCACTGCGGAGTCGTCGTACGTGCCGTAGGCCTCGTACGTCTCGAGCATCGCGAACTCCGGGGAGTGCGTGGAGTCGATGCCCTCGTTGCGGAAGTTGCGGTTGATCTCGAAGACCCGGTCGATGCCGCCCACGACCGCCCGCTTGAGGAACAGTTCGGGAGCGATGCGGAGGAACAGGTCGATGTCGAGCGCGTTCGAGTGCGTCGTGAACGGTCGGGCCGCGGCGCCGCCGTGCAGCGTCTGGAGCATCGGGGTCTCGATCTCCAGGAATCCGCGGCGCTCGAGCCCGTCACGCAGTGCGCGCAGCGCGGCGACGCGGCGGCGGGCGTTCTCCCGCGCCTCGGGACGCACGATGAGGTCGACGTACCGCTGGCGGACGCGGGACTCCTCGTTCATCTCCTTGTGGGCGACGGGTAGGGGCCGCAGCGACTTGGACGCCATCTGCCACTCGTCCGCCATGACGCTCAGCTCGCCGCGTCGGGAGCTGATCACCTCGCCGTGCACGAAGATCATGTCGCCGAGATCGACGTCCGACTTCCACAGCGCCAGCGCGTCCTCGCCGACACCGGCGAGGGAGATCATGGCCTGGAGCTGCGTGCCGTCCCCGTCCTGCAGCGTCGCGAAGCAGAGTTTGCCGGTGTTGCGCAGGAAGATGACGCGACCGGCCACCCCCACCTGCTCGCCGGTGTGTGTGTCCGGCTCGAGCGCGGGATGCGCAGCCCGGACATCGGCCAGCGAGTGCGTCCTCGCGACCGACACCGGATACGCCTCGCGCCCGGACTCCAGCAGCCGGGCGCGCTTCTCGCGGCGGATGCGCACCTGTTCCGGGGTGTCGTCGGTGGGAACGGCGGCGGGGTCGGTGTCTGCTCGTGGTGTCTCGGTCACGACTGCCCAGCCTATAGAGAGGTCAGTGCGCGACGAGAGTGCGCCCTTCGCGCAGGCAGTGCCGTGCGCTCCCCACGACGCCGGTGAGCCCGGCGTCGACGATGGCGCGGTACCCACCGATGACGTCGGACGCTCGCGTGAGCCCCAGTTCCTGCAGCGCCGCGGCGGCCAGCGAGGAGGTGTAGCCCTCGGAGCACAGCACGATCCACTCGACGTCGTGATCCACCGCGATGGCCAGGCGTGCGCTGCTCGTGGGGTCGCACCGCCACTCGAGGACGTTGCGCTCGACGGCCAGTGCCCCCGGCATGGTCCCCTCCAGCGCGCGCTGTGCCTGGGGGCGGATGTCGACGAGCACCGCGCCGCGGGCGACGGCATCGGCCAGCTCGGAGACGTCCGTGCGGCGGTACGTGGACCGTGCGCGCTCGAGCATGTCGTCGATGCTCGATCGGGTGGTGGGTCGAGTCGTCATCACGCGTCTCCCTCGGGCAGGTCGGTCAGGACGGACCGGGTGCGGCGCAGAGCACCGCGCTCGCCGATCTCGTAGTAGGACATGGCCGTCAGCGGCGGCGAGTACGCGTGCACGCTCAGTGTCGGACCGCTCACGGTCACCGGGTCCGATGTCGGGGCCGGTGCGTGGGTGACGTCGTGGACCCACCCCAGCGGGAAGGACGCCTGATCACCCGCGTCCAGGCGGCGGTGATGCAGACCCTCACCGTTCCAACGGTATTCGCTGAGCGAGCCGCTCAGGACGGTCAGCGCGCCGAGCGATCCGGCGTGGTCGTGCAGTTCGGTGGACTTGTCCGGCACCCAGCTGATGAGCCACAGGTCGACCAGATCGTCCGAATGCAGACGGGCACACCACCGTTCACCGGCTGGGAACACTCCACCGGGCGGGAGGAGCGCATCATGGCGACCGTCGAGCACGTCCGCCGCACCTTGATCGGTGAGGCGCAGCAGATCGGCGGGACGCAGAGAGGTAGGGGCGACAGCAGAGAGCGAGAGCACGACAGGACTCCAGGGAGGTGTGATGACAGTCAGGGCAGGCGTCAGCCCCGACAACACTCCCGAGCACCCGTGCGATCAGTCACCCCGAAAGTGTGGCACACCGTTCGGCAGCGCGCCACCTCGACCGTCGTGGCCTCGATCAGCGGCGACGGGCCTGATTGCGCTCGTAGACCAGCCGCAGTCCCGCCAACGTGAGGTCCGGCTCGATGCGATCGATCGACGAGGAGTCGTCCATGACGAGCGACGCCGTGTCGCCGGTGGCCACCACGACGACGTCGTCGCCGTCGAAGCCGGGCACCTCGCGGCACACCCGATCGACGATGCCGTCGACGAGGCCGGCGAACCCGAAGATCGCACCCGACTGCATGGCCTCGACGGTGTTCTTGCCGAGAACGCCTCGGGGCCGGACCAGTTCGACCTTGCGCAGCGCCGCGGAGCGGGACGCGAGCGCGTCCATGGAGATCTCGAGTCCGGGTGCGATCGATCCGCCCAGGAACTCCCCCTTCGCCGACACGACGTCGACACACGTGGACGTCCCGAAGTCGACGATGATGCACGGGGCGTCGTACAGGTGGTGGGCCGCGAGGCTGTTGACGATGCGGTCGGCGCCCACCTCTTTCGGATTGTCCACCAGCAGAGGCACTCCCGTACGCACGCCGGGCTCGACGACCACGTGGGGAACGTGCGACCAGTACCGCCCCAGCATCGTCCGGATCTCGCGCAGCACCGACGGGACCGTCGAGAGCGCCGCGACACCCGTGATGGTCTCCACGTCGGGACCGAGGAGACCGCGAAAGGTCAACGCGAGTTCGTCCGCCGTCATCGACGCGTCCGTCCGCATCCGGCGTTGCCGCGTGAGCCGCGCGTGGTCACCGCTGCCGGTGAACACGCCCAACACGATGTTGGTGTTGCGGACGTCGACGGTGAGCAGCATCAGACCGAGACCGTGTCACGCGTGTCCGCGGTGAGTGTGCGCGGCGAGATCAGTCCGGAGCCGGCCGGGCTGTCCGCCGGATCGGTGCCCACCTGGACGGGGCGGTTGTCGGCGTCGACGAACACCACGTTCGGCGCGTACTCGGCGACCTCGGCCGGATCGAGGATGCCGTAGGCGATGATGATCACCAGATCACCCGGGTGCACGAGATGCGCTGCGGCGCCGTTGATCCCGACCACTCCCGAACCACGCTGCCCCGCGATGACGTAGGTCTCGAGCCGAGCACCGTTGTCGATGTCCACGATGGTCACCTGCTCACCCTCGAGCAGCGCGGCGGCGTCGAGCAGGTCCTGATCGATGGTCACCGACCCCACGTAGTGCAGATCGGCGTGGGTCACGGTGGCGCGGTGGATCTTCGAGGTCATCATCGTGCGGAGCATGGTGGGTCCTTACCTGTCTGGAGCCGGGCGGAGTTGCGGGCAGGCCGGAGGCCGGTCGGTTGGCGTGGAGTCAGGAGTGGCCGAGATGGCGTTGTCCAGCTGCGGATTCCGGATCGCGACCCTGGAATCCGGTACCGAGAGCGACGCCCACGTTGTCGAGCAGGCGCGTGGTGCCCACGCGGGCGGCGACCAGCAACCGGCCGTCTCCCTCCTCGGGTGCGTCACGGAGATCGGCGCCGCGTACCTCGAGGTAGTCGACGTCCACCTCCGGCACCGTGTCGAGCACCGACTGTGCCGCCGCCAGAACGGCATCCGAACCACCCTCGGCAGCATGGGTGCCGGCGATCAGCGCTGCCGACAGGGCCACCGCGAGGGACCGCTGGTGCTCGTCGAGGTACCGGTTGCGCGAGGACAGGGCGAGACCGTCGGACTCGCGGACGATGGGGACGCCGCGGATCTCGACGTCGATGTTCAGGTCACGCACCATCTGGTCGATGAGGACCAGCTGCTGGTAGTCCTTCTCCCCGAAGTAGGCCGTGGTGGGTGCGACGATGCCGAGCAGCTTCGCGACCACCGTCAGCATCCCGGCGAAATGGCCGGGCCGCGAAGCGCCTTCGAGTTCGGCACCGAGCGGACCGGGGTGCACCGTCGTCCGCGGACCGTGCGGGTACATGTCCTGCACACTCGGGACGAAGGCCAGTTCCACCCCGGCTGCGCGCAGCACGTCCAGGTCGGCGTCGAGGGTGCGCGGGTACGCGTCGAGATCCTCCCCCGCCCCGAACTGCAGCGGGTTGACGAAGATCGACACCACGACGACAGCGCCGCTCCGCTTCGCCATCTCCACGAGCTGGACGTGACCGGCGTGCAACGCACCCATGGTGGGCACGAGCGCGACTCGGCGTCCCGCCGAGCGCAGGGCTCGGGTGACCGACCGGACCACATCGGGTGCGTGATGCACCGTCAGTTCACCCGGTGTGTACGCGCCGGCGAGTGCACTCACGGCTGCCTCCTCATTCGTTGTCCCGCAGGACGTTCATCACGGTGTCGTCCGCGCCGGTCCGCTCGGCCGTACGCAGTGACATCGCGCGATAGCCCGCGGCGATCCGCGGGTCGAGATCGGTCAACGCGTCGAGATGCCTGGACACCGTCGCCCCGTCGCCGCGCGCCACCGGACCGGTCAACGCGCCCTGTCCGCTGCGCAGCACGTTGTCCAACGCCGCCGACAGCAGTGGCGCCAGAACCCGCTCCGCCACACCACCGGGACGCTGTTCCACCGGCTGCTGGCCGGGAAGTTCCTCGTGGGCCAACGCGTCCCGCAGCGCGTCGAGGGCGTCGACGACCAGAGTGACCAGGTGGTTCGACCCGTGGGCGAGCGCGGCGTGGTACAGCGTGCGCGCCTCCTCGGGCACACCCACGGGCTCGCCGCCGATCTCGAGCACCAGTCCCTGCGCGATCGCGAGGCCGATCTCGTCGGCCGCCGTGATGCCGAAGCACGCGGTCGCCAGACGGTCGGTGTCCTCGGGTTTGCCGCTGAAGGTCATCGCGGGGTGCACAGCCATCGTCACCACTCCTCGGCCCGCCAGCGGCGCGAGGATGCCGACACCGTTGGCGCCGGACGTGTGCAGCACGAGAGTTCCGGGCGACACCGCATCGGTGCGCGCCAACCCGCGGACCAGCGCGTCCAATTCCTGGTCCGGCACCGCCAGGATCAGCAGTTCACTGCGCCGCGCCACATCCGTGGCCGGCATGATCTCCGCGTCGGGGAGGCGGGTCTCGGCGCGGCGCCGGGACGCGTCGGAGACGGCGGCGCAGCCGAACACGACGTGGCCGACGCGTTCGAGCGCCTCACCCAACGCGGTACCGACCCGGCCTGCGGACACGACACCGACGGACAGGCGCGCCGGGGCGGGGTCGGACGTGACTCGATCGGGGGACAAGAAGGGTCCTCTCGGGGATACAGTTCCAGTCCCGCTCGGCGGGTACCGGACTCATCGACGCCCACACTAGTGTCCGGCGTCGACCGACCGCCATGCGACGCCGGTCACACCCGCGGCGCAGATCTCACTCGGCGAAGCTACTACTCGGCACGGCGGCGCCGGCGACCCGATCCTGTCGACGCGTCCGCGGTGCCCATCCCCGCGAGGATGTCCGCGACGGAGCGCCCACTCGAATGTGCTCCCGATCCTGCGTCGACCGGTGCGTCGGACTCGTCGTCCGGATCCGCAGCGCGTCGTCGACCGCCCGACTGCACGGGTGCGACGGGCGCGGGTTCCGGAAGCTCGGGCTCTTCCGGCTCGGGTTCGGGCTCGACGTCCAGGGTCGGCAGCGGATCGGGTTCAGGCTGCGGCTCGGGTTCGGGAAGCGGCTCGGGTTCCGGCAGGGGTTCGGGCTCGGGTTCGGGTTCCGGCAGCGGTTCCGGCTCGGGCTCGGGTTCGGGTTCGGGCAGCGGTTCCGGCTCGGGGGCGACGGGAATGCTGTCGGCGCGGTGACTCGACGGGTTCCATTCGGGGGTGCGCGGCGACTGCGGTGCGGGTGCCGGATGGAAGGTGCCGTCGTGATCGAACTCGCCGCCGATGACCGACGTCTCCGCCGTGACCGGGTCGTCGAAGGGAGTGGCAAAGCCGGGCCGGGAGTAGGTCGGATCGGGGGCGAAGCTCGGCGGGCGGGTGCGCGATCCGGGAACGTACAGACCGGACGGCGCCGGCTCGTAGCCGCTGTAGGAGCGCTCGGCCAGCTCCCGCATCCGCATCGCCTCGCCGGCGATGGCAGCGCGGTCGTCCGGCAACTCGCCGTCGAACAGCATCTCGAGGCTGCGGCGCAGCGACGCGAGTTCGGCTCGGAGAGCACGCATCTCGTCTCCGTCGGCACCGATCTCGGCGCGTACCCGCGACTCGACGCCGAGCTCGTACTCGCGGCGAGCGGCGATCTCCCGCTCCAGCTGGAGCTCGTAGACGGTCTGCAGATCGCGCGCCTTCATCTGATCCACCGCGGCGTCGCGGCGGTACTTCGTCATCGCGAACGCGCCGAGAACGGCGGCCCACAGCGCTGCCACGATGCCCACGCGCAGCAGCGGAACGCTGTCGCTGAGGATCATCAGAACGCTGGCCACCACGCCCAGCAGAACCAGACCGGCGAGAGCCGTGTGGTTGCCGCCGCGTTTCGTGCGACGGTTCGCCTTGCTCCTGCCGGTGTCCGTCATGAATCCCAGGGTAACGGCTCGGGCGGCTGTCGCACTTCACCATGCACGGACGGGGTGTCCGAGGACGGCCGCGATCGGGTCAGTGGGCGGGCTCGTCGGCTCCGTCGTCCGGTGTCCGGCAGCAGTGCTCGAGCCACAGGGCAGCGGCCACGGCGACGATCCCGGCGACGAGGCCGATCAGCGCTCCCGGCGTGTCCTCCGACGCCGCGCGCACCGAGGACCGCAGGGGCAGCAGATGGATCAGCAGACCGGCCCACACTCCCGCCGCCGCTGCACCGACGAGGGCCGCGGCCTTCGCCAGCGCGACGGCGCGCGCGACCGTGATCGGATGCAGCTGGCCGGGCCCGGGGCCGATCCTGCGGGTGCGCAATCGGGACCGCACCAGCAGACCCACGACCACGAGGACGACCGCCACCGGATACAGCGACGCTCCGGCGAACGTCGAGATCGGCGGAACAGACCCGTAGAACGAGGACGCGAGGATCCAGGTGGCCACCACGGCGAACGCCGCGAGCGCGACGAGGTCGCGCACGCGCGTCGGGCTCACGTGGAGTCACCGCCGGCCCGCCCGCAGCGCACCGGGTCCCACAGCCGTGTCTCGGTGCGACGCACACCGGCACGTTCGGACTCCGGCAGCTCGGCCAGCAGGTCGCGCACCGATCGGCCACGCAGCACGGCGTCGGGATCGGCGTCCAGCCACGGTGCGAGGACGAAGGCGCGCTCGTGCGCCAGTGGGTGCGGAAGAATCAGCTCGGGGTCGTCGCTGACGACGTCGTCGCACACGACGATGTCCACGTCGACGGTCCGCGGTCCCCAGCGCTGCACCCGCTCGCGGTGAGCGGCCGTCTCCAACTGCTGTCCCCGTCGCAACCAGCCCCGGCAGTCGGTGTTCTCGTCGTCCACGATCACGACGGCGTTGAGGAAGTCCTGCTGGTCGATGCCGCCCCACGGGGCGGTGGCGAACACGGTCGACACTGCGACGACGGCGTCACCGAGACCCTCGACCACAGCCCGCAACTGCTGTTCGCTGTCCCCGATGTTGCTCCCGATCGAGAGCACCGCGCGGGTCACGCAGACCTCGATCGGGTCACTACGACGGCCACGTCCGTGAAGGTCAGGGGGATCGGAGCCGACGGCTTGTGCAGGGTGACCTCGACGCGTTCCACGCGCGGATCCGTCAGGACACCGTCGGCGATCTCGCTCGCGACCGTCTCGATGAGATCGCGACTCGGCCCCGCGACGACCGCGGCGGCGGCCTCGGCCAACTCGCCGTAGTGCGCCGTCTTCGTCAGGTCGTCCGACGCCGCGGCCGGGGCGAGATCCATGTGGACGACGAGGTCGACGAGGAAGTCCTGCCCGTCGCGCTTCTCGTGGTCGAAGACACCGTGATTGCCACGCACGGTCAATCCGCGCAGCTCGATGCGATCGGTCATGTCGTGCCTTTCGGTTCGGTCGGGCCGTGCCACTGCCGGTGCACGGCGAGAGCGTCGAGAGTGCCGACGGCGTCGTGGACGCGCACCCCCCAGGCACCCGCCACGGCGGACAGCACCGAGATCGCGGCCGTCGCAGCGTCGCGGCCGTGCGGGGGGCGAGGCTGCCCGTCGCGGGCGAGCAGAGTGCCGAGGAATCGTTTGCGGGACGCACCCACAAGCACGGGAATGCCCGTGTCGACGAGACGATCGAGTCGGCGGAGCAACGCCCAGTTGTGCTCCGCGTTCTTGGCGAAGCCGAGCCCCGGATCGAGGACGATGCGGGAACTGTCCACCCCGGCGGCGACGGCCGCGTCGACCTGACGGAGCAGTCCGCTGCGCACGTCCTCGACGATGTCGCCGTAGTCGTGCTCCTCCGCGGCACCCGGTCGGTGGGTCCAGTCGACGGTGGAACGCCAGTGCATGAGCACCCAGGCGACGCCGGCATCGGCGACGACACCCGCCATGTCGGGATCGGCGCGGCCACCGGAGACGTCGTTGACGATGGACACGCCCGCACCGATCGCCGCGGTCGCCACGGATGCCCGCATCGTGTCGACGCTGACGCACACGCCGTGAGAGACCAACTCGGCGATCACCGGTGCGACGCGCTCCGCCTCGACGGACGGGTCGACGCGGTCGGCTCCCGGACGTGTCGACTCGCCCCCCACATCGACGATGTCGACACCCGCGGCGTGCAGTTCGAGGCCGTGCCGCACCGCGGCGTCGACGTCGAGGTAACGGCCGCCGTCCGAGAACGAGTCGGCCGTGACGTTGACGACGCCCATCACCACGGGCCCGTCCGCGTGCGGAAGCGTGAACACGAGCGGCGCCTACTTGCGAAGGATGAGATCCAGCGCCTCGGACCGGGACACCGCGCTGGACTGGAACACACCGCGTACGGCGGAGGTGGTGGTGCTGGCGCCCGGCTTACGGATTCCCCGCATCGCCATGCAGAGGTGCTCGGCCTCCATCACCACGATGACTCCGCGCGGTTCGAGCTTGCGCATCATCGCGTCGGCGACCTGCGAGGTGAGACGCTCCTGCACCTGCGGCCGCTTCGCGTACAGGTCGACGACCCGCGCCAGCTTCGACAGGCCCGTCACCCGGCCCGACTTGCCCGGGATGTAGCCGACGTGCGCGACGCCGTGGAAGGACACCAGGTGGTGCTCGCACGTCGAGTACATCGGGATGTCCCGCACGAGGACGAGCTCGCGGTGCGCCTCGTCGAACGTCGTTCCCAGCACCTCGTCGGGATCGACGAACAGTCCGCCGAACATCTCCCTGTATGCACGCGCCACTCGAGCGGGCGTGTCCTTCAGCCCCTCGCGCTCGGGGTCCTCACCCACCGCGAGCAGCAGCTCGCGAACGGCCGCCTCGGCGCGCTCCTGATCGAACGTCCGACCGGACACCACGGACACGGGCTCGTCGATCGACTGATCGGCTTGGTTGACGGACACGGGAGGTCCCTTCGCTGACGGACGCGCTGCCGATGGATCAGAGCAGCCGGAGTGATGTGCGGGCGGGTGCGGCCGCACGGACGAGAGGGTCGGACGAGCGACTCTAGCGCGCGTCCGGGCCCTCCCACCGCTGGGTGTTCGGCGGCAGCTGGGGATCCTCGGCCTCGTCACGCGGAGGCTGGTACTGCCCCTCCGGGTTCTGCGGGTTGCGGTAACGCGGCTCGGGCTGAGCCGGCTCCCCCACACCCGAACCGGGGTACTGCCCGTACGGCTGCGGATCCTGGTACGGCTCCTGATAGGGCTGCGGTTCCTGGTAGGCCTGCGGTTCCCGATAGGGCTGCGGTTCCTGGTAGGGCTGCGGTTCCTGGTAGGGCTGGGGCTCGTCGTACCCGCGCGGTTCCTGGTACCCACGCGGACCCTGGTAGCCCTGCGGGTCACCCTGACCCTGAGGCTGCCCGTAACCCTGGGGCTGCCCGTAACCCTGGGGCTGGCCGTAGCCCTGCGGCTGGCCGTAGCCCTGCGGCTGGCCGTAACCCTGCGGCTCCGGGTACCGCGGTGCCTCGTTCTCGCGAGGAGGCCATCCCGGTGCGGACCAGCCGGCCGGTGCGCCGTAGTCGGGCATCGAGGAGCCGGGACGGCCGCCGCGATGTGCGCCACCCTGACCGTTCGGGGTCGACCCGTTCTGGCCCTGCCCGTTCTGACCGTGACCGTTCTGGCCGTGCCCGTTCTGGGCGTGGCCGTTCTGGCCGTTCTGTGCCTGGCCGTTCTGGGCCTGGCCGGCGTAGCTCGGCTCCTTGACGATCGAGACGGGGGGCCACGGCTCCCCGCGCTCGGTCGCGAGCTCGCGCGGCGTCTTCACCGGGGGCTTGGACGACGGAACTCGATCACCGAAGTCGTTGAACGCGGTGATGCGGGGACGCTTCTCGACGCCGGTGAAGATCTTCTCCAGATCCTTGCGCGTGAGCGTCTCGCGCTCGAGCAGCTCGGTGGCCAGGATGTCGAGGACGTCGCGGTAGTCGTTCAGGATGGCCCACGCCTCGGTGTGCGCGGCCTCGATGAGGTTGCGCACCTCCCCGTCGATCTCCCGCGCGACCTCGTGCGAGTAGTCGGACTGGACGCCCATCGAGCGGCCCAGGAAGGGATCGCCCTGCTCCTGGCCGTACCGGACGGCGCCGAGCTTGCTGCTCATGCCGTACTCGGTGACCATGGCGCGAGCGATCTTGGTGGCCTGGTCGATGTCGGACGACGCTCCCGTGGTCGGCTCGTGGAAGACGAGCTCCTCGGCAGCGCGGCCGCCCATCGCCATGACGAGGCGCGCGATCATCTCGGAGCGCGTCATCAGGCCCTTGTCGTCCTCCGGCACCGTCATCGCGTGACCACCGGTGCGGCCGCGGGCGAGGATGGTGACCTTGTAGATCGGCTCGATGTCGGGCATCGCCCACGCCGCGAGGGTGTGACCACCCTCGTGGTACGCCGTGATCTTGCGCTCGTGCTCGCTGATGATGCGGCTCTTGCGTCGAGGTCCGCCGATGACGCGGTCCACCGACTCCTCGAGGGCGGCCTCGGTGACCACGGTGCCGTTCTCCCGCGCCGTGAGCAGTGCGGCCTCGTTGATGACGTTCGCGAGATCCGCGCCCGACATGCCGACGGTGCGCTTGGCCAGACCCTCGAGGTCGGCGTCCTGCGCGATCGGCTTGCCCTTCGAGTGCACCGCGAGAATCGCGCGGCGTCCTGCGAGGTCGGGGGCGCCGACCGGGATCTGCCTGTCGAAACGGCCCGGGCGCAGCAGGGCGGGATCGAGGATGTCGGGGCGGTTGGTCGCGGCGATGAGGATGACGCCGGTGCGCTCACCGAAGCCGTCCATCTCGACCAGCAGCTGGTTGAGCGTCTGCTCGCGCTCGTCGTGTCCGCCGCCCAGACCGGCCCCGCGCTGGCGACCGACGGCGTCGATCTCGTCGACGAAGATGATGCAGGGGCTGTTCTGCTTGGCCTGCTCGAACAGGTCGCGCACACGTGAGGCACCGACGCCGACGAACATCTCGACGAAGTCGGAACCGGAGATGGTGAAGAACGGCACGCCGGCCTCACCGGCGACGGCGCGGGCGAGCAGCGTCTTGCCGGTTCCGGGAGGGCCGTAGAGCAGCACGCCGCGGGGGATCTTCGCGCCGAGTGCCTGGTAGCGGGCCGGGTTCTGCAGGAAGTCCTTGATCTCGTACAGCTCTTCGACCGCTTCGTTCGCGCCTGCCACGTCCGCGAACGTCGTCTTCGGCATGTCCTTGGTGAGCTGCTTGGCCTTGGACTTGCCGAAGCCCATGACACCGCCACGCCCGCCGCCCTGCATGCGCGACATCACGAAGATGAAGATGCCCAGCAGGATGATCATCGGGAGCAGGAACACCAGGATCGACGTGAACCAGCTGTCCTGCGTCACCTCGGTGTCGTAGCTCTCGGCACCCGACGCGGCGACCTTGTCGAAGATCTGCTGCGACGCGGCGTCCGGGTACTGCGAGATGATCTGCGTCTCGTTGCCGGTGGCGTCGTTCCCGCTCTTCAGCGTCAGACGGACCTGCTGCTCGCGGTCGTCGATCTGCGCGGTCTGCACGTTCTGGTCGTCGAGCTGCGCGACGGCGACCGACGTGTCGACACTCTTCCACCCCCGCGTGTCGTCGCCGAAGTAGCTGAAGGCGAAGATCACCAACAGGATGCCGGCGACTATCGCCAGGTTGCGGAACAAAGTCTTGCGGTTCATACAGCGTCGCCCTCGATGGCAGTCGGACTCACAGGCAGGTGGTCATGGTTCGCGTCGGTCGGCCGGCAGCAGTTCTCGATCGTTGCCGGTTGCGCACCGGACAAGCCAGGTTACCGCGGATGCGGACGGCCGGGCGGCGCGCACATCTCGGTCAACGCGCCGACACGCGGTGAGGTTCCCGCGCCCAGCTGCGCGTGACGAGTGTTACCGGTCGGCCGCGGTGCGTGGCCAGGGCCGATGCTGTTCGATCTGTGCCGCGAGCGCCAGCAGTCGACGCTCGGACCCGGGAGGGCCCGCCAGCTGCACGGCCAGCGGAGTCCCCGACTCGGGATGGAGTCCCGCGGGCACACTCACGGCCGGCCACCCCAGCAAGTTCCACGGTGCCGCGAAGGGTGCGTAGCGAATGTTGGCCGCCATGTTGGCTGCCCACCCGCGCTCGCTCCACCGGTCCGCACGGATCGGCGGCGCGGCGAGCGCCGGCGTCAGCACCACGTCGAGACTCTCGAAGTACGAGCGCATGCGCCGCGTGAGCGTCTCGGTCTGCGACGGCCGCACGAACCGTGCCGCTCGCCGACCCACCGCGATGTGGCGACGGGTTCGCTTCTGCAGCGCCGACACGTCGAGGCCGGCGGCGTCCGCGGCTCCGCCGGCCGTCCAGCGGGCGAGCTGCCCGAGTGGACTCGCCGGGTAGGGCAGCGCTGCCGTGCTGGTGCGGTGCCCGATCCGCTCGAGCTCCCGGGCGACGTCGAGTGCGGCCTGCCGGAAGTGGGGATCCACTCGCACGACGGGCGACGGCGACTCCACGGCGACCCCGATGCGCGTGGTCTCGGGAGCGTCGACGTAGGCGAGATCCGGATCGTCCGCCATGACCGAGAGCAGGAGCGCCGCGTCGGCGACGGTCGTGGTCAACGGACCGTTCTCCGACATGCCGAACCACGAGCCGTTGCCCAGTTCGGACGGGACGAGGCCGAGCCCCGGCTTGATGCCGACCAGTCCGCAGTTCGCGGCGGGGATCCGGATGGACCCCATGCCGTCGTTGCCGTGGGCGACGGGCACCATGCCCGAGGAGACCGCGGCGGCGGCGCCACCGGACGATCCGCCCGGGGTGAGGTCACGGTTCCACGGATTGCGGGCGATGCCGTCGGCACCGTCCGTCGCGCCCCACAGGCACAGCTCGGGAACCGAGGTGAGACCGACGACCACGGCGCCCGCGCCGCGCAGGCGCGCGACCACCGGGTGATCCGCGGCGGCGGGAGTGTCGGATGTCGCGAGCGAACCGTTGCGCATCGGGTAGCCCGTCACCGGGACGTTGTCCTTGATCGCCACCGGGACGCCGGCGAGCGGCAGGGCGCGCAGATCCGCTCGGACGGCGATCGCGTCCGCTTCGCGGAGCACCTCGTCGGGACGCACCACGACGAACGCGTGCAGGTCGTCGTTCCGAGCGGCGATGCGGTCCAACGCTTCTCGGGCTACCGCGGCAGGTTGGACCCGCCCGTTCCGGACGTCGTCCGCGATGGACGTGGCGGTGGGGCCGACCTGTTCGCGCGACATTCGATCAGCCTCCGTAGACCCGGGGTTCCAGCAGTCCGATGTAGGGAAGGTCGCGGTAACGCTCGTCGTAGTCGAGGCCGTAGCCCACGACGAACTCGTTCGGGATGTCGAAGCCGACGTTCGCGACGTCGACGTCCACCTTCACCGCGTCGGGCTTGCGGAGCAAGGTGACCACCTCGAGCGACGCGGGCTGGCGCGTGGCGAGGTTCTTCATCAACCACGACAGCGTCAGACCGGAGTCGATGATGTCCTCCACGATGAGGACGTGGCGGCCGTGGATGTCGCGGTCGAGGTCCTTGAGGATGCGGACGACGCCCGACGAGGACGTGGACGATCCGTACGAACTGACCGCCATGAACTCGAGCTGGCTCGGGATCGGCAGTGCGCGTGCGAAATCCGTCATGAACATGATGGCGCCCTTGAGAACTCCGACGAGCAGCAGATCACCCTCGGGAGCCCCCACCGGATAGCGAGCGGCGATCTCCTCGGCCAGCTCGGCGATACGCTTGTCGATCTCCTCTCGGGAGATCAGGATCGATGCGATGTCGCCCTCGTACACGGGTGTCCCTTCACTCGCTCGCGGCCCGGCCGGTCCACCGAACCAGGTCGAGCTTGCCACGTCGTCTCTCGACGACCAACCTCTCGACCGGGCCGCCCCCGGCCACCGCGACGCCGCCCTGCCCGCGCCACGCGCCGACGAGATCGTCCACGGCGCGCACCTGCGCCTCGTTGCGCAACGGCACTCCACAGTCGGCCAGCCACTCGCGGATCACCCGCCGACGGAGTGCACCCGGTACCTCCACGAGGGCGGACACCTCCAGCGCGTCGCCGACGCGGGCGGACACGGCGATGTCCGCGGCGAGTGCGTCGAGAACGGCGCCGTCCTCGCGCAGCTGGTCGGCGGTGCGCGCGAGCGCGGCGGCGACACCGCCGTGCAGGACGTCCTCCAGCAGCGGGAGCACCTCGCCGCGGAGTCGGACCCGAACGAAGGACGGGTCGAGGTTGTGCGGGTCGTCCCACGCGGCGAGACCCAGTTCGGCGCACGCGCCGACGGTGGACTCGCGGCGCACGGTCAACAGCGGCCGACCTCGCGGCGGGTCCCAGGCCGCCATCCCCCGCAGCGATCGGGACCCGGATCCGCGGCCGAGTCCAAGCAGGACGGTCTCGGCCTGGTCGTCCAGCGTGTGGCCCAGCAAGATCGGGCGGTCACCGCGGACCGCGTCGAGAGCGGCGTACCGGGCGCGCCGGGCCGCGGCCTCGGGTCCACCCGCCCCGGTCACCGACACGGTCCTCACCTCGGCGCGGGAACACCCGAGGTCTCGTGCCTGCTCGGCGGCCCTGTGCGCCACCTCGGCCGAACCCGCCTGCAGCGCGTGGTCGACGACCACGGCGTGCACCTGCGCGCCCTCGGCCACACAGGCGGCAGTGAGCGCCAGCGAGTCCGCACCACCCGACAGCCCGACGACGACGGCGCGCTCCGGGCAGTGCTCCCCGAACCAGGCGCGCACCGCCCGCCGCACCGTGAGCAGGTGCGGGCCCTCCGGCATCGGGCGTGCCCCGGTCATGCCGGGACGCCGGTCATCCCAGAACTCGCTGCGTCCACTTCTCCGGCGCCTCGATCTCGGAGAGCAGCGGCAACGTGTCCGCGTCGGTCCACACGGTGTTGAAACACTCCATGCCGACCTGGCCGACGACGGCGTCGACGAACGCCTTGCCGCGGACGTACTGCGCCATCTTCGCGTCCATCCCGAGCAGCGCGCGGATCACGCGCTGCACCGGGTTCTGCTTCCGCGTGCGACGGGCGTCGAAGGCCTTGCGGATCGCCGAGACCGACGGCACCACCGCGGGACCCACCGCGTCCATCACGTGGTCGGCATGGCCTTCGAGCAGCGTTCCGAGCACCAGCAGACGATCGAGTGCCTCCTGCTGCGCGGGTGCCTGCGTCGCCCGGAGCAGACCGATGATGCCGCCGTCGCCGCCGTCCTGCCCGCGGGACCGCACCGCCGCCGCGAGGCGTCCCACGACGTCGGCCAGGGGCTCGTCCGCGCCGCCCTGCAGCGTGGTGACGTTGTCCTTCATGTAGCCCGCGAGCCACGGCGACGACGAGAACTGCACGCGGTGCGTCACCTCGTGCAGACACACCCACAGTCGGAAGTCGCTGGGCCGCAGGCGAAGCGATCGCTCCACGGACACGATGTTGGGTGCCACCAGCAGCAGCGTTCCGTCCGGACCGGTGAAGGGGTCGTACTGCCCGAGAATGGCCGTCGACAGGAACGCCAGCATCGCGCCCGCCTGCACGCCGCCGGGCTTGCCGCCGAGGAACGAACTGTCGTCGCCGTCGGAATCACTGACCAGGTGCCGCATCGACTCGGACGCGGCGGCGATCCACTCCGGCCGATCGAGCACGCGCGCCGCCGGGACGGGCAGACCGTCGGCGAGGCCCGTGACCTCGCGCACGGGGCCCTCGGCGCGTACCGACGCGTCGGCCAGTTCGCGCAGCGCCGCGTCCGCGGTGTACCGCGACGTCTTCGGCCCCCGTGGTGCGAGCCGGGCACCCGTCCGGGCGGCCAGACCCCAATCGATCACACCAGTGTCGGACATGCCCTCACCCCTGTTCTCTCTCGGAATCGACCGGTCAGGTGCAGCCGCAGGAGCGGAGCGTCGACGCGAGTGCGTCCAGGGCCGGACGACCGACCTCGGGCGGCCTGTCGTTGGACATCAACGCGAACGTCAACACCCGGCCGCTCTCGTCGGTCACGTATCCGGCCAACGCACTGGCGGTCGAGAGCGTTCCCGTCTTGGCGCGCAGCCACCCCGCGGCCGTGCGGTCACCCGACGCGTAGCGGGCGGCGAGCGTGCCCGTGGCACCGGCGACGGGCAGGTAGTCGAGCATCGGCCGCAGGTTCTCGGTGCCGGACCCGGCGGCCCGGGTGACGAGCGCGCCCAGCACCCGGGCAGGGATGAGATTGTCGACGGAGAGTCCGCTGGTGTCCTCGAGCGTGACTCCGGTGACGTCGACGCCGTTCTTCTGCAGTGTCTCCAGGACGGCGTCCGTGGCCCCGTCGAACGACGCGGGCCGGCCCACCTCCTCGGCGATCTCGCGACCGACGGCCTCCGCGAGCACGTTGTCCGAGAACCCCAACATCTGCCCGAGCCGCTGCCGCAGAGGCGCGGACTGCACCGTCGCGAGAGATCCGGCACCGGACTGCGCGCGACCGTCCGTCACGACGGCCGGGTCCAGGCCGAGAGCACGCGCCAACGCCCGACCGGCGTCGAGACCGGGAGTGGCGCTGCGCGGCGACTCGTCGACCGTCGGCACCGAGCGACCCCCGTCGAGGGTGATCGGTTCGATGGGTGCGATGTATCCGGCGGCCACGTCGCCGGGGAACCAGCCCTGCGCCTGCTCCGGCCCCGAGTACGCGCCGCCGTCCACGGCGATGGACGTGACGGTCGTGCCGGACCTGCGGATCTGTTCGGCGAGGTCGTCGATGCGGGCTCCCCCGTCGTAGAACCCGGGTCGTCCGACCGGCTCCGCCGTGAGCGTGGGGTCGCCGTCACCGACGAGCACCACCTGACCGGCCGCGTCGCCCGCCACGACCTTGGTGGTCACACGGTGGTCGGCCGGCAGCGCCATCATGGCGGCCGCGGCCGTGAGGATCTTGGTGGTCGACGCCGGCGTCATGGGGGTGTCCGCATCGGCGCTCCACAACACCTCGCCGGTGATCGCGTCCGCGACGGATCCGGTGAAGCGGCCCAGATCGGGATTGCGCAGGGGTGCGGCGAGCACCGCCTCGAGGCCCGCCGGGCTCGGTTTCGGCGCGTCGGGTGAGACCGGAACCACCTGCGGGGCGGGCAGAACGGGCGACGGCTCGGGTGAGGTCGCCACGGGTGTCGAGTCCTCGGAGAGCGTGGGGGTGATCAGCGCGACGCCGACGATCGCCAGCACGAGCACCACGACCGAGGCTCCGATCAGCAGCACGCGCGTGCGTAACGGCGTGCCGGACGGCCGCTTCCCTGAGCTCACGTCTCTCCTCCACTCGCGGGTCCGTGGCCGTTCTCCGGCGATGCACCTCTCCTCGCACCCTATCGACGCGGCCGGTTACTGTCTGACCACCGGCGCGTCCTTCGATGCGCCCGACAGACGACTGCACGACAGTACGTGGCCGCCGAGCAGGTAGCCGGGCCACCGAGCAAAGGACAGTGGACGTGAAGTTCGACGTGACCATCGAGATCCCCAAGGGTCAGCGCAACAAGTACGAGGTCGACCACGAGTCCGGGCGAGTACGCCTGGACCGCTACCTCTACACGGCGATGGGCTACCCCGCGGACTACGGCTTCATCGAGAACACCCTCGGTGAGGACGGCGATCCGCTCGACGCGTTCGTCCTGCTGCCGGAGTCCGTGTTCCCCGGTGTCCTCGTCGAGGCCCGCCCCGTGGCGATGTTCAAGATGGTCGACGAGGCCGGCGGCGACGACAAGGTGCTGTGCGTCCCGGCGGGCGATCCGCGGTGGGACCACATCCAGGATCTCTCGGACGTCTCGCAGTTCGAGCTCGACGCGATCGAGCACTTCTTCCTGCACTACAAGGATCTCGAGCCGAACAAGCACGTCACCGGGTCCAACTGGGTCGGCCGCGCCGAGGCCGAGGCGGAGTTCGAGGCATCGGTCGAGCGCCTGAAGAACCAGGGCGACCACTAGAGACCGTCGGAAACCCGGATGCGGTGCTGTCCGCTGATAGCATCGCATCCGCGGTCCCCCGGGCCGTGTCAGGACGAACGAGCCACGACGTAAGGGTGCGGTACCACCGATGAGTGACGCTGTGAGCGACCGGAGAAATCCCACGTCCGAGGCGGTCTCGACCACGACGCAGTTCCCGTCACTGCCGGTGACCGTCGTGCTCGACCGCATTCCGTTGGCCGTCCTCGCCGTCGAGCCCGGCGGCACGGTCGTCTTCGCCAACGAGGCCTTCGACGAACTGATGGGCTTCGACGAGGAGTCCCCCCGGTCGAACGAGACCCTCACACTGCAGGACATCTTCCCGGCCAACGAACCGCTCGGAGTCAACATCGCCGAGACGTTCCTGACCACCGTCGCCACCCGCGCCGACTCGCTCTGGCGCATGACGGACTCGAAGGGCGACATCCTCCAGGTCCGGGCGAGCAAGTCGATCCTGCGCCGCGCTGAGGACTCGGTGGTGCTCGTCGTCCTCGAGGACTTCACCGATCAGCTGTGGAACGACCCGAAGAGCGCCTTCCGCTGATCGGGCCGCTCCACCGGGGTCTCTCTACTTGCCCTGGAACGACGCGGGGCGCTTCTCGAACACCGAGGTGATGGCCTCCGTCAGATCCTCGGACGGCAGGAAAGCAGCGTTCCACGCGGCGACGTACCGCAGCGAATCCTGCACTGCCGCAACGCGACCGTGGTCGAGAACCGCCTTGATCCCGTGCACCACGAGAGGCGGGTTCGCCGCGATCTCGGTGGCCGTGGCACGCGCTGCGGCGAGCACGGCCTCCGCGTCCTCGAACACGTCGTTGACCAGACCGATCTGCTGCGCCCGGGCACTGTCGATGTCCTTTCCGGTCAACGCGAGTTCGCGAAGATGACCGTCGCCGATGATCGCGGGTAGACGGGCGAACGACCCCATGTCCGCCACGATGGCGACCTTCACCTCGCGCACACTGAACTTCGCGTCCGTGCTGGCGTAGCGGATGTCGGCGGCCGAGATGAGATCGATCCCACCGCCGATGCACCACCCCTGCACGGCGGCCACCACGGGCTTGCGGCAGTCGGCCACCGCGTTGATCGACGCCTGCATGCGCTTGATCATGTCGTGGAACGTGCTGCGCGGACCGGCCTGTGCCTTGTCCCCCATGACCGCACCGAAATCGCCTGCCATGGCGGGCAGGTCGAGACCGTAGCTGAAGTTGCGGCCCGAGCCGGCGAGCACGATGGCGCGTACCTCGGGGTCCGCGTCGAGCGCGGAGAAGACGAGAGGCAGTTCCGACCAGAAGTCGGGACCCATCGCATTGCCCTTGTTCGGGCCGATGAGGGTCACCGTCGCGACATGGGCGTCGGTCGTCACCGTGAAGGCTTTCCACGCATCCGTGTGTGTCATCCGGTCAGGATAGCCAGCGCTCCCGCTCACCGGATGTCCCGGCGGCGTGGACTGACTATCCTGCGACCATGACGCGGATCCACCATCCCGCTGCGGCACACGTGTCGGACGTTCTGATCGCCCGAGGTCATCACGGCGTGATCGTGACGCAGTCCGAGCCGACGCACACGGCGCGTCAGGCCGCGGCGGTGAGCGGGGTTCCGCTCGGTGCCGTCTGCAAGTCGCTGGTGTTCCTGCTCGACGACGACCCGGTGCTACTGCTGGTGTCGGGTGCACACAACGTGGACCTCGATGCCACCGGTCGACGTCTCGAGGGCACGCTGACCCGCGCATCGATCGACGTGGTCGAACACGCCACCGGGCAACCGGTGGGCGGGATCGCGCCCGTGGGCCACCCGACGAATCTGCCGACGTTCGTCGACACGGCGCTGGAACGCTTCGAACGGCTGTGGGCTGCAGCGGGTCACCCCGCGACCCTCTTCCGCACGACCTACCCCGAACTGCTGCGCATCACCGCCGGGCTCGCTGTGGACATGGGCCCCGAGACCCGCGAGGGCTGAGCCTCAGGACGCGCGCAGGCGCCGAACCTCCAGGGCGGGTACCACCTCGGTGGTGATCGCCCGGACGACGGACTCCCTCGTCTGCTCCACCACCGGACGCAGGGTCACGCCGTCCGCCACGTCGACCGTCACGATGTCGGCGACGAGGCCTGCGAGACCCGACGCGGTGCCGACGTACTGCAGCGTGCCGGGGCGAGGCTTGCTGTCCGACGCCAGCACCTCGCGGCGGGCGGTCCGGGCGTCGGCGGCGATGTGCACGTCGATGTCCACCACGACACGAGCACCGGGGTGCTCGGCCTTGAGGGTCGCGTAGCGGCTCTGGGCCTCGGAGAGATCGGCGGCGGAGAACCGGACGACGTCCGGGGAGGTACCGGAGACGCCGTCGAGGAAGACGAGGGAGTCGGAAGACACCGTGGTCATGAGTTGTCCAGTCAGTCGTGGGTGCAGCGGTGGCTGTGAGGTGAAGTGAGTCGCACGATCACCGGACCGGACAGGCGCTCGAGGTCGCACGGCAGAGGTCGACGTGTCGTCGACCCCACAACCTGCTCCTCGTCATGATGCTGATGCTAACGATCCGGTGGTGACGCGATCCCGCAGTGAGAGGCACGTCACACGCACCGCCTCCACGAACCGGTCGACATCGTCGGCGGTGGTCCCCAGCCCGATGCTCGCCCGCACGGCACCGTCGGCCGCGCCTACCCGCGAGAGGAGGGGGTGGGCGCAGAACTTCCCAGCCCGCACCGCGATGCCGTGATCGTCGGCCAGTGTGGTGGCGAGTGCACCCGCGTCGACACCGTCGACGGTGAAGGACACGATGCCGACGATGTCGGCGGAGTCGCTCCACAGGCGGAGGACCGACACACCGGCCAGAGCGGTGAGCCCGCCGAGCAGGGCGTCCGTGCACTCCTGATCGTGAGTGGCGATGGCACCGTGGCCGATCGCGCCGATCTCGTCGCACGCCGCGGCGATCGCGACGGCGCCGAGGAGATTGGGTGTGCCGGCCTCGTGCCGCGCCGGGGACGGCGCCCAGTCGATGTCGACCGACGCACCGAGGACGGACACGTGCCGGGTGGCTCCACCGCCCGCGAGGTACGGCTCGGCCACATCGAGCCAGTCACGCCGTCCCACGAGCACTCCCGCTCCGAAGGGCGCGTACAGCTTGTGACCACTGAAAGCCAGGTAGTCGATGCCCGCCGCGGTGATGTCCACGGCGCGGTGCGGAACGAGTTGCGCCCCGTCGACGAGGATGCGGGCACCGTGTCGGTGCGCCAGATCCGCGAGTCGATCGAGGGGCAGGACCTCGCCCGTCACGTTGGAGGCACCCGTGACGGCAAGCAGCGCAGCAGGTCTCGACGCGAGTTCGTCGCCGAGCCGAGTCAGAGTCTCCTCGACCGAGTCCGCCGATCGCACCACCCGGCGGTTCCGCCACGGCAGCAGATTCGCGTGATGCTCGATGTCCAGCACCACCGTGTCCCCGGGAACGCAGCCCGCCAGGAGATTCAGCGCGTCGGTGGTGTTCCGCGTGAACACGACCACGTCGTCGGAATCCGCGCCGCAGAAGCGGTGCACCGTGTTCCGGGCGGACTCGTACTCCCGGGTGCAGACCTGCGACTTGTGGCCGGCGCCGCGGTGCACACTCGCGCAGTGCGGCAACACCTCTCGTACTCGCTCGACCACCGCGTCGAGCGCGGGAGCGCTGGCCGCGTAGTCGAGATCGATGCTGCGAGTGGTGCGGCCGTCGGCACACGTCACCTGCTGGTCGCGGCCGTGCACGGATGCGATGGGGCGCTGCAGAACTGTGGTCATGATGAATCCCTCCGTCGAGGGATCGACGCACGGCACGAGGGCCGCGATCTGACGAGAGGCGTCGATCCGCGCTTGCCGCCTCCGTCGTCGGAGCGCGGCCAGGTCGTCACCCGGAGCACCCCACCGCGGAGGAGGGTTGCCGACCAGCGAGCCGGGGCTTGATGCTGGTACTCGTGACCTGGAAGCAGGATGGCAAACGGTCGCCCGAGTTGTCAACCGGTTCGCCGCACGCGCGCCTGGTCGGCGGAGTTGTTCACCAACCCGCAAACTGGGCGTGCAATAACGTGTCGTCACACCCGCCAGCGTTCCGTCGTCCCTGTTCGATGCGAGAGGCCGTTCGTCTTGTCACTGCAGACCCGTGTTCCCGAGGCCTACCTCCGTTCCTCCGTGGCGGCCCCGGTGCGCACCCTCGTCGACATCCTCGAGGACACCGCGCGGGCATTCCCTGATGCGCCGGCCATCGACGACGGCGACACCACCATCAGTTACAGCGAACTGCTCGACAACATCGACGAGGGCGCTCGGTGGCTGTCCCGACACGGCGTCTGCGCCGGCGATCGCGTCGGGGTCCGCATGCCGTCGGGCGGTTACTCGCTCTACGCGGCGATCCTGTCGGTCATCGCCGCCGGTGCGGCCTACGTCCCGGTGGACGTCGACGACCCGGACGAGCGGGCCGAGCTGGTGTTCTCGGAGGCCGGCGTCACCGCGATCATCGCGGACGGCGGCGTGACCCGAACCGACACCGCGGGGACCGGTCGCGCGGTCGGCCATCCCACACCCGACGACGACGCCTGGGTCATCTTCACCTCGGGCTCGACCGGCAAGCCCAAGGGCGTCGCGGTGAGCAATCGCAACGCGGCGGCGTTCGTGGACGCCGAGGCACGACTGTTCCTGCAGGACCGACCCATGGGCCCGGGCGATCGAGTGCTGGCGGGGCTCTCCGTGGCGTTCGACGCGTCGTGCGAGGAGATGTGGCTCGCCTGGCGCAGTGGCGCGTGCCTCGTTCCCGCGCCTCGCTCCCTCGTGCGCAGTGGCATGGACCTCGGCCCCTGGCTCGTCGCACGTGACATCAGCGTGGTGTCGACGGTGCCGACCCTGGCGGCGCTGTGGCCTCGCGAAGCGCTCGAGGACGTCCGGTTGCTCATCTTTGGCGGCGAGGCCTGTCCGCCGGATCTCGCTGAGCGACTCGCTGTTCCGGGCCGCGAGGTCTGGAACACGTACGGCCCCACCGAGGCCACCGTCGTCGCCTGCGCCGCTCTCATGGACGGTGTCGGACCGGTGCGCATCGGGCTGCCGCTCGACGGATGGGACCTCGCCGTCGTGGGCCCGGACGAGGAGCCGGTCGCGGTGGGCGAGGTGGGTGAGCTCGTCATCGGTGGCGTCGGCCTCGCGCGTTACCTCGATCCGGTGAAGGACGCCGAGAAGTACGCTCCCATGGCGACTCTCGGATGGGACCGCGCCTACCGCAGCGGCGATCTCGTGCGGCTCGAGCTCGAGGGGCTGCTCTTCCAGGGCCGCGCCGACGATCAGGTGAAGGTCGGCGGGCGCCGCATCGAGCTCGGTGAGGTGGACAACGCCCTGCAGGCCCTCCCCGGTGTGAGCGGCGCAGCCGCCGCAGTGCGGACCACCGGCTCCGGAACACCCGTGCTGGTGGGCTATCTCGCCAGCACCGACCCGGACTTCGACCTCGTCCGCGCGCGCGAGCTCCTCGCGGAACAGCTTCCCGCCGCGATGGTTCCGCGTCTCGCACTCGTCGACGAACTGCCCACCCGCACCTCCGGCAAGGTCGACCGCGCGGCTCTGCCGTGGCCGCTGCCCAAGCGTGGTTCGACTCCGGACGACGCCTCTCTCGCCGGGACCGCCGGCTGGGTGGCCGAGCTGTGGAGCGACGTGCTGGGCGCCGAGATCGGATCCCTGGACGCGGACTTCTTCGCTGCCGGTGGCGGATCGCTCTCGGCCGCACTGCTCGTGACCCGATTGCGCGAGCGTTTCCCCGAGATCACGGTCGCGCAGCTCTACGACCATCCGCGACTCGGCTCGCTCGTCGCGTTGCTCGACTCGCTCGTCCCCCCGCCGGTGACCGCGAAGCGCATCGTGGTCCCCACACCCCGGACGGCCCAGGTGGTGCAGGTCCTCGCGACCCTGCCGCTGACGACGTTGACCGGGCTGCAATGGGTGACCTGGCTCGGCATCATGGCGAACACATTCAGCTGGTTCGCTCCCCGCCCCTGGCTGCCGACGGTGTCCTGGTGGTGGCTCGCGCTCGGGTTCCTGCTGTTCGTGACGCCCGTGGGCCGGATGGCGATCTCCGTCGCCGGATCACGGCTCCTCATGCGCGGCGTCACGGAGGGCGCCCATCCGCGCGGCGGCAGCGTGCACCTCCGGCTGTGGACCGCCAACCGGTTGACCGACGCCAGCGGTGCCTCGAACCTGTCGGGCGCGCCGTGGATGGTCTACTACGCCCGCGCACTCGGTGCGACGGTCGGCCGCGACGTCGATCTGCACACCCTGCCTCCGGTGACCGGCATGCTGACTCTCGGTGACGGCTGCTCGCTCGAGCCGGAGGTCGATCTGTCCGGCTACTGGATCGACGGCGACGTCGTGCACATCGGCTCGATCGAGGTCGGCGCCGGCGCCACGGTGGGTGCGCGGTCGACCCTGCTCCCCGGAGCCAGGATCGGCCGCCGCGCCGAGATCACCGCGGGGTCGGCCGTCTCCGGCAAGGTCAAGGCCGGTCAGCAGTGGTCCGGCTCGCCCGCCGCGAAGGTCGGCAAGGCGATGCACCCGTGGCCCGACGAGGCGCCGCCGCGCGGTCGCGGCTGGGTGCCCGTCTACGGCGTGACGTCGCTGTTGCTGTCGGGACTTCCCCTCCTGTCCATTGCCGCGGGCCTGCTCCTCGTCGCTGTCGGAGTAGTCGCGCACGCGACCACACTGCCCGGTGCGATCGGCCTCGGGCTGGCGCTGCTCGCTCCCGCCACCGCGGTGTCGTTGCTCGTCTTCGCAGCGGTCACGCTCGTGTCCGTGCGGTTGCTGTCGATCGGGCTGATTCCCGGCCACCACGCGGTACGCAGTCGCATCGGCTGGCAGGTGTGGGCCACCGAACGCCTGATGGACTCGGCCCGTACGTTCCTCTTCCCGCTCTACGCGAGTCTGCTCACTCCGGGATGGCTCCGGCTGCTCGGCGCGACCATCGGCAAGGACGTGGAGGCGTCGACGGTCCTGATGGTCCCGAAGTTCACGACAGTCGGCGACGGTGCGTTCCTGGCGGACGACACCATGATCGCCAGCTACGAGCTCGGCGGCGGCTGGATGCTGCTCGGCGAGGCCAAGGTGGGCAAGCGTGCGTTCCTCGGCAACTCCGGCATGGCGGCCGCGGGTCGACGCGTGCCGAAGAACGGCCTCGTCGCCGTGCTGTCGGCCGCACCCGCCAAGGCGAAGTCGGGATCGTCGTGGCTCGGCAGCCCGCCGGTGCGCCTGCGCCGAGCGCCCAACTCGTCCGACACCACCCGCACCTTCGACCCGCCGCGGCGACTCAAGATCGCCCGCGCCGTGGTCGAGACCTGTCGACTCGTGCCCGTCGTCGTGTCGTTCGGCATCGGGTTCGGCGTGCTCGCCGCCCTGACCTGGATCGCCGGAACGCTGGGCTACTGGGCCGCCGCCCTGCTCAGCGGCGCCGTGTTGCTGATCGCCGGCGCCGTCGCGGCCGGAATCTCCGCCGTCGCCAAGTGGTCGCTCGTCGGCCGCATCGGTGCGGTGGAGCACCCGCTGTGGAGTTCGTTCGTGTGGCGCAACGAAGTGGCCGACACGTTCGTCGAGGTCGTCGCCGCCCCGTGGTTCGCCCGCGCCGCCGAGGGAACCCCGGTGCTGAACCTGTGGCTGCGCTGGCTCGGCGCCCACATCGGGAAGGGAGTCTGGTGTGAGACCTACTGGCTGCCGGAGGCCGACCTCATCACCCTCGGCGACGGTGCCACCGTCAACAGAGGGTGCGTCGTGCAGACACATCTGTTCCATGATCGGATCATGAGCATGGACACGGTGAGTTTGGGGGCGGGAGCCACGCTGGGCCCGCATTGCGTCGCACTGCCCGCAGCGGGAATCGGGGCAGGTGCCACGGTCGGACCGGCCTCGCTGGTCATGCGCGGCGACACCGTCCCCGAGTCGAGCCGGTGGCAGGGCAACCCCATCGCACCCTGGACCGAGAAGTGATGCCGGACTCTCCCATCGACCCGTACCTGCCGCAGAACGGCAACCGCGGGTACTCGGTCGAGCGATACGCCCTCGACCTCGAGTACAAGGTGCAGTCGAACCGCCTGTCCGGCAAGGCCGTCGTGCATGCGGTGGCCACCCGGTCGATCACCAAGTTCTCACTCGACATGGGTCCGGCCCTCACCCCGTCCAAGGTGAGTGTCGCCGGAATGCGCGGTGTCCGGTTCACCCATCGGGGCGGCAAGCTGACGGTCACGCTGCAGCGTGCCATCGACGAGGGCGCCTCCTTCACGGCCACCGTCGCCTACAGCGGCAACCCCGCACCGATTCGCAGCGTGTGGGGTGAGGTCGGGTGGGAGGAGCTCACCGACGGCGCCCTCGTCGCGAGCCAACCCAACGGCGCCGCATCGTGGTTCCCGTGCGACGACCATCCCAGTTCCAAAGCGGCGTACACCATCTCGATCACCGCCGATTCCCCGTACCACGTCGTCTCGAACGGCACACTGACGCGGAAGTACGTGAAGTCCTCGCGCACCACCTGGGTGTACGACCAGCCCGAACCGATGGCCTCGTACCTCGCGACCGTGCAGATCGGCCAGTACGAGAAACACCGGGTCAGCGACTCCCCCGTGCCGATCGACGCGATCCTGCCGGCGCATCTACGCCAGAACTTCGATCACGACTTCGGCCGTCAGCAGCAGATGATGGAGACGTTCGTCGAGTCGTTCGGCCCCTATCCGTTCGAGTCGTACTCCGTCGTCGTGACCGACGACGAGTTGGAGATCCCCGTCGAGGCACAGACGCTGTCGATCTTCGGCGCCAATCACTGTGACGGCGACCGCGAGTACGAGCGACTCGTCGCCCACGAACTGGCGCACCAGTGGTTCGGCAACAGCCTCACCATCGCGCGGTGGAGCGACATCTGGTTGCACGAGGGCTTCGCCTGCTACTCCGAGTGGATCTGGTCGGAGAGCTCGGGCGGACCGTCCGCCCACCAGGAGGCCACCCGCGCACACAGCCGCCTGTCGTCCCTGCCGCAGGACATCGTGCTGGGAGATCCAGGACCGGAGGACATGTTCGACGACCGCGTGTACAAGCGCGGAGCCCTTGCCCTGCACGCACTTCGGCGCACCATCGGCAACGCGGCGTTCTTCGATCTGATCCGCGAGTGGACCACGACCTTTCGCCACGCCACCGTGGCGACGTCGGACTTCGTCGGGTTGGCGAAGCAGTACGGCAGCACCGACGAGTTCTGGGAGTCCTGGCTCGAGAAGAAGCGGCTACCCCGACTGCCCTGACGGCAGGT
Organism: Rhodococcus sp. SORGH_AS_0303; assembly: GCF_030819335.1. Lineage (NCBI taxonomy): Bacteria > Bacillati > Actinomycetota > Actinomycetes > Mycobacteriales > Nocardiaceae > Rhodococcus > Rhodococcus sp. SORGH_AS_0303. Next base: position 4,348,584 of record NZ_JAUTBO010000001.1, read on the forward strand.
GCGACCGCGTTCTCGTCGCGACGAGCGCCAATGACACCGCGGCGAGAACCGCACCGCCCGTGAACAGTTCGGGGTAGCTGATCGCGCCGGGGAACTCCTGCACGAGCAGCGCCAGGATCGCCGGCACCGCGAAGCCGAGGTAGGTCACCGAGTAGAACACCGCGGTGAGTCCGGCCAGATCACGCGGTCCCGCGATGCGCTGCACCTCCTGCAGGCCCGACACCATCGCCATGCCGTAGCCGCACCCGAGCACCGCGGCGGCGAGCAGCGCCATCGGGATCGTCAGCACGTCGGCGGCGACCGAGACCAGCACCATGCCGACGACGATGATGCCCAGCGCGACCAGGACGGCGCGCGCACTCGACGCGGTGTCGATGCGTCGGCCGACGGCCTGGATGGCGAAGCCGGACGACAGCGCGACCACGCCGAGCAGTGCGGAGAACGCGATGGGGAACGCGCCGGAGTGGTCGGCCATCAGACCGGGCAGCACTGCGTACGCGACGCTGGCCGCGCCGAAGACCCACGGCGCCATGGGAAGAACGACGGACACGAACCGACGGTGACCTGCCGACGGGATACGCAGATCGGACAGCAACGAGGCGCCGTCCACCGCACGCGCTCGCGTCTCGGGCACCCCGAGCAGGGCCACGGTGGCCAGTGCTGCCAACGCGACGTGCACCAGGTACGGCAGCACCTCGGGCCACGGCGCCCACTGCGCGAGCACCCCGGCGACCCCTGCGCCCGTGGCGAATCCGCCCGTGAGCGACATGGCGGCACGGCGGGCACCCGAGCCGTCCGCGGACAGCTCCTTCAACCAACTGCCGCCGACGGCCATACCCAGCCCCAACGCGATGCCGCTGAGCACGCGGCCGGTCGCGAGGATCGGGGCCGAGTGCGCGCCGAGGGCGATGACGAGAGATCCCGCGGCGGCGACGGCCGGCGCGGGCACCATGAGCGGCCGCCGTCCGTAGCGATCCGAGAGCGGGCCCCCGATCAGCAGGGCCGGCACGATGCCGACGACGTAGGCGAAGAGGAACACGTCGACGACGACGGGTGAGAAGCCGTGACCCTCGCGGTACATCACGAGGAGCGGCGTGAACTCGTTGCCGCCCCAGGCGACGGCGAGCATGCCGAGCGCCACGGGCAGCCAGGTGCGGGTGGTGGTCGTGCGGTCGAGAACGGTCATGGTGGGGTCCTTCAGCGGATTCCACGCGGCAGCGCGTGCGTGGCTGCCATGTGGAGGGAGAGGGCGTCGTCGTACGCGGCGACGTCGCCCTGCTCGACGAGTGCGGTGAGACGGGTGTGGTCGCCGATGATCGACGCCAACACGTCCGGATTGCGCGCCACGGAGTTCGCGGTCATGCGGCGCTGCCGGTCGCGCAATCCTGAGTAGAAGGTCGACAGCAGCGGGTTGTCCCCGTGCGTGACGACGATGGTGTGGAAGTCTGCGTCCTCGGCAGCGAAGCCGAGGGAGTCGCCCGCCTCCGCGAGAACGCGCTGCCGGTCGAGGCTCTCGCGCATCTGTGCGGCGGCGGAGGCCCGGCTGCCCGGATCCTGTGCGAACGCCTCGAGCGATCCGGTCTCGACGAGTCGACGGGCGGCGACGAGATGGGTGGCCTCGTCGGGGGCGACGGGAACCACGAGGGCCCCGCGCTTGGGGTAGAGCCGCATCCATCCTTCGGCCGCGAGCCTGAGGAAGGCCTCACGGACCGGGGTGCGGCTGGTGCCGGTGCGCTCGGCGATCTGTCCCTCGCTGATCAGCTCCCCGCCCGGCAGCTCGCCGGAGACGATGAGCTCCTTGACCGTCGCGTACGCCCGGTCGGACGACGTCTCGGTTGCATCTGTGTTGCGCACATCTTGTATCTAAGCAGTCGATGCACCGCGTCGCCAGGTGTGTGTGACGGGCATTACGCGGTACGCGCTGCTCGACGCACCGCAGTTCGCCACCCGCACCCCTGATCGCGGGTGCACCGAACGATCCGTGGAGCGCGGCCGGGCGCAGCGCCCGGTTCTCCGCGCACCGTGGAAGGTGCGCGCGGCGACGAGCGGTGCGCCCGGCGAAGCTAGAGCGCACCGCAGTTCGCCACCCGCACCCCCGATCGCGGGTGCACCGAACGATCCGTGGAGCGCGGGCGCAGCGCTACAGAACCGAGGTGTCGAGGTCCAGCGTCGTACGGTCCAGGTTCTCGAGCAGGTCGAACTGTGGGCCCGTCTTGGGGAGCTCGTACCGGAAGAAGTACTGCGCCGCGACACGCTTGCCGTCGTAGAAGGCGCCTTCCTTGTCGCCGATCGCCCGGAGCTGGTCGAGCCAGAGCCACGCGACGACCACGTGACCGGTCGCCTCGAGGTACGCGGACGAGTTCGCCAGCGCCACCTCGGCGTCGCCCTGACCCCACAGCGTGCCGGTGACGGCCACGAGGCGATCCACTGCCGCTCGCAGGGCGTCGGCGTACTCGCCCGACATCGCGTCGATGGTCTCCGTGATGGTCTCGACGAGGAGCTGAAGTCCTCGGCCGCCCTGCGCGACGACCTTGCGTCCGAGGAGATCGAGGCCCTGGATGCCGTTCGTTCCCTCGTGGATGGGGTTGAGGCGGTTGTCGCGGTAGAACTGCTCGACGTTGTAGTCGCGGGTGTAGCCATACCCGCCGTGCACCTGGATCGCGAGGTTGTTGGCCTCGAGGCACCACTGCGACGGCCACGCCTTGGCGATGGGGGTGAGCACGTCGAGGAGGAACCCGGCGCGATCCGCCGCGTCCTGCTCGCCGGTGATCTGCTCGTCGACCAGCCGGGAGCAGTACAGACCCAGGGCCAGACCGCCCTCGACGTAGGACTTCTGCGCGAGCAGCATGCGACGCACGTCGGAGTGGTCGATGATCGGCACCTGCGGGGCAGCCGGATCCTTGTCACCGACGGGCCGGCCCTGTGCACGGTCCCGGGCGTACGCCACCGAGTGCAGGTAGCCGGTGTAGCCCAGCGCGGTCGCGCCCATGCCGACGCCGATGCGCGCCTCGTTCATCATCTTGAACATGTACGACAGGCCCTTGTGCGGCTCGCCGACGAGATAGCCTGTGGCGCCGCCGTTCTCGCCGAACGCGAGGAGCGTGTTGGTGGTTCCGCGGTACCCCATCTTGTGGTTCAAGCCGACGAGGTTCACGTCGTTGCGCTCGCCCAGCGACCCGTCCGCGTTCACCAGCGTCTTGGGAACGACGAAGAGCGAGATGCCCTTCACGCCCGCCGGACCGCCGGGGATCTTGGCGAGGACGAGGTGCACGATGTTCTCACCGAGTTCGTGCTCGCCGCCCGAGATCCACATCTTGGTTCCGGTCACCGCGTAGGTGCCGTCACCCTGCTCGACGGCCTTGGTGGTGATGTAGGCGAGCGACGATCCGGCACCGGGCTCGGACAGGCACATGGTCCCGTGGAAACGGCCTTCGAGCATGGGCCGGACATAGGCGTCGACCAACTCCTCGCTGCCGTACTCGATGAGGAGATTGGCGTTGCCGATCGTGAGGAAGGGATAGGTCGCGGTGCCGGTGTTCGCGGCCTGGAACCACGCGAGCGACGCCTTCGACACCGTGGTCGGCAGCTGCATGCCGCCGAGCGAGTCGTCGAACTGCCCGGAGATGAGGCCGGCGTCGTTGAACACCTTCAGCGCCTGCTCGACCTCGGGAATCAGGACGACCTTGCCGTCCTCGCCGACGTGCGGCTCGTTCGCGTCCGCCTTCTTGTTGTGCGGCGCGAAGTGCTTCACCGCGATCTGCTCGCTGAGCTCCATCACCGCGTCGAACGTCTCCCGGGAATGATCGGAGAAGCGCTTCCGCTCGGTCAACGACTCGACGTCGAGCCATTCGTAGAGGAGGAACTCGAGATCGCGACGAGACAGAACGAGGTGCGCGGGAACATCAGCAGCGGAGGACATGCGTCGAGAGTAATACCGCCTAGTAGTTCTGTGTCTCGAGCTCGAGCAGAAGCTGCTTGGCGGCCTCACCGCCGGCGTAGCGACCGGGCGTTCCGTCCGACCGCACCACGCGATGACATGGGATGACCAGGGGCAGCGGATTGCGCGCGCAGGCCGATCCCACGGCGCGGACGGCCTTCGGGCTGGCCGTTTCCGCGGCCACGGCGGCGTAGCTCCGGGTCTCACCGTAGGGGATGCGCTGGAGATGTGTCAGGACGTCGCGACGGAACCCTGCAGCGAGGCGCAGATCCAGGTCGACGTCGACGACGCGGGACGTCCCGGCGAAGAACGCGTCGAGCCCGCGGACCACCGGGTCGAGCCGGGCCGGCGCTCGGAGCACCCGCGGACTGATGCGGGTGGCCAGCGTCTGCAGGACCGTGTCGTGGTTCTCGACGTCGAAGGCCACGCGCACGACACCTCGCTCGGTGGCCGCCACGAGGAGCGTGCCGACGGGTGAGTCGAGGGTGCGGTACGCGACGTCGAGCAGTCCTTCCTCGGCGGCGCGGTGCGTCAGTCGCTCGTGGAGCGCGGTCAGTTCGGCGGCGGTGGTCACAGCAGCTCACTCCTCGTGGTCGTGCGGCGTAGCGTCGCGATGCCGTCGGCACAGGCACGCCGGGCGGCGGTGGTCGAATTACCCAGCAGCGCAGCGACGTCCGCATGAGGGAGCCCACCGATGTGGTGGTACGCGACGGCCAGTCGCTGAGTGTCGGGCAGGGCCGCGACCGCGGACCACAGGGCGTGGTTCTCGTCGGGCACCATCGTGGCGACGTCCGGAACGGAGTCGGTGGGCACGGGCCGGCGAGCTGCCGCGCGATGAACGTCGACGGCCTTGCGGTGCGCGATGGTCACCAGCCAGGCCTGCACGTTCGCGTCCTCGGGCAGATCGGGGTACGCCCGGAGTGCGGCGAGGAAGGTCTCCGACCACGCGTCGTCGGCGTCGACGGGACCGACCACGGCGCGACAGACCCGCAGCACCACGGGGCCGTGGGTGGCCACGACGGTCTCGAACGGAAGCATCACGATCAGTAAACGCGTGAGGGCGGCGGAACGTGAGAATCGACGGGATCGCGAGGTGCACCGAGCTGCGTGCACACCCCCTGCGTCAACCGCACACCCCCTCCAGCCTGCGGCAACGGGTGTTCACCACACGCCGGCCGTGTGCACACCCCTTCCAGCCGGCCACCGCACCAGCGCGCGCACCCCGACACTCAGCAGGGGCTGGGGACCCGATCGGCGTAGGACCGGTCGAGCCCGCGCTGCACCATCCACAGTGCGCGGGGGTCGGTGGTCAGTTCCATGTGCCCGGCGGTGTTGCTCGGGCAGCCGTCCTGCACCCAGACGTTGTCCACGGTCGCGCCCGGGCCCGCGGCGAGGAAGGTGTTCTCGGGCGGCGTGGAGACGGTGTCCGCGCGGGTGGCGATCACGGTGTAGTCGACGCCCGGGACGGTGTCGCCGCCCGCGTTGAGCACGTCGAGGAACGACGAGCCGACCATCTGCTGGACGAACGACGGTCCGACGGCCGCGGCGGCGACCTCGCCGACCGGCAGTCCGAACTGCTGCGCGAGCGATCCGACGAGCTGCCCCGCCGAGAACGTGGTGCCGTGATTGGTGGCGCCGAGGGTGACGAGGGTGTGCACCGCGTCGGCTCCACCTCCGAACTTCAGGTACTGGCGCGCCACGACACCGCCCTGGGAGTGCCCGACGACGTCCACGTCGGCTGCGCCGGTGCGTGATCGGACGTCGTCGACGAAGGCACGCAGCTCTCGCGCGGACATGGCGATGTCGTCGCCGCCGTAGGTCTGCAGCAGGTTCTCGCCGGGCTCGGCGCGGTAGCCGTACTCGAGAGTGAAGACGCAGTAGCCCTCCGCCTCGAGCTGAGGAGTGAGGGTGGACCAGGTGTCCGGACCGTCGACCCAGGTGCCGTGCACCAGCACGACGGGACGGGGATGCTCGGGTGAGCAGGAGCCGGCGGTGTCGGCCGCGGCCGGACCGGCGCCGAGAGGTGCAGTGCCCACGGCCACGGCGAGTGCCGTCGCCGCCGTCAGAAGTGCCCGTCTCATGCCCTGATCGTATCCGAGCGTGTTACTGGTGTGACGGATGGGACTCGTCAGTCGCCTTCCGGTCCGAGCGAGATACCGCGGCCGATCAACCACAGTTCGGGATCCACGTGCTTGTCTCCGACGACGGTCTCGAAGTGCAGGTGCGGCCCGGTGGAGTCGCCGCGGTTCCCCATCGTCGCGATCTGCTGCCCCGCCGCGACCCGCTGACCGGCCACCGCGACCAGGGTGTCCACGTGACCGTAGATGGACACGGTGCCGTCGTCGTGTCGCACGCGCACCCACAACCCGAAGCCGCTCGCAGGGCCGGCCTCGATCACCTGACCGTCCGCCACCGACAGGATCGGTGTGCCGATCGGGCCGGCGATGTCGATGCCGTTGTGCATCGTTCCCCACCGCGGGCCGAAACCGGACGTGTACGTGCCGCGAGCCGGTGAGGCGTAGCTACCGATGCGGGCGCCGATCACGGCCGGCGGCAGCTCGTACAGTCGGCGATCCTTCTCCTCGGCGCTCGCCGCCGTCGAGAGCACGGCGATGGCGGCCGCGTACTCCTCCTCCGCCGTGGCGCGGTTGACCTTCGCGATCTGGCGCAGCGGGCCCAGGTTGCGCTCCGGTTCCGCCAGGAAGCTCGGCCGCAGGTCCGCAGCGGGAGCGGCGACCGCCCCGACGGCCGGTTCCTCGGCCGTCGGCCGGGTCAGGTGGAACACGAGCACCGCGACGGCGAGCACGAGCACGATGGCCAGTGCCTGCGCCGAGACGGTCCGCACCGGAACGGTCGCAGGCGTCGTCACGGGCGGCCGATCGGCCGCCCGTGAGCGCGAGAGCAACTGAACCACCGGAGGAACGCTACCGCTCGGTAAGTCCTCCCGGACCGAGATTCACCGCGCCGGTCGACGCATCAGTCCCCGAGGCGGAGCGGGGCGATGCTCTCGAAGACGTCGCCCGGCCCGGGATTGTCCGGATGTGTCGATCCGCCGAGGTGGTTCATGACTCCCCACACCGCGTTGAGCGCGGTCTGGATGGCGCCCTCGGCCCATCCCGCCGTCCACGAGATGTCGTCGCCGGCGAGGAAGATCCCGCGATGCCGGGGGGCGAGCTCGTCCTGCACGAAGTGCGAGAAGAGGCGTTCCTGATAGCGATAGTGGCCGGGCAGGTTGGCCTTGAAGGCACCCATGAAGTGGCGCTCGGTCTCCCACGACAGCGTCACCGGATCGGAGACGATGTGGCTGCGGAAGTCCACCCCGGGATAGATCTCCTCGAGCGATCCCAGCATCAGCGTCAACCGCTCGTCGGGTGAGAGCGGCAGCAGCTTCAGCGAGTCGTCGCTCCACGTGTACGACAGACAGATCACGCCGGGCCGATCGTCGCCGTGATCGAGGAGATACGTTCCCCGACTCAACCGGTCGGTGAGGGTCATGCTGACCAGTTCCCTCCCCGTCTCGGGGTCGACGTCCTTCCAGAACGGTCGGTCCACGAGCACGAACACCTTGGTCGACCCCATGTAGTGGGTGCGTTCGACGGCCGTCCAGTGATCGATGGGCAGCAGGTCGTCGTCGGTGTCGATGGTGTTGAGGAGCATCCAGCTCTGCGCGGTCACGACGACCGAGGCGAACTCGTCCGTCCGGCCCGAGGAGTCGGTCACCGCGAAGGTGTGGTCGCCGGTGGCGTCGTCGGTCCGTCGCCGGATCTCCGTGACACCCGGGCGGGGTGTGCCGCCGTGCAGCGACGCGACCGAGGTGCCCGCCGACCAGTGCGCCGCGTCCGACACGGCCTCCGACCACAGACCACGTGGCAGGCGGCTGGATCCGCCGACGATGCCGCGGTGGTGATCGTCCGCCTCCGTGGCCACGACGCGCAGGATCTCGAGTATCGAGTTCGGGAAGTCGGTGTCCCAGCCACCGGTGCCGAAACCGACCTGCCCGAACAGCTCTCGACGCGCGAACGACGCGAAGTGGGGGGATCCGACGAGGAACCCGTAGAACGTCGTGTCGTCGAGTCGCACCACGAGGTCGTTCCAGATGCGCTTCACCGCCGCCGCGTCCCGAGCGCGGATGGCGCGCTGGAGAGGGACGAGTTCGGACTGTTCCTCGAGCGTGCGCTGCCACGCCCTGGCCACCTCGGCGTACTCGTCGGGGAGATCGGTCAGCTGCCGCGCGTAGTGACTGGTGCCCTTGAGGTCGATGACGGTGCTGGGCGTCGCCTCGGCGAGCGGGTTGGGGAACGGGGTGGTCTCGATGCCGAGGTGGTCGAGGTAGTGGAACAGGGCGGTGGACGACGGCGGGAACCGCATCGCGCCCATCTCGGCGACCGTGTCCTCGTGCCCCTCGAACGGGACCGAGTGCATGCGGCCGCCGATCCACCCCGCCTCGTACACCACGGGTTCGAGTCCCATCCGCAGCAGCTCCCGGGCGGCGACGGTGCCGGCGAGACCGGCCCCGACGATGGCGACGCGGGTGCCGCGGCGGTCCGGAGGGACCGACCCGAGCCCGGCCGGGTGCGCGAGGAAATCGTCGTAGGCGAAGGGGAAGTCGGGGCCGAACATGGTGACCGGCTGCTCACGGTCCCCTGCTGATCGCTCGTGGACCGAGCTGTCGGGAGTGACGGGCGTGGTCATGGGGTCGTCTCGATTCTGGTTCTGTCGTGGCGGGAGGGCAGGGACGGCGTCAGGACCCACAGCACCGTGGTGTCGACCTCCGCGCGGAAGCTGTGCCGACGACGAGGATCGAAGGTGAGCGCGTCACCGTCGTCGAGCTGCACGGTGCGCTCGTCGAGCGTCAGGATCAGCCGACCGGTGAGCACCAGGACGAACCCCACCTCGGCCGGCAGTTCGTACGACTCGTCGCCGCTGCCTCCTCCGCGCTCGATCCTGCCGTGGATGACCTGCACGCGCTGTTCGCCCGGCGGGGTCAGCAGGTACTCCGTCTGGGCATGACCCCCGAGGGCGATCGGGGGGTACTCGCCGGCGCGGACGACGTCGCCGTGCGGAACGTCGTCGAACAGCGACCCCATGGGAATCTCGAGCGCGTCGCACCAGCGCACCAGGACGGCGACGGACGCGGACGCGCGGTCGTTCTCGACCTTGGACAGGTAGCCCTTGGTCACACCGACGGTCGACGCGAGCGCGTCGAGAGTGAGACGACGGGCGGCCCGGGCCTCCCGCAGCCGGTTTCCGATGGTGGACACGCCGCGATCATGCCCTGCTCCGCGTCAGGAAACAAGTGTTGACCAACCGCCTGAAGTGAGGAAACATCACTGCTCATGACCGACATCAGGGGACCTCTGGACGGCTCGCGATACCCGCGGTACATGGAACCGTCGACCTTCGCGCGGCTGCCGCGACTCGACGAGGTCTCCCGGGCGGACGTGAGCATCGTCGGAGTGCCCTTCGACTCGGGCGTGAGCTACCGGCCGGGCGCGCGCTTCGGTCCCGGCCACATCCGCGCGTCGTCCAAACTGCTCCGGCCGTACAACCCCGCGCTGGACGTGTCGCCGTTCGCGCACCGCCAGGTGGCCGATGCCGGCGACATCGCGGTCAATCCGTTCGACATCGCCGAGGCACTGACGACGGTCGAGCACGCGATCACCGATCTGCGCAAGGACGGCAGCACGGTCCTCACTCTCGGTGGCGACCACACCATCGCGCTGCCGATCCTGCGCGCGCTGCACCGCGACCACGGGCCGATCGCCGTGCTGCACTTCGACGCGCACCTCGACACGTGGGACACGTACTTCGGTGCACCCTTCACGCACGGGACACCGTTCCGACGGGCCAGCGAGGAGGGGCTGATCGACCTCGAGCGGTCGCAGCACATCGGGATCCGCGGTCCGCTGTACGGCAAGAAGGACCTCGAGGACGACGCCGTCCTGGGGTTTCAGATCATCCGGTCCGACGACTACGAGATGGACGGGGTGGCCTCGATCGTCGAGCGGATGCGCCGCCGTCTCGACACGGGCCCGGTCTACGTCTCAGTGGACATCGACGTCCTCGACCCGGCCCACGCCCCGGGTACCGGCACACCCGAGGCGGGCGGCATGACGTCGCGGGAACTGCTGAACACCCTGCGCGGGTTGGTGGGAGCGAACATCGTCGGTGCGGACATCGTCGAGGTCGCGCCCGCGTACGACCACGCGGAGATCACCGGAATCGCCGCGTCACACGTGGCCTACGAGCTGCTGTCGGTGCTCGCGCTGGGATCGTAGGCCCGCGCCGCGCCCTTCTCGGAGCGATGAGCCCGGACGCGCCACACGATCAGCGCGATCACCACCACCGCGACCACGATGATCGCCGCGTCCCGTCCCACCGTCTTCGCGACCTGTTCGTACGAGTTGCCGGCGACGAATCCGAGCACCACGAACCCCGTCCCCCAGACGAGCCCACCGAGTGCGTTGTACGCGAGGAACTTCGGGTACGGCATGCGCGACATTCCGGCCAACGCCGGCATCACCGCTCGGAAGAAGGCGACGAACCGGCCGAGGAAGACGGCCGTCCCGCCCTTGCGCGCCAACAGGTCCCGCGCCTTGTCCAGCTTGTCGCGACGCTTGTCCAGAATCTTCATGGCCAACAGTCGTGGGCCGAAGTGCTTGCCGATCTCGAAGCCCACCGAGTCACCCACCACGGCCGCGACGACCACGACCGCCGCCATCGCCACGACACTCACGTGGTCCTGACTCGCCGCGACACCGCCGATGACCGCGGCCGTCTCTCCCGGGATCACGAAACCGACGAAGATCGCGTCCTCGAGGAACACCAGCAGGAAGACGATGAGGAACACCCAGATCGGGGCGATGTCCAGCAGGCGCTCCATCACGGAAGTCATACGACCATGATGGCCCACAACCAGTGAATCGAGGTTCGATGTGGCTCCACGCAATCCGCACGCCATCGCGGACGGCATGATCGTGCGCAGTGTCACACGCCCGGATCGAGTCTTCCGGGTCAGCGGCGATCCCGGCGGGGCTCGGGTCAATTTCGTGGCGCTGTCGCCGGGCACGCGCACCGTGGTGAACGGCAGCCCTCGCAACTACCGTCCCGAGACACCGGCCGAGAAGTTCGAGCGACTCGCGGACGCGGGGCGGGACGACGTGATCGAGGACGTCCGTCGGACCGAGCCGGCCGACGACGAATCGGCGGGTACGAGCGCCGTGGCGGACGAGCCGACCGACGACGATTCCGTCGCCACACTGTGCGTACGCATGCAGGATGCCGTCGCGCGCGTCGCCGACGGCGAGTGCGACCCGGACGACGCCGCCGCGATCGTCAGCGCCGCGGCCGCGCTCAATGCCGCCGTGATCGAGGAGCACGCACGCCGCGGCTGAGCCCACGACACGAAGAACCCCACCGGTGCGCAGGCACACAGTGGGGGTCTCCGAGACATCGGCGGGCTTCTTCACTCGACGGCTCTGGCACTTCGTGATGTCCGGACAACACGAGTACCTGATGCTTGCGATACCCGCTGGCCACCGAACTCAACCGGAGTCGCTGCTGGTGTCCCCGCGTCGTGCGATGATTCTCAACCGTGGAGAGCAGGGACAGCGCCGTGGCGGCGACAGCGGACTCGGAGCGCGCGGAGGCGGACGAGTCGACGTCGCGTGCGGCGGAGTTGGTCACCGAGGTGGCCACCGGGTCGGTCGCTCCCCGTCGACTCGCGGCCATGCTGAGCGTGGTCGGCGGCAGCGTCCGCGACGACGACCATCTGGCGGTGCTGCTGAAGCGCACCGCGGAGATCGCACACGAGGCCGTCGACGGTGCGTCCAGCGTCGGTGTGAGCATCCTGTTCGGCGGCCTGACGTACACGGCCGTGCACACCGACGACCGCACGCTCGAGGTCGACCGCCATCAGTACGAGATCGGTGAGGGTCCGTGCCTCGAGGCCGCCCGGACCGGGGAGATCGTGCGCGTCGACGTCGATACGGCGCAGCAGCGCTGGCCGGAGTTCGTACACGCTGCCCGCGAGGAGGGCGTGCGCTCGTTCCTCGCCGCGCCCCTGCACACCGCCGACATGAAGCTCGGATCGTTCAACCTGTACGGCACCGCCCCCGACGCGTTCGGGTCGATCGACGAGTCGATCCTCGAGCTGCTGACGTCCACCGTGTCCACGGCGATCGGCGACTACGCGCGCGTGCGGTCGGCCCGCGAGGTCGCGTCGGGCCTGCAGGACGCACTCGAGCACCGCGCCCCCATCGAGCAGGCCAAGGGCATTCTCATGGCACTGCACGGCGTCGACAGCGACACCGCGTTCGGCATGCTGTCCGCGGAGTCACAGCGTGCCAACCGCAAGCTCCGTGACATCGCCCGCGACTTCGTGGAGAGCGTCTCGCGCGGCGAGTGATCAGCTCGCGCTCCAGCCGCCGTCCATCGTGTACGACGCGCCGGTGATCATCGATGCCTCGTCTCCGACGAGGAAGGACACCAGTGCGGCCACCTCCTCCGGCTCCACCATCCGCTTGATCGCACTCTCGGTCAGCAGCACCTTCTCGAGCACCTCGGACTCGTCGATGCCGTGGACGCGCGCCTGATCGGCGATCTGCTTCTCCACGAGGGGTGTTCGCACGTAGCCGGGGTTGACGCAGTTGCTGCGGACGCCCCGCTCGGCGCCTTCGAGAGCGGTGACCTTCGACAGTCCCTCCAGCGCGTGCTTCGCCGTGACGTACGCCGACTTGTTGGCCGATGCCCGGATGCCGTGCACGGACGACATGTTGACGATGCGTCCGTACCCGGACTCGTACATGTGCGGCAGAGCGGCACGCACCAGCAGGAACGGTGCCTCCACCATGAGTGTCAGGATGCGGCGGAACATCACCGGGTCGAAGTCCTCGATCGGCGACACGTGCTGGATTCCCGCGTTGTTCACCAGGATGTCGGTCTCGAGGGTGAGGTCCGCGAGCGCGTCGACGTCGGAGAGATCCACCTGCCACGCGTCTCCCCCGATCTCGTGTGCCAGCGCCGTGGCGGCGTCACCGTCGAGGTCGGCGACGGTGACCCGAGCGCCGTTCGCCGCGAGGGCGCGGGCGATCGCGGCCCCGATTCCGCTGGCACCACCGGTGATGAGAGCCGATCGTCCTGTGAGGTCCGTCATGGTCACGAGTCTGTGCCCGTCGCGCTCCGTCTTCAATGACGACCTGCGCACCCGCTTCCTGCACAAGTGCAGACTGGACCCATGACCGACGAACGACTCGAGTTTCAGCGCGTGATGCCGTTGCCCGCGGCGGACATCTTCGACGTGCTCTGCGATCCCGACGGCCACGTCGCCATCGACGGCTCGGGCATGTTGATGAGCGCGGACGGCGCACCCGTGACGTCCGCGGGAGACACCTTCGTCGTGCACATGGATCGCGAGGCACTCGGCGACCTCCCGATGGGTACCTACGACGTCGAGGTCACCATCGCGACCTTCGAGCGCGATCGGGACATCTCGTGGACGATCGTCGGCACGGTCCGACCGCCCATCGGCCACCGCTACGGGTACCGGCTCGCGCCGCACTCCTTCGAGGACGGCACGGAGGGCACCCTCGTCACGTCCTACTACGACTGGTCCGACATCCATCCCGACTGGCGGGAGCGTGACATATTCCCCGTGGTGTCCGGATCGTCCCTGCGCGTGACCCTCGGCATTCTCGAGCGCACCGTGCGTCGCGGTTACCCTCGACCGCTGCGGGTATCCGACACGGTATGAATCTCACACCGCTGTTCCACCCGCTCGAGAAGGCGACGTTCCTCGATCCGGTCAGCGACCCCGTCGCCGGGAAGCTCCGATCCGCTCTCGAGGGGACGAAGGTCGACGGCCTCCTCCGTGGGACCTTCGTCGGCCACCCGATGCATCCCATCATGGCCTACTCCTCGGTCGGATTGTGGACCAGCGCAGTCTTTCTCGATGTCACCGGTGGAGACTCCGCGGCAGCGCGGCGCCTCATCGGTGCCGGACTGGTGACCGCCCCCACCGCACTGGTGACGGGGTGGGCGACGTGGTCGACGCTCAACGCGGAACAGCGACGAGTGGGTCTGATCCACGCGAGCACCAACGCCGTAGCCCTGGCTCTGTTCACGGCGTCGTATCGCCGGCGCGCGAAGGCAGCGGACGCGTCGCCGCCGGACACCACGTCGAAGGCGCTCGCACTCGCCGGATTCGCCGTCGCCGGTCTGGGCGGCGCTCTCGGCGGTCATCTCGGGTACAACATGGGAGCGGGAGTCGCGGCACGGGCACTCCCGGCGGGCGTGTGAGTACCGACGAGGTGTTCGCCCAGTTGCGAGCACGCGGTGTCACGGCCGAGGGTGCACGGCGCTTCGCGGACGGCAGTGCCGAGAACCTCGATCCGGAGGCCCTCGCGGCACTCACCGAGGCGAACCTCACCGAGGCGCAGCTGCACGACTACGTCACGCAGGCGGCGGAGTGACCGTCCGATAGTGCTCGGCGATGTCGCCGGCGGTGGTGAACCAGACACCGTCGGCGTGCGACGTCAGGTGATCCAGCGCGCGACGAAAGCGTCTGAGCCGGTGCGGTTGCCCGGTGAGGAACGTGTGGGTGGAGATGGCCAACACGCGCGGTGCGCGCCGCGACTGCTCCTTCAGCTCGTCGAACGAGTCGACGACGATGTGCTCGAAATCCTCCGCGGACCCGTGGTGATGGACGAACACCGGAAGGTCGTTGACCTCGTGCGGGTACGGAACACTCAGTAGAGGTCCACCGCGCGTGGCCATCCACACCGGCTGGTCGTCGATCGGCCAGTCGAGCGTGTACTCGAATCCCTGCTCCGCCAACAGGTCCTCCGTCACCCGGCTCGGGTTCGCGCCGGGGCTCATCCAACCCCGAGGCGGCGAACCCTCGTGTGACTCGATCGCCCGTCGTACCGCCTCGATGGTGCGACGTTCCGCGTCCTCGTCCTGCTGGTTCGGCTGCTCGGCGTTGGTGCGGCCGTGGGCGACGACGTCCGCGCCGAGTGCGCGATACGCCGCCACCAGATCGGGAGCGTGCTCGTAGATCTCGGCGTTGACGAGCAGAGTCGGACGAATTCCGCTGTCGCGCAACGTGTCGGCCAACGCGAAGCCGCCCGCCCTGTTGCCGTACTCGCGCCAACCCCAGTTGTAGGTGTTCGGCTGGTCCATTCCCGGCGTCCATCCCAGCCCGGGAGCTCCGTCGTCGTACGGGAAGTGCTCGCAGTTGACGGCGACGTACACCGCGAGGGACGCGCCGCCCGGCCACGAGAACGACGGACGGGACGTGATGGGCGAGTACGGGAATCGGCCGTGCGAGGGCAGTGCCATCACTCGCCCCGACTCGTACGGATCGCGGCGCGGAGGCCGTCGAGATAGGGCTCCATGTCGGTCTCCGACGTCAGCGCCACCGCCTCGACAGGGTGGTGCCGCGCCTCGATCACCACACCGTGGTCGCCCACCGTCGCCGACGCCCACCACCGTTCCTGCCCGCCGTGCATCTCGAAGTCGGTGTCCGCGCCGTTCACCGGCACGACGACGCGACGCGCCTCCGTCGCCGCGATGGCCTCACGTCGCCGCTTGTACTCGGGCGACATCGGCGTCAGACCGATCGCCGACAGCATCGCCTTCAGCGCCGTGCGGTGCGCGTCCTTCGTGGTGGTGGTGACCTCGACGAAGGGACCGTCGATGTCGTCGCCGTCCCAGTCGACCTCACCGTGCCGCAGTGTCACGCTGGTCAGTACGTCGTTCTCCCGCGACCACGGGCCCATCACCCGCACCCCGTTCCACCCGTTCACCGTGTAGGTCGGGAAGGTGGTCGACTCGGCGCGGATCTGATCCTCGATCGCGCGTTGCTGGGTCCAGAACTCGTCGGGCGTGAGGTGGCCGGTGATCTCCATGCCTCCAGTGTGCCCACTTCGCCGTCGTGCGACTCTCACGCCGGAAGAAACACCCGGCCGCGATACGCCTCGCGCACCGTCCTCGTCGCCACCGTCGTCCACGCCGTCACCAGCACGGCGAACAGCACGACCGCCAGTGCCTCGACGACGGACGACTCCAGCGCGCGCCCCAACGCCGCCGCGCCGGTGACGCATGTTCCGACCGGGAAGGTGAACGACCACCATGCCAACGAGAAGCGCAGTCCTCGGCGCGCCGCGTGCACGGTCAGCGCCGTGGCCAGGGCGAACATCATCGCTCCGAAGCCGCCCATCACCATTCCGAAGAGGATTCCCGCCGCACGCAGGACCACCGCCACCTCTCTCCGGTCACCGGTGAACACCATCGCCGCATCGGCACCCAGGAGGTTGGCCGCGGTGACGGACTGGCCGATGACGCCGAGAGTGATCCATATAGTCGGTGCAGCCTGGACCGGGAGGACGGCGCCGTGCAGCAGTCGACCGAGAACCGCGGTCGTCACCATCAGCCCGGTCACGAGTGCCGATCCGAACAGCGCGTAGCAGCCGACGAGCATCGCGAGCCGCCACTGCCCGTCGGCGATGTGCGGGAGGAGAAGTGCACCGGTGGATGCCGAGACCATCGGCGGCACCACGGGCATCAGCCATGCCGGGAGCGCGACCGTGTCGGCGCTGCGGCGGCGGGTGATCATCACGTACGGGACGACGACACTGGTCGCGAGCCCCAGCGCGGTACCCACCGTCCAGAGGACGACGAAGATCGAGGTGGCCAGGCTCTGCCCGATGATGTCCACGCCGAGGAGGCTCGTGCCGGCACCGACGGTGAGCAGGGCCATGGGCGGCGCGCCGTAGAACTGCATCATGACCGGGTGGGCCGCGTGGGCCTGCGCGACGCGGCGGTGCGCGAGCCAGTGCGCGGCGAACAGGGTCGACACGACGACGAGGACAGTCGAGGCGAGCAGCCACATGACGACGGCTGCCATGTGGAGCACGACATTCTGCACGGGCAGCGTTGCTGCGGCAGTGGCGACGATTCCGGTCCCCATCACCGATGCGAACCAGTTCGGCGTGATGTGCTCGATCACGCTGCCGGGCGAGTCGAGATCGCGGAGCAGCCCGTGCGATGTCGCGGTCCGGAAGGTCGTCATGCCTTCACAGTGCGCCGGGACGGCGACGATCAGTAGTGGTCGTGCTCTTGTCACCCCACAAACGCTGTTTGTGGCTACTGCCGGGCAATGTCGAGGAAGTCGCGACGTGGACCGCGCAGTGCTGCAGACAGGCTCCAGACCGCGCGCAGCTCACGCGTCATCGAAAGACCGGGAACGTCGATGCGCACCAACGCGCCACTCCGCAGCTCCCCCTCCACCGCGAGGGACGACACCACCGCCGGCGCATTCGCCGATATGGCAGCAGACTTGACAGCGGTGACGGAGTTGAGCTCGATGAGCGGCGGAACCGTCGGGCGGACGGCGCTCTCGTACGTGGTGCGGGTTCCCGACCCCGGCTCCCGTTGCACCAGAGCCGTCGTCTGCAGCAGCTCCATCGACGCCGCACGTCTGGTCGCCCACGGGTGGGACGGTCCCGTGACGATGATCAACTCGTCGTGCGCGACGACGGCGACCCCGAGCCCGGCCGGCACGTCGGGCCCTTCGACGAAGCCGATGTCCGCGCGCCCGTCCAGCACCTGCTCGGCGACCTCCGCCGAGTTCATCAGTCGCATCTGCACCTGGACGTCGGGCGACTGTCTGCGCATCGACAGCATCCACGCCGGCACGAGGTGCTCGGCGACGGTCATACTCGCGGCGATGGTGAGCGTCGCATTCCCCTCGCGCAGAAGCGATGTCACTCCTGTCGCGAACTTCTCGGCCGAGTCGAGGATGCCGCCCGCCCACTCCATCACCGCGACGCCCTCGGGGGTCAGGGCGACACCGCTCGTCCCGCGATCGAAGATGCGGACACCGATGTCCCGTTCCGCCGCACGCACTCGCGCGCTGACCGCCTGCTGACTCAACCCGTGTTCGCGGCCCGCTGCCGTCATGCTGCCCAACCGGGCGACGGACACCATCACATCGAGGGCTCCGAGGTCCGGTACCCGCGGCGACAGTGGCATCCGCCCACCGTAGCGACTGCGCCGGTGGGCTCGGGGTCAGCTACCGAAGCCTGCTCGGATACCGACGAGCTGGTACGTGCCGAAGGCGAGGCCGGGCGCACAGTTCACGAGGATGATGTCGCCTCGTTCGCGGTACTCCGCCGCCGTCTCCTGGCAATTCTTCGCAGGCGGGAAGTAGAACTCACCGAAGGTCTGGAAATAGAGCGGGCCGATCGATGGTGCTGCAGACGCCGTTGCACCGCCCGACAAGGCAATGGCAACTGCTCCGGCGCCGGCGGCTGTGGCTCCGACGAGTGTGCGGGTGAGACGACGAGACATGGTCGACCTCCTGGCTGGACGTACCGTTCGGTCCGTTCACGGTAGACCCGGCCATACGCCGTGTACAGAGGTCGAGCGACCCACGCACTACATCGTCATGGTGTACCTGACCTCGTTCTTCAGGATCTTTCCGACCTTCGACCGGGGCAGAAGATCCCAGACCTCGATGTTCTTCGGTGCCTTCACACTGCCGATGCGTTCTTTGACGAAGGCGATCAATGCGGCGGGATCCACCTCCTGCCCGGCGCGCAGTTCGACCGCGGCCACCACCCGTTCTCCCCATTTCTCGTCGGGAAGTCCCACCACGGCCGACTCCTTAACTGCAGGGTGAGCGAGCAGAGCCTGCTCGACCTCAGCCGAGTAGACGTTGAAGCCGCCCGTGATGATCATGTCCTTCGCGCGGTCCACGACGTAGAGGAAGCCCTCGTCGTCGAGGTATCCGATGTCGCCCGTGTGGTGCCAACCGTGAGCGCCCACCTCTGCCGTCGCCGCCGGATTCTCGTGATAGCCGTCCATGACCAGGGGACCGCGCACGACGATCTCGCCACGCTCACCGGTGCCGACGAGGTCGCCCTTCTCGGTCATGATCGCGACCGTGGTCAAGGGTGTCGGACGACCAGCCGAGGTGAGCCGTTCCGTCGCCACCGTGCCGTCCGGACGAAAGTGGTCCGCCGGCGCCAGGGTGGCGATCATGTTGGGCGCCTCGGTCTGTCCGAACAGCTGCCCCAGCACCGGCCCGATGCGCGTGAGCGCTTCCTCGAGCCGCGTCGGCGACATCGGCGCCGCCCCGTACCAGAGGCAGCGGAGAGACGACAGGTCCCGATGATCCAGCTCCGGGTGGTCGAGCACGCCGTAGATCACCGTCGGAGGCAGGAACGCATGGGTGATGCGGTGCCGTTCGATCAGCACCAGGAACTCCCCGATGTCGGGGGCCGCCATGATGACCACCTCGCCGCCGAGACTCAGGATCGGGAACGTCAGCACACCGGCGGAGTGCGTGAGCGGCGCCAGCGCAAGATAGCGCGGCCGCACACCGAAGGGATAGCTCATCAGCGCGAGCGCCGTCGAGGTCATCATGTTGTCCTCGGTCAGCCGCACCCCTTTCGGCTTTCCCGTGGTGCCGCCCGTTCCCGCCAGCATCGCGAGCCCGCGCGGCGGCCGCCTGTCCGCGTCGAGCTCGCCGCGGTGTTCGGCGAGCCACGACTCGAACGGGATCGACCACTCCGTGTCACCGTCGAGGCAGACCAGTCGCACGAGGTGCGGCAGATCGCCTCGGATCCGGTCGACCAGGTCGGTGAATCGGCTCTGGAAGAACAGAGTTCGGCATCCGAAGAGATCGAACAGCTGGCGGTTCTCGTCGGCCTCGTTCCGCGGATTCACCGGGCACCACACCGCGCCGGCGCGCGAGATGCCGAACACGCACGTCAGCGCCAGCGGGTCGTTACCGGACAGGACGGCGACGCGATCGCCGGCCTCGACACCGTCGTGTTGCAGCGCCGCGGCGATCTCGACCGACCGGTCGTACACCTCACCGTAGGTGGAGGTGTCACCCCCGGCCGTGAGGCACGGTGCCCCACGGCCGAGCGAGACGCCCTTGTCCAGGTAGTCGGAGAGTCGCATCTCAGCGGTGCACGGAGACGATCGGGTCCAGGACCAGACCGAACGCCCGCAGCGTGCCGAGCAACTCGCGATGACCGAACGCCTCACAGCTGGAGGCGAATCCGACCTTGCGCGGAGCTCCCTGCAGGAGTGCGGCAGCGCCGTGCGCGTTGAGCAGCGCGGTCTGCTTGTAGTTGCAGTTGCCGTGGATGACGCAGTGTGCGCGGCCCAGCGGACCCGATGCGTACACCGAGTCCAGCGAGGTGTTCAGGCGCGGGTTCTCCCGGGGCGGCATCTCGCTGCGGATCGCGGACGACTGCTCGTCGATGATGCGGTACTTCTCCTCGTCGGACTTGCCCTCCATCTGTTCGAGGGCGGCGGCCACCAACAGCGGAACCGCCTTCATCAGAGGCGGATTGAAGACACCGCCGAGAGCCTTCGCGGTGGCGACCCGCGGGTCGTTCTTGAACCAGACCGGATGCGACGTGCCGCCCCACGGCAACGCCAGGCCGAGATCGTGCTGACCGGGAACGCTCACGGTGTAGAGCCCGGCGTCGGCGGGCCACTCGACGTACTCGTTCTCCTCCAGGTAGTACGCCTTGGAGAACGCGGCGTTGGTGAGGATGGTGTTGGTCGAGGCGACGGTGGGGTGCCCCTTCCAGAACACCTGGATGTCGAGGCTGTTCAGACCGGGGTTCTCCAAGCAGATGTTCGCGGCGATCTCACCGATGGAGTACATCTGCGCGAGGCCCGGCGTGAGAACCAGTCCCTGCGAGGCGAAGTCGGCGCTGTACTGCGCCTCGGCGTCGATCATCCAGTTCTGCTCGCCGTTGGTGTCGGTGTAGTGCGCACCGATGGCCAGGCAGGCCTGCGCCACCTCGTGGCCGTAGCGGGCGAACGGTCCCACGGTGTTGAGGACCACGGTCGCGCCGCGGAAGGCCTCGGTCAGCGCCTCAACGGTGTGCTCGACCTCGACGATCTCGTGCTCGACGGTGTCGATACCCGGCACGGCACTCACGGCATCCTTCAGGCGGGCGTGATCGCGGCCCGCGGCCAGGAAAGGAATGTTGTACTCGCGCAGATACTCACAGATGAGGCGACCCGTGTAGCCGGACGCTCCGTAGACGACGACGCGCTTGTCAGTGGGCATGGTTGATCTCCTGGTTCGAAGTGGGGTGGTCGAGAGCCGTGCTGGTGGGGCGGCAGGTCACATGCCCATGCCGCCGTCGACGGGGAGCCCCGCGCCGGTGATGAACTTCGCGGCGTCGGACGACAGGAACACCACGGCGTCCGCCATGTCGTCGACCTGGCCGAGTCGACCGAGGGGCGTCAGTTCCACGACGGTCTGCACTGCCGCCTCGACCGACGGGAACAGGCCGAGTTCCGCTGTGTCGACCGCGAGCTTGTTGCCCATCGCGGTCGGGGTCAGTGCCGGATAGATGCAGTTGACGCGCACGCCGTAGCCGAGCTTTCCCGATTCGGCGGCCGCGACCCGGGTCAGTCGGTCGATGCCCGATTTCGTGGCGGAGTAGAGGCTGATTCCCGGGAACGCGATGGTGGCGGCGACCGAGGCGATGTTGACCACCGATCCGCCCTTACCGGCCTTGCCACCGGGGCGCATCGCGCGGAATGCGTGCTTCACGCCGAGTGCGGTGCCGATGACGTTGACCTGCAGCATCGCGGACGCCGCCTCGGCGTCGAGATCGGCGATGAGACTGGTGACCTCGATACCCGCGTTGTTGACGACGATGTCGAGGCCGCCCAGTGCGCCGATGGTCGACTCGACCGCCGCCTCCCAGGCCGCGTCGTCCGTGACGTCGAGCTGGACGAACTCCGCTTTCGCTCCTGTGGCCCGCAGCGCCTCGACCGTCTCCTGACCACCCGCGGCATTGATGTCGGCGATGGCGACGGACGCTCCTGCCGCCGCGAGAGCCTGCGCCATTCCCGCGCCGAGGCCCTGCGCACCGCCTGTGACCAGTGCCGTTCGTCCGGTCAGGTCGTAACTCGTCATGTCCGCTCTCCTTGTTCGAAGCGTTCTTCGCGTTGGATCACATCCGCTGTTCGATGTGATGCAGGCAACACTAGGGACAAGTCTTGACAGTCGTCAAGAAAAATCTTGACGACTGTCAAGAGTTCGTCGATGCGGCGGTATGCTTTCCGGGTGACCCAGACCACCGACCCCCGACTTCGCGTCGAGGAGCGCTCTCGAGACAAGTTCGAGGCGCGTCGCAGCGAGCTCGCACTGGCGACTCTCGCGACGTTGGCGGAACTCGGTTACGCCCGCACCAGCCTCCGCGAGATCGCTCAGAACTCCGAGTACTCGCACGGCGTCCTGCACTACTACTTCTCCAACAAGCTCGATCTCATCGCGCATGCCGTGCGGCAGTACGAGGAGATCTGTGTGACGCGGTACGACGACGTCGTCGCCGGGGCCGAGTCCGCCGAGCAGCTGCGACGCTCGTTCACCGAGACCTTCTTCGGCACCCTGCTCGCCGACGCGGCGATCCACCGCCTCTGGTACGACCTGCGCAATCAGAGCCTGTTCGATTCCTCCTTCCGCGCCGACGTCCTCGAGATCGAGTCCCGGCGCGAGGAGATGATCTGGCGCGTCGTCGCCCGGTACTGCGAACTCGTCGGAGCGGCGCCTGTTCTCACGCCGGCCACCGCCTACATCACCATCGACGGCATCTTCCAGCGCGCCCTGCTGAACCAGATCGCCGAGCGCCACCCCGACGTCGACGAGGGCCGGGCTCAACTCGACGCCGTCTTCGACATGGTGACCGGTGGCGTACCCTCCTCCCACTGACGACCGCGCCGCGGATCCGCTCGGCTATCTCGGCATCGTCCGATTACCCGGTGCCGCACGCGCTTTCCTCCCCGCACTGCTCGGCCGCCTGGCCTTCGCGATGGTCGGACTGGTCATCCTGTTGGCGGTGCAGCGTGCCACCGGATCGTTCGCGGTCGCGGGTTCCGCGACGGGTGCGTTCGGTGTCGCCAATGTGGTGGCGTCACCGTATCGGGCACGTCTCGTCGACCGCATCGGTCAGCGGCGAGCCCTCGTCTCGATGGCCGTCGGATTCGCCACGGCCCTGGTCACTCTGGCCGTTCTGACGTACGTCGATGCCCCGGCCTGGTTCCTGGTGCTCGGCAGTCTGGTCACCGGATTCTTCCCTCCCCCACTCGGTGCCTCGATGCGTGTCGTCTGGAGCTCGCTGACGCCGCCGGGGCCGACCCGCACCCGCGCCTACAGTCTCGATGCCGTGAGCGAGGAGTCGATGTTCACCATCGGGCCCCTCCTCGGCGCCACCCTCGTCACCGCCCTGTCCCCGTCGATCGCACTCGCCGCCACGGGATGCGTCGCCGTCGTCGGCACGGTCGGCATGACCACCAGCCGGCACTCGCGCGGACACGGCCCGCGCACGACAGGGACCACTCCCTCGTCGCGCCCACTCCGCCGGCCCGGCTTCGTCGGTGTCCTGACAGCGATGGCAGGGGTCGGGGCCGTCCTGGGAACCGTGGAGATCGCCGCCACAGCCTTCGCCGCGAAGCAGGGAGCCATCGGATCGGCCGGAACGCTTCTCGCGGCGCTCGGAGCCGGAAGTGTCTGCGGTGGACTGCTGTACGGGCGCCGGAGCTGGGCCGGCTCGCTGACCCGTCGACTTCTGACGACGGTCCTGATGATGGCCGTCCTCACCTCCCTGCTGTCGCTGGTCTCGACCACGGTGCCGCTGCACGTCGGACTGTTCCTGCTGGGCTTCTGCATCGCGCCCGCCCTGGTGACGGGGTACCTGCTGTCCGATCACCTCACCACCGCGGACGTGCGCACCGAGGCGTCGAGCTGGATCAACACCGCGGTGAACGCGGGCGCTGCTCTCGCCTCCGCGGGTATCGGCGTGGTGGTCGACTCCCGTTCTCCCGGTACAGGATTTCTGGTCGGTGGCGCCGCGGCGGCTCTCCTCCTCGTCCTGGCAGCGGTGACGAGGCCGCCCTCGTGACCGTCGTCGCCGTCACCGCGCGGCTCACTCTGCGCACCTATTCCCCCGACGACGAGCACCGGCTCGACTTCTACACCGATCCCGAGGTCTGCCGGTACCTCATGCACGAGCCGTGGACGGCGGAGGACGCACGGATCGCAGTGCAGAGACGCTGCGAGCGAACAAGTCTCGACACGGGGGCATTGAACGCTCTGGTCGAGCTGAACGGCCGGGTGATCGGCACCGTCTCCGCGTGGTTCGTCGCCGAGGACACCGTCGAACTCGGGTGGACCTTCGCGCGCGACGTTTCAGGCCACGGCTACGCCACCGAAGCGGTGCAGGCAGTGCTCGACGAGGTACTCGCTCTGGACCGGGTCCGGCGCGTCACCGCGGAGATGGACGCGCGCAACGCAGCCTCCGCACGTCTCGCCCAGCGCGTGGGACTGCGCGACGAGGAACTGCGCCTGCAGGACTGCTGGTGCAAGGGTGAGTGGACGGACACTCTCGTGTACTCGCTGAGCCGTTGACCTCGACCGGCCTCCGGCCTTCCCGCTGACCGCTGACCGCACAGGTTCTCGTAGGTGTTGCAGCGTCCGCAGCAACCGGGAACGACCGCGGGAACCCCACCCGCGTGCGCCATACTCGAGGAATGGCCGACATCGACTCTCTCCCCGTGGCCGAGTTCGCCTTCCCCGGGCCGCTACGCGATGCCCTCGTGTCGGCGATAGGCGCAGGCCGCAAGACGGCGACCACCTCACTGCGGGTGGAGTACGAGAACGAGCCGCTGCCCCGAGTGGGCGAGCGTCACAGGGTGATCGACTCCGGCGGCGCCACTGCCTGCGTCATCGAGATCACCGATGTACGCGTCAGCGCTCTCGGCGACGTCGACGATGCGCATGCCGTCGCGGAGGGTGAGGGTCACGCCGACATCGCCGCATGGCGTGCCGGGCACGAACGGTTCTGGCGATCCGACGAGATGGCGGACACGCTGGCCGGCCTCACCATCGACGACTCGACTCTCGTGGTCCTCGAACGGTTCCGGGTCGTCTGAGCCTCCGGCCTTCCCGAGTCACGGCCGGCCTCCGGCCTTCCCGAGTCACGGCCGGCCTCCGGCCTTCCCGCATGCCTTTCGTGTTCCCGTAGGCGTTGCATCTACCGCAGGAACACGAAACTCCCGCGGGAACACGAGTCACGGCCGTCTTTCCCGCAGGTCACCGTGGAGGAAAGCCACCCGCACGCCCGAGGAACCCCGGCACGTCCTTGCCCAGCGCGGAGCCGAGCCAGGTCGCGGCGTCGACCAGCACGTCCATGCTCACTCCCGTCTCGACACCGGAGCGGTCGAGCGCGTAGATCAGGTCCTCGGACGCGATGTTCCCGGTGGCGGCGGGTGCGAACGGGCACCCACCGAAGCCGCCGATGCTGGCGTCGAGGGCCTGCGCCCCCGTCTCCAGTGCGGTCAGCGCGTTGGCGTAACCGGTGTTGCGTGTGTTGTGGAAGTGCCAGCGCTGCGGGATGTTCGGAGCGTTCCGGGTGGCGAGCTCCGCCAGTCGACGAACCTGCGCCGGCACTCCCACGCCGATGGTGTCGGCGAGGGCGATCTCGGCCGGTGCGCATTCGGCGATCCGCGCGACGAGTTCGCCGACTCGCACCGGATCCACCTCACCGCTGAACGGGCACCCGAACGATGCGGCGATGGTGACCGTGCCCGGCACGCCCGCTGTACGCGCATCCGTGATGATGTCGTGCGCCGCCGCCACCGCCTCGTCGACGGAGCACCCCTGGTTGCGCCTGCTGAACTCCTCCGTCGCGACGACCACGACGTTGACCTCATCGACGCCGGCCGCCAGCGCGCGGTCGAGTCCACGTCGGTTGAGCACCAACCCGATGTACGAGACGAAGCCGTCACGCGGGACGCCTGCCATGACCTCCTCGGCGCCGGCCATCTGCGGCACCCGCTTCGGGTTCACGAAGCTCACCGCCTCGATGCGCGTGGCACCCGAGGCGACGCTGCGCGTGATCAGTTCGATCTTGTCGTCGACGGAGAGGACAGCGTCCTCGTTCTGCAGTCCGTCACGGGGACCCACCTCGACAAGTTGCACCGCAGTCATGGGCCCATCCTGCGCCGACACCCCGTTGTATGCAATAGCGGATCGGAAACGGGAATTTAACGACGATTACCGGGACACGCCATCGTCATGGGCCTACATTGTGAACAATTCACCATCGACCACAGGGAGTCGCATCCATGGCGAGAGCCGTCGACCGCGTCTACGCGCACATCCGCGACAGCATCGTGTCCGGGACGTATGCGCCCGGTGCACGTCTCGGAGAGGTCGAGATCGCCGAACTCACCGAGACCAGCCGGACACCGGTGCGTGAGGCGCTGCGACAGCTCGAGATGGAGGGACTCGTCGAGGTTCTGCCGCATCGCGGGGCTCGGGTGTACCAGTGGACGGCGGACGACCTCGAGGAGATCTACGACCTGAGGATGACGCTCGAGGCCATGGCCGCGGCACGGGCGGCCTCACGTATCGGCGAGAAGGACATCGACCGACTCGCCGAGCTGTGCGACCTCATGGAAACCGCGGCCGGGGAGGGAGCAGATCAACGCCTGGACCTGATGGCGCAGCTCAACGACGAGTTCCACGCCATCGTGCGCACTGCCGCGGCCAGCACCCGCCTCATCTCGATGCTCGGAGCGGTGATCCAGCTGCCGTTGGTGATGCGCACCTTCCATCGCTATGCCCCCGTCGATCTCGCACGCAGTCACGCCCACCATCGCGACCTGGTCGCGGCTCTGCGCGCCGGCGACGAGACGTGGGCGGACTCGGTGATGCGCGCCCACGTCCGCGCCGCCAAACATGTTCTGCTCCAAGCCCTCACGACCGACCAGACGAAGGAGTCCTCATGAGCGAGGCCCCCACCGGCCCACTGTCCGATCTGCGTGTCGTGGAGATGGGTCAGCTTCTCGCCGGCCCCTTCTGCGGACAGTTGCTGGCCGACTTCGGCGCCGAGGTGATCAAACTCGAGCCGCCCGGCACCGGCGATCCGATGCGCCAGTGGGGTCGGGAGAAGCCGCACGGCAAGTCCCTGTGGTGGCCCGTCGTCGCGCGCGGCAAGAAGTCCGTGACCTGCAACCTGCGCAGCGCCGAGGGTCAGGACCTCGCCCGCCGGATCATCGCGGACGCCGACATCGTGGTGGAGAACTTCCGCCCCGGCACGATGGAGCGTTGGGGCCTCGGGTTCGACGCACTGCGGGAGATCAATCCGCGCCTCATCATGGCCAGGGTCACCGGGTACGGCCAGAACGGCCCCTACGCACCGCGGGCGGGCTTCGGGTCCATCGGCGAGGCCATGGGCGGAATCCGCTACGTCACCGGCAATCCCGAGATGCCGCCGTCTCGTACCGGCATCTCCCTCGGTGATTCACTCGCAGCCGTGTTCGCCACGATCGGCGTCCTCACCGCGCTGCATCACCGGGAGAACACCGGACGGGGGCAACTCGTCGACTCGGCCATCTACGAAGCGGTGCTCGCCATGATGGAATCCCTGCTGCCCGAGTGGGAGATCGGCGGGTACCAGCGTGAGCGGACCGGCTCCGTGCTGCCGAACATCGCGCCCAGCAACGTCTATCCCACCCTGGGCGGCGAGATGATCCTCGTCGCGGCCAACCAGGATTCGGTGTTCGGCCGATTGGTCACCGCGATGGACCGGACCGACCTGATCGAGGACGCCCGCTACCGCGACCACGAGGCGCGCGGGAAGAACATGACCGAGCTCGACGACATCGTCGGGGCCTGGACGTCCGCCCTCGACACCGACACCGTGCTCGACCTCCTGCACGAGGCGGGCGTTCCCGCCGGTCGCATCTACACAGCACGGGACATGTTCGACGATCCGCACTTCGCCGCGCGCGAGGCCATCGTGCGTCTGGCGCACCCGGACTTCGGCGAGATCCCCATGGCGAACGTCGCACCGAAGCTCAGCGACAGTCCCGGCTCGGTTCGGCACGCCGGACCCGAACTGGGAGAACACAACTCCGACATCTACGGACGACTACTCGGAGTCACGGAATCCGACCGGGCGGCGCTCGCGGAGCGCGGCATCATCTGACCTTCGCTCCTCTCACCCTCACAGCACGGGAGAACACCATGCGTTATCGACTCGGCGTCGACGTCGGCGGCACCTTCACCGACGTCTTGCTTCTCGAGGAGACGACCGGCACCACCTTCAGAGCCAAGACACCGTCCACCCCTGCGGACCAGTCGATCGGTGTGCTCAACGGCATCGCGAAGGTCTGCGCGGAGGCCGAGATCGAGCCGTCGGAGATCGGGCAGGTTCTGCACGGCACCACGGTCGCGACCAACGCCATCCTGCAGGGACGTGGTGCGCGCGTCGGGCTCGTCACCACGGACGGGTTTCGCCAGGTGCTGCAGATCGCGCGCTCCTTCGTCCCGGGCGGGCTCGCGGGGTGGATCATCTGGCCCAAGCCGGAACCGCTCGCGGCGCTCGAGAACACCGTCGAGGTGGTCGGGCGACTGGCTGCCGACGGGTCGGAGATCACTCCTCTCGACGAGGAGCAGGCCCGCGCGCAACTGCGTCGACTGGCCGGTGCCGGCATCGAGGCGCTGACCATCTCGTTGATCAACTCGTATGCGAACGACTCGCACGAGAAGCAGGTCGCGGCCTGGGCGGAGAGCGAACTGCCCGGCATTCCGGTCTCCATCTCGAGCCAGGTTCTTCCCGAGATGCGCGAATACGAGCGCACTCTGACGACGGTGGCCAACAGCTACGTGCAGCCGGAGGTCTCCCGCTACGTGCGGAACCTCGACCGGTCGCTGCAGGACAAGGGCATCACAGCGCCGCTGTCGATCCTGCGCAGTGACGGTGGCCTGGTGCAGTCGGCCAAGGCGGCCGAGTCACCGGTGTCCCTGCTGCTGTCGGGCCCGGCGGGAGGCGTCACCGGCGCGGTGTGGTTCGCCGAGCAGGCCGGCTACTCCGACTTCCTGACCTTCGACATGGGCGGCACGTCGACGGACGTCGCACTGGTCCTCGGCGGTGAGCCGCGGATCGGTCGTGAGACCAAGGTCGGCGACCTCGCTGTGCGCGCCACCAGTGTGGACGTCCGGACGGTCGGTGCCGGCGGCGGGTCGATCGCCCATGTCCCCGAGCTCACGAAGGCGCTGCGGGTGGGTCCGCAATCCGCGGGAGCCGACCCCGGACCCGCGGCCTACGGCAACGGCGGCACGGAGCCGACGGTGACCGACGCCAACGTCGTGCTGGGGTACCTGCCTGCCGCCCTCGCGGGCGGTGAGGTGAGCCTCGACGTCGACGCGAGCAGGACGGCAGTGGCGACCATCGCCGACGCCATCGGGCTCGGCAGTCCCGAGGAAGCGGCGTCGGGCATCGTCGACATCGTCAACGAGAACATGTTCGGCGCACTCCGACTGGTGAGCGTGCAGCAAGGCTACGACCCCCGCGACTTCGCACTGGTGTCGTTCGGTGGCGCAGGTCCGCTGCACGCCAACGCACTCGGGCGTCTCACCGGCGCGTGGCCTGTCATCGTCCCGCCGTCGCCCGGCGTCCTCTGCGCCTACGGAGACGCCACCACCTGCGTCCGCGACGAGAGCGCTCGCACGATGATCCGTGCGTTCTCCGACACCGACGACGCCGAGCTGCGCACCGCCCTGGCGGAACTCGCGACGTCCGCGGCCGCACGACTGTCGGCCGAGGGCGTGCCCGCGGATCAGCAGACGGCGAAGTACCAGGTGGATCTCCGGTACCAGGGCCAGGGCTTCGAGATCCCCGTGGATCTCGACGCGAGCGCACTCGAGTCCGGCGATCTGCTGTCCACTCTGGGAACGGCATTCGACACCGAGCACGAGCGTCTCTTCTCGTTCCTGTTGAAGAACGAACGCGAGGTCATCAACCTGCGCGTCACGGTCAGCGGGCCGCGACCGGACGTGGCCTTCCAGCCGCTCGAGGAGGGCGGTGCGGATCCGTCGGCCGCACTGGTGTCCACGAACGACGTGTGGATGGACGGCGAGTACGCGAAGGCCGGCATCTACGACCGGGCGAAGTTGCTGGCAGGCAACGTCGTCGAGGGACCCGCCGTGATCACCGAGATGGACTCGACCACGTTGGTCCTCTCCGGTCACGCCGCGACGGTCCATTCCAGCGCCAGCCTTCTCATCGCTCCCCGCTGATCCCCTCTCGCCCGGAACTCATCTCAGGAGACCTGATGGCCACGATCATCGAGACCTCGACCACGCCCTTCACCACGGTTCCCGTGGATCCGATCACGCTCGACATCATCGAGAACGCGCTCCGCAACGCCCGATACGAGATGGACGAGGTGCTCTTCCGTACCGCACTCTCACCCGGTATCCGCGAGCAGCACGACGAGTTCCCGCTCATCGCCGATCCGAGCGGGAAGATGGTCGTCGGGCAGTTCGGTCTGTCCGTGCCCGACTTCCTCGACAATTTCAACGGGACCGTCGGTGAGGGCGACATTCTCCTCACCTCCGATCCGTACGCGTGCGGTGCCGCCATCAGCCACGCCAACGACTGGCTCATCGTGCTGCCGATCTTCCACAGCGGCCGCGTCGTCGGATGGTCGTCGATGTTCGGCCACATGTCCGACGTCGGCGGAAAGACCCCGTCGTCGATGCCCACCGACGCGCACACCATCTTCGAGGAGGGCGTCATCATCCCGCCCTTCAAGCTGTACAGCGAGGGGCAGCTCAACGAGACCGCGCTCGACATCATCCTCAACCAGGTCCGCAAGCCCGACTGGAACAGAGCCGATCTCAACGGTCTCGTCGCCGCGTGTTCGACGGCGTCCCGGCGCATCGTCGAGTTGTGCGACAGATTCGGTGTCGACGTCTACCTGTCCGCCCTCGACGCACTGCTGGACCGCAACTACCAGGCGATGAAGGTGCTGCTCGCGATGCTCTTCGTCGACGGTGAGACCATCGAGTTCAACGACTTCGTCTGCGACGACGGATGTGGTTACGGACCTTACGAACTCGCGATCACACTGACCCGGCACGGCGAGAAGATCCACCTCGACTTCAGCAAGGCGGCGCCGCAGGCGGTCGGTCCGATCAACTACTTCATCAACGAGAACCTCGTCCGGATGTTCTTCGGGATCTACGTCATCACCGTGGCGGATCCGCAGATCCTCTGGAACGACGGCTTCTACCCACTGATCGACGTCACCATTCCCGAGGACTCGTTCTGGAAACCGCGCTATCCCGCGGCGCTCAACGGCCGCAACCACGGCATCGGGCGGGTGTTCGACCTCTTCGGTGGGCTCCTGGGCAAGAACAATCCCGACATCCTCAACGCCGCCGGGTTCTCGTCGTCACCCCACTTCATGTACTCGGGCCACTACGACGGCGGACCGCGGGACGGTGAGTGGTTCCAGCTGTACTCCATCGGTTTCGGAGGCATCCCCGGCCGACCGATGGGTGACGGTCCGGACGGCCATTCGCTGTGGCCGTCGTTCGTCAACATCCCCTGCGAGTACCTGGAGTCGTACTACCCGCTGCGCATCGAGCGGTGGGAGACGGTCACCGACACGGGCGGCGCCGGTCTGCATCGCGGCGGCAACGGCGTGGACGTGGCCTACTACTTCGAGGAGCCGGGCACCATCGCGATCCACGACGATCGCTGGCTCACCTATCCGTGGGGTGTGAACGGCGGCAAACCCGGTGCACGCGGACGTAAGTGGCTGATCCGCGCGTCGGGTGAGACCGAGATCCTCCCCAGCAAGATTCACGACGTCGAGGTGTCGCGGGGCGATGTGCTGCACTTCGTGACGTGGGGTGGCGGCGGCTGGGGCGACCCGCTGACGCGCGATCCCGAGCTGGTGGCGCTCGAGGTGCGTCGCGGCCTCGTCAGCGCCGACGGCGCTCTGACCGGCTACGGCGTCGTCTGCGACGCGGACGGTGTCATCGATGCCGACGCATCCGCGGGCCGACGCGAGAGCATGGCAGCCGAGCGGGGCGAGATCGAGGTGTTCGACAAGGGTCCGTCCCTCGAAGTCATCCTCGAACGGTGCGAGGAGGAGACCGGTCTGCCGGCGCCACGTCCGCCCGTCAACGTACGGAAGGCGGTGCGCGCGTGACGGACACGCTCGGGTCGTATCGCGAGTCGGGTTTCGCCGGCGATCTCGGACCGGGGCGCAGCGCGGCGGTACTGGTGGTCGACGTGGTGCAGGCGTACCTCGTCGACGGGTCGCCCCTGCGCGCTCCCGTGGAGGACGCCGTCGCCGCTGCCGCGACTCTCGTCGCGGCAGCCCGCGACGCCGGGGTACCGGTCGTCTTCACTCGCGTGAGCTATCAGGCCGGCGGCGCCGACGGCGGGCTGTTCATGCGGAAGATCCCGGCGCTGAGCGTGTTCGAGGAGGGCTCGGATCTCGGCGACTTCCCGTCGGCCCCGCGGCCCGCAGCGGGCGAGACCGTCGTGACGAAGCAGTACGCGAGTGCCTTCTTCGGCACGTCGCTCGCCGCGACCCTCACCGCACGCGGTGTCGACACCCTCTACATCTGCGGCCTGACCACCAGTGGCTGCATCCGCGCCAGCGCCACCGACGCTCTGCAACACGGATTCCGGCCACTCGTGGTCGCGGACGCATGTGGTGATCGGGAGGCGGGGATGCACGAGTCGAACCTGCTCGACCTGCGTGCGAAGTACGCGGACGTTCTCACCCTCGACGAGGCGGTGGGGCACTGGGGACGGTCCGGGTGACTGCGTCACATCCACGGCACTCGTCGTTGCCACCACGGCATCGATCGCGGTCGCTCCGATTCGACTGTCGCCGAGCGTAAGCGAGTATCGAGGGTGTCGACGGCGACCGCGAGGCGATGAGCGCGCCGCCCGCCGTTGTGCAGCAGCCCGGCGAGACGCGCCCGGGCATCGGTCGGAAGGTCACCGTCACACATCGGACACCCCGTGGGGCCGGTCCATTCCCACGCACGTGACACGGGGTGGGCGCCACCGCGAGCGACGCGCCGTTCCGTGCGCTCGACGTGGTCACGCCACTCGTCGAGGTACCGGAGCGCCGCGCCATCGCGCCGCGGTCGAGAGGGACGGTGCCGGCGAATTCCCTCGTCGGCGGTACGTGATGCCATGTCGATCCCGATGCAGTAGGGGAACCGTGCGACGACGCGCACGGGCATCGGGTCACCGTGGATCGAGCATACCGCCGCTCAGCACCGCCGCAAGGCTCGATCCCGTGGGATACCGACTGATCCACACCGCCTGGGCTGCGTGGTAGATGTCGGGCTTCCCGCCCCACACACTCGTCGCCACGGCGTTGTGCTCGTCGAGTTCGTGGTGCCACGATCCGCGCGCTCGGTCGACGTAGCAGTCGGCTACGTGATCCCAGCACGCGCGATAGTCGTTCTCGTACTGCCCTTCTCCGGTCCACCGCAGCAGGGTCGCGGCGGCGGCGATCGCCTCGCACAGCACCCAGTGCAATCGCTGGGTCACGACGGGCCGGCCCGTCCAGTCGGTCGTGTAGACGAAGCCGGGCGTCGACCCTTCCTGCCATCCGTCGGCAGCGGCGCGCCGATACAGCGATCGAGCGACGTCCACGTGGTCGTGGCCGCGCGCGCTGGTGGCCACGAGGGAGACCTGCAGCATCAGGCGCGACCACTCGAAACCGTGACCGACCGTCGCACCGTAGGGCTTGAACTGATCGGCCGGACTGTCGGAGTTGTACTCCAGCAGCGGTTCCCACTCGGTGGTGAAGTGTTCGGGGATGCGCCAGTCGTTGGCCTCGGACCACTCGATGACGCTGTCGCAGATGCGAGCGGCCCGCTCGCGCCACACCGTGGGGGCGCCGGCGTCCACTGCCGCGAGCATCGCCTCCACCATGTGCATGTTCGCGTTGATCCCGCGATAGTCGTCCAGTTCCGACCAGTCGGCGTTCCAGGTGTCCACGCACATGCCACTGCGGTCGTCCCAGAACCGGGCATCGACGACGGCGAGTGCCTCGGCGAGCAGTGCAGGTCCGCGAGGGTGACCCGCCGCGGTGGCCGTCGACGCCGCGAGAACGACGAAGGCGTGCGTGTAGGCCGACTTGGTCGCGTCGTCGGTCGACTCGACCCAGCCGTCGTGTCGGTCGTCCCGCAGCACCGTCAGGAGTCCGTCGAACAGTCGGTCGGCTCTGCGGCGAGAGCCCGGATGCCCGAGCAGCGCACCGAGGTACTGCACGTGCACCATGCGCGCGGTGATCCAGGTGAACACCGGCCGCGTCAGGTCCGGCTCGCCCGTGTCGTCGAGCCACGCCGCGCCTCCCGACGGGTGATCGAGAGTGCGGCCGAAGTCGAGCAACCGGGCGGATTCGCCGTCGAGCCACGACCTGTGGGACGGAAGCGTCGGCCAGGAGGGACCCGCAGGCATCTCGTTCGAGGACACCGCGTCACCCTACGAGACCGTCGGCGCCTCCCGGCTCGGAACAGCGGCACCGGTGCTGACATGATCGGGTCCCGCATCGAACAGGAGTCCCTCTGATGGCAGCACCCACGCGCGTCCACGTCACCCACACGTTCACGTCCGCACCGGATGTCGTGTTCGCAGCCCTGTCGGAGCACGAGAACCTCGGCCCCCTGTTCGGAGCGAAGATCACGCGTGTTCGTGACGGAGACAGCTCGCGCAACGGTGTCGGCTCCACGCGCGCACTGAAGCTCGGCCCGCTGCCCGCCTTCCACGAGACGACGATCGTCTCCGAACCGAACACCCTCATCGAGTACAAGATCACCAAGGGCTCACCGCTGCGCGGACACTGGGGCACCCAGCGCCTGACCCCGACGACCGACGGCGGCACCGCTCTCGACTACACCATCGGATTCGACGCTCCGGTTCCCGGCCTGGCTCTCGTCGTCGCGAAGGTTCTCACCTCGACCATCTCCGCCAAGATTGGCAACCTCGTTCCCTGACGAGGGTCAGAAGGTCTCGTTCCAGTCGCGAGCGAACATGAATGCACCGGCGGTGCCCCAGCAGGTCACGCCGAAGTCGACGTCGGACGAGCACACCACTCCGGACGTCGAGAGAACCTCGCCGTACTCGAGCACTCGAGGTGCCGGGCTCGTGTAGATGCCCTGCGTGGTGCACAGATGGTGTGAGCCGGCACCGTCGACACGGACCGCGTACTTGTCGTTCGGCGCATTCGTGCACATCGGGCCGTCGACCGGCTGCACACTCGTCACCGCTTGGCATCCGACCTGGCCCGCGGGTGAGCCACCGGCCCAGATCCCGCACTGCACGTTTCCGCTGGGCGTCGTGAAGTTGGTCAGGCCAGGGGCGGTCTGGAACAGGGCCGGGTCGACCGTTCCCGACTCGGGGCTCGGACGCGGCTGATTCCAGGGAAACAAGTCGGACACCTCCTCCGGGGTTCGCCGCGGCGAGGTGGCAGTGGACTCTCCCGACACCTGTGCACCGGGTGCAGGAGGCGTCGCCGACTCCACCGCCGGTGTCGTGGTGGTCGGCTCCACCGTCGACGTGGCCACCGTGGTCCCCGCATCCGTCGCGGAATCCCCGCCGGAACACCCCACCAGAGCCGACGCACACAGTGCAGCGATCGGAGCGACGAACGTCCGCATCGCCGTCATCGGGCCGGCACCTCGAAAGTGGGGCTCGGCGTGTGCGGGGTGTTCGTCCTGAACGTGACGGTGACCGGTCCTGCACCCGTGTCGATGTCGAGATAGGGGTTGGTCACGTTGGGGCCCTGGAAACGCCAGCTCGCCACTCGGTGTTCGGCGGTACCGCTGGCGCCGGTGTCGTGATTGTGCCAGTCCGCGTACATGGTCACGTAGCACTCGTAGTCGGCCAGCCCCACCCACGCGGGGCTGTACAGATGGGTCGTGAAGTCAGCGTGAATCTCGTCAGGGGTGTAGCCGCTGGTCACTCTGACATCGACCGTTCCCGCGAGGCACTGGGGAACCTCGGCGAGGGTGTGGATGCGCTGCTCCGGTGAGAAGTAC
The DNA here is from genome assembly GCF_030819335.1 of Rhodococcus sp. SORGH_AS_0303. Lineage (NCBI taxonomy): Bacteria > Bacillati > Actinomycetota > Actinomycetes > Mycobacteriales > Nocardiaceae > Rhodococcus > Rhodococcus sp. SORGH_AS_0303. The sequence continues at coordinate 4,384,436 of NZ_JAUTBO010000001.1, forward strand.
ATCGGTTGCGCACCGGCGTTCACGGTGCCACCCGCCGTGACGACTGCCGTCAGGGCGCCGGTGACGACGACGGCGCGAGTGCTGATGGGATGCTTCTTCATGACCCTCCTCGAGTGGACTGCATGGCCCGTCGAACGTAACACTTTCCAGCACGGAAAGTGTTAGTGTTTCCGTCATGGAAAGCCATCGGTCGCCAGACGATGCTCGCGCCCTGCTGAGTGAGATCCATGCCGACCGAGTCGTTCTCGCCGACCGTCTCGCGGCGCCGACGTGGTTCTATCCGGCCTTCGCGGCACTGACCGCCCTGTACGTCGGTACACCGTCGCTGCCCGACGGCCACGTGCGTTCGGTGTCGACGTCTGTTCTGGTCGCGGCCGCGATCGTGACGACGGTGCTCTATCCCCGCCTGACGGGGGTACGCCCATCAGGAGTGGGTGTGGTCGGGTGGTGTGTTCTCGGTGGGCTGCTGGTGACCGTGCTCGGATCGTTGAGCGTCTCCTACGGTCTGGTGGCATCTCTGTCCGCGTGGTGGGTCCTCGTGCCACAGGCGCTGTGTTTCGTGCTCGTGCTGTTCGGCGGCCGCCTGTTCGACCGCGAGTATCGCCGCCATCTGCACGCAGACGACGTCCGACGCCCGTCCGGCCGGGCGCACTCCGGACCACGGTCGTGACCGAGGATCGCGGCCCCGAACCACGATTCGATGCCGTCATCCACGCACCGGTCCGGCTGCGCATCTGCGGGCTTCTACGCCGAGTCGACGAGATCGATTTCGCCATCATCCGCGACACCCTCGAGATCAGCGATGCGTCTCTGTCCAAACATCTCCGAGCTCTGTCGGACGCGGGCTACGTGTCGACGAAGAAGACGACGTCACTCTCCCGCGGCGACTCGCGACTGGTGACGTGGGTCGAGCTGACCCGGGTCGGTCGCGATGCTTTCGACTCTCACATCGCAGAACTTGGACTCATCGCGCACGGTCGCCCGGAACAGTCGACGGCTCGGCAACCACTGTCGACGAGACTTCCCCACTTCGGACCGGCACCCGAATTCGGCTGACGACCGCACGGCGCCGTCGCCTGATCCACGTCGTATCCACGTTGTTCATGCCGACGTCGACTCACCCGCCGTTCGAGTTCACCGGGGCTCGATATCAATGACCCGTCACCGTCGAACAGCGCAGCGGCACAGACAGAATTCGGGTCGCATCCTGTGCGCGGGGAGACCGGTGACGCAACGATCCGAGCGCCCGCCGACACGGGCACCCTGCTCGGCTCGGGCTCGCTCGCGCACGATTGACGTGAGGGCGACGACGGTGCACAGTGCGCGCATGACACTGCCGCGCGAGACCGCCGACCGTCACCGCGCCGTCGCCGCGACCTTCACCACGCTCGTCGAGTCCACGTCGGCCTGGGATGCCCCGGCGCCCGTGGACGGCTGGACCGCACGTGATGTGGTGGCGCACCTCGTCGAATGGTTTCCGGCGTTTCTGACGACGGCCACCGGGCTGAAACTCGATCGTGGGCGCTCACCACTCGAGGACCCGGTCGATGCCTGGCGTGTCCACAGCGACGCCGTGCAGAGAGTGCTGGACGGGCCGGACGCCGCGACCCCGTTCCACCATCCGATGATCGGCGAGATGCCACTTCCCGCGGCGGTCGGCCGGTTCTACGTACCCGACGTCTTCATGCACTCGTGGGATCTCGCCGCGGCCGGCGGGCAGGACCTCTCACTCGACGGCGACTACTGCGCCGAACTGGTCGACGGCATGCAGCCGATCGAGGAACTCATGCGGTCGTCCGGGCAGTACGGGCAAGCTGTCGCCGTACCCGACGACGCCGATGATCAGACGAGGCTTCTCGGATTCATCGGGCGCGATCCGCACGTCCTCGGGCGCTGAAGCGCCGCGTCAGTCCTGCACTTCGTCTCGCTCGTGCTGCGCTCTCTGCTCGAGCTCGTCGTCGTCGAGATGGCTCGGTGTCTTGGCGTGAGCCCGGCGGTCCGGGTGCGCGTCCTCCGTGGGAACCAGGACGTCGTCGAGTGTGGGTTCGTCGTGTGGATCGGTCATGAGTGCGGCGTGCCCGCGGACGAATCATCCAAACGTCCCCGTTCTCACTCCGCGATAACGACCCTGGACGCCCCAGACCGTGCAGGTGTGATCTGGATGAGAATCATTCACCGAGTCACGGAGGTCTCCATGAGCCAGAACCCACGCGTCGCCGTCGTCACCGGAGCAGCCCGAGGAATCGGTAAGAGCATCGCCGAACGCCTGGGCCGAGACGGTCTTCACGTCGTCGTCGCCGACCTGCCTGGTTCGAAGGACGGTGTCGACGAGACCGTCGAGACGATCGTCGGTGCCGGCGGTGTGGCCACGGGCGCCGCGGTCGACGTCGTGGACGAATCCTCGGTCGAATCGTTGGTGCGTACCGCGGTGGACGCAGGCGGGCGCCTCGACGTCTTCGTCGCGAATGCCGGAATCGCCCAGGTCGAGGAGCTGCTGAAGTACGACAGCGCCGACTTCGACAAAATCTTCGACGTCAACGTCAAAGGCATCTTCAATTCCTACCGAGCCGCGGCCAACCAGTTCATCGCGCAGGGAGGCGGCGGCAAGATCATCGGCGCGGCCTCGATCGTCGCGTTCCGACCCTTCGCACTTCTCGGCCCCTACTCGGCGACGAAGTGGGCCGTACGCGGTCTCACCCAGGCCGCGGCCATGGAGTGGGCCGAACACGGCATCACCGTCAATGCCTACGGCCCCGGCATCGTCGGCACGGCGATGTGGGATCTCATCGACGAGAAGCTCGCCGCGAAGCACGGCCAGCAGAAGGGCGAGGCGCTCGCCGAGAACGCCCAGTCGATCCTGCTGGGCCGAGTATCGGTGCCCGACGATGTGGCGAAGCTCGTGAGCTTCATGGCATCTCCGGATTCCGACTACGTCACGGGTCAGACGATGCTCGTGGACGGTGGCATCCAGTTCTCCTGACGCGGACGAGGTCAGCCGGTGCGCAACCACCGGCTGATCTCGTTCGCCGCGGACCGCAACGCGTGCTCCACCTCGGCCGCCCGTCGACGGTCCACTTCCCGATCGGGGGTGCTGATGGCCACGGCTCCCATGACCGCACCCGACGCATCATGGACAGCCACTGCAGCGCACGCTTTCGTCGGAACGAATTCCTCACGCTCCCATGCCACCCCACGACGGGACACCTCGGCGAGGTGGTGTTCCAGTTCGTCGCGGTCGGTGATGGTCGTGGACGTGAGCCGTTCGGTGCCATGGGTGTCGAGGTACTCGGCTGCGTCCTCGCGGGACATCGCAGCGAGCAGGATCTTGCCGAAGGCAGTCGCGTGCCCGGCCTCGTGGAAACCGAAGTTCAGCGGCGTGATGCGGGGCTGGGTGGCGCAGTCGGCGACATGCGCCACCACAACGTCGGACCCGCGGTAGACGGCGAAGTAGCTTGCCGTCCCCAGTGTCTCGTGCAGCTTCGAGATACGCTGCCGCACCGGCACAGGCACGCCGACCTGGCGATGCAGGCTGACACCGAGACGAGCCAACTTGTATCCCAGCTCGAACCGCTGCCGCGCTCGGAGATGAACGAGGTAGTCGCAACCGACGAGTACCTGCAGCAGACGGTAGGTCGTGGGCAGCGGGAAGCCCAGCACCTCGGAGACCTCCTTGGCGGTGGCGCCGCCGCGATCGGCCACCACCTCGAGCACGGCGAGGGTCTTCTCCACCGTGGCGACTCCGCCGGCTCCGGCGCGCCGCAACCGCGTCGGGACGTCGGGGGTCGGGGGATCACGGGGAATTCGATCGTCGTCGAGCACACCCCCATCGTCTCTCAGCACCGCCGCAGGGGGCGGAAGATCGAGCCCACGGGTTTCGTCGATCACAGAACTCGACGGGCGCGACGGTCCAACTCGCGGCGCACCCGGGTGCACTCGTTGGAGACCGACACGACGTCGTCCGGTGGCGCGTCGCGGGCAATGGCGGAACGGCGGTCCGTCACCAGCCGCTCGTACCGTTCCTGCAACAGATCGGTGGACATTTCCGCATAGTTCATCGCCCGACTCAGCTCTGACCGCGAGGGTGACCCGGCAGGTCACACCACACTCTCGATCTCCACGATCAGGATCCATCACCGGAGGTCGACTCGGGCATGAATGGCAGATCCCCCACGGACGGTCCATTGACCCGTTCCATTGTGGCGCCACCCTCTCGCGACGCGGTTGACGTGGAGACCGGCCGCGCCTAATTTGGGTGAACCTTCACCCATATGGAACTGGAGGCCAGCGATGGCAGAGTCGATCGAGCAGCTGATGCACGCCAACCTCCTGCAGGTCTTCGGCGAACGGGACCCCGCGGCGAGGCGGGCCGCCATCGCGCGGACGTACACGGAGGACGTCGTCTTCTCCGATGCCGAGGCTCGGGTGCAGGGCCACGACGCACTCGATGCCAAGGTGCAGGCGATCCTCGACGACGCACCGGGATTCGTGTTCACCGCGGACGGCAGCGTTCACCTCATGCAGGACGCCGGCTACCTGGCGTGGGCACTCGGACCCGAGGGCTCCGATCCCGTCGTCCGTGGAGCCGATGTCGGCATCGTTCGCGACGGCCTCCTGGCACAGGTCTACACCGTCATCCTCACCTGAGGTCGGTGGCCGCCTCGATGCGGGCCGTCCGTCGTCGGCCGGGTACAACAGGACGATGACCGAGTACGACGTGGCATCCGAGTCTCCTTACGCCTTTCTCGGCGAGGAGGAGACACGGGCCTGGTACGCCTACATGAAGGTGCACCTGCGGCTGCGCTACGAGATGGATCACCAGCTGCGCGGCGATCACGGCATCTCCCTGGCCGACTACGACGTACTGGTGGCGCTGGTCAGCGATCCCGAGCGCACGCTCTCGGTGTCCGACCTCGCCACCCGCATCGGCTCCGAGCGCAGCAGGGTCTCGCATCAGCTCCGCAGCCTGAGCGCACGGGGACTCGTGACCCTGGCGACCGACCCCGACGACCGTCGAGTGACCCGAGTTGCACTGTCCGACAGAGGTAACGACACCCTCGCCGACGTCTCGCCGCGACACATCGACTTCGTGCGGTCCGTCTTCTTCGATGCCCTCACTCCCCCTCAGGTGCAGGAGATGTCGACTATGTTCGAGGGCATCTACGACCAGTTGATCCGACACGGGACACTGCCCCGGCCTGTCGACCGTCCGTGAGTCACCCGACGCCGATCAGTCGGAGTCGGACGGGAACCCCGGAGAGCAACGACACATCCGATCTCACGGCGCTTCTCACGGGTTACCGACCCTCGAACACTCCCTGACACCGAGACTGGCGCGATTCACGAACTCCTGGTCGCCCGCTGCTCAGGAAACGGACCGCACGGCGCACGACGCGAGATACGCGGTGTCCGTTCATGCGAGCGTCGGGGCCCGCATGATGCAGAATCAGCCCATGACCACGGCGGAGTACGCATCTCCGCGACGAGCGCGCCCGCCATTTCTCGATGTCGATCGTGCAGCGACCGAGGCGAACGCCGCTGCGCTGGACCGAGACCTTCGCGACCGATGCGGTGTCCTGCTCGGCCTGATCGCCTCCGGGGACGACCGTGCGATGGTCGAACTGATGCTGGTCACTCGACCCGTGGTGTTCGCAGCGGCGTTGCGAGTTCTCGGAGACCGTGCGCGCGCCGAGGACACGGCGCAGGAGACGTACTTCCAGGTGTGGACCTCGGCCGGAACGTTCGACTCCGACCGAGGGACACCTCACGCCTGGTTGGCGACTCTCGCGCGCCGACGAGCGATCGACCGTTCGCGCTCCGACACCGCGTCGGCGAGGCGGGACACGAAGTACAGCGCATCGCATTTCGACCGCGACCACGACGGCGTCTGGGAAGCGGTGTGGACGAACGCCGACAACGATCTGCTGACGAAGGCGCTGATCGAACTGACCAGTCTGCAGAGAACCGCTGTCGACCTGGTCTACTTCCAGGGCCTGTCCTGCCGCGAAGCAGCCGAGCGGCTCGGCGTACCGCATGCCACCGTCAAGACCCGCGTGCGAGACGCCGTGCTGCGCTTGCGACTTCACCTCGCGCGCACCGCCTGAGCGAGCGCTCAGAGGGTGCAGCGAGTCCCTGCCTCGGGTGTGGCCAGCTCGACGAGATAGTCGGCCACGATGTCGTTCACGCAGGCATTCGCACCGGAGATCGCGACGGTGTGCTGCTCGCCGTCCACGGGGAGCAGCGTTCCGCCCAGAGTGTCCGCGAGGTTCACACCTCCTTCGTAGGGCGTGGACGGATCACCCGTGATCGAGATCGTCAGAGTGTCGGGAACGCCCTCGACATCCTGTGCGTAGGGAATTCCGAGTGTCGGCTCGGCCGGCCAGAACTCGCACGGATCACGAGCTCCCTCCGGACCGAGTCCCGCGTCCGTGAACGGCGCGATCTCCTGAATTCTCCGTTTGAGCTCGACTTCCTCCTCCGGTGTGTTGCGGTCCTCGTCCATGCAATTGACGGCGTAGAGCGCTTCGCTGAAGTTGGGGTGGGTGCCGTCCTCGTCGCGGCCGCCGAACACGTCGAGGATCTTCAGCAACGTGTCTCCCTGTCCCGCAGTGACCTCGGCTATCCCTCGGATGATGACAGGCCACACCGTCGAGTCGTAGAGTCCCGCGACCACCGCTCCGTATGCAGCGTCGAAGTCGAGGCGCCGACCGCTCTCGGTGACGATGGGATTCTCGACGAGAGGCCTGACGATGTCCTGGAACCTCTCGACCGCCCTGCTCGGATCGGGGCCCAGCGGACAGTCCGGAGACGCCGCACAGGACGCGGCCATCTCGTCGAACGAGCGCTGGAAGCCGGTGAACTGGTCGACTCTGCGGTCGGCCGTGCTCTGAGCGGGGTCGATGGCGCCGTCCAGGACCATGGCGCGCACGTTCTGAGGGAACATCTCGGCGTACACCGCTCCCAGTCGCGTTCCGTAACTCTGACCGAGGTAGCTCAGTTTCTCGTCGCCGAGCACCTCTCGCAGAATGTCCATGTCCCGCGCGGCATCTCGAGTTCCGACCGCCGAGAGGACGTCGTCGCCGCCCGAGCGCTCGGCGCAGCGTTCGACCAGGCGACGCGAGTCGTCCTCCGTCAGCGTTCTCGAGCCGGTCAGCACCGTGGTGTACGCCTCGCCGGCGTCGTTCTCGGCATCGGTGAAACAGTCGATCGCCGGTGTCGACGCACCGACCCCGCGAGGATCGAAGCCGATCAGGTCGAAGTGTTCGGTCACGCGACTGTCCGCCAAGGTCGTCGCACCCGCGGCGGCCATGCTCATTCCCGGCCCACCGGGCCCACCCGGATTGAGCAGCAGTGACCCGATTCGCTCACCCCGCGCGGGTGCCTTCAACAGGGCGATCTGCACCGTCCGACCGTCGGGATCGTCGTAGTCCAACGGCACGGTCACGCGAGCGCACTCGAAGGTCGGGTCGGCGGCGAACGCAGTGGCATCGGCCGACGTCACCGCGTACCCGTCGCACGATTCGAAGGCCACGTCCTGGTCGTGAACACTGCTCAGATCCGGCTCGGTCCGCGGTTGCGCACACCCGGCGAGCACCAGCGCGGTGACTGCCACGGTGACTCCTGCCGTTCTGCGGCTCACGACAGCGACCCGCTCGGTGCGTGGACGGAGGAGGGACTCGCGGAATGTTCGCGCCCACCCAGGTGCTGGGCGAGGAACCGCTCGACCTCGCGGTAGAACGCGATGGTGTTCTCGGGGTTGACGAACCCGTGTCCTTCGTCGTCGAAGACGAGGTAGTCGACGTGGACCCCACACGAGCGGAGGGTGGCGACGACGTTGTCGGACTCGGCTCTGGTGACACGAGGGTCGTTGGCTCCCTGCGCGATGAGCAGGGGCGCCGTGGACGCGTCGAGACGGCTGATCGGGGACCGCGCGAGCATGTCCGCTTCCTGCTCCGGATCACTCGGGTCGCCGACGAACCGGTACCAGTTGTTGACCAGGCTGGCCCGGAGAAAGGACGGTTGTGTCCTCATGAAGTTGGCGAGGTCCGAGATGCCGACCAGATCGACCGCCGCGGTGAACACGTCGGGGGTGAAGGTCGCGCCGACCAACGCGGCGTACCCGCCGTACGAGCCGCCCATGATCGCGACGCGCTCACGATCGGCGTACCCCTGCTGTACGGCCCACTCCACCGCGTCGACCAGGTCGTCGTGCATCGCGCCCGCGAATTCCCCCACCGCGGCGTTGGTGTGAGCCTTCCCGTAGCCGGTGGAACCGCGGAAGTTGACCTGCAGCACGGCATACCCGCGGTTGGCGAGCATCTGCACGACGGAATCGAAGCCCCACGAGTCGCGATACCAGGGGCCGCCGTGCACGAACAGCACCAGCGGCAGCGCGGTCGGGTCGACGCCGAGAGGCAACGTCAGGAAAGACGGCAGCGCACGCCCGTCGCGCGCCTCGATGGTCACCGGTTCCATCGGCGCCATCGCGGTCGGCTCGAGATGCGGGTACGGACGGAACAACTGGCGGCTCGCACCCGCGGTGTGGTCGTAGAGAAAGGTGACAGCGGGATCCCGATCGTGCACGAAGCTGACGGTCCAGCGCAGTCCGCTCCGGTCCGAGGACAGTGCGCCGACATCGCCGTCCGAGAGCTGTTCGAGTGCTGCCAGAACCTCTCCGAAGCGCTCGTCGAGGACCCGTATCTCCTGACGCTCGCCCAGGTATCGCACCCCGAGCAGGTCGCCGGTCTCGGCGTCGCAGATCAGGGGCGACGATGTCTGTTCGACAGCGCGGCGGGCTGCGTCGAGTTCCAACGTCGGGTGCGAGTCGACGACGGTCTCCTCGCCGGTGTCGAGGTCGACGCGCACGAGGTGAGTCAGATCGCGCCCGCGGGTCGAGCCCATCCACAAGCCTGTACCGTCCGGGGTCATCTGAGTCGGGGTGATCCCGATCGGGTAGTCCGTGGCGTCGATCGACGCGATCGGAGTCCGTGTTCCCGACGGGGTGACCCGGGACAGGAGCAGGTGGCCGTCGTCGGTCGTCTCCTGCTCGACGAGAATGTCGCCATCCGCGAGCATCAGCAATCGGTCCGTTCCGGCGCTGCGCCCGATCACGGTGATCTCACCGGTCGCGACGTCGATCCTGTGAAGGTCGAACTCGGCAGGGTTCCGCGCGTTGAGCATCGCCGTGTAGCTGCCTGTACTCGCGCGCACCGGCAGGAGTCCGACAGCACGAGCGCCGGGGAACGGCGTGAGATCGACGGCGGGACTGCAGGGATCGTCGAGATCGACACGGAACACGTGGTGGTTCTCGTCGCCTCCACTGTCCTGCAGGTACAGCAGCCACCGGGGGTCGTCGGTCCACTCGAACTTCATGACGCTGCGGGTCTCGTCAGCGCTCACGCATCGTGCATCACCCACGGCGGAGAGATCCGGGGCGATGTCCTGCACCCAGACGTTGAGCCTGTTCCTCCACGGTGCGAGGAAGGTGATTCTGTTGCCTTCCGGAGAGATTCGGGCACCGACCGCGGCGGGCGGGCCGAAGAGGTCGTCGATCGCGATCAGATCGGGTGCAGTGGTCATGGTCCTTTCCTCTGGTGGGGCGGGTGTCGAGCTGTCTGTCAGTGGTGTGTCTCAACGGACGAAGTGGGTGGTCGAGCGCCGGAACGCCCAGACGGTGACCACCACGGCGACCGCGAACAACGGCGCACCCATCCCGATTCTCGCGACGGCGAGCCAGCCGGTGGCGTCGGTGTCGTACAGCCAGTCCTGCACGAGGTACCGGGCACCGAAGAGCACCGCGAAGGTGAGAGTGGCGACGTCGTGGGCGCGGCGCACCGAGGAGTTCCGTCGCCATGCATATCGGTTGCCGTGCAGCGCGTTCCACAGCAGGCCGGTCACCGGTCTGCGGATCAACACCGATGCGAGTACCACGACGCCGGCCACCAGGCTGGTCCAGATGCCGAGAAGGAAGTAGCCGTTCGCACTGCCACTCATCGCCGCGACGGCGCCGGCGGCGAGAACGCCGACGAGACCGCCGCTCGCCCCGGCGATCGACTCACCACCTCGGACGCGATGGACGGTCAGCCCCAGTGCGACGAGCACCGCGGCGCCGATCGCGACCGGCAGCGTCCAGACGGCGTTCGCGACGACGAACACGATCACCGGTATCGCGGTGCGGATCATGCCGCTGGTGCCACCCAGACTGTCCACCACCCTCGCGCCGGCATCGGTGGTCGGTGCGTCCTGCGTGCTGTCGTGCGGCGGGTTCGCCATGTCGCCCTCCTTGCGCCTCGGTCGATCCGGTCGAATGCGTTCATCGACAACCAGAGTCGTCGAGCTGACCGACCGCTGCCAGTGCCTGCGTGCACCAGATACGGTGACACTGTCATCGACCGGTCATGACAGATGTCACGGCGTCAGCCGGTGCTCACTGCGTCGCCCGAGGACACTGGGCGTCCTTCTCCGGCATGGTGCCGCCGACGAGATACTCGGTGACCACCTCTTGCGCGCAGGAGTTGGTTCCGAGCGCGAAGACACCGTGCCCACTGCCGTCGACGGTGAGCAGCCGGGAACGATCTCCGAAGCGCTCGTCGAGCAGTTCACCCCCGCGCAGGGGCGTGACCGGATCACGTCGATGCTGAGCGATGAGGATGTTCGTCGGTCCGTCGGAGTCGATGGTGACCGGGGGTTCGGCCGGCGCATGGGCCCAGAACGCGCACGGCATGATGTTCGCGGCCGCTGCGCCGAACAGCGGGTAGTCGACCCTGTCGGTGGCGACGGCATTCTCGTAGGTGGTCACGTCGTGCGGCCACTCGACGTCGTTGCAGGTGACCGCCAGGAAGACGGACCACGAGTTGTCGCCGACCGACGGTACCGGAGCCCCCTGCGGAAGGTCCCCACCCTGACCCGCCGCGAGGCCGTCCCGGTACGAGACCCACGCATCGGCCGCAGTCTCGTACGTCGCCGGGTTGTACAGCGTGACGAAGGTGGCCAGACGGAACGAGCGACCGTCGACCCCGTTCACGGGCGTGGCATCGAGCCTGGAGGCGATGTCGAAGTACGTCGCCCGCACCTCGTCCTCGGTCGCGCCGAGACCGTATCGGTCGTGACGCTCGGCCATCCACCGGGCGAGATCCGGGAAGGTGTCTTCCATTCCTCGGGAATAGCGCCGCATCCCGGCTCGATCGAGATGGGTGTCACCGATGTTGCTGTCCAACACGATTCGGTCGGTGCTCTCGGGGAACATCGACGCATAGGCCGCGCCCAGCGCCGAACCGTAGGAGTAGCCGAGGAAGCTCGCGGTGTCCTCGCCGAGAGCAGCTCGGACGCGATCGAGGTCCCGCGCCATGTTCGCTGTACTCACGTGGCGCAGCAGGCCGTCGTCCTCGGCGGCGCACCGGCGCGCGACTTCTCTCGCAGTACGAACCTGCTCGTCGAAGGCAGCCTGGTCGTACGCGTACGGCGGGACTGCGCCGTAGTAGTGCAGGTCGTCGGTGAAGCCGCAGCTGATGGGACTGGAATGGCCCACCCCACGGGTGTCCATGCCGATGAGGTCGTAACTGTCCAGCACGGACTGCGGCATGCCCCGATTCACCAGGAACGTCGGTTGGTCGAGCCCCGTGCCGCCGGGGCCGCCCGGGTTGAGCAACAGCACCCCTCGCCGTTCCTCCGGCTTCTGGGAGGGCAGCCGAGAGATCATGAGGTCGATCTGTCCACCGTCGGGGTCGTCGTAGTTGATCGGCACGGGCACCGACGCGCACTGCAGGCGCGACGGTTCCTCCGCTGGGTCACCGACGTCGTCGGGACATGAGGCCCACTCGAGGTCGGGCATGGAATAGGGTTGCTGCACTGCAGTATCAGGCTGAGACTCGGTGGAGGTCGTCGAGCAGCCGACGAGAACGAGGCAGATCGCGGCCACCGCAGCGGTACGCGTGTGGTGTCGGTTCACGGGATGTCCATTCGGTAGCAGGGGTGGCCGACAGCCGATCAGTTGCCGGCGGCGTCGAGCCAGTGATAACGCAGTCGCAGAGCGCGTTCCGTGCTGCCCACGGCGGCACCGACGGTGGAGGCGACCGTCGACCACGTCGGCAGACCGATCGGTGCGGCGATGACACCGACCGACTCGGCGATCGGCGGAATTCGAGACACCGTCTCGACGAGATACACCGCGAGCGACAGGACTCCGCTGAGAACGAGGGCGATCGAGACGACGCCGATGACCGAACTCGCCGCGGGGTACCGCCTGTCGAATCGGGCCCGGCGCCCTTCGGCCGAGCGAGGGTCGGGGCTCAGCTGCCGCTCGCTCCCGTCAGCGGAGACGAGATGGCACCGCTTGACACCGAAACCACTCATCGCGACCTCGATGCGGCCGTCCTCGACGGGGAACGCGGCGGGCAGTGCCGACCGTGCTTCGCACAGACCGTCTCTGTACAGATCGGCCGTGACAGAACCGGAGGCCTGGTCCTGCCAGTGCCTGATGTCGACGGACCATTCCGGCTCATGGGGGCCCGACGGTGGGAGATGAAACAGCGCACGTCCCAGCAACTGCCACCATCGGAACGGCTGCAGTGCTCGCCCGTCGCCGGGTCGCACCCGACGAGCCGCGCGGCGGCGCCTGACTCGATCGAACATGATTCGCTCCTCCTCCGCCGGCCGTGCCACTAGCACGCTGTACTGTCGCGAACGATGGCGACGACGCTAGCACACCGTGCTAGCACATTGTGCTGGTCAAGTGATCGGTCCTGCTCAGAGCAGGAACGTGCGCAGAGGAACAGAGGGGACGCGATGCCGACACCGGACGAACCCGGCCCGGACACGCGGGCGCGGATACTCATCGCTGCCTGCGAGATGATCGGTGAGGACCCGGCGTCGACACTCAGCGTGCGATCGGTCGCCGCGCGCGCCGGAGTGAGCATGGGTTCTCTCCGTCATCACTTCCCCACCCAGCGCGCACTGCGCGAGGCCGTTCTCGCCACGATCTACGACGTGGTGACACCGGACGCCGACGTCATTCACGACCGATCGATACCGGCTCGGGATCGCCTCGTGCGCTGCCTCGAGCAGGTCCTGGTGCCTGCCGTCGGTGCGCAGGCGCGGCGCGCGTTGATCAGCACCGTCGAGGCGTTCGCAGTACCCGAACCCACCGCAGACATCCGAGCCGCCTACGCGTCCTTCGCCGAGGAAGCGCAACGGAGAGTCGAGCAGTGGCTCGACATTCTCGCCGCCGAAGGTGCAGCGCCACAGGGTGATCAGTCGCTGAACGCCGCGTTCCTCAACACGGTTCTCGACGGCCTGTTCTGGGACCGGGCGATGCCCACCGATCCCGCCACGCTGCACCGAGCGACCGCCATTCTCCAGCATGCAGTGGATTCGGTCCTCACGCCGCCGTGACCACGTCGAGGATGTGGCTCGGGGGCTTCATCCTCACCGCGAGGAGGCGGATGGACGACCCGTGCTGCGCCGTGTCGACACCGCCCGGTGGTCGTGATATGCCTGGCGGCATCGTCGCCACCGCGCACGCATCGACCGACCGGAAGGTCCACCCATGACCGCCGACCTCGCCGCAGGCCCCGACACCCACTCGTCCTCGGCATGGGCGCCGCTGCGTGGCAGGGTGTATCGCACGCTGTTCATCGCTCAGCTGGTGTCGAACATCGGCCTGTGGATGCAGACGGTGGGATCACAGTGGTTCCTGGTGGAGCAGAACAGCAGCGCGACCGTGGTCGCCCTCGTGCAGACGGCCAGCCTGCTGCCCACCTTGTTCTTCGCCCTCCTCGCCGGCGGACTCGCCGATCTGCTCGATCGGCGCAGGTTGTTGATCGCGATCAGCACGTACACCGCCGTCGCCGCGACGGCCACCGCGGTGCTCGCCTTCACCGACGTGCTGACCCCGATGATGTTGCTGGCGATGACGTTCCTGCTGGGGTGCGGCTCTGCGCTGTCGTCTCCCGCATGGCAGGCCATCCAACCCGAACTGGTTCCGGCCGAACAGATCCCGGCAGCATCCGCCCTGGGCGGCGTGACCGTGAACGGTGCGCGCGCCGTCGGCCCGGCCATCGGCGGCGTGATCGTGGCTGCGGCCGGACCCGCCGCGGTGTTCGCCATCAACGCCCTGACGTTCGTCGTCATCATCGGCGCGCTCGTGTGGTGGCGTCGGCCCGCAGACGACCGGTCCGTCGACCGAGAGCGCCTCGGCAGGTCCATGCTGACCGGGCTGCACTACATGCAGTCCGCACCGATCGTGCGCCGGATCCTGCTGCGCTCGGCCCTGTTCGCCTTCCCGGCATCGGCGCTGTGGGCCCTGCTGCCCCTGGCCTCGTCGCGCCACCTGCACTTCGGCGCGTCGGGGTACGGGCTCGTCCTGGGAATGCTCGGTGTCGGCGCAGTGTCCGGCGTGGCGCTCTACCCGCGGTTGCGACAGTCGATGTCGGGCAACGCCGTGCTGGCACTGTCCGCGGTCACCTATGCCGTCGGCGTCGTCTCCGTGGCCTACCTCCCCGCCGGCGCGGCCGTCCCGTTGCTGCTGCTGTCGGGCGCCGCGTGGATCGCCACCCTGACCACACTCAACGCGGCGATTCAGCTCTCTCTCGCGCACTGGGTGAGAGCTCGGGGGATGTCGATCTACCTGTTGGTGTTCATGGGCTCCCAGGCGCTGGGCTCGTTCGTCTGGGGTCTGGTCGCGTCGCACGTCGGTTTCGCTGCGGCGCTACTGATCTCGGCGGTGCTCTTGGTGGTCACCGCCGCCAGCGTCACGGTCCTGCCTCTGCGCGCCGACACCGGCACGCTGCCGCGCGGGGTGTCGACGGCGTGGCCGACACCGATGGTGATGTTCGAACCCGAACCCGACGACGGCCCCGTGGTCGTCTCGGTGACGTACCGGGTGCGGCCCGACTCGACGACCGACTTCGACCGCGCCATGGCGGCCGTCGGGAAAGCTCGCCGCCGGACCGGCGGGTACTCCTGGGCACTGTTCAGAAACGGCGAGGACCCGTCTCTGCGTGTCGAGCAGTTCACCGCCCGGTCGTGGGGCGATCTCGAGCGGCAGCACCGTGAGCGCTGGACCGAGTCGGATCACCAGCGGATGACCGAGGCTCTGTCCTACACGGTGACCGGTACGACCGAGAAGGAGGAACACCTGTTCGGCGTACCGGCCGACCGGTAGTGCGAGACCCCGGCCGGACGTGACGACCCCCGGTCAGGCGTGCAGGAACCTTGTCGTCAGCCACTGATCGGGACCCACGAAACCTGGAGGTCGCCATGCCCTACATCACCACCACCGACGGAACCGAGATCTACTACACCGAGCAGGGCACCGGAAAGCCCGTGGTGCTGAGCCACGGATGGCCGCTGTCGTCGGATGCCTGGCAGGTCGAGCTCAAGCTGCTCGCCGACGCCGGCTACCGGGCCATCGCCCACGATCGCCGCGGACACGGCCGGTCGTCCAAGACCTACACCGGCAACGACATGGACACCTACGCCCGTGACCTCGCCGAGCTCGTCGAGGCTCTGGATCTGCAGGAACTGACGTTGATCGGCCACTCGACCGGCGGCGGCGAAGTCGTCCGCTACGCCGCCCAGCACGGCGGATCCCGCGTCGCCCGCGTCATCACTGCCGGCGCCGTCCCGCCCATCATGCTGAAGTCGGAGTCCAACCCGGAGGGCACTCCGATCGAGGCACTGAACGACATCCGCGACGGCGTGCTGACCGACCGCTCGCAGTTCTACCAGGATCTCGCGCAGCCGTTCTTCGGCGCCAACCGTGACGGCGCCGCGGTCTCGCAAGGCGCGATCGACGACTTCTGGCGTCAGGGAATGCTCGTCAACCTCGCTGCCGCCTACGACTGCGTGAAAGCGTTCTCCGAGACCGACTTCACCGAAGATCTGAAGGCGCTGACGGTCCCGATCTTCATCGCCCAGGGTGACGACGACCAGATCGTCCCCATCGCGGCGGCGGCCCTGAAGTCCATCGACCTCGTCCGGGACGGCACGTTGAAGGTGTACCCGGGCGCACCGCACGGCATCTACGGCGACTACCAGAAGGCCCTGGACGCAGACATTCTCGACTTCCTCGCCCGATGACCACCCCCCTGGCCCTCGGGCCCGTCGGCAACGTCTTCTACTTCGTCGACGATCTCGAGGCCGCAGTCGAGTGGTACTCCGCCCGGCTGGGTCGCACACCGATCCAGCGGGGCGGGGCACTGGTGGCCTACGACATCGACGGGGTGCGGCTCACGCTGCACGAGAACGACGACTACAACTCGTCCGGGCCGGCCGGAGTGTCCGCCTACTGGACCGTGACCGACGTGGATGCGATCGTCGCGGACTGGACAGCCCACGGAGCGGTTGCACACCGGGGACCCAAGACGGTCTTCACCGGTGAACGTCTGTGCCAGCTGCTCGATCCGTTCGGCAATCTGTTCTCGGTGCGACAGGCTCCCGCAGAGATGGATGTCAACGGCTAGGACAGGGGATCAGAGACCAGAAAAGCGGCCACGCGTATCGCGAGGCCGCTTTTTCTGAACTGTGTGGAGCCGCCTAAGAGAATCGAACTCTTGACCTTTTCATTACGAGTGAAATGCTCTACCGACTGAGCTAAGGCGGCGCGGCTCCCTGAGGAGCCATCGCAAGTTTAACCGGTCCCCCCGCCCGAACCCAAAACGGGGGTCAGCGGGCCGCCGCGCCCAGTGTGGCGACCATCGCGTCGACCGCGAACTTGGGCTTGACGTTCATCTCCAGGGCTTCGCGGCACCGGAGGATAGCCTCGATGCACTGCAGCAACGACTCGGGAGTCGATACCGAGGCGAGGCCGCGGGCCTGGTCCTCCATGTCGGGGTGCGTCATCGTCGACGAGGCGCCGTACGACTGTGCGAGAGCGTCGCGGTACAGCCCGGCGAGGTCGATGAGTGCCCGGTCCAGCGAGTCTCGACCGGTACGAGTGCGCCTCGACTTCTGCCGCTGTTCCAGTTCCTTGAGCACGCCGGCGGATCCGCGCAGCGCGCCCGCTGCACCCTTGCCGGTGCCGCCGGCGCCGAGTGACGTCCGCAGTTCGTCGGTCTCCCGCTCGTCGCGGTCGGCGTTGATCTGCACCGCGTCGGACTCGGCGGCCTTCACCAGTTCCTCGACCACCGCGTACTGGGTGGCGGGGCGGAGCGCCGCCTTGGCGATGCCCAGTGCCCGCTGCCGTCGCTCGCGTGCCTCGGGGTCCGTCGCCAAGCGGCGCGCGCGGCCCACGTGTCCGCCGCCCACCGAGGCGGCCCACGCGGCGGTCTTCTCGTCCAGGCCGTCGTTGTCCCGCAGCACGCGCGCGATGTCGTCGGGCTTGGGCGTCACCAGAGCCACGTGCCGACAGCGCGAGCGGATGGTGACGGCGATGTCCTCCGGATCCACGGACGGTGCGCAGAGCAGGAAGATGGTGCGGGCCGGCGGCTCCTCGACCGCCTTGAGGAGCGCGTTGTAGGCGCGCTCGCCCAGCCTGTCCGCGTCCTCGATGACCACGATCTGCCACGTCCCCGTCGTGGGGCGGCGCGCTGCCATCTGCACCACCTCGCGCATCTCCTTGACCGAGATGCTGAGGCCCTGCGGCACGATGCGGCGCACGTCGCCGTGGGTGCCGTGCAGGGTGGTGGTGCAGGCGTGGCAGTGGCCGCACCCGATGACGTCCGGATCCGTGCACTGCAGCGCAGCCGCGAAGCAGACAGCGGCGATGGAGCGGCCGGACCCGGGAGGCCCGGTGAACAGCCACGAGTGCGTCATGCGGGAACCGATGTCACACTCACGCGCAGCCGCCGCCGCGTCGGACAGCTCGGCGACCACCTCGTGCTGACCGACCAGCCGTTCGAACACTCCCGCCATGGGAGGAGAGCTTAGTGCTCCTGTGCGACAGCCCCACCGCGACGCTTGGCCAGCAACGAGGACACCCCGGTCATCACGGCCACGACGATGGAGCCGACGACGAGACCGATCAGCGCGGATGCCAGCGTGTTGACGATCCAGGCCAGCACACCCCCGATACCGGCGACGTCGTGGACCGCGTCCTCCATGTGGTGGACGAACTCGTAGATCGGGTGGAAGCCCAGCTCGTCGATGCCGTTGAGCAGGATGTGGCCGCCGACCCACAACATCGCCGCGGTGCCCACCACGGACAGCACCGCCATGACCTTGGGCATGCCCTTGACCAGGCCGCGCCCGACGGTCTGCGCGATGCCCGACGAGGTGTCGGCCAACCGGAGACCGATGTCGTCCATCTTCACGATGAGACCGACAACGCCGTAGACGAGGACGGTGATCACCACGGCGACGACGGCCAGGATGATCAGTCGGCTCCAGAAACCCTCGGCGGCGATGGTGTCGAGCGCGATGACCATGATCTCGGCGGACAGGATGAGGTCGGTGCGCACGGCTCCGGCGACGACGGTGTCCTCGTCGCGAGGTCCGTCCTCCTCGTGATCGTGAGCGCCGTGACCGGAGACGGCGCCCCAGATCTTGTGCATCGCTTCGTAACTGAGGTAGGCACCGCCGACCATGAGGATCGGCGTCAGCAGCCACGGCAGGAACTGGCTGAGCAGCAGCGCGATCGGCAGGATGATGAGCAGCTTGTTGCGGAGCGACCCGAGGGCGATGCGCCGCACGATGGGGAGCTCGCGTTCGGCGGCGAGACCGCGCACGTACTGCGGCGTCACGGCGGTGTCGTCGATGACCACACCGGCGGCCTTGGCCGTCGCCTTGCCTGTCGCGGCGCCGACGTCGTCGATCGACGCCGCCGCCAGCCTGGCAAGCGCTGCCACGTCGTCGAGCAGGGCTACGAGTCCGCCGGCCATCAGTACTCCCGAAGTAGGTCAGTGGTTCGAGAGTGAGAGTACCGCTCCGGGGGTGGGCTCGGCCGCGCATCTCGCAGCAGTTCGCGCAGGCCCTGGACCGTCGCGAACTGCCGAGAGGTGCGCGTACGTTCTCCATCCCCAGCCTGTGGATCACGGCCGACGACTCGACGCCCGCATCGCGCACCCTTCGATACATGTCTCTGATCCCCCGAGCCGATCTCCGACGACGCGGCGTGTCCGACGGTGAGGTCCGCGCTGCTGTCCGGTCCGGTTCGATCGTTCCCGTGCGCCGCGGCGTCTACGTCGATCCGGCGACGACCGACCTGTCCGACGACCGCACCCGCCGACTGCTCGAGCTACGCGCCGCCGTCCTCTCCTCCGACAGCGATCTGGTGGTGAGCCACAGCTCGGCAGCGCTGGTCCACGGCATCGACCTGTGGCCCGACATCGATCGTCGAGCACACCTGACGGCGAATCGATCCGGCGGTGGTCGGGCCGGCACGTCGCGCGTCGTGCACGCATCGCCACTGCACCCGGACGATGTGACGACGGTCGACGGGGTGCGTGTCACCTCGCTCGCCAGAACAGTGGTCGACCTCGCCTGTAGTCGGCCGTTCGAGTCCTCGGTCTGCTCCGGCGATGCTGCTCTGCGCCGAACATCGGCGGACGATCTGGCTGCGACGCTGGCCCGAGCGCACGGTCGTCGCGGGATCGACAGGGCGCGGCGGGCCATCGCCTTCATGGACGGTGGCGCCGAGAGCGTGGGTGAGTCTCGGAGCCGGGTCTACCTGCACCGGCACGGCCTCCCCGCTCCTGCGCTCCAATGCGACGTCCTCGACGAGAGCGGACGCTTCGTGGGACGGCCGGACTTCCTGTTCGACGGAGTGATCGGCGAGTTCGACGGGCTCGCGAAGTACCGCGAGTACGGGGATGCAGCGGATGTGGTGATCGCCGAGAAACTGCGCGAGGACCGGTTGCGCTCACTGGAGTGGCGGATCGAACGGTGGACGTGGAACGACCTGGCGACGTCGGCTCTCGCCGATCGTCTCCGGGCAGCGCTCACAGCAGCAGAAGGACGCGCACCCCTCGGCAGTACGCGCAGGCACGGGACGGTCGCGAACTGCGGGGAGGTGCGCGTCCAGGACGGCAATCGCGCCTAGAACTCCAACCCCATGTCACCCGCCACCACACCCATCGTCGACTGCCCGTCCAGAGCCTCGCGGAGGATGTCGGCGTGCCCGCTGTGGTGGGCGATCTCGCGCAACAGGTGCAGCAGTACGCGCCGCGCCGTCCACCAGATGCGCTCCGGCGCCCACGGTGCGGTGGGTTGCGGGATCAGGTCATCGAGGCTGCCGAGCGCGGCGATGCACTGCTCCAGCGCGCGGCCGGCGGAGTCGAGTTCGGCCAGCACCTGTTCGATCGACTCGGGCACCTCGGGCTCGCCCGATCCCGAGAAGTCGACGGTCGAGGTCTCGTCGCGCTCCTCGAGCATGGTCACGTTCCCGCGGATCACCGACGCGACGTGCGCGATCAGCGAGGCGAGCGTGAACTCACTGACGGTCGTGCGCCGACGCGCCTGCTCATCGGTGATTCCCCGCGCCGTGATCGCGAGCATCCCGCGCTGATCGGCCAGGATGGTGACCAGATCGAGCTTCTCGCCCGTGACGTCGACCGACGGCCCCACGGATGTGTACGTCCCCGCCATGATGTGCCCCTCTCCTCGTGTGTGAGGAGAACGCTAGGGGCAATCGCGGACAGGTGCGGTCCTCAGGACTCGGCGGGCGGCGTCTTCTTCGCAGCGGTCTTCTTGGCGGCCGCCTTCTTCGCGGGAGCCTTCTTGGCCGGCGTCTTCTTCGCTGCCGCCTTCTTGGCGGGAGCCTTCTTCGCCGGCGCCTTCTTGGTGGCCTTCTTCTTCACGGGCCCGCGAGCGCGACGATCCGCGAGGAGTTCCATGGCCCGCTCGTCGGTGATGGTGCCCACCTCGTCGCCCTTGCGCAGGCTGGCGTTGGCCTCACCGTCGGTGACGTACGGACCGAAGCGGCCGTCCTTGATCACCATCGGCTGACCGCTGACAGTGTCCACACCGAGTTCGCGCAGCGGCGGCGTGGCCGCACCCTGACGTCCGCGACGCTTGGGCTCGGAGTAGATCTTCAGAGCCTCCTCGAGGGAGACGGTGAAGATCTGGTCCTCGGTGGCCAGCGAGCGGGAGTCGGTGCCCTTCTTGAGGTAGGGACCGTAGCGCCCGTTCTGCGCCGTGATCTCTTCCTTGCTCTCGGGATCGACGCCCACCACGCGCGGCAACGACAGCAGCTTCAGCGCGTCGTCCAACGTGACCGTCGCGAGATCCATCGACTTGAGCAACGAACCCGTTCGCGGCTTCGGGGCGGTCGCTTTCTTGGCGGCCTTCTTGGCGGGAGCCTTCTTCGCCGCCTTGGTGGCCACGGCGGTGCCGCCGCCCCCATCGGACGAATGCTGTTCCACCGGAACGATGTCCGGGGTGGGCTCAGGCTCCTCGGGGATGACCTCGGTGACGTACGGCCCGAATCGTCCTTCCTTGGCGACGATCTCATGACCCGACAGCGGGTCGACACCGAGCTTGCGACCCTCCTGCGGAGTCGCGAACAGCTTCTCGGCGAACTCGAGCGTCAGCTCGTCCGGCGGAAGGTCGTCGGGCAGGTTGGCGCGCTGCGAGATCGGATCCCCGTCGGGATCGTCCGGGTTCTGCACCATCCGTTCGAGGTACGGGCCGTAGCGACCGACGCGGACGTGTACGTCGCGACCTTCGGAGTCGTCGAACAAGTGGATCGAGTTGATGACGCGGGCGTCGATGTCCTCGAGGTTCTGGCCGACCATCTTCTTCAGTCCGCCGGACCGTGCGACCGACCCCTCCGTGCCGTTCTCACCGCCGAAGTAGAAGGCGGACAACCAGTCTCCACGTCGTTCGCGGCCACCGGCGATGGCGTCGAGGTCGTCCTCCATGCCTGCGGTGAAGTCGAAGTCGACCAACCGGCCGAAGTGCGCCTCCAACAACGCGATCACGGAGAACGCCACCCACGAGGGCACCAGGGCGCTGCCGCGCTTGTAGACGTACCCGCGGTCGAGGATGGTCTTGATGATCGACGAGTACGTCGACGGGCGACCGATGCCGAGTTCCTCGAGCGTCTTGATGAGCGACGCCTCGGTGAAGCGGGCCGGTGGGTTGGTGGTGTGACCATCGGGATCGAGACCGGTGGCCGTGACCGCCTGCCCCTGCTCGAGAACCGGCAACCGGGACTCGGCGTCGTCGGACTGTCCCCCGGCCTGGTCGTCGACACTCTCGACGTAAGCCTTGAGGAAGCCGGCGAACGTGATGGTGCGTCCAGACGCGGCGAAGGTGCACTCCTCACCGGTACCCGCGGTGCCCGAGATACGCAGCGACAGAGTGGTTCCGCGCGCATCCGCCATCTGGGAGGCGACGGTGCGCTGCCAGATCAGCTCGTACAGCCGGAACTCGTCGGTGTCGAGCGAGCTGTGCAACTGACCGGGAGTCGCGAAGGAATCACCCGCGGGGCGGATTGCCTCGTGCGCCTCCTGGGCGTTCTTGACCTTGCGGGTGTACTGCCGCGGGGTGTCGTGCACGTACTCCGGGCCGTACAGCTCGGTGGCCTGACGACGTGCGGCATCGATCGCCGACGCCGACAGGTTCGTCGAGTCGGTACGCATGTAGGTGATGTAGCCGTTCTCGTACAACCGCTGCGCGATACGCATGGTGCGCTCGGAGGACATGCGGAGCTTGCGCCCGGCCTCCTGCTGCAGGGTCGAGGTCATGAACGGGGGGTACGGACGACGCGTGTACGGCTTGGACTCGACCGATGCGACGGTCAGATCGACACCGTCCAGAGCCTCGGACAACCGGCGTGCGCGCGCCTCATCGAGAACGGTGACGCCCTCGGACTTGAGTTTGCCGTCGGCACCGAAGTCGCGTCCCGACGCGACACGAGAGCCGTCGACGTTGACCAGGCGCGCACCGAACGCCCGCGGCGTCGCCTCGGCGCCGGCGTCGAGCTGCGCCGAGATGTCCCAGTACTCGGCCGATCGGAACGCCATGCGCTCACGTTCGCGCTGCACGATGACACGTGTGGCCACCGACTGGACGCGGCCCGCCGACAGCTTCGGCATGACCTTCTTCCACAGCACCGGCGAGACCTCGTAGCCGTACAGGCGGTCGAGGATGCGGCGCGTCTCCTGGGCGTCGACGAGGTCGGTGTCCAGTTCGCGGGTGTCGGCGGCGGCGGCGAGGATGGCCGGCTCGGTGATCTCGTGGAAGACCATCCGTCGAACCGGAATCTTCGGCTTGAGCGTCTCGAGGAGATGCCACGCGATGGCCTCGCCCTCGCGGTCGGGGTCGGTGGCGAGGTAGAGCTCGTCGGCGTCCTTGAGCAGGCTCTTGAGCTCGGCGACCTTGCCCTTCTTCTCCGGGCTGACGACGTAGAGAGCCTCGAAGTCGTGGTCCACGTCGACACCGAGACGAGCCCAGGACTCGCCCTTGTACTTGGCCGGAACGTCTGCAGCACCACGCGGGAGATCTCGGATGTGCCCGACCGAGGCCTCGACCACGTAGTTCTTGCCCAGATAGGGCGCGATCTTCTTGGCCTTGGTGGGTGACTCGACGATCACGAGACGCCGAAGCCCGGACGCGCCGGACGACGAGTTCCCCGTGCTGTCTCCTGCTGCCACCTGCTGCCGAACCTTCCTGGTCCCCGCGAGAGGGGACCCGTTCACCTGCGTCGATACCCCGAACCGTTCGAAGCCGACACACTACAGAGTGACACACACGTGCAACTCGTATGTGACACCGCGGCCCATCGACCGTCGGTGACCTCCGTCCGAGTCCCCCTCTTCCTCTACACGAGGACGGGCCACCCGCCCGCGGCGAGAGCGCCCGGTGGCGGCTCGCCGATGTTCTCGATGAGCCTGGTCACCCGACGGCGACCGGTGATCCGGAGTGCCGGCGACCCTCCGTGGGTTCCCACCAGAGTCGGCGCCACACCGGCGCGCATCAACGACTGGGCGAGCACCGGATGCGTGTCGGGGGCATGCGGATCGAGTCCGAGGACGAACCGGGCGCCGCCTGCCTCCTGCCGTCCCGCCGCGACCACCCAGGCCCGCAGGGCGCGCGGTCCGGGCACCCAACCCCCGGGCACCGCCTTCACCGCTCCCCGGACCCACTCCGCGGCGAGCGACGCCAGCTCGGGCACCGGCTCGGTCCGGACCAGTGGCCGTCCCTCGTCGGTCGTCGTGATCTCGGCGTCGAAGCCGCACGACTCGATCAGGTCGGCCACCGCGTGGGCACGCCAGGTGGCATCGACGACGACGGAGATGCGCGTGCGCCCGGACACGATCACGGGCTGACCCTGCGCAGCCAGCAGCCCGGCGAGGTCGGCCGCGTCGGGCGGCGTCGACTCGGCGGAGAAGAAGGACAACTGGCTCACGATCGCGACAGTAAGCCACGAACGCCCCGCCGGCGTGGTGTCCGCGACGCAGTGTCACGGAAACGAGACGTCCCCCGCCACCTCGGAAGGCGACGGGGGACGTGTCGGTAGAGACTGTCCGATCGAGATCAGACGGCGCGGACGCCCGTGGCCTGGGGGCCCTTGGTGCCCTGTCCGACCTCGAACTCCACGCGCTGGTTCTCCTCGAGGGTGCGGAAGCCGCTGCCCTGGATCTCGGAGTAGTGGACGAAGACGTCAGCGGAGCCGTCCTCGGGTGCGATGAAGCCGAAGCCCTTTTCGGCGTTGAACCACTTCACAGTTCCCTGTGCCATGCTTGTCTATCCTTTTCTTGAACACCGGATGCGATGAACGGCACTTACAGTCCATCGGGCCGGTTCCGACCGCTGTGATGATCCCCCCCAAGAGTCACCCCGTGGGCAGAGCTTCACGCACCGCGCTCGCAACATTAGATCCTGCGAGCGTGAAAACGAACACAGAAGCTGCGACCGAGAACAGTGAACCACGTCGGACGGCGGCGCGACAGTCGACGAGACAACAACTTCGTAAATATCCTCGCGGGCTCTGTCCGCCCGTTCTTCTACGATCGACACGAGCACCGAGGGAGTGAGAGACAGTGAGCACGACGACCGACGCACCGGCCTCCTCGTTCGGCGGAATGCTGCTCGGACGAGCGCTGGCGGGAACGCCGCCGGGAGAGTCTCCGCTGACCCATGCGGCGGAGCTGCCGGGACGTGAGTCCCGGTACGCCGCATGGCCGCAGTGGCTCGAGCCCGCGGTCGTCGAGGTCTTCCAGGACTGCGGGATCCCGCAGCCGTGGACCCACCAGGCAGAGGCCGCGTCGCTCGCGTGGTCGGGCCGCAACGTGGTGGTCTCGACGGGCACGGCGTCGGGCAAGTCGCTGGCGTACCGGATGCCCGTGCTGTCCCGTCTGTCGACCGACGCGCGTGCCACCGCGCTCTACCTCGCGCCCACCAAGGCGCTGGGGGCAGACCAGCTTCGGGCTGCAGTGGACATGACGGACTCGCTCGCCGCGCGGGGCTTCCCGGACATCGCACCGAGTGCGTACGACGGCGACACACCCCTCGAGGTGCGCCAGTGGGCCCGGGCGAATTCACGGTGGATCTTCACCAACCCCGACATGCTGCACATCTCGCTGCTCAAGGGCCATCAGCGGTGGGCGCACTTCTTCCGCAACCTGGCGTACGTCGTCGTCGACGAATGTCATTCGTATCGAGGGGTGTTCGGCTCCAACGTCGCCCTGATCCTGCGACGACTCCGGCGCATCGCCGCGCGCTACGGAGCCGCGCCCGTCGTCGTTCTCGCGAGCGCCACCGCGTCGAATCCCGGGGCTGCGGCCAGTCGCCTGGTCGGTGCACCGTGCGAGGAGATCACCGAGGACGGATCTCCCCACGGTCCCCGGACCGTCGCCCTGTGGGAGCCACCGCTTCTGGACGTCACGGGTGAGAACGGGGCGCCGATCCGGCGCGCCGCCGGTTCCGAGGCCGCACGCATCATGGCCGACCTCGTCGTCGAGGGCGCCCGAACACTGACGTTCGTCCGTTCCCGACGCGGCGCGGAGCTGACGGCACTGGGTACCGCGCGGCTGCTCGCGGACGTCGATCCCGATCTGCCGCAGCGCATCGCGGCATACCGGGCCGGATACCTCGCCGACGACCGCCGCGAACTCGAGCGGTCGCTGTCCGACGGCACCCTGCTCGGCGTGGCCACCACCAACGCACTCGAGCTCGGCGTCGACATCGCGGGGCTCGACGCCGTCGTCGTCGCCGGCTTCCCGGGGACGGTCGCGTCGTTCTGGCAGCAGGCCGGCCGCTCCGGTCGCCGCGGCCAGGGATCGCTGGTGATCCTGGTGGGCCGGGACGACCCGCTCGACACGTACCTCGTGCACCATCCGGCCGCGTTGTTGGACAAGCCCATCGAGGCGACGGTCACCGATCCCACCAACCCCTACGTGCTGGGGCCACAGCTGCTCTGCGCGGCCATGGAACTCCCGCTGACCGACGACGAGGTGATCGAGCTCGGCGCTCAGGACGTCGCGCAGTCCCTCGCGGACCGGGGTCTGCTCCGCCGTCGGCCGCACGGGTGGTACATCACCGCGGACGCGACCCCCCATGCGGCGGTGGACATCCGGGGCGGTATCGGGTCGCAGATCGCGATCGTCGACGGCTCCACCGGACGCATGCTCGGCACCGTCGACGCCGGCCGCGCGCCCTCGACGACCCACCCCGGCGCTGTCCACATCCATCAGGGCGAGTCGTTCGTCGTGGACACGCTCGACTTCGAGGACGGCCTCGCGGTGGTGCACCCCGAGGAGCCCGAGTGGACCACCTCGGCGCGCGAGATCACCGACATCGTGATCGAGGACGTGCACGAACAGCAGTCGTACGGGGAGGTCGACGTCGCGCTGGTGCAGGTCCAGGTGAGCCACCAGGTGGTCGGATACCTCCGCAGACTGCCGTCCGGAGAGATCCTCGACTCCGTGGAACTCGACATGCCGATGCAGGAACTCCACACGCGCGCAGTCATGTACACGATCACGCCGGAGTTGCTCAAGGCCGCCGACGTGACCGCCGAACGTGTCCCCGGGTCGCTCCACGCGGCGGAGCACGCGGCCATCGGTCTGCTGCCCCTCGTCGCGACATGCGACCGATGGGACATCGGCGGCGTGTCGACGGCACTGCACGCCGACACCGGCCTGCCGACGGTCTTCGTCTACGACGGGTACGACGGTGGCGCCGGATTCGCCGACCGCGGCCACGCCGTCATCGGCACCTGGCTCTCCGCGACCCGCGAGGCCATCGCGTCGTGCGAGTGTGTCTCGGGGTGCCCGTCCTGCGTGCAGTCACCCAAGTGCGGCAACGGAAACGATCCGTTGGACAAGGACGGCGCCGTGCGCGTGCTCGACGCCGTCCTCGCCTGTCTGGAGGGTTAGGCAGACACGGTGGCCGGTTCGCCGAGCGCCACCGGTAGCGTGCGGAACCCGTGCAGCACACGGGTGTCCCGCTTGACGCCGGTGCCGGCGGACGACAGATGCGGGAAGCGGTCGAACAGCGTGCGCAGTCCCACCTCGCTCTCCGCGCGCGCGAGTGCGGCGCCGAGGCAGTAGTGGCGCCCACCCGAGAACGACAGGTGCTTGTTGGCGTTGGACCGACCGACGTCGAAGGTGTCGGCGTCGTCGAAGACCTGCGGGTCCCGATTACCGGCCGCGAGGACGCACACCACCAGATCGCCGGCCTCGAGGTCCATGCCTTCGAGGGTGACGGAACCCTTCGCGACGCGGGCCGTCATCTGCACCGGCGACTCGAGCCGCAGCATCTCGTCGACGGCCGTTCCCCACAGCGACGGATCGTCCTGCAGTCGCGCGAGCTGGTCGGGGTTGTTCATCAGCAGATTGATGCCGCTGCCGAGCAGGTTGACCGTCGTCTCGAACCCTGCCGCCAACACCAGACCCGCGGTGGCGCGGAGTTCCCGATCGTTCAGGTACACCCCGTCCTCGGACGCCGCGATGAGCTGACTCATCAGATCGTCGCCCGGGTTGTCGCGCAATCCCGCGATGTGGGTGGCGAGCCACCGGTCGAAGCCCTCGAGGCCCTGCTCGACCTCGCGGAACTGCGACCACGTCAGACCGACGTCGAGACTGGGCGCCGCGAGTTCGCCGAACTCGAGCACCTTGTCGCGGTCCGCCTCCGGCACGCCGAGGATGTCACCGATGACGGCGACCGGAAGCTTGGCGCAGTACGACGACACGATGTCGACCGTGCCGCCGCCCGCGGCCACGAGTTCGTCGAGAAGCGTGTCGGCCACCTGCTGCACGTTGTCGCGCATCGCGTTGACGGCGCGCGCGGTGAACACCGACGACACCAGCTTGCGGTAGCGGGTGTGCGAGGGCGGCTCGACCGACAGCAGCGACGGCGGCGCCAGCGGGTGCAGAGCGGCGGTTCGGGTGCGACGCTCGATCGCCCGCAGCGGCTTCGGGAGATTGCCGCCCACGACGACGGTTCGGTAGTCGTCCGAGCGCAGGAGGTCGAAGATCAGCCCGTGGTCGACGGTGAGGTAGGCGACGCGGCCCTTGACGATCTTTCCCCGGTCGCGAATCTCCTGGTAGACGACACCGGGGTTCGCCCGAGTCACCGGATCGGCGATGAGCTTGGCCTGCGGGTCACCGATCTTGATGCCGCGTGTGGCGAAGAAGCGCACCACTCCGTGCACCGCGAACCACCGCAGCCGCGATCGTGCCTCGTCCTTGACGTCCGCCACTCTCGACATTCCGATTCCCCCGATGCTCGGCCTGCGATAACCCGGTTGCGCGTTACCGCACGTCACACGTGTGACTCACCTCATGATGCGCCGGTCACGACGCCGGTGTCTACCGTCGTGTCATGACCCTGCGTCGGAGCGTCGCCTCCTTGTGGATCGCCACAGTCCTCTACTGGCCGATGCAGGTGATCGTCTCGCGTTCCTGGACCACCCCGTACAGCTGGCGTGACGACGTCATCAGCGCCCTCGGTGCGGCGACGTGCACCGACTACTGCTCGCCCGATCACGTCGTCATGAACGCGACGTTCGTGGCCGTGGGCGGCGCCACCGCAGCGGGCGCGGCGCTCCTGGTACGTCCCTCGGTGGGCATCGCACGGACGGGGTGGATCCTCGTGGCGCTCTCCGGTCTCGCGACGTGCGCCGTCGGGTTCCTCCCGATGGACGTCGCACCGGTCCCCCACACCGTCGCGGCGCAGGTGCACTTCGGCCTGCAGCTCGCCGGAATGCTGTGTGTCGCACGATCCGTCGGTCGAGTCGCCTCGCGATTCACCTACGCCTGCAGTGCGATCGCCGTGGTGGGCGGCATCGCCTTCCTCACCCCCGGGAAGTGGGGACTGGGCTCGGGTGTCACCGAGCGGCTCGCCCTCGACACCCTGAACGTGTGGACCATCGGCATGGGCGTGCTCCTGCTCGCGCGATCGTGGAATCCAGGCCCCGGAATCCGGGGTCGATAGTCCACGATCACCGAGGCACCAGTTGCGTGTCTCTGTGAGGCGGGCTGCTGCACGAGCCGCCGTGGCCGCCAGCGCGAAGACCGGCCGCCCCGTCGCACCGGAAGTACGCAGGCTCGCCGAGTCGCGCTGACCGACATACCGAGGTGCTGGTCCACGATCACTCCTCCACCGGCCCCGCCCGCGCAGAGGCCACCGCGTCCCTCTCCCCGAAGCGCAGCAGCGCGATCCGCACCCGCACCCGGACCTGCACGTCCCACTCCTCCACCGCGCATCCGTCCAGCACCGCATCCATCCGGGCAGCCGATGCCGTCGCCGCCGCGCACCCTGCCTCGGACCCCGACGTCAGTGCGGCGGCACCCGCCAGCGCGGCGAGGTCCGCCGCCGACTGCGCCTGATGACGGGCCGAGACGGCGGCACCCACCGAGACCACCGCCGCGGTCACCACCACCAGCGCCGCCGTGACGAACGCTCCCAGCACAGTCGCCGAACCGCGGTCATCCACCCGTCGGCTCCGCCGTCGCCACCGCACTCGCCGACACCGTCAACCCGGGCAGCGGCGACGACGCCTCCACCCGCACCGTCACCAGATCGCCGACGCGCGACACCGTCACCCGCGCACCGGGCGGGGCCACCACCGTCGCCGACGTCACCGCGCTCTCGTCTCCGAGCGCCGAGAGCCGGGCACCCTCCCGCGCCGCGTCGATGCACCGGATGTGCTCGGTGACAGTGACCAGCGCACCGAGGCACAACACCAGGACGGCGACGATCGACGAGATCGCCAGCGCCGCCTCGACCGTCACCGCCCCGCTGTCGCCCGTGAGACCCGAGTCCCCCGTCAGACCTGCGTCTGCAGAGCCTTGTCGATGATGGACGTCAACGCGGTCACGATGCTGTCGCCCGTCACCACCGTGTAGAGCACGGCACCGAACGCCGCAGCCGCGATGGTGCCGATGGCGTACTCGGCCGTCGACATCCCGTCGTCCTCCCGCGCCACCATCAGGATGCGCGCGCCCACCTCGGTCAGGAACTTGCTCATGTTCTCCCCCTTCGTGTTCCGAGGAGGACGTTCCCCCTCGGCGTTCTCGGGCGGGGGTCACATCACCCCGCCGTTCAGGACCGACCCGGCAAGCCCGATCACCACGGGCACGATGCCGAGGCAGACGAACGCGGGCAGGAAGCACAGCCCCAGCGGTCCGCTCACCATCACTCCGGCGCGTTCGCCCGCGGCAGCGGCGGCATCGTCGGCCCGCACGCGCAGATCGGCTGCCGCCTCGGCGGTCGCGTCGGCCATCGAGGTTCCCGACCGCGCCGAGCGAAGGATGACGCGTGCCACCGACTCGGTGTCGGGATGCGCCGCCAGCGCCGACCAGGCTGCATCGGGATCCGCTCCGAGAGTGAGCAACTGGGCGGCGCGGCGCAGCGCCGACGCCATGGGTTCGGGCGCGACGGAGGACACCGCCGAGGATGCGCTGCCGATGTCGAGTCCCCCACGGAGACAGGCGGACAGCAGGTCCAACGCGCCCGCGGTGGCGTGGTGGTCCGTCGGCGCCACCCCCACCGATGCGGAGCCGTTCGCGCCCGGCACCCGGAGCCGGGCGCGCACACCGACGGCGGGCGGGAGCGCGAGCACCGCGGCGGCGAGGAGCACGAGGGTGATCGTCACGGTGCCACCTTCGCGACGATGGCGTCGGTCCAGAGCAGCCCGGCGCAGGCGAGGGCCACTCCGACGACCAGCATGATGCCGCCGGCGCCGCCTCCGGTGAGAACCGCGAGGGGCGCTGCGCCCATGGCCTGGCCGAGCAGGACGCCGACGGCGGGCAGCGCGGCGAGGACCATCGCCGTGGAGCGCGGGCCGGCCATGGACGCCTCGATGCGCCGGGCCGAGCGTCCGCGATCGCGCAGATCGGAGCGCACCGCGTCGAGCAGTGCCGCGAGACCCAGCCCGTGCACCTCGGCCACGCGCCACACGGCACCCACCCGGTCCCACGCCTGCCCGTGTCCGCCGACACGCACGGCATCCGACATCGTGCCGCCCAGTTCCGCACGAGCCGCGGCCGCGGCGAAGACGGTGCCGACCGGCCCGGGGTGCTCGCGTGCAGCGGTGCGGCAGGCCGTGGCCGGGTGGGCTCCCACGCGGAGTTCGGCCACCATCGTCTCGAGCGCCGCCGCCAGGGTGTCCCCCGCGCGCCGCCGGTCCGCCCGCACGGCGCCTCGGGTGCGCCGCAGGGCGACGGTTCCCAGCACGACGGCCACCGCGGCGCCCACCGCGGCACCGAGGCCCAGCGCTGCCGCGCCTGCCGCCACGGGTATCCAGGCAGGCGCCGGCACTCGCACGGACACGAGCGAGCGTCGGCGCACCGGGCCGAGGCGGCGGCGCGCGTCCGCGCAGGGCAGCACCAGCAGAGCCGCCGCGAGACAGACCGCCGCGAGCATCACGCGGACCCCTCCCGTCGGCCCAGGATCGCGGTGAGAGCGTCGAGTCCTGGACCTCGTGCCCGCGTTCGCGACCAGGCGTCGACCACGGTGCACAGCCCGCGGTCGTCCCGTTCGAGCACGCCGATGGACGACAGCACACGCTGCCCGCTCGGCGTGCGGGCGGTGTGCAGCACCACCTGCACCGCGGCGGCGAACTGGCTGTGCAACGCCGCCCGGTCCATGCCACCGAGGGCCGCCAGCGCTTCGAGTCGTGCGGGTACCTCGTCGGGCGAGTTGGCGTGCACGGTGCCCGCACCGCCGTCGTGTCCGGTGTTGAGCGCGGTGAGCAGGTCCACGACCTCGGCACCGCGGACCTCGCCCACCACGATGCGATCGGGACGCATGCGCAGGGCCTGACGCACCAGATCGCGCACTCCCACCTGGCCCACTCCCTCCACGTTGGCGGGCCGGGCGACGAGCCGCACCACGTGGGGGTGCGAGGGCGCCAGTTCGGCGGCATCCTCGACACAGATGATGCGCTCGGCCGCGTCCACCTCGCCGAGGAGTGCCGCCAGCAATGTCGTCTTGCCGGTTCCTGTGCCACCGACCACGAGGAAGGCCAGGCGTCCGGACACGATGCGGCGCAACAGATCCTCGGCGCCGTCGGCGAACGCGCCGGTCGCGGCGAGCGCTGCCAGACCCTGCGTCGCGGGACGGAGCACGCGGAGCGACAGGCACGTCCCGCCCTGCGCCACCGGCGCGAGAACGGCGTGCAGTCGCACTCCGAACGACCCGGGATCGATTCCGGGCAGACGACCGTCCACCCACGGCTGCGCATCGTCGAGCCGCCGCCCGGCCGACAGCGCCAGCCGCTGGGCGAGGCGGCGCACGGCGGCCTCGTCCCCGAACCCGACGCCGGCTCGCCGCAGACCCTGCCCCCGGTCCACCCACACGTCGTCGGGTCCGGTGACCAACACGTCGGTCACGCCGGGCTCGCGCAGGACGGCGTCGAGCACGCCGGCACCGCGGAACTCGGTGTCCAGGAGATGCAGTGCGCGCAGCAGATCCGCGTCACCGAGCACGCCGCCCGCCTCGGCCCGGAGCGCCTCCGCGATGAGGGCGGGCGTCGGATCCCGGTCGGCGTCGACGAGGCGCACCCGGACGCGATCGAGCAGATCCGTCGACACCCATCCCGTCATGTCGTGGGCGCCGAGGTGAGCAGTGCCAGGACGTCGCCGGCAGCTCGCGCCAGGGGAGATCGGCGGCCGAGGACCAGTCCACGCCCGTCGAGCATCGCGGCGAGTCGACGCTCGGGGCGCACGGAGGCGAGCAGGGGAAGACCCACCACATCGGCCACCTCCGCGGCCGTCAGTCCGGACGGCGCGGGACCGCGGACCACCACTCCCACGTTGGCCGACGTCGAGGTGATCGACCGGGCGAGACACTGCGCTGCCGCGGCCGATCGCACCGTCGCAGGAACCAGTACAACCACCAGATCCGCTGCCTCCACCGACATCTCGTGAATCGGGCCCGCGCGCGGTACGTCGCACACGACGACCTCGCCCGCCGTGACTCCGGCGTCGACGACGGCGCGCCAGGCCGCTGCCGTGATGGTGTTCGTCTGCTCGCGCCGGGTCGAGAGCACCGCCAGATCGCCGCGCCCGGGCAGCGCGTGATGCAGTGCGTCGGCCGTGACGGTTCCGCCGTCGATCACCAGTTCCGGCCAGCGCAGGCCCGGTGTGCCGTCGAGTCCCGTGACGAGGTCCATCCCGCCGCCCGCCGCGTCTCCGTCCATCAACACGGTGCGCCCGGACCGGGACGCGACGACGGCCGATGCCGCGGCGAACACGGACGCACCGGCGCCGCCGCAACCGCCCACCACCGTCACGACCACACCGCCACCGACGGGGACGCGTGCGGCCGCGGACAGCACCCCCATGAGATCGGCCTCCTGCGCCGGCAGCGCGAGCACACGGGAGGTGCCGAGCCGCGACGCGCTCTGCCAGGCCTCGACGTCCGCCGGTCCGTCGGTCACCACGACGACACCGGGATGCCTCGGAAGGTGTTCCCGCACTGCTCGTTCGGCAGCTGCCGTTCCCAGCACGACGATGTCCGAGGACTGCCACAGCACGCGGTCCGGCAGCGCGCCGAGGTGCGACGACTCCCGACCCGCGGCGGCGGCGATGCGCCGGACGCGATCGGAGAGTGCGGTGTCGGGCACGATCACCAGGAGTGCTGAATCGAGGTCGGTCACGCCGTCGATCGTGCGGCGTCCGCGGTCGGTCCGCCAGAGCGGCGAGCCGAACCTGTGGACAACTCGGTACCCGGGGACGGCGCCTGCACCAGCGCGGAGAAGGTGCTACCGCACCGGAAGTAGGGGACGACCCCCGCCAGGGGGGGAGGAGGCGGGGGTCGTCGGAGTTCAGCCCCGGGGGGTCGGGCTGAACACACCCGGTTCGAGACCGGGTAGTCGAAATCTTACACCGCCGACCACCCGCACCGACACGGACGACCGTCGGTCCGTGGCGCCGTCGAAGCAGGTGGAGACACCGTGACCCGCGATCCACCTCCGGGCACCCTTAGGCTGACGGGGTGAGCACACCCCTCCGCCCGGACGCCCCCGGCCGCGTCGCCGCGTTCTTCGATCTGGACAAGACGATCATCGCCAAGTCCTCGACGCTGGCCTTCAGCAAGCCCTTCTTCGACGGGGGTCTCATCAACCGCCGGAGCGTGCTCAAGAGCAGCTACGCGCAGTTCCTGTTCCTGGTGTCGGGCGCGGATCACGACCAGATGGAACGGATGCGCATCCACATCCGCCAACATGTGTACCGGCTGGGACGTCGAGCAGGTCCGAGCCATCGTCGCCGAGACGTTGCACGACATCGTCGATCCGCTGGTCTTCGCCGAGGCTGCCGACCTCATCGCCGACCACAAGCTGCGCGGCCACGACGTCGTCATCGTCTCGGCCTCCGGCGAGGAGGTCGTGGCGCCCATCGCGGAGGCTCTGGGCGTGGACCACGACATGGGTACCCGGATGGCCGTCGAGGACGGCAAGTACACGGGCGAGCTCTCGTTCTACTGCTACGGGCCCGGCAAGGTCACCGCCATGGAGGAGTTGGCCGAGCGCGAGGGATACGACCTGTCTCGGTCCTACGCCTACTCGGACTCGATCACCGATCTGCCGATGCTCGACGCGGTCGGACATCCCACCGCGGTGAACCCGGATCGAGGGCTGCGCCGCGAGGCGTCGGCCAGGGGATGGCCGATCCTCACGTTCTCCGACCCGGTCTCGCTGCGCGCCCGGTTCCAGGCCCCGTCGTCGGGCACGGTGGCCGGCATGGCCGCCGTCTCGTTCGGCGCCCTGGCCGCGGGCGCCGCGACGTACACGCTGCTGCGTCGGCGACGCTGAATCGATCGGGTTCGCGAAACCCTTGCTGTGGCGCGAGTCACAGAGTACAAATGGTCTTACGGGAAGACGGAAGGCCAAGAGCGGGCCGGAAGAGAAGGATCGCTCTCCCAGCCGGGCTTTCCCCAGCACGACCGATCAGTACCCACGCGTAGCGCGCCGCTATGATGGCACAAGCGTTGTGGGCCTGCGAAAGTCGCGCATCAGGGATGAGAACTTCGCACTGGTTGCGGACACGAGTCCCGGGCGCACGATTTCTCGCCGAGGCCTCGCGGAGTCCGCTCCGCCGCAACCCACTCTGCACGCCTGGTAACCGACGTTCGTGCTGACGGGCGACGTCGTCGAGGTGAGAACTCGGCAGCGTCGCCCGTTTCATGCGTCAGACAGAGTTGTCCGCGATGGTGGTCGCCTCGGCTGCTCCGGCCTCGAAGGTGCCGCAGCACAACAGCACCCAGCTCCCCACGCCCTGCTCGGTGCCGCGGGCGAAACCGTCGGCGCCGGTGCGGTACGCGGCGAGCCGCTTCGCCCAACTGATCTCCGGGACACCGAGATTGTGGGGGTCGAAGCCCGTGGACACGGCCACCAGCCGCGAGGCCGCCCGGGCCACGATGCCGTCGGCCGTGCCGAACGGCTTCAGCGCCAACAGTTCTCCGTGCACCACGGCGGCCAGCACCGGGGCGGGCGCCTTCGTGGCGCCGGTCACGAGATCCGCCAGGAACGCCAGGCGGTCGGCTGCGTCCGCACGGGGTCGTCCGAGATCGTCCTGTGTCGTCGCCAGGTCCGCGGCGGCCAGGAGGTGCAGCCGCGCGAGTGCCTGCAGCGGCGCCCGCTGCCAGACGCCCACCATGATCGGCAGGGAGTCGCCGTCGAGAGCCTGGGCCACCCGCAGCGCGCCGGCGAGCAGGGGCGGAGCGGCCTCACCGTCCTCGGGCATCGCCGTGGAGGAACCCTCCATCGCGGCGGAGGCCCGCGCGGCCCGGACCGCCGCCTCGGCTGCCGTCGCCTTCCATCCGCGCCGGTTGGCCTTGTGTCGGTGCACCTCGCCCAACGCGTTCCGCGCCCGCTCGGCGGCGTCGCGCACCCCCTCGAGCTCCAGGATCGGGCCGAGGGGATCTGTGGCTGAGCTGGTCATCCGGTCAGGCTATCGGTGGTCCTACGTCGCGGCGGATCCGGCGTTCCGCTCGGCAGCCATCAACTCGGCACGCTCGCGGCGCCGGACGGCCTGCTGCTCCGGGTCGGGAACGGGCACCGCGGCGAGCAGCCGCTTCGTGTACGGGTCGGCCGGCGAGCGCAGGATGGTGTCGGTCCGATCGAACTCCACCAGCTTGCCCGCACTCATGACGGCGATGCGGCGAGCCAGCACCTCGACCACGGCGAGGTCGTGGCTGATGAACAGGCATGCGAAGCCGTACTCCCGCTGCAGCTCCTGGAAGAGCTCGAGCACCTTGGCCTGTACGGACACGTCGAGCGCGGACGTCGGCTCGTCGGCGACGAGGAGGGTGGGTTCGAGAGCCAGGGCGCGGGCGATGCCGACACGCTGGCGCTGACCACCCGACAGCTGATGCGGGTAGCGGTTGCGCATGTCCCGCGACAGGTGCACCTGATCGAGCAACTCCTCGATCTTGGTGTTGCGCTGACCACGGTCCATCTCGGTGTGCAGCAACATCGGCTCGCCGATCGACTGGCCGATGGGCCACCGCGGGTTCAGCGACGAACCCGGATCCTGGAACACGATGCCGACCTTGCTGCGCACCGGACGCAGGTCGCGGGTCGACATCGACGTGATGTCCGTTCCGGCGATGGACAACGACCCCGAATGCAGCTTGAGCAGGCCGACGGCTGCCTTGCCGATGGTCGACTTGCCCGATCCGGACTCACCGACCAGACCGACCACCTCGCCCGGCTCGATGGTGAGGCTGACACCGTCGACCGCGCGGAAGCCACCGGAGCGACGCGAACCCGGGTACTCGATGACGGCGTCGACGAGTTCGAGCGCGTACCGCACGTCGGGGGTGTCGTCGGTGCCCGCCTGCCCGGTCCGGGAACCGAGGTGGGGCACGGAGGCCAGGAGTTCGCGGGTGTAGGCGTGATCGGGACGATGGAAGATGTCGCCGGAGGTGCCCTGCTCGACGATGTCGCCACCGCGCATGACGAGGATGCGGTCGGCCATGTCGGCGACCACGCCCATGTCGTGGGTGATGAGCAGGATCGCCGCGTCGACCCGACCGCGGAGGTCGCGCATGAGCTGCAGGATCTCGGCCTGCACGGTCACGTCGAGTGCCGTGGTCGGCTCGTCCGCGATGAGCACGGACGGCTCGGATGCCAACGCCTGGGCGATCATCGCGCGCTGGCGCTGGCCACCGGACAACTGGTGGGGGTAGTACTTGACGCGCTTCTCCGGCTCCGGCATCTCGACGAGCCGCAGCAGCTCGATGACACGGTCCTTGGCCTGCGCCTTGCTGAGCTCGCTGTGCGCGCGGATGGCCTCGGTGATCTGCCACCCGATGGTGTAGACGGGGTTCAGCGCCGTCATCGGCTCCTGGAAGATCACGGCGATGTCCTTGCCGCGCACCGAGTTCAGCTCACGTTCCTTCAGGCCGATCAGTTCGCGACCGTTGAGCGTGATGCTGCCGCTCACGCGGGCGTTGTCGGCCAGCAGGCCGGGCACCGCCATGGCGGTGGTGGACTTACCCGAGCCCGATTCGCCGACGATGGCGAGGATCTCGCCGCGAGCGAGGTCGAACGAGACGTCGCGCACGGCGGTGCGCCAGGTCTTGTCGACTTCGAAGTCAATCGTCAGATCCGAGACTCCGAGAACCGGGCCGGTCTTGTCGTCACTCATGTCCGTCAGCTCCGTTTCGGGTCGAGCGCATCTCGCAGCGCATCGCCCATGAGGATGAAGGCCAGCACGGTCACCGACAGGAACCCGGCGGGGAAGAGCACCAGGTGCGGCGAGGTGGAGATGTAGTTCTGGCCGAGGTTGATCTGCAGGCCCCACGAGATCGCCGGCAACTGCAGCCCGATACCCAGGTAGGACAGCGTGGCCTCGGCCGCGATGAACGTGCCGACGGCGATGGTCGCGTACACGAGCACGGGTGCGAGGGCGTTGGGCAGGATGTGGCGGACCAGGATGCGGAACGTGCTCGCGCCCAGTGCCTGTGCGGCCTGCACGTACTCGCTCTGCTTGATCGAGATGACCGACGAGCGGACCAGTCGCATGGCCGTCATCCACCCGAAGGCGATGAGAGCCAGCGCCACCGTGGTGACGGTCCGCTCACTGGTGACGGTGAGCAGGACCAACGCGCCGAGCAGGAGCGGGATGCCGAAGAAGATGTCGGTGAAGCGGGCGAGCAGGCTGTCGAGCACGCCGCCGAAGTACCCGGCGAGCGCGCCGATCAGGACGCCGATGATCAGCACGCCGATGACGGCGAGCAGTCCGATGGTCAGCGAGATGCGGGCGCCGTAGATGACGTTGGCGTAATAGTCGCATCCCTGCAGGTCCGTTCCGAACCAGTGCTCGGAGCTCGGCGAGAGCCGGGTGTCCGACAGGTCGCAGGCGCGCGGATCGAGCCCGCGAGCGAACAGCTGGGGCACCACGGCCATCAGGACGAGCACCGCGGTGATGACGGCACCGAACCAGAAGAAGACGCTGCGCCGCAGCTTCTTCCACGCGTTACCCCACAGGCTCGCCTGGCCGACCAGCTCCTGTGCCTCACCGGTCACGACGTTGCCCGGCTCGCCCTCGGCGGCGACATGCTGTGCATCGTTGGTCATAGCGCCTACTCGTATCGAATTCGGGGATCGAGGAGCGCGTAGAGCACGTCCACGACGAGGTTGAAGAAGATGTAGAAGAAGACCATCAGCGTGACGATGCCGACGACCACCGCGCCTTCCTGACGCTGCACGGCGTCGAAGATCGCGCGTCCGAGGCCCGGCAGGTTGAACACCGACTCGGTGACGATGGCGCCGCCCAGCAACGCACCGATGTCCGCGCCGATGAACGTCACGACGGGAATCATGCTGTTGCGCAGTGCGTGACGCAGGACGATGCGCCGGTACCCCACGCCCTTGGCGCGGGCGGTGCGGATGTAGTCCGCCGCCATGGCCTCCGACACCGCGGACCGCGTGAGACGCGCGACGTACGCCATGGACAGCGACGCCAGGACCAGGCCGGGCAGCAGGTAGCTGTACCACCCGTCGTTGATACCCGCGATGGGGAACAGGTCCAGCTTGTAGCCGAAGAGGTACTGGGCGACGAAGCCGAAGACGAACACGGGAACCGACACCAGCAGCGTCGTCGACACCAGCACGAGGTTGTCGAAGAAGGAGTTGCGGCGCAGACCGGAGAGCACACCGGCCGCGATGCCGATGACGGCCTCGAAGACGATGGCCACGATGGTCAGCCGCACCGTCACCGGAAGACGCTGGGAGATGGTGTCGAGCACCGGGCGCCCGGCGAAGTCGGTACCGAAGTCACCCTGCAGGAGCCCGCCGACGTACTTGACGTACTGCACCAGGAACGGGTCGTCGAGGTTGTACTGCGCACGCAACTGCGCGACGACGGCCGGGGCGAGCGGGCGATCACCCGCGAGCGCGCGGATGGGATCACCCGGAAGGGCGTACACCATCGCGAAGATCAGGAACGAGGCGCCGATCAGGACCGGGATGGTCAACAGCAATCGGCGCGTGATGAAGCGACCCACTGGGTTCTCCTCTTCGGGGTCTCACGGTTCACGCGTCGGTGGGGCGCCCTGCGTCTGCACGGCGCCCCACCGAGTCGAGAGAGAGGTCAGCTGACCGTGACGTCCGCGACCTCGATGTCACCGAACAGGTCGATCTTGACGTTGTCGACCCGCTCGCTCCACACGGCCTGGTTCAGACCGTAGAAGAGCGGAGTGGCCGGCAGGTCGCGGAACAGGATGTCCTCGGCCCGCTGGTACTCGGTCGTCGCGGCGTCGATCGACTCCGCGTTGTTGCCCTGCGAGAGGGCGGCGTCGAACTCCGGGTTGGAGTAGAAGCTGACGTTCGAGCCCGCCGGCGGCAGTGCTGCCGAGCTGTAGACCGGCGACAGGAAGTTGTACAGCGACGGGTAGTCCATGATCCAGCCCGAACGGAACGGACCGGTCATGCCCTGCGCGTCCTGCAGCGGGAGGTACTGCGCGAACTGCAGATCGCCACGGAGCACGTAGTCGACTCCGAGGTTGGTGCGCAGCTGGTTGCCCACGGCGGTCATCCAGGTGTCGTGTGCCGCACCGGCGTTGAACCACAGCTCCACCGGCTGCGACCTGTCGAAGCCGGCCTGGTCGAGCAGCGTGTTGGCCTGAGCGGCGTTCAGCTCGCACTTGGTGCCGCAGGCATCGTCCCGGTAGCCGTCGACGACGGGCGAACCGAAGGAGGTGGCCGGCGTGCGGGTGTTGGTGAAGATGGCCTCGGTGATGGCCTGACGGTCGATCGCCATCGAGAACGCCTCACGCACACGGGAATCCGAGAAACGCGGGTCGTAGGTCGGGAACGCGAGCGAGGTGATGTCGGGGCGAGCGCGCTCGCCGTACCGGTCACCGAACTGGTCACGTGCGGTCGCCCAGGCGTCCGGCGGCAGATCCAGCATGACGTCGAGGCCGCCGGCCTGAACGTCGGTGTAGCCGGTGCTCAGCTCCGTGTAGACCTTGAACTGCACGCCCTGCGACTGTGCCGGGTTCTCACCCTTGTAGTCGTCGTACTTGGTCAGGGTGATGCCCTGTCCCTCGACGAAGTCCTCGTCGGCCTTGAACGGGCCGTTGCCGATCGGGCGACGTCCGAAGGCGTCGGGATCGGTGAAGAACGCCTCGGGCAGCGGCGAGAACGCGCTGTAGCCCAGGGTCACCGGGTAGATCGCGAAGGGCTCCTTCAGAGCCACGCGAATCGTGGTGTCGTCCACGGCCTCGAGGCCGGTCATCGTGGTCGCGGTGGGCTCAGCGCCCTCGGCGGCCTGCAGATCGTCGTAGCCCTGGACGTTCTCGAAGAAGTACGAGGCACCGAAGGCGTTGGTGCTCAGCGCGGTGTAGTTCCACGCATCGACGTAGGACTTCGCGTCGACGGGCGTGCCGTCGTGGAACGTCCAGTCCGGCTTGAGCTTGATCGTCCAGTTCTGCTGGTCGTCGGACTCGACCGACTCGGCGACGCCGGTGTACTCGACCTCGCTGCTCTCGTCGTTGTAGTTCACCAACGGCGTGAACAGGGCCTTGAGGACCTGGTTGCCCTCACTCTCGGTGGTGTTACCGGGAACGAGCGGGTTCTCGGGCTGGCCGATGTACAGGCTGTAGGTGCCCTCGGCGCTCGAGGACCCACCCCCGCCACCACACGCCGCGAGCATGCCCACGGCGGCGATGGCCACCGAGACCACCGCGATCGTCTTCTTGACTCTCAACATGTCCTCCATCGAATCCGGCACGAACAGGGTCGACTGCACGCACCGTCCGCGGGTGGTCCGCGGGTGTCGGGTGGGCCACGGGCGATGACCGGCGTGACCCGGATATTTGCTTGACTTTAGACACACTCACAAAGGTCTGTCGTGCACTCCCCCGAAATCGGAACGACCCGGGTCCGCCCCGAAATACGGACGTAACCTGACAGGACTGGACCTCACCGGTCAGACAGCCTGATGAGAGGCGATTTTGGTGTCTCGTCACCATCCATCGCTGCTGCACACCGCCCGTCGCGCAGAACGCACCTCTCGCCGCACGTCCCGGGTCGCAGCCCTCTGCAACGGTGCGGCGCCGGTCACACGTGACTACCCTCACAGTCGCGACACACCGAACCGACACACCAGCTTTTCCGAGAGGGGCCAGGTACCACGATGACCGAGACCGTGACCGACGACGGCGCGACCAGGGACACGGAATCGGAGCACCCGGTGTCCTATCCCCCGAGTGACGACTTCGTCGCGCAGGCCAACGCCGGATCCGAGCTCTACCAGGCGGCGAAGGACGATCGCCTCGCGTTCTGGGCCGAGCAGGCGAACCGGTTGCACTGGCACACGCCGTTCGAGCAGGTGCTCGACTGGTCGGACGCCCCCGTCGCGAAGTGGTTCGTCGGCGGTGAACTGAACGTCGCCTACAACTGCGTCGACCGGCACGTGGTCGAGGGCCGCGGCGACCAGGTGGCGATCCACTGGGAGGGCGAGCCCGGGGACAGCCGCGAGATCACCTACTCCGACCTCCTCGCCGAGGTCAGCCGCGCCGCGAACGCCTTCACCGATCTCGGGCTCGTCTCGGGTGACCGCGTCGCCATCTACATGCCCATGGTCCCCGAGGCCATCGTCTCGATGCTCGCGTGCGCCCGCCTCGGACTGACCCACAGCGTCGTCTTCGCAGGCTTCTCGTCCTCCGCACTGCGCTCGCGCATCGACGACGCCGAGGCCAAGCTCGTCGTCACCACCGACGGCCAGTGGCGCCGCGGCAAGGCCGCGCCGCTCAAGGACTCGGTCGACGAGGCCGTGGACGGCGCCGCGTCGATCGAGCACGTCCTGGTGGTCAAGCGCACCGACATCGACGTGCAGTGGACCGAGGGCCGCGACCTCTGGTGGCACGACACCGTCGGATCCGCCTCCCCCGAGCACGAGGCGCAGGCGTTCGACTCCGAGCACCCACTCTTCATCCTCTACACCTCGGGAACCACCGGTAAGCCGAAGGGCATCATCCACACCTCCGGCGGCTACCTGACGCAGACCGCCTACACGCACCACTACGTCTTCGACCACAAGCAGGGCAAGGACGTCTACTGGTGCACGGCCGACATCGGCTGGGTCACCGGGCACAGCTACATCGTCTACGGCCCGCTGGCCAACGGCGCCACGCAGGTGGTCTACGAGGGCACGCCCAACTCTCCCGACGAGCACCGGCACTGGAACATCGTCGAGAAGTACGGCGTCACCATCTACTACACGGCGCCCACGCTCGTGCGCACGTTCATGAAGTGGGGACGACAGATCCCCGACGCACACGACCTCTCCTCGATCCGCCTGCTCGGCAGCGTCGGCGAACCCATCAACCCCGAGGCGTGGCGCTGGTTCCGCGACGTCATCGGCGCCGGCAGCGCTCCGATCGTCGACACCTGGTGGCAGACCGAGACCGGCGCGATCATGGTCTCGCCGCTGCCCGGCGTCACCGCCACCAAGCCGGGATCGGCCCAGACACCGCTCCCCGGCATCTCGGCCGCCATCGTGGACGACGATGCGAAGATGCTCGGGCCCGGCGGCAACGGGTACCTCGTACTCGACGAGCCGTGGCCGTCGATGCTGCGTGGCATCTGGGGCGACATGGAGCGCTACAAGGACACCTACTGGTCCCGCTACGCCACCGAGGGTTGGTACTTCGCCGGTGACGGTGCGCGCTTCGACGACGACGGCGACCTCTGGGTCCTCGGACGCGTCGACGACGTCATGAACGTCTCCGGTCACCGCATCTCCACCTCCGAGGTGGAGTCGGCTCTGGTGACCCACCCCGGCGTCGCCGAGGCAGCCGTCGTGGGCGCGGCGGACGAGACCACCGGCCAGGGCATCGTCGCCTTCGTCATCCTGCGCGAGGGCATCGAGAACACCGGCGACGCGCTGATCGCCGAGCTGAAGGCTCAGGTGTCGAAGGAGATCTCGCCGATCGCCAAGCCGCGACAGATCACGGTGGTCCCGGAGCTCCCCAAGACGCGCAGCGGAAAGATCATGCGCCGCCTGCTCCGCGACGTCGCCGAGGGCCGGGATCTGGGCGACACCTCGACCCTCGTCGATCCCGCCGTCTTCGACGCGATCGCCAAGGCCGGCCAGAAGTAACCACGCGTCACGCAGAGAGAGGGGCTCGTGCACCGAGTGCACGAGCCCCTCTCTGCTGTCGGCAGTCCGTCAGGACACTGTGTCGAGATCGCGTCCGCGCGTCTCCTTCATGACGACGAGTGCGAACAGCGTCAGTGCCGCGGCGACGGCCAGGTACACGCCCACCCACGCGACGCCGTAGGAGTTCACCAGCCAGGTCGCGATGAACGGCGCCACGGCCGCTCCCAGGATGCTGGCCGTGTTGTAGGAGATACCCGATCCGGTGTAGCGCACGTTGGTCGGGAACAGCTCCGGCAGAACAGCACTCATCGGTCCGAAGGTCAGACCCATCAGCGCCAGGCCGACGCACATGAACAGCAGCATGCGGCTCTCGGTGGCGGACTCGGGAGCAGCGAACCACTTGAACGACAGGCCGAACAGGATGATCGCGGTGGTGATGACGATCAGTGTGATGCGGCGGCCGAACCGATCCGCGAGCCAGCCGGAGACCGGGACGAACGCGGCGAAGAACAACACCGAGATGAGCTGCAGGCCCAGGAAGTCCGTGTAGGCGATGGTCACGGCGACACCGCTGTGATCGACCACCTTGCCGGTGCCGTAGCTGACCACCCACGTCGTCATGACGTAG
This sequence comes from Rhodococcus sp. SORGH_AS_0303, assembly GCF_030819335.1. Classification (NCBI taxonomy): domain Bacteria; kingdom Bacillati; phylum Actinomycetota; class Actinomycetes; order Mycobacteriales; family Nocardiaceae; genus Rhodococcus; species Rhodococcus sp. SORGH_AS_0303. The sequence goes on from NZ_JAUTBO010000001.1 coordinate 4,429,001, forward strand.
AACAGTGTGTACGTCGCGAGCATGACGAACGTGCCGAGGATCAGCGGACGCCAGCTGGTCTTGAAGACCTCCGCCACCGGCGTCTTGACGCGCTGGCCGTTGGCCACGGCGCGCTTGAACACCGGTGTCTCCTCGAGCTTGAGTCGCACGTAGAGGCCGATGATCACCATGATCGCGCTCAGCAGGAAGGGCACACGCCATCCCCACGTGAGGAAGGCGTGGTCCGATCCGGACGTCTTGGAGTCGTAGTCCATCGACAACGTCAGGATGAGGAAGATCCCGTTGGCCATCAGGAAGCCGATGGGGGCACCGAGCTGCGGCCACATCGCGGCCCAGGCCCGCTTGCCCTCCTTGGCGGTCTCGGTGGCGAGCAGTGCAGCGCCCGACCACTCGCCGCCCAGGCCGACACCCTGCGTGAAACGCATGAGCGCCAACAACATCGGGGCGATGATGCCCACGCTGTCGTACGTCGGCAGCAGTCCGATGAGGAAGGTCGCGACGCCCATGGTGAGCAGGGACCCCACCAGGGTCGCCTTCCGGCCGATGCGGTCACCGAAGTGTCCGAACAGCACCGAACCGATGGGCCGCGCGACGAAGGCGAGGCCGAACGTCGCGAACGACGCGAGCAGGGCCGTCGTGTCGTTGCCCGCGGGGAAGAACAGCCGGGGGAAGACGAGGACGGCGGCGGTGGCATAGATGTAGAAGTCGAAGAACTCGATGGAGGTTCCGACCATCGAGGCGATCACGATGCGACTGCGAGGTACGCCGTCCACTGCATCGAGATCGGAGTCCGGACCGGCGATGTTCGAACCGTCGGGGTTCGGAACGCGGTCCGCGGAAGTGCTTGTCACGGGTTTCTCCTGTTGGGAGGCGGGTTCGTCAGCAGGAAGTTACCCGACGCATCGTGACGTGATGGCCGATACCGGCCACTCGGTTCGTGAGTGCTCACCACGCGGGGACCGACGTCCGGCGGGACCGGCCCCGTCCGGCGGCGATAGTGTGAGCCCCGAACGGGTAAGGACATAGGGTTGGCCGGTATCGCCGGACGATCACTGTCGAGCGCGACGAACATCTTCGAAGGGACTTGCACGTGAGCAGCAGCCGAGGCACCGACACGAGCGGTCGGACGACCGCTCCGGCCAGTATCTCCTCGATCCCGCTGACGGACGTCGACAGTCGCAGCAACCCCGCCACGGCCAGCATCGGCACCCTGGTCAAGGACGCGACGACACAGGTCTCCACGTTGGTCCGCGCCGAGGTCGAACTGGCCAAGGCCGAGGTGACCGGCGAGATCAAGAAGGGACTGCAGGGCAGCGTCCTCTTCATCCTCGCGCTCGCGGTCCTGATCTTCAGCTCGTTCTTCTTCTTCTTCTTCCTCGCCGAGCTGCTCAACGTGTGGGTCACGCGGTGGCTCGCGTTCCTCATCGTCTTCCTGATCATGGTGGTCATCACGGCGCTGCTCGCGTTCCTCGGCTACCTCCGGGTGAAGAAGCTGCGCAAGCCCGAGAAGACCATCGACTCGCTGAAGGCGGCCTCCTCGGTGCTGCCGGGCCAGGGCGACGGCGCATCGCCGAAGAAGCCGTTGGACGCGCTCGACGTGCGCGCCCCGCTCTCGCGCTGACACCGCGCCCGCGTACCGACGACAGTGGCCGCACCCGACCCGTCGACCGTCCGATATCCCGGCCCGTGGCAGCACCGCGACATCCGCGCCAACGGCATCCGGTTCCACATCGCCGAGGCGGACACCTCGGCGTCCGCCGACCCGGGACGCCCTGATCCGAGTCGGCCGGCGCCGCTGGTCGTTCTCGTCCACGGCTTCGCCGACCTCTGGTGGTCGTGGCGCCACCAGCTGACCGCTCTCGGCGCCGCCGGCTATCACGCCGTGGCAGTGGATCTGCGGGGCTACGGCGACAGCGACAAGCCGCCTCGCGGCTACGACGGCTGGACCCTCGCCGGTGACATCTCCGGCCTCGTTCGCGCGCTCGGACACTCCGAGGCGGATCTGGTCGGGCACGCCGACGGCGGACTCGTGTGCTGGGCGACCGCAGCGCTGCACCCTCGCGCTGTTCGCTCGATCTCGCTGCTCGCCTCACCGCATCCGATCTCGTTGCGGCGAGCTGCGATACGGGACTCGGCGCAGCGCGCGGCGCTGCTGCCGTCGTTCCTGCGCTACCAGGTTCCGCTCACACCCGAGAAGACGCTCGTCGCCGACGACGGTGCCGAGGTGGAACGACTCGTCCGTGCCCGGTCGTCCGCGCAGTGGCAGTCGTCCACGGAGTTCGGCGACGTCGTGTCGAGGATGCGGTCGGCCGTCCGCATCCCCGGTGTCGCACACAGCACGTTGGAGTATCAGCGCTGGGCGTTCCGCAGCCAGTTCCGTTCCGACGGTCGCCGCTTCCGCGCCGCGATCGACCGGACCGTCGATCTACCGGCGCTGCAGATCCTGGGATCCGCCGACCCGTACGTCCTGCCGACAACGGCGCGCCGCGACTCCCACTGGGCACCGCAGCTCGAGGAGCATCGCGTGACGGGATCGGGGCACTACGTGCACCAGGAACGCCCGGACGAGGTCACCGACGTTCTGCTGCGCCATCTCCGAGCGAGCGGTCAGCCCTTGTAGGGGTCGACGAGGGTGCTCTCGATGATCGCCTCGAGACCGACACGGACGCGTCCCGACGGAGGCGGTGTCCCGCGCCCGAACAACCGCACCACAGCGGCCACCGACGCGCCGCCCAGAGCCACGTCACTCCCCAACTGCGGCCACGTCGACAATGTCGTACCGATGTCCGGCAACGATGCCGCCATGCGCGGCGTGATGCGCTCCATCTCGAGGATGCGCCCCGCCAGTGGCGCCTTCTCCCGCGGCGTCATCCCCGCGACCGCCGCGGCGTCGACGTCGCCGAGCAACCCGTGGAAGTACGGTCGGTCGGGTTCGAGGTCGTAGCGCTCGATGTCGAGCACGCCCCCGTCGCTGGTCTCCATGATCACGGGAATCCCGCGGCGACGGCACTCCTGCCGCACCAACACCTTCGCGTCGATCGAGTCGCACTCCTCGACGACGATGTCGAGGTCGGCGAGAAAGGCGTCCGTGGTCGCCTCGTCGATCCCGGTCGGGAACGTCGTCACCTCGAGGTACGGATCCAGTTCGGCGATGCGGCGAGCCGCCAGCACCGCCTTGTTGACGCCGAGGTCGAACACCGACGCGGGCACACGGTTGAGGTTCGACAGGTCCAGATCGTCGAAGTCGGCCAACCGGAGCTCGCCGCACAGCCCTTCGAGAGCGAGGGTGTGCGCCACCGCGTGGCCGACGCTCAGACCCACGACGCCGACGCGCAGGCGCCGCGCAGCATCCTGCTCGTCCACGGTGATCTTGTTGCGGTTCCGGTCCAGGCGCAGCAACCGGAACCCGCGCGGACCGAGCACCCGCACGAGCGAGCGACGCCAGGGGTAGTGCACCCACCGGGTCGGCTCGTCCAGGAGCTCGGACGACGGAGTGGGCAGCAGTGCGTCGAGCGACTGGAGCTGCTCGGCGGTGGTGTCCAGGATCGCGTCGTCCCCGATCTCGGACATCAGTCGATCGAGAACCTCGTGATCGCCGAGGTCGGTCGGATCCAGGACGCGGTGCTCGCTCATGCTCACTCCTCTGCCGTCACGGGAGGGGTTCCGTCTTGTCGCGGCGCTGCACCGGCGTCAGGGTCGGTGACCACCGGACGACGTCCTCCATCGCGAACGCCACTCGATCGCGGCCCGCCGTCTTCGCCGCGTACAGCGCGCGGTCGGCCGCGTAGGTCAGTCGGTCGAGGGTGGCCTCGACGTCGTTACCGCCCCTCTCGTCGAACACCACGTTCGCCTGCGCCACTCCGATGCTGACGGTGACGTCGCACGCGGAGCGGACGCTCTCGAGCACCTTCTCCTCGAGCCCCGCGACGGACTTGCTGAGGCCGAGCACCAGGAACTCCTCCCCGCCCAGCCGGGCGACCACCGCATCCTCGGGAACGTAGGCTGCTATCGCCTCGGCGACCGTGGTGAGCACGACGTCACCGGCCGCGTGGCCGCGAGTGTCGTTGACGGACTTGAAGTGATCGACGTCGACGAGCGAGACGACGATGGCGTCGGACTTCTCCGATGCCTCCGCGAGCATGGCGCTCACCCGCGGCAACATGCCGCGGCGGTTGAGCAGGCCGGTGAGCGGATCGGTGTTCGCCAGGGTCTCGAGGCGGGCTGTCACCGATTCGAGCGAGCTGCGCATGGTGGCGATCAACACCGCCGGCACCACCACGGTGGTGACCGCGGCGCCGGCCGCGACGAACCGCACCGCGCCCTCGGAGCCGTTGATGCTCAGTGCCGTCGCCATGATCACCGCGGCGCCGGTGAGCGAGATCGTGACCTTGGGCGGCGATCCGGACGCCGCGATGGCGGGCACGACCGCCAGCATCGCCGTGACCGCGCGGGACCCCGACGGATCGGCGATCAGATAGGCGGAGATGGCGACGCCGACCATGCCACCCGACCCCAGCACCGTGAACTGCCGGTCGGACAGACGACCGGCACGCAGGGTGATGCCCACGGTGACCACGGTGAACGCGACGATGACGGCCAGGAGCGGCAGCGTGCCCGGCCGCAGGAACGTGGGCTGGAGAATCGCGATGACGAGCAGGGGCAGCGCCCCCGAGGCACTTGCCATGACCGCCTTCGACCGCGTGTCGAAGTAGTTGCCGGCCGCCGTCAGCTGCCGACCGCCGCGGCGGCCCATCCTCGCCTCGTCTCCCGTCGTCACCGTCACCCGTCACATCCCGTGTCCGCGCGCCGCAGACCGTCGGATGATTCCCCGGGAACCGTCGAACCAATCGGACACACGTCGCGCGCCCCTCGAACAACCCGTGTCGTGATCGCCACGTCACGGCGTCGACGTACCCCCATCGATGCTCCCCCCGTCGAGCCGGGGACGCGGAGTACGTCGTCTCCTCGCCACCTTCGTGATCACGGTACGCGGTGCGGGCGCTCCTCGGCGTGACAGCCGATGCATCCTCACCCGACGCAGGATCCCGTACCGGCAGGTTGCCCGTTCTGCAGCCCCGTTGCCACCTCGTCGGCGACTTCTGCTGCGGTCAACACGAATCCGGTATCGGAGTTGTCGACGGCGGCGCCGAAGACGACGCCGAGAACCGTGCCGTCGGTGGCCACCAACGGTCCGCCGGAATTGCCCTGACGGATCGATCCGCGCACGGTGTAGACCTCCCGGTCCACCGTCCCGGTGCGGTAGATGTTCGGCCCGGTGAGGTTCAGTGTCTCGCGCACCCGCGCGGACGATGCCGTGTACGGGCCACCGCCGGGATACCCGAGCACCACCGCGTCGGTTCCCGATTCCGCGCGCCCCGTCGCGAACGGCAGGACGTCGGCGGTCAGATCCGGCACGTTCAGCACCGCGATGTCGACGGCGGGATCGAACAGGACGACCTCCGCGTCGAGCGGGCCGTCAGCGGTGTCGACGGCCACCGACGAGGTGCCGGCGACGACGTGCGCGTTGGTGATGACACGGCCCGGCCCGATGACGAAACCGGAGCCCTCGAGCGCCTTCTGGCAGCTCTCGGCGATACCGCGGATCCGCAGCACGCTGTCCTGGAGGTCCGCCGCGATCGGCGACGCCAGCACGCTGGGATCCGGCGGACCGACCTCGGCCACGGGAGTGCGGCCGAAGGGGCCGATGACGTCGGGGAGACCCGACGTGTCGAGCAGAGCCGAGAACTCGTTGGGGATCTCGCGGACCCACTCGGGTGCCACGTCGTCCACGGCGCCGAGGATCGACGATCCGCGCACGGCCGCGGCGATCTGCGGTTGCGACGCCGCGGTGAGCGGGACGGCCAGCAACCAGGCCGCGACGAGCACGGCCACCGCCTGCAGACCGGCACCGATGACGCTGTCCACCGAGCGCGCCGCCGGGCTGTGGATCCCGCTGCGCAACGCTCGTCCCAACACCATGCCCGCGATCTCGCCGACGATCACCATGACGACGATGAGGGCGACGCCGACGAGCACGCGCATCCGCCCCTCCTCGACGTGGTCGAGGACGCGCGGTGCGAGCAGGATGCCGGCGACGGCACCGAGGACGACACCGAAGAAGGCGAAGGCGGACGCGACCGCGCCCTGCCGCCACCCCGACGACGCGGCGAGCAACGCCACCAGTGCCACACCGATGTCGAGCCAGGTCGATCCCGTCACGGGTGCAACTCCTCACCGACGGCGGCGAGCGACGTCTCGAGGTCCCGGACGTCCTCGGTGTCCCAGGGGGCACCCCAGCCCGCCGTCTCGAGGACGCCGGACAGCACCCCGGCCGTGAAACCCCACACGAGCATTCCTCCCACTGCGAACGCCGGGCCCCGATAACCGAGGGGGTGGCGCACCACGAATCTGTTGACCGGATCGAGAAGATCGGTGAGCGGCACGGCGACGACACGCTCCGTCTCGGCGGTGTCCACGACGGACACCTCGCTCGGGGCGCGCCAGTACGCGATCACCGGTGTCACCTCGAAGCCCGACGGGGGCACGAAGATGGAGTCGAGCACCGTGAGCGGCTCCACGCCGTCCGGGTCCACCCCGGTCTCCTCCTGCGCCTCCCGCCGAGCGGTGCCGACGGGTCCGTCGTCGCCGGGATCGGCTGCGCCGCCGGGAAAGGCGACCTGACCGCGATGTTGCCGCAGCGAGGACGCGCGTTGGGTCAGGAGCACGGTGGCGTCGGTGGGCAACTCCGCCGCGTCGGGCCGCCCGCCGAAGAGCACCAGCACCGCGGCCGGTCTGCCCGTCGCCCCGTCCGGTGCGTGGCGGGCGATCACCGGGTTGCTCGCGTCGTCGCGCACGGTGTGCACGGCGGCCAGACGGGACAGCCACGGCGGCGTGCCCGCGGGATCCGTCACGCCGAGACTCCGAGGTGGGTGCGCACGGCGTCCGCGATCTCGTCGACGGAGCGGAACGGCTGCGGGAGAACCGCGGCGACGGATCCGTCGGCGGCGAGCAGCACGCTGACGGGCAACACGGCCGGAGCTCCGACGGCAGCGGCGACGGCAGCGGACGGATCCTGCACGCCGGGTAGTCGGACGCCGTAGTCGGCCAGTCGGGTCAGGGCGTTGCCCTGGCGGGGATCCTCGTGCACCGTCACCACGGTAACGGCACCGCCCGCACGCTCGGCGTACTGCTGCAGATACGGCAGTTCCTCCGCGCACGGGCCGCACCAGTAGGCCCACAGGTTGAGCAGAGTCGGCGTGCCGGCGACGGCCGCACCGAGATCGACCGGCGCTCCGTCGGCCAGGCAGGTGGTGCGCAGACCCGCCAGTGGGCCGGCGGGCGCCTGGGCGCCGGCCGCCGGCACGGGGCACGCGGCGAGCGCGGCCTCGGTGCGCAAGGGGGCCAGCTCCGTGTCCGTCGCGTCGTCGGTGGGCGCCGCGCCGAAAGTGTCGCGGTAGTCGGCGAAGCTCGCCGGTCCCGTCGGATCGTCCCCGCGCGGCCAGATGGCGACGATGAGGGCGACGACCACCACGAGCGCGGCCAGGCTCCACCTCGCCGCGGACGACCTGCTCACGTCTCGATGCCGGCCAGGGCGAGGATGTGGTCCGTCTCCGGCCCCTTCACCAATGCCGCGGCCTTGACGGGGTCGGTCGGCCCCAGCCCGTACGACGGGCAGTCCTTCGCCAGCAGGCAGACACCGCACGCCGGCGTCCGCGAATGGCACACGCGGCGGCCGTGGAAGATCACGCGGTGGGACAGGATCGTCCACTCCTTGCGCGGGATCAGCGCACCGATGGCGTGCTCGACCTTGACCGGATCCTCCTCCTCGGTCCAGGCCCAGCGGCGGACGAGTCGGCCGAAGTGGGTGTCGACGGTGATGCCGGGAATGTCGAACGCATTGCCGAGGACCACGTTGGCCGTCTTGCGCCCGATACCGGGCAGCGTCACCAGCTCCTTCAGCGAGGCGGGAACCTCACCGTCGTACCGCTCGAGGAGCTCGCGGCCCAGCCCGATGAGGGAGTTGGCCTTGTTGCGGTAGAAGCCGGTGGACCGGATGTACTCCTCGAGCTCCGTCCGGTCGGCCTCCGCGTAGTCGCGCGCCGACCGGTACTTCGCGAAGAGTGCCGGCGTGGTCTCGTTGACCCTCTTGTCGGTGCACTGCGCGGACAGGATGGTGGCCACCGCGAGCTCGAGCGGGGTGGTGAAGTCCAACTCGCAGTAGACGTGCGGAAAGACCACGCCGAGGTTGCGATTCATCCGGCGTGCCCGACGCGTGAGCGCGAGGGCGGACTCGTCTCGTTTGCCCACGTGAGAGGGACCGGCGGCTGATTTCTGCACGCCACGACTCTACGGAACGCCCCCGACAGCACGCTCCGGTCGTGTCCGCACTGGTGACCCCGCCGTGTTCTTTTCGAGACGTCGACAGTGTTTACTCCTCGGTATGCAAGCACTCGCTGTGGTTCTGTTCCCGGTCTTGCTGATGCTGTTCGCCCTCGCCATGGAGCGCTTCGAGGCGCGGCTGAACCGCGCAGGAGTCCGCGAGCAGGAGGTTCAGGAATTCCTGGACGCCGCCAGTTCCGCCGAGGTCGCCACCCTGGCCGCGGAAGGCTTCCCGAACGCTCTCGCACGGTTCCGCACCCGACGTCGCCGCGGTGGCGACGTCATGGAGGAGGACGTCGCTCTTCTCGACGACAGGGCACGCCGCGCCAGCTGAGCACCCGCCGACACGGCCCCCGGTCCGACGCCGACGCGTCGAGGGTGGCTGTGATCACTCCTGTGGCCGCCCGGCGACGTAGACTCCGACCGGACACATGAAGACGACACATTCGTAGATCTGCCGATCTTTCAGGGCAAGGGAGTACACGTGGACGAGGTACTGGCACGAGCCGGCATCTTCCAGGGGGTCGAGCCGTCTGCGGTGTCGGCGCTGACCAAGCAGCTGCAACCGGTCGATTTCCCGCGTGGCCACGTGGTCTTCAACGAGGGTGAGCCCGGCGATCGGCTGTACATCATCGTCAGCGGCAAGGTGAAGCTCGGCCGCCGCTCCCCCGACGGTCGCGAGAACCTCCTGACCATCATGGGTCCGTCCGACATGTTCGGTGAGCTCTCGATCTTCGATCCCGGCCCCCGCACCTCCACCGCCACGACGGTCACCGAGGTGCGCGCGGTGAGCATGGATCGCGACGCCCTGAAGGCCTGGATCGATCAGCGCCCCGAGATCGCCGAGCAGCTGCTCCGGGTGCTCGCCCGCCGGTTGCGTCGTACCAACAACAGCTTGGCCGACCTCATCTTCACCGATGTTCCCGGCCGCGTCGCCAAGGCACTGCTGCAGCTCGCACAGCGTTTCGGCACCCAGGAGGCCGGCTCGCTGCGCGTCGTCCACGACCTCACGCAGGAGGAGATCGCTCAGCTCGTCGGCGCCTCTCGCGAGACCGTCAACAAAGCGCTCGCCGACTTCGCGCACCGCGGCTGGCTCCGCCTCGAGGGCAAGAGCGTGCTCATCTCCGACTCCGAGCGACTCGCCCGGCGCGCACGCTAACCGCGCAGATACGTCAGCTGGGCCTTGACCGACATCCGCGCCGCGGGCCACAGCTTCTTGTCGACGTCCGCGTAGACGTGACGTACCACCTTCAGAGGGGTGGCGTCGGGTCCGAGGACGTCGAGCGCTGCCCGCACCTGGTCGAGTCTCTGTTCGCGATGGGCCCGGTAGGCGCGCGCGAGCACCGCGGTGTCGGGCTGGTCCGGCCCGTGACCGGGCAGCGCGACGCGTCCCTCACCGAGTTGCTCCAGTCGGTCGAGTGAGGCCAGGTAGTCACCGAGATCCCCGTCCTTCCCGTCCAGGACGGTCGATCCGGCACCGAGGATGGTGTCCCCGGTCAGCACCGCGTCGTCGAGGACCAGGCTGACGGAATCGGCGGTGTGGCCCGGTGTCGCCGCGACGGTGAGTTCCACCCCGGCGGCCGCGATCACCTCGCCGTCCACCAGCGGCGCGGCGTCACCTCGGAGGTACGTGGACGTGACCGCGCGCACCGGCGCGGACGTCGACCGGTGCAGCCGGGCGATACCGCCGGTGTGATCGTGATGGCGGTGGGTGATCAGGATCAGCGCCACGCGTCCCTGCGCCGCGACGCGGTCGACGTGCGACCGGGAGCGCGGGCCCGGATCGACCACGATGCACTGCTCGTGCCCCGGGGCTCGCAGAATCCACGTGTTCGTGCCGTCCAGCGTCATCTTCCCGGGGTTCTCGGCCAGGAGGACGGACGCGGTCGACGTCACGCGCCGCAGCCGTCCGTACGCGGGGTGCTTCTCCGATGCCGTGGGATCCTTCTCCGCCATGCGACCACTGTGCCAGCCGACGCAGGTTCGGTGCAGACCGGGACAGAACCTAGGCTCGCACCATGAGAATCGGTCTGATCGGTGCCGGACCCTGGGCTCGTCAGGCCGCGGCACCCGCACTCACCGCGCATCCCGACGTCGAGTTCGCCGGCATCTGGGCCCGCCGTCCCGACGCCGCGGCACAGACGGCTCCCGAGGTGCCGTACGTCGACGACGTCGATGCACTGATCGACTCCGTCGACGCCGTCGCGTTCGCGGTACCCCCCGAGGTGCAGTTCGATCTCGCCCGTCGGGCGGCTGCCGCGGGTCGACATGTGTTGTTGGACAAGCCGATCGCCGGTTCCGCGGCGGATGCGGCCACTCTCGTGGCCGCGATCGACGAGGCCGGGGTCTCGTCGATGGTCACGCTGACGCGTCGCTTCGCACCCGAGACCCGAGCATTCCTCGACGCCGTGCGCGACACGGAGGTCGCGACCGTGACGGCGACCTGGCTGTCCGGCGCCCTGCTCGGCGGCGAGTACGCCGGCTCGACGTGGCGGCAGGAGGGCGGCGCCCTCATGGACGTCGGCCCGCACGTTCTCGATCTCGCGATGGAGGTGCTCGGACCGGTCGAGTCCGTGGCGTGGGCGAGGCGTGACGACGCGTCCGACACGTGGTCGCTGGCTCTGCAGCACGGGAGCACCGCCGGAGTCCGGACGAGCCTGGTGACGCTGTCCATGCGGACGCCGGTGCGCCCGTCGGTGCTGCGGGTCGGCGCGAGCGGACCGGGCGGCCTGGTCGAGTTGTCGGACCGCACCACGCCACCCGACCGGTGTTACGCGGTACTGCTCGACGAGTTCCTGGAGTCTGTCCGGACCGGCACCCGCCACGAGTGCTCGGCACATCGCGGACTCGCTCTGCAGCGCGTCATCGAGCAGTGCCGGACCCTCGTGGCGAGCGGTCGGTGACGCGCACCCGTCAGGCGGGTGCGACCTCGACGATCATCTCCACCTCGACGGCTGCGCCCAGGGGCAGCTCGGCGACTCCGACAGCCGACCGAGCGTGGATACCGGCGTCGCCGAACAGCTCACCGAGCAGGTTCGACGCACCGTTGATCACGCCGGGCTGACCGGTGAATCCCGGTGCCGACGCGACGAATCCGACGACCTTGACGATGCGGACCACGGATTCGATGCCGACCAGCGCGTCGATCGCGGCCAGTGCGTTCAACGCACAGACGCGGGCGGCGGCGGTCGCGTCCTCGGCCGACACCTCGGCCCCGACCTTGCCGGTGGCGGTCAGCGCGCCGTCCACCATGGGCAGCTGACCCGAGGTGAAGACGTGGTCTCCCGACCGCACCGCGGGAACATAGGACGCGACCGGCGGCACGACGGGCGGAAGGGTCAGCCCGAGCTCGGCCAGCTTCTCCGTCACACCCATGTCAGCTCTTCGGGCGCTTGAAGTAGGCGACCAGGTTCTCGCCGGTGGGGCCGGGCATGACCGTGACCAGCTCCCAGCCGTCGGCACCGAAGTTGTCGAGGATGGCCTTGGTGTTGTGGATCAGCAGGGGTGCGGTGAAGTATTCCCACGTCGTCGATGCGCTCATGGCAGGAGCCTATAGCGCACCGGGTCAGTAAGGTCGAGGACGTGTCGGAGACAGCAGGTGCGACGTCGCACCCCACCGGATCGTCCCCCCAGGCGGAGCGAGGATGGCCGCCCGAAGCGGACCGCGCTCGACTGCACTTCGTCTCGGGCAAGGGTGGGACGGGCAAGAGCACCGTCGCCGCCGCGCTCGCCCTGGCCCTCGCCGCAGGTGGGCGCAAGGTTCTGCTGGTCGAGGTCGAGGGACGCCAGGGCATCGCCCAGCTCTTCGACGTCCCCCCGCTGAGCCCGGTGGACACCAAGGTGGCCTCCGCCGACGGCGGTGGTGAGGTGTACGCGCTGGCCATCGACATCGAGACCGCGTTCCTCGAGTACCTCGACATGTTCTACAACCTCGGCTTCGCCGGCCGGGCGATGCGGCGGGTGGGAGCCATCGAGTTCGCCACCACCATCGCCCCCGGTCTGCGCGACGTGCTCCTCACCGGCAAGGTGAAGGAGCGTGCGGTCCGCACCGAGAAGAACGGTCGCCTGCTCTACGACGAGATCGTCGTCGACTCGCCGCCGACGGGGCGGATCGGGAGCTTCCTGGACGTGACGACGGCGATGCGCGACCTCGCCAAGACCGGCCCGGTGCGATCGCAGAGCGAGGGTGTGGTGAAGCTGCTCCACTCCGAGCAGACACTGGTGCACCTGGTGACGCTGCTCGAGGCGCTGCCGGTGCAGGAGACCGCCGATGCTGCTGCGGAACTCGCAGCGGCCGATCTCCGACTGGGCACCGTGGTCGTCAACCGCACCGAGGAGTCGTTCCTTCCGGCGGAGGCGCTCGCCGAGGCGGCCTCCGGGAACCTCGACGCCGCCGCGATCGAGAAGAAACTCGCCGATGCCGGAATCACGCTGTCGGAGGACGACTTCGCCGGCCTGCTGACCGAGTCCATCGAGCACGCGTCGAGGCTCGCCGCCCAGCGCGAGAGCGAACAGCGTCTCGGTGACCTCGCGGTGCCGCGCCTGACGCTCCCGGCTCTGGCCGACGGCATGGACCTCGGCGGACTGTACGAGCTCGCCCACCACCTCACGGAACAGGGAGTGCGATGAGCACCGTTCCCACTCTCGACATCGGGTCCATCCTGACCGATCCGTCGTCGCGGATCGTCGTGTGCTGCGGCTCCGGCGGTGTGGGCAAGACCACCACTGCGGCGTCGATGGCGCTGCGGGCAGCCGAGAACGGGCGCCGGGTCGTCGTGCTGACGATCGATCCCGCACGGCGCCTGGCCCAGGCTCTCGGCGTCGGCGAGCTGGACAACACTCCGCAGCCGGTCGCCCTCGGGCCCGGCGCCACCGGCGAACTGCACGCGATGATGCTCAACATGCGTCGGACGTTCGACGAGATGGTGATGGAGCACTCGACGCCGGAGAAGGCACAGCAGATCCTGAACAATTCCTTCTATCAGACTGTGGCGTCGTCCTTCTCGGGGACGCAGGAGTACATGGCGATGGAGAAGCTGGGGCAGCTCGCCGCCAGCGGTGACTGGGATCTCGTGGTCGTGGACACGCCGCCGTCGCGCAACGCGCTGGACTTCCTCGACGCCCCACAGCGTCTGGGGTCGTTCCTCGACGGTCGCATGATCAAGCTGCTGATGGCCCCGGGTCGCGGGCTGGGCCGAGTGGTCACCGGCGCCGTGGGTCTCGCGATGCGCGGCGTCTCGTCCATCGTCGGCAGCCAGATGCTCTCCGACGCTTCCGCTTTCGTGCAGTCGCTGGACTCGATGTTCGGTGGCTTCCGCGAACGTGCGCGCCACACGTACGACCTGCTGCGTCAGGACGGAACCCATTTCGTCGTCGTCGCGGCCGCGGAGCCCGACGCGCTGCGGGAGGCATCCTTCTTCGTCACCCGCCTGTCCGAGGACGGCATGCCGTTGGCTGGACTGGTGCTCAACCGCACGCACCCGACGCTGAGTTCGCTGCCGTCCGACCACGCCGTCACGGCCGCCGACCAGTTGGACGCCGAAGGCACCCCCGATGCCGCTCTGGCCGCGGGAGTGCTTCGCGTGCACGCGCATCGGGCCGTCACCGCGAAGCGCGAGATCGGACTGCTGCGTCGTTTCACCGCCGCTCACCCCCGTGTTCCCGTCGTGGGGGTGCCCTCGCTGCCGTTCGAGGTGTCCGATCTCGACGCACTGCGTGCCGTCGCCGATCAGCTGACCGGCACCGCCTGAGCCTCTGCGCTCAGGCGGTGAGCCGCAGGCCCGCGCCGGGGCCGCCGCTCTCGTCGATCGCACGCAGGATCGACACCAGGTCGGTGACGACGGCGGGGCCGATGCAGGGTGCCACGAGGTAGGCGTTCACCATGCCGACCACGGACGCTCCCCGCACCACCGGCGCACCGGAGTCACCGGCGTTCACGCACACCTGGGCGAACACCTGCTGGGAGTTCAGGACGTCACCGTAGGAGACTCCGCACGTCGCACCGGTCGTACGACCCTGCTTGCACACGGTCTCGGCCAGCCGTGCGGGATCCCCGACAGCCGTGATGGTGGTGCTGCCGACGGAGGCCACCGGGGCCACCCGCTCCGCGTCGAACTCGATGATCGCCGTGTCGTACGCGGGCAGAACCGCGACGACGGAGCCCACATCTCCTGCGGCGGAATCGCTCTCGCTCGCCACGGTGTCGCCGACCCGCCCGCAGTGACCTGCGGTGAGCCCGATGGTGCGCCCGGCGGTGTCCGCACCGATCACGGTGAGACTGCACAGGGTCTCTCGTCCGTCCTGCGTCAGGACCAGCCCGGAACCCCCGCCCAGCTCCACGCGCTCGGCGGCGGAGGCCTGAGCCCCGCCGCCGAGAACGAGCGAGCAGAGGACGGCGAGACCGACCAGAAGTACTCGCATCGGTGTGACTACTTCTTCACTGCGGGCGGCGCCTCGAGCAGCGTGACGAACTGCTGCGCATTGGCCACGGCGGAACCGAGACCACCGATGGCGGTACCGGCGAGCGATCCACCGGCGCCGAGCAGCAGGGCGCCACCGATGCATCCGGCGATCGGGCCCGCACCGAAGAGGAGCGCGACGGGAGCGGAGACGACGCCGGCCGCGGCCGCACCGAGGAGGCAGCCACCGACGAGACCGGTTGCGGCACCGAGGAATCCACCGACCGTGGCGGTGAGCGACAGGTTGTCCTTGACGCCGGCGACCGCGGCGGGCAGGTCCACCTGGTTCAGGCCCGGAATGTCGTAGACCGGCGCGGCGGGCGCAGCGGCGTCGACCGCGAGGGTCGCGGTGTTGCCCTCGACCTGAGCGGACACGGGATGCGCCAGTCCGTCGACGGCGAGAGCCAGCGGCACCGAATCGACGACGACACCCGAGTCGTCGCGGATGACCAGGTGGTTGTTCTCGTTGCTCAGGGTTCCCGAGTCGGTGGTCACGAGCAGCCCGGTGCCCGCGGCCACGGCGTTCCAGTGCACCTCGGGAGAAGCGGCGGGTGCCGGATCGGCGTACGCGGTCGCGGAGGCGGTGCCCAGCGACACGATCGTCATCGCGGCGACAACCGCGATCTTGTTCATCTTCATGCCCGTCGAGTCCTTTTCGCAGTGGGAGCGAATCCGCGCTGATCGTCGGATCCGTCAAGCGGCGAGTGCCGAGCAGGATTCAACGGTCACGGTGGGACGGTGTCAATCGACGTGCGAGACAACGGAAAGCGAACCGCGAGGGACGGACCGACACACGGACCGAGCGCGGCCGGGGCACCGAACGCCGGGTCCGATTCGGTGCCGGGCACGACCGGCGCGGCGGCGGGCGAGCGGGCGCCCCCACGGTCCGCGTCGACGACGGCGCAGGTCAGAGCGTGGAAAGCCTTCCCGCGCGGGCGCGGCAGCCGAGCGACCGTGCGTCACGCTTCTTCCGATACGACCGATTCCGTTGTGACGCACACAGACTCGATGGAGGTCCGATTCGTCCGCGCTGTCGCGTGTGGTCGATCGACACGGGCGGGCGTGACAGACACCCCGCGCCCCGGACGGGTCCCGACGCGTCGTCGGGCGTTCACGAAGAGTTCATGCGGTGCGACGAGAGATCTCCCACCGCGAATCGGACATCGCGGTGGGAGATCACAGGAACCGGGGCCGGTCGCCCGGCGGCGGCGTGGGTCAGACGGCCGACTGGTGGTGACGCTGGGTCTCGAAGAACTCGGCCCAGGAGTCCACCTCGGGGTGCTGCTTGATCAGGGCCCGGCGCTGACGCTCTGTCATGCCGCCCCAGACGCCGAACTCGACACGGTTGTCGAGGGCGTCCGCTCCGCACTGCATGAGCACGGGGCAGTGGCGGCAGATCGTTGCGGCCTTGCGCTGCGCGGCGCCGCGGACGAACAGTTGATCGGGATCCACTCCCCGGCATCGCGCCTGCGATACCCATGCGATGCGCGCTTCGGCTTCCCCGATGTCGAGCGCTGCATTCGGCGTTCCTGTGTGCATTCGTTGACCCCTTACCGTCGGCGAACACCGTTTCCCTGGCGTTCCGGGCGTCCCACCCGCCGACGCAGCTCACGCTGCACAGCGAACTGAGGAGCACCCCACTAACTGATGTGATTGTTATCTGAATCACATCGTGTCCATCAATGTAGGGGAAAGGCCGCGCGGGAAGCAAGGTGGGGGATCACTTTTCTGGTACGCCCGTGCGATCGGTCACATCGGAGCAGGTCAGCCGTCCACATGTCCGGTACGGGCTGTGTCCCGGAGGAGCCACGTACTCTGTTGTTCGTGCCGATCGCCAAGACTGTCGCCAAACTCGCCGGGTGCTCCGCCCTGGCCGGCGCGCTGCTCGCCGGAGTCATGTTCCCGCTCGCCGGCGGGTTCGGATTCGCGTCCAACCGCGCCGCCGACACCGTGGACAACGTCTCCGCGGAACTCGTCGAGGGAACGGTGCCCGCCGTGTCCACGATGGTGGACTCCGCGGGCAACCCCATCGCGTGGCTCTACGAGCAACGACGCTTCGAGGTGCCGAGCGACCGCATCTCCAACGAGATGAAGCTCGCCATCGTCTCCATCGAGGACCGCCGGTTCGCCGAGCACGAGGGCGTCGACTGGCAGGGCACGGTGCGCGCCTTCCTGACCAACACCACCAGCGGACAGGTGGAGCAGGGCGCGTCCACCCTCGACCAGCAGTACGTGAAGAACTACCAACTGCTCGTCGTCGCCAAGACGGACGCCGAACGCCGCGCCGCCATCGAGACCACTCCCGCGCGCAAGATCCGCGAGATCCGCATGGCGCTGACGCTGGACAAGCAGCTGACCAAGGACGAGATCCTCACGCGCTACCTCAACCTGGTGCCGTTCGGTAACTCGTCCTACGGCATCCAGGACGCGGCACAGACGTACTTCGGCATCGACGCGAGCCAGCTGAGCCTGACGCAGGCGGCAATGCTCGCGGGCATGGTGCAGTCCAGCTCCGCTCTCAACCCGTACACCAACTACGACGGCGTGATGGCGCGACGGAACACCGTTCTCGACACGATGATCCAGAACATCCCGGACCGCGCGGCGGAGATCGAGGCCGCCAAGGCCGAGCCGCTGGGCGTGCTGCCGGAGCCCAACCAGTTGCCGCGCGGCTGCATCGCCGCCGGTGATCGTGGCTTCTTCTGTGACTACGCGCTGCAGTACCTGGCCGACGCCGGCATCAGCAAGGACCAGGTGGACAAGGGCGGTTATCTGATCAAGACCACTCTCGACCCGGCCGTGCAGTCCTCCACGAGCGCCGCCCTGTCCGGGAACAGCAGCCCGGATCTCGACGGTGTCGCGACGGTCATGAACGTCATCGCGCCGGGACAGGACTCGCACCGCATCCTCGCGATGGGGTCGTCGCGGCGCTACGGCCTGAACGGCGACGCCAACGAGACCGTGCAGCCGCAGCCGTACTCCCTGGTGGGCAGCGGTGCCGGGTCGATCTTCAAGATCTTCACCACCGCCGCCGCGATGGAGAAGGGCCTCGGCACGTCCGCGGTCCTGCAGGTGCCCAACCGCGTCGAGGTCAAGGGACTCGGCGACGGCGGTGCGCGCGGGTGCCCTCCCTCGACGTACTGCGTGACCAACGCCGGCAACTACCCGCAGTCACTCTCGGTGACCGATGCGCTGGCACAGTCACCCAACACCGCCTTCGTGAAGCTGATCGAGTCGGTCGGCGTCACCCCGACGGTCGACATGGCCGTCCGCCTGGGCCTGCGCTCGTACACGCTGCCCGGCACAGCCGGCCAGGGCACCGACCAGAGCCTCGCCGACTACCAGAAGGAGGCGAATCTCGGCTCCTTCACGCTCGGACCGACCTACGTCAATCCGCTGGAACTGTCCAACGTGGCCGCGACCCTCGCGTCCGGCGGCAAGTGGTGCCCGCCCAACCCGATCGACAGCGTCTTCGATCGCAGCGGCAAGCAGATCCCCGTCACGCAGCAGGCGTGCGAGCAGGTCGTGGAGCCGGGACTGGCGAACACACTGGCCAACGCGATGAGCAAGGACGATCAGCCCGGCGGCACGTCGGCGTCCGCCGCGAGCTCGGTGGGCTGGTCGCTGCCGATGTCCGGCAAGACCGGCACCACGGAATCGCACCGATCCTCGGGATTCCTCGGATTCACGAACCGGTACGCGGCCGCCGCCTACACCTACGGCGATTCCCCGACTCCCAGCGAGATCTGCTCGTTCCCGCTGCGCCCGTGTGGTTCGGGCAACCTGTTCGGCGGTAACGAGCCTGCACGGACCTGGTACGACGCGATGGATCCGGTGGCCACGAACTTCGGCGACGTCGGACTCCCGGCCGTCGACCAGAAGTACGTGCGCGGATCGGCCAACGGCCAGGTTCCCGACGTCACGGGCCTGACGCAGAACTCCGCGACCTCGCAGTTGCAGGCCGCCGGGTTCCGCGTGCAGGTGGCGACCACCGCGTCGTCGGAGGGTCGGGGCACCGTGGTCAGCACGTCACCCTCGGGTTCCGCCATTCCAGGATCGACGGTCACGATCTACATCAGCGACGGGTCCGTCCGGGCGGCACCGGCGGCCCCGGCGCCGGGGATCCAGCTTCCGGCGTTGCCGCCCGGGGTCACCCTGCCGGCGATCCCCGGGCTGACGGCACCGCCGCGCTAGCTGCGGCAGTGCCGTGCGGCGGCGAGTGCTCTACAGCCGAGCCTTGACCGCGGCCGAGATGCGGGAGCCGTCGGCCTTGCCGGCGGCGATCGCCGTGGCGGCCTTCATGACCTGTCCCATCTGTCGCATCGCCGGGCGCTCACCGAGTTCCTCGGCCACCTGCGCGATGGCCGTGTCGGCGACGTCGGCCAGTTCGGCGTCGGTCAGCGGCGTCGGCAGGTACTCGTCGATGATCTGCGCCTCGGCACGCTCGGTGGCGGCGAGTTCACCGCGCCCGTTCTGGGTGTAGATCTCGGCGGACTCGCCGCGCTTCTTCGATTCCTTGGCCAGCACGCGCAGCACGTCCTCGTCGGTGAGCTCGTGTGCTTCCTTACCCGACACCTTCTCGGTCTGTACCGCCGACAGCAGCATTCGCAGCGTCGCCGTCCGGAGCTTGTCCTTCGCCTTCATCGATGTCGTCAGATCCGCCCGCAGGCGCTTTTCCATGTCACAGTTCTCGGCCATGTCGGAAACGGTACTGTCGAAGAGGTGTCCGGTACATCAGCGTTCCCCCGTCGCTCGGCGCACTCGCTCCCGAGTCTGCAGTCGGCCGCGCGTTCTCTCGCCACTCCCGGAGGGATCGCGGCTCTCGCCGCGGGATCGGCGGCGGTGGGGTTGACCTACGCCACGGCCATCGAGCGGAACGCCTTCGCGCTGCGGGAGACCACCATGCCGGTGCTCGCCCCGGGGTCGTCGACGCTGCGTGTCCTGCACATCAGCGACCTGCACATGATGCCGGACCAGAAACTCAAGCAGAACTGGGTGCGTGAGCTCGATCGGCTCGAACCCGATCTCGTCGTGAACACCGGCGACAACCTGTCCCACCAGCGGTCTGTGCCGGCCGTGGTGCAGTCGCTCGGGTCGCTCCTCGGTCGGCCGGGTCTGTTCGTCTTCGGGTCGAACGACTACTTCGCGCCCGTGCCCAAGAACCCCCTGAAGTACTTCTCGAAGAATCACAAGAAGGTGTTCGGGAACCCGCTGCCGTGGCAGGACCTGCGGGCGGCCTTCACCGAGCGCGGGTGGATGGACGTCACCCACGTCCGCCGCGAGCTCGAGGTGTCCGGCGTCCGGATCGCGACGGCCGGGGTGGACGATCCGCACCTGAAGCGTGATCGCTACGACACCATCGCCGGCGCGCCGAACCCCATCGCCGACGTGAGCATCGGCATCACCCACTCTCCCGAACCGCGCGTGCTCGATCGCTTCGCGGCGGACGGATACGACCTGGTGCTCGCGGGACACACCCACGGCGGCCAACTGTGCCTCCCGTTCTACGGCGCACTGGTGACCAACTGCGAGCTCGACCGCTCTCGCGTCAAGGGACCCTCGCGCTGGGGTGCCCACACCCGACTGCACGTCTCGGCCGGACTCGGGACGTCGCCGTATGCGCCGTACCGCTTCTGCTGCCGTCCCGAGGCAACCCTGATCACCCTCGTTCCGGCGAAGCGTCCGCCCAGGACCTCACCCGAACAGGGCGTTTCGCGTTCCGAAGCCATGGTGCGATAGAGTTGCAGAGCTGCCCTGACGGGGAGTGAACGGCCACGGGGTGTGGCGCAGCTTGGTAGCGCGCTTCGTTCGGGACGAAGAGGTCGTGGGTTCGAATCCCGCCACCCCGACTCGTGGTTGAGACACGAAAGAAAGCCCCGACCGGGGAAACCTGGTCGGGGCTTTCGTGCTTCTGCGCAGCGGTTCAGCGAGCGCTGCCCCGAGCGACCGTGCTCTCCGTCGCGTCATCCGGACCGGGTAGTTCGGCATCGATGTCATCGTGCGCGACGGGATGGTCAGGCAGAAAAATGAGGGTGAGAACTGCAGCAGCGGCAGTCACGCCTCCCGCGACCATGCATCCGAGCGACATTCCGTCGACGAAGCCCACCCTTGCGACCTCTGTCAGTCGTGCGCCTACATCGGCACCGGCCTGACCGAACAGTTCCGCCGCCCTGTCGGCAGCGAAGAGTGCCGCGCCGACCGATTCGCTCGCGGGCTCCCGCAGCGGCTCGGGAAAGGATCCGACATCGAGATGATCGCGATACGCGGACAGTGCGACCGATCCGATCACCGCGACGCCGAGGGTGCCGCCGAGCTCACGCGTGGCGTCGTTGACCGCCGACCCCATGCCGGCCTTGTCCGGTGACACCACACCCATGATCGCTTCGGTTGCCGGCGTGCCGGTCAGTCCGATGCCGCCACCCAACAGGAGCATCTGAAGCAGGATGACCCAGTAGTCGGCGTCGGCAGAGAGAGTCGACGCCCACACGAATGCGACGCTGAGAGAGAACAATCCGAAGGCGACTACCACTTTCGTGCCGATTGCGACGGCGATCCGAGGCCCGACGAGCGCCGCCACCGCGATCGAGCCCGCGACCGGCAGGATTCGGACGCCGGTCTCCAGAGCGCCGTACCCCCGCACGAACTGGAAGTACTGGGTGACCAGGAAGATGAAGCCGAACAGGGCGAAGAATCCGCCGGTGACCGCTCCACTTGCGGCGGTGAACCGCATGTTCGCGAACAACCTGACATCGAGCATGGGATGGTCGCTCCGGATCTCGTGGATGACGAACACCGTCGACACCACCGCAGCCACCACGAAGCCGATCACGGTAGGTGGCGAGCCCCATCCGCGGTCGGGTGCCTCGATGATCGAGTACACGAGCGTGCCGAGTGCGACGGTCGACAGAACGAGGCCGACGTAGTCGAGCGGCGGCGTAGCGGGGTCGCGCGACTCGGGGATGAAGCGCGCGGCGAAGAACAGCGTGACCGCCGCAGCGATGCCGTTGAAGACGAGAATCGATCCCCACCAGAAGTGCTCGATCAGGGCACCACCGACGACCGGACCGGTGGCCACCGCAAGGCCGGTGGCCGCTCCCCACAACCCGAGAGCTTTCACCCGTTCGGTCCGATCGGTGAACACGTTGGCGAGGATCGACAGCGTTACCGGATAAACCAGTGCAGCGGCGACACCGGCGAGTGTGCGCCAGGCGACGAGTACGCCGGGGCTGCCGCTGAGCGCTCCGCCTGCGGATGCTGCGACGAAGATGACGAGTCCGAGCAGCAGGAGCCGACGACGACCGAATCGATCGCTGAGCGATCCACCCGCCAGCACCAGCGCGGCGAACGCAAGATTGAACGCGTCGACGATCCAGAGCAGGTCCCGGGTGCTGGCCCCCAGCTCCCTGACCAGCGTGGGCAGAGCGATGTTGATGACGGTCGTGGACACGTTGACAACGAATACCGCTAGACAGAGCGTCGCGAGGACGGCCGTCTTGTTGACGGCGCTAGTGGAGAGTGGGCGGGTGAGCGACATAATGACGTTATAGCAGACGCTGCCTGCCGTGCACCCCGAAGCGGTCCCCTGTGCCGTCAGCCGGGTGTCCCGTCCCGATGTGAAACGATCGACTCATGGCATCCGCTCACACGCCCCTCGTCGGGAGCGTCGACGACGAACCCGTCCGCGAGCGGCTCATCCGCTCGGCGATGGAGTTGCTGGCCGATGCCGGTCCGAGCGAGTTGAAGGTGCGGACGATCACCGATCGCGCCGGCGTCTCGACGATCACCATCTATCACCACTTCGGCGGTTTGCAGGAACTGTTGCAAGAGGTCGTCATCCGCGGATACGCCAACCTTCGTGCTGCATTGCTCGCAGCATCAGCGGCACGAATGAACCCGGGCGCACAGTTGTTCGCAATGGCACTGAGCACCCGCGAGGTTGCCCAACGCAACGCCCACCTCTACGACATGATGTTCGGCCTCTCCACTCGGGGCACGTACCGATACGTCGCTTCGACGAATCGGATGTCCACCGACGGGTTCGGTCCCGCCTATGCCGTCCTGGCCGCCACCTGCGAGAAATTGGCTCGCACGGGGGTGTCGCCGATCGCGGGAGAGCAGATGGCGGCAGAACTGTGGAGTCTCGTCCACGGCTTCGTCACGCTGGAAATCAGCGGGCAATTCGCAGATTTCACAGACCCCGTGGCCACCATCTTGGAACCGATGGCTGTCAACCACTTCGTCGGGATGGGATACCCGCGCGATCTGTCAGAGGCCGGCGCGAAGCAAGCCGTGCGATGGTGGAAGCGACGGCAGCAGTCGCAGCCCTAGCGCGCATCCGGCGTGGTTGTCCGTCACGAACGTCGGCGGGCGGACACTTTGTCGGGTTCGGCGGCGGCGAGCATGTCGTCACGCTCGACGACCTTGATGCGTTCGCGGCCCTCGACCCGGCCCAGTGAGCGTTCGTGTTCGTCCAGTCGATACCAGCCGTCCCAGGTCGTGAACTGCACGTCGCGCGATTCCAGGAGCTCGAGAACGGCGGATTCCTGCGGCGTGGCCGGGGTGTTCAGCGACTCGGCCCTCATGTCGTCGAGAATGCACTCGACGGTCTCGTTGGCGTCGCCCTTGGTGTGCCCGATCAGGCCGATGGGTCCCCGCTTGACCCAGCCCGTCGTGTAGAGCCCGGCCAGGTGGGTGCCCTCGTCGACGATGCGTCCGGCCTCGTTGGGGATGACACCGGCCCGGGTGTCGAACGGGATCCCCGGCAGATCGTCCGACAGATACCCGACCGCGCGATAGACCGCACCGACCTCCCAGTCGGTGAACGCACCGGTCGGCGTCACGTTGCCGCTCCCGTCCAGTCGGGTGCGTTCGGTGCGCAGACCGATGACCTTGCCTTCGGCGCCGAGGATCTCCACGGGTGATTCGAAGAAGTGCAGAAACAGCTTGTGCGGACGGTCACCGGGTTCGCGGATCGCGTAGTTCTCGATGATCGTGGCAACCTGATCGGTGATCTTGGAGGCGCGTCGCGCGACCGCGGACCCCTCGTCGTACTCGATGTCCTCGGGGTCGACGATCACCTCGATCGTCGGGGAGTGGTCCAGCTCTTTCAACTCGAGCGGCGTGAACTTGGCCTGGGCCGGGCCGCGACGCCCGAACACGTGTACCTCGACGGCTCTGTTGGCCGCGAGCCCGTCGTAGACGTTCGGCGGGATCTCCGTGGGCAGCAGCTCGTCGGCGGTCTTGGCGAGCACCCGCGCGACGTCCAACGCCACATTGCCGACGCCGATGACGGCAACCTTCTCCGCCTCCAGAGGCCAGGTACGAGAGAAGTCGGGGTGTCCGTCGTACCAGGCCACGAACTGCGCGGCACCGAAGGAGCCGTCGAGATCGATGCCGGGGACGTCCATCGCGCGGTCCTCGGTGGCACCGGTGGAGAAGATCACCGCGTCGTACAGCGACCGGAGATCATCCACGGTGATGTCGGTGCCGAAGTCGACGTTGCCCAGCAGTCGGACCTGCGGCTTGTCGAGGACCTTGTGCAGGGCGGTGATGATGCCCTTGATGCGCGGGTGATCCGGTGCCACGCCGTAGCGAATCAATCCGAACGGCGCGGGCATCCGCTCGAACAGATCGATCGACACGCCACGCTCCGAGGCCGTGTCGGACTTCATCAGCGCGTCCGCCGCATAGATCCCGGCCGGCCCCGCTCCCACGATGGCGACTCGGAGGGGACGCGAATTTATAATGAGGTTATGCATCTGGTCATCGTACCCATCGTCCGCACGTCTGGTCGGTCGGACCTCCGATCGGATCCCCCCGTACATGACTTTGTTATGTACGATCGCTCACACGACGCGAAGGGATCACCGACATGACGCAGGACGCGACACCAGCCGACTGGCAGAAGACCGCATGCATTCTGTGCGAGTGCAATTGTGGCATCGAGGTACTGCTCGAGGGCCGGGCGCTGACCAAGATCCGAGGCGACAAGGACCATCCCAACTCACAGGGATACAGCTGCGAGAAGCCGCTACGTCTCGATCGCTATCAGAACGGCGCCCACCGGATCGACAGCCCGCTGCGCCGACGTCCCGACGGCACGTTCGAGGAGATCAGTTGGGACACAGCCCTCGACGAGATCGCCGCTCGACTGGCTGCCGTGCGGGACGAACACGGCGGTGAGCGAATCTTCTTCTACGGTGGCGGTGGTCAGGGCAACCACCTCGGTGGCGGATACGGCCGCGCGCTGTTCAACGGCGTGGGCGGCAAGTACATGTCGAACGCCCTCGGCCAGGAGAAGACCAGCGAAGCGTACGTCGACAAGCACCTGTACGGCGCCCACACGGCGGGCGACTTCGAGAACTCCGAAGTTGCCGTGTTCATCGGCAAGAACCCGTGGCAGTCGCACGGCATGGCCCGGGCCCGACCCACCTTGAAGGAATTGGCGCGCGACCCCGACCGGGCGATCATCGTGATCGATCCCCGGAAGAGCGAGACCGCAGCGATGGCGGACCATCACCTGCAGATCAAGCCCGGGACCGACGTCTGGTGTCTCGGCGCCCTCGACGCCACCCTCGTACAGGAAAACCTGATCGCGTCGGAGTGGCTGAACACCCATGCGGTCGGGGTCGACGAAGTTCTGCAGCTGTTCCGCGACATCGACATCACCGACTACGCCCGACGATGCGGCGTGCCCGAGGACGACATTCGTGCAGCCGCCCGCCGCATCGCGCGAGCGAAGAGTGTCGCCACGTACGAGGATCTGGGTATCCAGCAGTCCCCCAACAGCACCGTATGCTCTTATCTGCAGAAGATGCTCTGGGTGTTGACCGGCAACTTCGCCAAGCCCGGCGGCATGCACATCCACTCGTGGATCTTTCCGCTCGCAGGGCCGTGGTTCCCCATCGAACGGGACGAGCCGGTGCGGTTCTCCGGGGCGCGACGCGCTGTCGGACTCCAGTCGATGCGTCACGGCGCTGCCGCGATGCGCGCGGTCTTCTCTCGCCTCGACGGGCATGCGACCTCCGGGAAGGTGGCCGAGAACGTTGCCCGATCCGCGTTGCACTTCTTCTTCCCGTCGGTGTCGGTGGCAGCGGCCGATCCGATAGCACGACTCGCCGGCAACGTGGACCGTGATGCCGAAGTGACCCCGGTGACCGGCGCGCGCATCATGGCCGGCTTGATCCCGGCCAACTCCATCGCGGACGAGATTCTGACCGATCACCCGGATCGGTTTCGTGCGATGTTCATCGAATCGTCGAATCCCTTGCATTCGTTGGCCGATTCGGAGCGCTTCCGGCAGGCGATGCGCAGCCTCGACCTCACCGTCGTCATCGATGTCGCCCTGACCGAGACCGCCAGGGCTGCGGACTACGTGCTGCCAGCAGCCAGTCAGTTCGAGAAGTACGAGGCGTCACTGTTCACTTTGCACTTCCCGCACAACACCTTTCAGATGCGTCACCCCTTGATGCCGCCGATGCCGGGCACCCGATCGGAGCCGGAGATCTACGCCGCTCTGATGGACAGGCTCGACCTCGTGGATCCGGGCATCATCGCGTCGTTGACGGCGTCCGCGCGGGTGGGTCGATCCGCCTACAGCCTCGCGCTGTTCTCGACGATCGAGCAGAAGCCCGAACTCGCCGGAATCGTGCCGTACCTCGTCTACCGCACATTGGGCGCAACATTCGCTCCGGGAGACGAGGCACAATCACTCGTCTGGAGTTTTGCCCATCTCGCAGCCATTGCACAGCCCGACGCGGTACGGCGGGCTGGGTTCACCCACGACGGTGAAGGACAGGGCGAAAAGCTGTTCGAAGCGATCCGTGATCGCCGCGAGGGCGTGATCTTCACCGAGGATCGCTACTCCGACGCCTGGTCCTACATTCGCCACGAGGACAAGAAGATCCACGTCGCGATCCCGGAGCTCATGGACGAGCTACGCCTGCTCGACGCCGAGGAACCGTGCTACACCAGCGAGGAGTTTCCGTTCATCCTGTCGGCGGGTGAGCGACGGGCATTCACTGCGAACGTCATCATTCGCGACCCCGAGTGGCGTCGACGCGACAAAGATGGGGCGCTGCGCATGAGCCCGCAGGACGCCGCTGATCTCGCTGTCGACACAGGTGATGTCGTGCGTCTGATCACCGAGACGGGCATCGCGACAACGACGGTGGAGATCAGCGACATGATGCAACCCGGACACGTGTCGTTGCCCAACGGCATGGGTGTCTCCTACCCGGGAGAGAACGGAGACACCGTGGTCGGGGTGCCGCTCAACACGCTGACCACTGTCACGCGACGTGACAAGTTCTTCGGAAATCCGTGGCACAAGAATGTCCCGGTACGCATCGAACTCGTGGACTCGAGCGTGACAGCCGAAGGCTGAGAATACGCACCACGGCGAGATCAGCCCGGAGGATCGACAACCACCGAACTCGCCCGCGAGGGGGCGGGCGAGTTCGGTGTGCGAGTCGAACCTTGGAATCGAACCGACCCACAGGAGAAAGCATGCCGCTCTGGAACATCAGGACCGCGAAGAATGTGTACACCGCCGACGACAAGAAGGCGTTCGCCGACAGCATCACGTCGTTCTACCTGGACGTCGTCGGGTTGCCGAAGTTCTACACCAGCGTCGTCTTCCATGAATTCGATCCCGAGAACTTCTTCCTCGGGGGTGAACCGACAGACGATTTCGTCCTGATCGAGGTGGTTCATGTCGCCCGCAACATGGACGAGCTGTCCGAGAAGCTCGGCGCGACGATGACCGAGGACGACCTGTATTCGTTGATGCGAGAGAGCTTCGCCGGGATTGTCCGACCGTTCGTCGACAATCGTGGGCTGCGCTGGGAGACAGCGGTTGTTGAAGGGCTCTTCAAGAGCTGGATGATCGACGGCATGACACCACCGCCGCCCTTCTCGGATGCGGAGAAGACGTGGGCGCGGCAGAACAAGCCGTCGCCGTATGACACAGAGTCGGCCTGACTCTCGGACCGGACATCGACGGCGACGTCGTCGGCATCCTGCGTGCGCTGCTGCGCCGCGATGGATGCCGACGACGTCGTCACTCGTCGGTCGGTCGTCCCGCCACTGCCGTTCCGCGATAGTCGGCTCGGACGCCGTCGAGTCCGCGTTCCAGCGAACTCTCCAACAGTCGGAAACCGCCCTCTTCGGCGATACGGCGCACTCCCGGGAGCCTCGTCACCGAACTCACTGCTCGTAGCGCGCCCGCCCCCAGTCGCACCACCGCCTCCGCCGTGGGCCGTGGCTCGAGGCCCAACGCGTCCCGAGCATCGCCACCGGGGAACGTGGCTATCATCGACGGTTGCAGAACCTGCCGCGCCACCGCGTGGTTCAGCCATGTCGACTTCCCGAAAGCGGCCATCGATGCTGTGCCCTCGACAACGTCGCGCATCAAGGTCTTCGTCTTGTCACTCTCACTGAACAGGGTGTCGTGGATTCGCATCTGGATCGCCATCTCCTCGGCGTGGTCTCGCCCGAGCAGTTGATTGTTCGCACCCTCGATGCGCGACACCCAGCGCCACATCAGCGCGAAGCCGTCGCGTTCGTCGGGGGTCACCTTTCCCCCGAAATACTCCATGATGTTGACCCGGTACTGCCCGAAGATGTACGTCGCACCGGCAGTGGCCATCTGGCTGATCGGCGTTCCCGATTCGTATCGGGGCCACCTCGCGCTGCGATGGATTCCCAGCCGGATCATGGTGTGCATGAACCTGATTCGTATCCACATGATCCACCGATCGCCGCCCGGCAACATCCCGTCCACGTCGAGTGCTCCGACGAAACCGGTTGCCGTCTCCCAGAAACGGCGTCGGAAATCGCCTCCGCCGGCCAGGCGACCGGTCGACGACATCACCTCCACGGTGGCCGGATCCAGGTAGGTCATGGGCAAGGCCCCGTGGATCCCGAACAACATGCCCAGCGGATTGCGGCGTCCCATCCGCGCACCCACCCTGAGGGAATCGACATCGAGCCAGCTCGGAATGGCCTCGACGTCGGCGAAGAAGGCGGTGGCCTCCGAATTGCCCCCTCGTTCGAGTTCTCTGGCGTTCGCGTAGATGTCGCCACCCATCAGTTTGCGTTCGCGCATCACGTGGATCAGCGCCTCGCACAGCGGGTCACCCACGTGATTCCACGACCTGTAGTCGATGTCCTCGGGTGCGAGATACGACTCCGCGCCCGGGGTACTCGCCAACGCGATCAGCGCGTCGACGCTGGGACCGTGCGGGGCGAATTTACTGCGTACTTCGCTGGACATGTGACGCCTTCCGTCGAGGAACGACCGAGCACTGCGAGCACGCGCGTCGACCCGAGTGAGGTGCATGGCCGGTGATGGAGGCGTGGTGCACGAGCCGTTGCGAGGTACAGAACCTCGTTATGCATAGTTCTATCACGTCCGCTCGAGGTCGGCACGGAGGCGACGTCCCGATGCAGGACCGCGGGCGCAGTCCTTCGAGACGACGAGGTCGTGGGTCCGTCGTCAGACCGAGGAGGCCACCAGCAGCCGGACCGCCCCGATCGGGCCGTTGTCCTGGAGGCGACGCTTCGCGCGCTGGTACGCCACGCGAAGCCGCACGCTCGTCGTCAGGTCCCCGAAGACGTCAGGTTGGGCCAGGAATGCGCCGGGGCTGTCGTGGTCGGCCCTCGCCAGTGCGCAGAGCTGATCCGCCGCCCGGTCGGGCAGCGCCACTCCCCCTTCGATGCATGCGCACCACGCCGCGAGCATCAAGGCTGCATGGTCGATGGACAAGTCGTCCCGCAGCCTGTCCCGCACGACGGGCAGGACGAACTTCGGGATGCGCGACGTCGCGTCGACCACCTGACGCGCCACCGTGTCCTGCACGGCCGGGCTGCCGAAGCGTGCTAGCAGATCGTCGATGTACGTGTCGAGGTCCACGCCGGGAACGAGTCCCACGGTGGGCGCCGCCTCGTGGCGCATGTAGGAGGCCACGAAGGCCCCGAGGTCGGGGTCGGCCATCACCTCGTGCACGAACGTCTTCCCGGCCAGCACACCGAGGTACCCGAGCATCTGATGGGAGGCGTTGAGGAGTCGGAGCTTCATCCGCTCGAACGGCGCGACGTCCGTGACCACCTGGACGCCCACGTCCTCGAACGGTGGCCGCCCGTCGGAGAAGTCGTCCTCGAGGGCCCACTGCGCGAACGATTCGGACCGCACCGGCCAGGCGTCGTCGATGCCCGTCCGGCGGCGCACCGAGTCGATCACGGCCGGCGACGTCGCAGGGGTGATCCGGTCCACCATCGAGTTCGGGAATGCGACGGAGTCGTCGATCCAGTCGGCGAGCGCGCCGTCGTGGTGACGGGCGAACGACACCAGCGCGGCACGGGCCACGGCACCGTTTCCGACGATGTTGTCGCACGACATGACGGTGAACGGCGCGGTGCCCTCGTCGCGGCGACGGCGGAGTGCCACCGTGAGGAACCCGAGGACGCTGACCGGCGCGTCGAGAGACATGAGGTCGTGGCGCGTGGCGTCGTCCCGGGGATCGAAGGCACCGGTCGCGTCGTCGATGCCGTAGCCCGACTCGGTGATGGTGAGCGAGACGATGTGCGTGGTGGGTGCCGCGAGCGTCGCGACGACGAGATCCGGGTCGTCCGGCGCGTAGAGAGGTAGCGGGCGATGGACCCCACGATGCGGGTGTCCTCCGCGCCGTCCGGATGCACCGTACTGAGGGTGAAGAGCTGGTCCTGGGCAGCGGCGGTGTCACGCGCCGCCGCGTCGGCGGGCATGACACCGACACCGCAGATCGCCCAGCCGAGGTGCCCCGCGGCGAGCAACCGGTCGACGTACATCGCCTCGTGCGCTCGATGGAAGGCGCCGACACCGATGTGGACGATGCCGCACACCAGGGTCGAGCCGTCCACTCGATGACGCGGAACCGTCACGCCCGCAGGCGGTGCGGTGAGGGCGTCCTGGATCGAGATGGTCACGGCAGCGGTGCCTTTCGAGTGGTACGACGTGGAACGCGGTGGCGCTCCCGTTCACCGGGATCGAGCCGGTGAGACAGAAGAGCGCCACCGCAGCTGGGGACGGCCGGTCAGCAGGCCGACTTGTACACGTACTGCGCGCCGTCGCCGTCGATCGTGTCCGCGGTGATGACGTGGAAGCCGGTCGAGATGTCCTTCTCGGTGGGCTTGTCCTCGAGCGAGGCGACGGCCTGCTCGACGCCGTCGGTGCCGATGGTGGCCGGCTGCTGGGCGATGAGCGCCTGGACCGTTCCCTCGCGCAGCTGCTTCACCTGGGCGGGGCCGGCGTCGAAGCCGACGATCTTGACCTGCTCCTGCTTCCCGGTCTGGCGGACGCCGGTCGCGGTGCCCTCCGCGGCGAAGGTGTTGGTGGCGAAGACACCGACGATGTCGGGGTCCTTGGCGATGGCGGCGGAGATCAGACGAGCGGCCTCGGCCGGATCGTTGTGGCTGTACTGCACTCCGAGGTACTGGAAGGCCGAGTTGCCCGCGGCCGCATCCTCGAATCCCTTGACGCGGGCGTCGGTGGTGGAGACGCCGGGGTCGGTGGAGATGACGATGACCTTGCCGCCGTTCGGGTTCAACCCCTCGATCGCGTTGAACGCCTCGGCGCCGCCGCCCTCGTTGTCCGACGAGATGGCCGACACGGCCTTCGACGGATCCTCGAGCGTCGTGTCGACGAGGACGACCTTGATTCCGGCCTGCGCGGCGGCGTCGAGCGGTGCCTGCATCGCGGACACGTCGGTGGGGGCGATGAGAATCGCGGCGGGACGAGAGGCGACGACCGAATCGACGATCGGCTTCTGCAGGGTCGGGTCGAACTTGGCGGGACCCTGGACGTCGACCGTGTAACCGGCGGCCTGAGCGGCGTCCTGGATGCCGCACTGCATGCTGATGTAGAACTCGTCGCCGCTGACGCCCTGGATGAACGCGAGCTTCTTCTCACCGCCGCCCGAGTCGGACGAACAGCCGGCGAGCACGAACGTGGAGAGTGACGCGGCTGCCAGCGCAGCGGCGGCGACGGTCCGGGATGTACGCATGGGTGAGTGATCTTTCCGGTAGGCCGAGCGTGGTGAGTGGAGTGTGCGATGAGGCCGAGCGACGGTGGTACGTCAGGGGTTTCGAGCCCACAGTCGTTTCAGTGAAGACGTCGACGCCCCGCGGGTGGCGGCGGCTCGGCGGCGTTGATCGAAGTACACGGCGGCGATGAGCACGGCACCGACGGCGACCTGCTGCCAGAAGGGCTGCACACCGACGATGACGAAGCCGTTCTGGAGCACGGCGGGAATGAAGAGTCCGATGACGGTGCCGAACATGGTGCCCACACCGCCGAAGAGGCTGGTGCCGCCGATGACGACCGCGGCGATGACGTTGAGGTTGGTCTGCGACTGGCCGGCGATGGCCGTGGTGCCGTACTGCGAGAGCGACAGGATGCCCGCGAGACCGGCGAGCGTGCCGGACAGCGCGTAGACCTTGATCAGGTGCAGGTCGACCTTGATGCCGACGCGCCGGGCGGACTGCTCCTTGGACCCGACAGCGAAGGTGTGCAGGCCGAACCTTGTGCGGTGCAGCACGATACCGAACACGATGACGAACACCAGGGCGATGAAGGAGATGAGCGGGATGGTGGTCGCGGGCACGTTGCCGTAGCCGATCGTGTCGACCAGCACCGGCGGCACGTCGCGGATGTCGACACCACCGGTGATGACCTGGGCGAGACCCAGTGCGCCGCCGAGCGTACCCAGCGTCGCGATCAACGGAGGCACCTTCGCGATACCGATGAGGAACCCGTTGAGCAGCCCCCACGCCAGCCCGCAGGCGACGGCCACGAGGATACCGATGACGGCCACACTCCAGCCCTCGCCGCCGACGGCCCGCATCACCTTCGCGGCGACGACGCCGGAGAAGACGAGGACAGAGCCGATGGAGAGATCGATACCGCTGGTGACGATGACGAACGTCATCCCGATGCCGAGGACGGCGAGGATCGAGACGTTCTGGATGATCTGCCGGATGTTGCCCCACTCGGGGAAACTGTTCGGCGCGAGAATCGAGAACAGGATGCTGATCGCCAGCAGCACGATGACGATCTGGAACACCTGGACACGGGCGAGGCCGGCGAGGCTGCTCCGCAGATCGAACGAGCTGCCGTTCGACGACGGTTCGGGGGCCGAGGATCCCGCTGATTTCGGCAAGGTCTGATTGCTCATCTCGCGGCTCCCACCGTCGCGCCGGTCATCGCGCCGACGAGTGCTTCCATGGTCGTGTTCTTGGCATCGAGCGTCGCGACGCGCTTGCCCAGGCGCAATACCTGGACGCGGTCGGCGACCTCCATGACGTGCGGCATCGAGTGGCTGATGAACACCACGGCGACGCCCTTGTCGGCCACTCGACGAATGGTGTCGAGCACGTTGCGGGTCTGGACCACGCCGAGTGCGGCGGTGGGTTCGTCGAGGAACACCACACCCTTGGCCCAGGCCACGGCGCGGGCGATGGCGATGGCCTGCTGCTGGCCACCGGACATGGCTCCGACCGGATCGGTGAGGCTGCGGACGGTGGCCCCCAGTTCGTCGAGCGCCGCACGCGACTGCGTGCGCATCTCGGCCGTGTTCAGGAAGCCGAGCTTGCCCAGCAGGCCCGCCGCGGGAATCTCGCGCCCCAGGAACATGTTCTGGGCCGCGTTGAGGTGCGGAGCGAGCGCCAGGTCCTGGAACACCGTCTCGATGCCCAGATCTGCTGCTGCGGTGGGGTTGTCCAGGTCGACGGTCACGCCGTCGTAGAGGATCTCGCCGGAGTCCAGCGCCAGGCTGCCGGACAGCGCCTTGACCATCGTCGACTTGCCGGCGCCGTTGTCGCCGATGAGTGCGACCACCTCGCCCGCGTAGATGTCGAAATCGGCGTCGTCGAGCGCGCGCACGTTCCCGAAGCTGCGGGAGAGCCCGCGTGCCTCGAGGACGGGCGTGGCGCCGTCGGGGTGGTTGCTCATGAGAGCTCCTCGGATGAGTCGGTGTCGCGTGATGAGTCGGTGTCGTGAGCGGGTGCGAGAAGCGGGTCGTTCGGCACCTCGATGATCAGGTCGGCGCGGCGGGCCGCCGCGGCCACGATCTCCGCGTTGCGGAGGTCGACGTCGCGGGTCCACTGCTCGGCGTCCGCACGCGACTTGCCGTGGTGTCGGTGTCGGGCCACGAGTCGTTCCGCGCGCACCGTCGTCGGAACGTCGAGGTACCAGACCTCGTCGAGTTCCGAGCGCACCGCGCCCCACCCGCCGTCGTCGAGCAGGAGGTAATTGCCCTCGGTGATCACCATCGCGGTGTCGCGCTGCACGGGGACGGCGCCGGCGATCGCGGCCTCGATCGACCGCTCGAACCGCGGTGCGTAGATCGTCTCCGCCGTCTGGTTCCGCAGGCGGCGCAGGAGCGCGACGTATCCGTCGACGTCGAAGGTGTCGGGCGCACCCTTGCGTCCACGGCGCCCGAGCCGGATCAGCTCCTCGTCGGCGAGGTGGAACGCGTCCATCCCCACCAGCGTGGAGTCGGTACCGAGTTCCGCCTGAAGCAGTGCGCAGAAGGTCGACTTGCCCGCGCCCGGTGCACCGGTGACACCCAGCAGCCGGCGACCGCCGGATCCGTCGCGCAGCACGGACGCCAGGTGGCTCACCATCTCGGTGAGATCGGCCGGCGCGTAGCGCCGACGGTCCTCGCGGCCGTCCGGCGTGCCGGCGTCGTTCGAAGCTGCGTACATGTCCGTCCCTCGTCGAATCGCGGAACTCGATCGACCCGACCTTCGTGGGGGCGGGTCGTCGTGCGGCCCGAGCCGCATCGCGATGCGGATCAGTGTGACCCACGCAACTCGCCGTGTCACGCGTTTCGCGAAAATTCATGTCATCGGTGACATGGGCACCGATCGGTCGAGCGTCCCCGATTCGTGGAGGACACTCCTGAGAGAAGGATCAGTGCAGTTCAGCGATGTTTTTCGGCAATCGGGCGCAGAATTACACACGGTGACGTACGGTCCGTGTCATCGATGTCATGGACCACCGCAACGGAGGACATGACATCGATGACATCGCACCACCGCCACACCCACGACTCCCCAGAAGGCAGAACCGACATGTCGCAGAGTTCCCCGTCGAAGTTCAGGGGCCGCACGATCCTCGTCACCGGGGCCAGCGGCGGTATCGGCGCCGCCACAGTGCGGCGCCTCGTCGCCGACGGCGCCGACGTCATCGCGTCCGGACGGAACGAGGCCGCGCTCGCTGCTCTGCAGGAGGAGACCGGCGCACGTCCGCTGCCGTTCGACCTCACGTCGGAGGACAGCATCCGTGAGGCCCTGTCGGGCCTCGAGCTCTACGGCGTGGTCAACTGCGGCGGCTTCGGCGGCGAGATCGCCACCCCCCAGGACACCGACATCGACATCTTCGACAAGGTCATCTCCATCAACGCGCGCGGCAGCCTCCTCGTCATCAAGTACGCGGCTCCCGCGATGATCGCCGCCGGAGCCGGGGCCATCGTCAACGTCTCGAGCCAGGCATCGCTCGCAGCGCTCCCCGGACACATCTCGTACGGATCCTCGAAAGCGGCCCTGGACAACATCACTCGCGTCGCGGCACTGGAACTCGGGAAGCACGGCATCCGGGTCAACAGCGTCAATCCCACCGTCGTCATGACGGAGATGTCCGCCTTCTACTGGGGGCGCCCGGAGATCGAGGGCCCGTTCCTGTCGCAGATGCCGCTCGGTCGGTGGGCCACCGAGGCCGAGATCGCGGCCCCCATCGCGTTCCTGCTCAGCGACGACGCCTCGATGATCACCGGGGTGTCTCTTCCGGTCGACGGCGGGTACACCAGCCGCTGACCCGTCATACTGTCCCGGCACGTACGAAGAAGGTGGCCCGATGACCACGATGCAGGATGTCGCGACACTGGCCAACGTCAGCGCGAAGACGGTGTCCCGTGTCTACAACGACGATCCGCACGTCGATCCCGAGACTCGCGCTCGGGTCAACGCGGCGCTCGAATCGTTGAACTACGTTCCCAACACCATCGCGACGTCGTTCCGCGCCGGCCACACCGGTGCCATCGGGGTCGCCGTTCCGGACATCGACGATCCCTTCTTCGCGTCGATCGCGCGTGCGGTGGAGAACCGAGCCCGGCTGCACGACATGGCCGTCATCATGACCAGCCTCGGTAACGACGCGTCCCTCGAGAGCTCACTGGTGGAATCGCTCCTGCGCAGACAACTCAGCGGCCTGGTGATCGCGCCCATCGGTACCGACCACGCCTATCTCAAGCGGTGGGCCGAGCGCACCCCCACCGTGTTCGTGGACCGCGCGCCCTCCGGGCTCACCGCCGACACGTTCGTCGACGACGATCACGGCGGTGCCTGGACGGCCACCACCCATCTTCTCGATCGGGGCCACCGGCGCATCGCTCTGGTCGGCGACGACATCTCCATCAGCACCGCGTTCAACCGCCTCTCCGGGTATCGAGATGCGCTGGAGAGCAACGGGATCGAGTACGACGACACGTTGGTCGTCACCGGAGTCCTCGGCCGCGATCAGGCACGGGAGGCGATGCGCACACTGCTCGACTCCTCCGCGCCGCCCACGGCGCTGTTCCTGTCCAACGCCCGCACCGCGATGGCGTGCGTGCCCGAACTGCAGAAGCGCGGAGCGACGCGCCCCGCGTACGTCGGCTTCGGCGACTTCCCGCTGGCCGACGCTCTGTGCCCGCCCGTCACCGTGATCGACCAGAACCCAGCCGAACTCGGGCTCCAAGCGATCGATCGCATTCTCGGACGCATCGAGAACCCGCGCCGGCGTTACCGCCGCCGCAACGTGCTCGGAGTCGAGCTGATCGAGAGGGAATCGTGCACGCTCCCCGACGGCGCCGCGTCACCGCAGTGACACGGTGACGCCTCCCTCGGCGAGGGTGACCGTCAGCTGATCCAGGGTGTCGACCTGCAGGTCCGCGTCCAGGTCGGCTCGGTCGTGCGTGCCTCCCACACCGATCACCGTGCAGCCCGCGGCCCGTGCCGATCGCACTCCGGCGGGCGCGTCCTCGACGACCAGGCAGCGGCTCGGATCGATCCCGAGCGTGCGCGCCGCGAGGAGATAGGGCTCCGGGTCCGGCTTGCTGTGTGCCACGTCCGCAGAGGTCACCATCGCGGTGGGTGCGGCCAGACCCGCCGCTGCGAGACGGGCGTGCGCCACAGGGGGTGCACCCGACGTCACGATCGCCACCCGCGAGGCGGGCAGTGCCGAGAACATCTCCAGCGCACCGGGGGTGGGGACCACGTCGGCCACGTCGCGGGTCTCCAGATCACCGAGCCGCAGCGCCGCTGCCGGCCCCTCCACGTCGCCGAGAAGCAGCGCCATCGACTCCGCCGCCGTCATTCCGTGCGCGATGTCCGCGACCGCGAATCCGTACTCGTCGCCGACCTGGGCCCAGCACCGCGCGACGGCCGCCGTGGAGTCGACGAGAGTGCCGTCGAGGTCGAACAGCATCGCGTCGAACGTCCGCCCGACGACACCACCCCGTTCCGCGGGCGGGGACACCAGTCCCAGCGCCCGGCGGACACGGAACAGTTGCTGCGCGGTGGTCAGAGACGCGTCGACGCGCAGATGCGGGACCGTGGGGCTCGAGTGCGGCGTGTCGGCGCGGTGGCGATCCCGGTCCAGACCGCGGTCCGCGCGGCGCCGGGCGAGCAACGCCTCGCTGCCGTCGACATGGACGACGACCACCGGCGCAGGGGCCACGGACTCGAGAAGAGCCGCCCACTCGTCACCACCCTGCAGTTCGCGGGTGAACGGCGCGACCATCACGGACCGCACGCCCACCGACGTCAGTTCTTCTGCGACGGAACGCATCACGGCATATCGACCGGCACGGATCAGGGGCGCCGCGTCGCCGGAGTCGTTCCAGTGTCCACTGCCCAGCAGCGGACTCAGCACGTCGAGCAGCGGCGCCGTCAGGGTGTCGAGGTCGAGCAACGGCGCTGCGAGATCATGGGCGACCGCTGCTCCGAGGGTCGACTTGCCACTGCCGGCGACCCCGGCGATCACCACGTGCGGGCCGCTGTTCCACGCGATCTCTTGACAGGAGGTGTGCACGATGACGATCATAGAAGACAACGTTGTCTCGCAGCAATGCCGGACCGTCACCCACCCTCTATCGAGAGTTCTCCCGTGACCCACCGCGCCAGCATCAAGGACGTCGCCGCACTGGCAGGCGTCAGCTTCAAGACTGTCTCGCGCGTGGTCAACGGTGTCGACACGGTGCTCCCCGAGCTGCGCGAGCGCGTCGAAGCGGCGGTGGCGGAACTGAACTACGTTCCCAACTCCGCCGCACGATCACTGAAGTCCGGATCCGGCACCACCATCGGCATCGTGGTCGACTCCATCGACGACATCTTCTTCGCCTCCCTGGTACGCGCGATCGAGGAGCGTGCGCTCGATCGCGGCATGGGAGTCATGGTCGGCAGCACCGGGTTCGATCCCGAGCGCGAACTGTCGCAACTCACCCGCCTCGCCGGTCAACACGTGCGCGGCATCGTGCTCGCCCCCGTCGGCGATCACTCGTCGTTCCTCACCCCGCGCCGCCACACCCTGCCGGTGGTGACCGTCGACCGCTCGATCCCGGGTTTCGACTCCGTCACCGTCGACGACTACTCGGCGGCTCGACGCGCCGTCCGGGTGCTGGTCGACGCGGGGCACCGGCGGATCGCCCTCGTCGGTCACGATGCGCGACTGCAGACGGCGCAACGTCGACGCGACGCGTACGTCGACGTCCTCACCGAGAACGGTCTCAGCGCCCCGGGCGACGGCATTCCCGAAGTGGCGCCGTCGCCGGACGCGGTGCGCCCGGTGGTGCTCGACCTGCTCGCCCTTCCCGAACCCCCCACGGCGCTGTTCGTCTCCAACGCCCGCCACGCCAGTGCCGTCGTGTCGGTCCTGCACGAGATCCACCGCACGGACGTGGCCATGGTGTCGTTCGGCAGCTTCGCTCTGGCCGACGCCGTCGATCCGCCCGTCACCTGCATCGACCAGAACCCGTACGAGATCGGAGCCGCGGCGTTCGACCGTCTGCTGCTGCGTTTCGACGATCCCACCCTCGACGCCGTGGCCGGCCTCGCCGACACGTCTCTCGTCGAGCGCAGCTCGCATCTCGCTCCCCCGAATCGACAGTCCCCCAGCGCTGGAAAGCGGTACCGCCCGTGAGCATGTCCCTCGTCGCCGGTCTCGACCTCGGCAGCACCGGAATCAAGATCCTCGTCAGCGACTCCTCGGGTTCCGAGGTCCTGATCGAGCAACTCGCCACTCCCTGGACGCACGGGGCCGGCGGTACCACCGACATGGCGGCGGACGATCTCCTCGACACCGTGCGTCACCTGGTGGAGATCGTCGCGCGCCGACTGCCGGACGTCACCGGTGATCCGAACGCCCGGCTCGATGCCGTCGCCGTCTCGGGCATGGGCGAGACGGGCTTCCTCGTCGACGCAGGGCTGGAGGTCGTGGCGCCGTCGTTCGCGTGGTTCGACCCGCGCGGCGGGGAGCAGGTCGCCGCCCTGCCCGAGCCGCTGCGGGCCGCGTTCGCAGCGACCACGGGAATCCCTCTCGGGGTGCAGGTCTCGGTCGCGAAGATCCTGCATCTGCAGTCCGGCGGACTGGACCTCACCGGACTCCGATGGCTGGATCTGCCCGCGTTCGTCGTCGCCGCTCTCGGCGGACGGGCTGTCAGCGAGTACTCGCTGGCGTCGCGAACGGGGCTGCTCGACCAGGACACCGGCGCCCCCTGGCGGGACATGCTGGCGCACCTCGGTGTCGACGACACCTTCCTCCCGCCGCTCGTCGCTGCCGGCACCGCACTCGGATTCGCCTCGGCGCCATGGCTTCCCGAGCTCGTACGCGGGGCCGCCCTCACGGTCGCGGGCCACGACCACCTCGTGTCCGCGGTGTCCGGCGGCGACATCGCCGACGACACCTACCTCGTCTCGATGGGTACCGCGGAGGTGTTGTTGCGCGTCCTGGACACGCCACCGTCCGCGGCCAGTCGCGCGCGACTGGCCGAGCACCTGATCAACTCGGTCCGCCACGTCGTGCCCGGCAAGTACGTGCTGGTGGCCGGTGTGAAGTCGGGACTGCTCATGCGCCGCGCACTGCAGTTGTGCGACATCACCGATCGCGCCGGGCGGGACGGGCTGGACCAGCGCGTGCAGGCACTGCCGTCCGCGGGATCCGTCGCCGAGGGTGGTGTCACCGTCTCCGGTGCACGCAACGACGACGGTGTGCTCGCACTGACCATCCGGACCGACGGGGTGGACGCCGCCGAACTCTTCCGCGCCGTGCTGCTCCACGGGAACGACGAGGTGGCCCTGCTGGTCGCCGCGCTCGACCGTGAGGTCCCGCCCGCACGGCGCAGCATCCTCACCGGTGGCTGGGCGAGCATGGCCTGCGTCCGCGACGCCCGCGCCGCCGTCCTGCCCGACATCACCACCTCCGGCCGAACACAGGACACCGCCTACGGCGCAGCCCTGTTCGCCTCCAGACTGCTCGACTCGAGCGACCGAACCCCACCTCGCACCACCGACAGGAGCTCCGACATGAACGACCTCACCACACTGGAACGACGCGGCATGGCCGCCATCTCCACTGCGAACGGCAACATGCTGATCGTGGCCGGCGACCAGCGCAACGGCATGAAGGCCGTCATGAACGACGCCCCGGACGGTCCGGACTCCATCTCGAAGGATCAACTCGCCGATGCCAAGGGCGATCTCGTGAGGTACCTCGGCAACCACGCTCCCGCCATCCTGCTCGACCCGGAGGTGGCGCTCCCCCGCGTCGTCGACGAGGGCACGTTGTCGCGGGACACCGCGCTCGTGGTCGGGATGGACGCCTCGGGATTCGAGACCGTGGACGGCCTGAAGTTCACCCGCTTCGTCGACGGCGTCACCCCGCGCGTGGTGCGCGATCTGGGCGGCGATGTCGCGAAGATGTTGTGGTACATGCGCCCCGACCGTCAGACGGCGGACTCGCGGGTCGGCCAGGAGATCGCCGAACTGGTGAAGGCGTGCTCGGCCGAGGGTCTGCTGCTGATCGTCGAGATCCTCACGTACCGGCTCGAGGGCGAATCGGCCGTCGACTACGCGGAGCGCTTCCCGTCCCTCGTGGCCGAGTCCGCCCGCATCTCCGTCGAGTGCGGTGCCAAGGTGCTCAAGCTGCAGTACCCCGGATCGGCCGAAGCCTGTGCCGCCGTGACCGCCGCCGCGAACGGCGTGCCGTGGGCCGTCCTGTCCGCCGGTGTGGATCACGAGACGTTCATCGAGCAGGTGCGCACCGCCGTGGCGAACGGCGCCAGCGGCGCGATGGCGGGTCGCTCCCTCTGGAAGGACAGCATGGCCGTCTCGGCCGACACCCGCGAGCAGCTGCTGACGGACCGCGCGCTGCCGCGCCTGCGCGAGCTGGCCGAGGCCGTCGACAACCGCTGACCGACACGCGACACGCGATACCGGACCGTCGAGTCTGCCTATCATGACGGCATGACACGGTTCCGGTTCGCGGTCGCGTTCATCGCGGCGACAGCAGTGCTCGGTCTCGCCGGTTGCTCCGACAGCTCCGGTGACACACAGTTCGACGGGCTCACGGTCGGTCAACGCGTGTACGACCGCACCGGGGACTCGCTGGGTCCGGCCGACGTCGAGGCGCTGGAGCAGCGACTCGACGCGCTGCGCGCCGAGACCGGGGCCGACGTCGTCGCGTACGTCCGCGAACTGGACGCCGACTCGGACGACACCCTCGATCAGGTGGAGGCACTCCAGCAGGCGTGGGTGTCGACGGCGGACGTCGATCAGGACGTCGCCGGTGCCATCCTGATCAACCGCGAGCCCGGTACCGACGACGAGGCTCGGGCCGGGATCTTCCTCGGTTCCACCTTCGACGACGGCAATGTTCCCCGCGACGAGCAGGAAGCGATCATCGAGGACGCCCTGGTGCCGCCGCTGCGCGACGGTGACGTCGCGGACAGTCTGACGAACGGCATCGACCGGCTGGAGTCCTCCATCCTGGTCGGGCCACCGGTGACGGCGCTCGACGAGTTCGCCGCCGGACCGGGGTCGACGTGGCTCCCGTGGACCGGTCTCGCCGTCGTGCTGGTCGGCTCCGCGGGCGCGGCGCAGATCTACCGTCGCCGTTCGCGGCCCACGGTGTCGGCGCAGCCTCCGACGACCTACCGACCCGATCACACCACCGATCCCGCGATCGTCACGGCTCTGGTCCATCGGAGCGCGCAGGCGAGTGCGGTGCCGGCCACGCTGCTGGCACTCGCGGCGGCCGACGCAGTGGCTCTCGAGTCCGAGCCGGGTTCCGGGTCGAAGAAACGTGGCAAGGACACGCTCCGAGTCCGACTGCTCGACCGCGGCAAGGTACGCGGCGACGTGCAGGACGCCGTCTGGACCATGCTGTCCGAGAAGGCCGAGGGCGACGTGGTGGACAGCGCCGCGCTCACGAAGCTCGCGCAGGGTCACGGCGCGACGAAGGCCGTCGTCGACGCGCACCTCGAGGCGAACGGGTGGGTGCGCCACGGCACGGCCGGACCACGCTGGGGTCTGGTCGGACTGGCACTTCTCGGCGGTGCAGTCATGGTGGGCGCAGGCGTGGTCGCTGCTTCCGGGGCCCCGATCATGCTGGTCGCCGCGATTCCCGGCGGGATCCTGCTGATCGCCGGCCTCGTCATGACGGTCGCCTACTCGCGATTCTCGGCTGCCGGTCTCGACGCCGCTCGTCCCTGGGAGGCCTACCGTGACGGGTTGAAGCAGTCCGGAAAGGACGACGACTCCTCGCTCGATCTGGACGACGCACTGCCCGACATCGTCGCGCTGGGGCTCGGCTCCACGTTCACGAAGCGCCTCGAGGCGGCCACGGACGTGGACGGCGGAACGACGCTGCGTGCCTTCGCCTCGCCGTCCGGATCACTGCACGCCTCGGACCCGGCACTGCTGAACTGGGTCGTCTTCTCCTCGGTGTTCACCTCGACCAACAGCAGCGCCGGCACGGTGTCCGGGGCCGGCGCGGGTGGCGGTGGCGGCGCCGCGGGGAGCACCTGAGACCATTCCGGGTGTGACCGACACTCCGTCATCACGTCCCGCGTATCGCAACGGCGCGGGCAGCAGCGCGCTGGTCGCGGGCATCGTCGCGCTGGTCTGCGCGTTCGTGCCCTTCGTGGGAGACATCGTCGCGGTGCCCACCGGCATCCTCGCGGTGGTGTGCGGATGGGTCGGTATCGGCCGGGACGAGGACGGCACGGCCACCAACGGCCGCGAGGCGATGATCGGAGCCGCGCTGGGCGGCGCCGCACTGTTCGTCGTCTTCGTGTCCTTCGCCGCCACCACCCTCTGAGCCGACGGAGTGCCGCCGTAACGGCGCGGAAACCGAGAAGACCGACGAACGACACGGGCAGGGCCGACACTGTGTCCCATGGTGTCGTTGTCGAGGTTCACTCGCGGTCGGGCGGGCACGCATCCGGTCGACCACATTCCCCCGCTGTCGGTGCTGGCTCCACTCGGCTTGCAGCACGTGCTCGCGATGTACGCGGGCGCGGTCGCCGTCCCTCTCATCGTCGGCAGCGCCCTGGTCGCTGCGGGGGAACTGCAGTCGAGCGACCTGCCGTACCTCATCACGGCCGACCTGTTCGTCGCCGGGATCGCGACACTGATCCAGGCGGTCGGGTTCTGGCGCTTCGGGGTACGACTACCGCTGATGCAGGGCTGCACGTTCGCCGCGGTGACGCCGATGATCGCCATCGGCTCGCAGTACGGCGTCACCGCCATCTACGGTTCCGTGATCGCGTCCGGCGTGTTCATGATGGCGCTGGCGCCGGTGTTCGCGAAGCTGCTCCACCTGTTCCCGCCT
The DNA here is from genome assembly GCF_030819335.1 of Rhodococcus sp. SORGH_AS_0303. Lineage (NCBI taxonomy): Bacteria > Bacillati > Actinomycetota > Actinomycetes > Mycobacteriales > Nocardiaceae > Rhodococcus > Rhodococcus sp. SORGH_AS_0303. The sequence goes on from NZ_JAUTBO010000001.1 coordinate 4,472,744, forward strand.
CTGGTCACGGGCACGGTCATCCTGATCATCGGCCTGTCGCTGATGCCGGTGGCGGCCGGATGGTTCGGCGGCGGAACGGGATCCGAGGACTTCGGTGATCCGAAGTACATCGGGATGGGCGCACTCACGTTGCTGATCATCCTGCTGATCGAACGGTTTGCTCCCCCGGCCGCCAAGCGACTGAGCATCCTGCTCGGACTCGTCGCCGGCACCGTCATCGCGATCCCGCTGGGCATGACCGACTTCAGTGGTGTGCGGGAACAGGACTGGGTCGGCGTGACCACGCCGTTCCACTTCGGATTCCCGACGTTCGAGGTCAGCGCGATCATCACCATGTGCATCGTCGCGCTGGTCATCATGACCGAGACCACGGGCGACATCATCGCTGTCGGCGAGATCGTCGACAAGAAGGTTCCGCCTCGCCGTCTGGCCGACGGTCTGCGCGCCGACGGCCTGTCGACGATGCTCGGCGGCATCTTCAACACGTTCCCGTACACGGCGTTCGCGCAGAACGTGGGGCTGGTGGCGATCACGGGCGTCAAGACCCGCCATGTGGCCACGTTCGCCGGCGGCATCCTCATCCTGCTGGGGTTGCTGCCGAAACTCGGTGCCGTGGTGGAGGGTGTGCCGCTTCCCGTGCTCGGTGGCGCGGGCATCGCACTGTTCGGCATGGTGGCCGCGAGTGGCGTCCGCACGCTCGCGCAGGTGTCGTTCAACAACACGAACATCCTGGTGGTCGCCGTCGCGGTGGGCGTCGGACTGTTGCCCACGGTGTCGCCGGACCTCTACGACCGGTTCCCCGACTGGTTCCAGACCATCTTCCATTCCGGCATCAGCGCGGGTGCGCTGTGCGCGGTGGTCCTGAACATGCTGCTGAACTCGGAGTCGTTGCGCGACAAGCTGTCCACCGACACGGATCCGCCGGCCCACGACGCTGTGCGTGGACCGGCGCTCTGATCGATCCGTCGGTCAGGACGACGCTGCGCGGAGCTTCTCGAGCAGTGGCCCGGCGGCCTCGGCAAGGAAGCGCTCCTGGGTCTCGTCGCCGACCTGCACGAGTGCGATGTCGGTGAAACCGGCCTCCCAGTAGGGCGCCACCTTCTCGACGATCGCATCGAGATCCGGTCCGCAGGGGATGGTTCCGGCCACGTCCTCCGGCCGGACGAACTGTGTCGCACCCGCGAAGCCGGCCGTCGTCGGCAGGTCCGCGTTCACGGCCCACCCACCTGCGAACCAGCGGAACTGGTCGTGCGCGAGCTCGGTGGCCGCCTTCTCGTCCGGACCCCAGCAGATGGGGATCTGACCGATCTTCTTCGACTCCCGGTTCAGGCCCGTGCCGATGTGCCTGGCCTTGTCCCAGCCCTCGACCAGCTCGGACTTCGGCTCCGTCGAGATCATGTGGTCGCCGAGCGGCGCGAACCGCTCGATCGACTTCGACCCCGAGACCGCGATGCCGATCTCGAGCGGGTGTTCGGGGGTGTCCCACAGGCGCGCCGAGTCGACGCGGTAGTGCTCGCCCTGCCACGTGATCAGTTCACCCGACTGAAGTTGCCGGATGATTTTGACCGCTTCCTCGAACATGTCCTGACGCTTGTCCACCGAGGGCCAACCCTCGCCGACGACGTGCTCGTTCAGGTTCTCGCCGCTTCCCAGGCCCAGCGTGAAACGGCCGTCGGCGAGGATCTGCAGCGTTGCCGCCTTCTGCGCGACTATCGCCGGGTGGTACCTGATGATGGGGCAGGTCACGTACGTGTAGAGGCCGACTCGGGACGTCGCCTGCGCCACCGCGCCGAGCATCGTCCAGGCGTAGGACGCGTGTCCCTGCGACGACAACCAGGGTGAGTAGTGATCGCTGGACACCTCGAAGTCGAACCCGACGTCCTCCGCCTTCACGGCGTAGTCGACGAGCTGCTTCGGTCCGCTCTGCTCGGTCATGAGGGTGTAGCCGAAACGTGTCATGGGCGTGGGTCCTCTCTAGATGGTCGCGACGGAACCGGAGTCGACGCGGTAGTTCGAGCCGTTGACGAAGCTGGCGCGCTCCGAGCACAGGAACGTGATCACCGACGCCACCTCCTCCGGGGTACCCCGTCGGCCGAGTTCCATGAACGGCCGGTCCTCCTTCAAGAAGCTCTCGATGGCCTCGTCGCGGTCGGTGCCACGCTCGTCGGCTCGCTTGTCCATCATCGCGTCCGTCATCGGGGTGTGGATGAAGGCAGGAGACACCGCGTTCACCAGGACACCCTCGGACGCATACGTCTTCGACAGTCCCTTGACCAGCGAGAGGATGCCGGCCTTGGCCGCACAGTAGGGCAGCTCGTCGATGTAGGGCTGCTCCGCGTCTTCGGACGCGAGCAACACGATGCGCCCCCATCCGCCCGCGCGGAGTTCGGGAAGGAAGGCGCGCACGACGCGCACCGGCCCGAGAAGGTCGACCTCGATCGTCGTCGACCACCCGTCGTCGTCGATCTCGTGGAACATGCCCTGTGCGCCGGTGATGCCGGCGCTCTGCACCAGGATGTCCACGGTGCCGAGCGCCTCGACCGCCTTCGCGTGCATCGCCTCGACGTCGGCGGGCTTCGTCACGTCCGCGGCGAACGCCGTGACGGCACCCTCCGGTCCGGTGAGCTCGGCAGCGCCGGCGGCCAGCTTGTCCTGGTCCTTGTCCGTGACGAAGACCCGGACACCCTCGTCGAGCAGCATCTGCGCGGTGCACCACCCGATTCCCGAGTCCGCGCCGGTGACGACAGCAGTTCTGCCCGTGATTCCGAGGTCCATGTGGTCCTACTTTCCTGTGTTGGAGGTCGTGTGGTCGTGGCCGCTGGCGAGCGTGAGCGCCGCGTTGATGAGAGCGAGATGGGAGAGCCCCTGCGGGAAGTTGCCCAGGAAGGTCGACGGTTCGTCCTCGGCCGACCGGTCGGGGTCGATCATCTCGGCGAAGAGGCCGACGTCGTTGCCGCTGGTGACCAGTCGATCCATGAGTGCGGTGGCCTCGTCGTCGCGGCCGAGCTTGGCGAGGGCGCCGACGACCCAGAACGAGCAGGCGACGAACGTACCCTCGACCATCTGCATGCCGGAGTAGCGGTAGAGGTGGTCGCCGGAACCGAGTTCGTCGCGCAGAGCGTCGACGGTCCTCGACATCCGCTCGTCGTCGACGCACCGACTGCCCGCGTGCAGCAACACGGAGGCGTCGAGTTCATCCGTGCCCGGGTACCAGACGTAGGCGCCGCGCGACTCGGACCAGCAGTTGTCGTCGATCCACTGGGCGATGTGGTCGCGCTCGGTCACCCACCTGTCCGCGATGCCGGGAATCATGCCCTGCTCGGAGAGGTGCACCGCGCGGTCGAGCGCGTGCCAGCAGCCCATCTTGGAGGATGTGTAGTGCCGGATCGTGGGCAGCTCCCACATCCCGGCGTCCTTGCGGCGCCAGATGTCACACGTCGTGTCGGCGATCTCCGCGAGAAGTCGACCGGTGGGCGCATCGAGTACGTTGCCCGCGTCGACGTAGAGGGACACGATGTCGAACAGGTCACCGAAGATCCCCTGCTGCAACTGAGTTGCCGCCTCGTTTCCGTTGATCACCGGACCGACCCCGCGCCACCCCGGCACGTCGGGATATGTCGAGCCGCCCGGGATCTCACCGTTCAGGGTGTAGAACACCTGCGTGATCTGCTCGTTGCTGCGGATGATGCGCAGCAGCCACGCCACCGCGGCGTGGACCTCCTCGCGCAGACCGAAGCGGATCAGCGCCTTGATCGTGTACGCGGTGTCACGCACCCACGCGTAGCGGTAGTCCCAGTTCTTGGCGCCGGCCCACCGCTCCGGCAGCGAGGTCGTCGCCGCCGCCGCGATGGCACCGGACGGGCTGTACAGCAACAGCTTCAGTGCGAGGGCGCTGCGATGGACCTCGTCGTGCCAGGGGCCCTCGTACCGGAACTCCTCGGACCACATCTGCCAGTTGGCGATCGTGCGATCGATGCCCGAATCGACGTCCTCCGGCACCGGGAGATACAACGGTTCCACCTCGGTACCGACCACGGCCACGAGGGAGCGCGAACCGACCGCGGTGGTGAATCGACCACTGATGGAACGCGATTCGAGCTCGATGTCGTCGGCATTGAGAGTGCGCACGCCCAGAGTGACACCGTCGACGCGCAGCACCGTACCGTGCACCGTCTCGTACGACCACGGCGACGCCGTTCCCAGACACGTCCCCGGAGCGACGGACCACTCCATGTCGACACTGCCCTCGACGCCCTCGACGCGCCGTGCGAGCTCGGTCCACGGAAGGCGTCCCGCCACACCGGTGTTCAGCGAGTCCGTGACGTTCACGACGCCCGACTCGGTGGTGAACGTCGTGACCAGGACATTGGTGCCGTCGGCGTACCGACGCGTGGTCGTGAACTCCTCCGCCGGGCGCATCGAGATGTAGCCGCCGGACCCGGCGTCGAGCAGTGCCGCGAACACCGGCGCGGTGTCGAGATTGGGAACGGGAAACCAGTCGATGCGCCCGTCGTCCGCGATGAGCGCGACGGTGCGGCCGTCGCCGATCGCCGCGTAGTTCTCGATCGGTGCGTAGCCGTTCTCTCTCATTCGAGGCGCGCGATCATCGAACTGTCGATGTGCGTTAACAGGTCTGCAGGATCGTCGTACACCGCGGTGGCGCCGGCCTCGGTCAACTCGGCACTCGAGACGCCGCCACTGCGCACTCCGATACACGGGACGCCCGCTGTGACGGATGCCTTCACGTCCCACACGGAATCCCCGACGAAGACGGCGCGCTCAGCAGCGACGCCGGCACGGTCCAGCGCGATGTCGACGATGCGCGGCTCCGGCTTCGCCGTCTCCACGTCCTCGGACGACGTCAACTCCGAGACGATCTCCTCGACCCCGAGAAGTCCGCGAAGGATCGCGAGTTCGTTCTCCGGTGCCGAGGTGGCGAGCACGACCTGCAGCCCGCGGTCTGCTACCGCGCCGAGCAGGCCGAGCGCACCGGGCAGCGGCGACAGCAGGGAGGACATCTCCTCGTAGTACTGCGTGTGTAGTTCCTTCGCGCGTTCCGCCGCGTCCTCGGGTGCGTCACCCGCCAACGACGAGAGCAGCTTCGCGCCGTCCATGCCGATCGAGCGGTGAATCCGCCACGAGTCCACAGCGATATCGGCGTCGGAGAAGGCACGAGCCCAGGCGTGGACATGGGCGTAGTTCGAATCGACGAGCGTGCCGTCGATGTCGAACAGAACGGCGGGAGAAGTCACCCTCCTCGACTACCCGGGGGTGGGGGACGACAAACGGCGGGAGGGCAGCGTCACGACCGGGTGGCCGCCTCCACCGGCACCGTCTCCCCCGTGAGCGTCCTCGGCGACCAGAGCCCGTCGGTCGTGGCAGCGGCGATGCCAGGTGGCGACAGCGCCACCGGAGTGAATACGACCGCCGACCCGTCACCACACGCGAACGGCACCGCGTCCTCGGTGGGGGTGCCGGCCACACACGTCAGGCCGTCCGATGTCACCAGTCTCGTCACGGACCCGTCGGGTGGGCCGGAGAACTCGGTCGCCGCGGGCGTGACGGAGGTGGTGGTCGAGGCCGTGGTGGTCGAGGCCGTGATCGCGGTCGTCGTCAGGGGGTTGTCCGTCGTGCCAGGTGTCGGTGCGATGGTGATCGTCGGCGTCGGTGCCGTCGTGACGGTCGTCGTCGTGGTCGAGGCGGTGGTCGATGTGGTGGTCGCTGCGGTGGTCGCGGTCTCTGCCGAGGTCGTCGTCGTCGTACCGGCTGTCGACGTCGCTGCTTCCGGCGTCGTCGACGGGGCCGCCGGAGTCGTCGAGAAGGCCTCCGGCACCGCTACCCGAGCAGCGGGCTCCGCGCTCGCTACGACCGGCGCTGCGACATCCTTCCCACACATCGCGTCGACGACCACGAGCCGGAACGTGATCGGAACGAGTCCGATGTAGGTGAGGGTGCCGTCGACCGTCAGTGTCGACCGTGCCTGGCCGGCAGACTGGGTCACCGCACTGGTGATCGTTCCCGCGAGCCGCGGAACCAGCACTCCGGTCGGGCGGTCGAACGCCGTCGTTCCGCCCGCCGCGGGTATCGCGACGGCCTGATTTCGGATGCTGATCGTGCCCTGATCGCCGGCGGTCGCGTTGGCCGCGCGAGCCCCGGTCGCGGTGGTCGACGCCGTCGACGTGGAGAAGTTGCAGGACGCCGTGGCCGTGACCGCGGAGGGCAGAGTGACGACCTGCACGGACCCCAGACCGGCAAGCAGTTCTGCGCGCAGTGTGTAGGTCGACAATGTGCTCGTCGCGTACACCTTCTGGGCAGCACCGGTGCACTGGGGCGGTGAACCCGGACCCCATGCATAGGACGCGCACGTGTCACCGACGATCGGGGAGGTGTCGGTGGCCCCTCGGGAGATCAGCTGGTTGACCAGGCCCAGTACGCCGCCGTTGCGATACGGCCCGGCGTTCGAGGCAGTCGAGGCACCGGGAACCGTCTGAGTCCTGCTCGCGGTCACCCCGGACCACGGCATGCTGGTTCCACCGGAAAGCAGATTGAACACGAGACCGGAGGCAGACACGACTCGCCCCGCCTCCGCGTACGCGCTACCGCTCGTCGGCCAGTATCCGGGCGTCACGGTGGTGGCGAGGTGCTCTCGCCCGACCCACGCGGCGTCGGTGGAGGAGGTGCGGACGACCGTCGCGACGAAGGTCGACAGCACCGCGACGAGAACGACGGCCGTGGAGAGGCGTCGACGCATCAGGTTCTCGCCCGCGGTGTTCGGGGCCAGAAGACGGCGACGACCAGCACCGTCATGGCGATGGTGATCGCCCCCAGCACCAACGGGTGCGAGAACCACACGATCACCTTCGCGAGGCCGGGGATCGACCACAGAACCTTGCGGACCTCCGTGACCTTGTATCCGGCGGGGTCCTCGTACTCGTTGGCATCGCCCTTGAGTTCCAGAACGGTCGTGCCGTCCGTGCTGGGTGACGTCCGCACCACCCGGTGCGTGACGGGGAGTTCTCCGGCCCGGTCGACGGTCACGATGTCACCGGGAGCCACTGTGTCGGCGGCGACTTCGCGTACAACGGCCAGCGATCCGGTGGGGATGGTGGGCGACATGGAGCCGGTCTTGAACATGATGAGCGTGATGTTCATCGTGAACGCCAGGATCACCAGAACGATGCACACCACACCACCGACCGCGAGCACGTTCAGCACGGCATCGCCGATGCGCGTGAGGGCCCGCCGCTCGGTGGGGGCCACGTGGCGAGTAGTCATGGAGAACACTCCGTTCCGGGCGGGCTCATGTCGTTCCGACGAAGGTCCACGTCGCGGGGAACGAAGTTTGTAGTGTCGAGTTGGTCCACACCGCCAGCGTGTCCGGCAGGCTCAGCCGAAAACACAGGGGCACAGGGGAGCCCGTCGCACTGGAGGTTCCCGCGGGCAGAATCACGGCGTTCGCTGCAGAATCTGTCGTCACCGGTACGTCCGCCGCGGCCGATCCGATGACATAGGACGCCCCGGGTGCGGTGAAGTTCGCCGCGACACAGGTCGCCGAGCGGATGACGGAGTACCGCAGCACGGATCCGAGCCCAGCAGTGGTCGAGGTCGCGTCCACGGTGACGCGGATCTGGGGCGACGCGGTGACAGCCCGGAGCGACACGGCGCCGTACGTGGACTGGCCGGGAAGAAGCGATGCGGCGCTGAGAGTCATGACGGCAGGCGCGTTCGCCGGATGCGCCGCCCACGTACCGCCGTTGTTCACGGAAGACTCCAGACCGAACGGGCTGGTGGTGAAACGAGAACTGCCGATTGCCCGGTCCACCCAGGATGCCGCGACAGTGGTCGCGCTGAGGGCCGCGACGACGGCGCCCACCACGAGCAAGAGGGCCGCGCCGACACGGGCCCGCCTACCAGGCATCGGGATCAGGCGGGTCCGTGAGGACCTGTGTCGAACCACGAGACTGTTGCGACGTGACCGAAGTCAGACCACCGCTTCGGCTGCGAACTGCCACGTGACGACGCCCGTCGTCTGTCCCGCCACGACGTTCGGGGCGACGGCCTGCGGAAGGGTCACGGCGAAGCACAGCGACACCGGACTGCCGTCAGCAGGCACACTGATCGCGTCCACGGCGCTCCCGTCCCCGAGTGCACTGCCGGCCACGACGACGTCGGTTCCACCGCCCAGTATCGCTGCGTTGCAGTTGTCCGCCGAGACGCCCGACACCACCTGGTAGGTCAGCGCGGTGGCAAGGGGACCCGTGATCGGAGTCGCTCCGTTCAGTGTCACGTCTGCCGGGTAGGCGCCGCCCGGGGTAGTGCCGGTGCCGACTCGAAGTGCCACCGGCGCGTAGACCGTCAGGCCAGGACTCATGGCCGCGAAACCCGTGGTGTACGCGAAGGTGCCGGCTGTTCCGACCGTGTCGTACTCGTTCCAGACGCCGGTACCACCGGTGGAGAAGTCGCCCTGGACGTTCCAGTTCTCCGCCGAGAACTGTGCTTGCCCGAACACGTTGTCGGTCCAGACGGCCAATGTCACCGCCGCTCCCACGCCGAGAACCAGCCCGCCCGCGAGGAGCGCTCGAACCTTGCGGCGACGGACATCGCGCTGCTCACGCTCTGTCTCGACGGTGAGATCGGTGGTCATGGCAGGTCCCCGTTTCGCTTCGACGAGCCATTACCGCAATGGCTGCGAGCGAACTGTAGATCCATTCTCGAAACCACACATACCGAACGTTCTTCAATTTCCGCGAACCATTGATCGGTACTCGGGGTCACACAGACCGATCGGGGCGATACGACGAGGCCGTTCGATGAACCGGGCCGGGACGTGAGCCTGTCGGCGTTGCCGCCGCCGCTTCGGTGCCCGAAGCAGCGAGCCGGCAGAGCATTCTGACCACACGTTTCAAACGTGATCTACATCACACACGGCAACGCCCGCCGCACCCGGTGAGGGTGCGACGGGCGGCGTCGAGAATCGGAGCGGATCAGACCTTCGCGGCCTCGTCGGCCGGGTCGTCCACCGCGCCGGCCCCGGTCGTGGGGGCGGTCTGGCCCTGTCCGGAGCGCACACCCTCCTCGACCTTCTTGCCGATCTCGGGGTCGACGTTGCTCCAGTACTGGAACACCCGCTGCAGCACAGGCTCGGTGACACCGTTGAGCGCGTGGCCGACGATGTTGCCCACGAGACGCTCGCGGGCGTCGTCGTCCATGATCTCGCGCACGAGAATGCCGGCCTGGACGAAGTCGCCGTCCTCGGGATGCTGCACGTACCCGGTGCGCACGAATCGGGGCTCGAAGTCCCAGGCACCGTCGTCGCCGTACGCGTTCGTGTCGGCGGCGGGACCACCGTACGAGTTCGGGGCGTACACGGGCGTCTCCGCGGAGTTGTAGTGGATGTTCATCGCACCCTCCTTGGAGTAGGAGTTGATCTCCGCCTTCGCCCGATTGACCGGCAGCTGCGCGTAATTGGTGCCGATGCGGTACCGGTGCGCGTCCGCGTAGCTGAAGATGCGTCCGAGCAACATCTTGTCCGGGCTCGCACCGATGCCCGGAACGAGGTTGGACGGCTCGAACGAGCTCTGCTCGATCTGGGCGTGGAAGTTCTCCGGGTTCTTGTTCAAGGTCATCGTGCCGACCTCGATCAACGGGTAGTCCTTCTGCGACCAGACCTTGGTCAGATCGAACGGGTTGTACCTGTACGTCTCGGCATCGTCGTACGGCATGATCTGCACCTTGACGGTCCAGCTCGGGAAGTCGCCGTTGCGGATCGATCCGAACAGGTCCTGACGATGATGATCGGGCGACGTGCCCGCCAGCTCGTCGGCCTTGTCCTGTGTCAGGTAGTCGATGCCCTGATCCGTCTTGAAGTGGAACTTGACCCACGACTTGGTGCCGTCGGCAGCGATGAACTGGTACGTGTGCGAACCGAAACCGTCCATGTGGCGGAACGACTTCGGGATTCCGCGGTCACCCATCAGCCAGGTCACCTGGTGTGCCGACTCGGGCGACAGGGTCCAGAAGTCCCACTGCATGTTGTTGTCTCGGAGACCGGAGTCGGGCATGCGCTTCTGGCTGCGGATGAAGTCCTGGAACTTCAACGGATCGCGCACGAAGAACACCGGCGTGTTGTTGCCGACCATGTCCCAGTTGCCTTCGGTGGTGTAGAACTTCAGCGCGAAACCGCGGGGGTCGCGCCACGTGTCGGGGCTGCCCTGCTCGCCCGCGACGGTGGAGAAGCGCGCCAGCATCTCGGTCTTCGCGCCGGGCTGGAACACCGCCGCCCGCGTGTACTGCGAGATGTCACCGGTGACCTCGAACGTGCCGAAGGCGCCTGCACCCTTGGCGTGCACCACACGCTCCGGCACCCGCTCACGGTTGAACTGCGCCATCTTCTCGATGAGGTAGTGATCGTGCAGCAGGATCGGTCCCTGCGCACCCGCAGTGAGGGAGTGCTCGTCGCTGGGAACCGGGATACCGGCGTTGTTGGTCGTGGGCCTCGGCTGTGTCATGAGTCCAGTGCCTCCTGTTCGTGGCAGACGCGAAGCGTCGCGGTGTGACGCAGAACGTCCGTCGTACCCGCATACCCGGGCATCGACTCGCGCACACGCAGAATGTCGATCCGTTCCAATATGACCCCTTTTCTGGAATCAGTCCAGTTACGTTCGTGGTGTCAGGGCGTCGGGTACAGGAGGGGCAGTCCCCGCTCCCCCACGCCCAACTCCTGGATCGACCACTCGCGGGGGTCGATCGCGTACTGGGAATGGTTGGTCGCCAACACCGACGTGCCGCGGAAGGCCAACGATGCGGGAGTGACGAGAGGCACCGCCAGCGCCGCCCTCGCTTCGGGGGACGGGAGCGCGCCGACGACGCCACGTCCGGGCTCCACGATCTCGACGTCGTTGATGATCGGGTTCGCGACCGCCACGTAGACGCGGCCCGACTCCCCGATGGCGATGCCGTCACCCTGTGACGTCGTGGCGATCTCCTCGCGAGTACCCGGACCACCGTTCCCGTCGACGCCGAGGCGGAACAGCTTCCCGCGGAAGATCGACGGGTCCGCTGTCAGGGAGATCGTGACCACGAAGACGAGGCGGCCCTGCGCGTCGAACTGCATGCCGTTGACGCTGTACAGCGACACGAAATCTGGACTCTGGTACCAGATCCGAGCCTCACCGCCGCCGGCCGGCACCTTCCAGATGGTGGCCTGGTTCAGATCGCTCACGTACAGATTGCCCGCCGCGTCGAACACCGGGTAGTTGGGCCACGCGGGTCGATCGACAGGGCTCGGCTCGCACGGGACGATCCCCCGACCACAGGACGGCAGATCGGGGAACGTCGCGTAGACCGACTGGGCTCCCGATGCAGGATCGAGTCGTACCGCACGCGCACCCGACCAGTCGAGCGCGTACACCCGGCCCGCACCGTCCAGCGCGATGCCGTTGACCCCGTGCTCGGCGTCCGGGGAATGCCCCACGAGATCGTAGGTGCCGATCAGTGCACCGGATCCGTCGTGATGCCAGACCGTTCCCGTCGATCGGGGCCGATTCGATCCCGTCCACACGCTGCCGTCGGACGGATCGACGGCGATGCCCTCCGGCTGTCCGGGCAGCGGAAGCTCGGAGAACGTTCGTGCGCCACCGGGCGCCGGCGACGGTTGTACGGCGGGATCCGCACTCCCCGTGGCACTCCCGAACACGGTCATGGCGGCCACTGCCACCACGGTGACCATGACTCTGGTCAGAGAGAACGTCGACACGTCAGGAGCCCCCCGGCACGAATTGCGCAGCACTGTGCTGCTCCGGTGGACACTACGGTCAGTCCGACCGTCCCCTCGTGTCCACTCGTCCAGGGCCGCGTAGCGGGCATTGTGCCAGGTCACACACATGTCGGAGATGGGGGATTCGTGTGGCACTCTTCGGTCGTCGAGATGGCAGCAGTTCTGGGGGGGGAATACAACAATGCACAGTCGTTCGAGCAGATCCGGTCTTCTGCGGCGGGCGGGACTCGTCGCCGCTGCGGCCGTCACCGCGGTCGCCTCCTTCACGGGCACCGCCTCGGCCGACCCGGGACCGGTGGCACCGTCGACCCTTCTCGGATCGATCAGCGACGGCCCCGGCCAGTTCCACGTCTTCCGCACGGTGGACAGCGGCAATCGGCCGACTGCCGAGGACACCGCGCGGTGCAACGCCCAGTACGGCGTTCCGGCCCAGTACCTCCTCGTCGAACGTCTCGACGCCCGTATGTACACGTTCCAGTCGGACCCCGCGTCCGGCGTGCTGACCGCCGAGACGGCGCGCAACGTCGGACCTATCTACGTGTGCGACGGGCTGGGGCTCGACGGAACCCAGATCCTCGACCAGTGGGGCACTCTCGACGCTCCCGGCCTCGGCCGTCTCGACATGCGCGGACCGTGCGGCTTCGAGCTCTACCCCGGATCGCCCGGACGCGGCGCCGTCGACTGCGTTCTCCGCATCCAGCCCAACGCGTCCGGTGTGAGCGCCGGTGTCGCCACCAGCAACTCGGTGGCCAACCCGTTGCGTCTGCCCGGTGGACGCACCGGATCGGTGTGGACGCTGTACTCGCTCGGCGAGGGCACCGCGCCCGTCGATTCGGCTCCGCCCGCCGGAATCCCGCAGCCGACGGGCCCGATCGCCTACAACGTGACACGCGAGGTGAACTCCCGATCGGTGGGATCGTCGCCGTCCTGTGCGGGAGGCGAGCGCACCACCGAACTGCACGCGGCGAGTGTGAATCCGGCCACGGGCGCGGCCTCGACCTCGCCCAGCGAGATCACGGCCGCGACGGCGCGTGTCTGCTACTCCCCGACGGCGCAGCCCGAATTCGGTGCTGCCCTGACCGTCACGTACGACAACCTGCCCGGTGGCCCGCTGACGGTCGAGGGACGCGGTCAGTGCCGCCAGAACTCGCTGCCCGGCATCGCCGACGTGCAGCAGAGTTGCGGCCTCACCCTCCCGCCGAACCCCGCACGCGGACTGGCCGGCGGACAGGTGACCATCAACGGACTGGTGCCGGCCGGTGACCCGGCAGGGTCCGCCAACTCGGCGATCTGGACCACCTCGCTGCTGGGACCCATCTCCGGCAAGTGACCGAACGGGACAGGCCCCGATCTCCGCGAGGAGGTCGGGGCCTGTGTCGTCTCGGGGTCGAGCCCGCGCGAGTCAGCGGTTCCGACCCACCACGGTGAGCGGGAGTCGCAGTGCGCCGGGTGCTTCGGCGGGAACCACGGGAGCGACGGGGCGGACCGGGGCGAGGGGTTCGTACCCTGTGCCGACCGGCGGACGCTGATCGTTTTCTCCCTTGTTCGGCCACAGGGCCATCGCCCGCTCAGCCTGGGCGGTGATGGTGAGCGACGGATTGACGCCGAGGTTCGCGCTCACGGCCGATCCGTCGACGACGTGCAGACCCTCGTGCCCGAACACCCGGTGGTACGCGTCGATGACGCCCCGTTCCGGCGTCGCACCGATGACACAACCACCGAGGAAGTGCGCGGTCATGGGAATGTCGAACACGTCCGCGAACGAGCCACCCGGGTCGCCGCCGATCTTGTCCGCGGCCTTCCTGATCGCGATGTGCCCCTCCGGAATCCACTTCGGCGGCGGGCTGCCACCTCCCGGGCGAGAGGTCAGACGCCGACCGAATCGACCTTTCCTGGAACCGAGTTCCAGCGAGTTGTCGTCGGTCTGCATGACGAGCGCGATGACGGTGCGTTCCGACCAGTTCTTCACCGACAGGCTGCGCACGGTGGCGGCCGGGTGGCGCAGCGCGACGCCCAGCGTCTTCAGCGGTCGCGGCAGCCTGCCGCCGCCGTCACTGAGAACGGTCTGCAACAGTCCGATGGCGTTGCTGCCCTTGCCGTATCGCACCGGCTCGATGTGCGTGTGATCGTTGGGGTGGAACGACGAGGTGATCGCCACGCCCTCCGTGTAGTCGATCTGCCGGTCACGCGCCGTCGCGGCCAGCACCGCTTCGGAGTTGGTACGCACCACGGACCCGAGCTTGTCCGACAGGTGGGGCAGATTTCCGGTCTCCTTCATCGCCAGCATCAACTTCTGGGTCCCGTAGGTGCCGGCGGCGAAGACGACGTGGTCGGCCGTCATCACGGTCTCCTTGCGCCGCAGCTTCGCACCGGTGCGACGCGTCCGCACCTGGTATCCACCGCCCTCGCGGGGACGCACCGAGGTGACCGTGGTCAGCGGATGCACCATGGCACCGGCCTTCTCGGCGAGGTAGAGGTAGTTCTTCACCAGGGTGTTCTTGGCGCCGACACGGCAGCCCGTCATGCACGCACCGCACTCGGTGCAGCCTGTCCGGGTGGGTCCGACGCCACCGAAGAACGGGTCCGGGACGTCGCGACCCTTCTGCCCCGGCTGACCGAAGAACACGCCGACCGGTGTGGTGCTGAACGTGTCACCGACGCCCATCTCCTCGGCGATGTCGCGCATGACCTTGTCCGCGGGGGTGATGGTCGGGTTGTCCTCGACGCCCAGCATCCGACGCGCCTGCTTGTAGTACGGCGTCATCTCCGCTTCCCAGTCGGTGATGTCACCCCACTGCGGATCCTCGAAGAAGCGGCTCGGGGGCTGGTACAGAGTGTTCGCGTAGTTCAGCGATCCGCCGCCGACACCGGCTCCGGCCATCACCAGGACATTGGGGAGCAGGTGGATCCGCTGCAGTCCGTAGCACCCGATCATGGGCGCCCACAGATACTTCCGCAGTCGCCAGCTCGTCTTGGGCAGCTCGTCGTCCTCGAAACGACGACCGGATTCCAGGACACCGACTCGGTATCCCTTCTCGGTCAGACGCAGGGCGGAGACGCTGCCGCCGAAACCCGATCCGACGACGATGACGTCGTAGGTGTTCTTCATATTGCTGCCTTCTCCGACGGTGTACTTCCCACAGTTCGGCCGACGTCCGGCCCTCCGCGCGCCCGCATCGTGCGGTAGTTCTCGATATCGAACGCGGCGGTCGCCTTGCGGAACTTCCACGTGAAGGTCGGCCACATGGCCGAGTTCCGTCCACTCGCGTCCAGGTACCAACTCGAACACCCACCGGTGTTCCACACCGTGCCGGCCAGGTCGGCGTCGAGAGACGCGTTCCACTCGTCGACCGCGGACGGACTCACGTCGACGGCATCGACGCTGCGACGCGTCATCTCGCGCAGAGCGGATTCGACGTACGCCGACTGGGACTCGAGCATGTAGACGATCGAGCTGTGTCCCAGGTTGGTGTTCGGCCCGTACATGAGGAAGAGATTCGGGAAGCCGGCCATCGTCGTACCTCGGTAGGCGCGCGGGCTGCCGCCCCACCGCTCGGCGAGAGTTCGACCGTCGCTGCCGCGCAACAGATGTGCGACGGGCGGCTCGGTGGGGGTGAAGCCGGTACCGAAGACGATGGCGTCGACCTCGCGCTCGCGTCCCGCGGCGTCCACCACACCTGTCGGCGTGATCGAGGCCAGACCGCTGTCCACCAGTTCGACGTCCGGTCGCTGCAACGTGTCGTACCAGTCGTTGGACAACAGCATGCGCTTGCAGCCGATGGTGTAGCCCGGCGTGAGGCGCTTCCGGAGTCCGCCGTCGCGCACCTTCAGTCGGAGGAAACCCGTGGCTATCGTGTGCGCGATCGACAGAAGCTTGGGCCGCTTGGCCATCATCTCGACGTACATCTCGCGGTACGCGTAGATCGCACCGCGCTGCGCCTCGAGTGTCCACGGCGCGCGGCGGTAGAACCATCGCTCGATCGGACCGCGCGTGCGGTCCATGCGCGGGATCACCCACGCCGGGGTGCGCTGGAAGACGTGCAGTTGCGACGTGACCGGGGCGATCTCGGGAACGAACTGGATGGCCGACGCACCGGTGCCCACGACGGCGACACGCTTGCCGCGCAGGTCGTAGTCATGGTCCCACGTCGCGGAGTGGAAGGTGTGGCCGGCGAATGTGTCGAGGCCCGGCACAGCGGGCAGCTTCGGCGTCGAGAGCGTTCCCGTGGCCGCGACCAACACTCGGCAGGTCAGATCACCCTTCTCCGTGGTGACGTCCCAGACGCAGCGTTCCTCGTCCCACTGCGCCCCGAGCAGCGCGCAACCCGTGACGAGACGGTCTCGGATCCCGAAGTCGTCGGCCACCCCGCGCAGGTACCGATGGATCTCCGGTCCACGAGCGAAGGTGTGGCTCCAGTCGGAGTGCGGGGCGAAGGAGAACGAGTACAGCGACGTCGGAACATCGCACGCGACACCGGGATACGTGTTGTCGCGCCAGGTCCCACCGACGTCGTCGGCACGCTCGATCACGAGCACGTCGGCGGACGGGTCCTCGCGGAGCACCCGCGCCGTCACACCCATACCGGCGAATCCCGATCCGACGACGAGAACATCGACGTGCGCGGGCAGTGTGGTCGTCACAGCTCCGTCACCGCCCGCTCCCACTCCGGCAACAATCGTGCACGCATCGCGTGTTCCTCCTCGGGGGTTCGGAAGATGGCCGACACGGCCATCCCTCGTGCGAGTTCGATACTCAGGTCGAAGGCAGCGGGAGACATGCTGTCCCCGTAGAGCTCTCGGCCGCCTTCCTGCAACACCTCGGTCACTCGACGCTCGAGTGGTTCCACCGCGGCGTGCAGTGCCGCATCCGTGCGGGCGGCGACCCACAGTTCGAGCGCCGCGTGGAACAACGGGCCGGAGAAGGCGTCGAGCAGGAGCGCCGGGCCGACGGGCCCACCGCGGTGGACCCCGACCAGCTCGTCGAGGCGTCGCTCGACGAGCCGCTCGACGGCCGCCACGACGAGCGCTTCCTTCGTCGGGAAGTGGTGGAGCTGAGCACCGCGGGACACACCGGCCCGACGTGCGATCTCCTGAGTGCTGGCGCGGGAGTATCCGACGTCCACCAACGTGTCGATGGCGGCGTCGAGAAGCTTGGCCCGCGTGCCGGCGGTGCGCTCGGCCTGCGTCCGGCGGGCGGGCTGGGCAGCCGGCTCGGTCACGGCGGTGGTCTCGGTCACATCTGCGACCATATCGGCTTTCTTACAAACAGTCCAGACTGAATGTAAGTTAGTTAGCCGGAGTTCAGGGCGGGCCGACCGTCACCGCCCGGACAGGACCTCGAGCATCGATTCCACCGCCGTCGGCCAGCCGTACTGCTCCGCCCTCGCCCTGGCCGTGGGCCGTCCGCCCGAGGGGAGCGCCAGGGTCGCGGCGATGCCCTCGGCGAAGTCGCGAGAGCGATTGGCCACTGCTGCGCCGCAGTCCGGGGTGACGATCTCGGCCAGCGCGGACGTTCCCGAGACCACCGCGGGTGTGCCCGACGCCAGTGCCTCCAGCGCCGCCAGCCCGAACGTCTCGTGCGGTCCGGGAGCGACCGCCACGTCCGCCTCGGCGAGCAACCGTGCGACGCGCTCGCGGTCGGAGACGAACCCGGCGAAGTGCACGGGCAGACCCTCGGCGCGCCGCTCGAGCGCGGACCGCCGCGGACCGTCGCCCACCACCACCAGGCGTGCGTCGATGCCCTCGCGGCGCAGGTGTGCCAGGGCGTCGACGCTCCGCTCGGCGTGCTTCTCCACCGACAGCCGTCCACAGTGCACGAGCCGGATCATCCGTCCCTCGTTGCGATGGCGACGCGACGGGTGGAACAACTCGAGGTCCACCCCGAGTGCGATGCGGTGCGCGTCTGCGCCGATCCGGTCGAACTCCTCCTGCGCGAACGCGGTGGTGCACACCACCGCGTCGTGACCGAGGACGGACCGCCTGTTGGCGACGTCCGCCGCCGCGCGCGCCACCGGGACGGGCAACACCTGTCCGAGCAGTCGGTCCAGCCTCTCGTGGGAGATCATCACGCTGCGAATCCCTCTGTGGCGCGCCCACGTTCCGAGGCCACGCAGGGTCAGACGGTCCGAGATCTCGAGCACGTCCGGTCGCAGACTCGCCGCGACATCGGCCGTCACGGACGGCCTCGCCACCCGGTAGCCACCGGTCATCGGGAGCCGGGTGGACGGGACGGTGATGCGATGCACCCCGGTGGCAGACATCGTCTCGGAGTGGACGTCGCCGGGCACGATGACCGTCACCTCGTGGCCGCGAGCGACATAGCCGGCTCCGAGTTGGTCCACGGCCGTCCGCAGACCGCCCGAACGAGGTCCGTAGAAGTTGGCCACCTGCACGATGCGCATGCGGCCCAGTGTCGAGGTGAGCCGTGTACGGACGAGGACCGCGCCGAGAACGTCGCACGAACACTCACGTCGAGCATTCACCGTCGTCGCACGACGGCGGCACGGGAACCCGGCACCGGCGCCGCACGTTGCCGTGGTGTCCGACCCGCGACGACACGTCACCGACGAAGAAGAGGTCCCACGATGACCAGCCCGGCCCGCAGGCTCACCCGTTCACGTCAGAGCAAGCTCATCGCCGGAGTGTGCGGCGGTCTCGCCGAGCGCTTCGGTCTGAGCGCAGGACTCGTGCG
Source organism: Rhodococcus sp. SORGH_AS_0303 (assembly GCF_030819335.1). Taxonomy (NCBI): domain Bacteria; kingdom Bacillati; phylum Actinomycetota; class Actinomycetes; order Mycobacteriales; family Nocardiaceae; genus Rhodococcus; species Rhodococcus sp. SORGH_AS_0303. The sequence continues at coordinate 4,491,211 of NZ_JAUTBO010000001.1, forward strand.
CCTGCTGTTCGTCCTCTCGTGCATCCTTCCGGGACCGCAGTTCGTGATCTACCTGGTCCTGTGGATCGCGATCCCCAAGTCGTCCTACTGATCGTTCGATCAGTTCGAGAGTGAGTGCACATCGGGCGCCGTTCCCGTGGCGGGTTCGTATTCCGATCACCGACAACATCTTTGACCAACGGTTGGACAGGGTCTACTTGCGGCACGACTGACCTGCACCTACTGTCGAAGTCGATTCGTCGCACGTGCGGTGTCGTCACCTCGTCCACCGTGCGCTCACGTCGAAGTGCGAGGCGTTCGAGCCCCGGGGCGCCCGGCACCACACGGCCACTCTCGAGCAGGCTGTTCGCCACCACCCTGGCGCGCGGCCGGCAAGGACACGATGTCTTACCACGGCGGTTTCCCGCACCACGGTGATCCTTCGGGCCGCGGCGCTCGACCTCGTCCGGGCACTCTCCCCGGTCCCGATCGCGCCCGCGGTCGCTACACGTGGCGCTATCTCGACACCGACGACGCCGCCCGCCTGTGGGACGAGGTGACCGACTGGGTGTGGTGGCTGCGTGACCGCTACGAGCTGACCGAGCGCATCCCCCGCTGCTGGTACCGGCACGGACCGGTGGTCGAGGAGTTCACCGCCGTGTTCGCGTCCTGGAGCGAGGCCTACGGCGGCGAGAGCGGACTGTCCCGCTGGCATTCGCAGGACCTGTGGCCACTGATCGAGCGGCTCGAGGTGATCGCCGGATTCGAACAGTGTCAGGCCGACGGGTGCTCGCACGACTCCGGCTTCCTCCACGCTCCCGAGGGCACCGAGGCGGTCATGGAGCCGCTGGTCGACTCGTCGGGCCGCGATGCCGACGAGCCGGTGTCCACGGTCGATGCGATGGTGGTCGGTGTCGTCGACGAGAGCGTGATGCTCTCGGCCGTGGTCAGCGGCGAGGCGACAGCGCTCGACGCCGGTCTCCCCCACGGGCGCTACCGACTCGACGGACGCCTGTGGACCTGGAGTTCGATCCTGGGTGGGTACGTGCCGTCACGCGACACGCACCGCACCCTGCGCGCCCTCGAGAGCTGAGCGCGCGGGATCGAATCCGACCGGCCTCCGGCCTTCCCGCCGAACCCGACCGGCCTCCGGCCTTCCCGCACTACCGAACGAAGAGTTCGGCGATCTGAATCGTGTTGAGGGCAGCACCCTTGCGCAGGTTGTCGCCGGACACGAACAGCGCGAGTCCGCGACCGTCCGGCACACCGGGATCCTGCCGGATGCGTCCCGACGAGCGACTCGTCGGCGCCGGCCGCCTGCAGAGGCGTCGGCACGGCCACCACCCGCACGCCGGGAGCCGACGACAACAGTTCCGTCGCCCGTTCCACGGACAGCGGGTTCGCGAACTCCGCGTTGATCGACAGCGAGTGGCCGGTGAACACGGGAACGCGGACGCACGTGCCGCTCACCAGCAGGTCCGGCAGACCCAGGATCTTGCGGGACTCGTTGCGCAGCTTCTGGTCCTCGTCCGTCTCGCCACTTCCGTCGTCGACGAGAGAGCCCGCGAGCGGCAGGACGTTGAACGCGATCGGCGCGGTGTAGACCGTCGGATCGGGGTACGCGACGGCGCTGCCGTCGTGCACCAGCTTCTCGGCGTCGGCCACCACGGCACGCGCCTGCGTCGCCAGTTCCTCGACACCGGCGAGACCGCTGCCGGACACGGCCTGATAGCTCGAGACGATGAGCCGCTGCAGCCCGGCCTCGTCGTGCAGCACCTTGAGCACCGGCATCGCCGCCATGGTGGTGCAGTTGGGGTTCGCGATGATGCCCTTGACGAGATTCTTCGTCGCCTCGGGGTTCACCTCGCTGACCACGAGCGGGACGTCGGGATCCTTGCGCCACGCGGAGGAGTTGTCGATGACGGTGACGCCGGCGGCGGCGAAGCGCGGCGCCTGCTCGCGGGACATGGTGGCGCCGGCCGAGAACAGCGCGATGTCGAGCCCGGTGGGATCCGCGGTGGACGCGTCCTCCACGGTGATCTCGCCGTCGCCCCACGGCAGGGTCTTGCCGGCGGACCGGGCGGACGCGAAGAAACGGATCGAGGCGACGGGAAACTTACGCTCCGCCAACAAGGTTCGCATGACGGCGCCGACCTGGCCGGTCGCGCCGACGACTCCGATGTGGAGGCCGGTGGAATTCGTGGTCATGGTGCTCCTACCTTCCGGTTCCGCCGTGCACGACGGCGATCTCGTCGCCGCCGAGGCCGAAGGCGGCGTGCAGCACGCGCACGGCCTCGTCGAGCTCGGAGTCCTTGGTCAGCACGGAGATACGGATCTCCGAGGTGCTGATGAGGTCGATGTTGATGCCCGCGTCGGCGAGCGCTTCACAGAACGTCGCGGTGACGCCGGGGTGCGACTTCATGCCGGCGCCGATGAGCGAGACCTTGCCGATGTGGTCGTCGTAGAGCACCTTGGTGAAGCCGATCTCGCCCTGCAGCTTGGTCAGCTTCTCCACCGCGGTGGGTCCGTCGGCCTTGGGGCACGTGAACGTGATGTCGGTCTTGCCGGTGTCGATGCGCGAGACGTTCTGCAGCACCATGTCGATGTTGATCTCGGCGTCCGCGACGGCCCGGAAGACCTTGGCGGCGAAGCCCGGCTGATCGGACAGGCCGACGACCGTGACCTTCGCTTCGCTCCGGTCGTGCGCGACACCGGTCAGAATGGCTTCTTCCACTGGAATGTCCTCCATGGATCCGGACACGATGGTCCCTGGCTTGGTGGTGTACGACGAGCGGACGTGGACGGGAACGTTGTAGCGGCGGGCGTATTCCACGCACCGCAGCATCAGGACCTTGGCGCCGCACGCCGCCATCTCGAGCATCTCCTCGAAAGAGACCTTCTCGAGGTGACGGGCGTCGGGAACGATGCGTGGGTCGGCGGTGAAGATGCCGTCGACGTCGGTGTAGATCTCGCAGACGTCGGCGTTCAGCGCGGCGGCGAGCGCGACGGCGGTGGTGTCCGACCCACCGCGCCCGAGCGTCGTCACGTCCTTGCTGTCCTGGCTGACGCCCTGGAAACCGGCGACGAGGACGATCGAGCCCTCGTCGAGTGCGTCACGGACACGGCCGGGCGTCACGTCGATGATCTTGGCGTTGCCGTGCACGCTGGTGGTGACGACGCCGGCCTGCGATCCCGTGAAGGATCGGGCCTCGGCGCCGAGGGAGTGGATGGCCATGGCGACGAGCGCGTTGGAGATGCGTTCGCCCGACGTGAGCAGCATGTCCATCTCGCGCGCGGGCGGCGCGGGGCACACCTGCTGCGCGAGGTCGAGCAGTTCGTCGGTGGTGTCTCCCATCGCGGAGACGACCACCACCACGTCGTGGCCCTTGCGCTTGGTCTCGACGATCCGTTCAGCGACGCGCCGGATCCGCTCGGCGGTCGCCACCGAGGATCCTCCGTACTTCTGAACGACGAGTGCCACGCTGGTGCTACCTCCCGAGTCGAGAACGTCCCGCTGGACATCCACTGGTGCGACGGGTGCCGCCGGAACGGTCAGCAGCCTACCGACCTGCGGGGGTCCGGGGGGAATCGCGTGCCTACCATCAGGTGGTGACAGCCCCGGACCCGTCCGCTCTACCGCCTCGTCCTCGGCGCCGACGACTCTTCGTCGCGGTGCCGTCGGTGGGGCCGCGCTGGCCCGGCGGCCTCCGCGCCGCGCTCGCGTTCGGTGTTCCGGCACTCGCGCTGCTCGCGCTCGGTTTTCCCACCGAGGCCCTGCTGACCGCGGCAGGCGGGTTCGCCGTCGTCTACGGCGAGGGCCGGCCGTTCCGGTCCCGCTGGTCGGTCGTCCTGTGGGCCGGTCTCGCGCTCGTGCTGTCCGCCACCGTCGGCGGCCTCGTGGGCCAGTACGGCGACCCGCGGAACTCCGTGGTGGGCGCCGTCCTCGTCGTCGTGGTGCTCACCGTCCTGGGCACCGTCGCGACCTTCGTGGTGGATGCGCTCCGTCTCGGACCGCCCGGTGCCTTCTTCTTCGTCCTGACCTGCGCGATCGCCACCATCGTCCCGCAGAGCGGGGTGACGGCGTGGGTCAACTCCGCCTGCGTCGCGCTCGGAGCGCTGTGGGCCCTGGTCGTGTCGATGGCACCGGCACTGCGCGACGCGTCGAAACCGGAACGCGACGCCGTGGCAGCCGCCGAGCGGAGCGTGACCGACTTCGGTGAGGCGCGCACCGCGGGCGATCCCGCGGTCGGTGCCCGGCACCGCGCCGCCGTCGCGGTCGATCGCGCCTGGGCCGCGCTGCACGACGCCGGGATACCGGCTCGCCGGATCGACGATCCGCTGGTCCTGCGACTACGGAGAGTCCACCTCGACTTCGCGCGCATCATCGGCGACGCACCGCTCGATCCCGAGCACGCGTCGGACACCGTGCACGTCACTCCGGATCACACGCCCTCCGTCCCGATGTCGCGCCCGACGATCAAGTTCCGGCTGGTCCGGGCCCTGCACGTCGATTCCCACGCCACCACCACGGCGCTCCGCGTCTTCTGCGCATCCGCGGCCTCGGGCGCGATCGCCGTCGTCGCCGGGCTCGGGCGGCCCGACTGGGCTGTCATCGGCGCGGTCCTCGTGCTGCAACAGGGCCTCGACCGACCACGAGGTACCGTCCGCGCCCTGCACCGCCTGGTGGGCACGGCCGTCGGAGTGGTGCTCTTCGCCATCGTCTTCTCACTGTCACCGAGCGGGTTCGTGCTGGTCCTGCTGCTGATGGCACTGCAGTTCCTCATCGAACTGGTCATCGCTCGGAACTACGGCATCGCCGTCATGTTCATCACGCCCCTGGCGCTGCTCATCGGCGGCGCGTCCCATCCGGGTGCGCAGGCGTGGCCGCTCGCGACCGAACGTCTCGTCGAGACGAGCATCGGTGTGGTGTGCGCGCTGGTGTCGATGTGGGTGGTCGCTCGTCACGCTCATCGGCGGTGCCTGCTGTGGTGCGACGGGCGCGTTCTCGACGCCTGTCGCCGGACGGCGGATCTGCTGCGCACCGTGACACCCACCCATCCGGACGCCATGACCGCGCGGCGAGACGTGCAGTTCGAGCTCGTCGGGGCCGCCTTCGCCGCCGAGCACGCCGTCAGCGACGACCGGGAGTGGACGTCGGCGAGGTGGGAGTCGCACCTGCGAGTCGACGCGGCCGGGTACGACCTCCTGTCCGCCTGCTGGCGCACCGCGGACGGCGCCATGCTGGCGGAACCGGAGCGGTGGGCGGACGTGGCACCGCGCCCGTGAGACGTGCCGGTGTCGTCCGCGCGGGCGACGGAGTAGGGTGACCCGCATGTTCGGCGCCGGGTTCGCCCTCCTCCTTCGTCGCCGCGACGGGGTCTGATTCACAGACCGGCTCCCTGTCGCGGGTCTTTTCGGCGCCGGTCGTCCCCTTCCTCACAACGGAGATCATCGATGTCACCCGCCGACGCTTTCGTATCCGGCTCACGCACGGTCACCACCCCCACCAAGCCTGCGCCCGCCGATCAGCCCTCGTGGAACACCCAGAAGAACTCGTCGATGCCGACGTTCCGGTATCGGTCGTTCGCCGAGGAGGTCGAACCGCTCACCCTCCCCGACCGCACCTGGCCGGACAAGGTCATCGATCGCGCACCCCAGTGGTGCGCCGTGGACCTGCGTGACGGCAACCAGGCACTCATCGACCCGATGAGCCCCGCGCGCAAGCGCCGCATGTTCGAACTGCTGGTTCGCATGGGCTACAAGGAGATCGAGGTCGGTTTCCCGTCCGCGAGCCAGACCGACTTCGACTTCGTCCGCGAGATCATCGAGGACGGTGCGATTCCCGACGACGTCACCATCCAGGTGCTCACCCAGTGCCGACCGGAACTGATCGAGCGCACGTTCGTCGCGTGCGAGGGCGCCCGCAGCGTCATCGTCCACTTCTACAACTCCACGTCGATCCTGCAGCGCCGCGTGGTCTTCCGCGCGGACCGCGACGCCATCGAGAAGATCGCGACCGACGGTGCCCGCAAGGTGCTCGAGGAGGCGACGAAGTTCCCCGACACGCACTGGCGCTACGAGTACTCGCCCGAGTCCTACACCGGCACGGAGCTCGAGTACGCCAAGAAGGTCTGTGACGCGGTCACCGAGATCATCGCTCCCACACCGGAGAACCCGATGATCCTGAACCTGCCCGCGACCGTCGAGATGGCGACCCCCAACGTCTACGCCGACTCCATCGAGTGGATGCACCGCAATCTCGAACGTCGCGACTCGATCGTGCTGAGCCTGCACCCGCACAACGACCGCGGGACCGGCGTCGCCGCAGCCGAACTGGGCTACCAGGCCGGCGCCGACCGCATCGAGGGCTGCCTCTTCGGCAACGGTGAGCGCACCGGCAACGTCTGCCTGGTCACGCTGGGCCTCAATCTCTTCACTCGCGGAGTCGACCCGCAGATCGACTTCTCCAACATCGACGAGATCCGGCGCACCGTCGAGTACTGCAACCAGCTGCCCGTCCACGAGCGCCACCCGTACGGCGGCGACCTGGTCTACACCGCGTTCTCCGGCAGCCACCAGGACGCCGTGAACAAGGGCCTCGATGCGATGAAAGTGTCTGCGGACGAACAGGATCAGGACGTCGACGACGTGCTGTGGCAGGTTCCGTACCTGCCCGTCGACCCCAAGGACGTCGGCCGCACGTACGAGGCTGTGATCCGCGTCAACTCGCAGTCCGGCAAGGGCGGCGTCGCTTACATCATGAAGTCGGACCACGGTCTGGTGCTGCCGCGCCGACTGCAGATCGAGTTCTCCTCGGCCGTGCAGCGCGTCACCGACGGCGAGGGCGGCGAAGTGTCGCCCAAGGCCATGTGGGACGTGTTCTCCGAGGAGTACCTGGCCCCGATCGTTCCTCTCGAGCGCATCCGGCAGCGCGTCACCGCGGCCGAGGAGGACGGCGGGATCGACTCGATCTCCGCGATCGTCAAGGTCGACGGCGCCGAGCAGGAGATCACGGGCGACGGCAACGGTCCACTCGCCGCCTTCGTCGACGCGCTGGGCTCCATCGGGTACGACGTCAGCGTCCTCGACTACTCCGAGCACGCCATGTCCGCCGGCGACGACGCCCAGGCCGCGGCCTACGTCGAGGCGGCCGTGCGGCTGCCCGGCGGCGGCGAGACCATCGTGTGGGGTGTCGGTATCGCCACCTCCATCACCACGGCATCACTGCGCGCCGTGGTCTCGGCCGTGAACCGGGCGGCACGATCCGGGGCGTAGCCCTCGTGCGCCTTCTGCGCATCCAGGGATACGCAAAAGGCGCACGGGTCACGCAGTGACCTCCGCGACCCGCGCCGCGAACGCGTCCACCACGGCCCGCACGGCCGGACGCTCCGCGGCGCGGGGTCGTGTCGCCAGGTCGTAGATGCGGGCCGCGCGCACCCCGGCCAACCGGCGTTGCGTGACACCCGGGTGCGTCGACGCGTGGCGCGGCATCAGCGCGATCCCGTGGCCGTGGGCCACCAGCTCCTCCATGAGCCGGAAGTCGTTGATACGCAGATCGACTCGCGGCGCCACCCCGGTAACCGTCGCGATGGAGAGCAGCACGTCGTCCACCGGGAACCCTCCGCGGACACTGATCCACCGCTCGTCCGCCAGATCCTCGATGTCGACGGCATCACGCTCCGCCAGCGGGTGCCCCGGCGGCAGCACCAGGTCGATGGGCTCGCGCATCAGTGAACGCACCTCCACCCGCTCGGACGCGATGCTCGGTGCGCGCTCGTCCCGATGCGTCAGCACCACGTCGTAGTCCGCGAGCAACGCCGGCACGGCCGACGCGGGCACGTCCTCGTCCCGGGCGTCGACATCCACACCCGCCTCGGTGAGCCGGTCCAGAACCCCCGGCAGCAACAGTGCGGCGCCCGAGGGGAAGAGCGCCAGTCGAACGGTTCCGCGTGCGCTGCCGCGGTACGACGCCATCTCCTCCGACGCCCGGTCGAGGGCGGCGAGCACGTCGTCGGCGTGAGGAAGCAGCGCGCGTCCCGCCGCGGTGAGCCGCACGCGGCGCCCGTCGGGTTCGAGCAGGGCGACTCCCGCCTCCCTCGCCAACACCTTGAGCTGCTGCGACACCGCGGACGGTGTCATCGACAGCGCGTCGGCGGCCGCGGCGACCGTGCCGCGATCCGCCAGCGCCCGCAGGACGCGCAACCGGTCGACATTCATGTAGCAACGCTACAGCTACCGGTCACCACAATTCGATTGTTCTTAGCAGTCGCACCCGGAACACTCGAGGTCATGACCACTCGCGACCGCCTGCTCGGACTGATCGTCGTGGTGGTCTGGGGACTGAACTTCCTCGCCATCCGCGCCGGGCTCGACCAGTTCCCGCCGTTCTTCTTCGCTGCGCTGCGGTTCGCGGTGATTGCCGTTCCGGTCGTCCTCTTCGTCCGCCGACCGACCGTGCCGGTGCGCTGGCTCCTGCTGTACGGCACGGGTTTCGGCCTGCTGCAGTTCGCGTTCCTCTTCGCCGCGATGAACGCCGGCATGCCCACCGGCCTGGCCTCGCTGGTACTCCAGTCGTCGGCGCCGTTCACCGTCGTTCTCGGCGCGCTGCTGCTGCGGGAGAAGGTCGGGCCGCGCCAGTGGATCGGGATCGGCATCGCCGTCGGGGGCATGATTCTCATCGGGTGGGATCGTGCCCACAACGCCACCCTCCTGCCCGTGCTGCTGACGCTGTTGGCAGGCCTCAGCTGGGCCTTCGGCAATCTCGGAAACCGACTGGCGACTCGAGCATCTCGACCGGCCTCCGGCGTTCCCGTCGAGCCGATGCGACTCATGCTGTGGATGACGGTGGTTCCCCCGCTGCCGATGTTCGCGTTGTCGGCCGTCGTCGAGGGTCCGACCACGGGATGGACCGCCATCGGCGACGTGGTGTCGGCCGGGCAGTTCTCCGGGTTGATCGGGCTCGCCTACATCGTGGTCATCGGCACGATCGCCGGCTCGGGACTGTGGACCGTCCTGATCAGCCGGTACCCCGCCGGCGTCGTCGCGCCGTTCTCGTTGCTGGTCCCGGTCGTCGGCATCGGTGCGTCCTGGCTCGTGCTCGACGAGACGCCGAGCGTCCTCTCCCTCGTCGGTGCGGCCGTCGTGATCGGCGGCTGCACGTGGGGTCTGAGCCGCTCGCCGCGATCCGCGACGACCACACCGACCGAGCCCCGGATCGTGACTCCCCCGTCCGGAGCCACCGTCGGTTAGGGTCCCCTCACCATCACTGTGACGGAGGCTCGGCAAGCGTGTTCGGAAGAAGAAGTACTGTCCTGGCGACCCTGCTCGCCGCGACGGCCCTCGTGGCCTCGGCGTGTTCGACCGATGCGACAGCCGAGGACGCCGCGGACAGCACCCGGACCGTGACCCATGCGCGCGGGGACACGGAGGTGCCCTCGTCGCCGTTGCGAGTCGTCACTCTCGAACCCGTCCAGCTCGACACGAGTGTCGCGCTCGGCGTCGTTCCGGTGGGCACGTCGGTGCTGAGCGAGGCGACGGGGGTGCCCCCGTATCTGGGCGACGAGGCGTCGCGCATCGAGACCGTCGGCACCGTCGCGGAGCCTCGCGTCGAGGCCATCGCGGCTCTGCAGCCGGATCTGATCCTGGGAACGGAGACGCGCCACTCGGAGCTGTACGAGCGGTTGTCCGCGATCGCTCCGACGGTGTTGATGGCGTCGCAGAGCGACCCGTGGCAGGACAACGTCCGCCTCGTCGGGCGCGCCCTCGGACGTGACGCGGAGCCGTTGCTGGGCGAGTACGACGCGCGGTGCGACGAGATCGCCGACAGGTTCGACACCGCCGGGTCGACGGCGCAGCTCATCCGGCCACGCAACGAGGAGCTCACGCTCTACGGACCGCTCTCCTTCGCGGGCAGCACCCTCGAGTGCGCCGGGTTCACCACGCCGCCCCGCCCGGAGTGGTCGAACGAGATCAGTGTCGACGTCTCCCCCGAACTGGCGACGGAGGCCCGCGCCGATCTCGTGGTCGTGACGTCGGCGACACCGGACGATCCGGCGTCGATGCCCACGTCCGTCACGTCGAACACGACGGCGTTCCCGAATCCGCACCTCGTCGACCAGTCGTACTGGATCACCGGCGTGGGACCTCGCGGCGGACAGGCCGTGCTCGACGACATCGAACGGATCCTCGGGGCGTCCTGAGTTCCTTCCCGTGTGGGAGGATCGGACACCATGACCGACAGCAGCAGACGGCACCTCGGAGCCCGCGGACGCCTGGCACTGTCGGCGGCCTCCGCGGCCGCGTGGGCCTCGCAGAAGGCCGGTCGCGGCAAGGGATCGATGATCGGCGGTCTCGTCGCGCTGAAGATCGACCCGGCCCTCATGTCGCGCCTGGGCGCGAATCGACGCACGGCCGTCATCACCGGCACCAACGGCAAGTCGACCACCACCCGGATGACCGCGGCGGCGCTCGCGACACTGGGCGAGGTGGCGACGCAGGCCGACGGCGCCAACATGGACGCGGGCATCGTCGCCGCGCTGAACTCACGGCGCACCGCGCCGCTGGCGGCCCTCGAGGTCGACGAGCTGCACGTCCCGCACGTGTGCGACGCCGTGAACCCCGAGGTCCTGGTGTTGCTGAACCTCAGCCGTGATCAGCTCGACCGCGTCGGCGAGATCAACATGATCGAGCGCAAGCTCCGCGCGGGAATCGTCGCCCATCCCGACACCGTCGTCGTCGCCAACTGCGACGACGTGCTGATGACGTCCGCGGCGTACGACGCTCCGCGGACCGTGTGGGTGGCCGCCGGCGGCGGGTGGGTCGGCGACTCGGTCAGCTGCCCCCGCACCGGGGAACCCATCGAGTGGAACGGCACGCACTGGCGCAGCACAGGCCTGCTGGAGGGCGGGCGGGAGTTCTCGCGGCCGGAGCCGCAGTGGTGGCTCGACGACGAGAACCTGTACGGCCCGGACGGTCTCGTGCTCCCCATGAGTTTGACGCTGCCCGGCCGGGCCAACCGCGGAAACGCGGCGCAGGCCGTCGCTGCCGCGGTCACGATGGGCGCCGATCCCGCGCAGGCCGTCGCCGCGGTGTCCGCGGTCGACGAGGTGGCGGGCCGCTACAGCTCGATCCAGTACGGATCCCACACCGTGCGCATGCTGCTGGCCAAGAACCCCGCCGGATGGCAGGAAGCACTGTCGATGATCGACCCGGCCGCCGACGGCCTGGTGATCGCCGTCAACGGCCAGGTGCCCGACGGCGAGGACCTGTCGTGGCTGTGGGACGTGCGGTTCGAGCACTTCGAGAACACCACGGTGGTGGCGGCCGGTGAACGTGCGACCGACCTGGGAGTTCGCCTGACGTACGCCGGAGCCGACCACACCGTGGTGCCGAACCCGTTGCGGGCCATCGCCTCCTGCCCACCCGGGCGCGTGGAGGTCCTGGCGAACTACACGGCCTTCCGTGACCTCGGCCGGGCGCTGGCGCGCGAGACCGCGAAGGAGGCACCCGGTGTCTGATTTTCGTATCGGGCTCGTCCTGCCCGACGTCATGGGCACGTACGGCGACAGCGGCAACGCGCTCGTCCTGCGCCAGCGCATGCTGATGCGCGGACTCGACGCCGAGATCGTGTCGATCACCCTCGCCGATCCGGTGCCCGAGTCCCTCGACGTCTACGTGCTCGGCGGAGCGGAGGACTCGGCGCAGCGACTCGCGACGAAGCACCTCGCGCGCTACCCCGGACTGCAGCGCGCCGCCGAGCGCGGTGCACCGGTGCTCGCCATCTGCGCGGCGATCCAGGTGCTGGGCGAGTGGTACGAGACGAGCTCCGGCGAACGCGTCGACGGTGTGTCGATGCTGAACGTCACCACGGCGCCGCAGGCGACTCGGTCCATCGGCGAGGTCATCACCCGCCCGGTGTCGGACCGCCTCACCCAGACACTCACCGGCTTCGAGAACCATCGCGGCGGAACCACTCTCGGCCCCGACGCGGCCCCGTTCGCCCTAGTGGAGCACGGCATCGGCAACGGGGTGGGCGACGGCAACGAGGGGGTCGTCCAGGGGTCGGTCATCGGGACGTACATGCACGGACCGGCGCTGGCACGGAACCCGGAGCTGGCCGACCACCTGCTCGAGACCGCTCTCGGACACCCGCTCGAGCCGTTGCACCTGGCCGACGTCGAGCAACTGCGCACCGAGCGTCTGCGCCGCTAGACCGAGACCGGATCCTCGGCCGGCCTCCGCGCCGCCCGGCGCATCAGGAGCTGGGCGATGAGCGGTGCCGCCACGAGCATCGAGACCAGCCGGATGAGCTGCACGCACGCCACGAACGTGACGTCGGACCCGGTGGACGCGGACACCGCGAGCACTGCCGCCAACCCGCCGGGGGTCGTCGCCAGGTAGCCGGTGAGCAGGCTGGTCCCGGTCCACGCGGACAGCGCCCATCCGAGCAGCGCACAGATCACGCCGATGCCGAGCACCAGCGCGAACGCGTAGGGGAAGAGTCGGCCGATCAGGCGCAGGCTCGACATCGTGAACGCCAGTCCCGCTTGCCATCCGATGACCAGGAACGCGAGTGGCAGCACGATCATGGGAACCTCGATGCCCACGGGCCAGCCCAGCAGCGCGCAGGCGCCGGACACCATCAGCGGACCCAGCGTGGCCGGTGCGGGAAGCCGCGCGAGCCGCCCCACCGCGATGCCGACGAGAACAGCGCCGAGCAGGAACAGCAGACCCACCCACCACGGCAGCGCATTCTCGTCGGGTGCGGCCGCCGCGACCGAGTGGGTGTCGGCGTGGAACACGAACGTGACCACCAGAGGCATGGTCACCACCACCAGTGCCACCCGCAGGTACTGCACCACCGCGACCACACGTTCGTCGCCGCCGAGCTCTCTCGCTGTCGCGACGAGACCGGTGGCCCCGCCCGCGATCAGCGCCAGCATCCCGGTGGCCGCGGTGACGTCCTTGTTCAGTGCGAGCAGTGCACCGCAGCCGGCGCTGACGACGAGCGTCGCGATCCCGATGGCGACCGCGGGAAACCAGTTGTCCCCCAGCGCACTCAGCGTCTCGACATCCACTATGAGACCGATGGTGACGGCCAACGTTCCCTGCGCCGCCATGGATCCCGCGCGCGGGACGGCGCGCGGCCCCACTCCGGTGAGGGCGAAGACCACCGCCACCACCAGTGCCGCGAACAACGACGGCGCCGTCAGGCCGACGGCGTCGAGGGCGAACCATCCGGCCACGGACACGGCTGTGAGCGCCACCCAGCGGGTGGCGCTCACAGCGACGGTACGAACTCCGCTCACGACTTGACGAGCAGCACCGGTACCGGTGTTTCGAGAAGCAGGCGCTGGACGGCCTGTCCCATCAGGAACTTGCCGACGGCCGACCGATGCCGCGACCCGACGACCAGCAACTCGGCGTCCGCCTTGTCGATGAGCGCGAGCAGGGTGGTGGTCGCGTCCGGATCGGGCTGGGCCGCAGCGAGAGTCCACTGCGCCTCGGACTCTCCGAGCGCGGCGAGCGACGCGCGGATCGAGTCCTCGACCGCGGTGGTCTCCTTCGCCTCCGAGGAGGGATCCGCGGATCCGGAGAAGGCGTGGAGGACGACCAGTTCGGTTCCTGCGGACCGGGCCTGCTGGACTGCCGATCCGAGTGCCTTGCGGCCCTCCTCGGAACTGTTGTGCACGACGGCGACACTCATGTCGGTGACTCCTTTCTCTCGTGGATGCTGATCAGCCGAAGGGGATCTGGCCGAGGAGAACACCCACGGCGAGCATGGTGAGGGACACGACGGTCGCGCGCCACAGAACCTTGCGGTGATGGTCGGCGAGCGAGACGCCGGCCAGGGTGACCAGCAGCAGGATGGCGGGAACCAGCGGACTCTGCAGGTGCACCGGCTGTCCGGTGATGGAGGCGCGGGCCATCTCGACCGGCTCGATGCCGTACTGGGCGGCGGTCTCGGTGAGGACCGGAAGGATGCCGAAGTAGAAGGCGTCGTTGGTCATGAAGAACGTCAACGGGATCGACAGGATTCCGGTGATGACGGCCAGGAACGGACCCATCGCGTCGGGGATGACGCCGAGGAGCCACTCGGCCATGGCCTCGACCATTCCGGTACCGGAGAACACGCCGGTGAGGACGGCAGCTGCGAGCACCATGGCGACGACGGAGACGATCGAGGCGGAGTGCCGAGCGATGGCCTCGCCCTGCTCCTTGACCTTCGGGAAGTTGAACGTGAGCGCGATGGAGGCGGCGATCATGAACAGCACCGGGATGGGGAGGATGTCCATGACCAGGATCACGAGCAGCGTGACGGTCAGGATCGCGTTGAACCACAGCAGCTTCGGACGTAGAGTGTCGCGGTTGGGGTCCAGGCCGTCGATGAACTGGCCGGCCTTGCCGTCGTTCTCGTCGTCGCCGGTGGTGATGTCGGCGCTTCCGGTACTGCGACGGGTCTTGCCGTTTCCGGTTCCGGTGCCGTCGGTGCCGACGCCGGCGCCCACCAGCTCCGTGTCGTAGATCAGCGAGCCGAGGCGGCGACGCTCCATGAGGCCGAGGTGGATCGAGAAGAGCAGCACGATGATCAGGCCGGCGATCATCGACGGGACCATCGGGATGAAGACGTCGGAGGGCGAGATGCCCAGTGCGGACGCGGCGCGAACGGTCGGGCCACCCCACGGGATGATGTTCATGGTGCCGTTGGCGAGGCCGGCGACGACCGTCAGGATGACCGGTGAGACACCGAGTTTCAGGTAGAGCGGCAGCAGCGCGGACGTCACGATGATGAACGTGGTGGAGCCGTCACCGTCGAGGGACACGACCATGGCGAGCACCGCGGTGCCGACGACCAGCTTCATCGGATCGTTGCGCACCAGGCGGAGGATGCCGCGCACCAGCGGGTCGAACAGACCCACGTCGATCATGATGCCGAAGAAGATGATCGCGAAGAACAGCAGCGCTGCCGTGGGGGCGAGCGACTTGATGCCGTCCGTGATCATGTCGCCGATGCCGAGCCCGGCGCCGGCGAACAGGCCGAAGATGACCGGGACCAGGATCAGGGCGACCACCGGGGTCGCTCGTTTGGTCAGGATCAGGAACATGAAAGCGGCAACCATGAGGAAGCCGAGTATCACCAACATGGTTACTACTCCTCGTTGTTCGAATAGTGCAGGGTTCGATCAGTGCAGGGTGTGTCGAGGCAGGCTGCGGGCACAGGTGCGGCGCAGTACGGAGGTGTGCGGCGTCAGCCGTCGGTGGGTGGATCGATGGTCGAGCGGACCAGGTCGGCCTGCTCGCGGAGGAACGACGCGAAGTCGTCTCCGGTGAGCAGCGCGTCCCGCCACCCGTTCTGCGCCAGGATCTCCTGCCAGAGCGGCGATCCGACCAGGGCTGTGACGTCGGCGATCAGGCGGTCGACGCGCTCCGGTGGCAGTCCCGGCGGGGCGAGGATGCCGCGCCAGTTGTCGAAGTCGAGGTCGACTCCCTGCTCCCGCAGAGTGGGCGCGTCGATGCCGTCGACGCGCTCGGAGCTCGAGACGGCGAGCGCCCGGACCGTACCGGACGCGATCTGGTCCAGATATTCGCTGACGCCGGTGGTGGCGACGTCGACCTCGCCGGTCAACAGGGCCGGCAGCAACTCGCCGCCGCCGTCGAAGACGCGGTACTCGGATGCTCGCGGGTCGACACCGACGGTGCGGGCGAGCTGCGTCCGGAACAACCCGTCCGGCCCACCCTCCGCGGAGCCGCCGGCGAACTGCAGAGCCGCGGGATCCTGTCGCCAGGCGTTCGTGAGATCGGCCAGAGTCCGCAGCGGGGATGCTGCCGGCACCAGGACGACCTCGGGTTCGGTGACGAGTCGGGCGATCGGGGTGACGTCCGCGATCTCGTGATCGGACGGGGTGGTGGACAGTGCGCCCACCAGACCCAGCCCCATCACCAGCAGGAGTCGATCGTTGCCCTGTTCGAGAGCGAGACGATTGAGTCCCACGACACCACCCGATCCGGGTAGTACGAGGACGTCGTCCACCACGACGCCCTCCGCGGCCCAACCTCGGGCCAGACTGCGAGCGGTCAGGTCGTAACCGCCACCGGCGACCGACGGAGCGATGACACGAAGTCCCGGCTCCTCCGCCCCGGTCACCATGGCCGACACCCCCGCACTGCACGCGGTCGCCGTGCAGAGCACCGCGAGCAACGCTGCGAGAGCGCTGATGCGGAGGCGTCGGTTCATGGGCACGGTCTCACTGTGTCGGATCCTGTGACTGTGGTCACCCTTTGGTGCACAAACGGGATTGTGTTCATTGTGAGCGTCCGCAGCGCACGCAGATGCACGAATTCCGCGCTCGCCCGGCGGTACGGTTCACCTCGTGATCGGGCGGCGACTGCGCATCTTCGGAACACGCCGCACCCTCTCGTCGCAACTGCTCGCACTGCAGCTTCTCATCATCGTCGCGGTGCTCGTCGTCATCAGCGGGTTGTCGCTGGCCCAGGCGTCGGCGACCTTCCAGCGCGAACAGGGTCTGCGCGTCCAGTCGGCTGCCGAGAACCTCGCCGCGAGTCCCACCGTGCGACAACTGCTCGCCTCCGCCCAGCCCCGCATTCGTACGGCGCTGCAGGGTGCGGTCGAGTCGGTGCGGGCCGTCTCGGGTCTGGACTACGCGCAACTGACCGACCCCGACGGCATCATCGTCGTCGCGACCGACCCGTCGCGGGTGGGACAGGAATCGGCGGCCGAGGGAGCGGGCGCGCGGACGGGCCGATCCTGGACCGGTCTCGCCGAGACGAGCGCCAACACCGCGGTGTCCCCCGACGCGTCCGTGCAGTCACAGGTCCCGGTGCTCGATGCCGACGGCCGCATCGTCGGTGTGGCGATCGTCGGCCGCGAGTACCCGTCGGTGTGGGAGCGCCTCGCGCAGGCGACCCCGGACCTCGTCATCTACCTTGCCGTGGCCTCCGTTCTGGGCGCCGTCGGGTCGATCCTGCTGGCCCGACGCGTCAAGCGGCAGACCATGGGAATGGAGGCCGGGGAGATCGTCGACCTGGTGCGCCAGCGGCAGGCGATGCTCGAGGGCCTCAAGGAGGCCGTGGTGGCGCTGGATCCGTCGGGTCGGGTGGTCCTGCTGAGCCGCAGCGCACACGACATGCTCGGCCTCGACGAGGACGGCGTGGGCCGGCGGGTGGAGGAGCTCGGACTCGACGACCGGGTCCTCGACGTCCTGCGTCACCCGAGCGACGACGGCGACCAGCTCGTCCTCACCGGAGATCGCATCCTCGTCTTCAACACGGTGC